>NZ_QCZK02000042.1 GCF_003347595.2 Botryobacter ruber | reverse complement strand
AATCAGGCGGGGGAGCAGAAGCAAAACTCGCCACAACCAAGCCTATAAGTTATGCTTCGGCTACGCCTCGCACACCTCATTAGGCTAAGCCGTTGGCATGCATATCAAAAATGAAAAAAAATAGAACCTAATTATGTGTCCTAACTGCTTTCAAAAAGAATTTAAAGCCTTCCCATCTGAAAATGAGTGGCAAGAATTTGACTTATTGTTAACGAAGAAATTAGGGAGCAATAAAATGAAAAACGTAGAATTTAAACTAGATGGGAAAAGAGACAAGGATGATGGTGAATATATTTATGAATGCTTAGTATGTGGAGAGAAATGGAAATTGAAAGAGCCTGATTATTCCTTCAGGGGTTATTTTTTGCAGATTTAGTAAAGTAACAACTGCCAACAACACTAATAAATTAGCTACGCCACCTTATAGCTCAACCTGTAATAATTAATATGTACCGTCTCAGAATTCCCACGTTTTCTGGGAAGGTGGACAGGCTGCCATTACCATAATTTTTTTATATTAAATAAGGAATATGTTACAGTATTTTAAATTTATTGTGTAAATTATCTCCCAACAAACAGAGTGTCCCACTAATAAGCAGATGGCATTACTAGAACTAAGTACAAGCTATGATGAAACTAATGATTTCTCTTTTAGTGCTTATGTCCTTCTTATTAATAGGCCCATCTAATGCTAATCCGCTACAGGCAACTGTTATCAATAGCAGTATAGAAAAGAAAGTATTTTTGTATTACAAAGATGTTTTCTTGGAACAAAAAAACCACACCCTCTCTCCCAATGATACCCTGTATGTAACCTTTGACGCTGATTCCTTCTCGCCTGTGATGGTAAGTACTCCTGTAGGAAATAAACATGGAGCTGGAATATTTCTCATGCCAGGGGACACAGTCTATATCAGTTATAATGAAGCAGAAGATAATTATGATTATACTGGCAGCCACCTTGTGGAATTAGCACTTGCCAAGAAGCTGGGACAAGCACGGTTTAGTTTGGTAGGGCCATATGACCAAATTGCCTACGGAAGCAAGATGAAGTTCGAGTATTTCCTGGAAGAATGGCATAAGGTTTGGTCCGAAAGCGAAGAATTTATCATTGAGTTGAATTCTACCCATGGTGTCAGGCCAATATTCAAGGCACATTTAGAACGGGAAATAAAATTGCGCTTATTTTCTATTCTCTTGCTTCCTGCTATCCTACAAAACCCAAAGGAAGTTATTCGCCCCTATCCCCAGTTTTACCAGGATACAGTCAGGGCTTATGCTAAAATTTTACAAGAGCTGGAGTCTTTTTCTGAGAATGCCTCAGAGCGATTACTCTATGCTCTACTAGGCTATTCTATGTATAAAGCAGCACTCGAAGGACGATACGGAGATTTTAAGGTGCAGTATGAAATTGCCAAAAGGGAGTACATAGGCCATCAGCGGGAGTGGGTTTGCTTTGTTGCGCTTAAGGCTGCCCAGAAGTCCAATGTCGGAGTAAATGCCCTGATACTCGACTATCAGACATGGGCCCCGCCAAAAAGTAAGTTTGTGAGGATACTAATGACAGCTAAAGAGCTAAATGAGGTGGCCATTCTTCATGAGGCGGAACTGAACGATTCTCTCATAACCCATAACAACGAGCAGGCAAGCCTCTTCGAAATAATAAATAAAAACAAAGGCAAAATTATTCTAATAGACTTTTGGGCCAGCTGGTGTATGCCGTGCTTGATAGAGCTCCCTGCCTCCCAGCAGATGAAAGAGCAGTATAGCGATGAGGATTTTGCAGTGATTTATCTGTCTATTGATACAGATACTGAAAAGTGGCTGCAAGCCTCTGCCAAACATCTGTGGAATGTATCCGAGAGTTACAGGTTTGAAAGAAAGGAAATGGCAAATTTCCTGAAGAGGTTCAAAGTTAGAAGCATTCCTCGGTACATGCTTATTGATAGGGAAGGTGTTGTCCGCTACTCAGATGCTCCACACCCGAGCAATCCCGATTTGCAAGAACTACTCGAAGCGCTTATTTATCCGGCAATTAGAGGTAAGTATTAAAATGTACTTGTGCTTTCAAGGATCAAATGCTGGAAGAGCCTTAAGTTGACTGGTTTTATATTTTTACATATCATTATTCCGCCGTTTTTAGAGAACCGACAAGCACGGCAAATACACCTAAATTTCTTATATTGAATCAGGAATCGCGGAGTAGGTGCTAAAGAAATCTGTTATTAGGATTCCATGCATAGTGCAGATAAGCCGAATAACTCCGTTTATACTCAAGTTGGCAAACAATTAAATCATAAAAAAATTAACTATGAAAATTAAATTCTTCATTACCTGTTCCTTCATTTTCGCTGCCTGTACTCTTGGATACTCCCAAAAAGTAATGGAAGTAAACATAAATGACAAAGATTGCATCCATGTGCTTGATGGATTAATTTCATCTCCCAATGAAAGTGCCCCCGACAACCTTGCTCATTTTGAACAGGCGGTTACCCAAGAAAAGTTAGAAAAGCTTGGATTCAGCAACAGGCAATGCGTGATAGTCAAATCTTCCGCTGACATCGACATTGAGAACTTTATCTACAGAAAAGTACATGACCAGGTACAGCAGATTGGAACCAAATATAAAATTCCGATTGCAGTAAATGGAAAACTGACTTCTAATCACACAGATAGACGGAACCAGCTAAGCAAGCTAAAAGCTGAAGAAGTAAAAAAGATTAAGTTCTTAAACAAGGCAGAAGCACAGGCAAAGTACGGTGATAAGGTTGTGTTTGGCTTGATAGAAATTACTGTATAAAAAACGCATGCCAACAACTGTGTAAACGTCAGCAGCGGCCGACGTTTACACAAGTACGTTGTACACAAGCAAAACGATAATAATAGAATAGAACCATGTCTGAAGAAATGAAACAATGCCCAAAATGTAATTCACCTTATGGTTACGCAATGGGTGAAGAAATATACGCTTGCCCTGAATGTGGAAATGAGTGGAATCCGAATGAAATATTAGAAGATGCAGGACTAAAAGTAATAGATGCTAACGGAAATTTACTTATGGATGGAGATTCTGTTGTTGTAATCAAAGATTTACCCGTAAAAGGTGCTCCAAAACCTGTAAAGGCTGGGACTAAAGTAAAAAATATACGATTGACAGATGGCGATCATAATATTGACTGCAAAATTGATGGCTTCGGCTCAATGGCACTTAAATCTGAATTTGTGAGAAAGGCATAGTGTATCCGTTTCCCTAAATAAACATATGTTTATATATGAAAAACCAGATTTATCAACTTCAAATTGCTTTAAAGGGATTCAAACCAAAGATTTGGAGAAGAGTTTTAGTGCCTTCCAATATGTTGCTGTCGGATTTGCATAAAGTAATCCAAACAACCATGGGTTGGACAAATTCGCATCTGCATCAGTTTATTAAAGACAGGACTTTTTATGCTGAGAAATCGGAAGATGACGATTTTTGGGACGAGATGGACAATGTGGATTACAAAAAAATAAAAGTTTCTGATTTGTTGAAAGCGGAAAAGGATAAAATGGTTTACGAGTATGACTTTGGCGATGGCTGGGAGCATGATGTTATCCTCGAAAAAATACTTCCAATGGATAAGAATACAACCCTTCCCATCTGCCTGACCGGTAAAAACAGTTGTCCGCCAGAAGACTGCGGCGGCGTCTGGGGGTATGCCGAAATGTTAGAAGTTTTGAAAAATCCCAAACACGAAGAATATGAAAGTATTGTAGAATGGCTGGGAGAAGAGTTTGACCCTACTTATTTCGATAAAAACGAAGTGAATGAAATGTTGCAAAGTAAAAATTACGGGGTTTTTGAATATTAGACTACCGGAAGCAACTGTCCACAGCCTGAAAGTTACCTCTCCTGTGGCTCCATAGCCATTATTTGCAAGCTCCTGCGGTTGCAGCAGGAGCTTGCAAATACCTAGCCCTCCAGCCCCTTCAGCAACTTATCCAGTATCTCCTGCGCCGCCACCGCAATCACAGTACCCGGACCAAAGACACCCGCCACACCGGCATCGTAAAGGTACTGATAATCCTGTGCCGGAATCACGCCACCGACAATCACCATAATATCATCACGCCCCAACTGGCGCAGCTCGTCCAGCAGTTGCGGTACCAGCGTTTTATGACCTGCAGCGAGTGAGGACACACCAACAAGATGCACATCGTTTTCGGCGGCTTGTTTGGCTACTTCGGCAGGCGTCTGGAAGAGCGGGCCTATGTCTACATCGAAGCCGAGGTCGGCGAAGGAGGTGGCGATAACTTTGGAGCCGCGGTCGTGGCCGTCCTGGCCCATTTTGGCGACCAGGATGCGGGGGCGGCGGCCTTCCAGCTGTTCGAATTTGTCGGCCAGGGCTTTGGCGCGGGCAAAGCTTTCGTCGTCGGAAAGTTCGGAGGCGTAAACGCCTGCTATGGATTTTGTCACGGCTTTGTGTCTTCCAAATGTTTTTTCGAGCGCGTCGGATATTTCGCCCAACGTGGCGCGGTGGCGGGCGGCAGCAACAGCCAGCTCCAGCAGGTTCTCCTTACCCGAAGCTGCGGCTTGTGTGAGTGCCTCCAGCGCCTGCTGTACGGCCTCCTGGTTCCGGTTTGCTTTGACCTGTTCCAGCCTGCGCAGCTGCGACTCCCGCACAGCGGTGTTGTCTATGTCCAGAATCTCGATTTCATCCGCTTTCTGAGGTTTGTACTTGTTTACGCCTACAATCACATCTTTACCCGAATCGATACGGGCCTGCTTGCGGGCGGCGGCTTCTTCGATGCGCATTTTGGGCAGACCGGTTTCGATGGCTTTGGCCATGCCGCCCAGTTCTTCCACCTCCTGCAGCAGCGCCCAAGCCTTGTGCGCCAGCTCGTGCGTGAGTGCCTCCACGTAATACGAACCGCCCCAGGGATCTACCACTTTGGTGATGTTAGTTTCCTGCTGCAGGTAGAGCTGCGTGTTACGGGCAATGCGGGCCGAAAAATCAGTGGGGAGGGCAATGGCTTCGTCGAGGGCGTTGGTATGGAGGCTTTGGGTGCCGCCCAGGGCAGCCGCCAGCGCTTCCACACAGGTGCGGGTTACGTTGTTGAACGGGTCCTGCTCCGTCAGGCTCCAGCCGGAGGTCTGGCAGTGGGTACGCAGGGCCAGCGACTTCGGGTTCTTCGGGTTGAACTGCTTGACGAGCTTCGCCCACAGCATGCGGGCGGCTCGCAGCTTGGCTATCTCCATAAAGTGGTTCATGCCGATGGCCCAGAAAAAGGAGATGCGGGGGGCAAAATCGTCGATGTCCAGGCCAGCTTTGAGGCCGGTGCGCACGTACTCCAGCCCGTCGGCCAGCGTGTAGGCCAGTTCCAGGTCGGCGGTGGCGCCTGCTTCCTGCATGTGGTAGCCCGAAACGGAGATGGAGTTGAAGCGGGGCATATGCCGGGAGGTGTAGGCAAAAATATCGGCGATGATGCGCATGCTGGGCTCCGGCGGGTAAATGTAGGTGTTGCGCACCATAAACTCCTTCAGGATATCGTTCTGGATGGTGCCGCTCAGCTGCTCCGGCTGCACGCCCTGCTCTTCGGCTGCCACAATGTAAAAGGCCATAACAGGCAGCACGGCCCCGTTCATGGTCATGGAAACCGACATTTTATCCAGCGGAATCTGGTCAAAGAGAATTTTCATGTCCTCTACCGAGTCGATAGCCACACCGGCTTTGCCCACATCGCCTACTACGCGTGGGTGGTCGGAGTCGTAGCCGCGGTGGGTGGCGAGGTCGAAGGCAACGGAAAGTCCTTTCTGCCCGGCAGCCAGGTTGCGGCGGTAAAAGGCATTCGATTCTTCGGCAGTCGAAAAACCGGCGTACTGCCGGATAGTCCAGGGGCGCTGCACATACATGGTCGCGTACGGGCCCCGCAGGTAAGGCGGCAGCCCGGCCGGGAAGTCGAGGTGCTCAAAGTTGTTGACGTCTTCGGCGCTGTAAAAGCTTTTGAGCGGGATCTGCTCCGCCGTCTTCCATTCCGTCGGCGCCAACGGGTCTTTGGGTCCGTGTGGTGCTGCGGCTAGTTTGTGTATATCTATTATAGAAAAATCTGGTTTCATAGGTTTTTTGTACTGTGGCAGTCAAATCAGGCTGCACGTTTTATAACTGCAAATGTCCTCCTTGATTTAATCATGTAGAGGAAAATCTGAAAAGGGTGCGCTGGTGCGAGTTTGTAGCTCGTACTTTTATTTGATATTGCTGCATTTCTAAACACGCTATCTAAAATGTCAGCTCTGCGAAAGAAGACATGTTCCTTTAAATCTGTTCGTAGAATGTTAGTACGAGCTACAAGCTCGCACTAGCAAAAGATTAAAAGAATCCGGAGCAGCGGAGCGCCTCCAAAAAGGTAACTACTGCTTCAAGTTTTCAACTTGGAGCATTTATCGTGAAAGCTTTCAGCTTTCGTGAATTTTTCAATTTTCCAGCACTTGCAAGTTGAAAACTTGCCCGTTAAAAAGCTCCAAACTGAAAACTTGAAGCAGTTTTAACTACCCACTACCCCGCATGCTCCGACACCGCTACCCAGCGCCCGTCCACTTTCCTCCACACCTGCGACGAGACCGTACCCATCAGCTGCCTGCCTTCCAGCTCAATTTTCCAGCTGAACACAAAGAATACGATACCAGGCGCTATCTCTTCCAGGTGCAGCGGCGTGTAGGAATAGGTGCCCATGCGGCTTCTGTCTTTAAAGTCGTCGAGGAACTCGTGCAGTACCGGCTGGTACCCCCGCTGCACACCGGTCTTGCTGATCCAGAGCATGTCGTCGGAGTTCCAGTAGTAGGACATGGCCGTTTCCAGGTCGCCGGCGTTCCAGGCGTTTACCTGTTCGTCGAGCGCCTGCTGCACTTGGGCAGTGGCTGTGGTGGCTGGTGGTGTCGTCATGTTGAGGCTTGTTTCATGTGGAAAAATTTCTGTTTCAGGAAGTTAAGCGCCGTTGCCGTTGTAATCCTCTTCTTCCTGCAGCCTCCGGTGTATCAGCTCCAGGATGGTGATGGTGTCGCAGTCTTCGAACAGGAAAGCATCGAAGCCGGCATCCACCAGTTCCTCCTGCATGTGCTGCGGGTCGGCTGCCATGATGATGGTGGGCCTGGATTGGTGCGCACGGAGCTTCGGCACGAACTCTTTGTGGAACACTGCTTCTGTTGCAGAAACCACCACAACCTCTGCTGCTGCATGCAGCATGCGTTCGGGTACATCTTCGGCGTTTTCGAACTGCTGCAGCTCCGTATCGAAACCGGCGCATTTAAACAGTTCGCGGGCAAACGTGGTGTTCACATGCTGTTCCCGGGCCTGGCCTATTTCGGCAATAATAACTTTCGGGCGACGCTTGCGCTTGCGCAGGTGCAGTTCGGTGGCCATGCGCATAACTTCGGTAGGATAGGCCGCGCGCGTGGTATCAAAAGCAGCACTCTGGATGAGCTCTTCGGGGTCGAAATCTATTTTCTCCTGCGGGTTCGGGTATTTGTTCGTGCCCACCAATACATCTTTCCCGGAGGCAATGCTGCTGAACTTCCGGCGGCTTACTTCGGTGATGGAGCCCAGGATGAAGCCTTCCTGGTAAGCCTTTTCAAATCCGCCTTTTGCCTCTACTTCTTTAAACAGCTCCCATGCTTTTGTCGCCAGCTCCTGCGTGAGCGCCTCCAGGTAATACGAACCGGCTGCCGGGTCAACTACTTTGTCCAGGTAAGCTTCCTCTTTCAGGATAACCGACACGTTGCGGGCAATGCGTTCGGAGAACTCGTCGGAGAGGCTGAAGGTGCTGTCGAAGGGCGAAACAGTGAGCGAATCGCAGCCCGAGAGGACGGCAGCCATGGCTTCGGTGGTCACGCGGAGCATGTTGGTGTAGGGGTCGAGCGTGGTCTGGTACCAGCTGGAGCTGGAGGCGTGGATGCGCAGGTGTGCGGCCAGGGCCGGTTCGGCAGCATAGGCTTCTACAACGGCAGTCCACAGTAACCGCACCACGCGCAGCTTCACGATCTCGAAGAAATAGTTCGTGCCCGAGGCCATGCAGAACTGCACATTGCGCAGCACCGACTCCAGTGGCTCACCAGCCGTGGTCAGGTGGTCGAGGTACGTTACGGCAGCGCTGAGGGTGTAGGCTACTTCCTGCACCGCCGAAGCGCCAATGCTGCTGAAGCTGGTGCCGTTTACCGTGATGCCGTACAAGTCGGGGCTGTCTTTGGTCAGGTCGAGGATTTTGGTGATAGCTTTTAGAGAGCCTTCGTCCAGCAGAGCGCCATCCGATAATTTTCCGGTAGCCGTCAGCGGGTCGTAATTGACAAAGCCGTGCAGGTTCCGGGGCGACAGGTGTTGCTGGTGTAGGTGTGCGTACAGGCGCTCAAGGAACTGGTGCGGGTTTTCGGCCAGGGTAAAGCTGATGCTGTGCTTGCTCATGTCCAGGGTGCGCAGCAGGTACGGCACATCAAAAGGGGAATGGTCCTTCAGCACAAAATGAACACCATCGGCGCCTCTTCTGAGTGCATCAGCAGCCTGGTCTATGGCAAAAGGGCTTTCATCCTGAACGGTTATTTGCTGAATGTTCAGCCAGCTGTTGTCGCCGGTTTTGCGGCCACGCAGAAACGGGAAGTCGCCCGGCTTCAGGCTGCTAAAAGGCACCTGCTGCAGGTCTGCGCTGGTGTAATAGGGTTTAATGGCGATGTTTTCATACGAGCGCCAGGTCAGGTTTTCCAGGGGCGTATCGCGTAGTTCTTTGCGTGCCTGCTGCTCCCATGGGGCTGCTGTTGCGTTTGCTCCGTCAGAGGTAAATTCCGTAAATAGCCGCTTTGGGTTTTGCTGCTCTTCCGTGGTCATGGGTTCGTTGTGGTTTCTGGTAAAGATAGATTTTTATGCTTTACGTAGGAAAGGTGTATCAGTGGTAATATCTGTGAAACGCTATGTTTGTTCAATGCTGTCGGTGTACAGCTGGTAGAGCCAGTAGCCCAGCAGTGCCCAGACGAGCACGATTACAGCAGCCATCACATAATTGGGCCTGCGCAGGTGCATTTGCTCTTTTGCTTTCTCGCGGTAATAGTCCAGGATGGGAGCGGGGATCATTTTAATGGAAAGCCAGATGCCCAGCGGCAAAATCACGAGGTCGTCGAGGTAGCCCAGAATCGGAATGAAATCGGGAATCAGGTCGATGGGGCTGAAGGCGTAGGCTACCGTTACCACCATAATTACCTTTGCCCCGAAAGGTACGCGGTCGTCTTTAGAGGCGAGGTAGAGCGTGTAAATATCCTCCTTCAGTTTCCGGACAAGTTCTTTCCATTTGCGTAACATAACAACATGTACGGGAAAGTGTCAACCAGGGTGCTAAAAGCAGCAGGAGAGGCTGTGGTGGCAGGTGCAGTACATTTTTCAGACCCAGGAAAAGCTGGTGTTTCAGGCTTTTGCCCCCGTTATTCCTGGTTTATATACTCAATTTTATGCTTGCTGCGTTTTTACTTCGTAAACAGCCTGTTTTTGTTGCTGACATCTATCACTTTTAGCGCTAATCTTTATTCTTTGCTACAGCATCACTTTTTGCTATTTTCATGAATAAAAAATCGACATGAGGAAGTTGCTCACGTTTCTGGTTTTACCCTTTTTTAGCCTCCTGCTGCTTGCCTGTGAAAATGAGCCTGCTGCACCGGAAGTCGACTATACCCTGCAATTAGCTTATGAAGTGGACGGGGAGCCGGTGCTTCCGGAAACAATGCAGTACACTACCCAGTCAGGATACCGCTACAGCATCAGCAAACTCGAGTACTACATCTCCGATATCAGGTTAATTGCTGCAGATGGCAAAATAAAGCCTGTAGTCGGTGTGCATTATGTGAATTTTCTCGACAACAGCACCAGCCTGATCAGGTTGCCGGACGATGCCTCCGGTACCTATACCTCCCTTACCTGTAACATCGGGATAGGGCCGGACATGAATAAAACTGCGGCGCTGCCCAATACGCTGGCCAACGCGAACATGGCCTGGCCCGACCAGATGGGAGGCGGTTACCACTTCCTGAAACTCGAAGGCACGTATGAAGCAGGCAATGGCGCCGGCGTGAAAGGCTATGCCATGCACCTCGGGAAAAATGAAAACCTGGTAAAAGTAACGTTAGCAAAAGATTTCCGCCTCGATAAGAACCGTCCGCAGTTCAAGCTGGTTATGAATGTAAACGAATGGTTCAGCAACCCACGCGCTATTGATTTTGAAGTGGACGGCACCTTTTCCATGTATGACCAGCAGTACATGCAGAAACTGGTTTTGAATGGCGCTACTGTTTTTAAGTTTGCCGATGAAAACGATTAAGAAATACCTTTTCCTGTGCCTGATCATCTTTTCAGCCTGTCAGAAAAACGATCCCGAGGCTTCGGGTCCGACTGCTTACAAGCTGGAAACGCCTGTGCATTTCCCTTTGCTACAGGTTCCGGAAGATAATCCCATGACGCAGGAAGGCGTGGATCTGGGCAGGCGGCTGTTCTACGACAGGCGCCTGAGCAATGATGGCACCCGGTCCTGCAGCAGTTGCCATGTGCAGGCATCGGGCTTTACCACACCCGGAACTACCGTGCTTCCTATTGTGAACCTGGGCTGGAGCAGGAACTTCCTGTGGAAAGGAAAAGTACGGGGGCAATTGGAGGATATTACGCTTTTTGAAGTAAAGGAATTCTTTAAAGCAGACCCAGCAGTGTTTACGAACGACCCGGAATATGCCCGCATGTTCAAAAAAGCCTACCGGGTAGAGGAGGTGACGCACAAGGAGCTGGCCTACGCGCTGGCGCAGTTTTTCAGGACCATGATTTCGGCCAATTCGCCATTCGACAGGAACATGCAGAACAAGTATGTGTTTACTCCTTCAGAAGAAAATGGCATGCAGCTGTTCTTCAGCGAGAAAGGCGACTGCTTTCATTGCCACGGCAATGTGCTGTTCACAAACAACGAGTTTCATAACATAGGCTTAGAGGCTGCCCCGGATGGACAGCACCTGGGGCTCTACGAAATAACCGGAAATCCTGCCGACAAAGGAAAATTTAAAACGCCGACGTTGCGCAATGTGAGCCTCCGCAAAAGCTATATGCACGACGGACGCTTTAAAACGCTGGAGGAGGTGGTGGAGCATTACAACTCCGGCATAAAAGCCTCGCCAACGCTCGACCCGCTCCTGTACAAAAACCGGGACAACTTTAACCTGGGCCTGACCGAACAGGAAAAGCAGGACCTGGTAGCCTTTCTGGAAACCCTCACCGACCAGGAATTTGTAACTAACCCGAATTTAAGCAATCCGCATAAATAACCTGCAGCAGTGACTATGGTGGCAGCAGCAGAAAGCTTTTTTGCAGTTGCCACCATAGCCTCTGCTGCTCAAAAGCTTATCCTGCAGTTTCGTAATTAGCTGTTCAGGACATCTGTGTCCGGAAGAGCAATAGTAATAAATTTTTGCTCTTGGTCGTACACTCCCTTTTCTCCTGTAACAGCAGCTGTTGCTGTAGTTGAAGCTTTGGTTCAGGTGATTTTCCCGGTTTGTGCAAAACTTTAGAACTATCTGCAGCAGCAGTTTGTACGGCTAGAGCCCGCCACGTATTTTTGTGGATAACTTTAACTTTGAACACCTCTGCATGAAAAGGCCCTTTCGTACCGGCATGGGTAAGCTACTGCTGGCGCTAGTGCTGCTGGGCTGTCAGCCGCGTGTCTGGCAGGCAACCCCGGGCCTGGTGCAGACGGAGGTGCCTGTCGATAAGTCCATTCCTGCCGATGCTGCGACGGAGGCTATTATTGCGCCCTACCGTGCGCAGTACAACGCCAACATGACGGAAGTGCTGGGGACTGCTCCGGAAGAATTAACGAAAGGCGATTACCAGTCGCCGCTGGCCAATTTTGTGGTGGACCTGCTCCTCTACCAGGGGCGGCAGCTGTACGGGCAACCATTGGATCTGGCTGTGACCAACAAGGGCGGCCTGCGGGCACCCCTGCCGAAGGGGCCGGTCCGGCTGGAGCATGTGTATGAAGTGGTGCCATTCGAGAATGAACTCGTGGTGCTTACCCTCGATGGTGCTACCGTGCAGGAGCTGTTCGATTTTGCCGCCGCCTCCAAAATTGCCCACTTTGCCAATGCAACTTACACCGTGCAAAACGGAAAAGCCACCGATATCAAAATAGGAGGTAAGCCTTTTAACCCAAACCGGACCTATAACGTGCTCACATCCGATTTCCTGCAGCATGGCGGCGACAACATGACCATGCTGGGCAAAGCACAGGCGTCCGCTAAAGTTGGTATGCTGTTGCGCGATGCCATCATCAAGCACATCCGGGAGCAGACAGCGGCGGGGCGGCCCATTACCGCCGACACCCGCTCCCGCGTTACGGTTCTTCCTTCACCCGCACCCTGACCATGAAACGACGAGACTTTTTAAAAACAACCGCAGCAGGGACGGCCGGTATTAGCCTACTCGGTTTCCCGTTTTCGGCAAATGCCGCCGGCGAACAGCTGAAACTGACCATCCTGCACACCAACGACCAGCACTCCCGCATCGATCCGTTCCCGGACGACGAGCGGCGCTATGCCGGCATGGGAGGTATGGCCCGTCGCGCCACCCTTATTTCCAACATCCGGCGGCAGGAGCCCAACGTGCTGCTGCTCGATGCAGGCGACATCTGGCAGGGCACGCCTTACTTCAACTTATTTGAGGGCGAGCTGGAGTACAAGCTCATGTCGGTGATGCAGTACGACGCGGCCACACTCGGCAACCACGACTTCGACAACGGCCTGGAAGGTTTGCAGCGCCAGTTACCACACGCACAGTTCCCGTTCCTGGTAGCTAACTACGATTTTTCGAATACCATTCTAAAGGACCGCTTTCAGCCTTACAAAGTTTTCGAGAAAGCCGGGTTGCGTATCGGGGTGTTTGGCTTAGGAATAGACCTGCAGGGACTGGTGAGTAAAAAGCAGTATGGCGAAACCAGATACCTCGACCCGGTGCAGCAAGCCCGCGAAGTGGTGCAGCAGCTCCGCGAGCAGGAAAAATGCCACCTGGTGGTCTGCCTTTCGCACCTGGGCTACAGCTACAAAACCGGTAAAATAGACGACAGGAAACTGGCTGCGCAGGTAAGCGGCATCGACCTGATCATTGGCGGCCACACCCACACCTTCCTGGAAAAGCCGGAAGTTGTGCGCCACGAAAACGGCCACGAAACCCTGATCAACCAGGTTGGTTTTGCCGGCATCAACCTGGGCCGGATCGATTTTACATTTGAAAAACAGACGAAGCGTAGAAGGGCTGTGCATACAGCGGTTTTACCTGTGGATAACCCTGTATTAACTTCGTGAATAAATAGTTTTTTGTTAAAAATTATTTGAGCAAATTTGTAACCCCCTGAAATTTATGAAGAGGTTTGTTTCACCCAACGGATCTGGTGTGCTTTGGAAAATTGGATGATAAAAGACTGTACGACTGTATGGAGTAACTGCCTGCAGGTGATAAAGGATAGCATTGGCGAACAGAGTTACAAAACCTGGTTTGAGCCGATTAAACCTGTGTCGCTTCGCGAGGGCGTGCTTACAATACAAGTGCCCAGCCAGTTCTTTTATGAGTGGCTGGAGGAGCACTATGTGGGACTGCTGAAAAAGGTTATTTACCAGGAACTGGGGAGCGAAGGGCGCCTGGAGTACTCCATCATTGTAGACCGGGGCAACGACTCCAACAAACCGCAGACGGTTAACATCCCGACCAAGAAAATACCGCAGGCTGTCGTTAATTCTTATAGACCGGAGCATAACTTCATTAAGAGCCCGTTCGAGTCGAAGACGATAGACCGGAACTTCCTGAATTCGCAGCTCAACTCGTCCTATACTTTCGAGAACTACATCGAGGGCGACTGTAACCGCCTGGCCCGTTCGGCCGGTTATGCAGTTGCCAACAAACCCGGCACCACCTCCTTTAACCCGTTGATGGTATACGGGGGCGTAGGGCTCGGCAAAACACACCTGGTGCAGGCCATCGGCAACCAGATCAAAAACAGCAATCCCGAAAAGTTTGTGCTGTACGTTTCTTCCGAGAAGTTCGTGAACCAGTTCATCGAATCGCTCAAGACGAACAACGTGCAGGATTTCGCCAACTTTTACCTGCTCGTGGACATCCTCATTATCGACGATGTGCAGTTCCTGAGCGGGAAAGAGAAGACGCAGGAAATGTTTTTCCACATCTTCAACCACCTGCACCAGTCTGGCAAGCAGATCGTAATGACTTCCGACTGTCCGCCACGCGACCTGAAGGGGCTGGAAGAGCGCCTGCTGTCCCGTTTTAAGTGGGGGCTGACGGCAGACCTGCAGAGCCCGGACTTTGAAACGCGCATGGCCATCATCCAGAAAAAGATGCAGAGCGACGGTATTTACATCCCCGACAACGTGGTGGAGTACCTGGCCTATAGCGTGGATACCAACGTACGGGAACTGGAAGGCGTGCTGATTTCGCTGATTGCGCAGTCGTCGCTGAACCGCAAAGAGATTGACCTGGAGCTGGCCAAGCAGGCGCTCAAACACATCATCGAAGATGTGGAGACGGAGGTGAACCTCGACTTCATACAGAAAACGGTGGCGGAGTATTTTCAGGTAAGCCTGGACTCGCTCAAAGCCAAGACCCGCAAAAAAGAAATTGTAACGGCACGGCAGGTGGCCATGTACTTCGCCAAAGAATTCACGAGCCACTCCCTTAAATCCATTGGCTACCACTTCGGCGGCCGCGACCACAGTACCGTGATCCACTCCGTTCAGACCGTCTCAGACCTGATCGATACCGATAAGAAATTTAAAGTAAGCATACAGGAACTGCAGAAGAAGTTTAAATCGAAGGCAGGGTAGGGGGCTTCAATCCCGGCTCCAAACAATCTGCTGCACCTGCCACCACAGCCTCTGCTCCTGTTAAGATAATCTGAAAAATAAAAAGCGCCATACTTTCCGGGTATGGCGCTTTTTATTTTTCAGCTGTGACAGTACTTACTGCTTATCCTGCAGTTTCCATCAAAAAGTTAAACCTTGCGGCCAGTTCCTGCATTTTTTCCTTCACTTTCTGTATGTCACGTTTCTTGCGTACCTGTTTCAGGTCCAGGTAAATTTTATCCCTGCTTCTGTCGATGATGCAGAGTGCCAGCGGCGATACTTTTACAGCTGCGATATCCGGAATAGCAGCAATTCTTTTGGACCGGAAAACGCCTCTTTTTACCACAATGTATTCAGAAGTGATCTCGATGTAAGACTGCACCCCGAAAATGGATGTGTTCTGCAGGATGACATACACCAGGAACATGAAGGCCAGCGCAAAAAAAACATAATGCAGAAACTTCTGCCCGTCTCCGGAATCTTCGGTTAAAAGCAGCATGGTAGCCCAGGCTAACCAGAAAAGGGTGAGCACTAACTGCACCGTAAACGAGAGCTTCAGCTTACGCGAAGGGCTTAACTGCACTATTAAAGAAGATCTTGCACTACCATTGGTTGGTGCCATACATGTAATTTGAGGTAAAACATAAGCGGCTGCAATATTCCGCAGCTGCAATATAGGAAATTTATTTTTTCAGCGTAGCCTGCACCGTCACTTCCGGCACAGCGGCAAGCGCTTTCGAAGCCGGGCAGTTGGCCTTCGACTCCTTCACCATCTCCTGGAAAGCAGCGTCTTCTACGCCGGGAATTACAGCCTCGGTAAAGAGTTCTATTTTCATAATGTGGGCGGCGCCGTCTTTCTGGCCCAGGTATACTTTAGCGTCTGATTTAACATATTCCGGTGAAAGACCTTTTTTCTCGGCTACGGAGCTCAGGAACATCGAAAAGCACCCTGAAAGGGCGGCCCCTATCAGTTCTTCGGGCGATGTACCATCTTTCCCCTCGCCAAAGCGGGTTTCAAATGAATATTTTGATTTTACCGTGCCGTTTCCTGTTGTTACTTCGCCGATACCGTCTTTCAGGCCTTTGTTCCATTTTGCTGTTGCAGAATGCTGTTTCATAGTTTTTTCTGTTTTTGATTTTAGTAAAATTTGGATTGATAAGTTAATGTATAAAATTAATTTCAAACTATATTCCTGTTTCCTTAAAATCTTGTGAGGCCTTTATGGCTTTAGAGCATGTTTAAATTCCGTCCTTTGCGCTGCAAATTGCCCGGAAAGGAACCTGACTTCATATTTTTCTCGCACCATAGCGCTGCTATGCTGCTCAAAAAACATTTCGTCAGAACCCTTCCCGAGCAATTTTCGCTTGCAAAAACGAAAATTAAACATGCTCTTAGGGTTAATCTGCCTATCTTTACCACACGGCAAAGAAAAATAATATGGGTGTAAGAGCATTGTTGAGTAAACCATTTGCGGCCTATGTGCATAAACAGCAGCAGCAATGGATGCAGCATCCGGTTGAAGCACAGCAAGCAGTCTTTAAGAAAATAATAAAGAAAGCAAAGCAAACCGCCTTTGGCAGCGATCATGACTTTTCGAAAATAAAATCGCACCAGGATTTTGTGAAGGCTGTGCCGGTTCGGGATTACGAAGGGCTGCTGCCTTACATGAAGCGCGTGAAAGCAGGAGAAGAGGATGTGCTCTGGCAGGGCAAGCCGCTGTACCTGGCCAAAACTTCCGGCACCACCTCCGGTACCAAATACATTCCCATTACCCACGATTCCATCTCCAACCACATCAACGGCGCCCGCGATGCACTGCTGGCCTATGTGTACGAAACCGGCAAGTCGCAGTTTCTGGATGGCAAGCTGATTTTCCTTTCGGGCAGCCCGGTGCTGGAAGAAGTGGGCGGAATTCTGACCGGGCGCTTATCGGGTATTGCCAACCACCACGTGCCGGGTTACCTGCGCACGAACCAGCTGCCCAGCTATGCCACTAACTGCATCGACGACTGGGAAACCAAGCTCGACGAAGTAATCCGGGAAACCATAAACCAGGACCTGACCCTGATCTCGGGCATTCCGCCCTGGGTGCAGATGTATTTCGATAAGCTGATGGAGCAGACGGGTAAAAAGATAAAAGATATTTTTCCGAACTTTTCACTCTTTGTGTATGGTGGCGTGAATTTTGAGCCTTACCGGCCAAAGCTCGTGGAGTCCATCGGCAAGCACGTAGATTCTATCGAAACCTTTCCGGCTTCGGAAGGCTTCTTTGCCTTTCAGAACCAGCAGGACGACAAGGGGCTGCTGCTTTTGCTCGACAGCGGTATCTTTTATGAGTTTATCCCGGTGGAAGAATATTTCAGCGCCAACCCAACCCGCCTGACCATCGGGCAGGTGGAGCCGGGGGTGAACTATGCACTGGTGCTCAGCAGCAACGCAGGCCTCTGGAGCTACTCCATCGGCGACACGGTTAAATTTACTTCCGTAAAGCCTTACAAGCTGCTGGTAACCGGTCGTATCAAGCATTTTATTTCTGCGTTCGGAGAGCACGTAATCGGCGAGGAGGTTGAAAAAGCCATGCACCATGCCGTACAGAAATTCCCGGAAGTGGAGCTGATCGAGTTTACGGTGGCCCCGTTTGTAAGCCAGGACAAAGGTAAATCGTACCACGAGTGGCTGGTGGAGTTTGCCAAACCGCCCCGCGACATGGATGCTTTCGAAAAAGAACTGAACGGGAAGTTGCAGCAGCTCAACACCTATTACAACGACCTGATAACCGGTCATATTCTGGACAACCTGAAGATAAAAGCCTTGCCTGCCGGTGCTTTCCGTAATTACATGAAGTCGCAGGGCAAGCTGGGAGGCCAGAACAAAGTACCCCGGCTCAGCAACGACCGTACCCTGGCGGACGGGCTTTTGAAAATAGCCGGCGTGTAGCTGCTGAATTTTATTTAATCAAAACCAAAAGAGGCCCGGCTTACCGTAAACAAAAGAAGTTTCGGTAGGCTGCGTCTTCACCAATACATGAAGAGAATTGCCATACTTGGGTCTACGGGCTCTATCGGCACACAGGCGCTGGAAGTGATTGCCGCCAACCCCGAAAGTTTTGAACTGGAGGTGATTACGGCGAACAATAACGCGGAGCTGCTCATAGCCCAGGCGCTGGCCTATAAACCCAATGTTGTTGTTATCGCCAACGAGAACCTGTACGACAAGGTGCGGGATGCGCTGCAGCACGAGCCTGTAAAAGTATATGCCGGCGCCAATGCTTTAAACGCGGTGGTAGAGATGGGCACTGTCGATATGGTGCTCACCGCCATGGTCGGTTATGCCGGTTTGCTACCCACTATCCGGGCCATTGAGGCCGGCAAACAAATTGCCCTGGCCAACAAGGAAACGCTGGTAGTGGCGGGGCAGCTGGTAACTGCACTGGCTAAAAAGAAAGGCGTGAACATTTACCCCGTCGATTCAGAGCACAGCGCGATTTTCCAGTGCCTGGCCGGTGAGTTTCATAACCCGATCGAGAAAATAATACTAACGGCATCGGGTGGTCCGTTCAGAGGCAAAGATGCGGACTTTTTGCGTACCGTTACCAAGGCACAGGCCCTGAAGCACCCGAACTGGGAAATGGGCGCCAAAATCACGATAGACTCAGCTTCGCTCATGAACAAGGGCCTGGAAGTGATTGAAGCGAAATGGCTCTTCGGCCTGAAGAATGACCAGATAGAGGTGATTGTACACCCGCAGTCCATCATCCACTCGCTGGTGCAGTTCGAGGACGGTTCCATTAAAGCGCAGCTGGGCCTGCCCGACATGAAGCTGCCCATACAGTACGCGCTGGGGTACCCGCAGCGGCTGAAGTCGGATTTCCCGCGCTTCAGCTTTTTAGATTACCCGCAGCTGACGTTTGAGCAGCCGGACCTTTCCACGTTCCGGAACCTGCAGCTGGCGTTTAATGCCATGGAGCGGGGGGGCAATATGCCCTGCATTCTGAACGCAGCCAACGAGGTAGCGGTAAGCGCTTTCCTGCGCGAAGAAGTCGGATTCCTGGAGATGTCGGATATCATTGAAAGCTGTATGGCAAAAGTTCCGTATATTGCGAATCCTTCGTATGAAGACTATGTACAGACGGATCGTGAAGCAAGGGAAAGATCGGCCGAACTGGTGCATAAATAGTAGCAGCGTAATCATAATTTTGTGTAGACCGGGTAAATAGCTCCCGAAAAGTGTAAATTTTATTTTTTAGATGGATATAGTAATAATGGTTGGCCAGCTCATACTGGGCCTGACAATTTTGGTTGGTCTGCACGAGTTGGGCCATATGCTGGCAGCCAAATGGTTCGGAATGCGTGTCGAGAAGTATGCGATTGGTTTTCCGCCAAAAGTTTTTAGTAAGAAGATTGGGGAAACAGAGTACATGCTGGGCCTGATCCCGCTGGGTGGCTTTGTAAAAATATCCGGTATGGTAGACGAGTCGCTGGATACGGAGAGCCTGCAGCAGGAGCCACAGCCTTGGGAATTCCGCGCCAAGCCCGCCTGGCAGCGCCTGATCGTGATGATGGGCGGCATCATCGTGAACGTGATCACCGGTATCGTGATTTACATTGCCCTTACCTACAACTATGGCGAGAGCTACCTGCCCGCCAGCGAAGCCCGCTATGGCGTAGTACCGAATGAGATTGGCCAGCAGATCGGGTTTCAGACTGGAGACCGAATTGTGGCAGTAAATGGCAAAGAGCTGGAGAAGTTCGACGATGTTTACTCCATGGACATGTTGCTGGGCCGCAATTCTTACTACACCGTAGAGCGTGACGGCAAGCGGGTAGACATCCAGGTGCCTGCCAACCTTATGGACCGACTGGCCGACAATAAAGAGCGCATGCTGTTTGTGCAGCCCCGCGTTCCTTTCAGGGTAGGATCGGTCGTTCCGAACAGTGCAGCCGAAGAAGCCGGTTTGCAGGCCGGGGATTATATCAACACTATCAACGGCGAGTCCGTGAAATATTTCCATGAGCTGCAGGAAACCCTGAAAAAATTTGCTGGCAAACCGGTTACCATTATGGTAGAACGCAACGATAAACCGGTTGAGCTGAAAGGGGAGGTAAACGAAGATGGCACCCTGGGGTTCCACCAGGAGCCGCTGCTGCAGTATGCTACCCGCGACTACAGCATTGGCGAAGCGATTCCGGTAGGCACCGGGCAGGCCTTTGGCGTTATCACGGCTAACCTGAAAGGCTTTGGCAAAATTTTCCGGGGCGAAGTGTCTGCTTCCAAATCGTTGAGCGGCCCCATCGGAATTGCACAAATCTTTGGCGATACCTTTAACTGGTTCAAATTCTGGTCAATTGTTGGCATGTTGTCGATGGTGCTGGCCTTTATGAATTTCCTGCCAATTCCTGCCCTGGACGGCGGACACGTGGTTTTTTTAACCTACGAGATCATCAGCGGACGCAAACCGTCGGATAACTTCCTTGAAAATGCACAAAAAGTTGGTATGGTAATTTTGTTAGGCTTAATGGCTTTTGCTATCTTTAACGATGTGTTTAAGATAATCTTCTAACAAAGATTTACTTATGATTGCCATCGTTCGAAACAAACTTTTTATCATCTCCATTTTTTGCTTAACAGCCCTGTCCATTGCCTCTCCTGCAGCCGGACAGCAACAGCTAAACCGGGAGCACGCTGTCGGAACAGACAGCGTGTACGAGGTAAAGCAGGGCGATACCTTTTACAGCCTCTCCCGCCGCTTCAGTATTCCAGTCGATTCGCTGCAAAATTGGAACGGCACAGAGCTACAGGCGGGGCAAACGCTGTACCTCTACCGTACAAGCTCCCGCCAGGCAACAGCCGGAAAGGAAGTTGCGAAGGCTAAAGCGCCTGCCACCGGTTCTTTTCCTCCTGTCACCAGTACCACAGCCTCGGCCACTCCAAATCCAAAAACGGCTGCTTACAAAACCAAAAGCAGGATTATGGTGATTCCGTTCGATCCGTACCTGTATTTTTCTGATGCCGACGACGAAATTGCAGCACATTCGCACGTTTCCCGTCCTGAGGTACGTTATGCGTTCCGGGGCAGGCTCGATGCGCTCCTCAAGCCGCAGGGCTACGAAACCATCCATATGCTGGGCGATATTTACCGTGATAGCGTGAATGAACTCCGGACTGTGTACAAAACGCTGCACTACAGTTACCAGGACAACAAGTCGTCGCGGTACAATCCGCAGCCGGTGGTGCAGGTTAAAAAGAAAGAAACGCCGCTGGAGTGGGCCATGCGCCAGAAAGAGAAACTGAACATCAGCGCGCCCGAATCGGAAGCGGTAAACGTAGCCCAGGACGCTAGCAAGCATTACGGCGTGGAGGTAAAAGATTCTACCTTCTTCGATTACTTCAACACCGTGTATGCTGTTGACTACTACGTGTTCATCAACCAGTTCGAGGTAAAAACCAATTACGAAAACTGCCTCGACCGGGCAGCCTGGAATTACGAACGCGACTTTTTTGTACACTATTCCATCTACAACAGCAAAGGCGAACTGGTGTCCGGAAACAAGATAAAAGTACCCTACCAGTCCAACATCAACGACCTCCAGCGGATTGTGAAAGACAACGTGCCTTCCATGGCCAAACGTGTGCTCGCCGACCTGCCGCCTGCCCAGAAGTAGTTTTGTCTGAACCTTTGATTTCCATTGATTTTACTGATTACACAGTTTGTTTTCGTTGGAGTAGGTATAAGCAACTCAAATAAAATAAACCGTTTCATTTCAATTCCACCGGTCGCTGACCTTGGTACAGGTGGCTCACAAGATTCCCCGGATCAGGTTCAGATTTTTCAACCTTCGGGAGGACAGGAAGGAGAAGAGCGTTATAGAAGCTGCTAAACTTAATTTTAGCATAATCAGCTTAATCCCAAAATAAGCTTCAATCCCGGTTCAGACCAAAAAAAATTCTGCTGCACCTGCCACCACAGCCTCTGCTGCTTCAGGAAGTGCTTCGGTGCTTGGCATAACAGCCGGCCGCAAGCAGCACCAGGAGCCAGCCGCTGATCAGGGTGGCAATTCCGTCCGTCAGCCTGATCTCATGAACCCGCACGAAAAGAGTCAGGAGCAGGAAACCAACGCCGCACAAAAATATCATCAGCCAAAAGCGCAGCCAGCGATTGCTGCCTTTGTCGCTCTCCGGAACCCGTACAGCAGGGCGCCTTTTTATATACCAGTACAAAACAGCTAATCCGATGATGGTGCTTGCGTGCTGGATAATTCTGCAAAGGGGGGCCGGATAGCCGAACAGGTATACAGATTTACACAGCAAGGGGAATAGGGATGCAAAGTAGCTGTGGTAATTTGTAAAGTTATCCCAGAAAATATGCGAGGCAGCGCCAATGGCAGCTGAAACAAAAAAGAGGAACCAGTGCTTTCTGAGGTACCGGTGCCAGTCAACTTTATGTACTGCAAGGGCTTTCGCTTTGAAATAAGGCGGCAGGTGTTGTACGACAACATCGCGCACCAGCACCTGATACAGCAGCGCCAGCAGAAAAGTGAGCGGGATATTGAATAAAAAAATGCCTCTGGCAGAGTGGCTGATCGCACTAAAGGTTTCCAGGCGGAGGAAATACTCAAAGTCTGGTGCCAGGCTGCCAATTACCAACCCGGTTGCTGACAGGCGGAAACGGTTGAGGAGGGGGAGAATGATAGCAGGATGGGCTGCAGTAAAAGGCATCGGATCATGAGTTGGCTACCAACTTATACCCGGTTGTGGTTTATCTGGTTTTATAAGCCTGAACTCAACCCTGCGGTTAATGCGTTTGTCTTCCTCTGTAACTTCAGGACGCAAGGGTTTGGTGCTGCCGTAGCCAATGGCTTCGATGCGCTCCAGCGGAATTGGCACTTTGTTGCGGATGTAACGGAGAATGGCATCGGCACGGTCCTGCGACAAGGCCAGGTTAAATTCGGGGTTGCCGGCGCCATCGGTGTGCCCTGCAATTTCGAGGCGGAAAGTCGGGTGGTCGACCAAAAAATAAGCAACTGCGTCCAGCGTTTCTTCCATCTCAGGTTTTATGGTGGATTCGTTCTGGTCGAACTCCAGGTTCTGGAATACCATCGGAATGCTGTAGTCGATCAGCGTGGTCATAATCTGGAAGGTGGTATCCTGCTGCAGCGACAGCTCCCGCTCCATGGTAAAAAATTCCGGGCCCTGGATGATCATCATGTAACGCGAATTATCGATCAGGTCAAACTCAAAGCTCCCGTCGGGGCGGATGAACTTGGAGGCAATCTCAATTCCGTTTTCCAGGTCGATCACTGAAATTACGCCCGACAGCGGCTTGTGCGTGATGGAATCGAGCAGAATGCCTTCTACTTTGGTAACCGCCAGCGGGTGCGCCTCCATGGGCAGCGGGAACGAGTAAAGGTCCAGGTTGTTGATGTCGCTGGCTTCGGAGCGGGCGTAGTACAGGTTCTGCGATTGGGAGTCGATGGTGAAATAATATTCGCAGCCTTTGCCGTTTACGAGTGGCCCGATGTTGCGCGGCTCCAGCCAGTGCCCGTTTACCCGGTAGGTTTTATAAATATCAAAGTCGCCGAAGTTGAGCAGTTGGCCACGTGAGCTGAAGTAGAGCACCTGGTAGAGCGGGTGGAAAAACGGGCTGACTTCGCTTTCGCGTGTGTTAATAACGGGGCCCATGTTTTTGGCAGGCGCCCACTCGCCGCGCTTGTTCCGGTAGGTGAAGTAAATATCAGAAAGTCCGAAGCCGCCCAAACGGTCGGAGGCAAAGTAAAGCGTGTCTTCGTTGGTGGACAGGGTAGGCTGCGAGTCCCAGCCGTTGCTGTTTACTTTGGGGCCCAGGTTGATGATATCCCCCCAGCTGCCATCCGTCTGCAACCGGGCCGAGTATAAGTCGCAGTTGCCATACCCGTCAGGCGATTCGCAGCGGGCGAAGTACATGGTCTGACCATCGCGTGTAAGGCAGGCGGAGCCTTCGTTGTAAATGCTGTTGATGGGTTTGCCAAACGACTGTGCCTCCTGCCAGTAGCCGTTTTCCTGTTTGGAGTAATACAGGTCTTCGTTTGCTTTGCCGTTTAGCCCCTGGAACAGGCGCTTAGAGGTAAAGATCATCACCTCGTTGTCTTTGCTCAGGGCCGGGCCGTAATCTTCGTGCTCCGAATTGATGGTGTTGCCCATGTTCAGGTACACCCCCTGCGGCGGTTTGAAGGTGGCAATGGTTTTGCGGTATTCTACCAGTTCGTAGTAATACTTCAGCGGCACATAATAGTCTGTGGAATTCTGTTCGAGCGAGTCGTAGTAGGATTTTACGCGGCGGGCATCGCTGCGGTGGTGTTTGAGCACCAGCCGGAACATAGCAATAGCCTCATCTTTTTTTCCCTGCCTGTCGTAAAGCTGCCCGAGTCGCCAGAGCAGGTTGGTGTCTTTATAAAAATTCTCGATTCCGAAGTTCCGGACGTGGCTTTCGAGCAGCGGAAGTGCTTTCTGGTATTGCTTCTGTTTTTCCAGTTTCTCTATTGCTGCCAGTCGTTTGCGGTTGCTATAGTACGGAATTACATTTAAATTAGGGAAATCAAGTGTAAATTCAGGATTAGGGGCTGTTTTTCTTGCTTTGGAATTCGGATTTTGTTGGAGCGGTACGTGCCGGTACTGCCCGAAGCCGGCAAACGGTATCAGAAACAAAAATAAAATAACAACCCCTGAAAGGCTTCTGCACGTCATCGACCTACGAAAGATTTAGCTAAAAACAAAGATATTGATTTCTGCTAAAACTTTGCTGTTCGCAAATAATAAATAATTTGTGGAAAGTTTGTCACAAAAGTGCAGGCAAAGAGTAAGACAAAAATGGCAATTACGCTACTGGCACAGGACTTGACACTATAGTACCACAACAGGAAAACAATACATTTGCACTCTTTTCTGCCAATATGGCATTACCATATATATGAACAACAAATTGCATAGCTACTTACAACAACTTTTACTGGCCGACAAAGCCGAAGATGAATTTGAAGATATACTTCCTGTTATCACGATAGATACCGACGAGGAGCCTTCCGTGGATAACTTACCTTCGGAGCTTCCCATCCTGGCTGTCCGCAATACGGTTTTATTTCCGGGGGTTGTGCTGCCCATTACCGTTAGCCGTAAAAAATCGGTGAAGCTGGTGCGGAAGGCACATAAGGGGGATAAAACAATTGGCGTGGTAGCGCAAAAAAATACGTCGAGCGACGACCCCATTGCCGAAGATTTGTTTGGCGTAGGTACGGTGGCCAAAATTTTAAAGATGCTGGTGCTGCCCGATGGCAACACCACGATCATTATACAGGGGCAAAGCCGGTTCAAAATTGATGAAGTAACCCAGGACGAGCCTTACCTGATGGCCCGCATCAGCTACTGCTCCGATACCTTCCCCAAAAAGAACAGCAAAGAAGTAAAGGCGCTGGTGCAGTCCCTGAAAGATGCAGCGGCTAAAATGCTGAAGTTGAGCCCTGATATTCCGCAGGAGGCGCAGGTGGCTCTGGATAACATCGACAGCCCCAGCTTCCTGACCCACTTCCTCTCCTCTAACCTGAATGTGGAGGTAGCACAAAAGCAAAAGCTGCTGGAGGTAAACGACGGCGTGGAACGCGGTACACATCTGCTGGAGCTGATGCTCCGCGAAATTCAGCTGCTGGAACTGAAACAGGAGATCCATACCAAAGTACATTCCGACATAGACCAGCAGCAGCGCGATTACTTTCTACGTCACCAGATAAAGATCCTGCAGGACGAACTGGGGCAGGAGGGTCCGGACCAGGAAATCCAGCGCTTTAAAGAGCGTGCCGAGAAAAAGAAATGGCCCGAGCATGTCGCCAAGCACTTCAAAAAAGAAATTGAGCGGCTCGGACGGCTGAACCCGCAGGCGGCGGAGTACCCGGTGGCGGTAAACTACATGGAGTTCCTGCTCGACCTGCCCTGGGAGGAATATACCAAAGACAACTTCAACCTGAAGCGCACCAAAAAAATTCTCGATGCCGACCATTATGGGCTGGAGAAGGTGAAGGAGCGCATCATCGAGTACCTGGCCGTGCTCAAGCTGAAAAACGACATGAAGGCGCCCATCCTTTGCCTGTACGGCCCGCCGGGGGTTGGTAAAACATCGCTGGGCAGGTCTATCGCCAAATCGCTGGGCCGCAACTATGTGCGTATGTCGCTGGGTGGTGTGAGAGATGAAGCGGAGATTCGTGGTCACCGCCGCACCTATGTGGGCGCCATGCCGGGTAAAATTATCAGCCAGATCAAGAAAGTCGGTTCTTCCAACCCAGTGATTATCCTTGACGAGATTGATAAACTGGCTTCCGATTTCAGGGGCGACCCATCGTCGGCGCTGCTCGAGGTGCTGGACCCGGAGCAGAACCACACGTTTATGGACAACTACCTGGATGTGGAGTACGACCTCTCCAAGGTGCTTTTTATCGCCACCGCCAACTCGCTCGAAACCATCCAGCCTGCCCTGCGCGACCGTATGGAGATCATTGAGTTGACAGGCTACACCATGGAAGAGAAAACCGAAATCGCCAAGCGCCACCTGGTGCCCAAACAGGTGCGGGAGCATGGGCTGCAGGAAGAGGACGTGAAGATGCCGAAACCCACTATCCAGAAGGTGATAGAAGATTATACGCGCGAGTCGGGGGTGCGGAGCCTGGAGCGGAAGATCGGGCAGTTGGTGCGCAACACCGCCAAATTGAAAGCGATGGAGGAGGAATATACGCCTGCCATCAAACCCGAAGATGTGGTGAAAATACTGGGGCCGGAGCAGTTCGACAAGGAAATTTACCAGGACATTGACACAGCCGGCGTCGTAACCGGGCTGGCCTGGACCTCGGTGGGCGGCGACATCCTGTTCATCGAATCCATCCTGAGCAAAGGCAAAGGCAAACTCACGCTGTCGGGGCAACTGGGCGATGTGATGAAAGAGTCTGCCATTACGGCTGTTTCTTACCTGAAAGCGCATGCCGAACTGCTCGACATCGATTACCGGGTGTTCGACCAGTACGACCTGCACATCCACTTCCCGGAAGCGGCTGTGCCCAAAGACGGACCTTCGGCGGGTATTGCCATCTTTACCTCTATTGCTTCGGTATTTACGCAACGCAAAGTACGCGCACGCCTGGCCATGACCGGTGAGATTACCCTTCGCGGAAAAGTGTTGCCGGTAGGAGGTATCAAAGAAAAAATACTGGCCGCCCGCAGAGCAGGTATTACCGACGTTATCCTCTGCCAGAAAAACCGCAAAGACATAAACGAAATCCCGGCACAATACATCAAAGACCTCAACATCCATTATGTAGACCGCGTGGACGAAGTAATAAAAATTGCGCTGCTGAAAGAGAAGGTGAAAAACCCGCTCAACATTACCGTGACGGAAGAAGTGAAGGGGGGGATTTAGTTATTGGTTATTCGTTATTGGGGAGGTCATTATGGTAGAATTGTAGGGGTACCCTTTACGGGTACCCAATCAGGTGTTGGTAGAATGGTAGAGAGGGAAACGGTTGTAGAGACTCGTGCACCGCGTCTCCTGCACGAATCACAGACAAACCATCCAATCCTGAAAATCCTAAAATTCTGTAAATCCTGATTCAGACAAAAAATCCTGGTAATCAGGTAATCTTTTAATCTTGTTCAGACAAACAATCACAAAAATCATTTCATCCTACCATCAACGGTCGCAGAGGCTGTGGTGGCAGGTGCAGATAAGGCCACATTAGGCTGTTACCTGTGCCGTTAATCAGAAAAATAGCTAATAATCAGGGATATTTTGATTATCTTGAAGAATGATTAAAAAAGTAAGCGCAAGCATTATCGTATTATTTTGTGCTGTTCTGGGAGCGCAGGCGCAGATAGGGGGGCAGCGTAGCTTTTCTTTTCTGGAACTGCCCAACAACGCCCGCCTGGCGGCGCTGGGTGGGGTAAACGTCAGCAACTGGAGTCATGATGTGAACATGGTAGCTTCAAACCCGGGCTTGCTGCAGGAGGAAATGGACGGGCAGCTGTCGCTTAACTACACCGGCTACCTCGCCGACATTACCCACAGCAACCTGGCCTATGCCTTCAATAGCGAGCAGCTGGGGCGCTGGGCAGTGGGGCTGAACTACCTGAACTACGGCGACTTCGTGCAACGTGATGCTACGGGTCTGGCAGAAGGAGAGTTTACTGTGAACGACTATTCCTTTAACCTGAGCCATTCCCGGAAGGCAGATGCTTTTACGATTGGCGCTACTGCCAGGCTGGCCGTTTCCAGTATGGCAGGCAACAAAGCAGTGGGCCTGCTGGCCGATGTGGGCGGCAGCTTTCACCATCCGGAAAAGGACCTGACGGTAGGGCTGGCATTTAAAAATATCGGCTTTCAAGTCAAGCCTTTCGATGGGGCGGAGCGGCAGCCTATGCCCTTCGATGCGCAGCTGGGCATCAGTTATAAGCCGGAACACATGCCAGTGCGCTTTTCCACGACCGTACACCGCCTTTACCAGTTCGACATCGTGTACCTGGACCCGGCAGAAAGAGGCCCTTTGGACGAGAACGGGAACGAGATTAAACCCGAAAAAAAACTGGCCGATAAAATTGCCCGTCACTTTGTATTCGGGGCTGAATTCCTGTTAAGCAAAAACTTTCAGGTGCGTGCGGGGTATAACCACTTACGCCGGAAAGAACTCCGGCTCGACACAGCTTCCGGCGGAGCCGGTTTTTCGGTTGGTGCCATGCTGCGCATACGGTCATTTGAGCTGAACTACGGAGCCGCCTTTTTCCACCCCTCCGGTGGCAGCCACTATATTACCATCAGTACCAACACCAATACCTTTCTGAAAAGAAAGAGCAGTTAAATAAATGTATACCAATTAACTTCAGGTTGATTTAAAATAATTGATGCAGATGTTAGATGCTATTGAACACTTAACGCCGGCCCAGATTGTAGCGGAGCTGGATAAATATATAATCGGGCAGCACGATGCCAAACGCAATGTAGCCATTGCCTTACGAAACCGCTGGCGCCGGATGAATGCCCCGGAAAGCATTCGCGGCGAAATCGTGCCCAACAACATCCTGATGATAGGCGCGACCGGTGTTGGTAAAACCGAGATCGCCCGCCGCCTGGCCAAAATCGCCGATGCGCCCTTCACCAAAGTAGAAGCTTCAAAGTTCACGGAAGTAGGGTATGTGGGCCGCGATGTGGAGAGCATGGTGCGCGACCTGGTGGAGCAGGCTGTGAACATGGTAAAAGCCTCCAAGAAAGAAGCCGTAAAGCAGAAAGCCGCCGAAGTAGTCGAAGACATTATCCTGGATGCGCTCATTCCGCCTATCCAGGGCCGCAACGCGTCGCCGGTTTCCCTTACCTCCGACCCGAACGCCATGCCCGATACGGATTACGAGCTCAATGAGCGTACCCGCGAAAAGTTTCGGGAGAAAATTCAGAAGGGCGAACTGGAAGACCGCAAAATCGAGATCAAAGTGCAGCACAACGCCATGCCTGGTGTAGGTGTGATGGGACCTGGGATGGACGAGGCTTCCATGATGAACATCCAGGAGATGATCAGCGGAATGATGCCCAAGAAAACCAAAAAACGTAAAGTCACCATCGCCGAAGCCCGCAAAATTTTATTGGAAGAAGAAGCTGCCAAACTCATCGATATGGATGAGGTGAAGGAAGAGGCTATTTTCAAAGCTGAAAACTCCGGGGTTATTTTTATCGACGAAATTGACAAGGTAGCCAGCGCCAGCAACAAAGGCGGCAGCGGACCGGATGTAAGCCGCGAGGGGGTGCAGCGCGACCTGCTGCCCATCGTGGAAGGCAGCACGGTAAACACCAAGTACGGCATCATCAACACCGACCACATCCTGTTTGTGGCGGCAGGTGCGTTCCACGTGGCCAAGCCATCCGACCTGATTCCCGAGCTACAGGGCCGTTTCCCGATTCGTGTGGAGCTGCAAAGCCTGACCAAGGACGATTTCTACCAGATTCTGAAGTTCCCGAAAAACGCGCTCACGAAGCAGTATGAGGCGCTGTTAGCCGCCGAAGACGTGGAGCTTTCCTATACCGACGAAGCCCTGGAAGAGATTGCCGCCATCGCCTTCGAAGTAAACTCTGAAGTAGAAAACATTGGTGCCCGTCGTCTGCACACGGTCATGAGCCGCCTGCTCAACGACATCTTGTTCGACGTGCCCGACAAAATAGGTCCCAATGCCAAAATCGTCGTAACCCGCGAAATGGTGCTGGAAAGGCTGTCGGATATGGTACGCAACCGGGATCTGAGTCAGTATATACTGTAGTTTAGGAGTTAGAGAGTTTAGGAGTTTGGGAGTTAGAAAGATCAGGAGCGTTACTGCTAATTTCTGACTTGTGGAGCCATAACATTTTACCTATTTTAAAGCTGGTGTTTCTGTGGTGGCAGGGGCACCAGTTTTTTTCTGTAGCTGTGGATTACGCTATAACCTTTCGAAGCAGAATAGCCGTATGTTTTAGCACAAAGCTCTTTAACTTTCTAACTCCAAAACTCTCTAACTCTTTAACTCGAATGAACTACTACATCATAACCGGAGCCAGCAAGGGCATAGGGAAGGCACTTGCTGAAGAACTGTTGCAGGACAAAAACAACAGTGTGATTGGCGTGTCGCGGAGCAGCACCCTTAAGCACCCGAACTACCGCTACCAACCCCTGGACTTTTCTGACATAGAAGCCGTAGAGCACAACCTGCACAAGGTGTTTCTGCCGTACAAAGATGCGGAGCGGCTGGTGCTCGTCAACAATGCCGGTGTGCTGGGCGACATCGGGTATGTAGGCGAAGGAATGCCGAACGAGCGCTTTGAATTTGTGTTTGATGTAAACGTGATTGTGCCTGCTATGCTCATGAATACCTTCCTGCAGACCTACCGGCAGCACCAATGTGAAAAAGTGATCGTCAACATCAGTTCGGGTGCAGGCAAGTATCCTGTGGATGGCTGGGCCAGCTACTGCGCCTCCAAAGCTGCGCTCGACATGCTCTCCCTCACAATACAGAAAGAACAGGAGGTGCGGGGCACCGGTGTAAAAGTGTTCTCGCTCTCTCCGGGTGTAGTCGATACCGACATGCAGGAGCAGATCCGGGACTCGGATGCGGAGCGCTTCAGCACCGTGGAGAAGTTCCGGGAGTATAAAGCACACGGCGACCTGGTATCACCGGAGGCCGTTGGTAAAAAAATAGCTAATTTCCTGCAGCAAACCGACGAGTACAACGAAGTCATCGTGTCGGTCCGGGACATGTAGGTGCTGGCTGTTTTACTAGCAAAGGCTCTAACGCGAAAAAAATCTGCTGCACCTGCCACCACAGCCACTGCTCCGCTGCGTTTTCTGTTTTTATTTCTCTGGTACTGTTAACCTTCTGCCTCGCCCCAACGCGGGGCTTTTTTATGTAGCGGTGCTACAGAATATCTAATCAAGTTTTTTTCATTCACAAGTAAATTCCACCTCCTGTCAATCCGGAGGCATCTTGTGGGCTAGCTGCTTTATGCCGACTACAGGAGATAGTAAACTTACTGTAGCATTACCTCCGATATATGAAGCATAATTAATATACTTTGCTAATTTGGTATATTTATGCTAATTTTCTATACTTGTAACTAACAAATGTATGTTAGAAAAAATACACGCCATGTTATTATGAAACATCCTCAGTGTCCCCGTTGCGAAGCCCAGGATGTGGTGAAGAGCGGCATTGTGAACGAAAGGCAGCGGTACCGGTGTAAGAAGTGCAGTTACTATTTTACGGTTAACAAGCTTGGTAAGAACATCGACAGCTACTACGTCACCAAAGCCCTGCAACTGTACATCGAGGGAATAAGCCTGCGGGAAATCGAGCGCATCCTGGGCATCAGCCACGTGTCGGTGATGAACTGGGTGAAGAAGTATAAAATCAAGGCGCCCGAGCAAAGCGGTTATCATCCTACCTACAAGATATTAAGCCATGCCGAACTGGTAGCCTACATGCAGGCAGCGTCTAACCTAAGTGGTGCCGGTATGATTGTAACAGAACTGGGCGATAAGTATATGTTGATCAGGTGGAAACGCTTTAAAGAGTAGTGCTCAATCAATATGATACTTAGAAATATATACTGACTGTGAAACTGTCCCCTTGAGGGGACTATAGGGGTGTTAAAGGCTGGAGAAGTGGCCAAAACAAGTCAACAAAGAAATCCCTCTGATGTAAACACCCCTCTTGCTCCCCTCAAGGGGAGAATTTTTTTCTAACGATTAATTTGGTCGAGCAGTAGGTAGAGCAGCTATAGTAAGTTACCAAAAAAATACACTCCGTTGCGTTTTCAGCTTCTACTTCCTTAATCTTATGGCTTGATTCCAAGGTGTTGCTTTCCCGAAATCAAGTATCAAATGTCTTTTCCAGGATCTTCAACGCCGGAATTAAGGTCGGAGAGCTGGAAAAAAAATCAGGATGCGGAAAGGCAGTCGTGTTGGCTCAAAGAGTACATCAGCTAAAAAATATACACTAAAACAATTAAGTGACGCAGGAAAAATGGAGCAAAAACAAAAAATGCAGCAATACTGGCAACGCAATGTCAGGATTTTATTAACCCTGTTGGGTGTCTGGTTTCTGGTTTCTTTTGTGTGCGGCATTCTGCTGGTCGACCAGCTGAACCAGGTCAGGATTGGCGGCTTTAAGCTTGGGTTCTGGTTTGCCCAGCAGGGCGCTATCTACTTTTTTGTGCTCATCATTTTTGTTTACGTGATGCTCATGAACAAGCTCGACCGCGAATTTGATGTACACGAAGATTAAGCAGCCACACCTAAAAGAACTAAAATCATGGGAATTTTAACCTGGACCTACATCATCGTAGGCATCACCTTTGCCATTTATATCGGTATCGCCATCTGGTCGCGGGCCGGTTCAACAAAAGAATTTTATGTAGCAGGCGGCGGCGTCTCGCCTATGGCCAACGGTATGGCCACGGCAGCTGACTGGATGTCGGCGGCCTCGTTTATCTCGATGGCGGGCCTGATTTCCTTTATGGGCTACGACGGTTCCGTTTACCTGATGGGCTGGACGGGGGGCTATGTGCTGCTGGCCCTGTTGTTGGCGCCCTACCTGCGCAAGTTTGGTAAATTCACGGTGCCTGATTTCGTGGGCGATCGCTACTATTCCAAAACCGCCCGCCTGGTGGCGGTGATCTGTGCCATCTTCATCTCCTTTACCTATGTGGCCGGTCAGATGCGCGGTGTGGGCATCGTGTTCTCCCGCTTCCTGGAAGTGGAGATTGAAACGGGCGTAATCATCGGGATGATCATCGTACTTTTTTATGCCGTACTGGGCGGTATGAAAGGCATTACCTATACCCAGGTGGCGCAGTTCTGCGTGCTGATTTTTGCTTACATGGTGCCGGCTATTTTCATCTCGCTCATGCTCACCGGCTCGGCAATCCCACAGATTGGCCTAGGCAGCGAACTGAAAGAAGGCGGTTATCTGCTCGACAAACTGGACGGTATGCTGACTGAACTGGGCTTCGCCGCCTACACCGACGGCAGCAAAGCAACCATCGACGTGTTCTTTATCACCGCTGCCCTGATGGTAGGTACTGCCGGGTTGCCGCACGTAATCGTCCGTTTCTTTACCGTGCCTAAGGTACGCGATGCCCGTAAATCAGCCGGTTATGCGCTCGTGTTTATTGCCATTCTTTATACAACCGCTCCGGCAGTTGGTGCTTTCGGGATGTACAACATGCTCAACACCACGGTTAACCAGCCCATCAGCTCCATGCCGCAATGGGTAACGAACTGGCAGAAAACTGGGCTCATTGGCCTGGAAGATAAGAACGGGGACGGCCGCATTCAGTATGTGAAGAACCCGGAGGCGAACGAGCTGAAAATAGACAAAGATATTATGGTGCTGGCCAACCCCGAAATTGCGCAACTGCCAAACTGGGTAATCGCCCTGGTAGCTGCAGGTGGTCTGGCTGCGGCACTCTCCACAGCTGCGGGTTTGTTGCTGGTGATCTCCACCTCCATTGCGCACGATCTGCTTAAGAAGTCGTTCATGCCGGAAATATCCGAGAAAAAGGAACTGATCGCAGCACGTGTGGCGGCAACGCTGGCCGTGGTAGTGGCCGGTTATTTCGGTATCTATCCGCCGGGATTTGTAGCTGAAGTAGTAGCCTTTGCCTTCGGACTGGCAGCTGCTTCCTTCTTCCCGGTTATCATCATGGGAATCTTCTCCAAACGTATGAACAAGGAAGGAGCCATAGCCGGTATGGTAACCGGTTTGCTCTTCACCATCGCCTACATTTTATACTTCAAGTTTATTAACCCGGCAGCTAACATACCCGAGAACTGGATTTTCAGAATTTCGCCGGAAGGAATCGGTACGCTGGGCATGGTGCTGAACTTTGTAGTATCGTTTACCGTGTCCCGCTTCTCGCCGCCGCCGCCAGTCGCTATTCAGGAACTGGTGGAGGATATCCGCGTGCCAAGAGGAGCAGGAGAGGCTGTGGCGCATTAGTAACTGTAACTCTAAACCCGGTAGGTTTTTAAAACATTGTTGTCCGAAACCTTAGCCAGAAAGAATAAGCTGGTCGAGTAGTTTAGGATTTCCTTTGCAAAGAATTACAATATCTCTGATAATATC
>NZ_QCZK02000041.1 GCF_003347595.2 Botryobacter ruber | reverse complement strand
TACAAAAATACATCTTGCTTCTCGCACCAAACCGCGAGATACTGCACCTTTCAGAAGGGATAAACTTTTTTGTACTTTGAATATACAGGTGCAATCCAGGACGAACACATTTGACTCTTAAAATCAATAATGCTATATTTGTTTTATAGCATTTGCAGCCAAACTGAAGAAAAAAGTGGTGCGTGATTCGGTGAGTCGCAAAACAGAAGCCACGTAAAGTATTGATAATTATCTGTTTGTACAGGAATCACGATTCCCCTACGGACTACTGGAAAGCCTCTCAGTTAACGCTGAGGGGCTTTTTTTATGCTGAAGCCGCACCAAATGCCTTCCATTAAGTATTGTCGGGTAGAAGATGCCGGCTGAGGTGTTGCCGGGGAGAACACACCGCAACGGCGAGGGCTAACCAGGCTGGGATAACTTGGTTGTACCTCGCTTTGCCCTGTAAATAAAAAAAATTACAGCAGGAGGGATGGAGCGGTTGTCAGCGTCCCGAAGCATTTCGGGACGAGCCGCGAGAGCCGATGGCTTTGCCGGCACGCCTGTACAGGCTTCTGCACCTGCCACCATTCCCTCTGCTGCATAGTTTACACTACAAACGATTTGGTACAACCCATCCTAAAACTGGGAGGTCGTTGCACTTAACTGATCGTATCGACGTTGTTACTGAGGTTGCGGTAATTGATTTTCTCCTGCGGATTTGTACCGTTAAGGAACTCTTCCACATTGGTATAGCCATCGCCGTCAGCATCCAGCGCGCCATCTTTTGGATTTTTGGGGTCAAGCTTGTGTTTGGTTTCCCATGCATCCGGCATCCCATCGCCATCGCTGTCAGCAGGAACCTGGGACGGTTTGAAGGTCAGGTTTGGATAACCACCCACTTCGGATACGTCTTTAATGATGCCTGTTGGGGTCATCGGTTTGCCTGTGCGCACCATTTCTGTCACCCGCTTGTCAACGGCATCCCGTTTGGGTAAAGTAGCCCCGGCCTTTGCCAGTACAGACTCGAAAACGGCTTCGGCTGTCTGGTGCGGCGCCACCGGCCACCCTACAAAGGGTGTATTTACCCGGGCAAGATTCTCAGGCCCTTTCATACCAGCCCAGTTGTTTTTGGTTAGCGCTTCGTTGCCGTGCATGATATTGCCGGCCACGTACCATTTGCCCGGACGGTTAGAGGCTTTCGGGTACCAGTCGCCTTCAGCCCATGCACTGCCGGGAGAGTACATGCTGCGCTGTTCGATGCGGGCAAAAACGTCGCGTATGTTATCCCTGGTGGCAGGCCCCGGCCTGAAATAGTTGTTGATGAGATTGATTTCGGAAGTTTCATCGCCCCCATCTATAGAACGGTGTTGCCAGTTGTAAATAACATTGTAGCGGAAATCAAACGGACCAGACATACCGATGGATGGATTCCGGGCTGTGTTGCTGGCAAAGAGGTTATGATGGAACGTGGAAGGGTTTCCGCCCCAGGTGCCCCCAAACGCATGACCTCTGGCATCGAGCGCTTCGCTGGAGATGGTCCATTGAACGGTTACATTTTCTGCCGGTACTTTTATTTTCGTGCTTCCGTCTACCGATGGTTTCATGTTGCGGTAGAGTGAAATGTTTTCGTCCATACCCCAGCTGGTAGAGCAATGGTCGATGATGATGTGATGGTCCGGATACCCGCCAATGTTATCATCACCTTGTCCTCCGGTAGGAACGCCGCGGCGCACACGCAGGTGGCGGATGATGACGTTGTGGGTGTTGATGTTCAGCGTACCGGCCACACAGATGCCATCGCCCGGAGCGGATTGGCCTGCAATGGTGATGTCGGGATGATTGATGTTCAGGTCGTCATTTACTTTAATCGTGCCAGCTACACGGAATACCACAATGCGCGGCCCTTCTGCTTCTAAGGCAGCACGCAGGCTACCCGGACCGCTATCGTTGAGGTTTGTAACGGCAAAGACTTTGCCTCCCCGTCCTCCGGTGGTAAACATACCGCCTCCCCATGCTCCCGGAAAGGCAGGAATAGCAGCTTCGGGCAATCGTGGCGGATGTGGCGGTATTTGTCCGGCTTCAGGCTGTCCGGCGGCATTCTGTGCCTTAGCCTCCACACCCGGACCTAAAACAGCAAGCATTAGCAAGCTTGCGGCGGCAATTCGAAAGGGTTTTTTCATTTTTGAGTTTGACTTTTACTGGAATATTTTCGTTTGATAACTGATGATGCGCAGCACTTTTTTGTCCTTCCCCGAACAAGTCCCGGACCTGCGGCTTTAAAGCTAATCTTGTAGGGAAATTTGTCTGCAGCTGCGACCATTGCCTTTGCTCCTAATAAAGAGAAAAAACTGCTTCAAATTTCCAACTTGGGGCTATCATTCCAGCAAGTTTTCAACTTGCGAGGGTATGAAATCAGGTAGGTTCAGCCACGAAAGCTGAAAGCTTTCAGGATAAAAAGCTCCAGGTTGGAAACTTGAAGCAGGAATTTTCCCCTACAAGATCAGCTTAAAGCCGCAGGTCCGGGACTTGAAGGGGAGGGGGCTTTTTCTGCTATCGTAATTTTTTGCGTAAGTTCAGTTCGTTACTACAAACTGATTGAGCTATTACCTGGAAAATCCTACTGCTCCAAGCTCGTGATGAGCGGGATTTTTTCAGCCGGCCACTTGCCGTTCTCGATGGGGTAGGTATCCAGCTGGTTAGGATCGATAACAACGTGCTTTATCCGTGTCCGGTGCCAGGTGTAGACGATGTGGACCAGCCCGTCTGTTGTCTGGATAACAGAGGGATAAGAGAACTGCTTCTCCGGCTCGTCGAGGTAATCCAGTACCAGCGCTGCGTCCCAGGTTTTGCCATCCTTGCTGATAGCCACATTCAGCACGCCACGGCCTTTATGTCCCATGCCCTTTTGTGCGCGCGTGGAATGGTTGTAGACCAGCAGGTGACGACCGTCCTGCAGCGTTACGGCGTCGATACCCGAGTTATTGTTGGGCAGCTCCGTGGTCTTCATCTCCGACCAGGTAAGGCCACCGTCTTCTGACCAGCTTTGAGAAATAGACTCCACCTCGCTGCGGGTCCGGCAGAGCATCTGGATGCGGCCGTCAGGATGGGTCAGCAGCGTGGGCTGGATAGCACCAAGCTTGTCGGGGTTGTTGATGGGGCCAATGATGTCCCAGCTTTTTCCGCCGTCGGTGCTGCGCTCCACATGCACACGCCAGCCCCCTTTGCCCTCTGTGCTGGAGCTGGAAAGGATGGTGCCGTCTTCGAGTTGGATAGGTTTGTTTTTAACCGGGCCGATCGCCTTGCCCTCCAGCTTTTGCGCTTTGCTCCAGGTGCGGCCGCCGTCGCTCGAAGTCTTCAGCATGCCCCACCACTCCGAAGGGCTCGGCCCAACCTTGTAGAAAAGCATGACATCGCCACCACGCGGCTGGAACAGTACGGGGTTCCAGGTCGGCAGCCTGTCTCCTTTGGGCTGCACCCCGTCGGCCACGCTTACGGGTGCCGTCCAGTTCCCGCCGGGCTGCTTGCGCGTCACCCGGATTTCAACGTCGGGATGCCGTTCGCGGGTGCCGCCGAAGAAGGCACACAGCAGCTCGCCCCCCTCCAACTCCAGAATGGTGGCCGAGTGAGACTGCGGAAAGTCCGCTTTGGTGTAGACAAATTCCTCCAGTACAATGCCGGCGCGGTGTGCAAGGGGCTGCTCGCCTGCTTGTGCCGCCAGGTTCGTTGTGAAGAGGAGGTTGGCTGCCAACAATGCAGCGATGGAAAACAGGTGCTTAATCTTTTTTTGCATCAATAGTTTCGTTTGTTTCGTGCTGAATTTCAAAAATATTAAATGGGTACAGGTTCTGTTGTACTGTGTTAAAGTTTTCATTTAGCCAATGGGGAACTTTGCCTGCAGTACCAGGAAGTGCATCGGAGCAAGAAGAATTTCTTTCATCCCTACTCAAAAAATGTCTGCCCGGGTCGCTTACATAGTCTTTAACTAATACAAGTTAGTCATTCAGCGGAAGAGATGGGAGCAAAAGTTGTTTAACAGAGATTTGCGATAGCTGAAATGGGATATTTGTTGGCTCAAGTAAAGAGGGAGTATTCCGGAAGAATCGGAAAAGCCCCTTACAGGTTTTTTATCGAGGGAACAGTCCCCGTACCCGCAGCAGAACCTCAACCATCCCTGTAATAACTAATGGGTTATTCAATCTTCCGGTGTAAACAAAGAGGGTGCCTGTTGGGACACCCTCTTGCAGTTACCTGGTTTTCACTCCTTTCGTGAGCACAATATTTGGTTTGGGAGCTTTTTTCATATCCTCACCAACGTAAAAACTTACATGTGGCGGCTGGTTGTACGAAACGTTCTGCCAGGCGATGCTGAGCCTGTACTGCGGATCGTGCATGAGCGTGTAAAGCCGGTGGTCTGTGGGAATGACGGTCGTGTAGATGCGGAGTTCGTCCGGACCGGCACTCATAATGAACTCTTCCCGCCAGTCGCCCAGCAGGTCGGCGGTCAGGTTCGGGTTTCCCCTGTTGTTGCCTCTTTGTTCGCTTGCCGTGAAAACAGTGCCGCCTTTGTATTTGCTGATCCTGCCGCGCCCCATCAGCTCCCGGGTTAAATCACCATCCCACCAGATCAACCAGGAGGCGGTGGGGGTAGGGCCGATTTTCTCCCCTTTCATGGAATGCAGGCCCCCGGAGCCGGACCACCACATTTCGGCGCCCGGGTTGTCGGGGTCTATGTTTTCTGCCACACCTCCACCTACATCGGTGTCGATGGCGCCTTTAAAGAGCACTTCGCCTGTACGGGCACTGTAAACGGCTACGCCGGGACCGGCGTCTTTCACATAGCCGGAGTCGCCTTTTGCATGATCTTCTATTTCGTGCGGACCAAACACTTCCAGGCCGGGGCGGTCCAGATCCAGGTCGCCGACATGGAGGGCATCGCCGTGGCGGAAGCCGGTGGTAAACAGTCCTTTTCCGTTGTCGTCCACCACCATCGCGCCATACACAACTTCGTCTTTTCCATCGGCGTCCACGTCAGCCACTGTCAGGTTGTGGTTGCCCTGGCCCGAGAAAGGGTTTTTACCATCTTTGGTATCAAACACCCAGCGGGAGGTTAGCTTTCCATTTCTATAATCCCAGGCGGCAAGCACGGTGCGGCCATAGTAGCCGCGGCACATCACCACGCTCGGCAATTTGCCATCGAGGTAGGCGGCGCAGGCCAGGAAACGGTCTACCCGGTTTCCGCTGTTGTCGTTGCCGCCGTTGCCGCCGGGGCCGCCCCAGCCGTCGGTCGGGTAGCGGGACGGGATATAGTCGGTCGTGGCAAGGGCAGCGCCGGTCTGGCCGTCGAATATGGTAAAGAACTCCGGCCCGTCCAGCACTTTGCCCAGGGTTTTCGGATCGTTGCTGCGGTAATCCTTTGTGGAGTCGCCAATCACTTGTCCTTTGCCGTCTATCGTGCCATCGGCTGTTTTCATGGCGACTTCGGCCTTCCCGTCGCCGTCCAAGTCCATCACGATAAACTGGGTATAATGTTCGCCTTCGCGGATGTTGCGGCCCAGGTCAATGGTCCACAGCAGGGTGCCGTCGAGCTTGTAGGCTTGTAGAACGGGTTTGTCGGTGTAGCCATTGAAGGAGTTGTCGAGGCCTTTGCCCACCTGGTGAAGCACCAGCTCGTACTGGCCATCGCCATCGAGGTCGCCGGCCGAGGCGTCGTGTGGCCGGTACCCCGCAGGCGTTTTGAGCGGAACGGACAGGTACTGGGCTACCGGTGCGTTGGCGGGAATAACAAAAGGCTTGCTTGCAGCCGTTTCTTTGCCCTTCACCAGGGCTTTAACGGTGTAGGCCGTGTTCTGCGTTAAGTCCGCCTGGGTATCGGTAAAGTTGGTGCCGCCGGTGATGGGTTTCGGATTCAGCTTTACCGGCTTTCCTGTGCCTGTGGTGCGGTAAAGGTTGAACGGCAGGTTTTCCGGCTCGGTACCTAACAAGCGCCAGCTAATGAAAACGGAGTCAGGCTTGTGCCGCACGGCTACCACCCCACGGTCGAGGTTTTCCATAATGCGCTGCCCGTACACCGAGGTGGTCAGGCAAAAAACGAACAGGTATGCAAGTAGTCTTTTCATATGGTTAGCTAACAATTCAGGTGTTGACGCAGCTCCTAAACCTGTTACCGGTACAGGGCCGCTTATAGCAGCAGAGGCAATGGTGGCAGCTGCAGAGCAGTTTTTGCTTGCAGGAGTAGCTTCAATTAAGGTAAACTATTGCGTAACAGCAGCAGCTAGTAGCCTTTATTTAACTTTCTTCCCGTTAACGGTTACGTTCTTCAGCTTGAAATTTTCTATAATGGAAGTGTCTATGTCCAGAAATTTCTCCGCTGTTACTTTGATGTTTTCGAACGTGAAGTCCGACATCTTGTAGCCGAAGCCTTGCGCCGGTTTAACTTCTTTTGCCGCTCCCACATTAAAAAAATTCTCGCAATCGATATTTATGTTGCGCATGGTGATGTGCTGGATTTTAGACGTGCCCGATACCTCTTCGCCTTTCAGGTCAAAGAACTGGGTCCAGGGGCGTATGAAGATAAAGTTGCCGATGTCGTGGCCTTCAATGTCTTCCAGCAGCACGTACTCGTAAAGCTGAGGCGTGTCGGGGCGCATTTTAAACCAAAGCAAGCGCTGGGCGTGGTTTATCTTAATCCGGCGTAAAATGATGTTGCGGTCATGCAACGACTCGCTTCCGAAGGTTAAGGCGCCGTGGCAGAAGCCGTAGGTGCAGTCTTCGATGATGATGTTGATGTTTGGTCCGTTATTGGGGTCTTTGTCGGCACGCGGGCCTTTACCGCCTTTCAGCGCTACAGCATCGTCGTTAACCGACATGTAGCAGTTTTTGATGAGGACGTTTTTACAGCCGTCTATATCCACGGCATCGGAGCTCGGGGCTTTTACCGGTTTTTCAGGGGAGTAAATGTACAGGTCGAGCAGCTTTACGTTTTCGCTTTTATACAGGTGTGTCGTCCAGAAAGGCGAGTTTATCAGTTTCACACCTGACAGCTGCACATTTTTGCTGTTGGAGATGTAGACCAGCCGCGGACGCATTTCATCCATGTTGGTCGTCTTCGGATTGAATTCGCGCCTGAGCCAGAACGATTTCCAGTAGCGCAGCCCGTTGCCGTCGATGGTGCCTTTTCCGGAAATGGTAAACCCGTCCAGACCATCGGCATTCACCAGGGCGGCAAAATATTTCAGGGTTTGCCCCTCCATGCGGGTCATTACCAGCGGGAAATTGCTGATGTCGTCGCTGCCTTTCAGCTTGCCGCCTTCTTCCAGGTGCAGGTGGGTGCCTTTTTTAAAGAAAAGCGAGCCGCTCAGGTATGTCCCTTTCGGAATGATGACCACGCCGCCGCCATTCTCATGGGCTTTGTCTATTACTGCCTGTATAAGTTTTGTCTGGATGATTGTACTGTCGTTTGTGACGTTAAAGTCTGTAATGCGGTAGTGCTTTCCTAACTTGCTTATATCCGTCGGTTTGTTTTGCCGGAACCAGTCTGGTATCGGGGTTCCGTCGGGGAAAACATCTTTTGCAAAGGCAGTAAGCTGCAGTGTCAGGGAGAGCATGAGCAGCAGGGCGAGCCTGGTTTTTTGTGTAATCATTAATGATATTCGCTTTGGTTTAAATTGGTTGAGGAAAGTTAGGCTATCATCTGTTATTAAACAAATTTACAAAATCAACTAATAATTGTAAGCTTTCTTTTTCCGAACCTTTTAAAAGGAGCGGTAACTCCTGCACTTCCAGTTTGATATGAAGAAGAAATTTCTCCTTTGAGCGCAGAGTTGTTCCCGGTTTAGCCAACCAGCAGGCCGTGGTCCAGCGCCAGTTTGTGGGCTGCCAGTATGCCGCTCAGGCAAACACCGGGAATTCCCTGCCCCGGGTACACGGTGTCGCCGCATACGTAGGCGCCTTTGTGGTCGAGCCGCGCGTCTTTCAGCTGCCAGGGCCGGATGTTGCGGTACTGCGGGTAGCCGCCTACCATGCCAAAAGCCCGCTTCGTCCAGAAAAGCCAGGCGCCCGGTGTGGCCGAATGGTAGTAGCGTAAGGTATCTTCCGGCAGCAGGCCCCGTTCCTGCATCTTTGCCAGAATTGCCGTCTCCAGTGCTGCTTTGTTCCGGATGTAATGCCGTTCAGGGTCTGCGATGTGGGTGCTCACCGACACTACCGTTTGCCCCTGTGGCGCCCTGGTGTTGTCCTGGGGATGGCTGAAGCTGACAAAAAAGCTCTTGCTGCCAATCTGGGGTAGTCCTTCCGGCACATGGACCTGGTGGTGCAGCGTTTCGGGTGCCGGTACCTCCTGCAACACCAGTCCCATGGTAAAAGCGCCGTTCAACTTCTCTGAGCCGAGCAGGTAGGGCTGTAGCTCCGCCTGTATCTCGTTGTCTGGGAACAGCTTCGCCGTGTTGTTCAGGGGCAGTCCGCTGATGACGAAGCGGCTCCGGAAACAGGCTGAACCGGTGTGTGTTTCGTAACCGTTATTTACCCGTACGACCTTCCGGACCTGCTGCCGGTATCTTATTTCGGAACCTTTGTTCGTAATGTATTCCACGATTGGCTTCACAAGGTTGATCAGGCCGCCATCCACATAGTAGTTGCCAAACAGCGTATAGCAGAGGGCGGTGGCGCCAAAGAGCAGGTTCACTTCGCCCATATAGTTCTGCGCGGTTATCAGGAGCTGCTCATTCACGAAGTCTGTAAACAGCCTGTTCTCCAGCAATCCGTAGCGCCGCAGCAGGTCTTCTACAGTCCGGAAAGCCTTTGGGAGCAAGCGCAGCTGACTCGGGTGCACCTGCCTGGCTGCCTGCCACAGGTCCTGTGCGTTGGAGAAGGGAAAACTTTGCTGCACCAGCGACGTTTGCCACACCTCCCGGCTGATGGCCATGCACTGCTCCCAGAACGGCCGCTGCCCCCGCACACCAAACACACGCTCCGCCTCCGCGATCCACTCCTGCAGTCCCGCGTACCGTGTCAGCAACTGCCCGTCCGGCAAGTGTACCTGCATGGAGGTAGCCAGTTGGCGCACCGGGATGTTAAGCTGTAGTTCGTCGACCAGGTAACGCAGCGGCATTCCTTCGTCCAATCCCACGAGGGTAGTGGCGCCCGTCTCGAACCAGCAGCCCTGCCGTTTATAGCTGGAGGCACAGCCGCCGGGGTACTTTGCCTGCTCCAGCACGCAAACCCGCAGCCCCCGCTTCGCCAGCAAAGCCGCCGCCGACAGCGACCCGAAGCCCGCGCCAATTACTACCGCATCGTAAGTTTTGTTAGCCAAGTGTAACCTGTTGCCGTTTTCTCTGAAGCATAACCGTTGTGCTGGGAAAAGGTTTGCGCAGCAAGTGCCGGGAAGGTACAGCCTGCTGCAGAAAACAGAGCGTTGCAAAACTATAACGGGCAGTTGACTTGCTTCAGGTTGCAAATCAACTGCCCGTTATGGGTAGCAGTAGCACAGGTTATTTCTTTGCCTTTTTTAGCGCCGTTTCGTTGTCGTCCAGTTCCTGGCCAAAATCAGGCATGCCGTCTTTGGTCCAGGTAATGACCCTGGCGCGTGTATGGCGGTTGGGGTCGTACAGCGGTTCGCCCTTAATGTCTTTGTAGTCGCGGGCATGGTAAATCATGATATCGGTTTTGCCATCCTCAGCCACTATAAAGCTGTTGTGCCCCGGGCCAAAGCGCTTCAGTTTTTCGTTGGTGTAGAAAACCGGTTCCGGTAATTTGTGCCAGGAGGCCGTGTCGAGCAGATCGGCATCCTTATCCGCCCAAAGCAAGCCAAGGGCGTAGTTGGCATCGGTGGCACTGGCCGAAAATGTTACAAACACTTTTCCGTTGCGGATAATTACTGCCGGAGCCTCGTTTACGTTATGCCCTTTCCGTTCCCAGGCATATTCAGGCTGTGAAATTACGACCTGTTTATCGCCGAGGGTGGTCGGGCTGGTCATTTTGGCGATATACAATCCTGTGTTCACTTCTTTGTCCGATGCCCTGTCTACCCAGATCATGTAGCGCTGGCCTTTATGCTCGAAGGTGGTGGCATCTAGCGTGAACTGATTGCGTTTGCTCACAAGCTCGCCTTCCTCTTTCCACTCGCCTTTTGTTGGGTCTTCCGACGGGTTTGACAACACATATTTGCGGATTTTCCATTTATCCTCAGCTGAACCCGCTGCAAAATAGATGTACCACTTTCCATCTATCCGGTGCAGTTCAGGCGCCCAGATGTGATTGCCCATTGGCCCTTTGTCGTGTTTGCGCCACACCACCACGGGTTGCGCCTCTTTTATGCCATTAATGGTTTTTGATTTGCGTATCTCGATGCGGTCGTATTCAGGCACTGTGGCAATAAAGTAATACGTGCCATCTTTCGCTTTCCAGACATGCGGATCTGCCCGTTGTAAGGCCAGCGGGTTGTTGAATTGGTTTTTCTTTAATTTCTGGGCGTTGCCTGTTATCCCGCTCAGAAGCAACGTCACGACAAGTGTTAGTTTTAGTAGTCTCAGGATGTTCATACCTTTTGTTTGTGCTGGTAGTTTAAAAGAAAGTATCGTACGAATCTTGTTTTGTCAAATATAAGCGTAAAAACGACATTTATCCAAAAAAATTACGAACGAACGTTAACCACTCCTGCAAAAGTTGTGCAGAAAAGTAGATTCGAAGCGTCTTTCTGTTACTTACAAATCCTTAGCATGGTTGAATCCTGCTGATACGGAACATCCACGGCTGGTAAATTCCTGTAACTAACGCTATTTTCAACTAAACCTGTTTCCTTTCCGAACGTTTTGTTTTGCTGCACCTGCCACCACAGCCGCTGCTGTTCTATTTTTGGTAACATCTTTTTACCAGTTGGTATAGTTGAAGTGTTCGGTTCGTTGAAAAGCAAAAGAAAAGCCGCTCCTTTTTAGCAGAGCGGCTTTTGATTATTTAAAATGAGGTTGTACTGGTCGTGTCCGTACTTGTAACCCGTTCCGGTTCGGTTGCTGTCGTAGCGGTTGTATCGGCAAGCGTAACAGTGGTAGTACCAGTTGCTATCCCGGATGACATGTCGGCCAGCGTGGCAGTAGGTTTGCCTACCCGGATGTTGTCAAAATAAATTACCCTGGAAGAAAGGGGGGAAGAGCCGGCCAGGAACGATGACTTATAAAGGCCCATTTTCCATTTCGGATATTTCAGGTGCATGTTTCGCCCGGTGATGTGGTGAATTTTTACCCCGTTACGCCAGACTTCAATCAAACCGTCGGAACCGGTGGAGTGCACAAAATGGAACACAAACTCATTCCACTGATCTTTCGGTATGTCAGAAAAAGCTGCAAGGCTTTTTGACTTGGAGTTCAGGGCGGTGTTCGAGCTGAACAGGTCGTAGGTTTTTTGTTCCGTTGAGTCGTTGGCAGGTGTTACCTCCAGGTAGACTTTGTTGTTCTCGGCACGGATGGTCGTCTCATCGCTTCCGTCTTCGTACCACTGGATCAGGCAGTCTCTTTCATCATCATATTCAAAACCAACAGAGGGGAAATAAACCGAGAACGAATACCAGATATCTTTGGAGAACCTGTCGTCGGAGGAGCCTTTGATCACCGTAACCTCGGAACGGATTTTCCCGCTTGAACCTACCAACGGCTGCCCTTTCCTGATTTCAAAACGGATCGCTTTCTCATGCTCCCGTGCAGGACTTGTTACGGATGCTAAAGTCCAGTCGAGGCCGCAGTTTTCTATCCCGTGGGTTTTGTTAAGCGTAGCCCCTGAGAGCGGAAAAAAAGTGCTGCCTTCGGCTGTTTCTTCAAAAATAAGCTGGGCGGATGTGGCTAAACTTGTTGATTGCGCGCTGATGGCAGCTTCAGGAGCTATTTCTTCCATGTCTTTTTTATCGCAGGCCACCACTGCCAAGCCTAAAAGAACAGGTACAACTACGTTACGGAAATTGAAATTCATCTTTGTGTTGGCTAAAGTTGAAATTAAGTTTGTTTGCATCGCCTGGAAATAAATGTCAGGATTGAAAGCTCAGAAGGGGGTGGAGCCTGTCATGAGCGAAAGATTAGTGTCGTTATATGGAATTCTTTTTATTGTGCTATTGCTGAATCTCATTGTTAACACACCAAAATTGGGAAATGTTCCACGGTTAGTATTTAACATGAAATGTGTTGTATTATAATAATGTTTTAGTTAGATATAGTATATTTGAACAGGGAGTATAGACAATACCATAACTTTCCGGAAAGTCCATTGCCAGGAGTAGCTGGGTGTAGTATTTAAGCTACACCAAAATTTTACTTCTGAGGAGACCGGTGCTGATGTCTTGGTTTGTGACATTTGCTGCTGTACAGGATAGGTGGGTGTAGTTAAAAACTACACCCAGACCGGGGACAGAATATGTAAATGTATAGCGTACAAATCAACTGATATTGGTATCAGCTGATTGCACTGGCTCGATTAGCAGCAGGTAAGGCTGTGGTGGCAGGTGCTATCGCTTTTTTTCATAGGTCCTGGATACTCAGTTTGCCTATTAGCCCATCAGTTCCTTCTTTTCCTCCTGATTCATTTTCCGGTACTGCAGAAAAGCCAGCGCCGAAACGAGCAGCAGCAACGCCACTACCCAATACACCCAGACCGGCACCGGCACCGGGTCGCCGGCGGCATAGGAGTGCAGCCCCGATAGGTAGTAGTTCACCCCAAACGAAGTCATGATGATGGCCGAAAATGCCCACAGGCTGGCAAGGTTGTAGACGAAGGCATTCTTCAGGGCCGGAATCAGGCGCAGGTGCAGCACAAAGGCGTAGACGATAATGGAGATCAGCGCCCAGGTTTCCTTTGGGTCCCAGGCCCAGTAGCGCCCCCAGCTTTCGTTAGCCCACACGCCTCCCAGGAACGTGCCGATGGTCAGCAGAAACAGCCCGATGGTAACAGCTAGCTCGTTTACGACGGTAAGTTCCTGCATGCTCGCCCACCAGGTGGCTTTAGGCGAAGACGGCTTGAAAATGATGAAGAGCAAACTCAGCAAGGCCAGCACGGCCGCCAGCGCCAGTGGGGCATACGAGCTTACGATAATTGCTACATGAATCTTCAGCCAGTAAGAATGCAGCACCGGCATCAGGTTGGTAATTTCGGGATTGAGCCAGTCCAGGAAACCGACGAACAGCAGCGTGCCCGAAAATAACAGCCCGAGCGGAACGGTAAACCTGGATTTGCCGGAAAAGAGCAGGCCAAACAGCAGCACACCCCAGGCTACAAACACCAGCATTTCGAAGCCATCGGTCCAGGGCGGATGTTTGGCGATATACCAGCGCAGGCACAGGTGGAAGGTAAAGATAACAAAACCGAGCCAGCTAAGTACCTTGCCCGCATTCCAGGCCCACTGCACGGGCTTTGCCTCTTTAAACAGCATAGTAATCCCCAGTACCAGCATAAAAATGCCGGTCAGCCAGAAGGGGCCGAAAAGGTTGGTGCCCAGGTTTAGGCGGTTGTAGAGCAGTTCGGCTTCGACCAGGTTTTCTTCGGGATATACGTTCACGCCGGCTTGCTGCTGGAAAAGGTGCATGTAGGCCAGCGCCTCATCGGCCTGCGCCCAGTCGCCATTCTGCAACCCTTTGTGCAGCCCCGCCAGGTAAATGGAGGTGATACTTTTTACGAACCGGGCATCTTCTTCTGTAAAACCCTGCTGCGACTGCTGGCTCGTGAACCAGGTGTTGTTCTCATCGTGCTTGTTGGGGAAAATCCGTAGGAAATCGCCGGTAAGCAGGGCATAGAAAATATTGAAACGCTCGTCCGTTTTCAGCAGCTCCTTGTGCGCTTCGTTCCGTTCAGCAGGCTTCAGTTTGTTTGCCTCCTCCACCAGCTCATGCAGTAGGTAGTCACCGTCGTCGTTGATAAAGTCTTTAAAGCTAACCCGGTCTCGTGGCGTAATGCCCATCGCTGCAAAAGCCTCTCGTGATTTTTCCTTGTCGATTTTGATGACAGGCAGGCCGCTGAACGTAATGGGGTCGAGTTGTACGGCCAGCAGGAACTGCTCAGAGGAAAGCGTTACTTCGCCGGAATTGCCGGGAAGGGTGATGGTGGACCTGCCGTTGAGTTTGCGCAGGATTTCGTTGGCCAATGTGTTGAGCGGCTTCAAGCGCCCGTCCAGGTCCTGCACGATCAGTTTGCCATAGGCTGCTGCTTTTTCCTGGGGCACCACAAGAGGCCTTGCCTCCGGTTGTGCCTGTGCCTGTATCTCCAGGAGGCAAAGCGCCAGCATCGCCGTAACTTGTGTGGCTGTCGTCTTTTTGCGGCTGGCGCCCGTTTTCCGGTTGAGCATCCGGAAGCGACTGCCTTTGGCAAAGAGTGTCAGGAACATGCCCAGGGCCAGCAGCGTGTAGCCCAGGTAGGTGAGGTAGGTGCCGGGCCTGTCCTGGTTTACCGACAGGATGGTGCCTTTTTCGTCGGTGTCGTAGGAGGACTGGTAAAAGCGGTAGCCTTTGTAATCGAGCACGTTGTTCATGAAAACCCGGTACGGGAATTCGTTTCCGGCGTCCATTACTTTCAGTTCGCTGGCGTAGCTGGCGGGGCTCTGGCTGCCGGGGTAGCGCTCCAGTTCAAACTTTTTCAGGTGAAGGCGGAAGGGCAGTTGTTCAGCTTTCGGGCCGTAGGTTATGGTATACTGCTTTCCCTGGTAGGTGAAGGGGTGCCAGGTGGGGTCGGTGCTTGCCAGTTTCACATAACGCTCCGTTACCGGTTTGTCCTGCTGGTCGCTCACTTTCAGCTTTACCACATCCGGCAGGTTTTTGGCCAGCTTCTCGTCCTGCTCGGGCCGGTATGTCAGCTTCGCATTTTCATGTATCGCTTTTACCAAAAAGGCGCCTTCTTCCCACTGGTAGAGCGTGCGCAGCTGCAGCGGTTTTATTTCGCCGGCATGCAGTACGCCTATTTTCTGCGTCGCCATTTCCATTACCTGCAGGTGCAGTTCCGACTGTATCATCCAGCTGCTGTCGGTTTTGAAAATTTTTACGGGCTGCTCAGCCTCCTGCTGCGTTCCGAGCGAAATATTTCCCATTGGAAGAGTTTCGCCCTGCGTGATGAGGACGTCTTTCCGTTCGCCGCCCAGGGCAACTGCCAGGTCTAAAAATGTTTCTGCACCTGCCACCATTGCCTCTCTTGCTCCTGTTATGTGTTCCTGGAAGGTTACCTTAAACTCCTGCTCCTCAAAACCGGCAGTAGTGGTTTGTGGCTTAAAGTTGTGGCTGATCAGGTTGACTGGTTTCTCGAATTGTTTGCCGCTTTCGTTGCCATGCTGTTTCAGTTGCAGGTAGCGGGCGGTGGTGTAGAAGGTATTTTCGGCTTTCCCTTCCCGGATGTGGATGATGCCTTCCCGTCCGAAGTAGCGCGTAACGCCCGCTCCCACAATAATGATCACAAATGCCACATGAAACAAGCCGATTGGCCACCTGTTTTTATGAAAGAGCTTGTACTGCCCGATGTGGCTCAGGAAGTTGATAGCCAGCCACAATATGATCAGTTCAAACCACCAGGCCTCGTACACCAGCCCGCGGGCTACGGCAGTACCGTGGTCATTTTCGATAAAGGTGGCTGCAGCCATGGAAGCAGCAAAGGCAATCAGCAGAACAAGGGTTATCCTGGTTGAAAGCAAAAGTTTGAAGAAGGTCATACTGCTACTGTAAAATGTCGGGTGTTTTTATCCTGATGAGATTTTGAGAAGCACTTAGTTGATCATGTTCACCTTATGCTTTGCTTCGCGGGCTTTGCCTTCTTTCAGCCACTGCGGCACCACCTGTTCCAGGAATTTTGCCTTCTCGCGTTTTTCCTGTTCCAGGTCCACGCCGATGTAAGCCTGCAGCGCCGACTTGCTGTCGAGGTCGGGCATTTGAACGGGTTTGTTATGTCCCAGCGATGCCAGCACCCGGGCCAGCTCTACCCGCGCTTCCTGGATAATAGCAGAGCCCGAGGCCACAATGCGGGTCGATTCCAGGGGGGCGTGAAAGCCTGCTCCGTGCGAAGCTGCCACATAATCCCAGCGCCACTGGGCAAGGCGGATACCCCGCAGGATGTTTTTCATCTGGGCTTCTGTAGCGCCGAGTTTCCAGGCCTGCTCTGCCTCCAGGTGGGCCATGGCAATGTGCCGCTGCAGCCTGCCGGTTGCTTCTTTTACTTTCGTCTGGCGTTCATACACATCGTTTACCAGGTCCGATACCTTTTCGCGGTGGCAGACAAAACAGGAGTTCTCTACATTGCTGAGGGGCGAGCCGATGTGGTGGTCTGTAAATTTCTGGCCGCCTTCGGTCCGGTAAGGCATATGGCAGTCGGCGCAGGAAATGCCGCGGTCGGCATGCACGCCAAAGGTGTAAATTTCGAAATCGGGGTGCTGTGCCTTCAGCATCCTGGCTTTGCTCAGCGGGTGCACCCAATCGGCAAAGTCGATGCTGTCGTAGTAGGCTTCCATGGCCTCTACAGTAAAGCCATTATGCCAGGGGAAGGTAAGGTATTGGGCGCCTTCGTGTTTTGTTTTACTGAAGTAGTACTCCACGTGGCACTGCGCACATACAAGCGAGCGCATTTCCTGGTGCGAAGCCTCGTTGATGTCACGCCCCATGGCTTTAAAAGCTTCTACCAAAGCTGGCCTTGTAATGGTCAGGTTCATGGTTTTGGGGTTGTGGCAGTCGGCACAGCCAATTGGGTTGATCACCTGGCCACCGAAATCTGAAAGCTTATGGCTGTAGAAGTCTGCAACACCCAACTCGCTCATCAGGCGGGGCACATCAGGGCTTTTACAGGTCCAGCAGGTGCTGGGCATGGGACCGGTACCTGCCTCTGTGGGGGCGCCGATCCGCACGGAACTGAGTACATCGCGTACGGCGTGGTTGTGGCCCCGCGGCTGGTTGTAGCCTTTGCTGAAGGCATAGCCTGCCCAGAGAATGATGGTTTCCGGATTTTCTTCCAGGGCATCGCGGAAGCCGCTGGTGTTGTATTTGCTGCTGAACGTGGTGTCCTGTGTTTTCTGGTACGACTGGTACTGGCGCGGGTAATTCAGTCCCCAGAGCGAATCCCGGGGCTCGATTCCTTCAATTTCTACCTTGGGCTGGTAGGCGAAGCGTGCTTCCGTTTTCCGGTCCATGATGGAGTAAACCAGCATGGCTAGCAAAACTACGCCAAGTACGGTTGCAATAAAGAGGATCCAGTATTTCATGGTGCTGTTTTGTTAGATTTTGCTGCTTTCTGTTTACTTTTTTCCATGGATGCTTTAAGCCAGGCGGGTACAATTTCCAGGTCGGGCGGGGCATGCGCCCGGATGGGCTCTATCTGGTGGCCAACCGAAGAAAGGCTTTTCACCCTTCCGTGCGGTACCTCCCGGTGACATTCCCAGCAGGTTCTGCCGGTTCTTTTTTCGTAATGATCTTCTACAAAGCCGGCCATTCTGGCATCGGTTACCTGCTGCGCGTGGCAGCGGATGCAGTTATTCTGTATTACCTCTACCGAAGGCGCTTTTGCTTGTATCACCTGCGGCTCAGCCCTTAAGGTAAAGATGGAGGCATGGTACAAGCCATCTTTTGCTTTGAAATAATATTGATTAAAAACATTGTTGTGTGGCACGTGGCAGTCGTTGCAGCTGGCTACTTCGCGGTGGGCGCTGTGGTTCCAGGTAATGTACTGGGGCGTCATGAGGTGGCAGTTTACGCAGGCCTGCGGATCGTCGGAAAGGTAGGAAGCGGCGTTGCTGAGTTTTACCACATACAAGCCCAGGCCCACAAAGGTAGCCACAGCCACGATAGCGGCAGGCCGCCACTTTTTTGGTGGGATGAGGTTGTGCCTGAACAGGAAGCGTTTGAGTTTTCTGAATCCCGCCATAGGTTAGCTTTTGTAACGCTTTTGCTGAATTTCCGGAAGGAAGAATATAGGGAATTGCTACTATGTGTACTGCTGCACCTGATTATGGTTACAAGTTTTGTGGTTTCGGTACCTTGGCGAAGAGTGGTTTTTGTTTTTAGCTGAGGTGAGTTTGCTGTGCTTGTGTCCTGCCAGAAAATCACGAAAGCGCTTCCGGCGCAGGATTGCCTGCCGGTCTGGAGCGGTCTTCCGGCAGCGGAACGAATTCCTGGTTGTCGGTGGGAGGGAGCAGGATGCGCCCTGCTTTCCAGTCGGCTTTGGCCTGCTCGATCCGCTCTTTCCTCGACGAAACAAAATTCCACCAGATAAACCGCTCTCCCAGCGGCTCGCCTCCCAGCAGCATGAGCGTGGTGTTTTCCTTCGCCACGATGGCAGGGTCAGCGCCCTGGTTGAAAACGAGCATCTGTCCCGCCGCATAGGTTCTCCCGGAAATTTCGAGGCTTCCTTTGGCGATGTATATGCCCCGTTCCGTGTGCCCGGAGGGCAAGCCGAAGCGTGCGCCCTTATCGAGGATGACGTGCAGGTAAAACAGCGGCGAGTTTGTTTTTACATTACTTTTCAACCCGTAAGCATTGCCGGCAATCAGCCGCATCCACACGCCGGTGTCGGTAAAAATGGGAAGCTGATCGGGCTTGTAGTTTTCAAAAGAAGGCGCCGCTTCTTCGTCTTTTTCCGGCAGCGCCACCCACGTCTGTATCATCTCCAGGTTGCCGCCTGCCAGGGCTGCCGGATCTTCGAAACGTTCGGAGTGGGCAATGCCGCTGCCGGCCGTCATCCAGTTTACTTCGCCCGGACGAATGATCTGCTCCACACCCAGGCTGTCGCGGTGCGTAACCTGTCCGCCAAATAAATAGCTGACGGTGGACAAGCCGATGTGCGGGTGCGGCAGTACGTCCATAGCGTGGGTTAAAGGCGGCTGCACGGCTACCGGCCCTGCATGGTCCATAAAGATAAAGGGACCGACCATTCTGCGCAGGCGGAACGGCAGGATGCGCTTCACATCCATACCCGGACCCAGGGAGGCTTTGCGTGCTTCTATGACAATGTCCAGCATATTACGTGTTTTTAAACATCAAACGTAAGATCAGGAATTTGTGATTTGAAAATAAATCAAAAACTGAAACAATCGCTTGTAGAACAGTAGGTACCAGCACCAGGGTGGTGCAGTGGCTGTGGTGGCAGGTGCAGCAGAAAATTTTAGCCAAAGTTACGTTACCGGAAGTGGGTGAAGGATGAAAACAGGCATCACCAGCTATGTAGGTAACGCTCCTGCCCCTGCTACCGGGAAACGATTGCTATTTTCTTGTAAAAGTATTTTCGGAAGTTGCTGTTGTAACAACTAACCTGATTTGACCAGGACAGCAGCGGGTAAACAGGCACTTAAAATTTTTGTTCATGTAAAATTTACAGTATCAATGGGTTACTTTTTTTTGGTGATTTGTATAAAAGAACATAATTTTATTTTTCCAATAATTATATTAAAAAATGATACAGAAAACCTATCTCAAAACGAAGGACTATTGCAAGGTGAAATTTACGGTAACACCTGAAAACGCCGAGACAGTAGAAATACTGGGTTTAAATAATGATTGGGAAAATCCGGCTCCGATGAGCAAGAAAAAAGGTGGCTGCTTTACCTACGATGCTGCCCTTCCCAAGAACAGCCAACACGAATTCAGATACCTGGTGAATAAAACAATATGGTTGAATGAGCCGGAAGCTGACAGCGAGCAGCCAAATAGTTTTGGCAGCAGCAATAGTGTGATTACGCTGTAACAATTTTACGCAAGAAAAAAGCTGCTCTGTTTATACATGGGCAGCTTTTTTTATTTTTAAGCAGCAGCAAAAACAGCAGTTTGTTACATACCTGCTGTTCCCACATGCTCGATGGCAAAACGCAGCAGGCTGTTCTTGCCGGTCAGGCTGAGCTTTTTCGAGATGTTCATGCGGTGGTTCGAAACGGTTTTTTCGCTGATAAATAGTTCGTCGGCAATCTCTCGGCTCGACTTGTACAGGGCGATCAGTTTCAGGATTTGCCGCTCGGCAGGCGTGAGGAGCTGCAGCTCGTCTACCAGAGTCGGTTTAGCAGTTTTGGCAGGCTTGCGCAGCAGGTACGCCGACATGTCGGGGCTGATGTAGTTGCCGCCCTCCACTACGGCGTAAATGGCATTCACCACATCGTTCACCGCGTTCTCCTTCAGTACATAACCCGCCAGGCCAATTTCCAGCGCTTTCATAAAGGGCGCCCGTTCCTTGTGCATGGTCAGGAGCAGGATAGGCAGTTGTGGCTGGTGCTGTAACATTTTTTCAGCTGCTTCCAGGCCATTCATGCGCGGCATATCAATATCGAGCACGGCCACATCTACGTGGTTTGTCTGGAGGGCATACACCGCCTCCTGCCCGTTTACCGCCTGTGCCACCACCTGAAAACCTTCTTCCATTTCGATAACTTCTTTCAGCCCTTTCAGGAAGATGGGATGATCGTCGGCAATGAGGATCTTAATTGTTTGCATGTGCTACAGCTATAGGTATGGAAATATGAATGATGGTACCGTGCGGCACCGCTTCTTTGATAAGCCAGTTACCGGCCAGTATGTTGATGCGCTCCTGGATGCCCAGCAGTCCGAAGCCCTGCTTTTTTTGAACACTGCCGGTACCGGCGGGCATGCCCTTTCCATTGTCTTCGATCATTAACTGCACTACCTGTTCGGTACGGGTAAGGGTGAGCCTGGCGTGGGTGGCGCCGGAATGTTTAACAATGTTGTTGAGGCACTCCTGCACAATGCGGTACAGGTTAATCTCATCGTTTTTCGGGAAGAGCCCGTCCACGTTATCTGCCTCCACTGTTACCGCTATGCCGCTTGCCTCGGCCACTTCGTCTGCCAGGCTTTGTATGGACTGCGTCAGGCCCAGCATGTCCAGCTGGAAGGGGCGGAGCGCATAGGAAATAGCCCGGATTTCATTTATCGTGTTGGTTACGCTTTCAGTCAGGTCCTCGGCGTGCTGGCTTACTTTGGCAGGTTCGTCCAGACGCTTCCGGAGCATGAGTACCTTGTTTTTGATCAGGATCAGGCTCTGGCCCACGCTGTCGTGGAGTTCGGCTGCAATGCGTTTTCGCTCGTGCTCCTGCGACTGGATGAGCTGCTGCGAAAAAGCGTTAGCCTGCCGGATGGCCAGTTCCTGTGCCTGGTTTTTTTCTCGGCGGTAGTAGTTAAACTTGCTGGCCAGGGCAAAAGAAAGCACAATGGCTTCGATCACGGAACCCAGCTGCAGCGCCCCCTCCGTAAAAGCCGTTTCGGGCAGCACGTTGTTGTCTTTTAAGATATAAATTGTAATCCCGATACCTACTGCGGCAAAAGCGATGGTGTAATACAGGGCAGGTTTGAAGCCCTTGCGGTATATTTTTATGCCGGCACTGTAAATATAAATGTACGTCGGGATAAACGTGAGCAGCATCCAGGTAAAGCTCCAGACGTAAAGGTGCAGCAGGCTCAGTACAAAAATGACGGCCACCGAAATGTAAATAATCCTGCGCCAGGGGTACAGGCCCGGCATAAACTTCTTTACCTGCAGAAAAGCATTCGTGAAAAGCACCGCAAAAAAGATCGTTAAGCCCGAAAACACCCGGTTCGTCACAAGCCACATCAGCGACTCCGGGAGCCACTCCAGCAGGTATCCCCTGACACTGGCCACATCCAGCGTCAGGCACAGGATGTAGAGGATGTAAAACAGGTAAGCTTTATCGCGCAGCGAGAGGTAGACAAACAGGTTGAAGATGACCAGCGAGAACATCAGCCCGAAGTAAATGCCATTAGCCAGGTCGAAGCTGTGGTTGCTCTCGTACAGGGCCGGCATGGTGGCAACCTGGATCGGGAAACGTAAAATGCTCCTGCTCTGAAAGCGGACATAATAGGTGCGTTCGGTACCCGGTGGCAGGCGGAGTGGCAGAATGATGCGGTTCGTTTTCAGGTGCCGTGTCCGGAAAGCTTCGTTTGTTCCTCCCTTCACTACCCGGAAATTTCCTGCTTCCGTTTCTTCGTACAGGTCTACCTGGTTCAGGTAGGAATTCCCGATTTCCAGGTACCAGTTGTCTTCCCGGCTCCTGTTCTGCACCCTGAACATGCACCACACCGCCGAAGAGGAAGGGCCATACACCGGGATCTCCTGCAAACTTTTCTGAAACGCATTCTGCAAACCCTTCACCTGCTGAAAAGTAAGAGAACCTGCTTCGTCTTCGAGCAGCACCACCTGATTGCCCAAGGCATAGCGCTCCGCCTGGTCGTGCAGCCGGATAAGCGGTACTGTGCCGGCGCTGCAGGTGCGCACGCAGGCAGGCCACAGCAGGAGCAGCCAGCAGATACTGAAGCAGAAAAGAATGGTTCTCACGGATGCAGGTTTCGAAACCGAAATATAACCAATCCGGCTGTAGAATGTGCAAGGGGAGCGTCCTAATATCATCTGCTGCACCTGCCACCACAGCCACAGTAGCTGCACAACTGGTTCTATAAGCGGCTTTTCCCCTGAAAATGGGTAGTACTACCTATGCAAATGAGCAGTAGGGACTATTCCCGCCTGCACCTATTCGCCCTACCTTTGACATATTAAAACGCAGGTAAAAAAGGAACAAACCTGCTGATCAAACCTCCAAAAACATAAAACTATGAAAAAATTATTCCTATCCCTGCTTGGCGTAACCGCCCTTTTTTCTGTGTCACAGGCCCAGGACCAGACAACTGCTAAAGACAAATACCTGAATGCAGGCGTCGGCCTGGCGGCCTACACGGCGGGCGGTGTGCCAGTGGGTGCTTCCTTTGAAATCGGCATTAAGGAAAACATCTCGGTGGGAGGCTTTGTCGATTATGCCCGCTACGGCTACCGGTCCGGTGGGTACAAGTGGAACTACAACTTCCTGTATTTTGGCGCCAGAGGTTCTTACCACCTGAGCGATGTGCTGGCGGCGCTGGAACTGGGGAATGGCAACAGCAAATTCGATCCTTATGGTGGCCTGTCTGTTGGTTTGCGCACCGTTTCTTACAACGACAACACGGGCAGCGATATCTCTTACAACCACTACGGCAACGGTATGTTTGTTGGCTTTCATGCCGGCACCAGGTATTTCTTTACCGAAAAAATCGGCGGTTTTGCGGAAGTCGGTTACGGCGTTTCGGCTTTGAAACTTGGTGTTACGGCTAAATTTTAATCATTCCGGCTTCAGCCTCTCTTACCTGTTACCTTTTAACAATATCCCGACACACACAACCAAACCAAAATAAAACTTAAAAACTTTAACAAAATAAAACTATGAAAAATCTTTTCTTTGCCCCTGTTTTAAAAGCCTGCGCGCTGCTTATCGTATTCCTGTCCGTTTCCTGCAAGGACGATTCGGAACATGTTTCTCCCGTACTTTCCAACACAGAGTACAGCAATGCAAAGTACACCATCAAAAATGGCTTCATACAGGATGGCGGGGCCGTCGATATCTTTTTAGATAGCGAAGCCGAACATACGACGCATTACAACTACAACCTCATTTTAACAGACGGCACGCCTGTGTTTGAAGATAACGATGTGGTAAGCATGAACGACGGTAAAATCGTTATCTCGGCTCTGCTGTTGTCGCCCGGTACAGCTGCTTTTAAAACCGGTGTTTTTGAATACGACGACTGGAGCGACCACCTGGACCTGGAGGAAGAAGATCTGATTGCCCGTTACCAGAACAAGTACTTTTTCCCCTTAGCCATGGTGTTTACCGATACCGACGGCGACAAAAACTGGCAGGAAGAAACGGCCGCGCTCGTTACAGGCGGTACCATAAAAGTTTCGGGCACAGCACCTAACTATACGACCGAATATGACCTAATCTTGCTCGGGGGGAAGACACTGAAGGGTTCGTTTGCAGGTAAGTTTAACATCGCGATGTATTAACTGAGCTTACGCATAGTTCACTGTTGCAGGAAAATTCTTCTCTTTAAGCTAAACTGGTAGAGAACAATCTTAAATGGGTGAGTTAGTGCGAGCTTGTAGCTCGTACTTTCATTTCTCAGGTAAATAACTGTATTTCTACCTAAATTAGCTTTACAAAACAAGACTTACTGCTTTACATCTGGCATGAAAGTACGAGCTACAAGCTCGCACCAGCAAAATGAACTTTGCTAAAGCACCTTTTCTTTTTCCCTACAGGATTAGCTTCAAAGGGGGACAAATTACCTCAAGCTTAACTGCTTTACAGTCTTCACCGCATGCTACCCCATATCAAACCCATCGGAACATGGTACGAAAAGGCGACATTCTTTATGATCCGGTCAGGAGGGCAACCGTCACATTCCTGCTGACTGCTGCTGATACGGCTGGTATGCTGTTGCAGCTCGATATCATCATCTCCCCGGGCGGAACGCTGTACCACCTGCCAATGCATGTGCACCCGAAGCAGCAGGAGACGGTGTACATTAAATCCGGGAAAATATGGGCGACCATCGACGGACTGAAAAGGCTGTACGGACCGGGAGAAGAGATCAGGATTCCTGCTGGTGTTCCCCATCAACTGGAGAATGCCAGCTGGCAGGAGGAACTTAACGTTCGGTGTGAAATGGTGCCTGCGTTGGCTACAGAAACGTTGTACGAAACAGTCCTGGCCTTTGCGCAATCCGAATGGCAGGAGGGGGAGGAGCATGTTTCGCTGCTCCAGTTGGCTATAACCTTAAACAAGTACGCCAACCAGTATTACCTGGCGGCTTATCCAGTGTGGGCGCAGAAAATCCTGTTCAAACTGCTGGCCCCGGTGGCGCTGCTGACGGGCTATGAAGCAGAGGCAGACTACAAAAAAACGGTTTCCGGCAAAAAATCCATTTCGCTGCTTTATGGTTAATAAACAGCACCTGCCACCACAGCCACACCTCCTGTTTGATTTGGAGCAGTGGCTGTGGTGGCAGGTGCTGACATATAACCGGAACCAGTAAAGAAGAACAGGGGATGGGAATTAGTCCCGGCCCCTGTCACGGAAATCATCGATGGTGGCGCCACCTCCGAAGTTGCGGATGTTGTAGGTAAAGGTCAGCATAAAGTACCGCCCCAGCACATTCGATTCCACATCTTCGATGTACGTTTCGGTAATGTTCCGGTTGATGTTGTTGTTTTGCTTGAGCAGGTCGAACACACTCAGGCTTATCTCGCCCAGCTGCCTGTCGAACAGCTTCCTGCCGATGCTCATGTTCCAGAGCATCATGTTGTTGTTATAGCCTGCTGCCAATCCGGTGGTGTGCTGGTGGCTGAGGTTGGTGCGGTACACAAAACCGTCGCCAAATATCCAGTTGTACCAGAGGCGGGTGCGCTGCGAAAAGAAGTTGTTGTTCTGCGAAGGCCGCAGCGTGTTGCGCACCACACTGTAGCTGGAACGGGTGGAGATGTTAAAGTCGATGCGCTCGCTGATGTTGCTGCTAAGCGAAATGCCGGTCATAAACCTGTTGGAGTTGGAGAAATTTACCTGGTCGTTCACCATGCCCGGCCTTCTGTTGTGGCTGATGGCGGCCCGCAGGTTCAGGTTCGACTCGATAAAGTTAACCGGCTGGCCGTAGCTGAAATAAGTCCGGATCTCGCGGTAACCGTCCAGGTTGACAGGGCGGATAAGTTGGGCTCCGGGGATTATTTCTTCTACACCGGTCAGTAAGGGCGACGTTGCGGCATCGGCAGTACTGTTTACGATCCGGTTGCTTTCGATAGTAGATTCGATGGAAGCGTAAAAGTTACGATTTGTTTCCGGGTTATGTGACCGGTAGCGGGCCCTGAACCAGTTGCTGAACGATTGTGTCAGTTCCGGGTTGCCTGCTCTGAACTGAAGCGGGTTCGAAATATCCAGCACATCCTGCAACTGCCCCAGCGACGGCGTATTGGTGCGGGTATCGTAGTTGAATTCCAGGTTATTCGATTCCGTAAATTTATAGCGCAGGCGGGCCGAAGGCAGAATGCTTTCAAAAGAACGCTGCATGTAGTTGGGGTACGGGAACTGCTGTTCGTTTACTTGTTTGGCATGCTGGTACTTCGTCTCCACCTGGAAATAGAGTGCTTCGTTGTTGTAGCGGTAGCCTAATTCCGTTTCCTGGGTCAGGAATTCATTACTGAAGGTGTTGCTTAAATTCGTGAGGAACTCGTCGTAATTTTCAAGATGGTCGATATAATCATAAGCCCTGCGGTCGGATTCGTTAAACCTGTTGCCAATTTCATACTCCAGCTCCATCTGTCCGAAACGGCCTACAGGCTCTGTGTAGGAAACTTCGGTTTCCCAGGAATTACCATTGCCTTTCGAATCAAAATACTGATCCAGGAAGGTAGATTCTGCTTCGTTTACATAAGATATGTTTTCGGAAGTACGGTACCTGTCGCCGTTGCTGGCATTAAACCCGTTGTGCAACCTGAAATTAAGGCTGCGTCCCACTTTCGAAAAACGGTGGCTGTAGAAGATGCGGTTATCAAAGTTATAGCTGCTGTTGTCGCTTTCCGAGTTGTTTTCCGACTGGCTTAGCGGTCCTTCATCGTAAATGTTACGGCCCAGGAAATAGGAAATATCCTCATTCTGATTCAGGTTCCCCCGCGTCCTGACCCGGATCCGGTTCTGTTCGTTTATCTCGTAATCCAGGCGCATGTTTAGCCCGTGATTGGCGCTCTCGTAGTTTCTCCGGCTGCTTTCCAGGTACTCCTGTCCCGCCCACGGCGACTGTATATAATCGCGCAACCGCTCATGGCTTGATTCGTTGTTTCGGTGGCTGAAGGAGTAGCTGCCCGATAGCTCTACTTTCTCGAACCAGGTGTTGGAGTAGTTCAGCCCCAGCACATTCGATTTGATGATGCCGTTCTGGGTTTCGGTCTGGCCACTGTTTTCGGGGTCGCCTGAAAAGCTGACCTGGTTTACGTTGTTGCTCAGGCCTGTTACCGTCAGGCGCCTGTCGTTTTTAAAGAAGTTCACGCTGGCCCCCGCCATGTAGGAATTATCGGTGCCGTAGCCGGCCGTCACGCGGCCAAACTGCCCTTTCCGCGCTTCGGGTTTGGTTACGATGTTGATCGTCCGGATGCGTTCGCCATCGTCGAAGCCGCTCAGTTCTGCCTTGTCGCTTTTTTTATCGAACACCTGGATGTTGGCGATTACCTGGGCCGGCAGGTTTTGCAGGGCCGCATCCACATCATTCCCGAAAAAGGGCTTGCCGTCTATCAGGATGCGCTGTACCGCTTCGCCCTGTGCCTGTAGCTGCCCGTCTTCCAGGGTAATGCCCGGCATTTTCTGCACCAGGTCCTGCGCACTGGCATCCGGTGCACTTTTAAAGGCGGCGGCATTGAACTGGGTGGTATCGCCTTTCTGCTCGGAGGGTGGTATGCGTCCTATTACTACTACTTCGTCTATGGTGGTGGCTGCTTCCCGTAGCGTCAGTACGCCTACGTCTACCGTTTGCTGCTGCACCACGATAGTTTTGGAAAAAGGCTGGAAGCCCATGTAGTCAATCTTAACGGTATAGTGGCCTGTAGGTACTTTGTCGAACCGGAAGTTGCCGTCGGCGTCCGTTGCTGTACCATTTACGACACTCTCATCCGCAGCTTTGCGGAGAACAACCGTAGCACCGGGTAAGGTGGTGCCGGAAGCACTTTTGATTACGCCTTTAATCCTGGCCTGTGTCACCTGGCCGCCGGGTACTGCCGTGGTATCAGGTGCCTCTTTCCGCCTGACGCTTTGCGGGACATCCTGGGAATAAACATGGTTAAGCGAAAGCAATACTAGAAAGAACGGTAAAAAAAACTTCATGCTGTTTACTGAAAATATATTAAGGTTTGCTTATAGACTATATTCAAACGCGAAAGTTTAAAGCCACTGCAAAAATAGCATGAAAAATAGGACAATGTTTAAACAAAGATTAGATAAGTTAAAATTTGCTGTGCCGGAGACACTTTTTTACCCGGAAAGAGAAATTATTGCCTTGTAAAGTTTTTCTGCACCTGCCACCACAGCCACTGCTGTACCTCCGGTTCGGGAAGAAATTGGGAGCGGCAGGATAGGAGGTTGGGGCTACTGCAGGAGCACTTTGGTTGTATAGGTTTCCAGGGAATTGGTTACGCGCAGAAAATAGACGCCGCTGTTCAGGTGATCGAGCTGTAGCTGCTCGTTAATGCCGGCAGCTGCAGCTACGTTTTTCAGCAGGTACACTTTCCCGTCGGCGCCGATGAGGGTGATGGTGGAAGCGGTTTCCTGGGTGTTGGATAATTCCACGTGCAGGGCTTTCCCTTTGGCGAGCGGCACCGGGCGCACTTTTAATGCTGGAGTTGGAATTGAGTTTACAAAGCCGGCAACGGAGAAGCTGTACAACCGGGGCGGTACAGTACCGAAAGGACTGCTGATGCGCTCCGTAGAAACATACCCATTCCCGTTGGTCGTAAAGGTCACGCCCTCCACCTGGCCCTGCAGCGCACTGCCCAGCGCTATCCGGCGTTTGTTGCCGCTGAAGAACCTGTCTTCCTGGTAATCGAATAGCAGCCACATAAACAAACTCAGCTTATTGCTAGTGTAACCGACCAGCACGATTTCATTATTGTCAGACAGGCTGGCGCCGGTGATAAGGCCATCCGCGGCCAGTTCTTCTACAGGCACGGCTACATGCGTGCCGGGTGTGGCCGGGAAGGTGTAGTGCCTGGTGTTGTGGGGGCTGATCCACTCTTTTGTGAACAGGTGCACTATGTTGTTTTTCACCAGGAAGGCTTCGCAGTCGAAGTCGGTGTTGTTGTTATCGGCGGGCTCCAGGTCTTCCTGGTCCTGGTAAGTGAAATAGATGATGTCGGCGGTGACGGTCGTTTCTGCGGCTGCACCAAGGGCTGCTTTGCTTACCCGGTAAACTCTCAGGTTGCTGCGGTTGCCTTTGGAGTTGTTTCCGAAGTCGCCAATGTAAATATAGTCTTCATCGGCTGTAATCGATTCCCAGTCTTTGTTTTTGGCATCTGCAAGGTATACTACCTGCTCTACAGAACCGTCCGTTTCGCTGATGCGGTAGATAGCCGCTTCGCCGCCGCTGTCGTTCAGCGTCCAGAGCTTGCCGTCGGTATAGAGGAGGCCGGAGCTTTCGCTCAGGAGGGAGGGCAACTCTTTGCGATTGGTTAACTCCGCAGCGGCAGCGGCATAGGTACAACTGCCATCGTTTTCCGTTGCGTCAGCGCTGAAATTCTGCGCCTGCGGATCGGTACACCCCGGCTGCGCCCACACCCGCAAGATCAGGAAAAAGCAAAATATACCCAGGATAAGAGCTTTCATAAGCAACAGCCTGTTTGAAAAACAATTTCTGAAAACATGTTAGGAGTTACGGTATAATTTATAATAAAGATAAAATTAGTTATAAATATTTGGTTGTTTGTTGTTTTTGTTTTATTGGATGTGAAATAGGTGCTAGTGTTTCTGTGGCTCGAGGATCTTATTCGCAACCTGGCGGGCGGGAAGCGTGCAGGAAAAAGTAACTCCTGCGCACGGATAACAGTAAATGTAGCAACAATAAATAGAGGCAGAAGCCTGATTACATATCAGCAGAACATGATAGAAGACCTGTGGTACAAGAATGCAATAGTCTATAACCTGGATATCAAAACTTTTATGGATGTAAACGGCGACGGGATTGGCGACTTCGAAGGACTCGCCCGCCGTTTGGATTACCTCGATGCCCTGGGCGTGGACACCATCTGGCTGTCACCTTTCCAGCCAACTCCGGACAAAGACAATGGCTATGATATAAAAGATTACTACGGCGTGGACCCCCGGTTCGGGTCGAGCGGCGAATTTGTAGAGTTTATGCACCAGGCCAAAAAGCATGGCTTTAAAGTGATCCTGGACCTGGTTGTCAATCACACTTCCGATCAGCACCTCTGGTTCCAGGAAGCGCGCAGCAGCAAAGACTCCCGCTACCGCGACTGGTATGTGTGGTCCGAAAGCAAACCGCCAAACTGGAACCAGGGCATGGTGTTCCCGGGCGTGCAGCACCGGACCTGGACCTACGACAAAAAAGCGAAAGCCTATTACTTTCACCGCTTTTACGATTTCCAGCCCGACCTGAACATGGACAACCCGGCAGTACGCACCGAAGTCAGCCGGATCATGGGCTATTGGCTGGAGCTGGGCGTGTCGGGGTTCCGGGTAGATGCAGTGCCTTTTATCCTGGAAAGTCCCAGCCCGGGCCTGGCCGAACACGAGATGAAGTTTGAATACCTGCGCGAGATGCGCCGCTTCCTGCAGTGGCGTAAAGGCGATGCCATTCTGCTGGGCGAGGCCAACGTGCTGCCCAACGAATCGGAGCATTATTTCGGCAAGGAGGGAGACGGCGTGCACCTGATGTTCAATTTTTATGTTAACCAGCACCTGTTTTACGCGCTGGCTACCTCCGACACCGAACCACTGGCCGACGCCCTGAAAGCAACTCAAAATATTTACCCGACCTCGCAATGGGCCCACTTTCTGCGCAACCACGACGAGCTGGACCTGGGCCGCCTGACGGAGGAGCAGCAACAGAAAGTTTTTAAACGCTTCGGTCCTGAAAAAGAAATGCAGCTGTACAACCGGGGCATCCGGCGGCGGCTGAACCCGATGCTGGGCAGCCGCCAGCAGATTGAGATGGCCTACAGCCTGATGTTTTCGCTGCCGGGCACGCCTGTGTTGCGATATGGGGATGAGATCGGAATGGGGGAGGACCTGCGCCTGAACGAGCGGGATGCGGTGCGGACGCCCATGCAGTGGGCAAACGAGTCCCAGGCCGGTTTTTCGGCAGCAGACAAACTGGTACATCCGGTGATAGACGAAGGGCCATATTCCTATCACCATGTAAACGCAGAGGACCAGCGTCGCAAGCCTGACTCGCTGCTCAACTGGATGACGGCCCTCATACGCCTGCGCAAAGAATGCCCGGAAATAGGCTGGGGAACCTGGGAAATCCTGAAAACCGGCAGACCGCAGGTACTGGGCATGTACTACTGCTGGCGGGGCAATTCGCTGGTGGTGCTGCACAATTTTGATGAGCAGCCGCACGAGGTAACACTGAGCCTGAAGCAAAACAACGAGGACCGCCTGATCGACCTGATGGCAAACGAAAAAAGCGTAGCCGACGAAAAAGGGCAGCACCGGATTACCCTGGATGCCTTCGGCTACCGCTGGTTCAGGGCCGGCGACCTGAGCCATTTGCTGCACCGGCGGAAACAGTAAAAGTCTTTCGTTGCCGCGTCTCCTATAAGAGGAGCAGCGGCAATGGAGGCAGGTGCAGAACGGTTTTTAAAGCCTTTTTGCTTGTAAGTTCATTCTAACGAATAGCTCAACCCGCATTGTCACAACTTATTTGGAACGGCATTGTAAAGAAAGTAGTACCTGTGCCTGCGGAAGACAGCTACTGGTTTGTGTGGGGCACAGGAACATAACCGAAGCTTAAAGTACTTTCACTATGGAAGATCAGGAAGCGCAAACACGCCGGCGGCAAAATGCTCCACTGGCAATGGCACCGGAAGAATTCCGGCAAGCAGGGCACGAACTGGTAAACCAGATCGCAGATTTCCTGGCCGGGCTGGAACAAAAGCCTGTTACTACCGGCGAACAGCCTCCGGCCGTAAGAGCGGCGTTAGGAAATAATTCCTTACCAGCCGAGGGTAGTGCTGCTTCCGGTATCCTGGCAGAGGCGGCGCAACTGCTTTTCCACCATTCTCTTTTTAATGGCCATCCCCGTTTCTGGGGCTACATCACCTCTTCTGCTACGCCCATCGGGGCGCTGGGCGATTTGCTGGCGGCTGCTGTTAACCCAAACGTTGCCGCCTTTGCTTTGTCGCCTGTGGCTACCGAAATTGAGCAGCAAACCATCCGGTGGATTGCAGAATTCATTAATTACCCCGTATCCTGTGGCGGCTTGTTTGTGAGCGGTGGCAACATGGCCAATTTCGTCGGTTTCCTGGCAGCCCGTAAAGCAAAAGCGGCCTGGGACATCCGGAAAGATGGACTGCAGTCGCGTAACAGCCGCCTTTTAGTCTACTGCTCCCGCAACACCCATACCTGGATACAGAAAGCAGCCGACCTTTTCGGGCTTGGTACCGACGCCATCCGCTGGATTGAACCCAACGAAGAGCAGCAGCTGGATCTTAGTCTGCTGGAGCAGCAAATTGCCGATGATCGCGCAGCGGGATTTACTCCTTTTCTGGTTGTGGGCAGCGCAGGTACCGTAGGAACAGGCACCGTCGATTCGCTTTCAGGCATTGCCGGAATCTGCAGGAAGAACAACCTTTGGTTTCATGTGGATGGCGCTTACGGCGCCCCGGCCGCCGGCTTACCCGAATGTGCTGCCTTGTTCGAAGGCCTTGCAGAGGTCGATTCGGTTGCGCTGGACCCGCACAAGTGGTTTTACAGTCCCCTGGAAGCTGGTTGTGCGCTGGTGCGCGACCCGAAGCTGCTCCAGGAAGCCTTCAGCTTTCATCCCGACTATTATAATTTTGATGGTACCGGAGACGAACCGCCGGTAAACTACTACGACTATGGCATGCAAAACTCCAGGGGTTTCCGGGCGCTGAAGGTGTGGCTGGGCTTTAAGCAGGCAGGCAGGAACGGCTACATCCAGATGATACGGGATGATATTTCACTCTCCCAAAAGCTTTTCTCCTTGATCCAGGCCACTCCCGAACTGGAAGCTGTTTCGCAGAACCTGAGCATTACCACGTTCCGGTATGTACCACAGGGTATGGCCAACCACCCGGACGAAAATTACCTGAACAAGCTAAATGAAGCATTGCTGAACCACCTGCAGGTGGCTGGAGAAGTGTTTGTTTCCAACGCAGTAATCAGCGGGAAATACTGCCTGCGTGCCTGCATCGTCAACTTCAGGACGCAGTGGCAGGATCTGGAAGCTTTGGTTGCGATCGCTATCAGGGAAGGAAGGCGGCTGGATGCGCAGCTTCGGCAGGATAGCACTAATTCTTAAAGTTCTTTCACCACACTTCACCATGTTAGAAAACCCTTTAGAGGTAGACAAGACCCTTGATGTGATCTTCAAGGTCTGCAGCGGCGTATTCTGGACGATCACGTACCTGCTCATCCTGCGGCGGGGCTTTGTCGACAAAACGTATGGGATGCCGATGGTGGCCTTGTGCGCCAATATTTCCTGGGAGTTTATTTTTTCGTTTGTGCACCCGCACAGCACGCCGCAGCTGTACATCGATTATGTGTGGCTGGCATTTGATGTGGGCATCCTGGTGCAGTACCTGCGTTACGGGAAAAAGGAATTCCCGGAGCTTTTTCCTTCGAATCATTTCCTGCCGGTGTTTCTGCTCACGTTGGTGCTGGCTGCCCTTTTCATCCTGCTGATGTCGCGCGAGTTTAACGATTACAATGGCGTGTATGCTGCCTTCAGCCAGAACCTGCTCATGTCGGTGCTGTTCATACACATGCTGCTGCGGCGGAAAAGCCCGCTTGGGCAGTCGGTGTACATTGCGCTGTGCAAGATGATTGGGACGATTTTCCCCTCGCTGCTGCTGTACATGTATTTCCCGGATGCTTACCTGCTGGTTTTGCTTTACATCAGTATCTTCATTTTCGACCTGTCTTACCTGCTGCTGTTTTACTTTGTCACGAAAGCGGAAGGCATCAATCCGTGGGCGCGGCTGTAGCATAAATGCTAGCAGCAGCGGCTGTGGTGGCAGGGGCAGCAGAACTCTTTGAGGTTAAAATTTTGCTTTCAGCGCTTCGGTTACGGTAGCCTGCTGTCCTGTTGCTTTCAGGTAGGAGATCAGCAGTTGCATGTTCCTGATGTATTCCCCGGTTGAAATATATTCCTGGTCCGAAGGATCCCGGAAAGGGGAGGTATCGGTTTCATCTCCTACAAACGCTGAGGCATATTTGTTTGTCTGTTCTTGCTGCTGGCCTTCGCCGCGATAGGGATTACTGATCATAGCATGCTTCACCAGCCAGCGGTTCTGCGCATCCAGGGAAGCGATAACTGTTTTTACACTTGCTGCATCGGCTGCTTCACTTTCGGAAGACTGGTGCAGGTTGTAGTAGCTCTGCGGCGTTCCGGCTGCCTGAAAAGGCGCCGCTTTAAGCGGAGAGTCTTTGGTGGCTTCTGCAGGCGATAAGGCGCTCACCCGTTTGTATTCCGCTTTCAGCCGCTCCAGGTCCAGGCTTTTTTTGCCTTTGTAATGCGCCAGCAGGTTTTCGTCGTTATAGTCGTAGAAGTAATACCCATGCTTTACATTGGACCCGGTCCGGTGCACATAGACCGGTTTGTCTGTAGCTATTTCCACAAAAGTGGGGTGCGTGTACGTACCATTCTCCGTTTGCTTTTTGGGTAAACGTGTTTTCTCGAGCCAGGCAATGGCGTCGGGTATGCGGGAAAGGTATTTCCGGTCGCCGGTGTATTGGTAAAACCGGAGCAGCAGCATGGCATTGCCGAAGGTGGTGGTAGGCAGAAGCGTTGGTGGTTCGTAGGTGCGGGCGCCGGCTGGCTCCAGCGCCATGTTGTACTGCTGCCCCCAGGCGCCGCTGCCATGCTGTGAGATCACAAAGAAATTCATCCCCCTGTAAATTGGTTCCAGCAGGCGCTCTTCGCCCAGCGTGAGGTAACACTGTACCAGGAAATTGATGTTCTCCCAGATCACATCATCGTTATAAGTATAAAAGGAGGAATAGTCGGGATTGCCATTTTTACTGAAGTCGTGCCGGAGGGGGTAACGCTGCGGCCAGCCGCCCAGCGGGTACTGGCTTTCCAGGATGAAGTCGATGGCTTTGTCGAGTGCCGGTTTGTATTTCGGATCCATTTTTTCCAGGTACATCCGCAGCAGGAAGCGGGCGGCATTGGAGGTCACGTCATCGTCGAAAGTAGCGTTGCCATAGTAGTGCTGAAATTCTTCGAGCCGCCAGCCGTTTTTGCCTATGGTGCTGTACCAGTATTTCAGTGAGCGGTCCCCGGCAAAATCGATCATGTAGTTCCAGCCACCTTCTTTGCTCTGTCCCCAGACCAATGCGGCAGCTGCTTTCCCGGCAGCCTGGTAGTAGTAGTCGTTGCCGGTGGCGCGGTAGGCATCCAGCAGGACATGGCCCATGTTCACGGTGCCGGGCCCCTGTACCCACACCATAGTTTTGTATGCCTCCATCTCTCCCCAACGGCGCGACAGGTCCGGCAGGTAATACCACACGTAGCCGCCATTGGTACTCACCTGTTCTACCATATACCTGGTGGAACGGAGCATGGCCTCCCTGGCTTCATCGGCCAGCTGAGTTGGTTGCGCTAAAAGAGAGCCCTTGAAGAGCAAAAGAAAGCACATGATGCGCAGGCATATGTTGAAGTACTTCATGCCGGTGTGGTTAATAGTAAGGAGCCGAAGCAGGGGTTATAAAATCATAGGAAATATAATCTTAAATTGGATAATTTCTAACGAGTGTTAGTAAAATATTTTTGAGGCTGGTCCGGCACTTTTGCAGCAGCCACCACAGCCTCTGCTCCCGGATATGCCATGCAGATAGTCTGCTGCAGCACACCCTGGAAAGCAAAAGGGAGAGACAGTTCCAAACCATCTCTCCCCTTAAAAATTAACCTTCAGCTAGAAAACTATGACTTCAGGTACAGGTCGATTTTCTTCAACAGGTAATCGTAATGTGCCCGTGTATCTTCATCGGCTGCACTTCGGTGTTTTAGCAGAATGGCTTTTACTTTCTTCACTTCAGCCAATACATGCGTGGTTATTTTATCATGCTTGTTGTTTCGTGAAATGTTCACGATCTGGAAGTGAAGGTTTTGCTCATTTGCCAGTTTCTCGGCATAGGCAACGTATTGCTGCTGGTCCATTGGTACGGTTACTTCAGCATCATGCGCTCCAAAGCCACAATGCACCAGGTCGTTTACAGGCAGCGCAGCCAGTTGATTTTCATCAGCCATGGCAGTAGGCGTGAACGGAACAATATCGCTGAAGTGCGACTTATTCAGCAGCCAGCTTACATAAATGTTCTGCATCAGCTGTCCGTAATAATCAACCTTTTGTCCGCGTACTGTTTCCCGGAAGAAGTCGCCGCGTATGTCATTGAACAAGTCAGTTACTTTGTAGGCAGCTGCTCCGTTCGCAATCTCATCCTCGATCATCATCATCAGGTTGCCATCGTTAGCCAGGTTTGCTAAGAAACTAGAGTTGAACAGTCTCTCCAGGTAAGCAGGCGGTGTGATAATTCTTCTTACGGAACCGCTGGTTTCCACAATGTTCAGCTTTGATTTCAGCTTTTCGTTCTCAATCCAGGTAGGCAGCTCCCTGAACTGCGCCAGGACAAATTTAACGGCTTCACGTTGCTTGTCTTTCGGCACATATCGGTAAGCCACTTCCTTTTCGCCCTGAATCGGGCGACTGATGTAGGTGCCGCCAATCAGCGTACCTGCATGGCCAATATGTCGGCCATACTGTTTAAGCACAGCTGCATAGTAATCCTCTAGATTGTCGTATTTAGCGCCCGGGGCGTACAGCCATTTGTCCAGGTTGGCCATGATATATTTTGCGTTGGCAACGCCGTACTTACTGGCTTTTATCACATCATCACCCAGGTCTTCCCGCATCGACGATGGATCGGAACCTGATAAATCGCCTTCGCCAAAACGGTACCACGGGTCGCCGGCATGCTCGTTTATCCAGCTGTTGAGTACATCTGTTTCGGCAAATTCGTTGCTGGCTTCCGGGATTGGTCTGTACGCCCACTTGATGGCATATTTATCATACACGCCCAGGTGCGGAGGCGTTAATTTAACGTCTTTATCTTTTGGCTGGGCCACAAAGTTGAAGCGGGCATAATCCATGATAGAGGGCGTGGTGCCATATTTCTTTGTGAAGGAGGCCGAACGTAGCGAGTCTACCGGGAAAGCAGCAGAAGCGCCCATGTTGTGGCGTAAGCCCAGGGCGTGGCCTACTTCATGGGCAATTACGTAGCGCAGTCCATCGCCAATAATGTCGTCGGGAATGTCTGAAGTTCGCACGCGCGGATCGTTGGCGGCTGTCTGGGCAAAGCGCCAGTCTCTTAACAGTTTAATGACGTTGTGATATACAATCACATCCGACTCCAGGATTTCGCCAGATCGCGGGTCTGCTACCGAGGGACCTTTGGCATTTGGAATATCGGAAGCAACGTAGCGAATGACAGAATAACGCACATCTTCCGGGTGAAATTCCGGATCGTTTACCGGAGCGTCAACGGCCTCAATGGCATTTTTAAAGCCGGCTTCCTCAAAGGCAGGCAACCAGTCGGTTACACCCTGTTTGATGTACTTCCGCCATTTTTCAGGGGTGGTCTGGTCGATGTAAAAAACGATTTTCTTTTTAGGCTCAACCAGTTCACCTTTCTTAAACTTCTCCAGGTCTTCGGCCTTCGGCTCCAGGCGCCAGCGCTTAATGAAGTAATTGTCGCCTACCGGTTTGTTTTCGTTGTACTCTTTAAAGCCGAGCGCAAAATGGCCGATTCTTTCGTCAGCCAATCGTGGTTGCATGGCCTGCTTCGGCAGCAGCACCATGGAGCGGTGCATTAAAATAGTAAATACTTTAGTGCCGGTTTTTTCGATCTCGGTAAAGGTAAGCATCGATCTTACTTCGATGTTCTGCTGGAAACTTTTGGTTTCGGAGATGAAAGACCTGTCTTTGTTGAAAGTGTACTTTTTGGGCGCTATAGCACCCAGCGCTTCAAGCAAGCCACCGGACCCGAAAGGCGTCAGTTCTTTTATATCATCCAAAAAGAGGCTGGCTACATCAATCACACTGGAAGCTGCATCCGGTCCAACTGCTTTGATCGGAAACGAAAGCAGAATCGGGTCCAGGGTCTGCAGTTCTACTGCTTTTTCAAAAGAGCTGTCCAGCCCCCTGAACTGCATTACGTTCCGGGTGGTAACTTTGCGCAGTAGGATGTTATTGCCATCCGGCGATTTTTCCCACTTCACCATCAGGGCATCCTGTGGGCTGTCGCCGGCCACCATGTTGTCGAGTTCGCTGCCGCTCATAGCCGCACGCCGCGATACGATCAGCATTTCACGCTGTAGCAGGCTGTCCGGTATTTCGAAGTAATGCGCGTCGTTTACCTGGTGAACCGTGAATAAACCAACGTCAGACTTGGCATCTTTGGTGATTATTTCGGCATATGGTTTCAATTTTCCTTTTTGTGCCGCATCGGCTTTCGGCGTTGCGGCAGGAGCCTGTTGTGCGGCGGCAACCTCCGCTTTTTTCTTCTTCTTTTTGCTTTGTGCGGTGGCAGGCTGGAAAGGTACCGTGCAAACGAGGCCCATCAGCAGCAGCTTTGCCGCGAAAGGTTTGATATAGCGTTTTTTCATTCTTATTAAAAGGTTGGTAGATGATTTGCAGTTTTTTCCTTTAGGTGTTTTATTCTTTGTAGCGTCAGTTTTCTAACGCAAGCAGGACTTAAAGTAGTTCCGGTCACCGGAGAGACCCCGGCGACCGGCTACCTGCTTATTGGTTATAGCCAGGGTTCTGGTCTGCAATGCCCAGATCGGCATTCGCCTGGATCTCGCTTAACGGGATTGGCAGAATGAATTGATCCGGGCTGGTTACCGACGGCTTCACTGTCATGATTTTGTCGAAACGGATGCCAGCGAACCACTCGCTGCCATTTTCAAAAGCCAGCTCCTGCACATACTCACGGTATATCTCGTCCAGCAGTTGTTCCCGTGTCAGTGCCAGCGAAATGTAGGGTAATCCCAGTGCCCTGGAACGTACGGTTTCGAGCGGCGCTTTCGCTTCTTCGAGCGGGGCGCCGCTGCGGGCCAGTCCTTCGGCTTTGATCAGGTACATTTCAGCTAACCGGATAAAGTAAGTCGGGCTGAAGTTGGTGGTATTGTTTACTTTCAGGATGGCTTTGTTCGAAGCAGCAAACGTAATAGGTGCTCGCGGGTCGCCGGTCATGAAAGAGGCCAGCCAGTTGCTGGCAATGGCGTGGCGGGAACCGTAGGTAAACTTCTTCCTGTCCGATGTAACGGTCACATCATCCGTGTAGCGCATCAGGATCATTTCGGTGGAGTTGATGTTTTTATCAAAAACACCGGCATATGTAGCTTCCAGTTTCCGGCCACTTTCTGTAATCACCTCATCGGCCAGCGCTGCAGCAGCGGCATATTCCCCCATAAACAACAGCACTCTTGCTTTCAGGGCTTTGGCAGCTGTTTTGGAAGCGTAGTAGGTTTTAGAGAAAGCAGGACCATTGGCAATTGCCATGTCCAGGTCTTTCAGAATCAGGTCATAGGTGTCCTGTACGGTAGCGCGTCCTTTGTCGCGCGTGGTGAAGTTGGCGGGCTCGGTTCTGAGAATAACGCCCAGCGGGCTGCTGCGGTCGTAGAACTTGCCAAAGTAACGGAGCAGCTCGAAGTGCGACATGGCACGCAGGAAATGCGCTTCCGCCAGGATCTCGCTTTTGCGGTTTGGTGCAAACTGCTCTGACGGCACACCCGGCACCAGTTCGATAACCGCGTTGGCGGCATCAATCTGCCGGTAAAATACCTTCCAGAAATTTGCGACATCGTTATTTTCGATGGTAACTGCATTATTGGCAAGTTCGCTGTTGGCCAGGAAGCCGTTTCTGCTCATGGAGCCGCTCAGCAGTCCCGGAACGGTTTCGGTAAACATGTAGTAATACTGGTCGTTGAAAACCGAATAGGCTCCGTTCAGCAGATCCTCTGCCGACTGTGCATCCTTTACCACATTTTCCGGCACCAGGTTATTTGGCGGCTCTACCTCCAACACATTCACAAGCTCGCAGGAGCTGGTTAACAGAACAGTACTTGCAGTTAGTATATACAAGAATTTTTTCATCAGATTAATAACTTAAAAAATTAGAAACCAAGTTTAACGCCTGCAGTGAACACTTTCGGTGTCGGGAAACGGGCATTATCCAGACCTGCGCTCACGTCATTATCGAAGAGGTTATTTGTCTCCGGGTCAGCACCCGGATAATTTGTGAGCGTCCAGATGTTGGTCGCGATGCCGTACACGGAAGCTGTCCGGATGAACTTCGTCTTGCTCAGCAAAGCTTTTGGTAAAGTATAGGACAGGTTGATGTTTCGTAACCGCAGGTAAGAAGCATCGTGCACGTAGAAGCTGGAGATCCTGGAGTTCTGGTTCGGGTCCAGGTACACCACACGCGGCTGATCGGTCGGGTTCTCCGGCGTCCAGCGGTTCAGGATGTCAACTGTCCTGTTCTCGCTCGTGAAGGTGGAGGCGACGTTTATCCCGTTTCGCTGGGCATCCCAGCGCAGATCGTTCCCGATGGAATAGGTAAACAGCGCTGATAAGGAGATGCCTTTAAAGGTAAAGGTATTCGTAAACCCGCCGAACACATCGGCCTGCGTATCGCCGATTATGGTCTGGTCGAAGGAGTTGATAATACCGTCCGGCTTGCCATCCGGTCCGCTGATGTCTTTGAACTTGATGTCGCCTGGCGAAGTAGCTGCATTCTGGTAAACACCATTCGGGGCGGCCTGATTTAAAGCATCAATTTCTGACTGCTCCTGGAAAATTCCTTCTGCCACGTAACCGTAAATCAGGCCAAGCGGCAAGCCTACTTTCAGCACAGAACCTGTGTTTGGCGGGTTGATCAGACCAGTTTCTTCATCCAGGAAGTCATCGTTCAGGCGAACCAGCGTGTTGTCGTTACGGCTGGCGTTGGCAGACAGGTTCCAGGTAAAACCGTTGTATCTGAAAATATCAGCTGACAACTCCAGTTCGTAACCGCGGTTACGGGTATCGCCGAGATTAGCTATAACCGAGGAGATACCGGTGTTGCCTGGCGTCTCGACAAAGTACAGCAGGTCGTGGGTGTTCTTTACATAGTACCCGATACCGCCGCTCAGTCTGCCTTTCAGGATGGAGAAGTCTACGCCGGCATCAAACTGGTCGGTCGTTTCCCATTTCAGCCTGCTGTTACCCAACTGGCTTCTCACAACAGCCGGACGGCCGCCATAGAAGGTAGCTTCGTATAGCGTGCGCCACTGGTAAGGGCCAAAGTTCTGCTGACCGGTTGTACCGGCACTCACCCTGAATTTCAGGTCGTCGACAAAGGTGGCGCCTGCCATAAACGACTCATTCGAGATTTTCCAGGCTGCTGCTGCTGTCGGGAAGAAGGCCCACTTATTTTCTTCGGCAAACTTGGAAGAACCATCCACACGGCCTGACACGGTGAACAGGTAACGGTCGTCGAATCCGTAGTTAATCCTGCCGAAGTAAGATACAAGTCCGCTCTGCGTTTCATCGGAAGCGATCTGAAAGCTGTTGGAGGCGCTGCTCAGGTTAGTGAGGATCTGGTCTTTCGGAAAGCCTTTGCCGGATGCCTGCAGAAAGCTGTTCCGGTTGCCCTGCCACGAGGCCCCTACTACCGAGTTGATGTTGTGCTTCTCTGCGATCAGCTTGTTATAGCTTAAGGTGTTCTCCCAAAGGTGCATCAATGCATCGCTGCTGCCCTGGCGACCAAAGCCGTCGCCCGGTCCGTTTACTCTTGAAAAGCCACCGGTAAGCGTAACGCTGGGGTAGAAGCTTTTGGTGTTCACATTGTTTACGTTAACCGATAAAGCCGATTTTAACTTCAGCCCCTGCAGCAGCTCCAGCTCCCCGAAGGCAGAACCAAAGAACAGTTTTGTCTGGTTGGTGGTGCTGGCGGTAGACAAGGCTACCGGGTTTTCCAGGTTGTAAAAAGGCGACACAGAATAATTGCCGGTTTCATCGATTACCGGGAGGTCTGGGCGGAAGGCGTAAATTCTGCTTAGCAGGCTTCCATCCGGCGCTTCCTGGTCTGTGCCCGAAAAGTTCAGGTTGGTGCCAAACAGCAATCTCTTGGAAAGCTCCGTATCCAGGTTCAGGTTGAGGGAGTAACGCTTGAAAGAAGAGTTATCAAACAGGCCCTGCTGATCCTGCACACCTACCGAGGTATAGTAGCGGGTGGCAGCATTTCCGCCGGTTGCTGAAAAGTTAAAGTTGTGCGTGATCGGGTTGTTCTGGCTCACTTCCTTCTCCCAGTCGGTGTCGGCAGTGCCGAAGTAAGAGCCGTCGCGTACTGCTTTAGCAAAAGCGGCAGTGCTCGTGCTGTTGTTTACAGCTTCGGTATAAATTTCGCGGAACTGGGCGGCGTTCAGCACATCTGTCGTTTTTGCTTCCTGGGTGCTTACGGAATAGCCAACGTTAAACTGCGGCTTGCCAAGTTGTGTTCCTTTTTTAGTGGTGATGATAATGACACCGTTTGCCGCACGCGAACCATAGATAGCTGCTGCAGAGGCATCTTTCAGGATGTTGATGGATTCGATATCGGCCGGGTTAATATTACCCAGCGGTGTGTTCAGTCCCTGTTGTGCAAGACCGGTATCAAATGCATCGCCGCTATTGGGCATGTTGCTTTGAGCGGCTACCGGAATCCCGTCAATGACGTAAAGGGGCTGGTTAGAGCCAAGCAGTGAAGTGGCGCCTCTTACCCGTACACGTGTAGCGCTGCCAGGCTGACCTGTTTCCTGTACCACATATACACCGGCTGCTTTACCCTGCAGCGCCTGCTCTACGTTGGTGGTCGGAGCCAGCGTTTCGATGTCTTCCGCTGAAATTGTGGAGATGGAACCTGTCAGGTCTTTCTTGTTGGTGTTGCCATAGCCCACCACCACAAAATCTTTCAGTTGTGCAGTAGAAGGAACCATGGAAATGTTAAGCACAGCGCGTCCTTTGATCTCGATTTCCTGGGAGTTATAGCTGATAAAGGAAGCTACCAGTACAGCGTCGGAGGGTGCCTGTAAAGAATAATTACCGTTGATGTCGGTAGCGGTACCGGTGGAGGTGCCTTTGATTTGCAGACTTACCCCTGGCAAGGCATTGCCTTTTTCGTCGGTAATTTTACCTTTAACCGTAATCCTGTCTGCCTGGGAAGTAGTTTTGGGTTGGGGAGCTTGCGGGCTGATCAGGATCACATTTCCCTCGCTCATCTTCACCTGGTACTGGTTGCCCACAAGTGACTGTACTGCCTGGAGTACATCGGTGTCCCGGAAGTTGGCGCGCACTTTACGGGTTACATCCAGTTCATCGTTGCTGTAAAAGAACTCGACGTTTGCTTCTTTTCTGATTTCTTTCAGCGCATCGTACAGCGTAACGTTACCCAGGTTCAGGGTAAGCTTCTGGGCAGAGGCCCAGGCAGAGAAGCTGAAAAGAGAGATAAAAATCAGGAGCAACGAACGCCGTAAGAGCCTGGGCACTAGCACCCTGTAGCCTTCGCGGGGTGTGAAGGCTTTTTTGAAGTCAATTTTCTTCATAAATTGTAATCGGATAGTTGGTTAGTAATCAATTGCACTTGGTATTAATTTGCTGTTCCGTCCGGGAAATGTTGGCGCATTTTCCGGACTTCTTTTTTTATTTCTTTATGTAAATTTTGCCTCCTTTCTTTTCAAAAGTTACATCGGTTGTCTGGCTTATCATGCTGAGCAGGTGGTCGATCGGGCGGTTTTTAAAGGCAACACCGGTAAATGTTTTCTTTTTGCTTGCCTGGTCAGCAAACGCCACATCTACTGCATACCACCTGTTTAATTTTTTTATGATCGACTCCAGTTCTTCCTTCTCAAAATAGAGCTTTCCTTCTTTCCAGACGGTAAAGAATTCGGTGTCTACTTTGTTAACTTCCATGGTATTACCAGCTTTTGTGAATACAGCCTGCCTGCCCGGGGTAAGGTTGGTGATGCCGTTCAGCTGGTCGCCCGAAAGTTGTACATGCCCTGTTACCAGCGTGGTGGCGATGGTGTTATCTTCGTCGTAGGAAGAGACGTTGAAGGAGGTGCCCAGCACGGTGACATCTACTTCGCCTGCATCTACAATAAACTGCTTTGTGTCTTTTACCACTTCAAAATAAGCTTCTCCGGTTAGCGCTACCCGTCGCTCTGCCCCCGAAAAAGCTGTCGGAAACCGAAGCGAGGAAGCGGCATTCAGCCACACCTTACTGCCGTCCGGGAGTACCACCTGGTACTGGCCGCCCCTGGGTGTGGAGATGGTATTGTAAGCCAGTACCGCTTTGGCCGGCGCTACGGCGGCTGTTGCATCGAACCGTACGACGCCGTCTGCTGCGACTACCTGTATGCCGTTCAGTTCACGAACCGTACCTTCCGGTATGCTGTCGAGGTTAATGCTGGAGCCATCCTGTAATACCAGCAGGGTCCGCATTTCTTCAGGCTCCGCCGGCTGCACGTTGTTCACTGCTACCGCAGGTGCTTCCGGTTGACTGCCTTTGTTATACCGGTAGATACCGACAGCCAGCACGAGTAAAATAAAGACCGCGGCAACTTGCAGCATAGGCCGGAGCCGTTGCCACATCGGGATTACTTTCGTTTCAGGTTGTTGGCCGGTTGCTTTTGCTACTTTTTGCCAGGCCGCCTGCACATCTACTTCAGCCATAAAATCCAGGTCGGCCTTCGTGCCGGCATCCTCCTGCATCAAAGAGTTGTACAGGTCCTGGTTTTGTTTGCTGGCCTGAATCCAGTGTTGCAGGGCCTGTTTTTCCTGCGCTGTCAGCTCACCATTTTTTTCCTTGCTGATGAGTGCTGCGATGTCAAATGCGTTCCGGTTTGTTTCCATGTGGGCTTGCTTTCATAGGTAAGACACCCGAAAATGAAAAGTGGGTGAAAGAGTGATGAAAAAAAATTTTATTTTTTTTGAGTCGCTGGTGCGGAGGGAATGGTAGCGAGCAGCAGAGGCTATGGTGGCAGGAGCAGAATGCTTTCCGGACTGTGATTTTTTTGATTTGAAGGATGTGAGGAGAGAGAGAAGTAAGAATCAAAGTTCAGACAGGAGCAGCGGGTGTGGTGGCTGGAGCAGCAGAATTTCTGAACCGTTATTTTGACATGAATGTGAGCACGGGAAAATCAGGGATTTTCCAAAACTAAAAGAAGGTGGCATGAACTGAAAATTTCTCAGCCTAGAAATCAGCTCAATCAATCAAACCACACAAATTATTGGTCAGACAGGAGCAGCAACAAGAGGGTAATGATTTCGGGGCTGAGCCTGGAGCGGAGCAGTTGCAGGCCTCGTTTTTTCTGGGTTTTAACGGTGTTGATCGAAACGCCTAATTCCTGCGCAATCTCATGGTTTTTCATGCCCTCCAGGAAGCCCATTTTAGATACTATCTGACAACTTTCCGGCAGCGATTCGATAGCGCGGTGAAGCTCACCAATTACCTCCGATTTGATGATGGCGTGCACAACGGTTTCCTCTTCGATATCAGAAAACCCGGATTGCGCCATGAAATTTTCGGCTACTTTCAGGTGGCGAATGGCGTTCAGGCTGGCGTTTTTAACCGTAGTGTACAGGAAGCTTTTTATGGCGCGTTCGTCAGTAGCGATTTCGTCTTTTAAATTCCAGTACTTGATAAAAGCGTCCTGGGCGAAGTCCTCCGCACTCTCTTTGCTGTTGGTGAACTGGAAGGCAAAATGTACTAAGCGGGCATAGTATTTCTGGAAAAGCTCCTCAAGCGAGAGAACTTCCGTGTTGGTATTGTTAAATGCAGGCTCAGCAGAATTTGTAAGGGAATCCATAAGCAGCTAAATATTACAATAGTTAATTAATCAGACAGCCAGCCTTTAGATTTGTATTTTAAAGGCTCAAAAAACTATTGTCTATTAATTTTGCAAAGAAAATCCAGTATCACGGCATCCAATTTAAAGCATAGGTTGCTTATTTGCAAGGTGTTAGGAGTATTTATCGGAATTGTAATCAATTAAATAAACTGGGTTATATTAATCATTACAACAACTGCCTTACCTGCTGCCTCATGCCCTGTAACCACCGTATTTTAAAATTGTGAAGTGGCCTATGCTATTGCTGTTAGCTTATGTTTCAGGATTTCAATGCTTTATCCTGCAACACCGGTAGGTGCCCTATCGTTCAACTGCTGCTGAAAATGGGTGGCTCCGGAATGTTTTCTCAGAATTTCCAAAACAAAAAAAGCTAACATACAACACCAGCGTGTCATATGTTAGCTTTCAAATTGACCAGATCAATTGGTCAGGCTACTGTGTCTACTGCCAGCCTCCCCCCAGTGCACGGTACAGGTTCACCATCGACTGGAACATAAGTTTTTTGCTGTTGGTCAGGCTGAGTTCTGCTTCCAGCACGCCCCGTTGCGCGGTGATAATTTCGAGGTAAGAGGCGTAGCCGGCACGATAAAGGTCGTTGGAGGTTGTTACGGCATTTTGCAGCACTGCTACTTCCTGCGCTTTCAGGTCTGCTACTTTCCGGTAGTTTTCAATGCCTTGCATGTTTGTTACCACCTCTTTGAAACCGGTCTGGACAGCTTTCTGGTAGGCATAAAACGCCTGCATTTTTTCGGCATCGGAGCGCCGGAGTTGCGCTTTCAGTTTCGTCCTGTTGAGGATGGGAGCTGTAACACCGCCCAGCAGACCATAGGCAATGGAGGCCGGAGTAGCAAAAAGCAGGGACGCATCAAAGGCATTCAACCCCAGGTAGGGAGAGATACTCAGCGAAGGCAGGAATGCTTTACGGGCTGCATCCACATCTGCTTTAGAGGCCGCCAGTAACAGCTCTGCCTGCCTGATGTCCGGGCGGCGGTGCAGCATGCCGGAAGGAATACCCGCTTTTAGCTGCGCCGGCAGTTGCTGTTCCAGTAAGGATTTGTCAAGAGCAACCGACTGCGGATAACGCCCCAGCAACTGGTTCAACTGGTTCTCCAGTGTAATAATTTCCTGCTGAATGGCGGCTTTCCGGCTCTGCGTGTTCAGCAATTGTGCTGTGAACTGCTGCACGCCCAGTTCGGTGGTTCGGCCTCCTTCTTTCTGAATTTTACTTATCTCGACGGCGTGTTTCTGCAGCTCAATGTTCTTGTTCAGAATATCCAGCTCGTTGTGCAGCGCCAGCAGCTCGTAGTACACATACGCCACATCGGCAACGAGTGAGGTGACAACCAGTTGTCGCCCTTTTTCGGAAGCAAGAAAACGGTTATAAGCAGCCTTTCTGGCGCTGCGCAACTTTCCCCACAAATCAATTTCCCAGGAGCTGCGAACGCCCAGAAAGTAGTCGGGCACCGGGTTCGGGATTTGCTGCTTCTCTTCGATGTTAGTAGAAAAGTTGGTGTCGTAGTTGCCGACGCCATCCATGGTGTAGTCGCCGTACTTCCGTACGCCGGCCGATGCAACGCCCTCTAACTGTGGCAGCAGGATGCCTTTGCTGTATAAGAAATTGGCCCGGGCTATTTCTACCTGCTGCACCGCCCCCAGCACGTCCGGGTTGTTTTGCAACGCTGTGTCAATAAGCCCGGCCAGGTAAGGGTCGGCGAAGAACTCGCGCCACTGCAGGTCGCCTGCACTGGTCGTATCCTGGATCCCGGCAAACGTAGCAGGCATTGGTCTGGCAGCGGGTAACTGAATTGGTTCGCCCACTTTGCAGGAACTGATAAGCGCCAGCAGGAGCAGGTAATACAGGTGTTTCAATCGAATAATATCTGAATGCATAAAATATTCTCTGGTAATTAAATGACAAGGTTAGGCTGACTGCAGCTGGTTCTTTTGCTTGCGTTTGCCCAGTCCGGCAAACAGCACGTAGAGTCCCGGAATCAGGATGATGCCGAAGATGGTACCAAACAGCATACCGCCTGCGGCAGCCGTACCGATCGAGCGGTTGCCCATGGCACCGGCACCCGAGGCCATACACAGCGGAATAAGACCGGCCACAAACGCAAAGGAAGTCATCAGGATAGGCCGGAACCTGGAAACGGCGCCTTCTGCGGCTGCCTGTAAAATGGTGGCACCTTCCTTGTTGCGCTGGATGGCAAACTCCACGATCAGGATCGCATTTTTACCGAGCAGACCAATGAGCATCACCAGGGCCACCTGTGCGTAAATATTGTTCTGCAGGCCCATAAGCTGCAGCGCCAGGAAAGCTCCGAAGATACCGGTCGGCAGCGACAGGATTACCGGCAGCGGCAGCAGGAAACTTTCGTACTGGGCCGCCAGCAGCAGGTATACGAACAGCAGGCACACCAGGAAAATGTAAATGGCCTGGTTGCCCGACAGGATCTCTTCGCGCGTCATGCCCGACCACTCAAAGTCGTAGCCGCGCGGCAGCGAGGTTTCTGCTACTGTCTCGATTGCTTTGATGGCGTCGCCACTACTGTAGCCGGGGGCGGCGCTGCCGTTTACCATGGCAGAGGTGTACATGTTGTAGCGCGTCAGCTGCTCCGGTCCGTACACCCGCTCAATACTGAGGAAGGAGGAGAAGGGCACCATTTCGCCCCAGTTGTTTTTCACGTACAGCTCCAGCAGGTCTTCCGGTTCGGCACGGTAATTTGGCGAGGCCTGCACCATCACCTTGTACATCTGCCCGAAACGGATGAAGTTGGAAGCATAATAACTACCGAGCAGTGTCTGCAGTGTGCGCATGGCATTTTCGGTAGTCACACCTTTTTTTGCCGCCATGTCCTGGTCCACGTGAATCAGGTACTGCGGGAAGCTGGGGTCGAAGTTGGTGAAGGCGCTGCTTACCTGCGGTGTCTCTTTCAGGGCTGCCAGGAAGTTGTTCGTTACCTTTGCCGTTTCGTCAAGGGTCTGCGTTTTGTCGCGGGCCAGCAGGCGGAACTCAAATCCGCTGGAGTTACCAAATCCCGGTACGGTAGGAGGGGGGAAGTACTCGATGCTGGCATCTTTGAGGCCGCTGGTTTTTTCTTCGAGCAACGCGATGATATCGTCAACAGAAGCTTTGCGTTCGTCCCAGGATTTCAGGTTGATCATGCCCATGCCATAGGATGCGCCTGCGGCATCTGTTAAAAGACTGAAACCTGCCAGTGTCGATACGTTTTCCACGGCGTCTATTTCCTCGGCTGCCAGTTGTATGCGGTCCAGCACTTCTTCGGTTCTTTCCACGGTAGCACCCGACGGCGTAGTTACGTTCACATAAATCATGCCCTGATCCTCGGTAGGAATAAAGCCGGAAGGCAGTACCTGGCTGATGCCCCAGGTGCCGGCAAAAAAGACTATCAGCAGTACGAGGGTGATGGCCCTTCTGCCGGCGATGCGGGTAATCAGGCTTTTGTAACCGGATTCCACTGCATCGTAGCCTTTGTTAAACTTGCCAAAGAACCAGGTCAGCGGATTCCTCTTTTTCTTTTCCTGGTGCGTATTTTTTAGCATCATGGCACAAAGCGCGGGCGTTAAGGTAAGGGCGTTGATACCGGAAATAACAATAGCAATGGCGAGCGTGAGGGAGAACTGGCGGTAGAAAATACCCACCGGACCGGACATGAACGCCACCGGCACAAACACCGCCGACATCACCAGGGTAATCGCCACAATGGCCCCGCTGATCTCACCCATTGCCTCCAAAGTCGCTGCTCTGGCAGAGAGGTGTTGTTCGGCCATTTTGGTATGCACCGCTTCTACCACCACAATGGCGTTGTCCACCACAATACCGATGGCCAGCACCAGCGCGAAAAGCGTGAGCAGGTTAATCGAAAAGCCGAACAGCTGCATGAAAAAGAAGGTACCGATGAGCGATACCGGCACGGCCAGCGTCGGGATAAGGGTGGAGCGGAAGTCCTGCAGGAAGATGAATACGACGATGGAAACGAGAATGAAGGCTTCAATAAGCGTGCGGATTACCTCGCTCATGGAGGCGTCGAGGAAGCGGGATACGTCGTAGGCAATGTTGTACTGCATGCCCGGCGGGAAAGACTCTGCTTTCAGTTCCGCCATGCGCGCCTTTACATTCTCGATTACTTCCTTGGCATTGGAACCGGGCCGCTGCTTGATCATGATGGAAGCGGAGGGACGGCCGTCGGTTTTGGAAACCATGCCATAGTCCATCGACCCAAATTCAATTTCAGCCACATCTTTCAGGCGAAGCACCGAGCCGGAGCCGTCGGAGCTGGCCCGGATGACCATGTCTTCGTACTGCGATGGCTGATTAAATTTGCCGGTGTAGCGGAGCACGTACTGCAGCATCTGGGGCGATTTACCGGAGCTTTCACCGGCTTTACCGGGAGCAGCTTCGATGTTCTGCGACCGGATGGCATCGATCACCTCGTCGGGCGACACCTTGTAGGCGAGCATCCGGTCCGGCTTCAGCCACACACGCATCGAGTATTCTCTTGAACCCATGATCTCGCAGAAACCCACCCCATCAATCCGCTTAAGCTCCTGCAGCACGTTGATGTCGGCAAAGTTGTAGACAAACTTCTCGTCCGATTTCGGATCGTCGCTCATCAGGTTCAGGTACAGGAGCATGCTGTTTACCTCTTTCTCGGTAACCACACCGGCTTTAATCACCTCTTCCGGAAGTTCGTCAATCACGGTGTTTACCCGGTTCTGCACGTTTACTGCGGCCAGATCGGGGTCGGTGCCCACTTCAAAGAAAACCTGGATCAGCGTAACGCCATTGTTACTCGAAACGGAGGTCATGTAGGTCATGCCCGGTACCCCGTTGATGGCTCTTTCCAGGGGCGTGGCTACGGCTTTGGTACACACTTCGGCATTGGCACCGGTATATTTGGTGGTTACCGTAACAGAGGGCGGTACAATTTCGGGGAACTGCGTAACGGGCAGCTGCAGGATGGCCAGCAGCCCTAAAAAGACAATAAAAAGTGAAATGACCAGCGACAAAACCGGCCGTTGTATAAATAATTTTAACATGTATCTAATCAAACTAAAAACCCAACATCACCAGCCCGGGTTGTTCCGGAGCCGGCTTTTCCAAACATCCATCTACTACCAAATCGCGTTCACCTGCTCCTGTTGAAACAGCTTTTTTTTGCTGTTTTTGTTTTGCTGCAGCAGCCACCACAGCCTCTGCTGCTCAACATAGCTGCGCAAGGTAAAGGCGAACTGGTAACGGCTGCCCTTACAGGCTCGCCGACACGAAAAGGCTGTCCATCGGCAGTTCATCGGGTCGGATGGAAACGCCTTCCCGCAGGTTCTGGATGCCCTCGTACACCACCTTTTCGCCCGGCTCCAGGCCGGAACCTACAATGTAGAAGTGTGAGAAACGGGCTTTGGGATGAAAGCTTTTGATTGTGACCTTGTTCAGGCTGTCCACCACATACACAAAACTCTTGTCCTGCACCTCGAAGGTTGCTTTCTGGGGCACCATCAGGGCATTGTCGATGTCGTTAAACAGGCGCACTTTGCCGGTAGAGTGGTGCTTAAGGAGCTGCTTCGGGTTGGGGAAACGGGCGCGGAAGGCAATGGAGCCGGTGTTCGCTTCGAACACGCCTTCCATCGTTTCAATTTCGCCCTCGTGCGGGTAGAGCGTACCGTCGGCAAGTATCAGTTTTACGGCTTCACTGTTATTGACCGCATTGGTTTGCTTTGCTTTTTTGATGGCCAGGTATTCCTTCTCCGACACATCGAAATAGGCATACACAGCCTCCAGGTCCGAAACGGTAGTCAGCAGGGTGCCTTCTTCCACCAGGCTGCCTTCTTTGAGCGGGATGCGGTCCATGATGCCGGAAAACGGCGCCCGGATGTAGGTGTAGGACAAGCGGGTGGCGGCATTTGCTTTCGCTGACTGGGCTTCGTCGATTTTAGCCATGGCTGCTTTCAGCTTGGCTTTTGCCAGGTCCAGTTCCGATTTGGAGATTACTTTTTTCTCGACCAGCAGCTTTACCCGGTCCAGGTCCAGTTCCGCGGCCAGCGCCTCCGAAATTACGTTCTTTAAGTTGGCATCAGCCCGGGCCACCTCTGCTTTGTATTCTTCGGAACTGATCCGGAACAGGGGCTGCCCCTTCTTTACTTCCTGCCCTTCGTCTACATATATTTTCTCGAGGAAGCCGTTGACGCGGGCCCGCACTTCCACGTGCTTTACCGCCTGAATATCGGCCACGTAATCGTTGTGCAGCACGGTGTCTACCGTGATCAGTTTGGTGACGGGCAGTTCGGGTATTACTTTGTCTGGGGAATCGCCCTGGCCTTGTGCGCTGCACCCGTAGGTAAATGCGCTAAGGGCGATCAGGTACATCCAGTTTGATTTTGTGCGGAGTATGTTCATAGAGCTAACAGATTATTTTTTTATGATGTTTTGGTATATGAAAAGCAACAGAAAGCAGGGTAACTGCCTGGGGTAAGGTGGCCTTTCCTGCAGAAACCTGTATTTGAAAAAGTAAGCGGGAAGCGGTTACGCTAACCGGAAAAAGGGAAGATCAGAAGGGGGTTAGCCGAAACACAAAGTCGTAGTAATCGGACAGCAGGAAGTTCTGCCGTTTGTAAGTAGTTGCCGGTAGCAGCGCCACCTGCAGCACCTCCGGCAGCAGTCCGGTATGCCGCCTCAGTGCCTGGTTGTTGCGGCTGGATTTCGTGCGGTAGTTCAGTCCGGATTTGACTTGCTCTGTTTTGGGGAAGTCGCCGAGTAGATCAACAAAATCATTCAGCAGCGTTTCTACCACCGTGGGGCTGCTGTTTTCAGACAGGGTGCCGTTGCATGGGAGGAATAAACTGCCCTGGCTGGGCTGCAAATTCAGATGGCCGGTAGTGCCTGACTTTAGTTGTAGGGTAGCATGAAAGAGGAAGCAGGGGATTAGTAACCAAAAAAAGCTCCTCCACATCATTTCCTTTGAACGAATTAATAGTCGTTGTTTAAACCTTGAAGATTCAAATTTACAAAAATTTGATAATATAGCAATATAACTTATCAACTTAGTAAAAATTTAATCAAAACCCGCTTCCGTTTGAAATATTGGTAATAGTTGCACTGGTCTGAAATTCCGCAAAAACCTTGCGGTAATTGTGATTTATATATGAAAAAAATATTTTAATTGTTTAAGTACTATGTTTTCTGACTTATCTTCTGTTTTGGGTGCACTGCGACCAGCTGCTCATCAGGTGGGGAGCATGTATAAACCAGCTAGCTTCTGCAGCTTGTTTGGTGATATCGTTTTACGCTTCGAAAAAATTCTGCTGCTCCTACCACCACAGCCACTGCTCTTTATCTTTTGATAAATGCATATTGAAACGGTGCTTTACACCAATTTTGCTGATGAGCATCCGGAACTGCTGCACCATCTTAGTTATAGAAGATGCCTAATACGCTGCCGTAAATTAAATGGGCCAGTAGTGTTACCAAAGGCGTACCTTTTCCATAATTGAGGGCAAGAAAACCGGGGGGCTCGAGTTGTCTGGTAGGAGTGGGGCCTTGTGCCGGGCTGGCAATTCTGGGATGAAGAAAGCTGAAAACAGGTAAGCCTACGGCCAGTACGAATGCGCCATGTACAAGCCCAATAGCCAGGCCAAACCACCAGGTGTGCAGGCCTGCGCTTTCAAATGCGGCACCGTAAATAAATGCAAAAATCCATCCCATTACCAGGTGCGAGACAAATCCAATCCAGGGTGCCTTGTTGCGGTTGGCTGTAAACATTGTTCCCAGCAAGAAGGGGATATCCATCCGGGTAAATCCTAAGGGTTTGGAACCAGCCATTAAGGTTGTCAGGATCAACGTGGCGGCAAATCCCCACAAGAGAAGGTTATCTATGTTCATTCCGCCAGACCTCCTTTCCGGTGCTCCTCATTAAGGGTGAGGGCCGCATTTATGAGACCAATGTGCGTAAAGCCCTGCGGGTAGTTTCCGAGTAGCTCGTGCGATTCCGGATCAATTTCTTCGGACAGTAGCCCGGCAGGGCTTGCATGTTGCAGCATAGTTTCAAAGATTTGAGTTGCTTTATCCAGCTGCCCTGACTTTGCCAGGTTCTCGACCAGCCAAAAGTTACAGATTCCAAAAGATCCTTCAGTACCTGTTAGGCCATCGTTGGTATGCAGGTACCGGTAAAGGAGATTATTTTTTGCTAACCGCTCCGATATGAGTTGTGATGTAGAGATCATTCTGGGGGAGGTTGGATGGCAGAAGCCCACAAGAGAGAGTACCAGCAGGCTGGAATCTAAGGTCTCTCCATTAAATTCGCGTGTATAGGCCTGCAGCTCACTGTTGTAACCAAACTGCTCCACTTGCTCCCGAATGCAGGAAGCTACGTTGCGATACTTTTCGAGTGGCGCACGTTTCCATTTGTATTTTTCAGAAAGCTTTATGAGTCGGTCCAGGCCTACCCAGGCCATTACTTTTGAATGTGTATGGTGGACAGTGGAGGAGCGGACTTCCCAGATCCCGTTATCTGGCTGGTCCCATTGTTTGCAAATAACCTCACCCAGGCCTAAAATAAACTTCCTGGTGTCCCGGTCAAAATCTTTAACCAGGGGAGCATAGGTATAAACGGCATCCAGCACTTCGCCATATACATCCAGCTGAAACTGTCCGTCGGCGCCATTGCCAATCCGGACCGGAGTGGAATTGCAATAACCGGTCAGCCAATGCAATGTTTCTTCTTTGAGCGATGCATGGCCATAAACAGAGTACACCACCTGCAGCTTCGGTCGGGTGAGTTGCGTGGCATGCAGTATCCAGTTCATGTAGGCATGGGCTTCTTCTTCAAATCCCAGCTTTACCAGCACCCTGGTTGTAAAGGAAGCGTCCCGGAGCCAGCAGTAGCGGTAATCCCAGTTTCGCTCACCCCCCGGTTCTTCCGGCAGGGAAGTGGTGGGAGCTGCAATAATTGCCCCGGAAGGGGCATGGGCCAGGAGTTTCAGCGTAAGGGCGCTCCGCTTTACTTCTTCCCGGTAGAGACCAGCATACCGGCACTGCCCGATCCAGTTTTTCCAGAACCTGATGGTTTGCTGCATCCGGTTCCAGCCGGTAGTATGCAACTCAGGTAGAACCGCGGGACTCTGGCTGGAGAAGCTTAACGAAAACAACACCTGCTCTCCCGGTTTCACAAAGAATTCAGCCGTTGCCCTGCCTGCTTCCCCGGCGGCTAGGGTTAGTTGTTCCGGTTCCAGGGTACTGCGCAGTGTAAAGATGTTTTCCTTCCAGAAAAAACAGATACCCAGCCTTTTATGGTCTTTGAGGTGCGGGATGTCTTTTCCGTAAAAAATGCGCGGCATGTACTCCATCCTGATTTTAACATTGCCTGAGATGCCTTCCACAACACGTAGTAGCTCCTGTTCCGGTAGAAGAACGCGTGTTTTTTCCTTTTCTGTCATGGCTGTAAAGGCATCCAGCAGCCGGCATTCACCTTCCGAAGTGGTGAAAATTGTTTCTACCACATTGGTGTCCGGCAGGTACTTCTGAACAGACTGGTAACTTCTTTCCGGAGCAACAGCAAAGTAGCCACCTCTTTCCTGGTCTAAAAGAGCCGAAAATATACCTGGTGAATGAAATTCCGGCATGCAGCACCACGCGATGGCACCATTCCTGCCAACCAGTGCTGCTGCCCGGGAATTGCCAATCAAGGCATAATCTGAAATGTTAAGAGCCGGCATAAGCTTTTCCTGCGCCTGACAGCATACTTAAGGAAAAAGCTCCTATCGCCATAACGGCATCCCGAACGGCAATATCATAGTACTGGCCTGTGAGTAACAGGTTTAGGGCTATGCCCATTAGCCATAAACCCACAATAAGCCCCCCCAGCTTCGGTTTTACCAATACAATGATGCCCGCAATTATTTCTATCACCCCCACTAGTAACATGAATGTATGCGGCTGAAACGGAAGGATATCAGTTACGACTGGTGCTAAGTATTTTTCCCAATCGGTTAACAGGTGCATAAACTTATCTGCTCCGGCCACGATAGGCACTAAGCCATAAGTCCATTTTAAGATACTAGTAACACGGTCTACCTGACTAACTGCTCCTGGAGCATGTCTGACGTCATGAGTTAATGATGCATCCATAGTTTTATTGTTTTTTTCTCATTAGACGCGGGCAGCTACGGCCCGTTACATTTTATCAAAAAAACTTACCGGATGTCATGAGCAGTGGCTGTGGTGGCAGGGGCAGCAGACCAGCTTGCGCCTATTACAATACCCTGGTTTGTGTCACAGCTGCCGGAACACCCGGTCCACCAGCCTATCGCAGTAAACGCGGTTAAATTCATATACCAGCACATGAGAGTAGAGGCTTTCCAGCTGCTTTCGGAGCATCGTTTTCGCTCTTTTCAGGCGTATTTTTACATTAGATTCCGTAATCTGCAGTGCTACTGCTGTTTCAGGTACAGTCATTCCTTCCAGTTCGCGCAGCACAAATACCGTACGGTATTTTTCAGGTAGTTCCTCAATACTTTTTTCCAGTAACCTGCCCAGTTCCCGGTTCAGAATTTCTTTCCGGACATCTGAAGAAACTGTCTCCTGAAAGCAGCCGGAAGTACCTGATGTTGCATGGGTAGCAGCTCTCCGTTTCCAGTCCGCACATTTATTCAGCATAATCTGAACAAGCCAGGTTTTAAAGCTCGAACGTGCTTCAAATTTCTCCAGGTTATGGTAGGCAGAAATGTAGGCTTCCTGCATCAGGTCCTGCACATCGTCGTGCGAAATGTCATACGAGCGGCCAATCTTGTAGAGCAGGCTGTTGTAACGCCTTAGCAGTATTTCAAACATGTCGCGCTCACCGGTTACAATGTTTTGGATAACTTCGCTGTCCGTGGCAGTCGAATTGTTTTCCAGCACGTCTTGCTTTTTCATGGTCTTTCAGAAATAGATTGCTGCTGTTGTATCTGATCCGGTCCTGTAGAAAATTTATCTGTGGTAGAGCCTGACAAAGGGCTATACGTAATTCATCTATTTATGTAGCAGGATGTGCTGTGCCGGGTGAAAGCACACCTGCACCAGGAGCTTTCCCAACGCTGTTTCCAAGAAGCAACTGGTGGTGCCTGAATTAGCGGTAAACGGTTTAAGCCTGTGAGAGCCAGTCTGCACCTGCCACCACAGCCACTGCTGCTCCGGAGTTGAGGAATGCTGCAAAATTTATCTTTTTTCTCCCGCAACAACCTTTCCTTCTCAAAGCCGTCCAACCTATAGAAATGCTTTTGAACAGGCAAATGCTCACTAAAAAAAGCAACTATGCAAAAAGTACTTTTACTGATCACACTCTTGCTGGTTAGCGCTGTTTGCCATGCGCAGTTTCCGGCAGATAAAGTGGAAGAAAAACCTTATTTAAAATTAGGAGGCGCTGTTCGTTTCAATTATAACCTGTCTACCTGGAAAGAAGATCAGCTGGAGCGTGGCGGTGATTTTGGCTTCGATTTGTTCCGGATCAATGTGGAGTCCGAATACAAGGGCATAAAACTCAACGCTGAGTTCCGGCACTACTCGCAGGCCTTTGGCGGGGCCTTCCTCAAACAAGGCTGGTTCCAGTACGATTTTTCCGACAAGTCGCAACTACAGGTTGGGCTTAACCAGATTCCTTTCGGTATCCAGCAGTACAATTCCAACAACTGGTTTTTCAACATGACCTATTATGTCGGTTTCGAGGATGACCATGATATGGGGGTTAAATACATTCACGACACGGGCCTGTGGCGCTGGCAGGCGGCCTACTATAAAAGTGCGGAAGAATTTGTGTTTGGAGCAGCAGAACCCAGCCCGAACCGGTACTCTTACGATATAACCGGCCGTAACAAGGAAAACAACCAGCTGGACTTTAAAACGGTTCGTCGGCTGGGGGATAGCCTGGAGCATGAGCTGGGGGTGTCGCTGCAGGGGGGCTTGCTGTACAACCTGGATACAGAGCAGAACGGTACCCGTCATGCAGGCGCCATACACTATGAGTACCAGTCGGCTCACAGTCCCTGGAATGTAAAACTGCAGGCGATGTACTACCGCATCAACCCGGAATATGCTGCCGGGGAGGCACGCGATATTGTGGAAATGGGCGCCTACGGAGCCAACTATAACGTAGCCACAAAAGGGGAAATTTATACGGCAGGCATTGCCTATCACCTGCCGGTAGAGTCCCGCCTGCTGCAGGGGATCACCTTCTACGACAACTATGGCTATTACAACAAGCGCATTTCGGGGTACGAAAATGCGCACATGAATGTACTGGGCGCTTTGTTTACCGCCGGCCCTATGTACATCTACACCGATGCCGCTTTCGGGTACAACCACCCCTGGCTTGGTCCTGAATGGACCAATGCTTTTGCAGCAGGCACGCCGGGCGAAACTGCCTGGCACATGCGGTTCAATATCAACATGGGATACTATTTCTGATTTAAGCTATTTTTAATGAGTAAAGTAACAAGAAGCGATACAAAAAAATCCCTGGGGCTCGAAGTAAACGGTCCCGTGTTCTGGACATCGATTATTATCCTGATCGTGATCATCAGCCTGGTGCTGGTTTTCAGGGAGGGGGCCGAGGCTTTTTTCGGCGATTTGCAGGCAAGCATCACCTCGAGCATGGGATGGCTGTTCATCCTGAGCGTGAACATCTTTGTCGGCTTTTGCCTGTATATGGCCTTCGGGAAGTTTGGCGGCATCCGGCTGGGGGGCAAAAATGCCAAGCCTGAGTTTAGCACCTCGTCGTGGTTTGCCATGCTCTTTAGTGCCGGCATGGGCATCGGGTTGCTTTTCTGGAGTATAGCGGAGCCAATCAACCACTTCCAGACACCGCCTTTGGGTGAACCGGGCACACCGGCTGCAGCCCGGCAAGCTATGAACTTTACGTTCCTGCACTGGGGCTTTCATGCCTGGGCCATCTATGCCTTAGTTGGTCTTTCGCTGGCGTATTTTACCTACAGCCGCAAACTGCCCCTAACCGTCCGTTCTGTTTTTTACCCGTTCCTGGGGGAGCGTATCCATGGCCTGATCGGCGACATTATCGATATACTGGCGGTGCTGGCAACGCTTTTCGGCCTTGCTACTTCCCTGGGGCTGGGGGTGAAACAGGTCGCCGCCGGGCTGCACCACGTTTTCCCGGGTATTGCCAGCGATGTAACAACACAAATTATGCTGATAGCCGGCATCACCGGCATAGCTACCATTTCGGTGGTGACGGGGGTAGACAAAGGTGTACGGATCCTGAGCGAATGGAACATACGCATTGCTTTGCTCATACTGGTGGCCGTGCTGGTGCTGGGGCCAACGGTGTTCATCCTGGGGTCCTATGTGCAGAACACCGGCTCTTACCTGGGCAATTTCCTGCAGCTTTCCTTCTGGAACGAAGCCTACTCTACCCGTAACTGGCAGGGCGGCTGGACGGTCTTTTACTGGGCCTGGTGGATTTCCTGGGCGCCTTTTGTGGGTATTTTCATCGCGCGGGTTTCCAAGGGGCGCACCATCCGGGAGTTTGTGCTTGGTGTGCTCATCGTGCCTTCGTTATTGTCTTTCCTCTGGATGACGGTGTTTGGCAGCACGGCCCTGCGGGAGGTACTGGCAGGCGAAACAGCTGTTTCAGAAGCCGTTGCGGCAGACATTTCTACAGCCTTGTTTGTGTTCTTCGAGCAGCTTCCTTTCTCCACGATTCTCTCCGTTATCGGCATTGTGCTGGTGGCCGGCTTTTTCGTTACTTCATCCGACTCCGGCTCGCTGGTTGTCGACAGCCTTACCTCCGGAGGCAGAACCGACTCGCCGGTAGGTATCCGCATTTTCTGGGCCCTGGCAGAGGGTGGTGTGGCAGCCGTACTCCTGCTGGGGGGCGGACTCCAGGCGCTGCAGACAGCCGTTATCATTACCGGGCTGCCCTTCGCGCTTATTTTGTTGCTGATGTGCTACAGCCTGTACAGGGGCGTGAGCGAGGAGCTTGAAGAAGAAAACAGGCTGGGTAAAACGCAGCAACGTAAAGATTACCAGCAGCTGATTGCCGAAATGCTGGCCAAACGTGCCGTGAAGCACGAAGCTGAAACGGCAAACGGCAAAAAAGATGTACCACCGGCTTAACAAACGTAATACGTATGATTTCAATAGACTCCATGATGGTCTGCCTGGACCTGAGTGACATAGATGAAAAACTGGTTGCCTTCACCCGCTCCATCTGTATGCGCCTGCCTGTAAACAAGGTGTACTTTGTGCATAATATCAAAACATCCGAGCTAAGCGATGAATTTAAGGAGTACTTCGGGGATGTAGACCTGGCAAAAGAGGTGGAAGAGAATATTGATGATATCGTTACGGATCAGTTTTCCAACGCCACCGATTATGAAATACTGGTAAGCGAAGAGCCGAATACAGAAGTGATCCTGGCCGAACTGGTGAAGCGGTACCAGGTAAAGGTAACCCTGCTCGGCAAGCGGATGAGCGATAAAAGCACAGGCGCCTTAGGAAGCAAGCTGCTCCGGGTGCTGCCCTGCAGTCTGTTGGTTTTTCCGGAGACAGCCAGATTCGACATTGGCAAAGTGCTGGCGCCGATCGATTTTTCCGATGCCTCGGTGCATGCGCTCCGGCTGAGCAAAAGCCTGGCAGACCAGCTGGGCCTGCGGCTCGATATTATGCACGTTTACAAGTTGCCTACCCAGTACTTCCCGCTGATATCGGAAGAAAAAGCAATCAAAAAAGCAGAAGAAGTTGTAAAAGAGAAATTCAATTCCCTGCAGCGGCACCATCCTGAAATTGCAGAGGTACCCTACACGCTGGTGCGCGCTGCCGGGAAAAGCATTGCCGACCGCATTAACCTGCAGCTGCAAAAGGGGAAGTACGACCTGTTGGTGCTTGGGCTGAAAGGAAGTAACCCCTTGCCCTCCCTGAGCCTGGGCAGTGTGCCTACCGAGCTTTATAACATGGATATTGATGTACCACTGTGGCTGGTGTATTCTGAAGCGGTGATAAAGTAAAAAAGGAAATCGAAGTTATTGCTGGGCGGCTGCCGTTAGCAGGTGTTTTATACCTGTCACGACCATATCGATCCCGATAGCGCCCACAAAAAAACCGTTGATACGCAGCAACAGCTCCATGTTTTTATCAAAGGCTGTCTGTACTTTTTTGGAGCGCATGTTGCGGCGAATCTGTTTTAAACCCATGATAAACAAAAAGTTTACCAGCATAATAATGGCAAGCGACAGCACCCCCTGCCACAGCACCAACTGCTCCGACATCAGGATGGTAAGCGAAATGGTGCCTGCCCCCACCATAAAAGGCAAGGCAATTTCAGATGCCAGGTCATGCAGGTCGCCTTTTATCTGGATAAATGCCTTTTTGCCCTGCACAATAAACATATAAGCCAGCGAAAACAACACAATGCCACCAAAAATCCGGAACGACTCGAAGTTGATGCGGAATACATTCTCGAAAACCAGGTCTCCGAAAAGCAAAAACACCAGGAAAATAAAAAAGGAAATGGTCGAAGCTTTTAAAAATACCGACCTGAAGTCGGCGTCCGACAAGTCATTCATCACAGGCTTTAAATAAAGGAAAAGGGCAAAAGGGTTCAGCATAACCAGGAAACTAAAAATTGCTGCGATCATAGGCTCAGGTTTTGGGATGCCCTCTATGGTACGCGACACTGGTAAGATAGATTTCGCAAACCAGCTGCCTGCTTTAGCCGGCAAGGGCGCCGGTACTGTTGCAGGCTAATGACTGTTTGTTGCTGGTTTTGTTTTTGCGTTATGACAGAACATAGTAATTGTTTGCCGGGATATAATGATGTGTTTTTGAATATTTTTAAGTATTTTGCTTGTGTATAAAATGTAGAAGAGGGCTTGCCGGTGGGTTGTTTTGTAAAAAACAGGACCTTTTTAGTGCTGGAATGTGTTTTGAAAGCGGTGTAAAATGAAGTTTAAAGAATGTTTTTGTAAATTGCAGCTTTAATCATCTTGGCAAGGTTTGAAAAAAGATGGTTGTTGTTTTTTGAAAAATATAATATATTTATCTTTTTTGAGTTATAAGTGGTAAATCTGAAATTGGAGGATATGAATTTTGATTCAGTCTGCTACTTAAAACTTGTTTACTGGTGCCTTGTTCTCCAAACTTAAACTTTATGAATCTGTGTATGAAAACTCTCTTTTATCCCCTGGTTTTATTGTTTTCTTTTTCAATAATAACAGCTACCGCGCAACAAACGGCAACAAAAGAATCCGCAGCGCCTGCCGCCCTCACCCGGCAGTATAACAGCCTGAAAGAAGGTTCCAATTCTTACCGGGAAGGTAACCGGGAGTACAAAGTTGTAAATGTAAGTACCCTCGAAGCTTTCTGGAAGAGCGTGCAGCAATCGATAAAAGCAACCGAAAAAGGGCTGATCGATGATAAAAAATCGGCTGAGCAGGAGGCAGCACAGGCCCACCAGACCATTGAGGAGCAGAAAAAGCAAATTCAGGCCCTGAAGCTCGATAATATTGAGAAGGAGAAGCAGGTGCAGCAAAGCCAGCACGCTGTAAACAACCTGTCGGTGCTCGGTATAGATATGCAGAAGCAGTTTTACGTTATCCTGACGGCTGTTATTATTATTGCCTTGGTTGTGATGCTGTTTGTGGCCATGCAGCGCTATAAAAGCAGTAACCGGGTGGCTGTCGAGAAGCAGGAGGGATACAATACCATGGAAGAAGAATTGAATGAGTACAAGAAGAAAGCCCGCGAACGCGAACTGAAGATCAAGCGCGAACTGCAAACTGAAATGAACCTGCGGGAGGAAATGGCGCTGGAGCTGGATCGCCTCCGAAAGCACCAGGTTGTCAGGCATTAATCCTGTTTTCTGATGTTACCAAACCGTCAGGCGCAGCTTACATTCATGAGCTGCGCCTGACGGTTTTTTTATGTCAGATTCTTCCTTTCTGTGATTATGTGATGGATCTTGTGGTATTTTAATAATATTTTCTACCGCAAGTTTGAGCGCAGCGGTAACTTGTGGTTTCAATTAAGGCCAGTTTGTAACTGGCGTGGTTACAAAAGCAGGAATATCCAGCTACGCCAGTTGATAACTGGCGGCAGGAATTATTTTATTATTCCATTTTTCCCTATAAGATTAGCCTTCAAAGGGCGACTTTTCCTACTGGTTTCTGCGTTACATCAGTCCTTTAACCCGCTTCATCCCGGTACAGCCGATAAAAAAGTGTTCTGCACCTGCCACCACAGCCACTGCGGCTGCTCCGTGTCTCAGAAAATTTACCCGCTGATAATCCGGCCGTCTTCCATTTCAATGATGCGCTGGGTTCTTTCCGCGAAGCTCTGGTCGTGCGTTACAATCAGGAGGGTCTGGTTATGGACTTCGGCCAGCTCCTTGAAAATGTCGAATACCATTTCGCTGTTCCGTATGTCCAGGTTGCCGGTGGGTTCGTCGCCCATCACTATGTGCGGATCGTTGATCAGGGCGCGGGCAATGGCGACGCGCTGCTTTTCGCCACCGGATATTTTATAAGCAATTTTGGAGGCCAGGTGGTCGATGCCCAGCATTTTCAGCCGTTCCATGGCCCGGTGCTCCACTTCTTCCTGCGGAAGTTTTTTCAGCTTCAGGCCGGGCAGCATCACGTTCTGCAGCACCGTGAACTCGTTGAGCAGGTAGTGGAACTGGAACACGAACCCGATCTTCTCGTTGCGGATGCGCGCCAGCTCTATTTCCCGCTTATTGGTCATCAACTCCTTGTCGATCAGCAGTTCCCCCTCGTAATCGGTGTCCATGGTAGAGAGGATATAGAGCAGCGTAGACTTGCCGCAACCCGACTTCCCGATCACGGACACAAACTCGCCTTTGTCTACTGTAAAAGTAATATCGCGCAGCACCTGCACCGTCACCGGGTCGTGAAAACACTTGTTGATATGCCTTGCTTCCAGGATAATCTCGCTCATGCTATTTGCCTCTGATAATTTCGACAGGGTCTACTTTGCTGGCTTTTCGTGCCGGGAAGAACCCTGCCAGGTAAGTGGTAACCAGCGAAAAAGTGGAACCGATAAAGTAGAACGCTGCACTGTAATTAATAGGGTAGGTTTTTACGGTCGGCAGGGCATCGGTATTAAACGGAATCTGATCGATAATGGAGGAAAAGATAAAGCCGACGAGCAGCCCCGTCATGCCGCCAAAGAAACCAATGCTCAGGGCAATAACCAGGAAAATCCGGTTCACATCGCGACCTGAAAAACCGGTTGCTTTCAGGATGGCGATAGAATCCATCTTCTCGTAAATCATCATGTTCAGGATGTTGTAAATACCAAAGCCGGCCACCACCAGCAGCGTGATGCCAACGGAGTAGGAGATAAGCGTCCGGATGTTACTGCCTGTTTCGAACTGGGAGTTGGCCGTTTGTATGTCCTCGGCATCTATCTGGAAAAGCTGGGCATATTCTTTGGCAACCGCCGGCGCCATATTCACATCTTTTAGCTTCACCTGGATATCGGTGATATAGCTGTTCGATTTGCCAAGCAGTTTCTGCACCGTACCGATAGAGGCATAGCTCTGCACCCGGTCTATCTCCTGGATGCCGGACTGAAAAAAGCCAACCACCTTCAGCGGAAACCGCTCGCCCTGGGCAGTAGTTACCTGCACCACATCGCCCACCTCCGCCAGCAGGATGTCGGCCAGGCCTTTTCCGAGGATGATGCTGTTGGCTACGTTTTTGGCATCCATGGCTTTGCCGGTGGTAACGTAGTCCTGGAAGAAAAACAGGTTGCTTTCTGCTTCAACATCAATGCCGTGGATGGAGCCTGTAATATCCAGGGTGCCTTCGTTAAAAAACACCTGCGCCATTATTTTAGGCGCCACGCCCAACACCCGGTCGTCTGTTTTTACGGCCTGCATAATGGGGCCGCTGTTGTAAATCTCCTGCCGGCTGGTGCTGGCTTTAACCGAGTAAATAAAATTGTAGGAGTCCTTGAATTCCGGCGCCATGTTAACCGGTTGATTCTCGCTTGGCTTAATCTCGTTGTACAGCCTGACGTGTGGCGTACGGTTCAGGATCAGGCTGTCCAGCATGTCGTTGAGCCCGGTCATGAAACTGAGCAGCGTAATGAACATGGCAATACTGAAGGTTACGCCAATAGCAGCAACCAGGGTCTGGCCTACGCGGGCCAGCAGCAACGTTCTGGCGATATGTACAATTAACCTGAAATTCATTGGGCCGGCTTTAGGAGCACGTCATTTTTGGTTAATCCGTCCAGTATCTCCACTTTCTCATAATCCTTCAGCCCGGTCTTTACCTTCTTTTTCTCTTCGTCCTCGGTCAGTACATAAGCGCCGTCGAGTAGGTAGGGGCGGGGGATGGTCAGGGCTTTTTCCTTGGTCTGGATAACGATGTTGGCTTCGGTGGTGAGATTGGGGTAGAGGGCAGGGGGCGAGGTAACAAAACCGGCTTCCACGGTAAAGGACCGCGACCGCTCGTTCATGGCAGGATTTATTTTCTCTACTTTTGCCTCAAACACCTGTCCCCGGTAACTGTCGAGGGTCAGCAGCACTTTCTGCCCCGGCTTTACCCGCGCAATGTCGTATTCGTCTACCTGCAGCTCCAGCATAAAACTATCGGCATCGCCTATTACCGCCACCGGTGCCTGGGTAGTCACCATTTCGCCCGGTTCTTTCAGGATGCTGTACACACGGCCGTCGGTTTCGCTGGTGATGGTAAAATCGTTTACCTGTGTTCTGCTGATCTGGAGGTTCTTCTGCGACTGCCGGGCGGCAAAATTGAGTTGTTTTTTCAGGTCTTTGTAACGGAGAATGGCTGCCTCGTGGGCCGTTACTGAATTTTTGTAAGCCAGTTCTTTCTGTTCAAGTTCCACGCGTGTCCCGATCTGCTCCGCCCACAGGTTGCGTTGCCGTACCAGGAGCAGCGAGTCGTGCTGTCGTTTGGTTTTAGCCAGGTCGATATTGGCTTTCAGTTCGTTCAGCTTTTCGGTATTGGCGCTTAAAGCTGCATATTCTGCCGCCAGCCGTGCATTTTCGGCACTAAGCCGGGATGTTTCGTTCACCAGCCTAATGATGGGCTCTCCCTGCTTAACCGTATCGCCTTCGTCTACCAGAACCTGCTGCACCAGCCCGTTTACTTTAGAAAACACCTGGTACTGATTTCGGCTTTTCACGATGCCCGAAGCATAAACAGATTCCGTGATGGGTTCTACGGTGGGTGTAGTTGTTTCCTGTTCCCCTTTGCAGGAGGCCAGCAGGGGGAGGATGACCAGGAACAGCCGGATGTACAATTTCATGGCAAAAGGGTGTTGCGTATGCTACAAATTAAACCCGCAGACTTCCTGTTTGTTTTGTGCTGCGTTTTCAGGACACACAGCTGAAACTGGAACAGGGTATGAAGTCTGTGGCTTTAAAGTAGTGAAAAACCTGATGCAATAGTAGGTGTGGCGGGTTATTATTTTTTGATGCAGCCACTATTTTGTCTGAACCTTTGATTTTTGTCTGAATTCGGATTTGCCAGATGAAGGGATTAGCAGGATTTTAAATTTTTAGAAGTAAACCCAACTACCGTCCTTTCCTTCAGCAAGTTTAGGCGAAGCCGTAACTTATGGTAATATGTAACAGGAAGTTTTCAACTTCCGGGTTCCAGAAACGGAAAGGCAACAGGGCCAGCAATGGTGTAAAACTAAAATTTAATTTTGTGTGTGGATTTCGGAAGTTGAAAACTTCCTGCCATAGATTACCACAAGTTACGGCTGCGCCTAAACTTGCGGCAGTGCCTGTTCCTAAATTAACTGAAACATCCTGTTAATCCCTTCATCTGGCAAATCCAAATTCAGACAAAAATCAACGGTTCAGGCAGCTTGCAACTCTGCCCCGGAATGCATACTTTTCTAAAATCAATAGAAACGTAACAACTGCAGCCATATGCAAAACACCGACCCCCGCATAACCGCCTACATCGAAAAAGCTGAACCCTTTGCCCAACCTATCCTGCACCACCTGCGGCAGTTGGTGCACCAGGCCTGTCCCGACATAACCGAAACCATCAAGTGGGGCTTTCCGCATTTTGAGTTCAAAGGGATTGTGTGCAGCATGGCCGCTTTTAAAAAACACTGCGCCTTCACCTTCTTTAAAGCATCGTTGCTTACGGACCCGTACCAGTTGCTGGCGGTAGCAGACAGAGCTTCCATGGGGCACCTGGGCCAGCTCAAAAGCCCGGCAGATCTGCCTTCCGACGAAATCATGCTACAGTACATTGCGGAAGCCGTTAAGCTGAACCAGGACAATGTAAAAGCTCCCTCAAAAGCCAAAGCGGGTGCAAAGCAGGAGCTGGTGGTGCCGATGTATTTCCAGGAGGCATTGGAGCAAAACGGGCAGGCAAAGGCTGCTTTCGAAAACTTCAGCTACAGCCACCGCAAAGAGTACGTGAGCTGGCTAACCGAAGCCAAAACTGATGCCACGCGCGAAAAGCGCATGGCTACGGCGCTGGAGTGGCTGGCGGAGGGGAAGTCGCGGAACTGGAAGTACGAGAAGGCAAAGGCATAACATAACGACAGCCGGCGCCTTGCCTGTAAAAAAAAACACAGCAGCCAAAACTTATGGCTGCTGTGTTTTTTTGTTTAAGCTTACGCTTTGTTATATGGAAGCTTGCTGCAGTTTTCTGACCGCTTGCTTTTGCTTGTTCGGCTTCTTGTTGCGGCGTCCCCACCACACAAAAAAGCCGGTAACCGGTAGACTGGCGCACAGCAGGCTAGCCAGGAAAGCGAGTATTTTTCCGGGCAGCCCCAGGATGGCGCCGGTGTGGAGGTCGTAGTTCATGCGCATCAGTTTGTCTGCTGCTGTGGCTTCGTGGTACCTGCCCCAGATATGATCCACCGACAGCTCCTGCATGGTGTACTGGTCGAAGTAGCGGTAGTCGATTTTATGGTAGGTGTCGGGGTGGTAGTTGATGGTGGCGGCAATGGAAGAGCTTTCGTTTAGGGGCGGGTGCACTTCCACTACGGCCGCGCCCGGGTGCTCGGCCTGTATCTTGTGCCACACCCGGTCCAGGATAGGTGCAGCGGCTATGGTGGCTGCTTGTGTGGTATCGGATGGCGGCTCCTGGTACTCCTGCAGTTCTTTTCCGCCGGAGGCCAGGCCATAAACGCCCTGCGCAAACCACCGGAAACCCCATACCAGCCCCGTCAGCGCCAGCAGCAGGGCCAGCGCGCTCACGTAAAAGCCCAGCACGTTGTGCAGGTCGAAGTTGCGGCGGCGCCAGCGGGCGTTCCACTTAATAGTGAAGCGCTGCCGGGTGCCCTTTTTGTTGCGGGGCCACCAGAGGATAATGCCTGTCAGGAGCATCACCACAAATACGAGCGTGGCAGACGCGACCACAGGTTGCCCGATATCATGAGGCAGCCAGAGGTAGAAATGCCCTTGTAATATGAACCCGAAAAAGCTCTTCTTTACATCCTGTATGTGCTGCACCTCCCCGGTGTAAGGATTTATGTAGGCGACATAGTGGTAGGTTGGCTCGTAGCTGTAGAAGATTACTTCTGCCGCTCTGCCGGGCTCTGCATACAACACGGCATGCACCAGTTTCCCCGGAAGAGCTTCTTCGGCCTTTGCCTGCAGCTGCGATGGCGGGAGCTGCGGCGCCTGGCGTGCTGCCACAAAGCGGTAAGGCTGCAGGAGGTCCTGGAGTTCGGCCTGGAAGGCATAGATACAGCCGGTAACGGAAATGATAAACACCACCAGCCCGGACAATAGTCCGAGCCAGAGGTGTAGTTTTCGTGCGATGTTTCTGCCTGTCATGTTAGAATTTATAGGCTACGTTGAGGCGGGCATTGCGTCCGGCTTCGGTTTGCCAGTAAAAGTATTCACCGTAAGGAGCACCGGAATACAGGTACTCATCCAGCAGGTTGTTCACGTTCAGCGATACCCGTACTTTGTCTTTTTGCCAGGTAACGGCGCCATCCAGGCGGAAGTAGTCCGGTAGAGAATTCTGGGTACCATCGAATACATACCAGGAAGAGCGGTCTTTCTGCCACTGGTACCCAAGCGATAAGCCAAGCCCTTTGAGCGGTGCGTAAGGTACCTGGTACGACAGCCAGGTGTTGGAGATGTGTTTGGAGATGCCGGGTTGTGCCGTGCCTACCCGGTCCGGATTTGTGTCTTTGGAGATTTTGGAGTCGGTATAAGCATAGTTGAAGATCAGGTTCAGGTCTTTCGTAATATTCCCGCGCACATCGAACTCAGCACCCTGTGTTTGTGTCTGACCAAGCTGGATAGAGAAGTTAGGATTGTTCGGATCGGCCGTCAGGACGTTGTTCTTGGTGATGCGGTATACTGCCAGCGTCGAATTCCAGGTGCCGTTGAACCAGTCTTTCTTAATACCGGCTTCGGTGTTGCTTCCGGTGATCGGGTCGAATGATTTGCCTTCGAAGTTCGCGCCTGCCTGCGGTACAAATGCCTGGTCATAGAGTCCATACACCGATACGGCAGGATTTATAGAGTAGCTCACACCAACACGTGGCGTAAAGGCCTTGTCGTTGGTGATGCCGGAGTAGGGGTTAACTGTTTGGGCGGACGTTTGCCTTGCCGCTAAAGTCACGCGCAGGCGGTCCTGGAACATGCGCAGTTCGTCCTGCACATAGATTCCTGCTGAGCCCTGGTTATAGCGCACGCCTCTGCTGCGGAGGTCGCTGGAGCGGTCGAACACAGGGAGCGAAGCGGCAGGTACTTTTCCATAAACCGGGTTGTAGATGTTAAAAGGTTCGGTGCCTACCAGCTCAAAGCTCTGGCTCCAGTCGGCAAAATAATCTTTGTGGTACATGTCCACGCCAGCCAGGAGGCGGTGCGTGATAAAACCGGTTTTTACTTCGCCGTTCACAAAAAACTGGCCCTGTTTGCTCTGCCCCAGCGCATCCCAGATGCTGGTGCCGCGCTTCAGGATGCCGGTTTTAGCTTCATCAAAAGCAGTTGGCCAGAGGGAACTGCCTTCCTGGTCGTAGTTGAGGTAAGCCAGTTGGCCGGTCATCTGCCAGTCCTCGTCCAGTTGGTGCTGTAATGTAACAAAAATGCTCTGGTCGTGAATTTTGGTAGGAGCCAGGGTGGGCTCTGCCGTGGTAAAGTTACGCGGAAGGTCGGCGTAGCCGTTCGGGGAGAAAGCGTAATTAGAGCCAATGGCCGACATTTCAGAAAACTGATAAGTGTACTCGGCGGTAAGGGAGGTGTTATCGGAGAAGAGGTATTTAAGAACCGGCGCCACAGTGTAGCGGTTGTTGTATTCGTAGTCGCGGTGTGAGCCTTTCTGCTGGCCCATCAGGTTGAGGCGGTAGAGCAGTTTGCCGTTGGAAGAAAGTTTTCCGTCCAGGTCCAGGGTGGCGCGGTAGGTCTGGAAGCTGCCAAGGGTAAAAGCTGCCTCGCCTTTGGTAAGGCCTGTCGGTTTTTTCGTAACGATGTTGTAAAAACCACTGGGTTCGCCGTTCGCCATCATAAAACCTGCCGGCCCTTTCACAAATTCAATCCGGTCTACTACCGACATGTCTTCCGCCAGCGGCCCCCAGGGCATCTGCACATTCATGCCGTTACGGAAAGCTGCAATCTGCGAACCGCGCATGTTGATGCGGGCATAGTTGTCCCAGTGCTCCAGCCGTGTTACACCGCTTACGTTACGGGTTACGCCTTCCAGCATGTCGAACACCTGCTGGTCGGCCAGCACGGCATTAGTTACCACCTGTATGTTCTGGGGTGTTTCCAGTACAGGCGTGCGGAGGCGGAGGGAAGAGGAGAGGTTCGGCTGCCGGTATTTGTTCGAGTTGGCTGATATCACCACTTCCTGCAGCTTTTGGGCTGTTTCCTGCAGTGTAAAATTAACTTCCAGTGTTTCGTTGGCCAGCAGTACCACCAGTTGTTCCTGTGGCTGCAGGCCCACCAACGTTGCTACCAGCGTATAGCGGCCGGGCTGAATATTTTTAAAATGGTAATTCCCGTTTTTGTCGGCGGTGGCTCCGAGCGATGTTCCTTTCAAGCCCACGTTTACAAACTCGGCAGGTTCTCCGTCCGATGTCCGCACAATGCCTTTGATGTTTCCGGTCTGGGCCTGCACCTGCAGCACAAGGACCAGTAGCGCAAAAAGGGTACATAGTTTTTTCATATACAATTTGTCTTAAAAGTTTATTTTTATTTAGACTTATTCTAAACAATGGCAAAGGTAAGCGACAGATTTTATTTTGCAAATGGTACCTGTTAAAATTATTGTTAAAAAAGACGGTAGCAGCAGCGGCAGTGGTGGCAGGTGCAGTAAACTTTTTTTACGTGCAAATAGCTTATCCTGAGTTAGTTGTTGTGGTGTGGCTATGGAGGGAGGTGCAGCGGCTATTTTTATTTGGCGGGGGTGCAAAAAAAAAGAGGCAGGTTGGTCGCCTGCCTCTTTGTGGGTCTAATACTGGTTCTGGTAAGAGCTTTCCTGCTGCCTGGCTCCCGGATTGCTCCGGGCTTCGCGCGGCACGCCCATTTTCTCTTCGCGGCGGGCCTGGTACTGCTCAAACTGCTGCTGCGTGAGCGCTTCCTTTATCTGCTGCAGCCTGGTCTCGCTAATAATCTCCATCTGGTGTGCAAACTGCTTCGGATCATTTTTATACTTCACGCGGGCTGCTTCGGCATGCTGCATGTTGGCAAGATTAATCGCTCTGACCTTTTTGGCCTGCTCGCCGGATAAATGGAGGTGCTTTACCATACCGGCCGTAATTTCGTCGGCGCGTTGCTCGAGTGTTTTATTAGTACTTTGGCCTGCTTTTGGGTCCTGTTGCACCGCAGAGGCAGTAGTTGTCTGCGCAAACAGTGCTGTAGACGCAAAAAAGAAGATTAAGGCAAATGTTACGTGTTTCATAGGCTTCATGTGAAAGTATAAGCTTCTTCAAAAACCATTCCGGTTGCTGAATTATCTTTTACGACAATATGCAACTGAAAGTAAAGCGATTAAGTTTCAGGTGGTTATAAATACTGTCTGAACCGTTGATGGTAATGATGTGTGATCTTTGTGATTTTATATTAGTCTGAATCAGGATTTACGGAATTATTCTGTCTGAACAAGATTAAGAAGATTTAAGGAATAGTAGGATTGATTGGATTTGTTTGTGATTTGTGCAGGAGACGCGGGCACCGCGTCTCTACAGATCATAACACCCAACGCTTTAACTTTCTGTTACAGGGTTGAAAATCTTCAACCCCTACATGTTCACTACCTCTCTCTTAAAGGGTTGAATATTTTCAACCCCTACAAATTCTACCTTTCTACCTTTCTAACTCCCAAACTCCCAAACTCCCTTAGCTTTCGCTGTGGAAATATACTTTGTAAAAATGCATGCCGCGTTCTTCGTCGAAACCGCGCTCCATGTACTGCTCGCTTTGCTCCGGGTTGTAGCCGCTGAACTTGATTTCGATCTGCGTGTCGAGTTTGATGAAGTTGCGGAATTTGCGCTTCATATTGCGGACGGTGTTTTTGTTGATGGCAAACCCGCTGAAGTCTTCCAGGCCACGCTCCTCGGCAAAGGCCTGTGAATAGTTTTTAAACCGCTCCGCCGATTCCGGCTCTTCAATCACGCTGCTCGTGAATTCTTCCAGGTCGAAGGTCTCGTTCTTTGAAAAATAATCCACAGAACGGCTGATAAACTCTATCTGCTCTTTCTTGCTCTCGCTCTGGGCAAAAACCTCTTCCGAATAGTCCTTGCAGAGGTTCAGGTAGGTTTTGGTAGTAAAGTTAGTGTCTTTCAGCTCCGTTATGTTCAGGAAATCCTCTTTCCAGAACAGGGCGTCGGTGCTGTTGGCATCCACCAGTTTTACGCGGTACCCGTCTTCTGCTTCGGTGTTAAAAATAAGGCAGCCTTTGTCTACGCTCTTTATGTTAACCCCAAAGTGGTAGTTCACCTGCAGATCGTCGTCCTGGTCCTGGAACGTAAGAAAGGTATCTTTATTTTCCGACTTGAAAATGCCGATGGCGTCTACCAGTTCCTCGCCTTCCACGTTGCAACCCAAAAAATGCGCCACATACAGTTCCCCGCTCTTTACTTTCGGATGGTCCGACTGCTCATACAGGTGGTTGAGGATGTGTACCGAGTACTCATGAAAATTGGCGGGCTCGTTAAACAGGAGCGTTGCGTAGGCAAACAGCTCGTTCAGGGCCAGGTCGGAGGTATGCGTAAACCGGAAAAATTCTTCCTGCTTAAATGGTGTCAGAAAATAGTTCAGCAACAGGTCGTTCAGCTGTTCATCCCGCAGGTCCACCAGGTCTTTCGAAATAATTACACCTTCTTCTTTTGCTTTGTTGCCTACCCGGTGCACCACCAGCCGTTGCAGTTGCACCTGCTTCTTATCGTTCATGCAATTCTGTGTTTACGCTTTTGCTTGTTTAACCAAGCGCAAAGGTACGCTTACAGCCTCTATCGCCAAGGCGCCAGCTCCGAAATCAACCGGAAAAATTAAAGGTGAAATTTTTATTATGATTTAAGATTTTGATAAACAGGTTGTTGTGATGTGTTGTGTGGTTCGGTTGAAAAACTGGTCTCGTTCTGGCACGGTTTTTACAAACTGTGTTAACAGCTGCGCAGCTGTACTTTATAGGATTTTAGAAAAGCAGAGTCATGAAAAAGATATTTTTACTTCTGGTAGTGGTGATGGCAGTAGCTGCCACCCAGGTAGTTGCGCAGCAGCAACCCGTGCGTGTCGGCATCAGGGCCGGTTTGAATATGGCGAACTGGCAGGGCGAAAGTGTAGAGAGCATCAACAATCTTTTTGAGTTTGCGGATGGCGCCATAAAGCAGGAGATGCGCGAAGGCTTCCATGCCGGCGGTTTTATCAGCATACCGGTTGCTCCGGGGTTCGAAATTGAGCCGGGACTGCTGTACTCGCAGAAAGGTACCCGTGTAGTAGGTACCCTGCCCTGGAAAGAGACCGAGTTCCTGAATGTGAAAGCGACCATCACCAACAAAGCAGAATACCTGGAGTTGCCGGTGCTGGCAAAAATTTATGTGGGCGAAGGGTTTAACTTGTTTGCCGGTCCGCAGGTGTCGTACCTGCTCTCCAATAAGATACAGGCCCGTGCCGGTGCATTAGGTTTTAATGTGCTGAACAGGGAGTGGGATATGAAGAGCGGCATGCGTGAGTTTGATGTGGCGCTGACCGGTGGCCTGGGTTACCGCTTCAGCAGCGGCCTGAGCATCAGTGCCGGCTACGATTACGGCCTCACCACCGTCGACAGCAACCGCCGTTTCGAAACGTACAACGGCGTGATAAAAGGCTCTGTCGGGTTTTCTTTCTAACGTATTTTGGTTAAAGTTTAAGTTTTGTGATTTTTCAGGCCTCTCCTGTTTCAGGGGAGGTTTGTTTTTGTTGGCTCCTGCTCTCACCACAGCCTTTGCTCCTGTTTGTGCCGCAAAGGAAATGGTGGCAGCAGGAGTTTACACTTTTTAGTGGTGATGATGGTGGTCGTGGTCTTCGGGCTTGCTTCGGTAGTTGGCAATGGTGCCCAGCGCAAAGAAAACCGTCCAGCACAGGTACAGCGCCTCAAAGTTTTCGACTCTTTTTCCGATAAGGGCCAGGATTATATGCGCCACCACCGTCATGACAAGGCCCGTTACGGCAACAAACTGGTAGGAGTTCATCTCCCGGAAGTTATATATTTTAGATAATTTCATCTGTATCATGGTAGTAGATCTGCTTTGTAACGAAATAACACCGGAAGTGGTGCCATAGCAACGGTTTTATCTGAAATTAACACGCCTTAAAGGTAGCGCAGGGCTGCCGTTACGACTGCAAAAATACCAGAAGAATTCATACTACAACTTCCTTTTTTCTATGGCTGCCTTTCTTGCCGGGAACAAGTCTTTTCCGGGAGCGTATATCTAATAATGTAACTTAAGATTTAGAGAAATGGCTAAAGATGAAGAAAAACGCAAGCCAGCTGATGGCGTGAAAAATATATTTGATGATTACAACAAGCGAATGACCATGAGTAATCGTCCTGATCCTTCTGCAAAACGAAATGTTGGGCTTAACGGAGCGCTCGAACGGGGGGACCAGAAAGACAGGCTGGAGAATCTCCGCATACACGGCAACGAAACCACAGGTTATGGCGGCAACAACCCCAATAGCACGGAGGAATTTGCCCAGGGACCCGGTTTTGAATTCGAAGGCAGCGACACAGCCATGAGCGGTGGCGTTAACGGCATCAGAACAGGCGACCAGCCGCTCGGGAAAGACCGTGAAATAGAAAACCCCGACAAGCGGGACGATGAAAAGGGCAGAGACAGTATCCGGTAAGTTGTAAGATACCTGCGAACCAGTTTGGATACTAAATAAACTAAAAACAAAACAAGCCGTGGGCGCCCCGGAAATTCCGGGGCGCCCACGGCTTGTTTATGCACTTCCTTTACCGGGTTATTTAGAGGTAACAGCTATTTTTGAATCTGATACCGCCCAGGTGTTAGCGCTGAGGCTCATAGCAGAAAAAGCCTGTAACTGGTAAGGCCTTAATACCGGGGTTAGTTTGCTGTTGAAGCCAGCAATTATTTCTTTCATTTTCTTCTCCTTGGTGGCAGCATCGTTTGCATAGGTGCTTTTTATTTCTTCCGACTTCAGCATCATTTCCCTGTTCAGGGATTTTAACACAATAAATTCCGCTTCATTTAACTGTATCTCAGCAGCCATTGCCCTGGTTAGTTCTGTACAATATTTTTCAGCTTCAGGCGACAGGTGTTTAGGTGCTTCCTGTGCAAATGAAGGAGCACTTACTGCTAAACTGAACAGGAACGATACAAGAAGTTTTTTCATACGAATTACGTTTACAGGTTTGGTTTTTCAATTTATAACCTCTAATATAATTAGTATCTTACAAATAAATATATATTCATTAGTAAATATTTTTGACAAATATTTTTAAACCAATGTTAAACTTGAATATATAAAGGAAGGGGCCGGTGCTTAAACCAGTAGAAGCAGGTGCCTGGTGGGGTGCTTAGGAAATAAAAAAATATTTTTATTTCATGTGAAAAATTAAAGGATTGTTATGTGGTAAATAAAAAGTAAAACAAAAGAAAGAGCCCTGCTTTAGGAGCAGGGCTTAGCCAGGTTGACTTTTCTGGTATGTTCTTTTTGATTTTTTTTGTGATGAAAAAATCAGCCGATTATGCTTTGGCAGCTTTGCGGTTCCGCCAGTTATTCCGGTTCCGGTTGTTTTTGTTTCCTGGTTTACCGGCAGCCGGCTTTGCAGCGCTACGCACCTCCGTTTCGGCTACAGCAGAAACATAAGGGTGGTCTTTGTTTACATCCAGGCTTTTGTTGATCAGTTTCTGGATGCTCTTTAAGTAAGCACGCTCTTCTGCATCACAAAAAGAAAGTGCTATTCCCTTGTTCCCGGCACGACCGGTGCGGCCAATGCGGTGCACGTAGGTTTCCGGCTCGTTCGGCAGTTCGTAGTTAATCACATGCGACAGCTCTTCCACATCGATGCCACGGGCTGCAATGTCGGTAGCTACCAGCACGCGGGTGGTGCCTGCTTTAAAGTTGGTTAAAGCCCGCTGCCTGGCATTCTGCGATTTGTTGCCGTGTATCGCCTCCGCCTGAATTTCTGACTTGTTCAGTTCCTTGGCTACACGGTCGGCGCCATGCTTGGTACGTGTAAACACCAGCACCCGTGCAATAGAACCGTCTTTCAGGATGTGGCGCAGCAGCGAGCGTTTGTCGCTTTTCTCTACCATGTAAATGGTTTGCTCTACCTTGTCGGCGGTGGAAGAAACAGGTGTTACTTCCACCTTCACCGGGTTTTTCAGGATGGTATCGGCCAGCTTCTGGATTTCGGCGGGCATGGTGGCGGAGAAAAACAACGACTGCCTGTTTTTGGGCAGCATCGGGATAATTTTTTTAATGTCATGGATAAAGCCCATGTCCAGCATCCGGTCTGCCTCGTCCAGCACAAACACCTCGATGTTCCGAAGGCTGATAAAGCCCTGCTGGATCAGGTCGAGTAAACGGCCCGGGGTTGCTACTACTACGTCCACACCTCTGCGTAATGCCTCCGTTTGTGGGTGCTGCGAAACGCCGCCAAAAATAACCGTGTGTTTTACAGCCGTATACTTGCCGTAAGCCGTAAAGCTTTCGCCTATCTGGATGGCCAGTTCGCGTGTAGGAGTCAGGATCAGGGTTTTAATGGCAGTGGAAAAGTTTCTGCCCTGGGTTCGCTTTTGCTGCAGCTGTTGCAGAATAGGGATGGCAAAGGCTGCTGTTTTGCCTGTGCCGGTTTGTGCACAACCTAACAGATCGTGGCCTTCCAGTACTTTCGGAATGGCTTGTGCCTGTATGGGCGTGGGAGAGGTATAACCTTCTGCCTCTACTGCCCGCAGAATCGGATCTATAAGTTGTAGTTGATTAAATGTCATCTTTTGTCTTTAAATTCTTTGTAAAGGTAAGGTTAAAAATTTGCTTACCCGTTTTAATTATTCCGGAAGCAGGTGCTTCGGTACGAAAGCTGCCGCTACGGTATACCCTCTCAACGTGTTCAGGCCCCAATTAATTCAAAAGGAGCAGCAAAGGCTCTGGTGGCTGCGGCAGCAAAACAATCCGGACTGGTTTGCTGCCTGGTACTCCCGCCTACGGGTAGTTTTTATTCTGCAGCCACTGTCACCAGAGCCTTTGCTGCTCCTGTTTATGGGCAAAACCGGAGCAGGAGGGGTTATTACAGCGGAAAGCCGAAAAATTTTGTAAGTTTACCAGTAGATTAAGCAAGAACAGTTACATGAAAAAGAACTTTATGACCATGGCGGTCCTGTCGCTGGCCCTGACGGCGGGAATACCTGCTTTCACCTCCTGCTCAGGCAACACCGACGAAGCAGGCACAGCGGTTGAAACAGACGAATACGCCGAGGAAGAAGCAACTGAAACAGACGGAAACGTAATTCAGGCTGCTTACGAAACGCCCGAAACGTTTAAAAATGCATTTGAGCTGGCAACGGCAAACTACCTGGCGCTGAAGGATGCCCTGGTGGCGAGCAATGCCGACGAGGCAAAGCAGCATGCAACCGCGTTGGTGGCCAGCCTCGAGGATGTAGATGCCTCCATGCTGGAAGGAGATGCGGCTCAGAAATGGCGCTCGGTAGCAGGAGAACTGCAAGCGGGGGCAGCCGACATTGCCGGTACCACCGACCTGGGCCAGCAGCGCAAAGCGTTTACAGCCCTTTCCACCAACATGATTGCCGCTACGGAAGCATTTGGCGCCGGCAGCACCGTGTACAAGCAATATTGCCCGATGGCCAACAACAATGCAGGTGGCAGCTGGCTCAGCAGCAAAAAAGAGGTGCGAAACCCTTATTATGGCGATGCCATGCTGGAGTGCGGCGAAGTGCAGGCAACTATCCGGGACAAACAGTAACACCGTATACCACAGAACAGGGGGAGCAGCTTTGTTCCTCCTGCTTTCAACTATTCAAATGGCTCAATACATGCTTCATATCCGTAATATGGTTTGCCCGCGCTGCATTAAGGTGGTAACGGAAGAACTGGAACGCCTGCAGCAACCGGTGCTGGAGGTACAGTTAGGTTCGGTGCTGCTCCGGGATGAACCCTCTGCTGCTCAGCTGGAACACATACGAAAGGCGCTGGCCGCCAACGGCTTCGAGCTCCTCGAAGACAAGAAGGCGGAAACGGTGGAGCAGATCAAGATTGCCATTATTGAGCTGGTGCGTTCGGGCGGGCTGGAAGACCTGCAGGTAAACCTGTCGGACTACCTGGAAAAAGTAATCGGCCGCGACTATGCCTACTTAAGCAGCCTTTTCTCCTCGGAAGAGCAAACGACCATCGCGCGCTACCTGGTGCTGCAGAAAGTGGAAAGAGCGAAAGAACTGCTGGCGTACAACGAGTTCACTTTAAGCCAGATTGCCTACCAGCTCGGCTACAGCAGCGTGGCGCACCTCTCGAACCAGTTTAAGCAGGTTACCGGGCAAACACCCAGCGATTACAAGAAAAACACCTCGCAGCAGCGAAAGCCCCTGGACCAGGTGCAGTAATGCATGGTGAACACCACAAGGCCGGGGAGCAGCCTAATGTAGTTCCGTTAAAAATTCTTCCTTGATAAACTCCAGTATTTCAGGAGAAAGCGGTTTGGAAAAGAAATCTCTTACTTCCTGGTGGTTTTTGGCCGACATAATGTCTTTGCGGTCCACAGCCGAAGAAAGTACAAAGAGGCTGCATTTTTCCGTTACTTCATGAGGCAGCAGGCGGTACTCATCCATAAAAGCCCATCCATCCATGCCAGGCATATTAATGTCCAGGAATATAAGTTCCGGAAAACGGGAGGGGTCGTGTTCTGAAGTTTCTTTTAAAAATGACAATGCATCTTCAGCCCACTCAAAGCTAATAACTTCATCGGCGAATTTTTCATTTTTAATAATACTTTCGCATACAAAATTATTAACCTGATCATCATCAATCAGAACAACTCTTTTTAAAGTACTCATTTACCCCTTTAACTTTTAAAATACACTATAAAAGTAGTTCCTACATCTACCTGGCTTTCTACTTCCACCCGTCCGCCCAGCAGTTCTGCCTGTGTTTTAACTAAATGCAGGCCAATTCCTTTGCCATCGGTACCCGAATGAAAACGTTTATACAGACCAAAAATTTTATCTTTGAATTTTTCCAGATCTATACCCAGGCCATTATCGCCAACACTAAGGCAAATATAGTTAGGAACCCGGAAAGTTTTGAGCTGTACCACTAAATTTCTCTTCGGTGCCCTGTATTTGAGCGCATTTGCTATCAGGTTTAGCATAATGCTATTTAAATAACTTTTAATGGTAATAATACTGGGGGCTTCATGAAAATCGAAAACAATCTCGGCTCCGGCTCTTGCGATGTCTTCGGAGAGGCTGTCTTTTATCTCATCCAGTATCTGGTTAAAATAAACTTCTTCCTGTAAATTTTTAATGTCGCTCCGGATCGTGAGGATATCATTCAGATCGCGGATGGTGGTATCGAGCAGCCTGGTAGACTTCTGGAGGCCGTCAATTACCTTGATGTTCCGGTCGTTGTTCAGCTGTTTACGGTCGTAAATAGAGGTGAGGCCCAGAATATTGGCAATAGGCGCACGCAGGTTATGCGACACGATATAGGCAAACTGCTGCAGGTTCTGGTTCTGCCGGAGCAGTTCCTCTGTCAGCTGGTTGCGTTTTTCTTCGGCCATTTTGTACTGGGTCATGTCAGCTGCAGAACCGTCGATCCGTACCACACGTCCTGCCGCCGTATCCAGCAAAGGAGAAAGCCGTAACAGGAGCCACTTCTCTGTTTTATCTTTCGTACAGATCCGGACTTCGCACTGCTGCCGGTGCCCGGCAAGCAGGTTGGGTATAACCAGGGTCGAGAGCATCCGCCTGTCTTTTTTGTGGATCATCTTGAACCATAAAGCAGGCTTTTTATAAAAGGCGGGTTCGGCAAAGCCTGTCAGCTCCAGGCACTGCGGGCTGATGTACCGGATCAGGAACTTCTCATCGGTCGAGAAAATTACCTCCGGAATGTTCTCGAGTGTGGACTGCAGCAGGTTTTTGGCTTCGGTTACGGCGCGCTCGGCTTCTTTGCGGTCGGTTATGTCCTGCACGGCCCCCGATATTTTTACTGCTTTTCCTGTTTCATCGTTCTCTGTTTCTGCTATTTCGTAAAGTACCCGCTCCTTGCCGTCGGCACGCACAATGCGGTACTCATCCGTGAAAAGCTTGTTTTCCTGAATGGAGGCTTCCAGCTTTTCGCGTACGCGTACCCTATCGTCGGGGTGAACGAAGGCAATTTTGTTCAGGATGGTGGGGTGAAATGTATCTTTGTTGATAGCAAAGATGGAATAAACGCCATCCGACCACGACATTTCATCACGTTGTACATCATACTCCCAGTTACCCAGGTGGGCCAGCTGCTGGGCACGGGCCAGCTGCATCTCGCTGCGTCTGATGGTTTCCAGGGTGTGCTTTTGCTCCGAAATATCCAGCGTGCTGAAAGCCACGGCCAACACTTTGCCGTCGGGGCCTACAATTGGGCGGTATGCGATCTCGTACCACTGGTTGCCTCTTCCTGTTTCATAAATAATGGTTTCCCCCTGCATTGCCCTGGTATGGTTCTCTTTCATGCTTTCGGCAGATTCTTCGTCTATGAACTGCAGGATGCTTTGCCCGATGGTCAGCTCCTTGAACAGGTACGTAGATACCTCCCGCATGGCTACTTTGTTAAAGAGGAGTACATGCATGCTGTCGTCGAGCAGGTAGATGGCCTGTGGCGAACTGTTTAGCAGCGCGCGCAGGTTTGCCTCAGAGCCGATCAGCTTTTTCTGGGCCTCTTTCTGCTTGGTAATGTCAATAAAAGTACCGTTCCAGGTAACCACATTTTCTTTCAGGGTTGGGAGGCCGTGAACCCGGATCCATTTCCAGACTTCCTGTTCCGGAAGCCACAGCCTGTACTCTTCCTCCAGCGGGGTAAGTCTTCCGGAAGAAATCCGGACCGCATTGCGGACACGTTGCTGGTCGCCGGGGTGTATGTGCTTGTACACAACTGCCGCATTGGCATACACTTCGGCGGGTGTTACGCCATACAGTCTTTTAATACCTTCGCTGATAAAGGTAAAGGAGGGCTCCCATTCGGCATTGAGCTGAAACTGGAAAACAGCTCCGGGTATACTGGAGCTGACTTCGCGCAACTGCTTCTCGTTATGCCGCAGCTGGCGCAGTGCACGTTGCCTTTCGTCTACGTTTATGGCTACCACTATGCCCGGGAACAGATCGCCTGCAGCAGGCAGGGCATGGGCAATGGTTTCGACACAGAATACGGTATCGTCTTTTCGTTTATGGCGCCAGTTGTTGGCCATAGAGGCGCCCCTGGCAGTGCCCGCTACTATTTCATCCAGTATCTGCGCATCTTCCGGGGCAATAATGTCGGCAAGTTTCAGCTCCAGGAACTCTTCGCGGGTGTAGCCATATTCTTTTATAGCTGCCTCGTTTACCTCGATAAAGCCAAGGTCCTGCAGGTTGTAAACCCAGAGCGGGACAGGATTATAGTTAAACAGGTTTTTGTACTGACGCTGGCTTTCGCTCAGGGCCACTTCCAGCTGTTGCCTGTCTTTGATCTCGGCATTAAGGAGCAGGTTGTCCCGCTTCAAACGTTTAATGATGCCCTGCACCAGCGACCCGGAGGCAATGGCCAGCAGCATGGCTACCAGCAACAGCAGGTTAAAGTTCCGGATGTTACTCGTAACAGACTCTATGGCCCTGTCGCCCCTTTCTCTGGCTACACTCCGGATGCTGTCTTTTAACTGTACCAGCAGGCGTTGCTGGGTGCTCGAAACAGATGCCAGTGTAAACGAACTGATCAGTTCTGCCTTGGTATACTTGCCCTCTTTGCTGCGTTTCAGGTGGGTTTGAATAAATTGGGCATAGTCGGTTCGTTCCTGTTCATACTCATTTAAAATGATAAGCCTGCCATCGTGCTGGAGCAGCTCCCGGAGTTGCTGCAGAATTTCGGTGGTTTCCTTGTTTACGGTAGCAATGCGTTCTTCGTAATGGGCTTTGATTTTGGGGCTGGAGGTGGAGAGGTGCCCCAGCACATCATTGTAAATAATATCTTCGTTTTCGTGCAGTTTGCTGACAAGCTCCAGTTTGCGCATGGCGTCTGAAACCACCAGTTTATATTTTCGCTCTATCTTCTGTGCGCCTAAAAACGATAAAGCGCTTACAGCCAGGAGTACTAATAGAATAAGAGAAAAGGCTATGGTGACTGAGCGTATTACACTACCCCCAGGATAAAATAACTTGTTTTTAACTTTTTGAAAAGGGCTCATTTCATGATAAATCATCTAAACAGGCAGTTCGGGAGCCAATGTAACAGTTATCCATACCTCCTAATGTCTATTTTTAATACAAGAAGGCAATACCCCCTGCCTTTATAAGTTTATGGCAGTTGTTTTAGTTCCTTTTATTTTTGTTAGTATCTGCCTATTTATTATTTGAATAATATCATATAACTTATGTTAGATGATAAAAGTTTTATATTTTGATAATTAAATATTGTTGGAATTTTAAAAATTTATGTTAAGCGAACCTTCAATTTACAAAAAGAACTGCTATATAAAAAATCTGTAAATCATAGGTACAAATGTGTAAAGCCCTGGCCTGGGCATGTACGTATCTTTGTAACATATTAACAGGCTAAGTAATGGAAACAGTAGCAGAAACTAAATATCAAAAAAAAACTTACCCGGTAGAAGGAATGACTTGTGCTTCCTGTGCTGCAAGTATAGAAAGTATGCTGAGTGCCACGCCGGGAGTAGAAGAGGCCAACGTAAATTTTGCTGCCAAAACCGTACAGGTTGCCTTCGACCCGGAGGTGGTAAACCAGGAGCAACTGCGCGATACGGTAAAGGAGATCGGGTTCGACATGCTGGTGGAGCAGCAAACGGCCGAAGAACTGGAGGAAAGGCAGGAGGCGGCGCTGGCGCAGCTGAAGTTTAAAACGATTGTAGCGGCCGTGCTGGCCTTTCCGGTGTTTGTTATCGGCATGTTTTTTCATGATACCTTCACGTGGGGCAATTGGGCCATGCTGGCGCTCACAACGCCGGTGCTCCTGTGGGCAGGACAACGCTTTTTTGTGGGGGCATGGCAACAGGCCAAACACAAACGGGCCAACATGGATACGCTGGTGGCCCTGAGCACGGGCATCGCCTTTATCTTCAGTGTGTTTAACACGGTTTACCCGGACTTTTTCCAGAGCCGTAACCTTGATCCGCATGTGTACTACGAGGCGGTGGCGGTTATTATTGCGTTTATTCTGCTGGGCAAGTACCTGGAGGAAAATGCCAAAGACCGGAGTTCCGCTGCTATTAAAAAGCTGATGGGGCTGCAGCCGAAAACAGTCCGGGTGATCCGGAACAATTCGGAAGCGGAAATCAGCCTGGAGGAAGTAATCGTAGGCGACCGGGTTGTGCTGCTGCCAGGCGACCGGGTGCCGGTAGACGGCGAGGTAGTGGCCGGTGCTTCGTACGTAGACGAAAGCATGCTGAGCGGAGAGCCGCTGCCGGTGCAGAAAAAGGTAGCCGATATGGTGTTTGCCGGCACCATCAACCAAAAGGGGAGCCTGCAGCTGATTGCCCGCAAAACCGGCGGCGAAACTACGCTGGCCCACATCATCCGGATGGTGCAGGAAGCGCAGGGCAGCAAAGCGCCCGTGCAGCGGCTCGTGGATAAGATTGCCGGAATTTTTGTGCCGGTGGTACTGGGCATCGCCCTCCTGACCTTTGCCGTGTGGTTTATAGTGGGCGGACAGGCGCACCTGACGCATGCCTTTATCTCTATGATCTCGGTGCTCGTAATTGCCTGTCCCTGTGCGCTGGGACTGGCTACGCCAACAGCCATTATGGTAGGCGTAGGTCGTGGCGCTGAAAAAGGCATCCTGATAAAAGATGCCGAGAGCCTGGAGCGGGCACACCGGGTAAATGCGGTGCTGCTGGACAAAACAGGCACCATCACCACGGGCAAACCGGCTGTAACCGATGTGGTCTGGTCGGAGGATGTGACGAACAAGGAAGCGCTGGAGCAGATTTTTTATTCGATGGAGGCCCAGTCGGAGCACCCGATTGCGCAGGCAGTGTACACATTCTACAAAGAAGCCGGGAAAAAAACTTTGCATCCGCTTACCTTCAGCAGCATCACCGGTTTGGGTATCGAAGCTGAGTTTAACGGCACCCGCTACCTGGCCGGGAACGAGAAACTGCTCCGCCAGGAGGGGGTACAGGTATCGCCAACATTGCAGCAGGCGGCAACCAGGCTGCAGCAGGAGGCCAAAACTGCCATCTTCTTCAGCAATCATGCAGAAGCCATCGCTGTTTTTGCAGTTAGCGACCCCGTAAAACCAGGTGCGGCAGAAGGTGTGCATGCGCTGACGGAAGCGGGACTGGAGGTGTACATGCTCACCGGCGACAACGCCCAGACCGCAGCTGCCGTAGCCGGACAAGTAGGAGTGGCGCATTACCAGGCCGAGATGCTCCCGCAGGACAAGGCTGATTTCGTGAAAAAACTGCAGGCAGCAGGCAAAACAGTGGCCATGGTGGGTGACGGTATAAACGATGCGCAGGCCCTGGCAACCGCCGATGTAAGCATCGCCATGGGGCACGGTACCGATGTAGCCATGGATGTGGCGGGCATCACGCTGATGCGTTCCGACCTGCGCCAGGTAGCAGCAGCCGTTAAGCTGTCGCGGGCCACAGTGCAGACCATCCGGCAGAACCTGTTCTGGGCCTTCTTCTACAACGTGATCTGTATCCCGGTGGCAGCCGGACTGCTGTATCCCTTCACGGGCTTTTTACTCAACCCGATGATCGCAGGCGCTGCCATGGCTTTGAGTTCCGTATCGGTAGTAGGCAACAGCCTGCGCCTGAAAAACAAGTAGGGAAGTTGGAAAGTTTGGGAGTTTAGGAGGTAGAGAGGTAGAAATGTGAAGAGTTAGAAAGTTTTGTGGGGTTGAAAATTTTCAAGCCTCATACTAATGTTCAAATTAATAATGTAGTGAATTTTTAATAGTTAATTAATTATGTTAAATATGAAGACGTATAAATTTAAAACAACCATCAATTGCGGCAGCTGTGTACGAGCTGTAACACCTCATCTGAATAAAATGGAAGGTGTTAAGGAGTGGAAAGTAGATACCGACAATCCAAATAAAGTGCTGGAGGTAACGACCGACTCGCTGGAGCCGCAGGAAATTCAAAGCACGGTGCAGAAAGCCGGCTTTAAAGCTGAGGAGATTCAGTAGAATGCTGCGCTGCGCCTGCTAAGGGGCAGCAGCGGGAATGGTGGCAGGAGCAGCAGATTAATTTCAACGTTTTAGCGTGATTTTATGCTACAGCACCTGCCACCACAGCCTCTGCACATTCCGGAGGTCAATAAAACGAAAAAGGGAGCCTACTGCTTGAGTAGCTCCCCTTTTTCGTTTTAACATTAATTTGTGAATTAAAATATATTTTGTTTGACATTCAAAGCTAGCAAGGGTAACTTATTAAAGCTCGAAGGAAAAGATTTTCCAGTTTTCGCAGGAGGAGCCTTCTACATGTTCCGGTGCTGAGCTCTGCTCAGCAGCCCGCAGCGGAGCGAGGGCAGGTTCATGTAGACAGCGACGGAAGCGAAAACGCGGCCGCGCGGCCGAGGAGCGCTTAGGTTAACAATGAAACTGTAGGTTAGAGGGCACTACATGAACTGTTACAAAATGAAAAGTATATTTCAAATTCATGAATTTACTGCTTTGATAAGCGTTCCTTCTACCAGGCCCACTGCGGGCAGTGAACCTTCGCCACATTTCGGAGTTTAAAACCAACCACCACTTCATGGCTGCCTGAGTTGGCGATGCCCAGCGGCGAAGTGCTGAGGTCGTAGGCATAGGACACATCCAGCAACGGGCTTATGCTGACGCCTGCCATCGCTGAAAAAGAATCTTTGTGCCGGTACGAGGCTCCGCCCCACACCCGGTCGGCATAAACAACCTTTACGTTTGTATCAACCGACACCGGGCTGGGTTGCGCCATCTTTACCATCACCGAAGGAATAACTGCTAAACCGGGAGCTACCACCACGCGGTAACCTGCTGTGGTAAAATAGTGCTTCTGCAGTTTGCCGCTGATATCTTCGGGCGAGGTAACTGACGTGATGAATTCGCGTTTGCTCGGCACCAGCTGCGCGCCTGCCACGCCAATATAAAAATCCTGCGAGTAGAGCCAGAGGCCCATGGTCAGGTCGAATTTCGTTTCGTTTATCCGGCCATCATACAAAGCCGGATCGTTCATGTCGGCAGCCCGGATAGCGCTTGGGTCGAGGTTGTACTGGATCAGGCCAGGGGATACACCTGCCGATACGCGTAGGGTGCGGGTGAGGGGCTGGTGGTAGGCGTAGCTGAAACCCAGGCTGCTGCGCTTTAGCATACCAGTCTGCGTTGTCATGGCGATGGCGCCTATACCATGGTGCGGACGGATACGACGGTACACATTGGTTCTTTTAGTGGTCGATTCCTTGGCACGGGCGGTTTTACGTCTTCTGTACACATTCGACATATCCTTGCCCAGCGGCATATGAATGCTGGTGTAGTACGTTTCAGGGGCGCCTTCCAGGCCTGACCACTGGTGGCGTCCGCCAATCTTCACATCGGCATAATCTTCGATGCCGGAAAGTGCCGGGTTCAGCAGGTAATTGTTTAAGGTGTATTGGGTGAACTGTGGCTTCTGTTGGGCAAGTGCCTGGCCTGCCACGGCTACCACCATTATGACTACAGCTAAAAGTTTATTCATAGATTGTACTTTGTGGAGATAGTTGAACTACCTGATAATGACTTTTTCTGATAATTAATTCCGTGGAATGAAAATTTTTATGTGGTTTCAGGGCTTGTATGGACTTTTCGACTTTGTAAAATCCATACAAGCGCTCTGAATATCAATCTTACTTATTTCACGATGGTTACACTTCCTGAAAGTGGCTTTTCACTGTTGCCCAGGTGAATCACATAGTAGTAAGTAGCGATTGGCAATTCCTGTCCGTTCTGGCGGCCATCCCACGGGGCTTTGTAGCCAAGCGAGCTGTACACCATGTTGCCCCACTGGTTAAACACCTGCACTTTGCACTGCGGATACAGGTCCAGGTTTTTGATCACCCAGGTATCGTTGATGCCGTCGCGGTTTGGCGTAAAGGTATTCGGCACATCCACCAGCGGCAGCACAGTAACGGTAACTTCGTCGGTTGACACACAGCCAGCGGCGGTGGTCACAGTGACGGTGTAGGTGGTTGTAACTTCCGGTTTTACCAGGATCTTGTCGCTTTCAGCGTTGTACAGTCCGGCTGCCGGTGACCAGGAGTAGCTCACGCCGCCGGTGGCGGTCAGGGTCGTGCTTCTGCCTTTGATGATGGTTACATCCTCACCTGCGTAAGCTGACTGCGGCGACACCGTTACGGTTACGGCTTTGCGCGGACCAGGGCAGGAGGCGGCTACTTCTTCCACATAGAAGGTAGTAGTCTGCGTCAGCACCGGCGTTGTAAATTCGCTTCCGGTTACAGGGGTACCTCCGGTAGCGCTGGTATACCACAGGAGCTTACCGCCGCTTCCGGTTGCTTTCAGGATCGTCCTGTTGCCGTAGCAGATAGTTACATCAGCAACCACAGGCGCTGCAGGCAGCGGATTTACGGTGACGGCCACCACATTGCTCACCAGCCTGTCGCAGGACTCTGACGTTACCACGCGGCGGTACCAGGTGGTCTGGGTTAAGTTAACCGGCGTGTAATCTGAAAGCGAGTTGGTACCTGCTGCAGACGTAAAGCCTTTGTCAGGACCGGTGGTGCTGCTTTCCCACAGGTAAGTGTAGGCACCGCTTCCGCCTGTCGGTTTGGAACCGGTAAGTTGGGCCGCGGCTGTTCCGAAGCAGATCGTCTGGTTCGTAGAGACCGTGTTATTGGCCATCGCCGGGTTCACTTTAATCAGTACTACCTCGCTGGTATCTTTAAACGGACCGGAAACCACAACCCGACGGAACCAGGTACTTTGCGTAAGGGCAGCGGGGCTGTAATTTTGCCCGTTATTCTGTCCTGCTGCAGTCATGAAACCCTCTGCTGCTCCTTTGGTGCTGGACTGCCACAGGTACACATACTTGCCTTCGCCTCCTGCCGGTTGTGTGCCGGTAAGCGGAGCCGGTTTGTTGCCGTAGCAGATGCTCTGGCCCGCCTGTATCGTGTTGTTCACGATATCCGGAATAACTGTAATGGCAATGGCTGCTGAGGTGTTTTCGCAGCCGCCCGAAATCACGCGGCGTCTGTACCAGGTGTTCTGCTGCAGGGCGCCTGGCGCGTAATGCTGTTCGTTATTCACACCTGCTGCCGGTGCGAAGCCTTTGTCAGCGCCTTCTGTACTGCTTTCCCACAGGTAGGCGTAGGTATTGTTGCCGCCAATCGGGCTGGAGCCTGTCAGGGCCGCAGGTGTCTGCCCTTTGTAAATTTCCTGTGCCAGGGCAATCGTGTTCCGGGCTATCACCGGTGACACGGTTACCGCTACCACATTCGAAAAATCAACGCAGGCGCCTGAAGTCACTACGCGGCGGTACCAGGTGGTGGTGGTTAAACCAGCCGGAGCGTAATCGGCCTGGGTGGCATTGGCGATGTTGGTGAACGGACCGTTTTTACCTGATGCAGAAGACTGCCACTGGTAAGTAAAGTTACCCACGCTGCCGGCAGGCTGCGTGCCTGTCAGTTTAGCCGGAACCGTACCGGTACAGATTTCCTGGTCACCGGCAACCACGTTGCTGGTGATAACTGGATTCACTGTTATTTTGATGACCTCTGACACAGAAGCACACTGGCCGGAATAAACGTTTCGGCGGAACCAGGTGGTTTTATCCAGCTTGGCCGGCTGGTAGTTTATGCCTGTGGCTGTTCCTTCTGCCTGCGCGAAGTTCACGCCGTCGGTGCTGCTTTCCCACACGTAGGTATAGGTGTTGTTGCCGCCTGTTGGCTGTGCACCTTTCAGGCTGGCAGGCGCGCTTCCGGCACAAACCGTAAGCTCTTCCGCGGAAAGGGTATTGCTGGCGATAGCAGGCTGCACGGTTATTTTGATGCTGTTGCTTCGGCTCTCGCCACACGGACCGGAGGTTACCACGCGTCGGAACCAGGTGGTTTCGGTCAGTGGGGCAGGTGCGGTGTAGTCGGGCTGCGTGTTGTCGCCTGCGGCAGGTGTAAAGTTGCCTTCCGCGCTTTTGCTGCTCAGCCACAGGTAAGTGTACTTGCCGTCGCCGCCTTTAGGGGCTGTACCGGTAAGTGTTTCAAATCCATCGCCGAAGCAGATGGTTTTTTCGTTGCTGATGATGTTGTTGCTCACATCCGGCAGCACCTGAACGGCATTGCTCACACTGGCCTCGCACGGACCGGCCGTTACCACTCTTCTGTACCACAGGATCTGGTTGTATTCAGAAGGGGTGTAGGTAGCGGCATTATTCACGCCCGGAGCAACAGCATAGGTAACGCCATCGGTACTCACTTCCCAGCGGAATTTATAGTCGCCGTCGCCGCCTGTTGGCTGGGTGCCTGCCAGGGTTACAGGCGTGTTGCCACCACAAACAATCGGGTTGTTGGTGAGGGTATTGTTTGCCACCGGCGTCACTACCGTCACTTTCACCACTTCGCTGATGCTGACATCGCAGGTGCCTGATTTTACCACACGGCGGAACCAGGTAGTCTGGCCGAGGGTGCCGGGGTTGAAGTTTTGTTTTGTATTGTCACCGTCAGCCGCTGTAAAGCTTTCTACAGTGCCGCTGGTGCTGCTTTCCCACACATAAGTATAGGTGCCGTTTCCGCCTTCCGGCTCGCTGCCGGTCAACTCACCGGCAGGGCTGTTCACGCAGATGGTGCGGTTGCTGCCGATCGTGTTTTTAGTAACAAGCGGCGTAACGGTTACTTTGATGGCTGGCGATACATCGGTACAGGTACCCGAAGTCACCACGCGGCGGAACCAGGTCGTTCTTTCCAAAGCCTGCGGTGCGTAAGTGGCTTCTGTAGCACCATCAATAGTCGTAAAGCCGGTGCCTTCGGTCAGGCTGCTTTCCCAGCGGTAGGAATAAGTGCCGTTCCCGCCTTCAGGCTGCGTGCCCGTTAAGGTAGCCGGTTTCTGGCCGAAGCAGATTGTCTGAATTTCCTTGATCGTGTTGTTGGCCAATACCGGCAGCACGGTTACCTGCACAGGAGTTCGCGGACCGGCACAACCGGCTATCACGCCCTCTGCATAAAAGGTAGTGTTGTTAGCTACCTCCGGTTTAAAGGTTTTTCCGGTAAACTGCAGTTGTCCGCCGGCATTGTACCAGTTGTAGGTTTCGGCAGTACCCTGAGCGTTAAGCGTAGCCACGCCAGGACCACAAAGCGTTACTGCATCTACCATCGGGGCCGGTGTTTGCGGGCGCACCACTACCTGTACTTCCGTACGCGGGCTGGAACAGCCGTTTTCGCCCAACGTTTCGGCGTAGAATTTAGTAGTAGCCATGAGTGCTGCTGTCGGAAACGAAGTTCCCCGGTGCAGCTCTTTCCCATCCTTATCAAACCACACCACAGTGCCTGCCGGATTTTCGGCTGTGAGGGTGGCGGTAGCGCCGTAGCAGATGGTGGTCGCTCTTACGACCGGTATTGCCGGAAGAGGCTTCACGGTTACCTGTACCTGGTCAGTTGTAGAGCAGGTGCCGGTGTAGTAGGTGTAGGTAAGGTTATACGTACCCGCAACGGTTGGCGAAAATGTTCCGTCTTTGGTCACATGCTGCGAGCCGCTCCAGGTGCCGCCCACCGGGTTTCCGGCCAGCGCAAAGGAGCCGCTGTTCAGGCAGACTTCCTTATCTGCTCCTGCATCAGCCACCAGAGCCTCTGATACGTTTACCGTCAGGTCATCCACATTAAAGCAACCGGCGGCGTTGGTGTAGGTATAGCGTACTACAAAGCTGCCTTTGCCTGCAGGGGTAAAGTAGCCGTCAGCCGATACATGCGGGCCTGACCAGGTGCCGCCTGCCGGCGAGCCGTTTAGTTTGATGGGCGTCGGGTTGTCGCACACGAGCATGTCTTCGCCGGCATTTACCTGTGGCAGCGGGTTCACCTTAACCGTAACAGTAGCGGTATTGCTGCAGCCTGTTTCAGCATCAAAACCGGTAACGGTATAAGTGGTAGTGGTAGCAGGCGATGCCGTTACCGATGTACCAGTGGTAGCACTCAGACCGGTGGCCGGTGCCCAGGTATAAGTGGTGGCGCCGGAGGCAGTAAGCGTGGCTGATCCCTGGCCCACACAAATTTCAGGAGCAGAAGTGCTGATAGCAACAGTCGGCAGTGGATTCACGACTACCGTGAACTGGGCGGTAGTGCTGCAGCCTGTCTCGTTGTTTTTGCCGGTTACAGTATACGTCGTGGTTTTAGTCGGTTTAACGGTTACTTTATTGCCCGTGGTAGCACTCAGGCCATCTGCAGCTGCCCAGGTAAAGGCAGTTGCGCCGGAGGCAGTAAGTGTAATTGATTCGCCGATACAGATGGCAGGCTTTGGTGCCGTAATGGAAACGACCGGTATTGGCAGTATGGTAATACGTTGTGTTGCGGCAGGAGAAGTCTCCCCGCATTCGTTAGTGGCTGTTACGGCCACTTCGAAAACCGATTCGGTATTACCGGCTGTCGTAAAGCGGATGCCTGGATTGGCAGCGCTGCTGTTGCCTGTTTCGAAGCTGTATTCGCCTTGCCCGGAGATCTTTTTCACTTCCCACTTGTAGCCCGTAATGGTACCAAAGTTGGCATTGTAAACCGGCTTGTGCGCCGCGTTTTCTGCTGTAAAAGCAACAGTGGTAGGTCCGCAGTAAGGTGCAGGCGCTGCCGGAAGCGACACAGTAGGCGTGCCGATAATGGTAACCGTATCGCTTACGGTGCTGTTGGGAGCACAGCCGTTGCTGGCAGTTAAGCCAATGATATAGGAGCCGGGTGTCTCGAACCGGAACTGGGGCTCTTTAGAACCCGCTGTACCGTTCACAAAGCTCCAGCCGGTGGCTGCAGAACCGTCCGTTTTTGTTACAGTCCAGTTAAAGTTGATATTTTCGCCTTCGGAAGTATTGCGAACGGTGACGGTGTTAGGGCCGCAGCCATTTACTGGCGACTGGTTAAGCGAGAAACCGGCAGTAGGAGGTGTGGTGATGTGGATTTCTTCTTCTGCTGAGCTGCTTAAACAGTTCGAGTTTTCATCTTCGGGACTAACGGTAAGCTTGATTTTATAATCACCTGGCTGTGTGAACACGATGGTAGGTGTTGGATAGGTAGCATTCCCTTCTGTAATGGTCCAGCCGGTGGCAGGCGTAATTTCCCATACACGTTTGTGCGTGGAGGTGTTAGAGAAGGCATCGTAGCCGCTGGTAGAATTGTCTTTTAACTTGAAAGGCTGGTTTACGCAACCAATGGTAGATGCTGCACCTATTTTAGCAATTGGTCCTTTGGAAATACGGATACCGGTCCAGGCGTTACGGGTGGTAAAGCAGGGGTTGATGGCGAGTACTTCCAGGGTAAAGCCTTCGGGCAGATCCTGCGACGATTCGTTAAAGGTGTGATCAAAATAAGGGTTGGCCAGCATTTCCTGGTGTGTACGGGTAATAACGGGGCTGCCATCGTCTACCTTTATTCTGTAGGTAGTATAAGGAGAGTTGTTTTCGAAACTGTTGAACCGGAAGGTATACGAAATAGGGGCACAGTCGCTGCTGTTCCCCTCGCGTGAGATACCGATTCCCGGGTTACTGCCCACAAACACCTCCTGGGTTCTGGTGCTGGTGCAACCGTCTTCGCCTGTTACCGTGAGTACCAGGTTGAACAAACCGGTGGAGCGGTAAGTATGGGTGGTAGTGGTAAAATCTTTCCCTAGTGTGCTGCTGGTGCCGTCGCCCCAGGCAATGTGGTAGCTGGCATTGGTTGCTTTGGTGGTCGATTTATTCTCCACCACCATGTTAAACGTAGCGGTGCTGGTGTTAAAGCTACAGAAGGTAAAGTTATATTTTGGGTTGGCCAGGCTGGCATCCGGTAATTGCTGGCAGTCCTGTTGTGCAAATGCCCTGTTATTGGTCCCCATGAGCAAGAGCACCAGGAACAGGAATAAAAAAGTACCTTTAAAGGTTATGTTCATAGTTAGGTTTCAAAAAAGTGATATGGTATCGTGCTTGTGGCTGGGGAATATGCTGGTTATTTTACTAACCTGGTGGGTGGTGCTGGTATGAAGCAGGGTTCAGCTGTTCTTCATGTTGCAATCAGATTACAAATTGTTTTTTATAATCTTAGATGGGGATAAATTTAAATGGCTACTACTTAAGTACAATATCAAGTGGTAAATAATTTTGTCCATTATTATATTTGTTTAATCCTGGAATTTATACCTTTTTCTGTGTCAGTGGCTGTTTTTGTCAGGTTTTGGCATCCTGGAATTTATTATCAGCTCCTGAAACTTATCTTAATGTTAGAACTTAAAAGAAAAAATGAGCAAAATAGTTCAATTTAAGTTTGTGATTTTTAGATGAAATACATGGGCGGATCTGGACTGGTTTTTTAGTAGCTTGTCTGAATTTTGTTCAGAAACAGTATTTTTGCCACACCAGGAATACTACTGCCGTTACTTCGGCTCTGCTATAAGTAAAAAAATACAGCACATGAACCTGCAGGCACATTATAACAGACTTTGGGAAAATTCAGTAACCGGGTTTAGCAAAGGGCATTTTGAAACCGATCCGTTGCTTGATTCTCCTGAAGACAGACGCTTTGGGATCACCGTCCTGATTCGACCCGACCGCAACGTACAGGAAGCCATCACCCACATGCTGCAGGAGCTCAGGCAGCTGGAGCCGGAGCAGTACTATTATCCGGCTTCCGATCTGCATGTTACGGTACTGTCCGTTATTTCCTGCTACCAGGGCTTTACCTTAGACGCCATTCAACCCGGGGCCTATATGCAGCTTGTGAAGGAAGTAACTCGAACGATTCCACGCTTCGACATCCGGTTTGAAGGCATAACCGCTTCGCCGTCGTGTGTGATGGTGCAGGGGTTTCCGGCGGAGGAGGGGCTGACGCAGTTGCGGGAGCAGCTCCGGCAGCAGTTTAAAAGTTCCTGCTTACAGCAAAGCATCGATACCCGGTATGCCATCCAGACAGCGCACAGCACGGTGGTGCGGTTTAAAACAGCCCTGGCAAACCCGGCTGCTTTTCTTAAGGTGTTGGAGCGCTACAGGTCCTTTAACTTCGGAACTTCTGCTATACACCAGGTGGAGCTGGTCTGCAATGACTGGTATCAGCGGAAAAGGCATGTGCAGCAGTTAGGCATATTTGAGCTGCAGAAGTCGAAATAACAGCAAAAGAGAGTTAAAGCAGGAGCAGCGGGAGTGGTGGCTGGAGCAGCAGACTTTTTTTGTCCTGATTTAAGCCCAAAGCCTTCTTTTATGAGGATGAATGGGAAAAACGGCAGGTACAGGCTAAACTTACCCGAAGCTTTTCCGGAAAAAACGTGATACTGTAGCGAACATTACGTAATGTTGCACTGAATTCTGGAATCATACGATTGCTGCATGAGTAGCTTTATTTTGCTGTTTCTTTGCCTGGTATTGGGTGTACTGCTTCGGAAGGTGCAGGATTTTCCGGCCAATACGCCGCTCGTGTTAAACCAGTACCTCATCTATGTCGCCCTGCCTGCCCTGGCTTTAAATTTTATCCCGGAAATCCATCTCGATAGCACACTGTTGCTGCCGGTAGGCGTTGCCTGGATCAGTTTTTCGTTTTCTGCGCTAATTTTCTGGAGCCTGGGTAAAATGTATGGCTGGTCGCGCAAACTGACCGGCTGCATGATGCTGATGGGTGGGCTTGGTAATACGTCCTTTATCGGATTCCCGGTGGTGGAGGCGCTGTATGGGCCGGAGGGGCTCAAAACAGCTATCCTGGTAGATCAGCCCGGTTCGTTTGTGGTGCTTTCTACGCTGGGCATTGCGGTAGCGGCCTCTTTCTCGCAGGGGCAGGCCAGTGCACGGGCCATTGTGCATAAGATTTTTACTTTCCCGCCCTTCCTGGTGTTTCTGCTGGCCCTGTGCATGAATGTGCTCGGTGTCCACTTTCCGGCAGAGATGAAAGAAGTTTTCCAGCGCCTGGGCAGCACCCTCACGCCGCTCGCCCTGGTATCGGTGGGCATGCAACTGCGGCTCGAACGCCGCAGCAAACACTGGAACTTTGTCTGGATGAACCTTTTTTACCAGCTGCTCCTGTCGCCGGCCATCATTTTTGCGCTGTATGTGTGGGGTGCAGGGGCAAGGGGAGAAGTGGTGCAGATCAGTATCCTGCAGGCCGCTATGGCTCCCATGATTACCCCTTCTATTGTCGCCGCCAAATACGGCCTGAAACCCCGCCTGGCCTCCATGTTTATCGGAATCGGCATCCCTTTATCCATTCTGACGGTGGCCTTCTGGTACTGGGTGATCAGGGGGATTTAGCGGCGGCTCCCTAAAGCTAAACCTCCTCCTCCGGCTCCTGGTAGGCATCGAGTTTTATCTTTTCGATCTGGAGGTAGGTTTTAAACTGGTGAATGAGGCGGTCCATTTCCTTTTCTTTCTGGTTTAATGCCGTCAGTTCCTCATCGGATGTGCCAAGTACCGGGCGAAGCCGCGCTAAGCTGTCGTTGAGCTGCACAATGGCGGCTTCGGTATGCGCTTTCAGTTCTTCGTTCTGCTCGGTCAGTACGCTTTGCTCCAGTTCTGCAATGTAAGCTTCCAGGAAATGCACCATATCCCAGGGGTTGTTCGGGCGGTTCCAGGTGAAGGTGATGTTGCAGCGGCGGCACTTGTAGGTGTTGCAGTTCCAGCCCCGCTCGTTCCTGGTGCTGCCAGTGCGCTTCAACATGTCGGCTTTCCCGCACTTGGGGCACTGGGCATTGTCTTCGATAATCTGTTGCAGGCGCTCCCGCTTGTCCAAAATGGCGGAGCGGTTGGTGGCGTGGGAGATTAACTGGGTTTCCAGGTTTTGGCAGGCGGTGGTGAGCTGCGTATGCTCCGGACTTAAGGCACCCTGGTCCATCAGCTTCTGCGCTCGCTTGCTGAAAAAACGGATCAGTTTTACCAGTTCTCTTTCGTTTGCTTTCAGGTCAGGTTGTTTCATGAAATGGTTTATTTTTAGAAGTGTAAATCTTAAATAATAGTTGTTGTGGAAATCAAGGCCTGTGCTCCCCGGTGCGGATACGCTTGTACACCCGGATGGCCAGCATCAGGATAGCCGAGAAAAGCAGCAGCCCGATAATGCCCCACAGCATGCTCAGGGAATTTTTGAGCACCACCAGGAACACGATGCTGAACAGGAAAACGGTCGCCACTTCGTTCCAGATGCGGAGTTGGGTGGAGGAGTACTTCACTTGGCCGGCCTGTTGCTGTTTATAAATGCGGTGGCACAGGTAATGGTACAGGTACAGCCCGGCAACAAAACACAGCTTCCAGACCAGCCACGACGGTATCGCCCAGTTCCAGGTATACAGCAACGACAGGCCCAGCACCAGGGTAAGGAGGGCAGAGGGCCAGGTAATGCCGTACCACAGGCGCTTTTGCATCAGCGCATACTGCTTCTGCAGGATGCTTCGCTCCGGTTCGGGTTTTTCAGCTGCTTCTGCGTAATAAATAAACAGGCGCACAATGTAAAACAGGCCGGCAAACCAGGTTACTACAAAAATGATGTGCAGTGCTTTTAAATAGTAGAAGCTCATGTACCAAGTCAGGGATGAATGCGTGGAAGGATGTACCGTTACCGGCAAAGATAAAGGTTATGCTGTAAAATCCCTATTCACCTGAAACCTGGTCTGCAAGCCTTTGCTGTTTCAGTACCTGCTGCAGCAGCATTGCTGCGCGGGCTAAAAGTCAAACGAAAGCTGGTAATTAGTGTGCAGGTCCTGCTGGTGGAGGAGATTGGAAACGGAAATGCCGAGCAGCCTGACCGGGTGAAGGGGCAGGCTGGGGGTGCGCAGCAGCTCGCGGGCAACGGTGAAAAGGGCATCGGAGCCGGCGATGTAACTGGCAAGGGTCCTGCTGCGGGTCTGGAGGGTAAAGTCGAAGTACTTCAGCTTGAGCGTGACGGTGCGGGCTGATGTCTGGAGCCGTGCCAGGTCCTGCGCCACTTCCCGGGCCAGGTAGTGCAGGCGCTCGAGCAGGTCTTCTTCCTCCGTCAGATCAACCTCAAACGTACGTTCCGAGCCAACCGATTTCCGGATGCGGTGGGGCTGCACCTCGCGGTCGTCCTGGGCGCGGGCAATTTTAAAGTAATAGCGCCCGGTTTTCCCGAACCGCTGCACCAGTTCCTGCTCCGAACGCGCACGCAGGTCTGCACCTGTTGTTATGCCCATGGCCTCCATTTTAGCAGCTGTCACCCTGCCGATCCCATGAAACTTGCCGATGCTCAGTCCGGCCACCAGCTGCTCTGCTTTGTCGGGCGTGATCAGGGTAAACCCGTCGGGCTTGTTCATATCGGAGGCAATCTTTGCCAGGAACTTGTTGTAAGAAACACCTGCCGAGGCGGTAAGGTTGGTTTCCTCCTGTATGCGCGCCTTTATTTCCCGGGCAATGATGCTGGCCGAAGGCATGCCGATTTTGTTCTCCGTTACATCCAGGTATGCCTCGTCCAGCGACAGGGGCTCTACCAGGTCGGTGTAGGAATAGAAGATGTCGCGGATCTGGCGGGAGATGGCGCTGTAGACTTCGAAGCGGGGTTTCACAAACACCAGGTGCGGGCATTTCTGCAAAGCAATGGCAGAGGCCATGGCCGAGTGGACGCCAAACTTCCGGGCTTCGTAGCTGGCAGCTGCCACCACGCCCCTGGCCCTGGAACCACCTACCGCCACCGGCCTGCCGCGCAGCTCCGGGTTATCGCGCTGCTCCACCGACGCAAAAAAAGCGTCCATATCAATATGGATGATCTTCCGGATAAGTGCCGCTGCTGTAGCCATGACAGCAAAAATAAGAAATTCAGCACGAAACCTGCTGTCTGCCGGTGGAAACCTGTCAGGCAAAGGGTTATTGGGGAGCAGCGGCTGTGGTGGCTGCTGCAGCAAATAAATCCGGTGCATAACAGCAGGCATAACCTGCTCTTGTTCATGCTGTTCCTGTTTTCTTTTCCTGCAAGCGAAACAGAAAGCTAAAATTGCGTTCGATGGACTTACCTTTTTCTGCGGATAATCCGTACATGCATCCAATTAAGCATAACACCAGTTAAATCAACATAATCTTCACCAGCTAAACAAATACTATTCGCTACAGCTAAACTCTATGATAATAAATGTTTATCCTGGCAGCCCCTATCCATTGGGAGCCACCTGGGACGGAGAGGGCGTAAATTTTGCACTTTATGCCGAGAACGCGACAGGCGTGGAACTTTGTCTTTTCCAGACGATCGAAGACCCGACCGAACACGTTCAGATAAAACTGACCGAGCGCACCCACCACGTATGGCATGCTTACCTGCCGGGGGTGGGACCGGGGCAGCTCTACGGGTACCGCGTGCATGGCCCCTACGAACCGCAGAACGGGCACCGGTTCAATCCGAACAAGCTCCTCATCGACCCTTATGCCAAGGCGGTTGCAGGCACGATCAACTGGGACGATGCGCTCTTTGGCTACCAGATGGGACATGCCGATGCCGACCTGAGCATGAGTACATCCGACAGCGCACCTTTTATTCCGTGCTCCGTGGTAATAGACCAGAATTTTGACTGGAAAGGCGTGAAACCGCCCAAAATTCCTTATCACAGGTCCGTGATCTACGAAACCCATGTGAAAGGCTTTACGCAGCTGCACCCCGAAATCCCGGAAAAAATCCGGGGAACTTATGCTGCCCTGGGGCATCCGGTTACGATAAAGTACCTGCAGGAACTGGGGGTGACGGCGGTGGAACTGATGCCGGTGCACCATTTCGTGTCAGACAAACACCTGATAGACAAGGGGCTCACCAACTACTGGGGCTACAACACCATCGGCTATTTTGCCCCCGATGTGCGCTACTCCAGTTCGGGCATTATGGGCGAACAGGTAACGGAGTTCAAAACCATGGTGCGGGAGCTGCACAAGGCCGGAATCGAAGTTATCCTGGATGTGGTGTACAACCACACGGCGGAAGGCAACCAGCTGGGCCCCACGCTCTCGTTCAAGGGAATAGACAATGCGGCCTATTACCGGCTGGTAGAGGATAATAAACGCTACTACATGGACTATACCGGCACGGGCAACACCCTGAATGCCATGATGCCCAACGTGCTGCGCCTGATCATGGACAGCCTCCGCTACTGGATCCTGGAAATGCAGGTGGACGGCTTCCGGTTCGACCTGGCTTCTACGCTGGCCCGGGAGCTGCACGAAGTGGACCGGCTGGGCTCTTTCTTCGACATCATTCACCAGGACCCGGTTATCTCGCAGGTCAAGCTGATCGCTGAGCCCTGGGACATAGGGGAGGGGGGCTACCAGGTAGGTAAATTCCCGCCGGGCTGGGCCGAGTGGAACGGCAAGTACCGCGACTGCGTGCGCGACTACTGGCGCGGTGAAGGGGGCATGCTGGGTGAATTTGCTTACCGCTTCACGGGCAGCCCCGATTTGTATGAAGACGACTACCGCAAACCTACAGCCAGTGTAAATTTTATTACCGCGCACGATGGCTTCACGCTTCACGACCTGGTGAGCTATAACGAAAAGCACAACGAAGCCAACGGAGAGGGCAACAACGACGGCGATAGCCACAACCGCTCCTGTAACTACGGTGCAGAAGGCGAAACAGACGATGCGGTCATTAATGCGGTACGCTCCAAACAGAAAAGGAATTTCCTGACCACGCTCTTTTTATCGCAGGGGGTGCCCATGCTGGTGGCCGGCGATGAACTGGGGCGTACGCAGAAAGGCAACAACAACGCCTACTGCCAGGACAACGAAATATCGTGGCTGGACTGGTCGAAGGCCGATAAGGAGCTGCTCGCCTTTACGCGCAAGCTGATAAAGCTCCGGCTGGAGCACCCGGTCTTCTGCCGCCGCCGCTGGTTCCAGGGGCAGCCGGTCCGGGGCGTAGGGCTCGAGGATATTGCCTGGTTTCATGCCGACGGCCGCGAGATGAACGAGGAAGACTGGACGAACGGGCACGCCAAATCGCTGGCAGTTTACCTGAACGGGCACGGCCTGCACTGGGTTGGCTACCGGGGCGAGCAGATCACCGACGACAGCTTTTATGTAATTTTTAATGCCCACCACAGCCCCATCCAGTTTAAACTCCCCTTCTACAAGTACGGGGACAGGTGGACCAAGATCCTGGACACGAGCGAGGACAGGGTGGAGGAAGATGCGCGTAAAAGTTACGGTTCGCGCAAAACCATCAAGGTGGAAGGCATGTCGGTTGTGCTGCTGCACCATCCGCTGAAGTGATGTATTGTTAAAAGCAAAAGCGGCTGTACCGGTTTTTCGGTCAGCCGCTTTTTTTTATTTCTGCACCTGCCACCACTCCCTCAGCACTTCAGTTGATGGGAAAACGACGTTAGCTGGCAACTTTTATGTTACTGCAGCTGCCACCACAGCCACTGCTCCTCCGGTTTTCAGGTTGAAGGGAGAAAGAGTATCGAAGGCACTACTGCTCCTCTTCCTCCTCCTTTGCAAGGTGGTTGTACTCCGGGTGGCGTTTCAGGTAAATTTCTACGGCATTGCACGAAGGAACAAACCTGTAGTTTCTGGACTTGGCAAATTCCAGGCCTGCCTGCACCAGTGCGTCAGTAACCCCTTTGTTGCGGAATTTTTTCGGGACGAAGGTATAATCAAAATCCAGCAGGTCGTCTTCGAGGTAATTATAGCTTAGCTCCGCCTCTTCCCCCTCCAGGTCAGCGTAAAATCGTTGCTCGTCGGCGTCATGTATGATGTTTAGTTCCATTGTTCAAACGTAGCTGTGAAAGCCGTTATTCGTAAAACGTCGCGCTGCCGTTACATTTTAGTATAAACAGTGCTATAACTTTCTTTAAAATCGATTGTAGGAGTAGAGGGTGTAGTTTTTAAAAATTTCAACTTCTGAGGAGACCGGGATGAACACATGCGGGTAGGGGCGAACCCACGTGTTCGCCCCACCCATGAGGTGTTCGCCCAACCCGCGTGCTCACCTTGCTTCAAGCGGGCAAAAACAAGGCAGCTTCAAAGCAGACACTTATGTTACTGATGATTTAATGAACTTCCCGAATGCTTTTGGGGTGGTGTGAGAGGCACTCCCCGTCAGTTGGCGCTGCGGGGTGCGCCTCGATAATGGGTTTTATTTCTTTAGACTGACTGCTGAAAGGAATTGATTGTAGCTCAATTTCCTAAGATTGAAATTCTTATCGTCTTCCCATCCAGTTATTGTTTTTACTTGCTTGATTAATAAGTTTTCCCTTCCATCACTAATGCATTCTGCATTATCAGGCATAGTAAACGATAGTTAGTAGAATGTGTGCTAAAATAGTTATTTATAATGTTTTATGAGTGTTGGTGGTGTAAATACTGAAAATTAATCTGTACATTGTGGCAAAAATTCCTGTATGGTTCAAACCTCTACTCTTAAAGCTTTCTTGTTGGGCATTTCACTGCTGGCTGCTCCATCTGTATTTGGACAGCTTTCGAACCCGATTCCGGCAACTATTCCTTTTTCAGATCTAAAAGTACATCTGCGGCAGTTTGCGCAGATACCGGTTGGGCCGAAAGGAAATTCCGAGAATATTCCACGCATTAATATGGTGCGGGAGGTGCCGGATGCTTCGGGGCGTATGGCTGTGATCGATCTGAACGGGTACCTGTACATGCTGGACGGGCAGGGGCAGCACAACCTCTACCTGAATTTCCGCGATCATTTTCCGAAGTTTATCGACAGCCCGGGCAAGGGGACAGGTTCCGGTGCTTTTGCATTCCACCCGGAGTTTGCTGATAATGGCATTTTCTACACCACGCATGCCGAGGCCAACGGTGCCGCCACTGCCGATTTCAGACCCCTCGACGACAGCAAAATTACGTTACAATGGGTGCTTACGCGCTGGGTGTGCTCCGATAAAAATGCCACTACCTTTTCCGGTTCTAAAAAAGAACTGGTGCGCATGGAGTTTACCACCCAGATTCACGGCACGCAGGATATCGCTTTCAACCCCTATGCACAAAAAGGCGATGCGGATTACGGCATGCTGTACGTGTGCCAGGGCGAAGGTGGCGCATCAGAAAATGGCAAATACCTGAACGTGGCCAGCAAAGCCAGCTTTATGGGTACTATCTGGCGGATAGATCCGGAAGGAAACAACAGCAGGAACGGGAAGTATGGTATTCCGTCCGATAACCCGTTTGTGGGCGAGGCAGGCAGTGTGCAGGAAACCTGGGCCTATGGCTTCCGGAACCCGCACCGGCTGGCGTTTGAAAAGAAGGGGGAGGAGACGCTGCTTTTTGTGGGCGACATTGGCCAGCATAATATAGAAGAAGTAAACCTGGTGAAGAAAGGGGGACACCACGGCTGGGACAGGCGCGAAGGCACCTTCGAGTACAAACGCACCGACCGGAAAGTATATAATCTACCCACCACCGATGCCGAAGAATATGTTTACCCGGTAGCGCAGTACGACCACGGCGAAGGAAATGCCATCAGCCTGGGTGCTGTCTGGAAAGCCGAACATTCCCCTGCCTTCCACGGGCAGTTCTTCCTGGGCGATATTCTGCACGGGCATATATTCCATGCTCCTTTCGAGGCGCTTACGCAAGGTACGCCCTACCCGCTGCAGAAAGCCAAAATCATCATCCCCAACGGCTCCGAAACCGTTTTTCGTGACTGGATTACCGCTCCACGCGTCGATCTGCGTTTTGCGACAAAGCGCAACGGCGAGCTACTGCTTTTCACCAAAGCCGATGGCCGCATCTACACCATCCACGATGGCAGCAACGTCACGTCGCTCCGCGAGAAAAACAACGACGGCTTCTGGTTTGGGCCTAATCCTGCTACCAGCCGCTTAACCATTCACTCCAAAGGGCAGGGGCAGGCGCTGGTAATGGACATGAGCGGAAAGCAACTGCTGGTGCAGCAGGTAGCGGCGGCAGAGCAGACGCTGGATATCTCGAAACTTCCGGGCGGCACTTATATCCTGCTGGTGCAGGACAAAGACCGCATCCACCATCATTTGTTTCTGAAGCAGTAGCAGTTTTTTTACGGCAAATAAACAGGAATCAGAATTTGATGGTGCAATTACTTTACTTTATGGAAATAATCTCTTACTTTTGCCGTTCAAATAAAATATTGCAACGATGGGAGTTACAAGACTAAAAAGAAAAGACCGTAAGAATAAAGCCAGAGCAAACAACAAAGTAGCTAGAATTAAGCAGCTGTTGCTCACACCAGTTATCAAAAATGTAGATATGGACGAGCTGCGTGCTCAGTTTGGTGAGGCTCCAAAAAACAAAAAAGCAGAAGAAGCTCCAGCTGAAGCTGCTCAGTAATTTTTACGGGTTAGTAAGTCCATCTGCTGCCGCTGTTATTCCAGCAAATGGCGGCGGCTTACGAGAAAAGATTTGAAGTGTGTTTGCCCCGCAGACACACTTTTTTTATGCCCTTTTGCCAAGCTCCAGTACCTGCAGGTCGCGCACCTGACCCGCCTCAATCGTAAAGCGCACCATCGTCCTTACCTTATGAAAGCCATGTTTCCCCGCAGCCCCGGGGTTTATGTGGAGCAGGTTGGGCAGGCTTTTGTCGGGCATAATTTTGAGGATGTGCGAGTGCCCCGAAATAAACAGCTGCGGCGGATTCGTTTTAATTTCCTGCCGGATGTCGGGGTGGTATTTGCCGGGGTAGCCGCCAATGTGCGTCATGAGCACATCCAGCCCCGCCGCATCGAACCGCAGCACCTTCGGGTGTACCGCCCGCACGTCCGGCCCGTCGATGTTGCCATACACGCCCCGTACCGGCGCCACCTGTTGCAGCCGCTCCGAAATTGCTATCGTTCCGAAATCGCCCGCATGCCAGATCTCATCCCGGTCGCCCAGCAGCCGCAGTATCTGGTCGTCGAGGTAGCCGTGGGTGTCGGAGAGGAGGCCGATTTTCATAGAGTTTAGAAGTTAAAAAGGTAGAAAGGTAAGAATTTTGAATCCTGCTGATCCTTCAATCATTTAATCGTGTTCAGACAAAGGAGCAGAGAGAATGGAGGCAGGTGCAGACATAAAATCACACGCATCATTTAAATCACATATATCCCGGTTCAGACAACCAGCAGAGGCTATGGTGGAAGGAGCAGAAAAGAGTTTTAGGGTTGAAAATTTTCAACCCCTACAATTTCTACCTCTCTACCTCTCTACCTTCCAAACTCTCTAACTTTCTAACTTTCTAACTCCTAAACTTTCTAACTTCCCTACCTTCTCCACGTTTCCGGCGACTTACGCCATTCGCTCAGGGTAGCCATAGCCGATGCAGGAATAACCCCATTGGCCAAAGCGGCTTCGGTGAGGGCGTTGTAGTTGCTGAGGCAGAGCAGCGGAATGCCTGCTTTCCGGAAATTTTCGTCGGCGACTGAAAAGCCGTAGGTAAAAATCGCGGCCATGCCGATAACTTCTCCGCCGGCAGCACGTACTGCTTCAGCAGCTTTCAGGGAACTGCCGCCCGTCGAGATAAGGTCCTCCACGAGCACCACTTTCTGCCCGGCCAGCAGGCGGCCTTCAATTTGGTTGCCCATGCCGTGGCTTTTAGGCTGAGGTCTTACGTATAAGAAAGGCATCTCGAGCTGGTCGGCCACCAGGGCGCCCTGGGCAATGCCCGCGGTGGCTACACCGGCAATAGCCTCGGCATCCGGGAAATTGTCGCGGATGAGGCAGGCCAGTTCGTTTTTGATATAGCTGCGGATAAACGGAAACGAAAGCGTGACACGGTTGTCGCAGTAAATGGGTGAGTTCCAGCCCGAGCTCCATTTAAATGGTTGCTCCGGACGAAGTTTTACGGCCTCTGTTTCGAGCAGATACGAGGCGACCTGATGTGCTGTTGTAGTAGAATCCATGAGCGAATTTAGTTAAATATTATCTTTTTATGGCTCCGGATTTTGTTTACGCAGATTTATTTATCTATTTGTGGTAATTTTATCATCTAACAGATGTGCCCGTCATGAACGTTTTTATTAACGATATACCCCTGATTCTGAAAAAATCGAGTGAGAAAGTATACAAGCACCATTACGACCTGGTAATGAATGCCGACGACCATTTCTCATCGAAGGACCTGGTGGGCGATGTCCTGATCAAAAATGCAGATCCAGCCATTGTCGACAGGCTGGTTCGCTTAATGGAAGTGAAGAAGCTCAAGAAGCTGAATTCGCTGACGTTGGTAGCCGATAAAAAGAAAAAACTTATCCTGCACCTCAAAGATCAGTTCAAGATTGTAAAAGCAGCCGGCGGCCTGGTGCTGAAAGAGGACAAACTTCTCATGATCTACCGGCTCGGCACCTGGGATTTCCCGAAAGGCAAGCTGAACAAAAAGGAGAAGATACGGGAAGGTGCCGTGCGCGAGGTAGAGGAGGAGTGCAACATTAAGGTGGAAGTAATGGATGCGCTGCCCAAAACATGGCACTCCTATGCCTACAAAGGCAACAAGATTCTGAAGAAAACCTCCTGGTTCCTGATGAACTGCACCGACGACAGCCTGATGAAGCCGCAGGCAGAGGAGTTTATTGAGGAAGTGCGCTGGATGACACCGGAAGAAGTGCTGGAGGTATTACCGAAAGCCTACACTTCCATCGCCTTTATTGCCCGCCACTACCTTCAATCTCTGAAATCCGGAAAGGTATAAACTCATCCACGTTGCCGCCGAAATGGTGTATCTCCCGGATGATGGAGGAACTGATGGCGGCCAGGCGGGGGGAGGTAATCAGGAACACGGTTTCCAGGTCTTTGTTTACGTGACGGTTGGCCTGGGCAATCGTGTTTTCGTATTCAAAGTCGGTGGTGTTGCGGAGGCCCCGCAGCAGGAACGTAGCGCCCACTTCGCGGGCAAATTCTGCCGTCAGTCCTTTATAAGGTTGTACTTTGATGTTGGGCTGGTTCTTAAAAACACCCTGCACGATCTCCACCATCCGCTCCACGGGGATATAGCGGTTTTTGCTCGTGTTGTTCCCGATCGCTACAATAATCTCGTCAAAAAGCCTGGAGCCCCTGATCACCACATCGTAGTGGCCGTTGGTAAACGGGTCGAAAGAGCCGGGAAAAAGCGCAATTCTTTTCATATGTTTATTCGCAAAGGTGGAGGCTGTAAAGCTCGAAATAGCGGTGCTCGAACAGGTCGTTAAACCGGTAACTGTAGCCAACATCCGCAGGCTTTTTGCCGAGCCGCACCTGCCGGATATATTTCTGCAGGATAGAGAACAAGGCAGAGTCGTGGGTAATATCGCCCCACACCGTAATGGTTTCCTGCTCCGGGTTCATCCGCTGCTCCTGCATCACAAATACAATGTAATAAATAAAATCCTCGGGACTCAGGTAATGGAAGATGTTGCAGAACTCGAGTCCGCGCCTGCCGATCACCAGCACCGTTACGTAATTCTGTTCCACGAACAGGTACATCCGCTGCTCCGTCAGGCGCCTTGCCAGGTGCAGCTCACTCCGGATAAGGGCGCTGGTCTGGTGCAGGAAACGGACAGGCCGCTCCGGGAACAGCTGCTGAAACGTGTCGTAAATGGCCCGGTGCACCGAAAAGATGTTAACCGCCTCCAGCCCGGTTTGCTTATACGATAATACCACATCCTGCTGCGAGTCCAGGTCGCTGTGCAGGCGCAGGTAATCCGTCTGGTGTTCGGGCACGAAAAGCGTTTCGGGCACCAGCGTAAAATGCGTGTTGCTCACCGACACCCTGATCTCCTGCCAGTGCCGCTCCTGCAGCAGCCTGGTGCATTTGGCAATCAGCTGCAGCTGTTCGGCCACCTGTTCCGGCGTAAAAACCGTTATCAGCTCATAATCTTCCAGCACCACAAACTTGTTACGTTCCAGGTCTGCCACGCCCAGCCGGATAAATTTATGGCCGATGGCGATGTACAGGTTACAGCTCATTGCCTGCGACAGCTGAAAAGCCTCATCATTGATCCTGTGGGCGAGCCTGAATTGTGTGCTGATGTGGTTCAAGTTTAGTTGTTATGGAAGTTGTGCGCACAAAAAGCAGTTCTGCCGTCTTGTGCCCTGCAAGTATAAAAAAAATCTGCCAAATGTGCGGCTTTAACCTGTGCCGGAACCGCACGGTGCAGCAGAAAATGAGCAGTTTCTAAGCTAAAAAAACGTTGGGCTGCGTAAATTAAAGCAGGTAAATACGGGAACAAATGCAGGCAATCATCTTTTGTGGCATACAAGGCAGCGGGAAATCCACCTACTATCAGGAACACTTCTTTCATACCCACGTCCGCATCAGCCTGGACCTGCTGCGCACCCGTAACCGCGAGCGCCATTTTCTCCAGTGCTGTTTCCGGACGCAGCAGCGCTTTGTGGTCGATAACACCAACCCTACCATCGTGGAGCGGCAGCGGTACATCCTGTTAGCCCGGGAGGCGCGCTACGAGGTAACAGGTTACTTTTTCGAAACCGGCGTAAAGGACGCCCTCGCCCGCAACAGCCACCGGACCGGAAAGCTTTTTGTGCCTGAAAAAGGCATCTACGGCACCTGGCACAAGTTGCAGGTACCCACGCTGGCGGAGGGCTTCGACCAGCTCTTCCGGGTGCGGATTTTGCCGGATGGTAGCTACCATGTTTATCCGGATGTGCCTGATAGCCAGCTGTAACCGGTGCTACGGCATCTGGAAAAAGCAAAAATTATCTGCTGCAGCAGTCACCACACCCACTGCTCCATGTTCAGCTTCCGGCAGAAAGGCCGTGCAACTATAAGGGCTGTGAAATGTCAGCTGTGTTATTCCGCAGGAAATGGTAACGCTGTTCCGGCCAGTGCTGCTCAGAGGGCAACAACAAGCTTCACGGAATTTCCGTTTTTAAAATTGTTAAATAAATAATGAACGGAATGGTTCGTTGAGAAAATAGAAAGTTATAGCTTTGTATTTTAGCTACAGCTAGTAGCAAGCACCACATCCTGATTATTGGGAAATTTTAGTTTATGATACAACGGAGTACACGGCTGGATAACGTGTTTTACGAAATACGAGGGCCAATTTTTGAGAAAGCGAAAGAGCTTGAACAGCAGGGACACAAGATCATCAAATTAAATATCGGAAACCCTGCACCGTTTGGTTTTAACGCCCCGGATGCGGTTGTTGAACATGTGGTTGCCAACATCCGCAATGCGCAGGGGTACGAAGACCACAAAGGCCTTCTGTCTGCCCGTGAGGCCGTTCGGGATTACTATGTAAAAAAAGGCATCAACGTAACCGCCGACGATGTATCAATCGGAAACGGGGTAAGCGAACTGGTGATGCACACGGTGCTGGCGCTGCTCAACAACGGCGACGAAGTACTCGTGCCTTCGCCTGACTACCCGCTCTGGACGGCAGCCGTGAATTTTTCGGGCGGCAAAACCGTGCACTACATCTGCGACGAAGCATCGGACTGGTATCCTAATCTGGCCGATATCAAACGTAAGATCACCAGCCGCACCAAAGCGATCGTCATCATCAACCCGAACAACCCTACCGGGGCTGTTTATCCGCCTGCCATGCTGCAGGAACTGGTAAAACTGGCAGAAGAGCATAACCTGGTGGTGTTCTCCGATGAGATCTACGATAAGATTCTCTACGACGGTACCGTGCACTACCCCACAGCTCTTTACTCGGATAAAGCGCTGATTATTACGCTGTGCGGTATTTCCAAAAACTACCTGGCCGCCGGGTTCCGTGCCGGCTGGATGGTGGTGAGCGGTAATAAAGCAAAAGCAGCTTCTTATATAGATGGACTAAACACCCTGGCCAGCCTGCGCGTGTGCAGCAATGTGCCGGCCCAGTATGCCATTAAAGTTGCACTGGAGGGGCACCAGGATATGAAAGACCTCGTGCTGCCGAGCGGCAGGCTGGGGCAGCAGCGCGACCTGTGCTACGACAGGTTAACTGCTATTCCGGGTATAACCTGTGTAAAACCGATGGGGGCTTTTTACATGTTCCCCAAGATCGACACAGCTAAGTTCAACATCAAAAACGACCTGCAGTTTGTCATGGACTTCCTGCGGGAACAGCATGTGCTGCTGGTGCAGGGTACCGGCTTTAACTGGCACGAACCCAATCACTTCCGTGTCGTATATCTGCCTACCGTAGAAGAAATCAGCGTTACCATGGACAGGCTAAGCACTTTCCTGGCAAATTACCAGCAGGGGAAGCCTACCGTGGCCATGCTTCCTACCATTGAAGTAGAGGTCTGAAAATTTGATCCAGAACAGGAAAGGCTCCCGGAAGGGAGCCTTTCCTGTTTTATCTCCCCCGTCTCCTGCTCTATTCTCAGTTCTTTTATGCAAATTTTCTGGCATGGGAGCAATTTACTTTACCGGCAGCTATATATTTGCGTTTCGTAGAAAGTATGCTTATCATTAAGGTCTTACTCCGCTGGCAGCCTTAGTTGCTGCGCTATCGGGTAAAACAAAAACGCTAAAACATCTGACATGCCTTCATTAATAGACTTTATCGGCAACACGCCGCTTATCGAGTTAACGAATATTTCGCCAAACCCCCGGGTGAAGCTAATGGCGAAGCTGGAAGGAAACAACCCTGCCGGCAGTGTGAAAGACCGTGCTGCCTACAGCATGATTAAAGGCGCCCTGGACCGTGGCGAACTGAAACCGGGCATTAAGCTGATAGAAGCAACAAGCGGCAACACCGGCATTGCCCTGGCCATGATTGCCCGTTTGTTTAACGTGGAGATAGAGCTGGTGATGCCGGCCAACGCCACCCGCGAACGGGTACTAACCATGGAGGCCTACGGCGCCAAAGTGATCCTGACGCCTGCCGAAGGCTCTATGGAAGCGGCCATCGATTATGTGCACGCACGCGAAGCCGAAGGAGGATACCTGGTGCTTAACCAGTTCGCCAACCCCGATAACTACCTGGCCCACTACCGCACCACCGGCCCCGAGATCTGGAACGAAACACAGGGTACGATTACGCACTTCGTGTCTTCTATGGGAACAACGGGCACCATTATGGGCGTATCGCGCTACCTGAAAGAGCAGAACGAGGCGGTGCAGATTGTAGGGGTGCAGCCGGTAGATGGCTCTAACATTCCCGGCATCCGCCGCTGGCCCGAAGCGTACCTGCCTAAGATATTTGAAAAAGAACGTGTAGACAAAGTGATCGACGTATCCGCCACCGATGCCGTAAACATGACCCGGAGGCTGGCGCGCGAAGAAGGCGTGTTTGCCGGTATGAGCAGCGGCGGGGCTGTGCTGGCCGCCACCCGCCTGATGGAAACGCTGGATGAGGGTGTGGTTGTCTGCATCATCTGCGACCGCGGCGACCGCTACCTCTCTTCCGATTTATTCGGGTAATAAAAGCTGTCAGCACCTGTCACCACAGCCGCTGCACATGAACTTCTGTATCAGAACCTCTCCGTGACCTGTCCCCCGACAGGTCACTTTTTATTTTACCAATTTTCAAACTGGCTTTGCGCTCAGGAGGAATCATATATCACTGTTCAGATAATCAGCACCTGTCACCACAGCCACACCGCTCAACCTCTCACTTAAAAATCCCGTTCTACATAACTCAGCTTTAAACCAAACGAAGAACGATGAGAACAACACGCGCTTATGCCGCTTTCGACGAGGCCAATCCGCTGGGGCCTTTTGAATTTGAGCGGCGGGAGGTAAGGGATTACGATGTGCAGATCGAAACTTTATACTGCGGCGTCTGCCACACCGATATTCACCAGGTGCGCAACGAGTGGGGCGCCTCTAAATACCCGATGGTGCCGGGCCATGAAATTGTCGGTAGGGTAGTACGAACCGGAGGACAGGTAACAAAGTTCAGGGTAGGCGACCTGGCGGGCATTGGTTGCTTCGTCGACTCCTGCCGCACCTGCCCGAGCTGCCTGGAGGGGCTGGAGCAGTACTGCGAGGTGCACAACGTGGGCACCTACAACAGCGTGGAGCTGGATGGCAAAACCCCCACCTACGGCGGCTATTCCAGCCAGATTATTGTCGACGAAAAATATACGCTTAAAGTACCCGAAAACCTGGAACTGGCCCGTGTGGCGCCGCTGCTTTGTGCCGGCATCACCACCTATTCGCCGCTCATGCACTGGAAAGTGGGCAAAGGGCACCGCCTGGCAGTAGTTGGCTTGGGCGGACTGGGGCATATGGCCGTAAAAATAGGAGCTGCCCTGGGAGCCGACGTAACTGTACTAAGCACCTCACCGGGAAAAGAAGAGGATGCCCGCAGCCTGGGCGCCCATAATTTTGCCGTTACCCGCGACCCTGCGGCTCTGAAAAATCTCCGCAGCTCCTTCGATTTTATACTCGATACGGTATCGGCCCCGCACGATTACAACATGTACCTGAACCTGCTCAAGCGCGACGGCACCATGATCCTGGTTGGCGCTCCGCCGGAACCTACGCCCGTAGCCGGTTTCAGCCTGATTGCACGCCGCAAACGCCTCGTCGGTTCCATGATAGGCGGTATCCGGGAAACGCAGGAAATGCTCGATTTCTGTGCCGCACACAACATCATGGCCGATGTGGAAGTGATCCCGATGGATTATATCAACGAGGCCTACGAGCGCGTGCTGAAAAGCGATGTCAAATACAGGTTTGTGATCGATATGGCTTCGCTCTAACAAGCAGTATCTACTAAAAAAGCGAAAGGCGCTTACCTGGTCCGGTAGCGCCTTTCGCTCTTTTATCTTCGTTTCTTTTTGTGCTGTACCTGGGTTTTATTCCGGACTTTAAACTTAGACCAGTAAGTCGTGTCGGAGGTTTTTACCGTAACCTGGTAACTGTCTGTTCTTAAAGGTCCCAGGTCAAATTGCCAGCGATAGGTACTGTCGGCAATACTGATGGGCTGCTGATACACCAGTTTACCGGCGTTATTCGTTATCTCCAGGATAGCATCTTCCTTTAAAACCTGCTTAAAGTCCAGCTGATACGTGCCTTTTTTGGTTGGCTCCAGGTGAATGCCCGAAAGCGTTTCCATTTTGCGGGTGGTATCAGGTAGTGACACAGATTCGGGCTGCGGCTGCATTTGCGCTAAAGCAGGTATAGCAAAGGTGGCAAAAGAAAGCCCCGAGGCCAGGGCAAGGGTATATTTCAGTTTCATCATCATAGTTTTCTGTTTTTAAAGAATCAGTATCTGCGCTTTACATAGCACAATCCGGACCAATTTTTCGCTGCCGCGTTTCTGTAGGAAAGAAATTAACCTTCTTGTACTGCTCATTTCGCTTACAACAGCTGTTTTCCGGACAAAGTTCTGCATAAACCTGTAGCTGGTATAAACTTACGCAAGCAGTTTTTTCGTATAAAATCGGTAGGGAAGAACGAACAATACAGGAGCAGGTAACCACCTTTTAGCAAGCAAAGCCTATGGAGGAGTTAATAGCAGACATGGATGCCGGCACCACGATTCCACTCTGGATAAAAACGGCTTATACTGTTTTTGTGCTGATACTTGTGCCCGTCTACTGGAAAAAGTGGGGGCTGGCCAATTTTCTCTGGTTCTCCGATATTGCGCTGTTTGTGATGCTGGCGGCGGTGTGGCTGGAAAGCAGGTTGCTGGCCAGTATGATGGCCGTAGGCGTACTGGCGCCCGAAATAGCCTGGAACATTGCCTACTTTACAAGGCTGCTGACCGGGAAAAATATCCTGAGCCTCACCAACTACATGTTCGACAGCTCCAAACCTTTGTACCTCCGGGCGCTTTCCCTGTTTCACGTCATTCTGCCTGCCCTGGTCATCTGGATGCTGGTCCGGTTTGGCTTTCATGAAAACGCACTTTTTTACCAGCTGGCACTGGGGTGGGTTGTGCTGCTGGTAACATTCCTGTTTACCAATCCTTCCGAAAACATAAACTGGGTGTTCGGCCCCGGCGAAAAACCGCAAACAAAAATGAATCCGGCCAGCTATTTCCTGCTGATCGTGGCAGCCTTTACGTTTGGCCTGTATATACCATCTTACCTGCTGTTGCGGTGGCTGTTTTAATAAGCTGCTAGCCTATGTGTTGCCTGATAACCTGGGCCAGCTGGTGGCCCGGCACAGCGCCCGCCTGTTTCCAGACAATCTGCCCGTTGCGGAAGAGGATAAAGGTGGGCACCCCCTGCACCCTGTACTGGCTGGCGGCAGCCTGGTTGTTGTCGATATTTACCTTCAGCACTTTCAGCTTTCCCGAAAACTCTTTCGCCAGCTGCTCCACCACCGGGTTCATCGTTTTGCAGGGACCGCACCAGTCTGCATAAAAATCAACCAGCACCGGCATACCGGGGCTGCTGATCAGTTCATTAAAAGATTTCTTTGCCATAATTACATTTTAAAAAAACAAACCCATACCTCAAGCGATAATACGCGAACTGTAGCAGGTATTGTTGCAGGGGCTGTGCTGCAATGCTGTTCTGCAGCTGCCACCACTCCCTTTGCAGCTGCTTATGCAGAAATTAAGGGGCTGATGATGAAATCTATATGAACCTTTTACTATATTTACTTTTTCAACCAACCTGAAATTTTTATGGCAACATACGATGGTACCATAGGCGGCGAAATAGCGTTGGAGCTGGCTGCTGAATGGACGGAAAACTACCGGAATCAGTTAACGGATTCAGGCGAAGCCCGTTCGCACTTTTTTGGCAGAGAAATTCTGGAGCGGCTGCTGGCGCAGGAGAAATGCGTAGGCATCCGGATGTATTACGGGTTAGAACTCCCTGCCGGCGAGGGTGCTAAAAAGCAGCTGATCCTGGTGGGCGTAGATGAAAATGGAAATGACCTGGAAGACTTAGTGGCCGACCGGTCAACTGTGTGTCCGCCGGAATGCATCGTGACCGGGGTTTTAAGCGGTGGCTCCTGATTAAAATATGATGCCCTTTATAAAAGTACTTGTTAATATTGCTGTTTTCAGTGTTCTGGTGCCGTTGGCCGTTGGCCTTTACCAATGGCACAAGGGCGGCAAGCTGGTAGCTAAGCTGGTACTTTTATATGTTTGCTTTTTGGTGGTAGTAGAAGGATTAGGGTATTACCTGGGAGCCAGAAAGATAAATAACCTCTGGCTGTCGCATGTATACATCCCGATAGAATATGCGTTGCTCAGCCTGATTTACTATTTCGTCTTCGACAACAAAACTGTCCGGTGGGTACTGAGCGTTTCGGTCGTGCTGTTTGCCTTGTTCTGCGTTTATGATGTGTTTTACATCGAGAGCATGCTTACATTTAATTCTTATCCACGCACCGTTGAGAGCGCTTTACTGATTGCCCTGGCCTTAATGTACTTCAATAAAGTGTTTCAAGACCTGGATAAACTGTACCTGGAGCGCGACCCTGTGTTCCTGCTCAGTGCCGGCATCATTATTTACTTTGCCGGGAGTGTAACCTTCTATGGGCTGGTCAACAAGATGATGGCGCAGTCGCAGGAGCAGACCCGTCTTTTGTTAAGTATAATCTATGTGTTAAACTTCGGGTTTAATATGCTACTGGCAACGGTGCTGTGGAGGGCGCCCCGCCAATGACTCCCTTTCTGCCTGTTCTTATCGTTACACCCATCCTGCTGTTGCTGTCGCTGGGTATTGTGATGGTTGTGCTGCGTTACCAGAAGCGCCTGATTGCGCACCAGCAACACCTGCGGGAGCTGCAGGATGTCCGGCAGCGGCAGGTGCTGGAGGCTGCCCTGGAGGCACAGGAGGCGGAGCGCAGGCGCATTGCCCGCGACCTGCACGACGAGGCCGGAACCATGCTGGCCCTGGTAAAACTACAGGTCAGCCAGTTGTGCAGTTCCGCTGTTTCGGGAACGGCAGCCATAACTACCTGCCAGACCGTAAAGCAGCAGCTGGATGATGTAATGGGCAGCGTGCGCCGGATATCACACGACCTGATGCCTGTCGTGCTCGAAAAAGTGGGCTTGGTTCCTGCTCTGAAATCATTGAAAAAAGCCATTCCGCCAGCTTCAGGATTTACCTTTGAACTAACCAACAACCAGGAAAACCAGAAACTCTCTGCCAAACTGGAGCTGACGGTATACCGGGTTGTGCAGGAACTGCTGAATAACACCCTCAAACATGCCGGTGCCAGCCAGGTGCAGGTAGATATACTTTATGCACCGGAGCAGCTGACGGTAACTTACTCCGATAATGGCAAAGGCTTTGCGGGCAGCCTGCCAAACGATGCGCAGCCTTCGCAGCCAGGCCTGGGCCTGACCAACCTCCAGAGCCGGGTAGAGCTCCTGAACGGCACTTTTCAATATTTATCGGGTGAAGGAACTGGTTTTCGTGCAGCTATTGTTCTGCCAATTCCTTAACTTTGAGAAATAAATTCATTTTTCAGCTATGAACCGGACTCCACTCACCCTGGCCATTGCAGACGATCACACCCTCTTCAGAAAGGGCCTGATCGAGATATTAAAAGCATACGAAGAAATAACGCTTGTTTGCGAAGCATCCAATGGGGTGGAACTGCTCGAGAAAATTGAGCACGACCTGCCCGACATTGTGATGCTCGACCTGGAAATGCCTGAAATGGACGGACTGGCTACGGCTCGTTACCTCTTAAGCAAATACCCCACCGTCAATATCCTGATCGTTTCGATGCACGGCGAAGAGCAGCTCGTAGAGATGCTGCTAAGCGAAGGCGCCCACGGCTACCTGCTTAAAAGTGCCGACCCCGAAGAACTGAGAGCAACACTGCAGTCGCTGAAAGTCCATGGCAGGGTGGATATCCTGGAAAACTGATTTTCCGGGCTTTCATTCGAAGATTCAAAACTTCACCGTTATTTTTTTCTTTGCTGCTCCAGCCACCATACCCGCTGCACCTCTTTCTAAATCAGGAAACTTACTTTATCACCCAACCGCCTTCAGATTCCGGATAACAGCCACCGCTACCAGCGTCATGCCACACGCCAGCCAGCCAACCCAGCTGAAGTGCATCAGGCTCCCGCTGGCTGTTTCCTTTACGATAAGTCCGGATAAAAAAGCGGCCATACCGGCGCTCAGCTGCTGCACCGACGAGTTGATGCTCATAAAACTCCCGCGGAGCTTCGGCTCTACGCTGGATGTAATCAGCGACATGGCCGGTACAAAGCGCGCGCCGAAGAAAATAAAGAAGATCGTGGTAACAACAAGTGCACTGTAAAGCGGTACGCGCGGCAGGTTCGTGAGCAGGATAATCGGCACCATCGAGAGCAGGGCCGCCGCCACAAACACCTTGTGTTTGCCCAGCCTGTCTGCCAGTCGCCCGGCCCATTGCGAGGTAAACACAGTAGCCAGTCCGCCGAAAAGGTAGATGTAGCTTAGTTCTGCCTCCGTAAAGCCCACGTTGGCCACCATGTAAGGGCTGATAAAAGGCACTACCAGGAAGCCTGCCATGGTTAAGGTAATAGTCAGCAGCATGGCCCACTGCAGGTTTCGCTTTACAACAATATCGCGCAGCACCAGGAACGGATTGCTTTTGCCCACGCTGCTCAGGTGCCCGCGCATGGGCGGCAGAAACTTAAACGAAGCCAGCAGGATCAGAAAGCTGAGTCCGGCCAGCAGGTAGAATGGCGCGTGCCAGCTCGTCTGGCTGGCCAGGTACAAGCCCACCGGGATACCGGCAATAGAAGCTACCGAGAAAGAGGCCATCACCTTACCCGTTGCCGCCCCACGACGCTGCTCCGGGATGGCATCGCCAATCACCGCCAGCACCAGCGCCCCCAGCACGCCGCCAAAGGCGCCTGCCACCACCCGTGCTGCCAGCAACAACCCATAGGTAGGAGCGAGGGCGCAGGTAAGAGTGCCAACGGTAAAGCCCAGGTACAGCCCCAGGATCGCATGTTTCCGGTCGAAGCGGTCGATGAAGAGGGCACTCAAAAAACCGGCCACCGCAGCACTGAACGTATAAGCCGACACCAGCAGCCCAAATTCGCCGGGCGAAATATTAAAAACACGCATGAGCTGCGGCCCCAGCGGCATCATGATCACAAAGTCCATCATGTGCGTGAACTGGATGGCCGCCAGCGTAAACACCAGCAGCCCTTCACGGATTACGGGTTTCGGAACTTGTTCCTGTTCCCGTAGCTGCGTGTCATGGTTTGTTTCAGAATCGGGTTGCATACATAAAATTTTACTTTTGAAAAGAGGGCAAATGTACTGAAATTTCAGGAAGGAATGTTGCTGCTGGTTTGAATCGTTGTTTACACGTTGGTTAATCGTCTTTTTTCTGCCGGTTTTTCCAGTTACAACGCCTGTTACTCCCAAAGCCCGACTTACGTAAACAGGAAGCAATAGTCTGGCCTGCACTGTAGCGGGCACAGGCATCATTTTTCAAAGCAAACCTGAACCAATGGCAAAACAGCAGGAGGAACTGAGATGTGAGCTTTGCGGACGGGAGGTGCAAAGCCTTTCGCGCCACCACCTGGTACCGCGCGAGGAGGGAGGCCGTTACGGCGCCACGGCAGAACTCTGCCAGCCCTGCCACAGCACCCTTCACCTTACCTTCAGCAACCGCGAACTGGCAACGTTGTACAATAACATAGAAGCGCTCCAACAAGCTGAGTCGCTGCAGAAGTATCTGAAATGGGTGAAAGACAAACGCATCGAGCGCATTGCCAACCGCCGTGGCCGGAACAGGCGCAGGTAAGGATGGAAAGCGTTAACTTTACCACAGCATACGGCAATTAAAAAAGTACTCCCAACAGTTAAAAACCGCTCCAGCAAATATGAACTACTTTTTAGAGATACATCCCGAAGTACAGCAGGCCATAGCAACTGGTCAACCGGTCGTTGCCCTGGAGTCCACGATTATTGCGCATGGCATGCCCTACCCCCAGAACGTACAGACAGCCCTGGAGGTAGAAGCCGTGATCAGGGAAACGGGCGCTATACCTGCCACCATCGCCATTTTACATGGCAAATGCTATGTAGGGCTAACGCAGGAGCAGATCGCCTACCTGGGCAAAGCTGAAAACGTGTGGAAAGTAAGCCTGGTGGATATGCCTTATGTCATCAGCAAAAAACTGGACGGAGCAACTACGGTGGCCACTACCATGCGCATTGCCGCTATGGCCGGCATAAAGGTTTTCGTGACCGGCGGCACCGGGGGCGTGCACCGCGGCGCAGAAACCACCATGGATATCTCAGCTGACCTCTCCGAAATGGCGCAAACATCAGTGGCAGTGGTGTCGGCAGGTGTAAAGTCAATCCTGGATATCGGGTTGACGCTGGAGTACCTGGAAACGCATGGCGTTCCGGTTGTCACTTTCGGGCAGGATGCGTTCCCCTGCTTTTACTCCTGCCAAAGTAAATTTAACTCACCTTTAAGGTTAGATAGCGCACAGGAAATAGCAGACCTGCTGCGGACCAAATGGATGCTCGGTTTGAAAGGTTCCGTTCTGATTGCCTACCCGGTGCCGGCGGAGCAGGAGGTGCCCGCCGAAGCTATGGAAGAATACATTCAACAGGCATTGCTGGCTGCCGAACAACAGCACATCCGGGGCAAACAAGTAACGCCTTTTATTCTGAAATACATTGCCGAGCACACCAAAGGCGAAAGCCTGGAAGCCAACATTGCCCTGATCAAGAACAATGCGAAGCTGGGAGCGGAAATAGCGAAGGCTTATGCGGAGTAATAGGTTTCTGTGGTTTAGGAACAGCTTTTTTATGTGTATTAATAACTAACAGTAAAAGGTATCGTGTAACGAACGGGAACAGCTCTGCCATTCTGGTATCCTGGTACAAATTCAGGCATTTTAGAGATCACACGTTCAACCTCCTGGTCTATGTCGTAACGGATCCCTTCCAGGAGGTGTATGTCTTTTACTTTACCGGTTGCACTTACCACAAAGGATACTTTTACTTTACCCTTAATTTTATCTCTTGCCGCCGTAGCAGGATAAATCAGATTTCGTGAAATGAAGTCAAACATTTCCTTTTCACCCCCCGGAAATAGGGGGAGTGTTTCAGTTGTAGGACCTCCTTCGAAAGAACTGGTAAAATAATCCGCTGCTAAACCTGCTATTCGTTTAGAAACATACGGCTCCTGGAGTTTGTAAATTTCGGCTTCGATCCTGTAGCAGGGGGCACTGCCTGGCGGTCTCAGAGTTGTAACGTAAATAGCATTTCCTCCGCGTTCTGCAGCGCGTGCTTTGGCATAGGCGAGTGCCTCTGTTATACCACAGTACATCAGGTAATCACTGCTATTTACTTTCACTGTACCCATTATTTCAGCATTTTCCGGTCTTTCTTCCTGCTGATAAATAACTTCTACTTCCTCGCTACTCATAGAAGTATCCAGTATAGGATAGGAACTGATCACTTGCGTGCCTGGCTGGCAGCTAACGAGCGTAAAAAGGGATAGAATGCTGCATAATAAGCCAAAGAATACTTCTCTCATTTTAAGGATAACTTACAAAAGGACCTAAAAATAGAAAATTTGCTGGAGCGAATGAAACATCTTTGTTACTTCCTGTTCCTCAGCCCGCCTGCTGCACATTATTGCCCTCGGCCTTCAGCTTCAGAATGAGGTCGAGTTTGTACTGGTGCAGGCTTTCTTCGAGGCCGGCCGGGTAGCTATGCGGGTTCAGGTAGCGGCGGATACTTTCGTGCAGGTGCCGTAATTCTTCCTGTACCCGGGCTTTGATCGCTTTCAGATCCGGGCGGTCGTATTGCAGCGCTCCCTTCACAAATACCGGCACCAGTAGGTCGGTGAAGGGTGTGTTTGTGGCTATATGTTTGCGGCGGGTGCTGTCGGTTGGGTCTACGATGACGAGCTTTTCGGGAAGGGGCTCTGCTTCGTTGTAAATCATATCGGCCAGGTAGCCGTGCGCATCGTGGAAGCGGCGCACCTGCAGGAGGCCCGGTGTGGAGGTTTTGATCAGTTGCTCCGACAGTTTTATTTTGTAGCTCCAGTCACCATTGCTTCTCCTGAGGGCCGCGAGCTTGTACACGCCGCCCAGCGCAGGCTGGTCGTAAGCCGTAACCAGTTGTGTGCCTACGCCCCAGACATTTACTTTAGCGCCTTCCTGTTTCAGGCTGGTAATGATGTGTTCGTTCAGGTCGTTGCTGGCAACGATGTTGGTGTCCGAAAATCCCGCTTCGTCGAGCAGTTTTCGCGCTTGCTGGCTCAGGTAGGTCAGGTCGCCGGAGTCGAGGCGGATGCCGCTCAGCTTAAAGCCCAGCGGTTGCAGCTCGCGGGCAGTAGCAATGGCTTTCTTTACCCCTTCCAGGGTGTTGAAGGTATCGACCAGGAAAACAGAGTCGTGCGGGAACGTTTCGCCGTAGGCACGGAAGGCTTGCTCTTCGGTGGCAAAAGCCTGTACCCAGCTGTGGGCGTGGGTGCCGCGAACCGGTATATCAAACAGCTTCCCGGCCAGTACGTTGGACGTAGCGCCAACACCGCCAATGTAGGCTGCCCGAGTGGCTGCCAGCGCCCCGTCGATGCCCTGCGCCCGTCGCATCCCGAATTCAATTAACTGGTCGCCTTTTACGGCATCGGCAATGCGGGCTGCTTTGGTTGCGACAAGGGTCTGGAAGTTGATGATGGTAAGCAGCGGCGTTTCGATGAGCTGGGCCTGCAGGAGCGGACCGCGCACCCGTACCAGCGGCTCGTTCGGAAAGACAACTGTTCCTTCGGGTACGGCATCCACGGAGCAGGTAAAGCGCAGGTCGCGGAGGTAGTCCAGGAACGCTTTTTCGAACAGCGGTTGTTGCCGGCTTCCTTTCAGCTCCGCCAGGTACGCCAGGTCCTCCTCCTGAAACCGCAGCTGCTCCAGGTAGTCGATGGCATAGGCCAGTCCTGCCGCCACGGTATAGCCACCTTTAAACGGGTTCTTGCGGAAGTACAGGTGAAACACCGATTCCTGCTCCGCCATACCCTGTTTCCAGTAGCCATATGCCATCGTGAGCTGGTAAAAGTCGGTGAGCAGCGACAGGGAAGTGCCGTAGATATCCTGAAGTTTCATGTGCTATTCGGTTTGTGTTGTCAGCTTCTGCAAACGTAAGCAAAAGGGGAGTGGTTGGCGCTGTTTTGGGTGTTTTTTTCGAGCAGCAGCGGCTGTGGTGGCAGGAGCAGTACAGTTTTTAGGGACAGTTTCAGGTACTTGACAGGAATTGTGCAGCTTGAAAAATGCTTTTTGAATTATTTCCTTACCTTGCTGTATAGATGATGAGCCAGGAAGAAAAATGAGTTTCGCTTTACTTGTATTTGACCCGCTTTTGGGAGCAGGCTCAACAACCTCTGTACAGAATGCAGATAAGCCGAATAATTCCGTTAATAACGTTACGGAGAAGTTTAATAAACCGAATTTGAAGTCAAATCAATTAAATGGAAATTTTCGTATATTGGCAATAAACAATGGCTATGATATGACACAAGCAGAACGACATATTGTGGAAACTTATTCGGGGCTTTTTGAAAGTTTGAGTTCGGTAAGCAAGTTAGAATTGCTCGAACGCCTCGCAAAATCCATTAGGAAAGGTAGAACGTCTAAAGAGAAAGATTTTTTCAGTTCATTCGGTGCATTTTCATCAGACAAGTCTGCCGAAGAAATTAATAGAGAAATCAGGGAAAGTAGGAAGTTCAGCCCAAAAGACTTGAAATTTTAATATATGCAATATTTGCTTGATACGAATATCTGCATATTTTTTCTGCGCGGCAAGATGAATCTTGATGAGATTATCAGGGAAAAAGGACTTCAAAATTTCTTTATTTCTGAAATAACAGTTTTTGAACTCAAATTCGGAGCAGAAAACAGCGATAATCCAAAAAAATCATATAAAGCCGTTGACAAATTCATTAAAGGGTTGACTGTCGTTCCTATTTTTGGGATAGTGGATGAGTATGCAAAAAGAAAAGTCGAATTACGAAAAAGTGGAACACCGCTGCACGATGAGTTTGATTTAATAATAGGGGTTACTGCACTTGCAAACGAAATGACTTTAGTAACCGATAACACGAAACACTTCAGGCATTTCAAAAACCTTAAGCTTGAAAACTGGGTTGAAAGAAATTAACCTACCTGTAACAGCACCTATAAAAACATGGGGCAGATAATGTTTCCCCAAGGTTAGTTCGTGATACCAACCTTTGTCTCAGGTAGACATATAATCGCTTCGAAAAGCCTCACCTTTCTTAGCTGCACGAGACCGTTACACCTGCTGCCAACACAGGAAGGAAAACCAACCATGACAACCGAAGGTTTTAACCAACTCATTGCTGACGCTACGCCTGACATCCGGAAGCTGATCGTCGAAACAAAGCACCTGCTAGAAGAAGTGTACCCGGAGTATGTGGAAGTGCCCTGGGTAAAACAGAAGACCATTGGCTACGGCATTGGAGAGAAAAAAATGTCGGAACATTTCAGCTGGATCGGGATATACATCAAACACATCGTGCTGGGCTTTAACTATGGCACCGAACTTCCTGACCCTGACAATATACTGGAAGGAACCGGGAAGCTGTTCAGGCACTATAAAATCAGAAGCGTCAATGATATCCATAACCCTGCCCTGAAAGCCGTACTTGCCGCTGCTGTGAAAGATATAAAGCAGCGGAACAACCGCTAAATTCTGTACCTTTGCGGCATGACACAGCGCCAGTTCATCTCCTTTTCCGAAGTAAAAAACCACAAAGCCATTGTAGTAGACAGCACCCATCCCAACGGGCTTATCCTGTCGCACTGGCGTGGAGCGCCAACGCCGGAACAGGTGCGTGACGATACAAGCGCGGGTATTGTGCTGCATGCGCTGCGGGAAGGGCTGCCGGGGCTGGAACTGGCATATGTCACCGCGAATCATTTCGACATCGATGGTTTTGTGGGGGTGTGGAGCCTGCTGAACCCGGAGCTGGCGCTGGAGAACGAGGAGCTGCTGCGGCAGATGGCCATCATCGGCGATTTCCGGGAGCTGGACCTGAACCACCCGCTGGCCGGGGAGGCCCTGAAGCTGGTGTGCTGGATCAATGCGCGGGAGCGGGAGCTGTTTTACCCGCCTTTCGGGGCGGAGCAGCTGCCGGAACCGGAGGTAACGCTGTGCCCGAAAAAGTTCGCGTACTTTCTAAAGGAATTCGGGCGGGTGCTGCAGGATCCGGACTGGGAGCGGGGCGTGTGGGAAGACGAAGTAGCCTCGGTATTGCTGGGCTACCGTGACATGTACAAGCCCGATACCAAAATTTCCCGCCATCCCGACATCGGACTGGTGATTATCCAGACGCCGCACCCCATCCATTACTACGCCCTTTTCAGCCGCACCGTCGGGTTTGATATCGTGCTGGCCTGTTACGAAAACAACCGCTACGAACTGGAGTACAAATACACCACCTGGGTCGACATCAGTTCCAGACCCACGCTTCCTCGCCTTTCCATGGCTCCGCTGGCGGCACGCCTGAATGCGCTTGAAAAATCGGGCCGCACCTGGACTTACGATGCGGTAAAAGAAACCGGCCCTCTCCTGCGCCTGGACGGCGATAAGCTGACACGCGAAGAGGCCTTCGACAACCCAACCTCCCGCGAAATTTATAGTTCGTCTATTCCCGTAGAGGAGCTGAAGCAGACGGTGGTGGAATACTATACGCAGGCGTACGCCGGAATGCAGCCCAAGTACTACTGGACCTGGAAAGAAGTGAAGGAGCTGAACCGGGAATCGTAGCAGCGGCAGTATACTGTTCCGGTTGTTTCTTTAGCCACAAATGTACCTTTCGGGTGCTGCAGGCGGATAATTTGTAAAGAATTTACCCGCTCATGGGCTGTCGTGCGTATAAATGGCCATACCAGGATAACCTTTTTCTGTCCGACCAACTTTAGCACTGCTCATGAGAAAGATACTTTGCCCCACCGACTTCTCCCGGACAGCCACCAAAGCTGTTGAATATGCCGCTTTTATTGCGCAGCGTGCCCATGCGCACCTGTCGCTGCTGCATGTGGTGCACCTGCCCATTGTGGATACCTCCGAAACAGCCCTGATAGCAGGAGAACTACTCGGGGAACAGATGCGCGATGCCGGCGAAAAGCTGAATGCCCTCAAGCGGCACATGGAAGAAAAATACGGCGCCAACCGCAACGAAAGCTTTACCTGCGACTACATCCTGAAAGAAGCACTGCTCACCGACATTGCCGAGCACCTGACCACCGACGAGGCTTATGATCTGGTTGTAATGGGAACCACTGGCGGGGGCAATACGCTGGAAGAACTGCTGATCGGCAGCAACGCGGAGGCTGTGATCGAACATGTGAAATGCCCGGTACTGACTATTCCGTCTACAGCCAACTGGCCCAACATCCATAAAATTCTGTTTGCCTCCGATTACACCGATAATGACCTGGAGGCGCTGCAGCAGGTTGCGCACCTGGCCCGCATTGTAGGCGCCACCGTGGAGGTGGTGCATGTTACAAAGGAAGCAACCATCGAAAACACAGCCAAAGCAGAGGCATACCGCCTAAAGCTGCAGCAAACCTTTCCGGAAGCCGGCCTGCAGTTCCAGGAAGTAGTAAACAAACATCCCGATGAAGGCATAAAGGCGTATTACGATGCCACCGGGGCAGATATGGCCGCAGTGCTGCGGAAGGAAAAGGGGTTCTTCCGCGAACTTTTCTCTACCAGCCTGGCCGAAAAAATGACTTACCAGGCTTCTGTTCCACTGCTGGTGCTGCACGCCAGGAAGCAATAGTAGTAAATTACACAAAGCGGCTTTGTGCCTATCTTACTTTTTCCTCATCGAACACGTGAGCCAGTTCCGGGCTGCAGACTTCGCAGTTGTACCTGCCAAAATCGCGGATGGCCGTTACCAGGGTAACGTTTCGTTTGGTGGCGTCGCACTTTGCCAGTACTTCGCAGTCGTATTTTACATGGAACACATCTGAATAAATATCGTCGCAGACGTACACCCGGTTCTTGTATATGTCAGGTGTGAGGATATAAAATTCGGGCGCCGGTCTGCGTGCCGCCAGCCGCACACTATCTACAGCTGGTGTTTCGGGCTGTTTTGCTGCTGCAATATCCGTTTTATCGGTCTGGTTATAGCTCTGGCAGGAAGCAAATCCGGTTAGCAGCAGCGTTGCCAGCAGCGCAATTTTAGATCGGTGAAGGAATGTGTACACGAAATTATTAAAGGGTTTGATTGTGGTTAAAGTCTTTGCAATTAAAGCAAAAATACCAAATATCTGACCAGGCACCTACTGTATTCCTGCCGTAATGAAAAGAAGTGTCCTGTAATTTACGAATCGCAGGTTTTGTCGAGTCTTCTGCCATACTCCCGGATGGCTTTTTCCTCTGTTACGGTCAGCACTTCGGCTTTGCAACGCTTGAGCACCGAGCAGGTGGAAGTAACATGGTACACAGCAGAACCTTTGCTGTCGCAGATGTACACAGTGCGTTTGGTTGCGCCGGCAGGTAAGGCTGTGGTGGCAGGTGCAGTAACGTTTTCGGAACTGCTGCTGCTCCGCTTCTCTTTCCGGAAGTCCCAGGGTGGGGTGGGGTTGGGGTCGTTCCAGAGGCCGCGTTTGAAACGGCGCGCATCGGCTTCGAGGTTCTCCAGGTTCTTATCTTTGGAATAGGCCTTGTAATGCCAGGCAAAGCCATTGCGCACCATTTCTTCGTTCAGGCTGCGCCCGTCGGGCAGGATAATGGTTCCAACGGTACGGCCAAAGCGGTCGGTGTTGTGCACGATGAGTCTTACGTATTTGCCAAAAGCCAGGTCGGAGGCAAACTGCTTGGCCCGCTGGCCGTAGTCCTGGTTTTTCTCCGGGCTGTCGATGCCGTACAGCCTGACCGTAACGGATTGCCCGTTGCGCAGCAGTTCCATGGTATCGCCGTCTTTCACGGCTACCACTTTGTCGCCTGCCGTTGTGGAGGGTTTTCTTTCTTCAGTTGTCTGGGGCGTTTCCGGGGGAGCTGCCGGGGCTTGTGCAACAGGTGTATCGGCTGGAATTTCCTGTTCCTGGGGCTGGTGCCGCTCCCGGAAAGGGTCCCGGTTTTCCTGCCGGCATGCCAGATTGCAGAGCAGGGGCAAAAGAAGGAGTAGCTTGTATAAATACCTATTCATGGGGGCTTGTTTCAGGTTGTGTAAGGATAAAGGTACAGATTGTTTGCCAATTGTTGAAGCTTAGGACTAAAACAAGAAGGGCTACCAGTTGGCAGCCCCGCTTGTTACTAAAAACAACACATGTTTCTTTTTACTGATCTCTGTAGCGGCCACCACCGCCTTGTCCGCCGAAGCCTCCCTGGCGTTCGTAACCACCCTGGCGGTAGTTGCCTCTTTCTCCGGAGCCTCTCTCGCCACTGCCTCTCTCACCACTGCCTCTGCCGCCGGGAGCACCGCCCGGGAAGTTGCGGATGTTGTAGGAGAAGGTCAGCATGAAGAAGCGTTGCAGTACCTCGGACCGGGTATCCTGTACATAAGAATCAGAAATAGTTCGTTGGATACTGACATTCTGCTTCAGCAGGTCATTTACACTAAAGCTTACTTCGCCCCGCTGATTTTTAAGTACCTTCTTGCTCATGCTCATGTTCAGGAGCGTGTAGTTGGTGTTAAAGCCGCTCGACAAACCTGAGTTCAACTGATGGCTGAGTTCAGTGCGGTACACCAGGCCTTTCCAGAAACGAAGGCTGGCCCGTAACTGTGTTGACTGGTTAAAGAAGTTGTTGTTCTGCGTTTCCTGGCGGGTGCTCGTAACAACGTTGTAGCTCGAGCTGGTCGAGAGGCTAAAATCTACGTTCTGGCTGATATTGCTGCTGAGTGAGGCTCCTAGTCTGTAGTTGGTTGTGTTTGTAAAGAACTGGGCATTGTTGAACAGGCCAGGTGTTCTGTTGTAACCAACGGAGCCTGTCAGGTTAACGTTTGATTTAATAAAGCCCAGCGGCTGCCCGTAGCTGAAGAAAGACCGGGCGCTCCAGTTACCGTTCAGGTTAACAGGTTTGATTAAGCGGGCTCCGGGAAGAATTTCCATACCAGCGAGTAAAGGCTCTTGCTCCAGATTTTCCTCAGTCGTACTATTGGTGATGTAGTTGTCTGTTTTGTTTGCTGTCACGAAGAAGGTGACAACCCGGTTTGTTTCGGTGTTAAACGAGCGGTAGCGCAGGTTAACTGAGTTCTGGTATGCCTGTACCAGGTCTGCATTTCCGGTGCTGAACCTGAGGGGACTGGTATTGTCAACTACCTCCTGTAACTGGTTGATAGATGGGGCATCGGTGCTGGTTCGGAAGTCGAATTGCAGGTTCTTAGTACGTGAAAACTTATATTCCAACTGTGCAAAGGGAAGCACATTATGGAAGGTTTGGTCCGTCTGGTAACCAGACGGATACTCACGCTGGTTCTGAAGATTTGCCATCTGGTATTGTGTTTCCAGTTGGAAGCGTAGTTTTTCTGAGTTGTACTGGTAGCTGGTTTTGGCCTGTTGCGTCAGGTATTCGCTTTCGGAAGAGTTGCTTAAGCGTACATTCAGGTTATCGTACACCTGTTCTTCGTTTGCTCCTGTTCCCGTCCAGTCGTAGGCCAGCCGGTCAGAATTATCGAACCTGTTGCTGATACTGTATTCTGCCTGCAAACGTGCTTTCTCGCCAACTCTTTCTGCCAGGGCAACATTGCCGCGCCAGCTAAAGTTATCCCTATCGGTTTTTATGAGCTGATTTAAATCAACATTTTTGTCAGGTTCAATAAAGTTTTCAATGTTGGTAACCCGTAAGGTGCTGGCATCGCTTACGGACGTACTGGTATTTAAACCGGCAGAAAAGGTACGTCCAGGTTTTGCGAAGCGGTGGCTAAAGTTAATGTTGTTGCTAAAATTATAATTATAGCTGTCGGAGGTGTTTCTGTCAATATTCGTCCTGTTCAGCTCAACTACTTCGTAAATTTCATCATCGGGGTTTCCATCATAGATCGACCATCCTTCTGTGTTAGAGAATGACCTGCCGTTTTGTACCGACAACCTGGGCGAAATGAGTAATCTGTTTTTTTCATTTATATTATACTCAAGCCGGAAATTAAACTGGTGACTTTCGTTTCTGCTATTGTTGAAACTATTGCTGGAAGTCTGCTGGTTATTCCATTTTGAACGGAAATAATCACGGAACTGTGACCTGTCATTTTCATTAAACACATTGCTGTAGTTATAATTACCGTTAACCTCTATCTTCTTACCCCAGATATCGTTGTAATTCAGCCCGAAGTTTTTTGTATTGGAAATGCCGTTGGTGCCGCCGCCATTGCCGCCACCGCCACCGCCTCTGCGGCCGCGCATGCCGCCGCCCGGCGCTTCGCCTACCGAGAAATCCTGCATGTTGATGTTGTTACTGATACCGGTAACGGTAAAGCGCCTGTCGCCATTAAAAATGTTCACGCTCGCTCCGGCCATGTATTTTGAATCGGAACCAATAAGCTGCTTCTCATCCGGACCCACACCCACCGAAACCTTACCAAACTGCCCTTTGCGGCGGTTCTTTTTGGTGACCACGTTGATGGTTTTGGCGCGGTTGCCGTCGTCGAAGCCGCTGAACTCGGCCTGGTCGCTTTTCTTGTCAAATATCTCGATGTTCTCAATTACCTCAGCCGGAAGGTTTCGGAGGGCCGTGTTGGCATCTTCACCGAAAAAGCGCTTGCCGTCTACCAGCACCTGCCGTACCTCTTCGCCCTGCGTCTGAATTTTGCCATCCACTACCGTAACACCCGGAAGCTTGGTAACCAGGTCTTCGGCACTGGCATCGTCGGCTACTTTAAAAGCAGCCGCATTAAACACGGTTGTATCGCCTTTTTGCGTCCCCAGCGGTATCTGCCCCACCACTTCTACTTCTTTCATGGTGGTAGAAGCCTCCTCCAGCAACAGCTGGCCCAGCTGTACCGGCCCGTTCTGTACCTGCACTGCTTTCGCCAGGCGTTTGTGGCCGATAAAATTTACCTGCACCGAATACTGCCCGGCCTTCACAGGAGCGAAACGAAAGCCTCCGTCTTTGTCGGTGGTGGTAGCCGTTTTAACGGAATCGGGCAACCGGATGAGCAGCACGCTGGCTCCCGGTAATGTTTCTTTTGTAGAGGCACCGTGTACCGTGCCACTTACCGAATAGCCCTGCGCCTGCACAACAGATGTGATGCCGGCAAAAAAGAACAGGAGGAGTAATAATTTTTTCATGACTGGCGATTAGCAATTTGGCTTTTAGACTGGCGATACTGTTCGTGGTTTAGCTGCCTGTAATAAATATTTTATATTTATTTTTCTTCACGTCCGGGAGCAAGTGTGATATTGGTTTTATGGAGGTTATATGATTGAAAATAAGGTGATTGTGGTAAAATAGATCGGCCTTGTCTCGTTTATCTGCGTAAAATTGTTTGCAGCCGGTCCAGCGGATGCGGGCAGTTGGGGGTGCTGTAGCTGTGGGAAAAGTAAGGTGCCGGGAGTGCCGCGGCAGCAGGTTACTTTTTGGCGTAACCGGTATAAACAAAAGGAAATAATCGGGGGCTGATTTTGCCTGAAATTGTTTAGGTGCTGCTGCAACGAATTTCACAAAACACGTGTCTTATTATTACTACCTGCAGCGGGTGTTTTATTAATTTACTTTTCAATTTCGAAAGCTTTGTCAGCGACCATTCTTACCGGTTTTTTTAAACGCAGAATCATTAACCCGATCCTGAACCTGCTCAAACAGGGCATGACACCCCAGAAGCTGTCGGTTACGCTGGCGTTGGGCACCGTTATCGGCATTATTCCGGCTTTTGGTACCACAACGGTGCTGGGAACTGCCGTGGCAGCCAGGTTCAGGCTCAATATTGCGGCTACCGTGCTGGTTAGCTACCTGGTGCAGCCCCTGCAGCTGCTCTTCTTTATTCCTTTCATCAAAGCAGGTGTATTTATGTTTGGCCTGGAAACGATCCGGTTTACCTTAGACGAAATAATGGCGATGTTCAGGGCCGACTGGCTGGAGGCCCTGGAAAAACTTTGGCTGGCTAATTTAGTGGCTGTGGCTGCCTGGGCTGTGGTAGCTGTCCCGGTTGCTTTGCTGTTGTACTACCTTATGCTGCCGATCCTCAGAAAAGTATTGCCCTTAGCTGCAGCGAAGCCGGCGGGAAGTGAAGAACTGCCGGAGTAATAAAAGATTAAGGAGCAGAGGCTGTGGTGGCAGGAGCAGACAATTTTCCCCTACAGGATTAGATTCTAAGCGGGACTTTTCCTGCTATTGTATATATGCGTAACATCAGAAACCAAAACTGCCTGCCTCCATTATCGGAAGCAGGCAGTTTTGGTTTAATGGCCGTGTACTACAGATCAGGTAGTCTCCAGGATCTGGAACAGCTCGTCGAGTTTTGGTGTCAGGATGATTTCGGTGCGGCGGTTCATCTGGCGTGCTTCCTTGGTTTTGGAATCGTCCAGCGGCACGTATAAAGAACGCCCGGATGGCGTTACACGCTTCGGATCGACACCGGCATTGGTCAGGATGCGGGTGATCTCGGTGGCGCGCAGTACGCTCAGATCCCAGTTGTCCTGCATATTGGTCATTGGTCGCAACGGCACATCATCGGTATGGCCTTCTACCAGCACATTTACATCCTGCTGTTCTTTGAGTACGCTGGCCAGTTTACCCAGTGCTTCCACGCCTTTCGGGTCTACTTTGGTGGAGCCGGATTTAAAGAGCAGCTGCTCTGCCAGCGATACATACACTTTCCCGTTGCGGACGTTGATCGAGAGGTCTTTGTCGTTGAAGCCTAACAGGGCGTTGCTCACTTTGCTGCGCAGGGCGTTTACGGCACGGTCCTTTTCATCAAGAATGCGCTGCAGTTCCGCCAGGCGCTGTTCACGGGCTTTCAGGTCGGCGTTCAGGCGGTCGATCTGCGTTTTGGACATGTTCAGGTTTTCGCCCAGGGCTTTTCCTTCTTTCAGCGCCTTGGCCAGGTTGCGCTCGTATTCGGCTTTCTGCGCTGCCAGCGATGCGATTTCCTGCTGCAGGTTCTCCCGCTCTTTCTCCAGCGATGACTTGTCCTGTTCCAGCGTTGTTTTTTGTTTGGTCAGCGTTGCCTTTTCAGCTTCGAGCGCATTTTTACGCGCCAGCAGGTCTTCGTACTTTTTCTTGGATACTACGCAAGAAGATAGGGTAAGCGTGCCTGCGAGCAGGTACAGGGACGCACGGAATACATATTTCTTCATATAAGATAGGTAAGATATTTTTCGTTAGGTCAACAAATATAACATTCTCTCTTTTGTAACGCAGAGGTGCCGGGGCTTTTCAGGACAAAAATAATATACCTGCTTTCCACCAGTTGTAAAGCTGCAGGTCAGCAGCTATTTTTTCCAATAGACCGGAAATGAATGAAGCAAGAATAATACCATTCTGCTATATAGGGAGAATTAAAAATTACAAAACCACCAAACCAACATGATCTTCTGCGCCAGCCACCATTGCCTTAGCCGCTCCTCCGGCAGGCTGAGAAAAAAACGGCACAACCTGTTGGAGCAGGATAGTTCCTTCGCCAGGAGGCTTTATCTTCGATCCTGAATTTCCGGCCATACCCCCGCTTTGGGAGGTTCGCAGGAATAGTTTCATCTATGAACTTATAATATTCTGTTTATCTGATTTATGAAAACCACATTTTTGTACCCGCTGCTCCTGTTTTCTTTGCTGTTATTCTCTTTTAAGAAAGATAAAAGCAAAGTATCCGTAAACGAACTGAATGTCGAGGCGCCTTTTGAGATGCCTGCCATTAAAGTGCCGGATTTCAGCAAGTGCAAAAAAATGCCTATTACCGATTTTGGTGCTGTGCAGGGAGATAAAAATAAAACGAGCAAAGCAATAGCAAAGGCCATCGACAAAGCGAACAAAGCCGGAGGCGGCGTGGTGGTTATTCCGGAAGGGGAGTGGCTGACGGGCAAAATTCACCTGAAAAGCAACGTGAACCTGCACCTGAACAAAGGGGCCGTTCTGCTCTTTTCTGAAAAACCGGAAGATTATTTACCGGCTGTTTTTACCACCTGGGAAGGCATGGAGTGCTACAATTACTCGCCGCTGGTGTATGCGTTCAAGTGTAAAAACGTAGCCATCACGGGAGAGGGCACCCTGAAGGCGAAGCTGGATGTCTGGAAAGTCTGGTATGCACGTCCGAAGGCGCACCTGGAGGGTTTGAAGAAACTGTATCACCAGGCGGCCCAGTACAAGCCTGTGGAGGAGCGCCAGATGGTGCAGAACGACTACAACTTCCGTCCCCAGTTTATCCAGTTTAACCGCTGCGAAAACGTGTTGCTCGAAGGCGTTTCCATTTCGAACAGCCCCTTCTGGGTGATCCACCCTTACCTGTCTATCAATGTGGTTATCCGGAACGTGAATGTGTATGCCCATGGCCACAACAATGATGGCGTGGATCCGGAAATGAGCCAGAACATGCTCATCGAAAACTGCACGTTCGACCAGGGCGACGATGCCATTGCCGTAAAATCGGGCCGCAACCAGGATGCCTGGCGCCTGAACACACCTTCCAAAAACATCGTGATCCGCAACTGCACCGTGAAGAACGGGCACCAGTTGCTGGCCATCGGCAGCGAACTTTCGGGCGGCATCGAGAACCTGTTTATGGACAACTGCACGGTGGTAGACGGCGCCAAACTCAACCACCTGGTGTTTATCAAGACCAACGAGCGCCGGGGCGGCTATGTGAAAAATATCTATGTAACCAACATCAAATCCGGCAAAATAGACCAGGGCATCCTCGGCATCGAAACAAACGTGCTGTACCAGTGGAAAGACCTGGTGCCGACCTATGAGCGGAAGCTGACGCCGATCAAAGATGTTTTCCTGACGAATGTGGAAGCAACCAATGTGAAATTTATCTCCAGGGTGCTGGGGCAGCAGGAGCTACCCGTTGAAAACATCGTGCTGGATAATGTAACGGCGGCTACCGTTCAGGACCAGAACCACATCCACCAGAACCTGCTCAACTTTGCCAGCAGGAATTAACCTTTTACCTATACAAAAAAGTCCCCGTGTGCTGTGCAGGCGGGGATTTTTTTTATTTAAGCGAAGTAGCCTTAAAGGGCTGGCTCTTTTTCTTTACGCTTACGCTTCTTTTCCTTCTTCTTTTCTTTCTTAGCCTCTTTTTCCGATGACTTTCGTTTGCTGTCTACGTGCGCCAGGCCGGAGGTATCGTCGGTTACCAGTGTCATTTCCTGCACCAGGTGACCGGCTCCGGCAAATTTGTCGACAATGAAAAGCATGTAGCGGGCATCGATGGCAATGTTGCGCACCTGGTCCGGGTTGTACGAAATGTCGCTCATGGTGCCTTCCCAGTTACGGTCGAAGTTAGTGCCGATCAGCTGCCCGTGCGCATTAATGACCGGGCTGCCGGAATTACCGCCGGTGGTGTGGTTGGAAGCGATAAAGGCAACCGGCATTTCACCGTTTACACCGTAAGGACCATAGTCTTTCTGCTCGTACAGCTCCTTCAGCCTGGCCGGAATCACGTAATCCTCAATGCCCTCCATGGCCGCTTTTTCCATCACGCCTTCCAGGGTGGTGTAGTATTTATATTTGATGCCGTCCAGTGGCTCGTATGGCTCTACTTCGCCGTAAGCAACGCGCAGTGTGGAGTTGGCATCCGGGTAAAACTTTTTATCCTGCTGCATTTCCCGCAGGCCGGTCATGTAGGTGCGGTAGAGCAGGTTGAGGTTGTCGTTTACCTGGGTGTAGGTGGGCAGAATGTTTGCGCGGTAGTGCGACACAATGCCGCTGGCCAGCTGAAAAGCCGGATCGTTTTTCAGCACCTGCGTTTTGCCTGCCTTAATGGCTGCCATCGCTTCTTTTACGCCAGCCTCCGATGTAAAGAAGGACTTGCCATAGACAGCATCCGCGTATTTTTCGAAATCACCCTTATACTGCTGTTGCACGGTTTTAAACACCTCCGGGTGCAGTTTCGGATCGATGTCGTTATAATACAGGGCCATCAGGGCGGCAAACACTTTCTTATCGGTAGGTGCGTTGTAATTTTTATAGAACCCAGCCGCAGCATCGGCCAACTGATCGGCAGTGGAGTTAATCAGCGACTCCGACGCTTTTTTATCCAGCAGCTCCTGCAGCTTCATGTAATCTGCCGCCTGTTTGATTAGTTCAATTCCAAGGGCTGCCTCGGTTATATAGTCGCGCGAGATCGTGATGCCATCCAGGCTGCGGTAGTTCTTTTCAAAATCCGCCATCAGGTTACCGTATTGCTGCTGCCGTTTGTCGTTGGTGGCCGCCCATTGCTGGAACTGCTGCTCCAGTTGCTGCTTCCGGGCTATGGTGTTGGCCTTTTGCAGTCCACGGTTCTCGCCGATCCATTTTTTCCAGTAATTAGCAATGCTGGCATATTTAGCCGCATATTGAATTCTGACAGCATCCGACGCTTTCATGTCCTTGTCCAGGATGCGCAGTTTGGTGTCGCGGATGTTGATTTTGGCGGGGTTGGAAACTTCGTAAATCTCCTGCACCGCATGCGAGGTAAGGTACTCGCTGGTGCGGCCCGGGAAACCGAAGACCAGCGTGAAGTCTCCTTCCGTAACACCATTCAGCGAAATAGGCAGGTGGTGCTTCGGCTTGTAAGGTTTGTTGTTCGGGGAGTAATCGGCGGGTTTGTTACCGGGGCCGGCGTAAATCCTGAAAATGGAGAAGTCGCCTGTGTGGCGGGGCCACATCCAGTTGTCGGTGTCGCCGCCAAATTTACCGATAGCAGAAGGGGGAGCACCTACCAGGCGCACGTCGCGGAAAGTTTCCGTCACATACATGTAATACTCGTTGCCATAGAAGAACGGGCGGATGATCGCATTGTAATCAGTGCCGGCAATCGCTTCGCTACGCACTCTGGCGATATTCTTCTGGATGGCTGCTTCGCGTGCTGCTTCCGTTGCAGTGGCCGGGATGCCGGAAAGCACCTGTTTGGTTACGTCTTCCATGCGCACGATAAAGGTGGCGGTCAGGCCCGGGTTGGGCAGCTCCTGTTCCCGGTTCATGGCCCAGAAGCCCTTCGTGAGGTAGTCGTTCTCCACGGTGCTGTGCGCCTGCACCTGTCCGTAGCCGCAGTGGTGGTTGGTGAGCAGCAGGCCTTCGGGCGATATCATTTCGCCGGTGCAGAAGCCGCCAAACGAAACAATGGCATCTTTCAGGCTGGACTGGTTAATGCTGTAAATATCTTCGGCCGAGAGCTTCAGACCTTTCTGCTGCATGTCAGCTTCGTTGAGCTGTTTGAGGAGCATCGGGAGCCACATGCCTTCGTCGGGCAGGGCGTTTGCCAGCCCCGAACTCAGCAGTGCGGCCGCAAAAAATAATACGATTCTTTTCAGGATCATGTGTACGTTAGCTTGTGATGTAGATGTATGGCTCAAAATTACGCAATACAGGTTAAGGCTGCAATGATAAGAAGGGAGCCGTAGTTGGCTACATCCCATAACAAATTTCCTGCCAGGGCCTACAAGCAGTGTTACCGCCATACCCCGAGAGGAAAGGTGCGTTTGCATGTACGGAAAAGTTTTGCTGCAGCCGCCACCATTCCCGCTGCTCCTGCCAAATGTACGGAGGAGCAGCGGCGGGAATGGTGGCGGCTGCAAAACAAGCCACGGGCTTAACTATTCGGGGAAGCCGGTAACCTGTTTCAGTAGTTTTCTTATTATGTTAACTATTGCTAAGTTAGAGTGTGCCGATCCCAGGCTCCATGTCTGCAATTTCTTCCCACTCTTTAAACTTTTCGATTTCAGAATGGAACGCCTCGATAAACCAGGCCATCAGGCTGATGTCGTCCAGCAGGCCAATCACGGGAATAAAGTCCGGGATCACGTCCAGGGGCGTTACCAGGTAGAGCAGCACGCCCACGCCAATCAGCATCGATTTGGTGGCCACGTTGCGGTACCTGCCCGTAGCATAGGCTTTCACTAAGCGCATGAAAGTGAACATTACCTCTTTCAGTTGCTCAAAGCCACTTTGGGTACTTTCCGTGTCAACTAATTTTGCATAGGCTGTGGTAATCAGCATTCCGATTTTTGCCGGTTTGGCCAGTATTCCGCCTGCTTTGCCAAGTAAAGATTTGAATAAGGGGTGCTGGGTTAGCTTCAGTCCTTTATTAACGAGATCGTGTACCATATTTACGGTTATTTTTAGTGTGCATCACCTACAATACGAGGTATAACACACAGTGGCTGTTATTTTCTGGTGCTTCTTGCTGAAACTAAAAAAAATTAGCCGGATAATGTAAAAGCTATCGGAAAGATAGCATAAATTGCTTTACTTAATCCGCAGAATACCGAAGCTCCTGACTTTACTCTAATACCTGATTTTATGAAATGGCTAGCTAAGTTGCTGATCCTGCTGCTGGTGGCAGCCGTGGCATTGGGCGCGTATTCTTTTACCCTTCCTGCCACCTGTGTTGTGGAGTACAGTACGGTGCTGCAGGCTTCCCCCGAACGTATTATTACCTATCTGAACAACCCAACCCAGTGGGAAAACTGGAGCGTGTGGAGCAAGCGAAACGACCCGGATATTGTGCATATGTATGGCGGCCCGCTGGCTGGTGCCGGTGCACGCCACAGCTGGATCAGCGACAAGTGCGGCAGCGGGCAGCGGGTGTTTACCGAGAGCAACCAGCCGTTCGTGCTTACTTTTGAGCAGACAGCTGCCGGCGAAACTGATACCACGGCAGGTACGATTCTGCTGGAGAAAGTGCCGGAAGGCACTCGCCTGGTGTGGCGGCAGACAACTTCTTTTGATGATAACAAACTGCAGCGGCTTAAACGCGCCTGGCGCAAATACAAAACAGGAAAAGAAGTAGAACAGGGGCTGTCGGGGCTCCAGGCGCTGCTCGGGCAGACGCAAAAGAAAAGTGCTTCCAGGTAAAACAACAGGGCCAGAGACGCTAGCATCTCTGGCCCTGTTGTTTTAATAAAGCTTTACAGCAACTCGTTTGCCAGGTTGGCCAGCTCCGACCGCTCTCCCTTCAGCAGGGTGATGTGCGCGTAGAGCGGGTGATTCTTGGCTCTATCGATCAGGTACGACAGCCCGTTACTTTGGGAGTCGAGGTAGGGGGTGTCGATCTGGTAAATATCGCCTGTAAAAATGATCTTGGTGTTTTCGCCGGCACGGGTGATGATGGTTTTTACCTCGTGCGGCGTCAGGTTCTGGGCCTCGTCTACAATAAAGAAGATATTCGACAAGCTGCGTCCGCGGATGTAAGCCAGCGGCGTGATCATCAGCTTTTCCAGCTCCACCAGCTCCTTTATTTTCTGGTACTCCTTGCTTGTTTCCGGGAACTGGTTCTGGATGTACTTCAGGTTATCCCAGAGCGGCTCCATGTAGGGGTTCAGCTTCGATTTGATATCACCGGGCAGGTAGCCGATGTCTTTGTTGCTCAGGGGTACCACCGGGCGGGCCAGGTAAATCTGCTTGTAGTTGCGACGTTGCTCCAGCGCACTCGCCAGCGCCAGCAGGGTTTTCCCGGTGCCGGCCACTCCCTGTATCGTTACCAGTTTGATGTTCGGGTTGTGCAGGGCATGCATGGCAAAAGCCTGTTCCGCATTGCGGGGTTTCACGCCAAAAGCGGTCAGTTTATCAATCCGCTCCAGCTGTTTTTCCTGCTGGTTGTAAAAAGACAGCACCGAGTTCTGGAAACTCTTCAGCACGAAAAAGTGATTGTCGGCTGGCGGTTCCGTAAAGAGTTTGTAAACATCGCAGGAGCCTTTCTCATACAACTCATTTACCAGGTCTGCCGGAATATCATCCAGGGTGTCGTTGCCGGTGTAGAGTTCGGCTACATCCTGTATCTTGCCGGTTTCATAGTCTTCGGATACCAGGTTGAGCGCCCTGGCTTTCAGGCGCAGGTTAATGTCTTTGGTAACAAGCACAATTTTAGCATCGGGTTGTTCGAGCTGCAGCGCCAGGGCGGCGTTCAGGATGCGGTGGTCGTTTTTGTCGCCAAAGATTTTGGTGGCATCCAGGTGCGACGAATCGTCCATGAGCACTTTAAACATGCCCTTGTTTTTCCCGTTCAGCGGGAGCCACTCCTGCAGCATGTGCTCCGCCGACAGCTTATCAATAAAGCGGATAAACTCCCGGGCCTCGAAGTTTTTAATGTCGTTGCCTTTCTTAAAGTTGTCGAGCTCTTCGAGTACGGTAATCGGGATGGCCACGTCGTGTTCCATGAAGTTCTGGATGGCGCTGTGGTCGTACAGGATAACGGAGGTATCGAGTACAAATATTTTTTTTGATTTGGAATTGCCTGCCGGCGATGCGTTTTTGTTTGCCGTTTTTTTCTTTTTAACTGTTTTCGGATCGGTTGTTTCTGTACTAGCCGGGGTGGATGCTTTTGACGCTTTTAGCATACGTATAGGGGTAAGGGTGGAACGGAGCTTAAAAGGGATGCCAGGCCTGCAGCAACAGTAAAAGCAGGAGCAGCACTAAAGCTAATTACGTAAATTTTAAACTATGGATGGTAACAGCTATGCCGGTTTGCCCACGTTTTGTGCAGCTTTACCGCCGAAAAGTAAAAGGGAAATTTTAGTTGGCTGACAATGAAATTGTTAGTGAGGAGAAAAGGAAACGTTAATATTTTCGAATCCGCAAATTTTTATGTGTTGACAGCGAAAGCAAAAGAAAGGGAGAAGAGCTTTTGGAGGGGCTATAAAAAGAAGAAAGACTCCTGTTTCCGGGAGCCTTCCTTTTATCATTAAGATCGAAATCTTCAACTTTAGCCATTCTTTTATACGGGAGCCACCGGGGTGAAGGTTACGACCATCTCAAAAAAAGGAAAATAAATTTATAACATGCTGAAAATCAACGAGAATAATTTTGTTTATTTTTGAGTGGCGTTAGCAAATGGCCCAACCCGTTCAGTTTGATCTCATAAATTGTAGCCAGCAGCATGCCCAGTTTCCCCTCCGGAAAACCCTCCCGCTGAAACCATTCCAGGTAGTGCACGGGCAGGTCGCACAGGAGCGTACCTTTATATTTGCCAAAGGGCATCTTCATTTTCACCAGTTCGAGCAGCAGCGCCGGGTTTGGTTCCGCATTTAAAAACATGAATCAGCAGTTAAGGTTTTTGTCTGGCAACTTCTAAAAATTCGCCGCTATAAAATTACAGGTCTTTTTGCTTTTCCTGCAAGCAGGGCAGGTGTTTTTGAATTACCGGAAAGGCCATGAACGGGAAGTATAACTCTGCTTCACGTGAACTGAATTTTTGCACAAACCATAACCTGGCCGCCGACAGAAACAAATCGTGTTCTGGAAAGAATTTAAATAATAAAATTTGTGCAAAAAACTTAGGTTTGGTATTGACTTTTAAAGTTGTAGTTATTAGGTTTAACCTATATATGAAGTAAATAATTTTGTACAGCTTGTGTTCTTTCAAGCTTTTTAATTAATATCTCAGCTTATTATTGCAGTTTTTCATTCTGTTGCTTTATCCCGGAAGGAGGCTGCCTGATTTTAGAATACCAGGTAAAAAACTCCGATAGCTGTATTTAATTATACTTTACTGATGTATTTGTTCACTCCATACTACTTTTTTACCTATGAAGACTTTACCAACTTACCGTTCGCGGTTCTACATGTTGCCGTCTCCCGGGCTGAACCGCTCTTTCCGTTTTACATGCACATTTTCTCGTCTCAGTACCTGTCTGGCAGATTCGTAGCACCTTTAGCAACACGATTATAAAAATCAGGCAAATTATTTCTTGTGGTATCGCAACAGGTCTTCCGGAGCAACAGCGTATTTTCTTGCGCTTGAGCCGGGAACGGACCTGGTATAGGGTAGTGGAGGGAAACCAACGACCAGGGGCTAACCTGTACCGGTCTTCTCCTCCTGCTTCGCTGTATGTAACAGGTTTTACGGCTGATCTGCTTGCCTGCAAGGGGAGCGCCTGTACCAACCTGCCGCACCCGGACTTCTTCTATACCGCTCTCTAATTCTACGCCCATGAAACAAACACCAATAACAAAACCAGCAGTGTCTGCGAAAGCAGAACTGCCGAAAGCGTACATGGAACTGGTTCAAATCTGGAAAAATATAGACTATGCACCTGTACCGGCTGATTACCAGCAGTTGATAAAATCAAGTGCCGCGTTCGCCACTGTCCTGAACCAGTCTCCCTGTGTTACCTGGATCCTGGACCTGCGCACACAGCGTTTCGATTTTATCAGCTGTAATACAAATTCTTTGCTGGGGTACGATACCAGCCGCTTTACAGAAGAAGGGCTGGATTTCTGCAATGAAATTATTCATCCCGACGACCTGGCCCGAACCTGGAAACTCAACAAGACCATCTGGGACCTGATCAGCAGCGTAGAGCCGGAAAATCGCGGACAGTACAAGTTTAACTACGATTACCGCATCATAAAAGCCAACGGCAAACAGGCGCGCATACTGGAGCAAAACTCAGTGCTGCAACAGGACAGAAACGGCAACATTACGCATGTGCTGGGTGTCTGCACCGATATCTCCCACTGGAAGCGCAACGACCACCAGCTGGCTTCTGTTATTTCGACGCTGGATAACTCCTGTTTGTTCTTATCCTCCGATGAGGAAGGCAACTGCTCGCCCAGGGCAATTTTAAGCAAACGCGAGCTGGAAATAGTCAAACTAATGGCGGAAGGCTACAGCAGCAAATACATCGCCGATAAGTTGTTCATCAGTTTCCATACGGTGAACACCCACCGGCAAAAAATAATAGAGAAAACGCATACCCGGAATACCACCGAACTGGTGCAGTTTGCCATCTGCAACGGGCTGATTTAAGTGTTTTTATTTGCTGCACCTGCCACCACAGCCTCTGCTGCTCATTAAATTACCGGCAGCCGCTCACCATTCGGTATCGGAGGCGCTGGTAAAGCCAAAGCCCGGCCTGTAACGGGTGCCGGTGCCGTGGAGGTGGTTCCACATGTCTATCTCCAGTTTCTGCTTGTCGAGCACCAGGAACTCCTCCCAGAGCTGCTGGTCCTCGTTTTCCATGTGGTCTACCAGGTCACTTAGCTGCACGTTCCACGCCTCTGCAATCTTTTCCTGCAGGGCGGTGTTGGTGCGCAGCAGCTGCTCTATTTTTATCCTGAAGTAAGTGTTCAGTTCTTTATAGCGATCTTCGTTCCAGTTTTCCGGTTGCATGTTTTCCATTTTATCTTAAATCTCTCTCTTTCTCCAAAACCATTGATATACTTTCAGGTTCAAAAGTAGAACAAAACTCCCCCCTTGTCCAAGGCTAATCTTGTAGGGAAAAAGAAAAGGTACTGGAGCAAAGTTTAATTTGCTGGTGTGAGCTTGTAGCTCGTACTTACTTACCACGATAAAAAGCATGATGGTTAGTAAATATGCAGCATTTTAACTTGGAAAATGAAAGTACGAGCTACAAGCTCGCACCAGCGCACCCGTTTCCCTACAAAATTAGCTTCAAGGAGGGGAGTTTGATTAAAATTCTTCATCCGGTGCCGGACCCTCGGCATCGATGCCCGGCGGGTTGAAGAGTCCCCAGGGGTCTGTCACGTAGTTCCAGGGGTCGAAGCCTTTCACCCACTCCACAAACAGCTGGCGGTATTCTTCAATGGCTTCCCGGATAAGGAAGAGGTACTGCACTTCGCTGAAACCGAACATCTCCAGCGAGGTGCAGTGGGTCAGGATTTCGCGTGCTGCTTTCCGGATAATGACGGCATTTTCCATCCGGATGTCGTAAAGGTCGCCTGCCTCGGCGCCGGACACTTTTATGGTGAGCAGCATGGCATCCTGCAGCAGCATCGACTTTAAGGAATCCAGCACCTGGTCTTCTTCCGAAATCAGGCCGGCAATATTTTTTACCAGCTCAAAAATTTCCTGGCCTTTTTTAAACAGGGGCATTTGCTCCGGGTTTATCATACCGTCTCGTCTTCTTCTTTTTTGGTAAATGTTAGAGTATGTTTAGATTTCGCTTGCAATAACGAAATTTAAACATACTCTTAGATCTATATGCTCTTAAATCTATCGTAAGACGCAAGGTACTAACAGAAACTATAAGACTGAAACTAAATTGCCGGGCGAGCAAGAGCAAACACAGTGGTAACCGGCTGCTGTTCCTCGCTTAGCTATTCCAGCAGAAGAAAATCAGGTTGCAGTTCAGCACCTGCGCAGCAACAAGCCGGAGTACGCCTATAGGAGTGCTTTTTGGAGACCAGGAGGTAACCCATTCAGGTAGAAAATATCTAAATAACTGCTGCACACATCCAATTTCCTTTAACATCGTTAAAACTCTTGTAACGACAACTGTTGTAAAACAGCAGCGGGCAAAGCAGGAAAGGCTCCTGTACCCGGCGAGAAAACTCAGCACCATGCAGCGCTTTATCCTGATCCTGGTGATCATCACCCTCATCCTGGACTGGTACGTGTACCAGGGCATTAAGAGACTGACAGCAGGCCTGGAATCGCGGCAGCTGCGGCTGGCCATACGCTGGGGCTACTGGGTGTTGTTTACCGGGTTGATCGTCGGATTTGGGGCTTCCATTTATGTGCGTTTCTCCACCGACCGGGCAACGCCGGTGGTGCAGTGGTTTATCAATGCCTTCCTGACTTTTTTGATCACCAAGCTGGTGTTTGTCCTGGTGTTGTTGGCCGAAGACATCAGCCGGATGTTTGTAGCGGCATTCCGCTTTTTCAGGCATGCAGGGAAAGACGATCCGAAGCCGAAGCCCCTGCTGCCGGGCCGCCGGAAGGTTGTGAGTCAACTGGCGCTGGCATTGGCAGCCGTTCCGTTTTCCGCGTTTGTATATGGTGTTACCAAAGGCAAATATGCGTTTAAAGTGCGGCGGCAGGTGCTGTACTTCGAGGACCTGCCCAAGGCATTTGATGGCTTTACCATTACGCAGGTATCGGATGTGCATGCCGGCAGCCTCGACGATGCCGCAGCCGTGCAGCGGGGTGTGGAGCTGGCACAGGCGCAGCAGTCGGACCTGTATGTGTTTACCGGCGACCTGGTAAATAACTTTGCCTCGGAGATCGAGCCCTTTATGGAAAGCTTCAGCCAATTGAAAGCGCCCTACGGGCAGTTCGCGATTTTGGGCAACCACGACTACGGCATGTACCACGAGTGGCCCAGCGACGCCGCCCGGGAGGAGAACCTGGAAAAGCTGAAGCGTCACCATGCGGAAATGGGCTACCGCTTGCTGCTGGATGAACATGTGGTCCTTAAAAAAGGAGGCGAAGAACTCGTGCTGCTTGGCGTGGAAAACTGGGGGAGGGGCTTTATCGTAAAAGGGAATTTGGATAATGCCCTGAAAGGAGTAGACAAAAAAGCGTTTAAGGTCCTCCTCTCGCACGACCCTTCGCACTGGACGGAGGTTGTAAAACAGCACCCCACCCACGTACACCTGACCTTGTCGGGGCATACGCACGGGATGCAGTTCGGGGTGGAAACGCCACTGGGGAAATGGAGCCCGGTGCAGTACCGGTATGAAAACTGGGCAGGCCTGGCTTACCATAACAACAGACAGCTTTATGTGAACCGTGGCTTTGGTTTTATTGGTTTTGCGGGGCGGGTTGGCATCTGGCCGGAGATTACCGTGCTGGAACTTAGGAAAGGAAAAGCTTGATACTAAATGTCTTATAATATTTCTGTAAAATAATTTCAAAAAAACATTATCAATATTGAATTTTTAATTCAACCGTTCTGTTACAGGAATAGCCCCTGCATCCGGATGGTTTCAGAGAGAAAAAAGATCAGACAACGCAGGCGGGCCAAATCTTCCAACCCGTAACAGGCACGAGCTGCCCGACACGTTATCTTAACAGAATCCACCAACTGACGCTGTTCCGGCGATGGAACAGCGGGAAAAACTGACATCAGAGTCATGCATCCGTGGGCAAGAGCCGCTTACCCCTCATGTAGTTCCGGACCTTTCCTCCTAAACCGGAAAACTTACCCGGACCACCTCTGATAAGCCGCTGTTATTTTCGGGCAGGCGAAGCCGTCACCCGTTCCTGCAGTGTGTACAAAGTTAAATACGCTCTTTTAAAAATACTTTTATTTAAAGGCTGGCATATAGCCAAAACTGGCAAGGTATTTTCTGGGAGTGTAGCTAAACCTAACAAATGTTTGTTAGTGAAACAGGGTTTTTCAGATCGATTATTGAGGAGTAGCGGAAAGCCCCGGAAAGAAACGACGAGATACTGCTCCTGCATTTGGTTAAAAAGTGATTTTCATATAAGGTTAAAAATCACTAAATTATATAGGTTTTAAAATGTGTTGTTATGGGTATCTTAGAAAAAATAAAGACCAATTACAGTTCCTCTATCAATGAAATGACAGTAGCTGCCTACCTGGAGGAATGTAAAAAAGATCCGAAAATGTACGCAAAGCCTGCCGAAAGAATACTGGATGCAATTGGGGATCCTGAAATTCTGGATACCCGGCAGGACCCCGTGCTGAGCAGGATCTTCTCTAATAAAAAGGTGAAAATCTATCCGGCCTTCAAGGACTTCTACGGCATGGAAAGCACCATCGAACAGATTGTTTCCTACTTCCGCCACTCGGCTCAGGGGCTGGAAGAAAAGAAACAGATTCTGTACCTGATGGGGCCGGTGGGCGGCGGTAAAAGTTCGCTGGCCGAAAAGCTGAAGCACTTAATGCAGGAGTTTCCTATTTACGTGCTCAAAGCCAACGATCAGATCAGCCCGGTGTTCGAGAGTCCGCTGGGGCTGTTTGCCGATTATGCAGACGAGCTGGAAGCGGAATACGGGATTCCGGCCCGCTACGTGCCCGGCTGCATGAGCCCCTGGGCCTCCAAACGGCTCCGGGAATTTGACGGCGATATCAACCGGTTCAAAGTTATCCGGCTGCACCCTTCTATCCAGGACCAGATTGCCATTTCCAAAACAGAACCTGGCGACGAAAACAACCAGGACATCTCTACACTGGTAGGTAAAGTAGACATCCGGAAGCTGGCTGAATACCAGCAGAGCGACCCGGATGCCTACTCCTATACAGGCGGCCTCTGCCTGGCCAACCAGGGCCTGATGGAGTTCGTGGAGATGTTTAAAGCGCCTATCAAAGTGCTCAACCCGCTGCTGACCGCCACCCAGGAAAAGAACTACAAAGGTACGGAGCCGATTGGCGCCATTCCGTTCGACGGCATTATCCTGGCGCACTCGAACGAGAGCGAGTGGGCCAAGTTCCTGAACGATAAAAAGAACGAGGCCTTCCTGGACCGTATTTACAAAGTGCAGGTGCCGTACTGCCTGCGCGTGAGCGAAGAAATAAAAATCTACGAAAAGCTGATCCGCGAAAGTTCGCTGCGGGCTGCTCCCTGCGCCCCGAAAACCATCGAGCTGCTGGCCGAGTTTTCGGTGATGTCGCGCCTCAAAGAGCCGGAAAACTCCAGCATCTATTCCAAGATGCGGGTGTACAACGGCGAAACGCTGAAGGAAACCGATCCGAATGCCAAGTCCATCCAGGAGTACCGCGACGATGCCGGTATCAACGAAGGGATGCAGGGTATCTCTACCCGCTTTGCCTTTAAGATCCTGTCCAAGGTGTTTAACTACGACAGCGAGGAAATTGCGGCGAACCCGGTTCACCTGCTGTATGTGCTGGAGCAGGAAGTAATTAAAATGATGCTTCCGCCCGAAACCGAAACCAAGTACCTGACCCTGATCAAATCGGTGCTGGCCAGCAAGTACGCGTCCTTTATTTCCGACGAAATTCAGAAAGCTTATATCGAGTCGTACAGCTCGTACGGTCAGAATATTTTTGAGAAGTACGTGATCTACGCCGACCACTGGATTCAGAACAACGACTACCGCGATCCGGATTCAGGAGAGATTTTCGACCGCCGCATTCTGAACGAAGAGCTCGAGAAAATCGAGAAGCCGGCAGGCATTGCCAACCCGAAAGATTTCAGGTCGGAGGTAACCAATTTCACGCTGCGCTACAAAGCCAACAACGGCGGCAAGAGCCCGCGCTGGGATTCGTACGAGAAGATCAAAAACGTAATCGAGAAAAAGATTTTCACCAACACCGAAGATCTGTTGCCAGTTGTTTCCTTCACCGCCAAATCGAACGAGGAGGACGAAAAGAAACACATGGACTTCACCAGGAGGATGCGCGAACGTGGCTACACCGACAAGCAAATCCGAATCCTGGTAGACTGGTTTATGCGCGTAAGAAAAACGATGGCCTAGAGAGTTAGAAAGTTTGGAAGTTAGAAAGTTAGAAAGTTAAGAGTCAGATGATTATTGTCGTCTGAATGAGGATTTGCTGAATTTTAGAAATTACAGAATTCCGGTTTCATTTTTACCAGTTTCTAACTTCCAGATTTTCAAATTTCTCAACTCCCAAACTTTCTAACTTTTTAACTTTCTAACTTCCAAACTCCCATGAGCAGTATCATCGACAGAAGAAAGAACGACAAAGGGAAGTCGACGGGTAACCGGCAGAAGTTCCTGAAGCGGGTGGAAAGCCAGATCAGAAAGGCGATACCGGATATTATCAGCCAGGAAAGCATTAAGGATGCCGACGCGGGGGGGAGTGTGAAAGTGCCGGTGCGCGGCATTACCGAACCCAGCTTCCGGCACGATTCCAGGACCGGTACCCGCCAGATCGTGAAGCCCGGAAACGACCGCTTTAACGAAGGCGACCGTCTGCCCAAACCCAAGGAAGGCGGGGGCGGCAGTGGCGGCGGCAAGGGCTCCAACAGTCCCGGTACCACTGAGGATGAGTTTACGGTGGTACTCTCGCGAGAGGAGTTTATGAAGTACTTCTTCGAAGACCTGGCGCTGCCTAACATGGTCAAGAAGCTGATGGAAAACACGGAGAGCTTCGAGATGAAACGGGCCGGTTACGTGCGCGACAGCGTGCCTTCCCGGCTCAACATCAAAACCAGTTACCAGCAGTCGCTGGGCCGTCAGCTGGCGCTGAAAGGCGTGTTCGACAAGAAGCTGCAGAAACTAAACGAGCAGCTGGCCGCCACTACCAAAAAGAAAGAAAAGGAAGCGCTGCAGGAGGAGATCGAGAAGGTGAGCCGGCAGGCCCAGACCATCCCGTTTTTCGAAGACCTGGACCTGCGCTACAACAATTTCGAGCGGGTGCCCAAGCCCATTACCTCCGCCGTGATGTTCTGCATCATGGACGTGTCGGCCTCCATGGGCTACCACGAAAAAGACGTGGCCAAACGCTTCTTCACGCTGCTCTACATCTTCCTGACGCGCCAGTACGAGAACGTGGAACTGGTGTTTATCCGCCACCACACCGAAGCCAAAGAAGTAGACGAGGAAGAATTTTTCAACTCGAAGGAAAGCGGCGGTACCATTGTGGCGCCCTCGCTGCAGCTGATGGATAAGATCATACACGAACGCTACGCCGAAGGCTGGAACGTGTACTGCTGCCAGGCTTCGGATGGCGATGTGTGGTCGAAGCAGGACGCGATGGACTGCCGCCGCATCCTGCAGGACACCATCCTGCCCGAAGTGCAGTACATGGCCTACATCGAGATCAACAACAAAAGCCGCGAGAGCGACCTCTGGCAGGCCTACCGCCAGCTGGCCAACGACGAAACATTCGCCATCCGGCACCTCTTCCAGGTCTACGAAATCTGGCCGGTGTTCCAGGGGCTGTTCCGGAAGAAAAGCGAGACGGTGGGAAGTTAGGAAGTTTGGGAGTTAGAGAGTTTGGGAGTTGCAGGGGGCGAAAGAAATAATGTAGGGACAGGTCGCGACCTGTCCAATCGGCTGCGAACCAATCATGCACAGGTAATGAAGTAGGTGAAGGCCGCAATGGTTCAGGAATAATCGAATCTACTTATTTGGACTGGGAACGATTGGATCGGCTGCTGTGGATCGGGAACGATTGGACAGGTCGCGACCTGTCCCTACGAAACTACGTGGCACCAGGAGCGGAGGCAATGGTGGCTGGTGCTGAAATTATTTTAGGGGCTTGTGGCAGGCTCCGGGCATTATTATCTGAAATCACCAGAAAATACGAAGGCAATGATGGATATAGAGAAATACAGAGCGATGTTTTGTAACCCGAACTGGGACTACGAAACACTGGAGGCCGCCGACGAAATTATCAGCCGCATCGGGCGGGACTACCTCAAGCTGAAAACCTACCCCAACCAGATCGAGATCGTGACGTCGGAGCAGATGATCGATGCTTATTCGCTGATCGGGCTGCCCACGTCTTACCCGCACTGGAAGTTCGGCAAGGACTTCGTGATGAACCAGAACAACTACACCAAGGGCCGCATGGGGCTTTCGTACGAGATGGTGATCAACTCCAACCCCTGCATCAGCTACAACATGGAGAACAACTCTACCTGTATGATGCTGCTCGTGATCGCCCACGCCTGCCAGGGCCACAACGCGTTCTTCGCCAACAACTACATGTTCACGGACTGGACGGCCGCCGAATCGATCGTAGATTACATGGTGTTTGCCCGCGACTATATTCTGAAGTGCGAGGAGGAGTATGGCGAGGAGGAAGTGGAGAACGTGCTCGATGCCTGCCATGCGCTCATGAACCACGGCATCGACAAGTATAAGAAGCCTACCAAAAAATCGGCACTCGAAGAAAATGAGCGGCTGCGAAAACTGGTGTCGGCGAAGCGCGAAAACTACAACGAGCTGTGGCGCACCATTCCGTCGGGTGGCGGCAAACTGAAAGAGGCGGCCCTGCGCGACGAGCACCAGCGCTACCCGAAAGAGCCGGAAGAAAACATCCTCTATTTCATCGAGAAAAATTCGCCGAAGCTGCCCGACTGGAAGCGCGAAATCATCCGGATCGTGCGGAAGGTGTCGCAGTACTTTTACCCGCAGTCGGCTACTAAGGTGATGAACGAAGGCTTTGCGACCTTTGTGCATTACCACATCGTGAACAAACTCTACGACGAAGGCTACGTGAACGACGGCTTCATGCTCGAGTTTATCAAAAACCACAGCGCCGTGCTCTACCAGCCCGACTACAACAGCAAGTTTTACTCCGGCCTGAACCCCTACACGCTGGGCTTCAACATTTTCATGGACATCAAGCGCATCTGCGAAAACCCGACGGAGGAGGACCGGCAGTGGTTCCCCGACCTGATCGGCAAGGACTGGCTGGAGCAGGTGCATTACGTGATGGAGAACTTCCGCGACGACAGTTTTATCCTGCAGTACCTTTCGCCCAAGGTGATGCGCGACATGAAGCTCTTCACCATCATCGACGATGAGCACGAGAAGGAGTACGAGATCGGGGCCATCCACAACGAGCGCGGCTACCGCAAACTGCGCGAGCAGCTCAGCCAGCAGTACGACCGCTTCTACCACATCCCCAACATACAGGTCACCAAAATAGACCTGCACAACTCCAACCGCATGCACCTGACGCACTTCATGCAGAAAGACCGCAAACTGGACCCGGAAGAAACCAAGTCCACGCTCGAATACATCCGCTACCTGTGGGGTTTCCCGGTGGAGCTGCACTCCAAAAACAAACTGGGCATTAACGAGAGTACCTTTGAGGTGGTGTAGGCGCGGAAACAAAAGCTGAAAATACCCGGAGCGGTGTCTCCAAAAACCTCGCAGCGTCTTCAGGTCGAAGATCCCGAAGAATTTCGGGGACCTGCGAGCGTTTGGTGCCAGCAAAGCCGGCGTTTTCCGGTTCATTTCCGGTCGCAAAACTTTTCTGCTGCTGTCACCATAGCCACTGCTGCTGGCCAGACACTCGCAGGAGCCCCCGAAATTCTTCGGGGCAGGTGCGCACACTGCGAGGTCTTTTGAGCCTGCTGCACTTTTATTATTTTCTGGTAAGCCTGAGAGAGGTGTAGGGACGGAAGCCTGTAGCTTTGTTGCTACAGGTCTCTGTACCCGTCAACTAAAACCTGAAAACCCATTGTTACTTTTAAAGTAATATGTTATAGTTGTAGAAAGATAGTTAGTTTTAAGCTCATGGGGTTTTAGCGGTTTTTCTTAAAGGGAGACGGCTCCAAACTAAACCCTATGCACCTGGACAGGATAAACGAGATACTTACTTTACTTAACGCAGCCGTTAGTATTCAGGACGTTAATGTTCCAGGATACGCGCTGCATCAGCTCAAAGGCAACCTGAAAGGACATTGGGCAGTGAAAGTCAGCGAGAACTGGAGAATAACCTTCAGGTTTATCGGCAAAAACATAGAGGTGCTGGATGTGAACTACATAGACTATTATTAAGTTAAACGTAACTCAATGCTCCCATGATCATGCACAATCCCGCCCACCCAGGCAAAATTTTGAGGAATTACACTGATGCCACCGGCTTATCTGTTACCCAGATTGCAGAAAAGATTCGCATTAGCCGTAAGGTGCTTTCGCAGATACTTAACGGCCATGCCGGTATCAGTGCGGAAATGGCCTGGAAACTCTCCGCCGCTTTCGGTACCAGCCCCGACTTGTGGATTAACCTGCAAAAGCAGTACGATTTGTGGCAGGCAAAACAACGCGTTGATGTGTCGGATATCGAGCAGCTGCTTAAACCTGCCGCGTAAAATTGAAACCGAATAAACTACTCTGCTCTTGCTACCATAGCCTCTGCTGCGGAACAGACACTCGCAGGAGCTTCGCACACTGCGAGGTCTTTTGAGCCTGCTGCACTTTTGTTAATTTCTGGTAAGCCCGAGAGAGGTTTAGGGACGGAAGGATGTAGCTTTTTTGTTACAGGTCTCTGTACCCGCCTTTAAAGACTTCGTTCAATTCAAACTTTAGCTTGCATCAGTTCAGTAAGGGATACTGCAAATGGTAAGGCTGAGCCTCTTCCAGATTTATGTTCTTCTAGTTTTCTTATATCCCATTCTGCATTCACAAACTCAGCACTACCTACCTTTTCAACTTCGTACACCAGATAAAAATCTTGAGTTTGATTAATGTAGTTTCTTGCTGTCATCTTTTGTTTTGAAAATACACGTGGTCCTTTTCCCTTAATGCGCCAGATTTCACCCGAGACTAATTGGCCTTTGGTGTGGAGTAACAAGTATCTTGCACCGGCTTCTGCAGGTCCTAATTGTAAAGAGCCTCGGTTACTATCCATTCTTGCATTATACAACCCTTCTTTCTTAATCCATTCAAGATGTGTTGCATCTTTATAGTAGCCAATCAGTACGTTTGTTTCATCTGGCGGAAGTGCTCTGTCTTGTCCATAAAATTCAGGGAGAGGTTCATGCAGTATATCATCATTCTGATTTCGGTGGATATCATAAATGTGATAGGATGCTCTTTCACGTTGTGATGATCTGTCGAGAAAATGGTTAATAATTTCGTGTATGAATTCTTTTAGCTCTGGGATGCCATTGTCTGTTCTGGATGGTTTGATAGGAAATGCACCAAGGCCAGGTATTAATTCGTGAAAGCCTGTTCTGTTATAACTTTGTGATCCGGGATAGAGAATATAAGCACCTCCAGTCCTTCTTATTGCATCTCTGTATGCATGCATTTTAAAGAGATCGGCACGTTTATAATTTCCTTTCTTTTGCTCCCTTTTTTCTTCCTCCAGATCTTCATCTTCTTCTCCCAGAATTTCATTAAGATCTGAAATTTTATACTTCGCGTCGAAATGAATATGAACGATTAGCTCCTGTTCTTCAGCTTCAGATGCAGTAATTCCTATTGGCCAAATACTTAATGTATAATCTGGTCGCATATCTTTTGTCCAACTCCCTCCGGAAGGATATTTGTGCTCACCAGTAAAGGTGCGGTTGAAGCTGAATCTGATATTTAGTTTTCTGCTTCCGGTTTCATAAACACCTTCAAGCGGAATGTATTTGCCGGATTTAAGTTTCAATCCTAAGCCGTCGGATGTCGGCTCTATTAAAGCACCTATGGCTGCTGAATTAATATGAAAAAGTTCTTTGAATAAATCCAAAAGAGTAAAGAACAGCCAGTATTCATATAAAACAGCTACATCTCTTTTACCGGCACTATACACATCTTCACCACCACTCCAAACCAGTTTAGCTGCAAGGTCAAACATTAGCCATACGCGTAATACCTCACGGTATCCTTCTTTCCGCTGTAAAACAGGACTGTTCAGTGCCAGGGAAGAGGGAGGTGATATATCTTTAAAAAAAGAGTGGCTAAGCAGGTTCTCTAAAACTTCTTCTAATAGGACAGCTTCCCTAAATGCCCTGTCACCTGGTTTAAGATGGGAGCGGATATCCGCACAAAATTGAGAGAAAGTTGTAAGTGCATGCTTTATAAATCTGTTTTCAGGTGTATCTACTGTTTCATGTTTACTTTTAACTGTTAACTGCGCCGGAATGGAAGCAAACCTATTTTGTAAACGATGTTGCTCAGGAACTTTAATTCTGTCTGGACCAGATGCAAATTGTTTTATTATTGCATTACCCATTCGTCTGGCTCTTCTGATATCTCTTACTTCTTCTTTCTCAGCCCATAGGGTTACAGGAAATGAAACTATTCGATGGACGGCCTCTTTAAAATCTGATGAACCAATAACAGAGTTAACAAATGCAAAACGTTGATAAAGAGTTTGAGGGTTATTGTTAAAATTTATAGTGTAGTTTTGTGTTACCGGTGATGAATGCTGCATCAGAAGGTCTGTACATCTCTCCGTGATATCTTCCAGCATAAACCTGTAATCTTGGCGATATGTTGTCTTTACAGATCTTACTTCCAGGGGAAAAGTACCTTTAAGTTCTGATGTAGTTTTATCTAACACATCAAGCATCAAAGTCCCTACATAAATATTGGGTGTTATCCGACCAGTAGATTCATTTACTCTTGATGAATTAACAACTTTAGGTATTTCCTTTAGTTTATATTCTCCGGAAACTACATACTCATAGCCAAAACCTTCCAGTAACTGTAGCGGCGCCTCGCCAAAGTCAGCTGCTTCGGACTCATCTATTAACTGTAGCGAATGTTTCTTGTTCGACTCGGCAAAAATTGTGAAATCTATTTTGCTTCCGTCAGACAAAGATACTTTTACGGTTTCTTTCAAATCAGCCATATCCTGGGATATTAAGCTTCTGCAAAACTGGTAAATCCGTCCTGAACAACAGCTTTATGCATGCGATAAATTTTCTCCAGCGAGAGAGGAAATTTTACTTTAGAAGTATCATCAAAATTAAATTCTTCCGAATTATTAAGTACAGCTACTGCGTCTTCACTTCGAACCACACAGAGTGTAGCAAGGGCTTTCAGGCTTGCCTCAATTTTGCGTCTGGAGCCATGTATTTTGGGTAACAGTTTTTGCATTACTGCAGCATCCACTATCTCATCAGTAGACCAATCTGGATTTATTGTCTTTACAGTCTCAGCAAACCTGTTTATTTCTGATGCAGTTCTGTAGCCGAATTCGGCTCCGACTTTCTTTAATTCTCTAAAAAAATCCAGCATAGTTGAACTCAATTTCGCTGCATCAGAATAACCTGAACCGGTTGATTTTGCTACCCTTAAAAAGTCTGTAGCCATGTTAGCCCCCCGATGAACTAATAAATCAAAATCCACTTTAGCAGGCTCAGCAAAGTAAGCTGACATTTCATCAAGCGTAACTCTGAATTCTATAGCGTTTGCTCTATCCAGCACTTTAGGACTGAACATATAGGTTGTCTCGTCGATATTGACAGTGCCAATAATAAAAACATTTGCTGGTAAAAAAATTCTAGGAGGAACCTCTTCCAGATTCTTATCATTTGCATGAAGTGGAATAGCTTCACCAGACTCCATAGCACTAAGAAAGTCTGCAAAGTATCTTTCTACATGGCTGAGGTTCATTTCATCTAAAATTAAAAAATAAGGCTTATCTGCATTCTCTGGTTTGTTAGCCTCTATCAGTAACTTTAATGCTCCGTTTTCTGGAACAGCATATCTTTCAGGTTCTAACGCATTTGGATATCCAAGTAAGGGTTCTCGATTTGTCCAGTCTGCTCCGACTGGTACAATACAGATTTGGTTGGCATCTTCACTAATCCAATGTGCGAAAGCTTGTGCCAGTTTGGTTTTTCCTGAACCTGAAAGACCGGTAAGAATTACAAACGGTTTAGTACAGAGGGAGGAAATAAAGCGGATAATAAGCTTCTCAGAAAAAGATAATCTAGCTATTTCTGTATGAGTCTTAAATATTTTAAAATCAAAAGCCTTATTTAGTATTGACTTTGATTCTGATACGAAATTTAATTGTCTTTTACTGGTCTCCAGTGGTAGTTCTTTATACAGGTTTATTAATGTCAATAAATCATTGTCTATTTCTGCTTTGCTTAATCCAAAGTCAAAACTATTACTATCAATTGAGTAATAACTATATACATAAGACTCACCATAACGGTCTGGTTTATTTTGAAATCTTTCTTTAAAAAGACTATCAATGGTTTTAGTTTCTGAGCCCAAGTTCCACTTGAATTTAGGTTCCTTGGTGTCACTTAGGCCATATGCTAAAACCAATAAATTTTCGTGTCTATAATAAAGGAATACAGGGTAAATACCATTCGATACGGCCTGTCCTTCCCTCAAAAAAGCTATCCAAGGAACACGTGCCTGATTGCCTTGACCAAAGCTTACCTGTACACTTAAGTCGTTAAATGATTTTGGATATGACTTAGTTTTTAAATCTGAAGACTGTGCTTGTCTCAGAAAATTGCGAAGAATCTCCCAAAAGGAGGAGTCTTTTTTGACTATTGTAAAACCGTTTTCCTCTAACATCTCAAAGCATTCTGTATTTAAGCCACCGTCAAATGTTTTCCTATCAAGTTTATCTCCATTGGCATAGATGTTAGCATAAGATACCACAAGTTTTGGTGGGTACTTCTTACCATTAAAATCAACATCATAAGTTGAAGAGTGTGCTTGAGGAGGTATTCCTTCTATATCAATTTTTTTTATAGCATTAAGAATGTGCTCTCTTCGAATGTTAGTGGGTAAAGACATGTTATAAGCTTCATGCAGATATAAAGATTCAAGTCTCAATATATAAAGTTTAAATCAATATTCTCATAATTAAGTTATATCTGGTACAAGATATAATTCTCTTCCCTTTAAACCCTCCAAACATCTTTCCACCCAAACCCGGTAGGTCTCCAAAGACCTACCGGGTTTCCCTCATTTCAGCCACTCCCTCCAACACACCAGCTTAATTTGCTTACCAGAAAATTTTCCGGCAATCTTTGAAAATTTTCGTACATTGGAGTAACAACGCTATCCACTATGCCCGCTACCACCACACCGCAAAACCAGACGCCCAAAAAAAGGAAAACTGCCGCCCGAAGCGCTGGTGCCGAGCTTCTGGATTTGGAAACTGTAGTACTGGAGCCGTTTAAGCTGGTGATGACAGCGCGGGAGGGGATAAAGGCTGGTGTAGCATTCGGTGTGGCGGAGCGGTTGCAGTTGCACCTGAACCAACTGGCGAGCCTGCTGCATACCTCTGCCAAAACACTGCAGAACTACCGGCAGAGCAGGAAGAAACTTAATCCGGCACAGAGCGAGCAAACCCTGAAACTACTGGCCTTACAGCTCAAAGGCAATGACGTGTTTGGTGCTCCGGATGCCTTTCGCCGCTGGCTGGAGAAACCTGCCTATGGCCTGGATGGACAGGCACCGCTCTCCCTGCTGGAAACCAGCGGTGGTATTGACCTGGTGATGGAAGAACTCGAACGAATTGCTTTCGGCGACCTGGCTTAAATGGATGTTTACAGAATTTGCCTTGCAAAGTATGCCGGCGAACTGGTGGCCTCCGGCCTGCGTGCCCGCTGGAACCGGAAAGGAAATTTTGTGATCTATACGGCTGAAAGCAGGGCGCTTGCCTGCCTAGAGAATGTAGTACACCGAAGTGGCGAAGGTTTGAGCGATGTTTTTAAAACAGTAGTCATCGCTGTTCCGGATGAATTGCCTGTAGAAGTTGTTGCTGCTGATTCCTTACCTGCAAATTGGCAGGAAACAAAAGATTACCCTGTCTGTCAGGAATTGGGCAACGCCTGGTACGAACGAGGCGAATCGGCAGTTTTGCGCGTGCCTTCTGCCATTATTCCGGAAGAGCATAATTTCATCCTGAACACACGCCATCCGGATTTCGCTCAACTAAAGATCAAAGCCGTGGAAGATTTTTTCTTCGATCCCCGGATTAAATCTGGCTGACATTCGACACCAAACCCGGTAGGTCTCCAAAGACCTACCGGGTTTTTAACGCACCCCGTATTCAACCTACCGGGTTTTCTTCTCCAAAAATCCGTAACTTCCCCCTCCAAACCCTTACCAAAACGCCATGAAAAAACTCCGCCTCCTGCTATCCCTTACTGCAGCACTCACCATACTCACAGCACTTCCTGCATTCGCCCAGAAGCAAGGCACCATCGAACGCATTAAGGTGCATGGCAAGGCGCTGGAAGGAAACCTGGCGGGCGACTCGCCGGACCGGGAGGTGTCGGTGTACCTGCCGCCCGGCTATGGCAAGGAGAAGAAGCGGCGGTACCCAGTCGTGTACCTGCTGCATGGCTACACCGATTCCGATGCTAAAACCTTTGGGCTGGAGAAACACTGGATGAGCCTGCCCAACGAACTGAACAAAGCTTTTTCCGAAGGCAACAAGCCTGAGATGATTGTGGTCACGCCCAATGCCTACACCCGTTTCCAGGGCAGCATGTATTCCAACTCCGCCACTACCGGCAACTGGGAAGACTACATCGCCAAAGAGCTCGTGGCCTACATCGACAGCCACTACCGCACCATCCCAAAAGCCGGTAGCCGCGGACTGGCCGGGCATTCCATGGGCGGCTACGGGGCCATGCGCATCGGGCAGAAGTTCCCGGAGGTGTTTTCGGCCCTCTACCTGCTGAGCCCCTGCTGCCTGGAACCCCAGAGCTTTATGCCCCAGGACAGCGCCGCCCGGGCCCGCGTAGAAGCCGTGCAAACGCAGGCCGACCTGGAGAAAGCCGATTTCTTTACCAGGATCATCTTTGCCTCGGCAGCTGCCTGGTCGCCTAATCCTGTAAAGCCGCCTTTTTACCTCGACCTTCCGGTGGAAAACGGGCAGGTACAGCCCTCGGTGCTGACCAAATGGTCGGCTAACCGCCCGCTGGTAACCATCGACCAACACATTTACAACATCCGGAAGCTCAACGCGCTGGCCTTCGATGCCGGCCACCAGGACCGCAGCATTGCCGCCAGCATCAGGGAGCTCGACAAGGTACTCGACCTCTACGGCATCAAACACGAGTACGAAGAGTACCAGGGCAACCACACCAACCGCGTAGCCGAACGCATCCGCACCACGATGCTCGACTTTTTTGCCAGGAACCTCTCCTTTGAACAGTCGCGGAAGTAGGAGGGGCCGCTGCAGGAATTTTTTTTCCAGGAAATATTGCCTGGATTTATTCTGCAGCGCCTGCCATCACAGCCGCTGTGCAATTGTTCTCTTGTAGGGACAAGTCGCGACTTGTCCTGATCGTGCACCGGCAATTCCTGCCGTTCTACATTTCGCCATTTCTTTACCTGAACAATAGCGCCTGCAGGATTTGATCGCAGCCGATTGGACAGGTCGGGATCCAATGCCATCAACTTAAGGAATTGGGTCGCGACCTAATGCCGTCAACTTAAAGAAAACTACACCTGGAATTTGAAAGTCCCTAAGCAGACGGCATTGAGTCGCGGCTTGTCCCTACAGAACTGCCTTCTCTTGCAAAATGCTGAAACCGTGTAAGGATAAGCACAACGGCTCGGCAGGCAGGCAAGGAAACCGCTTTGGAATATCCCAAAGCGCCAAAGTCCGTAATACATCTCAGTGGTATAACACAGTGATTCGCTGTTTCCCCGCGTCAACTAAAACCTATGGCACAACCCGCTAAAAAAAACGGTACAGGTTCCGGAATTCTGAAAGCGGCAGGTATTGTACTTGTCAGCCTGGCCGGCCTGTTGCTGGTAGCGCTGGTGGTGTTGTTTTTCTGGGCTGAGCCGCTGGTGGAGGGGTATCTGAAAAAGCAGGTAGCGCAGCAAACCAACGGACGCTACCACCTGGAGCTTGGCGAGGTGCAGCTGAAGCCTTTTACCGTTAGTGTTACCCTGCACGAGGTGCACCTGTACCCCGATACGGCTGCGTTCCGGCAGCAACAAAAGTCAGGCCAGGCAGCAGGCAGTCTTTTTGAACTGAAGTCGCCGAAAATCTCTTTTGAAGGCATCCGGGTGCTCGATTTACTTTTGCGGAACAGGTTAAACATAGGCACGGTAACAGCCCGAAAGCCTGCTGTCACGCATACGAAAGTTACAGCCGGTGCAGACAGGAGCAGCGGGAATGGTGGCAGCGGCAGCAGACTAAAATCGCTCCGTATCGGGGAACTTCGCCTGCAGGAGGGAAGCTACCGCTACCTGGTGCAGGGGACGGAGGAGAGGCCGGTGCACCAGGTGCCGAAGCTCACCCTGCGGGTACACGACCTGCTGCTGGACGACCTGCAGCAACCCGATTTTTCGCAACTGGCAGCGGTGGACGACCTGGAGCTGGAGGCGCAACAGTACGCCTACCAGGCGCCCGACAGCGTGTACAAGGTGCGGGTAGGGCTGTTTTCCTATTCCACCCGCCGGGAGGAACTGAAGGCTGAGGCGGTGGAGGTGCAGTCCAGCGCAAAGTCGAACCGGGCGCTGGACCCGGAAAAAGCAAGCCGCATGTTATACCAGCTGCGGGTGCCCCTGCTGCAGATCACGGGCCTGGACCTGCCGGAAGTCTGGCGCACCAAAGCGCTGCAACTGGACCGCTTCCTGGTGCAGCAGCCCATGCTGGAGATGCTCGAAGACACCACCGTGCCCGGTTCCGGCGGTTTTCAGGGGCTGCAGGAGCTGTATGCAAAGCTGTCGCCTTACCTGAAGGCGGTGGGGATGGAGGAGTTCCGTTTGGCAGATGCAGGCTTCCGGTACCGCCGGCAGCAGGAGGAAGTGTACACCATTCACCAGCTTAAAAAAGCTTCCCTTGCCCTGCAGGATGTACAGCTCGATTCCGTGTCTCTGTTCCGCCCGAAAGAAAAGTTATTTGCAGCAGAGGCTGTTGTAACAGCGGCAGAATACACCTATACTCCCCTTAACAAACCTTATGTGCTGAAGGCAGAAAAAACAGAGCTGTCTACCACCGGTAATTACCTGCAGGCCACAAATGTCAGGATGGAAGGCGACTGGAACAAAAACGACAGCCTGAAAAGGGTGGGCAAGGCACAGCGTACGTTTTACGACATCAGCATTCCGCAGCTGCGCTTCCGCAACCTGGAGCTGCTGAAGGCGCTGCAGACGTCCCGGCTCTCGATTGGGAGTGTGGTGGTCGCTAATCCGGCTGTAGGGGTGCATACCGACCGGCAGGTGCCAAAGCAGGGGGAGGGGCCGGACCTGCAGGAAATTTACCGGCACGTTTCAGATATTTTTTCGGCGCTTGAGATCGGGAATATAAACGTTACAGGCGCTTCGCTCACACACCACATCAAAGACCGGCATGTGCAGCTCCTGCAACAACTAGAGCACGCTTCCCTGGCAGCTACCGGCCTCACCGTAGATTCTGCCTTTGTGTATCATCCGGAGGCAACGCTGCCGCTGGACGAGCTGGTGCTCTCCGCCCGCCACTACACCTACCACAAGCCCGACAATACCTACGATTTTTCCTTGGGCAGCCTGCGGTATTCTACCCGGGAGCAGGTGCTCAGTGCGCAGTCGCTGGCCGTAAACTCCGGCCGGGAAGCAAGGGCACGGCTGATGCAGCAAGACCAGGCCAGCCGCAACCGCTACGATATTTCCGCTTCCTCTGTCAGGGCGACGGGTGTAGACTTGGTAAAAGCCCTGAACACCGGCAGGCTGTCGGCCGACCAGGTGGTCATCCGGCAGCCCGACCTTGAAATGATGCTGGACCGCAACATCGCGGCAGCGCCCCCCGACCAGGCAGAAGATTATGCCAACGGACTTTTCGGACTGCTGAATCCGGTCACGGTAACTACCCTGCGGCTGGAGGACGGCACGTTTATGCTGCGCGAAAAGCGTGCTGACATAACCGACGTGCATGTGCTGGAGCGTGTTTCTGCCACGGTCTCAGAACTTCACCTGACACCTGCCAGTGTGGCCAACCTGGAAGAGGCGCTGCCGGTGCAGGAGGTGCGCCTGACAGCCGAGGACTACACCTTCCTATCCGCCGACAGCCTCTACACCATTAAGCTTGACAGTGTGCATTATTCCAGCCGGAGCCAGGAGCTTGACGCCCGTACCTTCACCGTTAATTCCGACAAAGAGGTAAACGAACGTCTGAAAAAAGAAAGCCCGGCAAAAGCCAGCCGCAACCTCTTCGACATCCGGTCGAAGCGCCTCCGTGTTACCGGCCTGGACCTGATCCGGGCCTATGCCACCGGGCAGTATACCATCGAGGAAATGCTGCTGACGGCGCCCGAAGTGGAAGTGCTGCAGGACCAGAACGTGCAGGCCCGGAAGCCGAAGGCTGCTGAAGGAGGCGCAGCAAATAACCAGGTGATGGAACAGGTAGACCAGCGGGTGGATGTGTTCCGGGTAGAGCGCCTGCGCGTGACAGAAGGCACCTTCAGCATCCACCTCCTGAAAGATACCACCCGCCAAAGCCACACCATACCGCGTATTGCCGTTGCCATAGAGCAGCTGCGGCTGGTCTCGCTGGATGCTACCGAACCGCTGAATATTTTTGACTTTGATGCGTTTGGCATCGTCGTGCGCGATTACACCCACATTTCCGCCGACAGTTTGTATGCCCTGCACATAAAAGAGATACGGTCTTCGCTGCACAACCACACCCTCGCCATCGACAGCCTGCGTTACCAGCCCCTTTACTCCAAAGCCGAGTATGCCGAAAAACTGGAATTTGCCGAGGACCGGATCGATATGGTGGTGCCGGCTATCAGGCTGCAGGGCATGAGTTTCCGGGCGCTGTTTAACAACCAGCGCCTGGTCGTGCAGAAAATGCAGATTGAGCGTCCGGAAGTGGAAATTTACCGCGACAACCGCATCGGCATCAACCCCGAAAGAAAACCGCCTACCCTGCAGCAGCGGCTTCTGCAGGCAGGCCTGTACATCAGGATAGATACCGTGGAACTGGAAAACGGGAAGCTCGTCCACCCGGTGATTGCCGTTAATGCCCGGGAGCCGGGAGTGCTCCTGCTCGAAGAGATGCAGCTGAAGTTGCTGAACGTAACCAACGACTCTTCGCTCATCCGGCAGAATAACAAAATTACCGCCGATGCCGCTGCACTGTTTATGGGCAAAAGTATCCTGAAGGTCCGTTTCCTGTTTTACCTGGACCACCCCGAAAGCCTGTACACCTACGAAGGCACGCTGGCGCCCATGGATTTTACGGCTTTCAACCCCTTAATCGCACCCATGATGTTTATCCGGGTGGAGCGCGGCCAGATTTTCGAGGCTTCTTTTTCGGTAGAAGCAACGGAGCACCTGGCCACCGGCAGGCTGCACTTCCCCTACAGCAAACTGAAAATCCAGCTCCTGAGCAAGCAGGACCCCGGCAACCCGGGCTTTATGCTGCATGCCGGAACCTGGCTCCTGAACACCCTGGTCATCAAATCCAACAACCCGACCCACTGGGGAAATTTCAGGGAGGGGGAAATTAAAAAGGAACGCGTTTACCAGCGGTCGGTTTTCCACCACATGAGCCAGTCGCTGCTGAGCGGTATCGCTTCCAGCCTGATGCCGGAACTGATCTACCGCCTGATGAATACAATTACCGGAGGGTTGTAAACACGCCTGCCGCCTTGGCTCAAATACTTCAGTAAATACAAGCAAAAAGCGGCTGTCCGGGTAATCGGTACAGCCGCTTTTTACCAGTCTGTGCAGGTTGCGCGTTTTCTGCTGTTACTTTTTCAGCACTTTCACCGTCAGTTGCTTATCCGGGGTTGTAACCGTAACAAAATACAAACCTGTTGAAAGGCCTGAAACATCCAGCGTAATTTTGTTTTCAGCAGCTGCAAACCGGCACTCTTTCAGCAGCACCTGGCTGCCCAGCACATTGGTAACTGTAATGGAGGCAGGAGCAGCTTTCTCCATAAATACGGCAACAGCCAGTTCGTTCCCCGAAGCAGGGTTTGGGTAGCACTGCACCTGGAACGGCCTTAGCTCTTCTTCCAGCCCCAGCGGATTTCCAGCTGCGTAAATGCCCACTGTACGTGTCATGGAGCTGCCGGAGGCGTCGGTAACGGTGAAGCGGAAAGAGGCCAGGCCGGGGTTGGCGGAGGTAAACAAGGCCACGCTGCTGTTGGGTTCTACGGTTACGGTGCCGTTTTCTGCTCCCGATACGGTGTAGGTGGGCTGGTCCGTAAAGCCGCGGGAGAGCTTCTGCAGGTCTACCACCAGTTGCTGCCCCTGGGTAGTGGCAAAGTGCGGGGCAGCCATCCAGCCGAGGTAGTTATCGAGTTGCGTGTAGCCGTCGCGGTCGGGGTCGGCGTTGGCGTCGGAGAAGTCGCCCTGGCCGGAGTTCGGATTGAGGCCGTGCGCATTTTCCCACCAGTCGGGCAGGCCGTCGTGGTCGCTGTCCCAGGTGGCCGGACGCTGCACTAGCGGGTAATCTTCGTAGCCGCCCACATCCAGGTGCGAGTCCGGCAGACCCGCTTTGCCGCTCACGCTGCCCCGGTAGGTAAAGGTTCCGCCCAGGGTTTCGGTGATGATGCGGATGTCGTGGTCGTCGAACACCGGCTGCGTACATCCCACATCCGACAGCACCAGCTTGTAGGCATCGCCTGCCGACTGGGTGGTAACATAGGAGGGGAAGAAAGGCTGATTTACAAACGTTTCGTAGGAGGCGGAGCCGCTGATGCGGCGGCCGGCAGCCTGGTTGCTCTCGTCGAAACGGCCCGGCATCACGTTGCCGTCAAAGAAGTAGCGTTGCGTGCCGGTGCCTACTGCCTCGTGCTGTGCGTTCAGGGCGTAGAAGTAGGTAGAGGCAGATCCGGGTTTGTAGTAATTGTTCACGAAGTTCACCTCATGGGCGCCGCCGTCGGTGGTGCGGGCGCCCCAGTTGTACACCACGTTGTTGCGGATGTCGAGCCTGCCGGCATAGGCGCCGTTGCCGTCCAGGCCGCCGCCCAGGCTCCAGTTACGGCCATAGCAATGGGCCAGCAGGTTATGGTGGAAGCTGCCGATATCGCCCCCGATGGTGGCCGCATAGCCATGCTGGCTTCCGGCGGGGTAGTTCTTGTGCCCGGCAATATTGAGCGCCTCCGAAATGAGCGTGCGCTGCAGCGTGATGTTTTTCCCGCCCCGCGAGCTGAAAGCCTCGTCGATGGTCCAGGAGATGGAGCTGTGGTCGATGATGCTGTGGTCGGCGCCAGTCAGGCCCATGCCGTCGTAGGTAGTGCCGGCGCCCAGCCGCACCCGCAGGTGGCGGAGCACGGCATCGTTTCCGGTAACGCCGAAGGGGGCGCTGCGGATGGTGATGCCTTTACCCGGAGCCGTTTGTCCGGCTACGGTTACGTAAGGCTGGTTGAGCACCAGGCGCGACTGCAGCTCGATAATGCCCGAAACTGCAAACACAATGGTGCGCGGGCCAATGTCATTGGTTACGGCTTCGCGCAGGCTGCCCGGTCCGCTGTCGTTGAGGTTGGTCACTTCCACTACCTTGCCACCGCGGCCGCCGCGGGCATAGCGGCCATAGCCTTCGGCACCGGCAAACGCCAGCTGGCGGGGCCGGAAGTACCAGACGTTGCCTTTCGTAATGTTGCCTGCGGCATCCACCTCATCTACACGCCAGTAGTAGGTTTCCATGCTGTAGAGGCCGTTTACCTGGTGCTCTGTGGCAGCCTGGTTTCCGCGGTACAGGCCGGAGCTGCGATCGGCAGTGGCAATGGTGGCAGCTTCAGTACCGAAATACACATCATGCGACACGGCGCCGGTGGCTGCAGTCCATTTCAGGGTGATGTTTTTTGCATCGGCATCGGCATGTTCGTCGCCGTCGGCTGGCAGGGGCAGGCGGGACTGGTGCTGTGCATTGGGCGTGTTTAGTTCAAAGCCGCTGATGGTTACCTGCTTCAGGTTGGCAGTAGAAGACATTTCCGGCGAAAACAGCACCACCACATCCTGGCCGGCACGGGCCGTAAAGGTCAGGTAAGCGGTAGCTGCTTCCGATGTGGTGCTGACGCGGTTGCTGGGTACCAGGTTGTTCACTACCTGTGTGCCGTCCACGGAAATATCGATGGGGCTGAAGGTGTTCGTAAGCGGGTTGGCGAAGGTGTTGTGGAAACTGAGGAGCGTATGCGTTCCTTCGGGCAACCCACTGATGTGCATTTCAACCTTTTCGGCGCTAAGCCCGTCGTTGACGAGCCGGGCGTAGTAAGGAGCCTGTATGCCGGCTTTGTACCAGTCGGTGCTGAAGGTAGATGAGCCCGCGGCTTTAAAGGTTATGGTAACGGCGCCAAAGGTACGGCTAACGGAGCTGGAGGCAGGAAATGTCCAGGGTTCGTACCCCTGCTCATGCACCTCTGCCTCCTGTCGGCCATACTGGTTAAAATCCACCTTCACCACCGGTTGCTGTGCCAGCGCAGCGGTTGTTGAAGCCAGCAGAAGCAGCAGTGCCAGGCACTGGTTGCTTCTGCGGTTCAGGAACAAACGTTTGTATAACAACTGTAAAGTGTTTTTCATATACGGTTATCTGGATGTGTTTATATGTAAATTTTTTATTTATATATGATAATTCTCGAAAGTAAGGGATTATTTGCTGAGTAACAAATGTTTAGAACAATAAAAGCGGCGGTCCTGAAGCGTTGGAAATCCTGCTACCGGAAAAAGGGGAGCAGCAGCCTGTGCAGTGGCTGTAGTGGCAGGTGCAGTTGCCTTCTGAGCCACTGATTCCGCTGGTTTTTCTGATGTACAGGACTAACAGGATTTGGTGACGCAGGAAGTTGGGTGTGGGAGATGGCTTTCCAGCATTTTTTAAATCAGGTGAAGCATCACATCACCTGAATCACAGTTCAGTCAAAGGAGCAGTGGTTGTGGTGGCAGCTGCAGCAGTATAACAACGGCTGTTACAAGCCCGGAACCTGCTTGCGGGCAAAGTGCATCCAGTCTTCCGCCCCCCCGTTAAAGGTGTTCCAGTCTACATAGCCTTCCACGCCGTCCAGGCGCTTGTCGTGGGCGTGCTGCCAGAACACCCACATATCCTGCTCCAGCAGCGGCTTTTTCCGGAAGGTGCAGATCCAGATCAGGTTGCTGTCGAAGTGGCCCTCTATGTAGCTTTTGTAGGAGCTCTCGTTGGTGTAGATCACGACCTCGCGACCGGTGCGCTTTTCTACCAGCTCAATAAACTGCCGGATCTCCCCGGTAATTTCGAGGCGGGTTTTCCTGTGGTTTTTGTTGCCCCAATCTTCCACGTCGATCACCGGCGGCAGGTCCTCTTCCCGGATCGAAGAATGCTTCAGAAAGTTATCTGCCTGCTCTTTGCCCGGCTTGTTGAAGCGGAAGAAATGGTAGACGCCCGTTTTCAGCCCATGCTCCTTTGCCCCCTCGTAGTTTACCTTGTATTTCGGGTCGAGGTAGCTGACGCCTTCTGTGGATTTGATATAAGCGAAATCGATCTGCTGCCGGCTCACTTTCAGCCAGTCTATTTTACCGGAGTGTTTGGAAACGTCGATGCCGGAGATCGGGAATTCGCGCTTGTCGATGTTGTACCACACCGGGTTTAGCTTTCGGTAGATTCCGTAAGTGGCAATGGCCAGCACAGCAAAAAAGAAGAAGAGGGCCAGCGGCCAGAGGCTTCGCGTCCTTTTCTTTTTTCTCCCGGATTTTCGTAGAGTCGATTTGCGGATAGGTTTTGCTGTTTTCGGTATCCGGGAATCTTGCTTTGCCATATAGAAAGGAACCTGTTCCAGTAATATGTAAAGTAAAAGTAAAAGAAGCTGATGTGCAAATAAAGGGAAGGGGGATTCCTGAAAGGACAGGTAAATCTGTGTGAAAAAGAACTGTTGCCCTGGCGGCGTTGTGAAGCAGTGGTAGCAGGTCAGGCTTTCTTCTTAAACTGGCTGAGCCATTCCATCGCACTCTCCCTGTCGGTGAACATGCGGGTAGGAATTTGGGGTTTGTTTACCGTGATGTAAAAATTCGCCATCATTTTAATAACAGGAGAATTTACGACAATGGCACTGGCTACTATCAACTCACTTCCTTCGTTAGCCAGGTAGTCGCGGGCTTCTTTGGTGGAATGCTTGATTTTAGTGATATCGAACAGGCAGGGATAGGCTACACCATCAAAAAATTCTACCCGGTCTTTAACATTAATTTTGGCATTATTCAGATCTACCTCCTCAATCTCCTTATAAATACATTGCGCAATATCATTTTCTATGAAAGTAATTGAATATTTCGTTTCTTTCGATTTAACAGTGTTTTTTTTACCATTATCTTCCATATAAAAATGAATTTATTTACGCTATGTTTGTTGAATAGAACACTGACAAATATAAAACAAAATGGCAAAAATAAGGCATAATAATATCCTGGATACGGTAGATTCTGTGCTATCTGTATCTAAGAAGAAGGGTATTATTCACCTGCACGCAGAAGATGATGCTTTGGATGGGCAGACACTTACCTTAAAAGGACGTAAGGTGTTGCACTTCGGTACCTGCGGGTACCTTGGGCTGGAGCATCATCCGGAAGTAAAGCGTGGTGCCATAGAAGCCATAGAGCGGTACGGAACCCAGTTCCCGATGTCCAGAACCTATGTTTCGAACCCGCTGTACCGTGAACTCGAGGAAAGAATTCAGGCGATGTATAATGCGCCTGTTGTTATTTCCAAAAACTGTACCCTCTCGCATTTAACTACCATTCCAAGCATTATCCGTCAGTCGGACCTGGTTATCCTGGACCACCAGGTGCATGCCAGTGTGCAGGAGGCCGTGAAGAAACTTTTGAGCCAAGGGATAACTGTCGAAATGATCCGGCACAATAACCTCGAAATGCTCGAAGATCGCATCCTGAAGGTAAGAAGCAAATACGAAAGGATCTGGTATATGGCCGACGGGGTGTATTCGATGTATGGCGATTTTGCTCCCATCCAGGAAATGATTGCCCTGGCAGAAAAATACGAGCAGCTGCACTTGTATGTGGACGATGCCCACGGCATGAGCTGGGCAGGCAAGCATGGCACCGGCTACGTCATGAGCCAGATGCCGGAAGGGCTGTACCGTAAAATGATACTGACAGCCAACCTAGGTAAAGGTTTTGGGGCCTGTGGCGGTTTGTCGCTTTTCCCGAATGAGGAGTGGTATAACAAGGTGAACAATTTCGGAGGACCCCTGACCTTCTCCGTGCAGATTGAACCTGCTACCTTAGGAGCTGCACTGGCCTCTGCCAGGATCCATATGAGCGACGAAATCTATGATTATCAGCAGGAACTGCAGAACAAAATCGCGTATTTCAATGCCCTGCTGGAAAAAACAGATCTGCCGCTGGTGCACGAGAGCAAAAGCCCGATCTTTTTTATTGGTACTGGTACCATGGATATGGGCAATCATCTTGTTCAGGAGCTGCTAAACGATGGTATTTATGTGAACCTGGCAACTTTTCCGGCAGTGCCCGCCAAAAACATCGGTATCCGGATTACCATATCGCTGCGTAACTCCTACGAGGCCATAGAGGAACTGGTGGATAAGTTAAAAATCCATTTTAAAGGAGCGCTGCAGGAAACGAGCCAGACGAATGAAAAGATCCGGAAAGCTTTTAAAATGCCGGTACTGGCTGATACCAAAACAGTTCAGAAGCCTGCCGTTCTCCAGGCGCTTACTGTTGATCGCTTCACTACTATCGTGGATATAGCGGAAACGGAATGGAACCACTGCCTGGGTAACCGCGCAATGTTCGACTGGAACGGGCTAAAATTCCTGGAGCAGGCATTTAAGGGCAATGAAGAAAGAGAAAACAACTGGGACTTCCGGTATTATGTGGTAAAAGACCCGCAGGGCAAAATTGTCCTTATGACTTTTGCCATTGTCGGGCTGCACAAAGAAGACATGTTTTTAGAGGCTTCGATCTCTAAAGCAATTGAGCTGGAGCGTATGCTTAACCCGTATTACCTGACCTCCACAGCTATTATTATGGGTAGCCTGTTTACAGAAGGAAACCACCTGTACCTCGACAGGGAAAGCCCTTACTGGAAAAAAGCCCTGAAAGCGTTGATAGGAGAATTTTACAGGGAGCAGGAGCGCCATGGCGCCAGTAACATACTGCTGCGTGACCTCGATGCCAACGATAAGGAAATGGATGAGTTTATGATCGAGCATGATTTCGTCAAAATTGATTTACCGGAGTCGTGTGTGGTGGAGAACTTATCCTGGAAAACGGAAGAAGAATACAAGAAAACGCTGTCTGCCAAGAGCAGAGCGCACCTGATGCAGAAGATCAAAAGGTTTGAGCACTGCTACGATGTGCAGATAAAAGAGCAGTTACCGGAGGATGAGTTACAGCATGCCATGTTCCTTTTCGAGAATGTGCGGAAGAACAACATGGCTATCAATCACTTTTCGCTACCTGAAAAGCTTTTCCACCTGATGAACGAAAGCGGGAACTGGGAATTTGTGGTGCTCTACCTGAAAGAAGAATTTTCCGATAACAGGAAGCCTGTTTCAGTCGGGTTCTGCTATAAAAATGCCGACAAGGTGTATAGCCCTATGTTTGTTGGTATGGATTATGATTACCTGAAGGAGTACGGCGTTTACAGGCAATCGCTTTACCAGGTTGTAAAAAGAGCCAATGCCCTGAACTGTAAAAAAATGAACCTGGGGGTGTCTGCTTCCCTTGAAAAACGGAAACTTGGGGCAACACTTTACCCGAAAGTAGGTTATTATCAGGCAAAAGATAATTTTGCGATGGAAATGATGCGTGCGACCATCGCCATAGAAAAGGAGTAGTTATTGTATAGTTTTAGTGTCGTAGCAGGTTTTGCTTTTTTTAGCATAGTTCGACTTTCTGGTTTCAGGAAGGCTGTTAGCATGAAGTAAAAGTAGTTTGGTCCAGTTACACTTATTTTAGTTTTACGTGAAAGTACTGAAGGAAAGAATAGAGGAAATTATCACACTGATTGCTGAAGTAGCAAACGGGAATTTCGACTATGAAATTGAGGCCTCTTCCACAGGTGATGAATTAGATGCCATCATCTCAGGGATCAGTATGCTTGGGCAGGAACTGAAAAGTTCTACCGTGTCCAGGGATTTTATGCAGAGCATTTACCAGGGGGTGGTCGATATGCTGCTGGTGCTGAACACAGATTTCACGATCCGCAATGTAAACGAAGCCTGTGCCGATTTACTGGGATACCAGGAAGATGAGCTGCAAGAGGTTGAGCTGACGGAGCTGTTTCAATTAGCCAACAATACTGCGCTGGATGCGCTCCTGCAACAGTTAAAAACCGAAGGCAAATGCCTGAACGCGGAGCTGTTGGTGAGCACCAGGCAAGGGCAGACAATTCCTGTTTCCTGTTCCTTTTCTTATCTGCTGGACAGCAGGCAGAACATAGATGGTATACTGATCATCGCTAAAGATATTACGGCACTAAAACAGACAGAGCGCGAGCTGAAGGAGGCAAAAAACAGGGCGGAAGCAGCCAACGAGGCAAAGAGCAGCTTTTTGTCGAGCATGAGCCATGAAATCCGGACGCCGCTTAACGGTATCATGGGTTTTACCAACCTGCTGCTGGCTACCGAACTGAATGAAGTACAGGCCAATTATGTGCACCTGATTAAAACCTCCGGCTCTACCTTAACAAAACTGCTCAGCGATATACTTGACCTGCACCGGATTGAGCAGGACAAAATCTCCATTGAAATTATCCCGTATAATTTCAGGGATAATATAACGGCCAACCTGGAACCTTACCGGCTCCTGGCCCAAAGTAAAAACCTTGCTTTTTCCTACGATTTTGAGGAACAGGTTCCGCATCTGGTAAAGGGTGACCCTACCCGTTTTGGCCAGGTACTCATCAACCTGGTGAGCAATGCCATTAAGTTTACCGAATCAGGTAGTGTGCATGTTCATTTCAGTGCCGGTGATGTTGCCGGTGAAGCAGATGCGTTGCAGCTTACCTGTACAGTAACCGATACGGGTGCAGGAATTCCTGCCGGCAAGCAGGCGCTGATATTCGAGTCATTTACCCAATCCGACCATTCCACTACGCGCAAATTTGGTGGGTTCGGGCTGGGCCTGGCTATCAGTAAACGATTGGTGGAGCTGATGCAGGGCGACATAAAAGTTACAAGTCCGCTGCCGGGCCTGCTCCATGGCACTTGTTTTACATTTTCGGTAACGCTAAAGCGCGTACAGGAGCACGAGTACCCGGATGTTACTACTGAAAGTTACGATTCGTTTGCGTTGAGTGAGGGCGTAAAAATACTGGTGGTAGACGATAACGAGATGAATGTGATGCTGATGGAGAATGTGCTCGAAAATTACGGAGCAACCGTTACCACAGCCAAAAGCGGCGAAGAAGCATTGGTAAAAGCAAAATCAGATAAATTCGACCTGGTGTTTATGGATGTTCAGATGCCGGACATGAACGGGCTGGAAGCTGCCAACCTGCTCCGCCAGTCTGATTTCAACAATCCGATTATTGCCTTTTCTGCCAATGCCTATAAAGATGATATCCGGAAAAGCCTGGAATCGGGTATGAATGACCACTTGTGCAAACCTTTTGAACAGAATGAGTTGATTACTTTGCTTAAAAAATGGGCGAATAAACCTGTAACCGTTCAGTCTTAAAAGGAATTGCTGCTGCCTGATTCAAATTTCCTTCCCAAGTGCTTCTTTAGCTTTTTTTGTTCTGCTGCACCTGCCACCACAGCTTCTGCTGCTCTTCTTTCCCAGTTTATTTTACAAAACAGATCAAATTCAGTACTGTTATTACTGATACTGAATGTACAGCGGCTTTGGCTTTAGCGCCAGGATTTCTTTCCTGGTCATGAGGCGGGAGCCATTTTTGGTGTCGTTTTTATAAAACAGCTTAAAGCCTGTAAACTGCACCGGCTCTTTGGCAATATAGCTTCTGTAGGTATCTTTCTTCAGGACGGGATGTCCCCAGCCGTCCATGTGCATAACCACCTGTACCCGCTCGTCCAGTTTTATTTTGGAAGCATTGGTAATCATGCGTTGCGTAAAGCGATGTACCACCAGGATCTTTGGCGGAATATTATGCTCTGTTACCAGATCAGCCAGCAAGCCAGTCGCATAGTTTATGTCGGCGGCATCGTAGGTGCCGATACGCTTACCGGGTACGCCGCCGTTTTTCATCGAAAATTCGGCGTCTATCCCGAGGTGCACGTTCGGAAGCTGTAAAAAAGGTTTTAAGCGCGGCAACTCTTCCTGCAGCGTGCTTTGCCCTACCTGCACATCCAGGAAAACAATGGCATCGCGCTTTTTCGCAATTTCCAGTACATCATGAATAAACTTGTCGGTCATGCGCAAGCGGTATTTGCTGCCGCTCCCGGGCTGGCCCTGGGCTGTTACGACAATGGCATGCAGGGCGGGCTGCACAGGGGTGTCCGGGTCTGCTTCTTCCCAGCCTGCTACTTCGCTATCCAGCTTTTGCAGCATCTCGTCCGGCGGAAGCTCGCCTAAAATGCCCATCCGCTTCGAGAGCAGGTTCCCGTAAAAAGCAACAATACGTTTTTGTGGCAGTATAGCGCCTGGCAAGGGTTTAGGACCGGGATAATTCCATTCCGAACCGGAAGTGTTCGCTTCCGGGCTAATATTTTCTGTTGTTACAGTATCTGCTTTGGTGGAATCGGCATTGGTGGTATCCTTTTTTTCGATGGATAGCTTCACAGGTGTGGCCAGGGCGCTGTTGGTTGAGGCGAAGGCAGGATGTTCTGTTACCTGTTGCTGTTCGGCGGCCTGCTGCTCCTGCTGGCAGGAGCTACCAACCAAAAGCAGGCAAAGTACAAACGCGGTTCTGCGCGTAAGTCGGGTCAGTTTAAAATCAGCAAGGAAAGATGCTACGCGCAACGGGATTCGTACTTCAGACATATTGGTTTTTATACTATAACGGTAAGCTCTATAGAAACAGGTATAGCACTAGGCTGTTTAAATTTACGCATTCCGGTTTGAATTAGCCTGTTAAATATTCATTTCGTCCGGATTTTTTAGGTGGGTATGGGTATAATGCCGCTTCAGCCACGCACTCAGTCCCGAAAGCCCGGGCATCAGCACCCGTTCTGTAATGTTTGCCTGGTCCAGTTTATCCCGTATTTCCCACTTCAGTTCAGGCGGGATAATGACCCTGAAGTAGAGCTCCTCGTGTTCCTTCAGCCACACGCTTAGCTCTGCTTTCACGTCCGACATCAGCGAGAAAAGCGCATACTGGTGCACGATGCGCTCGTCGAGCGAAGGGGGCTCGAGGAACAGCACGAAGGGCTCCTGTTGCAGGTTGGCCAGGGTTTTTAACGATTCGCAGACAGGCTCCAGCACTTCGGGCGTGAACACATTGGAGCCTTCCGCCTCCAGTGCCACCTTCAGCGGCATGGGTAAAAATTCTTTTGCTTTTACATAATTGATGCACCACACGGTTCCTTCCTCGTTGTATTTGGATAGGTTCAGGGTAGCAAAGTGCAGCGCCACCAGCGGAGAGTAAGTCCAGTCGAGCAGGCGGGTGGGCAGCCCGTGGTGTTGGGCCACCGCCAGCCAGTTCCAGACGGAATTTCCGGGGGAGGCATTGCTGTGGGCATACTTTTTAAAATTTCGCAGCACGTGCTGTTCCAGGCTGGCGTACTGCGGACCGAGCCTGCTGATGCTTGTATCCAGGTTGTACTTGCTGTTCCAGGAGCCCCTGTAGATAAAGTTAGAGCGGTAACGTTGAATGCTTTCGTTCCAGCTATGGCCAAACAAGGCTTGTTGCGCTTCTTCCCAACTGTTTACCACGATGTCTTTTTCTGCTTTCATTTTTTATCGTTTGATTCCGGGGGGGACTACTGGGATAGTACTGGTTTTAGGAGGGGAGGTTACAAAGTGCAGCAGGAAAGGGTGGAGGTGCCGTGCCTGCTAAAATAGCCCTAACTGTTTCCCGGCCCTGGTGCAGAAGTGGGTGTAGTTGAATGGTTTGGTGCTGCGCCCGCTCATGTACTTCTGCTTGCTGATTTTAAAGAGCCGGGCAATTATGTCGGCGAACTGTCCTTCGCCCCGCATGCGCACCCCAAAGCGGCTGTCGCTGAGTTTGCCGCCGTGGCAGGCCGCTACCTGGTGCAGCACTTTGTCAGCCCGGTCGGGGTAGGCCTGCCGGATCCAGTCTTCGAAAATCGGGCCAATGCTCCCGTTCAGGCGCACGATGGTATAGGCAGCATTGCAGGCGCCAGCATCTGCCGCACGTTTTATAATCTCAGGTATTTCCGAATCGTTCAGGCCGGGAATAACCGGGGCAACCATCACATTTACAGGCAAACCGGCATCTGCCAATGTCTTTACTACCTGCAGCCGTTTTACCCCGGAAGTCGTGCGTGGCTCGAGTTTCTGGCGCAGCTTTTCATCGAGTGTCGTGATGCTGATGTTGATGTGCACCAGGTCCAGTTTATTTAACTCCTGCAGCAGGTCCAGGTCGCGGAGGATGAGCGCGTTTTTGGTGATGATACTCACAGGGTGGCGGTACTGCAGCAGCACCTGCAGAATGCGGCGTGTGAGCTGTTTTTTGGCTTCGATGGGTTGGTAGCAGTCGGTGTTGCCCGCCAGCATGAGGGGCATCACCTGCCAGGAAGGACTTTCGAACTGGGCCGCCAGCACTTCCGGCGCATTTTCCTTTACAATGATTTTGCGCTCAAAATCAAGGCCGGCTCCATAGCCCCAGTACTGGTGGGTGTTGCGGGCATAGCAGTAAATGCAGCCATGCTCACAGCCCTGGTAGGGGTTGAGCGAGTACGACAGGCCCAGGTCAGGGCTCTCCACCTTGTTAACAATCTTTTTGGGATGCTCCATGAAAAACTCAGTTCTGGAGTTGGAAAGCATCTCCTCGTCGAGTCCCTCTATGTGTTCTACCACATACTCCTGCTTCAGGTAGGGGTTGTTGGGATTGAACTGCGCACCGCGCCCTTTTAAAAAATCAGCTGCTTTTATCATATCCAAACATACGCAGCTGGCGGGGCAAAGGCAATATAGGTGCTAAATATTTTAGCCAAATAAGAGTTTTTTTTGCTAAATCAATTGGCAAAAAAGGTGTGCTATTTTGTTCTGCAGCTGCCACCACACCCTCTGCTATTCCTGTCTGAACCTTTGATTTACGCTGATTTAATTGATTGCTGTGATGTTATATTTTTCTGAACCGTTGATGGTAGTGATGAAATGATGTTTGTGATTTTATGTTTGTCTGAACACGATTGAATGATTAATGGATTAACAGGATTATTTGTCTGAACCTTTGATTTTCGCTGATTCAATTGATTTACTTGATTTTTTTTTCTGAATCAGGATTTACAGATTTTTTAGAATTTTCAAAATTGGTGAGATATTTCACTCAAGTCTGATGGTAGTCTGGCTCTGCAGCTCCAGCCACCATTGCCTCTGCTCCTGGTAATCTATTAATCTTCTTAATCGTGTTCAGACAATTTAATTCTGTAAATCCTGATTCTGAAAACTAATCAAGTAAATCAATTAAATCAGCGTAAATCAAAGGTTCAGACAAATATAAAATCACTACCATCAACGGTTCAGAAAATGGTGCGGCAGGCCCAGCAGGTCGTCGAGGGAGAACAGGTAGTGCAGGATGCGGTGCTTGTCCTGGGTAGGCAGCTGGTTTATTTCTTCCCGGCTTAGAAACGCCACGTTTTCGATGAGTTGCTCCTCAGGCGCAGCTTCGGGGTCGGTGCCGGTTGAAAGGGTTCCGCCGGTTAGCTGCACTTCAAAGAAAAGCTCTACGGCGTGCAAAGGCTGCTGCAAAAACTCGTTCACAAACAGGAACCGGGTTACTTGTACGTCCAGACCGGTTTCTTCCTTAAACTCCCGGACCAGGCACTCCTGTATGGTTTCGTCGTAAGTCAGTCCGCCGCCGGGGGGAGACCAGAAGGCTGAGTTGCCGATGGTAGCCTGGTGCCGTACCAGGAGCAGTTTTTCGTGTTGAATACAGATACCGCATACCCGCACCCGTACTTTTTCAGCATAAATGGCGGCATTGGGGTTTAATGTGGTCATGTTTTGCGAAGAAGGTTTAATGGTGGTAGCTTTACAGAGTCATGATAAAAACATTGAATCCCGATTTTGAAAAAGACATCCGCGAAAAAATCGGGCGCCAGGAGTTTATGAAGCACCTGGGCTTTCAAGTTACAAAAATTGAGGAAGGCTGCATAGCCGGGGAGTTGATTTTGGAGCAAAAGCACCGCCAGCACAAAGGCTTTGCCCATGGCGGCCTTATTGCCACCCTGGCCGATATCGTGGCCGGCTTTGCGGCCGTAAGCCTGGTGCCGAAGGGGCAGCAGGTGGTAACGGCCGAACTCAAAGTGTCTTACCTGCACCCGGGTGTCGGCGAAAAACTGACGGCGAAAGGTTGGGTGCTGAAGCAGGGAAGGAAGCTTAACTTTTGCGAAGCCGAAGTGTATGTAGTAGCAGGAGAGGAGCCGCCTTTACTCATTGCCAAAGCCTCTGCTACCATGGCTACCCTCGATGTTTGAGCGCGGGAATTAATAAATATAAAAGTAAAAAGATGCGACCGGTAGAAGCCTTACGAACAAGTTTTCCTTTTGAACCCACCGAAGACCAGGCCCGGCTCTTTGCCAAACTCGATGCATTTATTCTTGAAAAAGAAGAAGACAGGCCTGTTTTTCTGCTGAAGGGCTATGCCGGTACCGGTAAAACCACGGTCGTAACGTCGCTGGTGAAGATCCTCAACCGTTTTGGCTACAAATACGTGCTGCTGGCCCCAACGGGCCGGGCTGCCAAAGTAATGGCCTCTTACAGCGGCAAGCCTGCTTTCACGATTCATAAAAAGATCTACCGCCAGACAGCCAATCCTTATTCCGAAGGCCTGTCGTTTAAGATGCAGCCAAACAAGTCGGATAACACGTTTTTTATCGTAGACGAGGCATCGATGATATCGGATGAGAGCGGTTTCGGCGAAAACGGGCTGCTGCAGGATCTGCTGCGCTATGTATTCGAAAAGAAGAACAACAAGCTGCTGCTCATTGGCGATACGGCACAGCTGCCACCCGTCAACCAGGCTATGAGCCCGTCGCTCGAGGCATCTTACCTGAAACACAACTTCAAGTGCCATGTGCATGAACTGGAACTGAAGCAGGTGATGCGGCAGGCCGAAGCATCGGGTATCCTGATGAACGCCACCAATCTCCGGAACCAGCTGGGCAAGGAAAAGCTGGAGATACAGCTGACCACCCGTGGCTGGCGCGACATGTATAAAATGACAGGCGAGAAGCTGGAAGACGGGCTGCGCTATGCCTACGATAAATTCGGGGTAGAGAATACGATTGTGATTTGCAGGTCCAACAAGTCGGCGAACCTGTACAACCAGCACATCCGCCGGCGCATCTTTTTTGCCGAAGACGAGATAGGCGTGGGCGATTACCTGATGGTGGTGCGCAACAACTACTTCTGGCTGCCCAAAGATTCCGATATCGGTTTTATGGCCAACGGCGATTTTGTGGAAATAACCAAAATTATTAACTTCGAAGACATGTACGGCTTCCGGTTTGCCGATGTGCGGCTGCGGTTCGTGGATTACCCGGAGGCAGAAGAGCAGGAGGTAAAAATTATGCTCGATACGCTTACCTCCGATTCGCCTGCTTTGCCCCCTGACCAGAACAAGAAGCTGTACGAGGCGGTGCTGCAGGATTACCTCGACATCCCGAACAAGCGGGAGCGGAGCAAGGAACTGAAAAAGAACCCGTACCTGAACGCGCTGCAGGTGAAGTTTGCCTATGCCCTTACCTGCCACAAAGCGCAGGGTGGCCAGTGGAAAGCGGTGTTCGTGGACCAGGGTTTTCTGAAGGAGGAGATGATAAACGAAGAATTTGCCCGCTGGCTCTACACCGCCCTGACCCGCTCCTCAGAAGAGCTGTTCCTGCTGAACTTTAACCCGCAGTTACTGGTTAATTAAGAACAGGCAGGCCATGTTATTCGTAGTTGTAACTGATATATTAACTATTATTGCCCGGGTATAATCACCTAAAACCTACAAATTCATGAAAAAGATATTACTTTCATTCGCATTTGCTACCGTTATGGCCGGAGGCGCCATGGCCCAGGTAGCTCCTAAAGCCCCTGCAACCGCTCCACAGGAGCAGGCAGTAACCGGTCCGGTTATGACCTTTGCAGAAACGGAATACAACTTCGGCGACATTACCCAGGGGGATGTGGTGGAGCACGTATTCAAGTTTACAAACACCGGTACGCAACCGCTGGTAATAGAGCGCGTAACGGCAAGCTGCGGCTGTACGACGCCCGCCTGGACAAAAGAGCCGGTAATGCCCGGAAAGTCAGGCTCCATTACAGCTAAATATAACAGCGCCGGCCGAGTAGGAACCCAGAAAAAAGCCATTACCGTTGTTTCCAACAGTGCCGACGGAGCCAAGTATGTGTACATTGTAGCTAACGTAAAAGAAAAAGGCGCAGCCGGTACTAGCAGCGCGAAAGCAGAATAAACTGTAAGCTTACCTGTAGAGGCAACGCCCTCAATCCCGGAGTAAATCCGGGGTTGAGGGCGTTGCTGTTTTTGGCCGGATGCAGCGCTGGTTTTTGTATTGTATCCGGGTGTTTGAGGAGCAGCGGCTGTGGTGGCAGCTGCAGCAGAATTTTTAGGAAGACCAGGCAGTAATCCTGCCGGAGCAGGAGCAAATTAGTGCCTGTTGTTCATGTCAGGCGCGCCTAAATCCTAAACTTATTATTGCGATTCAAGAAAAAATTAAGAAATTAACCTCTGAAACTACTGCCGCTGCAGCTGTATGCAGGAAGAAACACCTGCGCAGCTTCTGAAAAAAGCAGGTTGCAGCGGGTTAAAGATATTGTTTACCTATAAACACAAACGATGAGTACACGTTTTGAATCGCGCTATGCCGTTGGTCCGGAAGAAACCAAACGAATGGACACCACGGCTTTACGTAAAAACTTCCTGATTGAAGAACTATTCAGGGCTGATGAGGTGCTGCTGACCTACACCCATTACGACCGCTACATTGCTGGTGGCGCCATGCCTGTTAACACAACCGTAAACCTTGAAACCATTGATCCGCTCAAAGCTTCTTTCTTTCTGGAAAGAAGGGAGATGGGCATTGTAAACATTGGCGGAGCCGGTACAGTAACGGCCGATGGCACTACTTATGAACTGAATACGAAAGAGGCCTTATACCTGGGCCGCGGAACAAGAGAAGTTTCTTTTGCCAGTGCCAGTGCAGATGCTCCTGCTAAGTTCTACATCAACTCGGCCCCTGCGCACCATGCCTATCCTGCCAAAAAAGTAACACGCAACGAGGCAGAGGTAGTAGAGCTGGGTTCGGCAGAAACTGCCAATGCCCGTACCATTACCAAGCTGCTGATTGCCGGCGTTATCGAGACCTGCCAGCTGCAGATGGGGATGACGGAGCTGAAGAGCGGCAGCGTATGGAACACCATGCCGGCGCACGCGCACGACCGCAGGATGGAGGTTTACCTGTACTTTGATGTGCCGGCCGAGCAGGCTGTTTGCCACTTCATGGGTGAACCAACCGAAACACGCCACATCTGGATGCAGAACGAGCAGGCGGTTATTTCGCCACCATGGTCCATCCACTCCGGTTCCGGTACTTCCAACTACACCTTTATCTGGGGTATGGCTGGCGAAAACCTGGACTACGGCGACATGGATATCCGTAAAATCACGGAACTGCGATAAGCCGAACACAACGCAAGCTGAATCGCTGTTTCAACCGAAAGAACAATTAAAAGCAAAAAAAGAGGCTGCCAATTCTGGCAGCCTCTTTTTTTATTTAAAGGTTGGTGTAATTAGTCAACAATTTTGAAGTTGATTTTATAGGTAGGACCAGTTGGTGCTCCCATATCCTTCTTGGTACCGGCACGTGGCGTAGCCTGCAGCGTGTAATCGCCTTCGTCAGGAGACCAGGAATAGTAGTTCCCGTTTCTATCGTCGCCAGCCAGTGCATAAGGCGCTACATCGTCAACTCTGTAATCGCTTTCTTCGCCGCTCAACTTGAATTCTACAACTGCAGAACCGTTTGTGTTAGCGCGGATATTAATTTTATCAACATCCAGCTTTTTCAGGTCAATTACAGCGCCGTTCGTAATCGTCATGATTTCCCTGTCTTTAGAAGCATCGATCAGGGTGAAGCTTACTACTTGAGCACCAGTTGTAGTTGAACCGGTAGAAGTACCAGTTTCCGTTTCAGTCGTAGTACCTGTTCCCGTCTCGGTGGTAGTGCCTACTTCTGTTTCAGTCTCGGTAGTAGTACCGGTTTCTGTTTCGGTAGTAGTACCAGTTTCCGTTTCGGTAGTTGTGCCAGTTTCTGTTTCAGTTGTAGTACCTACTTCAGTATCAGTTGTAGTACCTACTTCAGTTTCGGTAGTAGAGCCAGTGTTAGAACCAGTAGCCTCACCGGAAATCATATCTACTAAGGTAGCGGCAGTTTTACCTACACGGATGTTATCAAAGTAAACCACACGTGACTGGTGCTTGGAAGAACCATCCAGGAATGACGACTTGTACAGACCCACTTTCCATTTTGGATACTCCAGGTGCATGTTGCGTCCGGTAATGTGGTGGATTTTCACACCGTTGCGGAATACCTCGATCAGGCCGTCAGAACCTTCAGAGTGAATAAAGTGGAAAGTAAACTCGTTCCACTGGTTTTTCGGGATATTATTGAAGGAAGAATGCGAAGTTGAACCTGGGTTTGAGCTGAACAGGTCGTATTTCAACAGGCTAGAAGAACCTTCTTTTGGCGTTACTTCCAGGAACACTTTATCATCCTGTGCACGGATTGTAGTCTCATCACTTCCGTCTTCATACCACTGGTTCAGGCAGTCTCTTTCACTGTCAGCCTCAAAGCCTACAGAAGGGAAATACACCGCGAATGAGTACCAGATGTCTTTGGTGAAGCGGGAATCTTCCGTTCCTTTAATAATCGTTACTTCAGAGCGGATTTTCTCACCGGATCCTACCAGTGGTTGTCCTTGCCTGATCTCGAAGCGGGCAGCTTTAGAACCCTGGAAAACCGGGCTGCTTACAGAGGAAAGTGTCCAGTCTGTTTCGCAGTTTTCGATGTTGTGGGTTTTGTTAAGAGTAGAGCCGGAAAGCGGGAAATAAGAGCTTCCTTCAAACGTCTCTTCATAAAGCAGGTTGGCCGTTGTTGCTGCGTTGGTTGACTGTGCCGTGATGGCTGCATTTGGAGTCATTTGCTCCATTTCATTTTGCTCACATGCAACTACTGCAAATCCTAATAAGAAAGGGGTTAAAACATTACGAAATTTAAAGTTCATCTTTTTTTGGCTAAAAGTTGAAAAGTTTGTTTTTGAATTGTATTATTCAATTAAAAATAATAGAATAAAAATTGATCGTCAGGTTGAAATCTTCAGTTTTGTCTGAAGTGCCGTAGTAGGGGTTTTTGTGGTTGTCTATGTTTTGTTTTCTGATTGTGTAACCGATGTAATAAAGTTAAAGTTCACACAACGTTATAAAAAAACACAGAAACTGTGATTGGTATCAATTTTAACTTTTTCGTTAAAGTTGATATGCAAAGGTGACAAGTGTTATTTAAAACAGAATAATGTTTGTCAATAAATTTTTCGTAAAACTGCAAAATTCTTTAAAAATTAGCGTAACTAGTGTAAAAAATTACAAAAATAGCAAGTTTTTATCGGGCGAAAATATATATTAAATGTTTCTAATATTTTTAGCAGTATTTTTAAATTATAACAATTTCCATAAACAAGATCTATTTTATTGTATTTTTAAATTGCACATAACGCTATAAAGTTATGGTGTATTGTGTGCTGTGAAATAAAAAATTTTCTATCCTTAAATTGTAAAAAATAAAATTTGTCAGAAAAACACGAATTGCCTGCGGAAGTAAGTTTGTGTGTTTGGGTGAAATTGTATTTGATTTATCTGGTGTGCAGCTGGGTGTGTGGGTGGTTCCCGGGTAGGGGATGGGTGTTGTTTGCTGATGATATTGTGTGGTATAGCCAGGTCGGCATAAAGGTGCCTGTTGGAGGTGCAGCAGCAGGCTTGTGAAGCGCTGTGGCGACACAAGCTATGGTTCTTCTCGTGCTGTGTACCGCTTGCCGGTTGACGTCAGGATGTGCTAGATATGGCCAATTTGAAGCTATGAAGTAGTTGTTGCAGGAGCAAAGGCAATGGTGGTAGCTGCAGCTAAATTTTTTTTGTAAGATTGGCTGTAGCAGGGTGAATGTTGTTTGCGTAGCATTGGTCTGTAAAAGGAAAACTCTTCCGATTGTCCTGAGGGGAGGCTTCTGCTGGATCAGGTGCTGAATCTGTTCTCCTGGCAGCGGTAAGTTGAGGTACTGAAACAGTACATGGCATTATCTTCTGCCAGTTTAAGGTTGGTGGCTTCTGCTGTTTTATGCTGCTGTGCCTGCTACCAGCGCCTCTGCTGCTTATTAAACAAGAGCGAATTAAAGGTGGTTGGCGTAAAAGGGGCTAAGATGTAGCTATTGCGTCTTTTGTGCTGCCCGGCATACAGGGTTTAATTTTAAGCTGTGGTGCGCCTGGTTTAAAGCAGGAAAGTGGTGGCAGTTGTTTGTGTTGCTGAAGAGCGGGAAGTTGGAATTAGTATGCCCACAAAAAAAGGATACCTGGCTTGGTATCCTTTTTTTGTGGGTAAGCTTTGCTTAGCTGCACAGGTAAACCTTTACCTGTGCTCTAAAAATCAGGCAGCTTTATTTGTTCGGCCGTAAGCTTTTCCTTTGGTTTGGCCTTTGCCTTTTGGTCCTTTTATTTTTGTTTCTGAACCAGCGTCTGTATCTGTAGGTGAATCTACAGTTGTCTCAGTCTCAGAGCCAGTGTTGGAATCGGTAGTCGTTTCTGTTTCAGTCTCGGTAGTCGAGCCAGTTTCAGTCTCGGTAGTCGAGCCAGTTTCAGTTTCGGTTGTAGAACCAGTTTCCGTTTCAGTAGTAGTACCAGTTTCTGTTTCAGTGGTAGACCCTGTGTTGGTGTCTGTGGTAGTGCCTGTTCCTGTTTCGCTAGTAGAGCCAGTGTTAGAACCGGTTGCTTCGCCTGAAACCATGTCTACCAGAGTGGCAGCAGTTTTACCTACACGGATATTGTCGAAGTAAACCACGCGTGACTGGTGCTTGGAAGAACCATCCAGGAATGACGACTTGTACAGACCCAGTTTCCATTTTGGATATTCCAGGTGCATGTTACGTCCGGTAATGTGGTGGATTTTTACCCCGTTGCGGAATACCTCAATCAGACCGTCAGAGCCTTCCGAGTGGATGAAGTGGAAAGTAAATTCGTTCCACTGGTTTTTCGGGATGTTGTTGAAGGTAGAAAGTGCGCTGGAGCTGGATCCTGAGTTAGAGCCGAACAGGTCGTACTTCATTAAAGAAGAAGATCCTTCTTTTGGCGTTACTTCCAGGAACACTTTGTCTTTCTCGGCACGGATAGTTGTTTCGTCGCTTCCGTCTTCGTACCACTGGTTCAGGCAGTCTCTTTCGTCGTCGTACTCAAAACCAACGGAAGGGAAATACACCGCGAACGAGTACCAGATATCTTTGGTGAAGCGGGAATCTTCTGTTCCTTTGATAATCGTTACTTCAGAACGGATTTTCTCACCGGATCCTACCAACGGCTGTCCTTGCCTGATCTCGAAGCGGGCAGCTTTAGAACCCTGGAAAACCGGGCTGCTTACAGAGGAGAGTGTCCAGTCTGTTTCGCAGTTTTCGACATTATGGGTTTTATTAAGGGTAGAGCCGGAAAGCGGGAAATAAGAGCTTCCTTCAAATGTCTCTTCATAAAGCAGGTTGGCCGTTGTTGCTGCGTTGGTTGACTGTGCCGTGATGGCTGCGTTAGGAGACATTTGCTCCATTTCTTTTTGCTCACAAGCTACTACTGCTAATCCTAATAAGAAAGGTGTTAAAACATTACGAAATTTGAAGTTCATCTTTTTTTGGCTAAAAGTTGAAAAGTTTGTTTTTGAATTGTATTATTCAATTAAAAATAATAGAATAAAAATTGATCGTCAGGTTGAAAACTTCAGTTTTAACTGAAGTGCCGTAGTAGGGGTTTTTGTGGTTGTTCTAAGTTTTTTGTTTCGCTTTTGTAACCGGTTTTTGCAGTTGTTGGTTCCGGTTTGATTAGAAAAAAACGTAGAACTAAAAATTTATCCTTGTTTAACTATTTCGTTATAAGTGATATGCAAAGGTAACAAGCGTTATTTTTAAAAAGCGAATGCTTGTTCATGTTTTTTTTACAAAGAGCTAAAATTCTTGAAAAAATAGCTTGTAAAGTAATAAAAATTGCAAAAATATCAAATTTTGCATGAAGAAAATACTATATAAAGGTTCTGTTATTTTTATAATAAATTTTTATTAATTGCACTTATTAAATAATGTGCAGCGGATTAATTGTACTGGATAATTGAATTTGTTTTGAACTGGTGATGCTGTTGCAGGCTGCTGACGTGTTGGTGGGTTGGTTAAAATAAATAGGATAAAATAAAATTCGTCAAAAAAACACGAAATGCCTGCCGCGGATAATCCGCAAAAACTGCCAAAATTGTATTTGGTTTATCTGGCAGCATGGTGTGTTCCTGCATTGTTCCTTAACAAGTACCCGGTGAAGAGAAAGGGGGGTGAGCCGGATTGATTTTTTGTTTTTTGAATCGCAGTTCGTGTTGCTGCCGGTTCCGTTGCGAAGCTGAAGGATCGGCGACCGTGTGCCTGTAAACTGCCCTAAGACAAAAAGGAAACAAGCAGCTGAAATTTGTTTCAGGCTTTCACGAGGAGGCGTTTTTTTAGTTGCTGTATTTGCTGCTGGTGGTGGTGGAAGTGGTCCTGCAAAAACGTTAGCGTTTGCAAAATGGTTAAAGGACCGGCAGCAGGATGTTTGAAAGGGCATTTATCCAGGGCTGCTTCCGGGAGTTCAGTTAACACATCTTCAAGCCTGAACCGGATACTGTCCCATTGTTTGCTCAAGGCAGGAAGGGATGCTGTTTCGGGTACGGCAGCTACAACAGCAGGTGCTTTAAATTTTATCCACGACTTCAATACGAACTTTAGCAGCAGCGATTTAATGGTGTTGGTGAGCGTAGAGGTTTGCAGCTTTTCGGGTTGCTGCATTTTCCGTTGTATGTAGTTTACGGTCACTTCATCTGTAAGTACCAGGTGAGCCACAATCTGGTTGATGGACCATTTGCCGGGTTCCGGTGCGGTGTTCAGCAGGGTGTCATCCAGCTTCGACAGCTCATTGAGGAGCTTGTTTCTTGATTTTTCTAATTGCAGGTACCTGGCTTCAAGTTTAAGATTCATAAGCAGTGTTTCTTGAAAAGAGCTTGGCCGTGCAACATTGCTGGTGTTTAACAATATTGTAGTTACTATATATTTTTGATAAAATCAACTGATCCGGTAAAAATTTTATTTGAGTTGCGCCTGGCGTGTCTGAAGTTTATTCAAATGTCTGATTTTATAATAGCGCATTTGTACCGAACTTTGTGCTTTTCTAAAAACCAATGGAAAACAGAACTGACCCAATGGGTGCCGCCCTGACTGACAGGTTGCAGGGTGCTGCCGGGGCCGAGATAATAGTAGAGAGTAACATTGCAGATGACGATGTGATTGCAGTGGATTACCTTTTCCGGAACCTGAACGAGATGCCGGAGCTGGAGCAGCTAGCGCTGGATGAATGTAGGGGTGCTGTGCTGGATGTGGGGGCCGGTGCTGGTAGCCATAGCCTGGAGCTGCAGAAAAGAGGTGTTGCGGTTACGGCGCTCGATATTTCGGAAGGGGCTGTGAAGACCATGGCTGCAAGAGGCGTGAAGCACGTAGTGCAGGAAGATATTTTTAAACTGCAGGGGCCGCAGTTCGACACGCTTTTGCTGCTGATGAATGGCATTGGCATCGCCGGCAGTTTGCATGGCCTGACGCAGTTGCTGCAGCACGCCAAAAAACTGCTGAAGCCGCAGGGCCAGATCCTGCTGGAATCTTCCGACATCCTGTACATGTACGAAGACGAGGAAGGAGGCGTGCTTCTCGATCTGAATGCGGGCTACTATGGCGAAGTGAAATACAACATGCGCTACAACGGGCACGAGAGCGGCTGGTTTAACTGGTTGTTTATCGATCCTGCTATCCTTCAGGATTATGCCGAAGCCGGGGGCTACACCTTTGAGCTGGTATATGAAGGCGAATACGGCAATTACCTGGCCCGCCTGTCGCTGTAGCTTTTTCAACCGCCGGTTCCTTTCAGGGCTTTGTAACCAGCAGCAGCGGCTGTGGTGGCTGGTGCAGCAAATAAATTGAGGCTGAAAAGGGCCGGCCTGTGCCTGTAGTGTAGGTGTACAGCATCATGTGAGCGTTTTCTCCGTATCATAAGGCAGTTTTAGTATTGTAATAGTTGCAGTACAAAGGCGCTAAGGAAAAGAGAAAAACATGTACAAAGGCTTAAAAACGAACTGGCAGGTTACAAAAGAAACCTTTAAGGAGTTTATAAACGACAATCCCCTAGATTATGCCGCCATCATCGGGTTTTATACCATCTTTTCACTTCCGGCAGTGCTCATTATCGTCATTCGGATTGCCGGTTCTGTGTTCGGGCTGGATGCAGTCCGGGGGGAGGTGGTTGCCCAGGTGGGGGGCATTGTAGGGCGCAGCAGTGCCGAACAGATACAAAGCATCATAGAAAATGCCTGGCAGTCGGATGCCGGAACCGTGGGGACCATTGTGGGAGTGGCAACCATGATTTTTACAGCCACAACCGTATTCGTGGCTTTGCAGGATTCTATTAACGCCATGTGGGAGGTGAAAGCGAAACCGGAAAAAGGCTGGGTAAAACTGGTAATGGCCCGGTTCCTTTCTTTGGCGATGGTAGTTAGCATGGGCTTCCTGCTCCTCGTTTCCTTGTCGCTCGATGTGATACTGGGCTTGTTAAACAATTACCTGAAAGCGGAATTGTCCGGAATTGCCGTTTATGTGATGACGGTTGCCAACATACTTTTATCGATCCTTATTAACTCGCTTATTTTCGCCGTCATCTTTAAAGTGTTACCCGATGCCAGGGTAAAGTGGAAAAATGTATGGATAGGAGCCGTCGTTACAGCTATACTTTTTGCAATAGGGAAATCGGTGCTTAACATTTACTTTCAGCACGACCCGCTGGCCGACACCTATGGCGCTGCCGGTTCGCTGGTGCTCATCCTGGTGTGGGTGTATTACACCTCCATTATTTTCCTGTTTGGGGCAGAGTTTACGCAGGTTTATTCCCGCGAACATGACCGGGGCATCAAGCCCAAGGATAATGCCGTGAAAGTGAAAGTAAAAGAAATAGAGTCGGAGAACCCGGAGGACCTGGAAGATGACGCAGAAAATGAAGATGGCGAGACTTCCAAAAATGAAAAGCCCCGCCATCTTTAATTATGTAAAAGCCTTTTGATTAAGCTTCTTTGTACATTACCTGTTTAACAGCCTGAATGGTACGCTCTACGTTTGGAAGCGATGCTTCGATAAGCGTTGGCGCATACGGAAGCGGCACATCGCGGCAGGTTACGCGTTTAACCGGAGCATCCATGTAATCGAAGGCGTTGCTCTGGATGTGGTACGCCAGTTCCGAAGAGATGGACGATAACGGCCAGGCTTCTTCTACTACCACCATGCGGTTGGTTTTCTTCACCGACTCAATCAGTGTTTTGTAATCGATCGGACGAACGGTACGCAGGTCAATTACTTCAGCATTTATACCGTCTTTGGCAAGTTCTTCGGCAGCAGCTAAAACTACTTTCATCATTTTACCGAATGATACGATAGTTACATCAGAACCTTCGCGTTTGATGTCGGCAACACCAATCGGGATCAGGTATTCTTCTTCAGGCACTTCGCCTTTGTCGCCATACATCTGCTCCGACTCCATAAAGATAACCGGATCGTTGTCGCGGATAGACGACTTCAGCAGGCCTTTCGCATCGTAAGGGTTAGACGGAACTACCACCTTTAAACCAGGCGTGTTGGCAAACCAGTTCTCAAAGTTCTGAGAGTGCTGAGAAGACAGCATACCGGCGCTACCAGTTGGACCGCGGAAAACCATCGGAGCACTGTACTGGCCACCTGACATAGACATGATTTTAGCAGCAGAGTTGATAATCTGGTCAATAGCCACCAACGAGAAGTTGAAGGTCATGAACTCTACAATGGGACGCAGGCCGTTCATGGCAGCGCCAACGCCTATACCGGCAAATCCAAGTTCTGCAATTGGCGTGTCCAGTACCCGCTCCGGGCCAAACTCGTCTAACATACCCTGGCTCACTTTGTAAGCGCCATTGTACTCAGCCACTTCTTCACCCATCAGGAATACACTTTTGTCGCGGCGCATTTCCTCGCTCATGGCTTCGCGCAGGGCTTCTCTAAACTGTATACTTCGCATATATGATGTTAATTTCTCTGTTCTGCAGGTAAAATTAAAATAACTCGGGCAATTTACAATGGCTTCCTGCTATTTATACTTTTCAGGAGGGGGAACAACTGCTGGCCAGGGCTTTTTTATTCGTTTCACCCTTGCCTTAAAGAAGGCATCAACAGAAAAATTTAGCTTCACCCGGCTATGTGCTGCCTTTACCGGAGCAGCGCCTCCTCAAAGGATGGTTTCCTGTGCCACGCCCTGAATTCGATATCCTCTACTGCTTTCCGGATAAGTTCCGGGTCACTTTTTACCGCCTTGCGCAGGTGCTCCGTCAGCATTTGCTCGTTATTGCTTCGGGCGCCTACCACTGCCATACTGTAATTGGCATGTGCATCTTCGGGTTTATGGGTAAGGGCGCGGTTGTAGTAACGGGCAGCTCCTTCGTAATTTTCTTTCAGCATGTAAATCAGGCCCATGTTCATGTTGGTCTGGTAGTTATCGCCGGCATAACGGAGGCTTTCGATGGCTTCGTTATAAAGGCCCATTTCAATTTCGAGGGCGGCCTTGTCTGCAAAAATTTTGTTCAGCACTTCTTCCTTGCCGCCCAGTTTGATGGCATATTTATAATTTTCGAGGGCTTCCTGTTTCTGGTTGCTCAGGTGGTAGGCGCTGGCAAGGCTGTAGAAAACAGAAGAACTGGGGTTGCGGTAGCCTGCAAAGGTCAGGTTATGAATGGCTTTTTTCAGCAGCGCCAGCTTTACGGCCGGGCGGTACTCTTTCTGGGCCATTTCGATATACACGGTACCGAGGTTATAATAGGCAGGCCATTTATTTGTCGATTTTACGGCGGCTTCGTACAGTTCCCTTTTTTCGGCCAGCAACGGCGTGAGGGTGGCGGCATAGTGCAGCTCGTCTTCCGTCAGTTCATCAGCTTTAACTTTTTGCTGCGCAATACGTTTGGCCAGCAGGTAAATTTCATAGTCGGAGCGGCGGTTTAGCTGGTAGTTAATTTCCACGGTGGCAGCACGCATGCTGGGATAGATGTACAACTGCAGGTAGTTGTAGGCTTCCGCTTTCTGCAGGGCCTTGTCCAGCTTATCCGGATCGGTTTCCTGGTTAATAATGCTGAGCAACTCGTCTACCTGCTCTTTCGGCAGAGCCGAACGCTGTACTTTCTGGGTCAGCACATCCCGGATATCGCGGGTAAACCTGGTCCGGATGTTAACCTTTTTGCCGGTATAATCGAGCATGGCCAGTCGTTCGCGGTAATATTCTTCAATGGCTTTGGCCCGGTCTTCAGCAAGGGTTTTATCTTTTTCGTCGGGTGACTGGGTGGCATATACTTTTACGTGCTGGGCATCGGCATTATCCAGGATGTACTGGTTCAGGATGTCCAGGTTAGAGCCAACGTAGTTTCGCAGCTCCGCCTTGTCCTGCTCAAAAAAGAATTCCAGCAGGGCAGGTTTTGCTTCCGCGTCATAATTATCCGGGATAAAGGTAATGGTGTTGTTGCGGACTACAGCCTGCGGCGTAGTAACAATGCCTGTGGCAACCTGTAACGGTGCAGTGTGTTTAATTTCCTTTGTTTTGGCATTAATGATACGCCCCTGTGCCATCAGCCGCCCATTATTTTTCTTCGGACTGTACGGAAATGCCAGTTGGCGGGTCATGGTGGGCTTACCGCGTTCGTAAATAAACTCGCCAAACCTGAAGTTATAGGTGACAATATCTTCGCGCTGCTGATCACCGTATTCGTAATAAATATCAAGTTTGTAGGCGTACTTCTCCTGAATAAGCCGGGCAGGTACAGTAGCTTTTAATTCGAATTCAACCTGATCGCCGCTGGTAGTCAGCGGATTAGGAGTAACCAGAACCTTTTGTTTTTTTGCCAGGCGGCTCATGCGGGAAGAGCTGCAGCCGGCGGAGCCTAAACAAAACGTAACCAGCAGGAGTAAAAGTAAAGGGTATAATTCTTTCTTGTAAGAGAGCATATCCGGATTATAAATTAACCGTAAAAATACAGGAATATGTTGCTTTTTACGTGTAGTGGTGTGGCTTTTTTATTTAAAATTTTGAAGTAAGCGGGAAAACGGATATTTTTAAAGTTAAATTAGAAGTACAAGATGAAACAGCTCCAGTTTTTTATTCAGTCTCAGGCGTTTGGTGTCTGCACCATGCTCGGTGAAAAGTTTGGAATTGCTTCCGGCAGTATCCGTTTATCCTTTATTTATTTGTCCTTCCTAACGTTCGGATCGCCGGTTTTAATATACCTGATGCTTGCTTTTTGGATGAATGTGCAGAAACATTTCAGACGGGAGCGCAGCACGATCTGGGATCTATAGTTCCTGAACAGATTTTTTCCGCCGGATAAAATATTCCCATACAATACTGCCTTTAAATACGCCCACCATATCGGGGAAAGTGCCTTTGTGAAGCTGCGCTTTTCTGCGCCGGTGCCAGTAGCGCCCGTTTCGGATCAGGTCGACGTGTGCATTGAGCACGGCCTGCGCATCTTTTGTCTGCCCATATGCCAGCATACGTCCTGCCGCTAACCAATCCAGCAGCACCCGCGTTACCAGCGTTGCCACCAGCTGTGAGCCGGGCAGGTTTTTATAAAGCAGGGCCAGACCGTTCCGGAAATTCAGGTACGTTTTACGGGGGTTGGACTTGTGCAGCGTACCGCCACCCACATGATACACCTGGCTGTGGCCGTTATACATTATTTTATACCCGGCATTTTTAGCGCGCCAGCAAAAATCTATCTCTTCCATGTGCGCAAAAAAAGCAGGCTCCAGTCCGCCCAAGGCATGATACACAGAAGCCCGGACGAACATGCAGGCGCCCGTGGCCCAGAAAACTTCTTTAATATCATTGTACTGCCCTGTGTCTTTTTCGATGTGCTCGAACAGGCGGCCGCGGCAATAGGGGTAACCCAACGAATCGAGCAGGCCACCGGCCGCACCAGCGTATTCGAATAAGTCGGGTTGGAGTTGAGCCTTTATTTTAGGCTGACTGACAGCAATCCGGCGGTCGGCATCCATCAGGCTTACGACAGGCCCGATCCAGTTTGGTGTGACTGCCACATCCGAATTTAGCAGCACATAATAGGTAGCTTCCACCTGTTTCAGGGCCTGGTTATAGCCCTCGCAGAAGCCTAAATTTGTTTCGTGCCGAATAATGCGCACAGTCGGGAAATGCTCCTGCAGGAATTGTACCGAGGTATCGGTAGAGGCATTGTCGGCCACGATCACCTCGCAGCCGGTACTATGCGCTACTACCAAGGGGAGGAACTCCTGCAGAAAACGCAGGCCGTTCCAGTTAAGAATAACAATGGCTGTGTGCCGGGTATTATAGGCCAAAGTTTCCTAAATCTAATCCGGGGATGTTTGGAAGCAGGCCTTCCGTTTGTTTTTTCATTTCTTCCTGGGCTCTTTCGCCGGCTTTTTCCATCGCGTTGTTCACGGCAGCCACTACCAGGTCGTTTACCATGTCGCGGTCGTTGGTATTGAGAATAGAGTCGTCTATTTCTATTTTTAACAATTTACGCTGCCCGTTTACAGTTGCCTTTACCAGTCCTGCACCTGACTCCGCGGTAACGGTTATATGCTGCAGGTTATCCTGCGCTTCCTTCATTTTTGCCTGGACTTCTTTCATTTTGCCCAGCATTCCATACATGTCGAACATGATTTCTATAGTTTTATGTAAGGCTGTTTTTTGGCAACAGCCTGTTTTGTGAAACAAATATACAAAATGGCACCAAAATGCCTTATCTAATTAACGTAACTGTTCCTGTGCGTGTACGGGAGGTGCCGTCTGCTGCTTTTACGTTTATTTCGTACACGTAGGCGGCTTGCGGTAAGGGTTTTCCCCGGTAGGTTCCGTCCCAGCCTGTTGTGGCATCGGCAGAAGTGTATACCACCTGGCCCAGGTGGTTGTAAATCCGGATACTGAAATCCTGGTAGAATTTCCCTTTTACTTCAAAAACGTCGTTCAGTCCGTCGCCGTTTGGCGTGAAGCCACTGGGGACATACAGCCGCACAGGTTGCGGCACCACTTCGGTATTTGAATAAGATACGTAATTCCCGTTGCCGGAGGTGGCTTTGATGCGGTAGCGCAGAACAGGTTCGTTTAGAGCAGCAGGGTTATGGGTGTAGGTATTGCCGGTAACGGGAATTGTTGAAATGACATTGTTTTGCAGGCCGAGCACTTCCACTATAAACTGATTGGCACTACCTGGTGCACCAACTGCCGTTAACCATTCTAACAGAATCTGTTCTTCAGCAAGTGCTGAAGCCGTGAGAACAACAGTACACACCGTTGGGCTGACTTGTTCGGTTCCGCAGGCATCGGTAGCACGGATACGGTAGCAGCGGGGTTGGTTCGTGTTTAGATGCTGCTTGGTCAGTGTCATGGTTCCTGCCTGCTGCACACCCTGGACAGGCTCACTGGAGATTAGCGCCTGGCTGCTGCTGATTTCTTCCAGGAAATAGGTAAAGTTCGGATCAAGCTGGTTAAACACAAATTGAGCAACTCCGTCGGTGGTTCCTTTGCTTACCAGCGTCAGCTCTGCGAGTTGCGGTTCGGGTAAAGCCGGAAGCGTTGTAATGGATTTCGTTGCGGGAGTTGTTTCGCAGTTAGCCTGATTATGCCTGCCGGTCAGGGTAAGGGTGTAGGTGCCGTTGATTGCGTAGGTGTGAGGCGTTTCCTGCCCGGATGTTATCTCGACCGCAGATGTGCCGTCGCCAAAGGAAAGGCTGTAGCGTGCATAGGTCTGGTCGGTAACCGTAACCTTTACCGTTTGACCAGAGCAAACTTCAGCTGTAAAAGCAGGTGCGGCTATGGCCTTTACTACAAACTGGCGCGCGTAGGTGGCGTTTTCGCCATCCAGGTTACCGAATTGGGTAACAGTGTAGGTGCCGGGACGGGTAAAGGTAAATGATTTTGCCCTGGCTTCGGGCGTGTTAAAGTCGAGGCCGTTGCTGCTGTCGTAGTCGTAGTATTCCTTGTCGGCATCTATGCCGGCACAGTCCCGGAAGTACACCTGCTGCCCTACACAAAACACGCTTACCTCGTTACCTCCCACAGGCGCGTCATAGGCTTTAAAACACCGCGGCGGGGTGTCCTGCGCCAGAGCTGCTGTTTGGTAAAGGAGCGGAAACAGGATCAGGAGGTACTTCAAAATTACTTGTTTAGTTGGTTTGATAAACATGACGGAAGCCGGATTGCAACTCCCGCCAGGCAGAAACTTTCTTCAGCCTGCCATTTTTGGGTGCCAAAAGGTTTTCTGCAGCTGCCACCACAGCCACTGCACCTCCTCATGCAGGAGCATGCCTCTTTCCTGCAAACGCAGGAAAGCCAATGGTAGTATTTATAACAGTGTCAGCTACAGCGTATACTCATTCAGAAACCGGATGCTTGTTTTCAGGTCCTGGTGCAGTTCCCGGTCTGCAGCAACAAAGGGCACATTTTTCCGAAACGCCGCCACCAGCTGCTCCAGTTGCAGGGAGGTTTTAGCCGGACGGCGGAATTCCAGCGCCTGCACCGCATTCATGAGCTCGATGGCCAGCAGCCGTTCCACGTTCTGCACCACTTTGTAGAGTTTGGTGGCGGCATTGGCGCCCATGCTTACATGGTCTTCCTGGCCGTTGGAAGAAGGTATGGTGTCGACGGATGCAGGGGTGCAGAGCTGCTTATTCTGGCTTACGATAGAAGCGGCCGTGTACTGGCTGATCATAAACCCGGAATTCAGGCCCGGTTCCGCTACCAGGAAGCGGGGAAGCCCGCGGGCGCCGGAAATAAGCTGGAACGTGCGCCGCTCCGAAATACTGCCGAGCTCCGCCAGGGCAATCGCCAGGAAATCGAGGGCCAGGGCCAGCGGTTGCCCATGAAAATTACCGCCTGTAATTATCTCGTCTTCCTCCGGAAAAATAACCGGGTTGTCGGTAACGGCGTTGAGTTCTGTTGTAAAAGCTGCCAGGGCATAAGTTAACGCGTCTTTCGTGGCGCCATGCACCTGCGGTATGCACCGGAAGGAGTAAGGGTCCTGCAAATGCGTTTTTTCCCGGGAAATCAGTTCACTTCCTGCCAGCAGGTTGCTGATGGTGGTGGCGGTTTCGGTATGGCCGTGGTGCGGCCGCACACGGTGCAGCTGCGGACTGAAAGGCTCCAAACGTCCGTCGAAAGCCTCCAGCGACAACGCCCCGATCACATCCGCCAGCTTTACCAGTTTACGGGCTTTCAGCAGGCTCCAGGTGCCATAGGCGGTCATGAACTGCGTGCCATTGAGCAGGGCCAGTCCTTCTTTTGCCATCAGCTTGACAGGCTCCCAGCCGAACATTTCCAGCACGTGTTTGCTGTCGAGCTTAAAATCCTGGAAATACACTTCGCCCAGGCCCAGCAGCGGGAGGCTCAGGTGTGCGAGCGGCACCAGGTCGCCGCTGGCGCCCAGCGAACCAAGCTGGTACACCACCGGGTAAACATCGCGGTTATAAAAATCGACCAGCCGCTTCACGGTTTTCAGCTGCACACCGCTATGGCCGTATGCCAGCGCCTGTACCTTCAGCAGCAGCATGAGTTTTATTATTTCTGCCGGCACCTCGCCGCCGGTACCGCAGGCATGCGACTTGAGGAGGTTGAGCTGCAGCAACTCCAGGTCTTTGTCTGAAATTTTAGTATCGTACAGCGCCCCAAACCCGGTGTTGATGCCGTACAGGTTGGTGTGGGTCCCTTTTAGTTTCTGGTGCAGGTACACATGGCAGCGCACAATCCGGTCTTCGGCCTCCGGCGAAAGCGCGAGGCTATATTTCTGGCTGATAATAGTTTCCAGCTGCTCCAGGCTCAGGTGATCTGCGGAAATGCTGTGTACCGTGCTCATCAGGCTTCTGGTGTAAGTAACTGCGTGATGATTTCCGGCAAGGTCATGTCCTGCTGCTCGCCCGACTGCATGTTGCGCAGCTTCAGCTTACCTGAGGCCATTTCTTCCGACCCGATCAAAATCACAAACGGGATTTTCTTTTGGTCGGCGTAGTTCATCTGCTTTTTCAGTTTGGTGGCTTCCGGGTAAAGCTCTGCCGAAATGCCTGCATCGCGCAGAGCCTGCAACAACGGCAGCGCGTACAACTCCGACTCCTTATCGAACTGCACCAGCAGCACCCGCGTACCCACCTGGCTGCTTTCCGGGAACAGCTGCAGCTCTTCCAGCACATCGTAAATGCGGTCTACGCCAAACGAAAAACCCACGCCCGATACGCCCGGAAGCCCGAACATGCCCGTCAGGTTATCATAGCGGCCGCCACCACTGATGCTGCCCATGCTTACGTTGTTTACCTTTACTTCAAAAATGCATCCGGTATAGTAGGAGAGGCCCCTAGCCAAGGTTGGATCGAATTCTAATCTTTCAAAGTGATTAAATTTAAACCCTTTCAAGTAAGTTTCCACACCTTTTAAATCAGTGATAGCTTTTTTGTGTTTCCAGTCTGTTATGTTATCCGGATTGTTTAAATCGTTAATTGTTATTTTTTGTTCATTCAATTCAAAAGTATCATCGATTTCACCAATTGGACTTTTAATTTTATTCGCCAGTGAAAGGAGCTTTTCATCAAATGTTCCAGAAACTTTTAATATTTCAAACAGTTGATCAATTCGGCTATCTAAATAACCTTTTTCTAGTAATTCCTTACGCACGCCTGCTTGACCAACTTTATCCAGTTTATCGATAGCTACGCAAATCTCGCCTTCTTTTCCTTTCGCGCCGATGGATTCAGCCATGCCAGCTAATATGCCGCGGTGGTTTATTTTGATCGTGAAGTCGGTCAGGCCCAGGGTCGTGAGCACTTCGTCGATCATCTGCACAATCTCCGCCTCGCACAGCAGCGAGTTAGTGCCTACCACATCGGCGTCGCACTGGTAAAATTCACGGTAGCGCCCCTTCTGCGGACGGTCGGCCCGCCACACCGGCTGTATCTGGTAGCGCTTGAACGGGAAGGTAATGTCGTTGCGGTGCATCACCACAAAGCGGGCAAAAGGCACGGTTAAGTCGTAGCGAAGGGCACGTTCGGTGATGGCCGGAGTTGAGTAAGGCTGGCTCAGCAGCTTGTTCCAGTGCTCCTGCAGTTTTTCCTTTTCGGCCTCCTTCTTTTCGTGCAGCCCGTTATTCAGGATTTTGAACATCAGCTGGTCGCCTTCTTCCCCGTACTTGCCGGTCAGTACCGACAGTTGCTCCATGGCGGGCGTTTCGAGGGGCAGGTATCCGAATTTCTGAAAAGTGCGTTTGATAACGCTGAAAATATAGTTTCGCTTGACCACCACGGCGGGGCCAAAGTCGCGTGTTCCTTTTGGTATAGATGGTTTTTCTTTGCTCATGTGTTCTGAGTTTGCCTGCGAAGTTACAAAATCGGCGCAAATGCAGGAAATTTAGCTGGCGGCTTCGGGAGCTAATGCTGCAGAATCAGGAGAAGATGTGCAGAGGCTGTGGTAACAGCGGCAGCAGACTTTTTCGGCGATAAACTATTTGCTGCAGCTGCCACCATTCCCGCTGCACCTGCTGCAAGCGCAAAGGGAAGGCCGAATTGTGCAGCAGGAGGAAATTACGCTCCCTGGCATTGTGAAGGAACGAGAGAAGTTTTAACAGGAGAGAGGGGGCTTTAAAAAGCCTTGTCGTCGCCCCGCAGCATGTTATAAACGGTAAAGAAAATTATTTTGAGATCGAGCAGGAAGGTCCAGTTTTCCAGGTAAAAGATGTCGAGTTTTACCCTGCCCCGGATCTGGTAGACTTCGCTGGTGTCGCCGCGGTAGCCCCTGACCTGCGATAAGCCCGTAATGCCGGGTTTAATAAAATGCCGTACCATGTATTTATCTACAATCATGGCATACTCCTCGTTCAGCTTTAACATGTGCGGGCGCGGACCTACTATAGACATATGTCCTAAAAAAACATTAAAGAACTGCGGAAACTCGTCTAGGCTGGACTTCCGAAGAAAATCGCCGATCCGGGTTATCCGGGCATCTCCGCGGGCCGTGCCTTTTACGCTGTTGTCTGAATGAGTGTACATGGAGCGGAGCTTAAAGCACCTAAACACTTTATTGTCCATTCCCATCCGGTCCTGTATAAAGAACACAGGCCCCTTGGAATCCAGCTTGATGAGGATGGCTAGAACAGGAAGCAGCCAGGATAAAATGAAAACAATCACAAAGAGTGAAAAACCGATATCGAATATACGCTTCAGCATTTTATTGATGGCATCATCCAGGGGAATAGAACGGAGAATGAGCACCGGGATCATGTCGTAGAAATCTATCTTAAATTTCTTGAACTCGAAGTTGCCCGGTTCCGGCAGAAACTTCATCCGGACGAGGTTTTTATCCACGAAATCCAGCAGCCGGATAACCTGCTCCTTGGATAACTCATAAGGCGAGCAGTAAATTTCGTCTACTTCATTCTCGAGCACAAACCGTTCGATGTCTTCAACTTTGCCCACCACATGGGGCTGCCCGACGGCCTGATCATCGAAAAAACCGATAAAGCGGTAGGCATATTCGGGGTGCATGTTAAAGAAGCGCCGAAGCTCCTGCCCGGCATCGCCGTAGCCGACAATAATTACTTTGCGGGAGTTGTAGCCTTTTTTGCGGAAGTACCGGATGGTATAGGTTACAAAAAGACGCCAGAACAACACCAGGCCCAACAGGATGATGTAATGTAAGATCAGGAAAGTCCTGGAAAAAATCTGTACATTGATGATGTTAAAAGCAGCCTCCAGTAAAAGCACGTAAAGCAGCACTACCTTCACGGCATCGAGCAGGACCTGCAGCGTGCGGGCTATGCGGTAATACCTGTACGTTCCCAGCAGTAAGGCACAAACAACCCAGGCTACAAGTGAGTAGAGTAAAATATTCAGATAGCCCGATCCGGAGAAACCGCTTATAGTTCCATTTACAATACCAAATGCAGTAATGGATGAAATCACTACGGCAGCGATATCTCCAACAGAGTGAACTAACTTGATGTATTTGATATATAATCTGGGCATAGGGTATTCAGCACACAAATATCTGCAAATATAGGTTTAAATGATATTGCTTTGTGTGCTATGCATGGGTTTTAGGGACGTAATCCTTTTTGGGTGAAACAAAGAGCGCTGAAAAAAATGTAAAAAACACCAGCCCTTTCTGCGAGCCCAGGACACTTTCGGTCATGCTGCACAGCATGATGAGCAGGGTAAAAGCGGTTAGCAGGTAAATTTTTAACGTAAGGGAAAGGTAGAGCAACTGGAGCAAATAAGCCAGGAAAACAAGAAGTCCCACAATACCCAGCGCAACCAACAGCTGTATGTACTGGTTGTGCGGGTCCAGATGATTTTCTACGCCTTCGGAATAGCCTATGCGGTAATATTCCCGGGTCAGCCTGTCTTTCACGTCGCCGGGGCCAACGCCGGCCAGCGGGTTTTCCGAAATAAGGTTAAAACTGCCCTGCCACATTTGCCTGCGCTGGTCAAAGCCGGTTCCCTCGCTTATTTTCTGTTTCAGGTAAGGGGTGTTGGTAATAACCACATACGAGGCTACGAGAACAGCAAACAGCACCCCTACGGAAAGCAGGAATTTCCGGCGGTAGAGCAAATAAGCCATAAAACCGGAGGTAAGGATAATCAAACCGGCAATGAGCGCTGTACGGGAGGAAAGCATTACCGTAAAGGCCAGCAGGTAAAACAACAGCACGGCATACAGTATGCTTTTGGCTGGCCTGCTTTTTTCAAAGGTATACATCACACAAAAATAAGCCGCAATAATAGCGCTCATGATGGTATACATGCTGAAGTAGGGAGAGTGAAAATCGAGTTGCTTGGGCAGAAAATAGGAGAAATACACCCAATCCACGTTCAGAAAGCTTCCCTGGGCACGGTACTGGTCCAGTATAAAAATTTTATGGAGCAACATGCCTGTACTTATCAGTGAGGCTGCAACGTTACCCGCAATAAAGGCTTTCAGGTAGTTGTTGCAGTCTCTTCGTGTTAGCTGGGCGGATGTAAAAGCAAGCGGCAAAAGGATAAAGGTACTTTTCAGTTCCAGTTCAGCACCAGCTGCTTTGGTGTTGGCACTGTAAAGGAGCCCGATGATATACAGGCCATAAAAAATGTAAAGCAGCAGGAACGTGCGTTGCTTCAGAACAAGCTTTAAATCCTGTACGGGGGTAAGTTTGCTGAGCCAGATTACAGCGGTAAGGATAACAAATAATGAATTGATTTTAATGGCAAAAGGCATTGACAGCACAAAGCCGAACAATGCCATCTTTAAGACTGAATTTCTGTCAGGTTTACTTTTGAACATATAAAGATCCACTCTGCGGATAAAGCGTGGCAGCCAGCTTCTGTTGGATATAAGTTGTTATGTTTTCCTTAAAAACATTAATGCTGAATCTTTCGGCATTTTCCCTGATGGCATACGGATCAAAGCGGGCTGCCTGGGCTTCGAACTGCTCCAAGGCATCGGTTAATGCGGCAACAGTCTGATTTTTAAACAAAATTCCTGTTTTTCCATGTATTACTGTTTCGCAGGCGCCACCTCTTCCAAAGGCTATCACCGGGGTTCCGCAAGCCTGGGCTTCTACCGGAACAATACCAAAGTCTTCTTCGGCTGCAAAGATAAATGCTTTTGCCTTTTGTAAATGCTGCCGGAGAACGTCGAAGCGCTGATAGCCCAGCAGCGTAACATTTTTAGTAGCTTTGGCTTTTATCTTATTAAAATCCGGTCCTTCGCCTATCACCACCAGCTTTTTATCGGGCTGACCGGCAAAAGCCTCCACGATCAGGTCCACTTTTTTATAGGGGACCATGCGGGAGGCAGTCAGGTAAAAGTTTTCTTTTACCGGCTCCACCTGAAAGCTTTCTACTGCTACCGGTGGGTAAATAACTTCTGCATCGCGCTGGTATACTTTTTTGATGCGCCTGGCAATATAAGCTGAGTTGGCCACAAAATGATCCACGCGATTGGCAGTTGTGTAATCCCACATCCGGATGTAGTGCAGCATCGATTTGGCGATAAAGCCTTTCAAGCCTTTTGCCAGCCCGGACTCCTGCAGGTACTGGTGATACAAATCCCAGGCATAGCGGATGGGGGAGTGGCAATAGCAGATATGGACCTGGTTCGCATGGGTAAGAATGCCCTTGGCAACGGCATGGCTGCTGGAGAGCACCAGGTCAAACCCAGACAGGTCCAGTTGCTCGATGGCCAGGGGCATGAGCGCCAGGTAATTCCGATAGTGTTTCCGGGCAAAAGGTAGTTTCTGTATAAACGTGGTGGTTACCTCCTTGTGCAGAATGTGCTGCTTCAGGTGTTCGGGCATAAAGTCGATCACGGCAAACAACCTCGCATCAGGGTACAGATGCAGCAACTGTTCAACCACTCTTTCAGAGCCGGAATAATCTACAAACCATTCATGTACAATCGCTACTTTCACACTTAACTTGTTGTTTCTGCTGCCGCCATGCAGTGCATTAAGCTGTTTTGTGGCGGAGTAGGTTTGTTTTCTGTTGAATAAGTTCTTTTGGTAGTGTCCTTAAAATCTAGCATACTCAGGTTCCGGTCAGGAACTTATCAACTCTTCGACAATCTGAATATGCTTCTCTGCTGTGGTCTTCCAAGGAAATTTGCGCACGTGTTCCTGACCACTCTGGCGCAGTTCCTCAAGTTTATTTTTGTTTGTTAATAGCGCATGCAATTTCTCCTTAAGATCAACTGCATCAGTAGGATTAAACAGCAATGCAGCAGGACCACTTATTTCAGGGATACTGGCTGCATTCGATGCAATAACAGGGCACCCACACGCCATGGCTTCAAGGGGAGGCGTGCCAAAACCTTCATAAATCGAAGGAAAAACAAACAAAGATGCAGAATTATAAATTAAGGGCAAATACTCATTTTCGACAAATCCAGTAAAATATACATTATCCTTTAGAAAGTCATCTTCTTTTAGCTTGGCGGCAATTTTATCATCACCAGTTATAAAACCTTCTCTTTTTCCAACTATTACCAATCCAAATGGCGATTTATATTCCTGCTGTAACAAAGTGTAAGCCTGTAGAAGGGTGATAAGATTTTTATGAGGCTTTACGTTACCTACGTAAAGGATAAAATTCTCGGGTAAGCCTGGGTATACAGTTTGTAGCAGATGCTTGGCCTGCTCTTTGTCATGCTTCTTGAATAGTTTCGTATCAATACCAGGATAAACAACCGTAAACACCTCCCGAGGAATGCTGGTGTATTTGCTCAGCTCATTTTTAGAAAAATTAGATACCGTAATTACTTTATCCGAACGGGTTGCGGCGGCTTTGAGCATAACTTTTGCATAAAGCTGCTGAGGCAGCGGGAATGTGTGCCTGTAGGCCAGATGATAAGCGTCATGCATAGTAACAAGCCGCTTTTTGGCCTTTATCGGGAGCAATGGGATATTGTAATGCGGCGACCAGAATATATCGCATTTAGGAATTTTTATGGACAGTTCTATCTGTTCTTTAAGAGAGTATATAGGAGCAACACATGGAATGATAGTGGCATTTTCTGCCCAGCTGTATTTTGAAAGCAATTCGGGGTTGCCTATTAAGTATGTGTTAAATTTCTTTATAAAAAAAGGTATAAGGTTCTGCAGGTAATTGCCTATGCCTGATGCTTCAATCATGCGGGCGTCAATGGTTAGCGTATGCATATGGTTGTTGTTACTCTAAAACAAGTTCTCTCTAGTCAGTTACGAATACAAATACAGTAACAGGATTAAAGTCTGTGCAAGTTAGCAGATAATCTGCTAAGCTACCACCTGCAGGGCAACCCGGATGCAAGAATGCAATACTTCTTAAATCTGCTACTGCCATCATACCTACTGCTCCTAAATTGACTTTATACTTGAGCAAAAACTGGAGAGACTCACCCTATAACACCTGATAAATTTATCTGGGGGTGAATAGCTGATCTGCCTCAGCAAGAAGAGTATGGGAATCTGGAATGGTTAGGTCAGCGATTTGGCTGGTTCGGGTGGAGAAGAATATTGTTTTGATACCTAGCTTTTTTGCAGGGATAATGTCTGTCTCTGCATCACCGATCATCCAAGAGTTGGCGAAGTCAACATTGTATTTTTCAGCAGCCTTCAGAAACAATTGCTCATTTGGCTTTCGGCAGCCACATTGGTCCTGCACAAGATGCGGACAAACAAAAAAATCATCAATCAGACTGCCTGTTTTTTGATTTATCAGGCGATGAATTGTATCTAAAGCAGTCAAGCTTAATAACCCCTTGCCTACGCATTGCTGGTTCGTAATGACCAGAATCAACCGGAAATGCTTTTTAGCCCAGGCCATAAAAGCCGGAATACCAGGCAAAATTTCCAGGTCCTGTTCAGAAAGAACATAAGAATTGTCGATTTTTACATTTATAACGCCATCTCTGTCGAGAAACAACGTGTCGAACTTATGATTGTATAACATTTTGCAGGAGTGTTTGTGCCGTCTGATAATCTTCCGGTATCCCAATATCGATAAAGGTTCCAGGAAATACCTTTCCGTATGCCTGAAGGCTACTGATGTGCTGCTGCAAGAAGTCCAACTCGAACGAAAATTTAGCTGGCAGTTCGAATTCAGTTAAGGCACTTCTATGCAAATAGTAAACGCCGCCGTTGATGGTTAATGACGGTGCATAGCCAGAATCTTTTTCTTTAAATGAGATAATTTTATCCGTTTCGTCACGAATAACTTGGCCATATCGTTGGGAGTATGATATCTGTTTTAGAGCGAGTGCCACTTTGGCCCCTTTTTGTTGTGCAAAGTTTTCTAATGTTCGTAACCCAATATCAAAATATGTGTCACCGTTTAGAACAAAAAAGGATTCGCCTGCAATAAGATTTGCTGCTTGAGTAATGGCGCCTCCTGTACCAAGCAATTCTTTTTCGATGCTGTAACTAATCCGAAGCCCAAATCTGTTTTTCTCGTCAGAATAATGTTCTTGAATTACTTCATTTAAATGGCCTACTGCCAGCACAACCTGCTTCACCTGGTTTTTAGCCAGGGAAAAAAGTATATAATCCAAGAAATGCCGACCGGCAACCTCCGCCATTGGTTTTGGTAAGTCTTTTACGACTGATTGAAGCCTTGTGCCTAGACCACCCGCTAATACGATAGCCTCTTTAGTTCCTGAATTCTCCAAATAACTCATTTTCTACTATTTCACATATAATATGACCTATGATGATATGCGCCTCTTGAATTCTAGGAATATCCATTAATGGCACATTCACTAACATTCCAACCTCCGAACACAACAATCCACCGTCTGCCCTTTTAAAGGCAATGGTAAGCATCTTTTTTATTTGCTTCTCTAAAAGCAATAACAAAGTTTGTGGAGTTTCCAGATGTAGATATACCCACTAAAATATCTCCTTGCTGGGCTGTGGCTTTAATTAACCTTGGATAGATCAGGTCACAAGAATAATCGTTCGCGACAGCAGTAAGATAGGAAGTGTTAACGTGCAGCGCTTCAGCAATTAAAGACTCCCTATCAAAGTAAATTTGTCCGTATGGTTCAGCAGCCAAGTGCTGAGCATCAGCAGCGCTGCCTCCATTATACCTTTCTACCTGAACGAAAAGCAGAAACCATCCGCCCTGCAACCTTTTCAATCAGCTAAATAAGTTCTGAGTTATTAAGAAGAGCTTCTTGTAATGAAAGATTTTCCTCAAATCCGGAAATTATTTTCGATTTTATTTTTAACGGGCTTTCCAAGTTATAACACCCTTGTCATAATAATTTACTCTTTCTACCAGTCCACCAAATTCTTTTAGGACATTCATTACATTATAAATAGCACTGCTGCTAACATAGAACATCATATAACCTCCTCCACCGGCACCTGATATTTTACCGCCTAAAGCTCCATTGCTAATCGCTGCATTGTAAATCTCATCAACTACTGGATTACTGATTTCGTCAGCCATATTTTTCTTAGAAATCCAGCTTTCATGCAAGAGATTTCCGATCTCATTTAACTTTCCCCTTAACAGAACTTCCTTCATATTATAGGCTAATTCCTTTAAAGAGTGCATTGCCTGAATAGATTTAACAGATTTTGATGTCACGTTAGTAACTTGGGCATCTATTATTTTAGAAGATAGGCGAGAAGTTCCTGTATAATATTGCAGCATTGAGAACTCCAGTTCATGAATGAATTTTTCTTTTATCCGCAGAGGGTTAACAACAACCCGGTCAGCATAAAACTCCATGAAATTAAAGCCTCCAAATGTAGCAGCATACTGATCTTGTTTTCCGCCAGATAGGCCTAAGTCCTCACGCTCAATACTATAAGCTAATTGGGCAATATCATACTCACCCAAAGGTAAGCCCAGCCATTCGGCAAAGGCAGCCACAATGGCCACTACCAAGGTGGAAGAAGAGCCTAGACCAGAACCGGGAGGAGCCTCCACAAAGGTTTCGAGTTGGTAGTTAAGTGGCTTTTTAATATTAAATTCTCGTTTTATCCGGTTATGTATACCTTTCAGTAATGTAAGTTTCCCATCACTCATGTCAAATACATCTACATCACTAAAAGAATAATTTTGGCCTATGTCGTAGCATTTGAATATAACCTGATCCTGTTTCAGCGGAATTAAAGTGGCATATGCAAATTTGGTTATGGTCGCGTTTAATATGGCACCACCAAATTCGTCGCTGTACGGGCTAACATCTGTGCCGCCTCCTGCTAAACCAAGTCGTAACGGTGCTTTTGAGCGAATTATCATATATAAATTAGATTCAAACTTTGGCAAGTTATTAATAGGGTCAAATTCAAGCGCTTCTACCTTATATAAGCCGCCTGCTGTTTTTCTTAACTATCAAGTACTGTGCTAACAGAAGACCAAAAAAGAGCCAGTAAAGGACAAAATTAACACGGCCTGCCAAAGCAGAGTTAATAAAATTGGCCGAATAAAAATAGGCACTTATTGCTACAAAGGACATACAGATTTGTTTAAGGGGTAGATTTGTAGTCTTGTAAAAGGTTCTGAAGGCAAAAATTACACAGCTGATGTAAAAGAGCAAATACAATGAACCTAATAACATGCCATTCTCTAAAAACAGCTGAAACCAAAAACCATCGGTAATAATTTTTTTTTCATCGTTTCCACTTGGGCCTTGAGTTCCAACTCCTGCACCAACTAATGGCTTTTTCTGCAGGTACTTAATTGAATTTATAATCTGAATAATATGCACGTTAGTAGACATCTTAGAACTTGCCTCTTTACCTATAACGCGTTGCACTAGAAAGGTGTCTCTGTAATAATAGCCTGCTGAAAGAATGAGCGTTACCAGCAAGGCTATTGTAAAAAAACCTTTCATCAGAAATTTAATGGAAAAACGGGCATAACGCAGATACAAAATAACCAACAAGACGATTAAAATACCCACCAGAGTCGCTCTTGTAAATGTTAGAATGTTGGCAGCAGTTATTAGCAACAAGACCAACAGGTACTTTTTACGCCACTCGAAAATGTACTTCGATAAATAATAGGAGAAGAGGATAATTGTAAAACTTGCATAAATAATCGTATTGCCCAGTAAAGCCGTTGGTCTTACAATATCGGTTCCAAAAAAGCCAAAGCGCCCTTCTCCTCTAAGCACAAGCAAAGAACGGGGCAGTTGTGAGGAGAAAACAAATTGTATAATTGAAAAGCCAACCAGGAGCAGGCTGAAAAATAAAAAAATTTTAAAAATGCTCTTAATCTGACCCTCATCTTTGATCATGAGTGGTAAATATATTAATAAGGTGCTGTATATAAGATTGTTTCTTAAACCTAATACACGTTCTGGAAATGGATTTTCATCCAAAAAGATAAGTTTTAGTGTAGTTAAGAGCAGCAGAAGTAACCAGAAAACTGTATAAAAAAAATAATATTTATTCAAACTTAGCCCAAACAGATAACTATAGGCAAGCACCAGTAACAGGTGAGCAAGCATCAGGAGAAAAAGAAAGTCGGTCAGTAATGTGCTAAGATTTATTGATGTAAAGGATAAAAAGTTGGTGATAAAACCGTATAGCAGTAACACTACTACAAGGGTCTTAACAGTAAGATTGGAAAATGAAATTCTAGTTGATAGAGCCATTAATCAATTGGTTTTTAGAATAAGTAAGATAACTTTTCTCGCTCTCTTAAATTGTAATCTTCCTATGCGTAAAATTACTGATGCTATAAGTGATATGTAAAGCCGTAGTAATTTTTGGGGATAAAATTTCTTAATATAAATTATTTTACTTCTAATCCCATGAAAATCAGCTAAGCCGCTTTTTTTGTGGCCTTCTGAACTAGACCCAATTGTCTTGCCTTCTTTGTGAAATATCTTGCTAGACGAAACGAAACCAAGTTTATATCCGCATAATCTTGCCCTGGTAGCCCAGTCAAGTTCTTCAAAATAAAGGAAGTAGCTTTCATCTAATAAGCCCACATCTTCAACCAGGGCTCTGCTTACAAACATGGAGGCTCCTACTACATAATCCTGCTTTACTTCTTCAATGTCAAATTGCCCTTCGTCTTTCTGGTTTTCACCAATGTGGCTGGAACGAAATGTAGACAGGCTGAACTTTCCGCCCACTGCCTGCAGTGTATCCGGTTGGTGGTAATAAAGGAGTTTAGAGCCCCATATTCCTGTTTTTTGTTTGTGTAGGCAGGCGTTTTCAGCTTTATGCACAAGTTCTGTAAGGCTGTTTGCTGCCACTGTGGTATCGTTGTTGAGAAGCCACAGGTAATCGCAGTCACTTTGCTGAAGTGCCAGTTTGATACCTAGGTTGTTGCCTGCTGCAAAGCCGCTATTATGACTCGAGCGAATTAAAGTAACGACAGTTTCCGGAGCTATTTTTTTTTCAAGTATTCCGGTGTCATCCATCAAAGTAAATGCAGCAGGATTATTACTGAATGTGGCTACAGCCCAATCTGTCAGATGCTTGACGGAATCGTTTGGGGAATTATTATCTATTACAATTGCAGACCAGTTTTTGTAAACCAACTGCTGTAAACTCTGCAGGCATTCAATGGTATCTTCCCACCCCTTATAATTTAATAAAATAATAAAAACTTTAGGCACTGAAGGCATATATACTGCAGGAGATTAATAATCTATGCAATATAAGAGATTTTACGCTAAGCTCGTAGCAGTACGTTCAACGCTTTACGGAACGTACTGCCATAAAAGCCGTATTTCAGGATCAGGACCTTCCTATAAATAAAATCCTTCTCTTTTAATGAGATAAAAGCTGTCAGTGTCTCTTCTGCCTTGGGTCGGTTTGATACTAATTTTTGGTATCTGGTATAAAATGCTTTAGCCTGATCTATTTCAGGTTGTAGCAGGCCTGCATTTTGTTGTTTAAGTTTTATATATCCACTTTTTAGCTTCTGAACAACCGATTTGGAACGTGCTCCGATTACATTATTTGAATGCTGCCGATAGAGTACGGTGGGTTCCTCCAGATAGGCTACTTTTCCGAAACAGGTAGCAGTCAGCAAGATCCATACATCGTGCATTAGGGCTTCCGGTGGAATGGGTAAGGCAAGGTTTGCAGTAACTTTATTGAGGAGCATGGTACAGCCCGTGGCTACATTTTCAACTAAAACCTTGTTCAGTTGATGGTTTGTGGGGACTAATTGCATGAACTGCCAGTAGGAAGGACTTATGGCAGCTAACTTTTCATCTACTACACGCAGGTCAGAAAAAACCAGGGCAGGCTTGTCTTTCCCGTTCGATGCCTCCAGTTGCTGTAGCTTATGCAGGCTAATTTCCAGTTTTGTGGGGAGCCAGACATCATCCTGGTCTGCCAGAGCAATGTAGTCTCCCGTTGCCTGTGTTATGGCCCTTGCAAAATTCTGCGCCGCTCCCTGGCGTTCTTTGTTTATAGTGTAGCATAAGCGGAAATGGGAGGCATACTTCTCCAGTATCTGCTGTGTATTGTCTGAAGAAAGGTCATCGCATACAATAACTTCCAGGTTCTGGTACGTCTGGTTGAAAATCGACTCCAGTTGCTCTTCCAGGTATCTTTCGCCATTGTAGGTAGCCATTACAACAGAAATGAGCGGGTTGTATTTCATATCGATGTATCTCCCGGTAGACTTTTATGTCTGATCATTAAATGTTAGTCCAATTTTAGCCAGAGCTTTCCTGCTTCCATACTTCAATATATCCATAATGAAACATTTGCGGAGGAGCTGGCTTTGCCGGTGGAGTGCCGTACTTATTTGTCCGCTAGCCGCATTTTTTAGGATAATCCGAAATAACAGGAAACAAACCTTTTGCTTTTCCTTTGCCAGCACTTGCTTGTGTAACTGGCTCATCTCTCCTTGATGAAGGCGTTCTTTTAACTCCAGTTCATTTATTCTCATTTTCCATTTGTCCTGGCTAATACTAACACTGTGCATTCTCACCAGGGCATCAGTCTGCTTCAGCTCAAGATACTGGAACCGAATGCCTCGCATGGCAAACCTGAGCCACATGTCCCAGTCTTCAATTAGTAGCAGCGTTTCGTCAAATGTACCGGCAATTTCAAAGGCTCTTTTACGGATGAGCGGCGAATTTACTGGCATTATGTTGTTTTTCAACAGTGGCACCAGAATGTCATCACCCTGGCCTGAAACTCTTGGCATCCATTCCAGCTGCTCTCCGGAAACGTTTTTATAATATATAGCAGGCTCATTAGAGTAAAAATATTTTACATTACCATAAACCAAATCAACCTCCGGATGATTGGCCAAGTAAGTTGCCTGTACTTTAAATTTGTGTTTTTCAAGCAAATCATCGGCATCAAGTAACTGGATATATTCTCCTCTAGCGATTTTAATACCGCTGTTACGGGCAACTGAGAGCCCTTTGTTTGGCTGTGATATAAGCCTGAAACGTGAATCTCCCTTAATAAATTCTGATACTATTGCTATTGTGTTATCAGTTGAACCATCATTTACAATAACGCACTCCCAAACCTGATATGATTGCTCCTTAAGATTTTGTAAGGTTTCAGTAACCAGATGCCCATAATTATAACAAGGTACAATAACTGTAATAAGGGGCTGCTCTATTATCATGTTCTGCATAAGCAATGGCTTTCAATCAAAGCTAAAGATTGAACTCCCTTTTAGTTTAGACCTCATCAGCTTACAAAACTGTGCAGCACTGCTAAGGGGTGAGCACAGAATCTGTCGGTATGCCCATATTCCCTGGCCGGAAACTTTACAGGTTTCGTACCATTTATGTGCAACTACGATTCTAAAAGCAGCTGATGGATAGTATTTAGTTTTTTCATTAGCCAGAAGTATCCTTAATAACCATTGCTCTGCGGCTTTAATAAACTCTTTACACGATGGTATATCAAGTTGGCCAATGCGTGTATGAAGTTCCAGCTCATCAGGCGAAGGGAAAATTTCCAGTTGCGTCAGCTGTTCGGCAGCAATTCCTTTCAGGTTGGCCGCAAGTGCTTCTGCTTTTGTCTTACTTATATTGCGTTGGTGAATTCTGTATTTGCTTAATACCTCCTTTAGGTTAGCTACTTTATGTTTGACTGAAATTCTGGTCCATAAATCATAATCTTCTGCAAGCGGGTACTCAGAACGGTACGCTACGGGAGGCAGGGCTGTTTTGCGTACCATAACTGCCGATTGGGCAAAGTAATTCTGAAACAGCAGAATGCCAGGAATAAACTCAGGAGCAGCATCATATTTCTGTGTTTCCAAATAAACCCCGTTGCTGTCGATCAGGTCAACATAAGATCCTACCAAACCAAAATCAGGATTTGAATCCAGGAATTTCACCTGCTTTTCCAACCTTTCCGGCAGGGCAATATCATCGCTGTCGAGCATGGCAAGATAGGCTCCGCTGCAGGCTGCTATGCCTTTGTTCCGGGTGCTGGTTAAGCCCAGGTTGGCAGGGTTATTAATAACTTTAATTCTTTTATCGTGGCTAAGTTCCTGTATAATGGCTGCAGTTCCATCTGTAGAGCCGTCGTTTACAATAATCAGCTCAAAATCTCGAAAAGTTTGGCACAGGATGCTTTTCACCGCTTCCCGAATATAAAATTCGCCGTTATAGACCGGCATTATGACGGATACCTGTGGTGTGGACATCTGACTAAGCAAAGTTTGATCTTTTAATAAATGTAAGCTCTACCTCCTGATGTGCACTTGTGTTCTTAAAATGACGGAGTTTCCTGAAATCAAGCTGAAAGCCTGCTTGCCATTGCAGAAGCAGTTCCTGCGATGAAAGGTTGCCGGCTATATTATTATTTTCAAGCTGTACTTTATTGCAGGGGATGTTCATGATAAGCGATTTCTTACATGCAATTCCTAGGCGTTCGGCGTATACCGGCATATAATCCTGCAGGGCTTCTTCCAGCGAATTAGGTGCTCTAAACTGACAGTTCTGTATTATGATTTTAATTTCGGCTGTCCTGAACAAGTGGCCATCTACTGACAACGGATACCCCCAGTCCAGCGCCCCGTCCTTCCACTGCCACATCAGCCATTCAGAACCAGCAGCCATATGGGTTCTGAATGACGGCAGGGGCTGTCGTTGCTGCAGGGTATATGAGAAGTTAAGGTTTAAGCCCAGCCGAAGCGTAGGTACAAAGTAGTCCGGATTAAATTTTACAAATTCTGTTAAATCAAACGGCTCGGTAAAAACAATATCATCTACCAGAAAAAAAAGCTTTTCTGTGTTAATCGTGTCCAGCAATTTTAGCAGGTCTTTCCGAAAGCTGTTTTCTTTCTCAAATGTTACAGGATGGTTCCTGAACAAAGCCGCCACCTGCTCATACGCATGGCCATGGGCAGCATCAGAGACTGTATAGAGTACCCGGATCGTGGCCTGACCGGTAACTAGCTCAAAGAAACTGCTTAGAAGTGCATGTAACTGTATAGCCCGGTCTTTTGAGAAAATAATTATACTAACCGTAGTACCTTCCTCTATCGGCTGGGCAATAGCATTCCTGTAGTTTACCAGCTTTTCAAGTGTTGCACAGTAGCTGTGGAACCTGGTGTCTGTTTCAGGTCTTAACTTATGAAGAACTTTTTTTAATATTTGCTTAACCACGTTTGTTATTGTTCGGCCAATAAAGTATTAGCCTATGCGCCGGAATTAACTAACTTGTCTCTTCTGTCTCAGAATATAACTACTTTGTGCAGTAGAAAGTAAAAACCATGCAAAGTTACTGAATAATGCAGCCATTCCGGCTCCAATAAGGCCGAAATGCTTTAAAAAAATGACATTTAAAAGAACATTTAGTAGGCCTGATGTTATAATATTTACAACCAGTGCCTTAGACTTTTTTAAAAACAAGATTGGCGAACTGATAAGCTGTGCCAGAAAATAAAAGGCAAAACTCCCTACCAGGAAAGGGATAAGTACCAGGGAACCATAATAACTTCTGTCGATAAATGTTTTTGCCAGTATATAACTAAGGAAGGCGAGCAGTACAAACAGCCCTGATACAGCAAGAGTCATTCTGGTTTTATGTTGCTTGAAATTATTATTGGCAAAACGTTCAAAAATATAGGGGGTGTAAACCCCAAGGACAGGTGCTATGAGCAATGGCTCATACACAGACGAAAATTTATATGCTACAGAAAATAGACCTACACTGCGCTCACCTAATATAAAACCGATCAGCCACCGGTCTACTCCGGACAGAACCCAGTATGAAAGAGAAGAGATTATAAAAGGAAGGCCAGTCCTGATGTAATGGAGGGACTTTCCCAAAGTGAAGTTAGAAAAGTCGGGTCTGATTTTTTTTATAAATAAAAACAGGGGATAAACCAGCGACAGCAGGAGCAGGCTGCAATTGCTGAACAGTATTCCTGTAACACCAAGTCTCAGGTAATAGACCAGGTAAATATTCAGACCTGCTGTTAGCAAGCCTAAAAACAGCTTGTTTAGCGTCAGGTTTAAGGCTTTCTTAGAAATCTGAAGGATAGAAAAGAAAAGGTTCTGGTAAAAAAGCAGAAAGCTACTGGCAATGGTTAGCAAAGCAATTAGAAAACTTACAGGCTGCTCGAACAGGAGATAGTCAAAATAGAAAAGTGCAAAACCTGATAGCAGAAACAACGGAAAGCCCAGCAAAGAATAAGTGCCAATTACAGTAGCCACCATTTCTTTCCTTTTGGCAGGATTTAGGTGGTAGTACTCCACATACACTGCCTGCGCCAGTCCAAAAGAAAAAAGTATGCTCAGTACTGTAATAAGGGTATTTAACAGCTCCAGAAAGCCATATTCGGCCGGAGCCAGGACTTTCGTGTAAAGCGGAATAAGAAAAAAAGAGATTCCTTTTAAGAATAACGCGCCTGAAGAATAGATAAACAGGTTTCTTAAAAAATTGGACCTGAACAATTTATTCCGGACTAAGCGGAAAACGTCTATTGCTTTTTGCACGGTATTTATCGGTCTAGAACTTATCAAAAGCTGGATTATCCTTGCGGGGGACAGAAGCCGCCAGATGCTTCGCAAAAATGCTGCTCCGCAGGATGCACGCTGAGGCTTTGGTAGGTATACCCTATTTCTTTACCAGTTCAAAAATGCCGCAGCCATAGGTGCACCCGCAGTTGGAAGCGATCAGTTCTTCTGTTAACTGAACATGCTCGTGCATGTTGCCTTTGTCGTCTACGTACGAAAAATTTTCTACTGTATAGTTAGCCGAGAAAAGGCTGAGCAGGTAGGAAAGACTGAACACCCTATGCGCGTTAAATTCGATACGCTGCGGCCCAATGGGCGTGGAAAAATAAAATCTGCCGTTTTTCTGCAGGACATTGTAAATATTGTTCAGGCCTTTCAGGTGCCCTTCAACATCAATAGGGTCGTTATAGCGGCCTAAGCCAAAGTGTTCGATTGCGTGCAGGCAGGAGATGGAGTCGGTATAATCTTTCAGGGCAGGATTTGGCTCCATAAAATCAGCCTGCACAAACCTGATGTTGCCAACGGTACTGACCAAGGGGCGGATGTCGAAAACTTCAATCTCCCTGAAAGAGGCAACATGGGCTACAAAACCATCTGTTCGGGAGCCTATATCCACATGCTTCGTCGGATTATTTTTAAAAATCTGTTTCGCCACAAACAAATCCTGATGAAAATAATGACCTGAAAGAGTACCGCCTTCTGATGTTTTATCGAGCAGTATCGGTCGGAATGTTTTTATCTCAAAATCGTTACGCTGCGAGAGCTGTTGCTTTACTTTTTTAAGATCCCTGTAATACCACCCTAACCCTTGTATGTTTTGTAAGGCTATACGAGGGTCGAAACCAAAAAAATTCAGGATGTTTAATACTTTATGAACCATGTATATATTAATGGGAAAAGGAATGAATCGAACCCGGCACCCTATTTTACTACTGTTGCTTATGCAGCCTATGCACCATAAGCAGCATGCAGTCACCTGCTGTTGTGTTTGTCAGCCAGGCGTTAGCAGCAAAAGGCCAATAATTAAACCGGCTATAACGTTTGCTTTAATGTATGCTGAATTAAGAGGCAAGATAGTATAAATTTATTTCAAATTAGTAATTGTATGGTGGTAGCCTGGCTGCTAAAGAGGTTGCTGTTTTGTCCATCATCATCCAGAACCGCCAGGTAAACGCTCCGGGTTCTGCTGCTTCTGTCGAAGTGAATGAAATTTTCTTTCATGCTGCGCTGCAAAACCTAAAAAGTTTCCCGGATTATTGTTTATAAAAAATCAAATAAAAGTATATTTGCCCTATTAAAGATGGATATGAACGAACTAAAGGAGAAAGAATACCAGTATCGGAGGGAGGCGGAGAAAACGCATGATGAAATAGACTTGCGGTTGGTATTCAGAAAGATAGGGAGCGGAATTGACCGGTTGAAATACAGAACGGTTCAATCGGCCAGGCTGGCGCGCAGGCATGCGCTGCTGGTCCTGATTTTTGTACTGGCAGGTTTAGGTATTGGCTATGCCTATTACCTGCAGCAAAGGCCTTACTATAATTCTACCATGACACTGATGCTGTACAACATCAGGAACGAGTTTGTGGAAGACCAGCTTAAAAGGCTTTCCTATATGGTTGATGATGGAAATCACGCAGCCATTGCTTCCCGGCTGGAAATAAGTCCGGAGGCGGCTTCTGAAATCAGGAGCCTGAAGGTAACTAATCTCGACGAAGGCAGAATAAGTGACGATAGTATACTGACTGGTTCGCCGTTCCAGATAGATCTGTCTATCTACAATAACGAGCTTTTTTCTACCATGGAGCCCGCCCTGGTCAATTTCCTGGAGTCAAATAAGTTTTTTTCGAAGCAGAAGCAAATCCGGGAAAATCAGGTACGGAAAATTATATCCAAGTTAAAGAGCGATATAGGCTCTATCGACAGCGTGAAAACATCTATAGTAGCACCACAGGGACCTGTAAATGGGTTTGTGTATGGAGAGGCCGTGGATCCGACTAACCTTTATCGCGAAAGTGTGAGCATGTATAAAGAGCAGGTCATGTTAGAGTCGGATCTTGACAGGTTAAATAACCTCGAAGTTGTAAATGGATTTGTTCCAAGACTGAAGCCTGCCGGTCCTAAACCTGAAGTATATTTAACAATTTCCGGACTGCTTGGGCTGCTGGCCGGGCTGATTGTAGCCGGTATACTGGAGAAAAGAAGAAGAGGCATTTAATGCAGGTAACAGGTACAGCAGAAGGTATGGTGGCTGCTGCAGTAAGCAAAAATCCCGGCAGGTATCAGAACCTGCCGGGATTTTTACATTAACGTCCATTCGCAATGCCTTAATCATCCTTACGCAGCACCCAGCTCAGGTTGTAAAGGTCTTTGCGCCTGTCGCGGAGGTTGCGGACGCTGCCTGCGGTATTCAGGTCCTTGAGCAGGTCCAGGTCCAGGTCGGCGATCAGGGTCATTTCGGTGTTGGGCGTGGCCTGGGCTACAACCGCATCGTGCGGGAAAGCAAAGTCGGAAGGGGAGAAGACGGCCGATTGCGAGTACTGGATGTCCATGTTCTCCACCTTCGGCAGGTTGCCCACGCTGCCGGTAATAGCTACGTAACATTCATTTTCGATGGCACGCGCCTGCGCACAGAGGCGCACACGCAGGTAAGCATTCTTTGTGTCGGTCCAGAACGGAACAAACAGAATTTTCATGTCCATTTCCGACAGCATGCGGGCCAGCTCCGGGAATTCCACATCATAGCAGATCAGGATGCCGATTTTGCCAATGTCGGTGTCAAATATTTTCAGCTTATGGCCACCGCGCATGCCCCAGTAGTGGGTTTCGTCGGGCGTAACGTGCAGCTTGTATTGCTTATCGTAGGTGCCGTCGCGGCGGCAGAGGTACGATACGTTGTAGAGCTTGTTATCGTAGTACTCGGGCATGCTGCCGGCAATAATGTTGATGTTGTACGACAGCGCCAGGTGGATCATGCGCTCCCTGATCTCCTCTGTATACTCCGCCATGCTGCGAATTGCCTCCGAAGGCGTATCCTCGTTGGAAAGCGCCATCAGCGGGGCGTTGAAGAATTCGGGGAACATTACGATGTCCGATTTGTAGGAACTGACCGTATCCACGTAGAATTCGATTTGCTGCATCATATCGTCCAGCGACTTTACAGCCCGCATTTGCCACTGCACTATCCCGATCCGCACGACAGTTTTTTTACCGCCGATCAGCTTCTCCTTTTCTTCGTAGTACACATTAATCCACTCCAGCAGCGTGGCATAGGCCTTCGATTCCTTGTCGTCGGGCATGTAGCCTTTCAGGATTTTGCGTACGTGGAAGTCATTACTCAACTGGAAAGAGAGTACCGGGTCCGACAGTTCCTTGTTCCGGACCATCTCGATGTATTTTGCCGGTGTGAGTTTGTCGGCATATTCGCTGTAGCCTGGAATTCGGCCTCCGGCAATAATAGCGCGCAGGTTCAGCTTTTCGCATATTTCCTTGCGGGCATCGTAGAGGCGGCGGCCCAGGCGCAGGTTCCGGTACTCCGGGTGCACAAACACATCTAGGCCATAAAGCGTGTCGCCTTCCGGGTCGTAGGTTTTAAAAGCTCCTTTGGTAATTATCTGCTCATAGGTATGCTTGTCGCCGATTGCTGCATAGTCTACTATGATACTCAGGGCCACAGCTATCACTTTCCCTTTGTCCTCAATACAAATCTGGCCTTCCGGAAATTTCTTCAGGAGCGTAGAAAATTCCTTACGGGTCCAGGCCGACATGTTGGAATAGACAAGGTCCATAATTTCCTTCATTTCGTTGTAGTCCCTGAGTTCCAGTTGGCGCAGTATTAAACGGTGTTCGGTGCTTTGGTCGTTTTTTTCACTCATAGATGTAGGTTGACAGTTGCTCTACCGTATACGTGGAGCAGGTAAGGTTTTGATTTAGAATTTAGCAATTTGCCTGATTTCGGACTGAAACAAAATTAATTTAAAAATAGCAAGTGCCATAGGCCCGGGTAAAATCCGGCTACAAATTATTTGATGATGCGTCCGGGGATCCTGGAGGAGAGAAGGCAGGTACGCGATTCCTCTTTTCAAAAAAGGGAAGAGCAATGGGTATGGTGGCAACAGCAGTAGCTCTCTTTGTGCTTCAGGCGGTTAAAAAGTTCTGCTGCCACTGCCACCATACCCACTGCTCCTGAAACAAAGGCATCGAAAGCTGTTTTATTACTGCCGGTACCAAAGCCCTTGCTTATTCTGCTGAGGTTGTTCCTGATAACGCAAACCTTTTTCTACCCAAAACGATACAATACAGGTAGGTACATTTAATAGTTACACTTAACGAAAACAAACAGCCATGGCAAAAGTAAAATGGGTTATTGATCCGGCGCACAGCGAAATTCAATTTAAGGTGAAGCACCTCATGATCACCACCGTAACCGGGTATTTCAGTAAATTCAACCTGGAGGTGGAAACAGAAGGTGATGATTTTGAAAGAGCCTCGGATATTGTGTTTACCGCCGATGTAGACTCCATCAATACCAACAACGACCAGCGCGACACGCACCTGCGCTCTGCCGACTTTTTTGATGCGGCAAATTACTCCCAGATCCGGTTTGAGGGAAGGAAGTACGAGAAAGTAGACGAAGACACCGCCAACCTGCATGGCGACCTGACGATACGGGGTGTTACCAAACCCGTAACGGTAGAGGTAGAGTATGGCGGTACCGTTGTGGACCCGTACGGGCAGACAAAAGCGGGCTTCACGGTAAGAGGCAAGATCAGCCGGAAAGATTTTAACCTGACCTGGAATGCCGTAACCGAAGCCGGACAGGTAGTAGTCAGCGACGATGTCAGGCTGAATGCGGATATACAGCTGATCAGGCAAGGATAATTCAGCACGTACAGGTAAGCATAAAAAAAGGAGCAGTGCCGGAATTTGCAGGCGCTGCGCCTTTTGTGTGCTGTTAGTCCTTATAAGTGGCTACAATCTCTTTCAGGAAACTAAGGAAAGGTGTAGCAAATTCAGTGTGTTTCAGGGCGAACTCTACATTCGTTTTCAGGAAGTCAAGTTTGTTGCCGATGTCGTAGCGCTTGCCTTCGAACGTATGCGAAAATACTTTTTCACGCTTCAGTAGATTGGTGAGTGCGTCGGTCAGCTGCAGCTCGTTGTTTTTGCCTTTCGGGGTTTCGTCCAGCGCTCTGAAAATTCCGGGCGTTAAAATATAGCGTCCGGCAATGGCCAGGTCGGAAGGAGCGGCTTCTATGGTCGGTTTCTCTACAAACTGGTCCAGCTGCAGGATAGAGTCGCTTATCCTTTTTCCGCCTACAATACCGTAGCGGTTAACCTTGTCGGCAGGCACTGTTTCTACCGCGATGATAGATGACTGGTACTGGTTGTACATGTCCATCAGCTGCTGGGTAACCGGCATCACCGAATCGATGATGGTATCGCCGAGCAGCACGGCGAAGGGCTCGTCGCCGGTGTGTTGACGCGCGTACATAATGGCATCTCCCAGTCCTGCCATTTCTTTTTGCCGGATAAAGTAAAGGTTCGCCATGTCCGAGAGCTTCATGATTTCATTATACATCTCATCCTCCTTCTGCAACAGGCGCTCTTCCAGCTCAAAGTTACGGTCAAAGTGGTCTTCAATAGCTCTCTTGCCTTTTCCGGTTATAATCAGGATATCCTCGATACCTGAATTAACGGCTTCCTGCACCACGTACTGGATGGTAGGCGTATCTATAATCGGAAGCATTTCTTTTGGCTGCGCTTTGGTAGCAGGCAGGAAACGGGTGCCAAGTCCGGCGGCGGGTATAACAGCTTTTCTTATCATCAGTGTCAGTTTTTTTCGTGTTGATCTTATTTATTGATTCCTGGTCGTTCGTTTTTAGATTTTACAGGCTTAGGCAATGGTTGGTTTAATTACGCGGGCATTAATCTTTTTAAAGGCCGTTACCAGGTTATTGAGCATCTCGTTGCCATAGTACATACCTATGATAGAGCCTCCTGAGCCGGTAAACTTAGCCGATGCACCTAAATTCCGGGCAGTCTGCACCAGCTCCTTGTTGCTGTCGCTGATGTTCATGATCTTGCAGCGCAGCTCGAAATTTTCGTCCATCAGCTCGTGCAGCAGCCTGTGGTTTCCGTTCAGGATAGCTTCTTTGCCTTGTTCGGCTAGCTCTGCAATACTGGCCAGGGTGTTCACTACAAATTCATCGCCTTTGTCGTAGCGGGCGCGTACGTTGTTGAGCACTTTGCCCGATACTTTGCCCAGCTCTGTTTTATAGGCAATAAAAAGATTCGGAAGCCGGGCAGGATCCATCTCTTCGTAAATACCATGCTTGTGCTGCTGCATGTACTCTTTGTCGAAATTCATGTAAACCACCCCTTCATACACCTGGATCACACGGTCCTGCAGGCCGGCGGTTATGCAAAGTTCCTCTTCTTCTACCGCCAGGGCCAGGCTGGGGAACAGTACTTTCGGGATCTCTACCTGGTAAAAATCCGACAGGGCCCGGAGCGTGGCAATAATAATGGCGCTGGAGCCGGACAAGCCCACCTGCCGCGGGATGGAGGAGCTGTAACGTACCGTAAAATTTTTATTCGGAAGCGTTATGCCCTGTTTGGTGCAGAACTCACAGAATTTTTTTACTGCCGCTTTCACCAAAGGCACACCACCATGGTAGCCTGTCAGGCTGACCTGGTCGTGCAGGTCGTATATATTTTTAAACTGGTTCATATCCTGCTGCTGCGGCTCAATTACAAGCTCCGGCGACTGGTAAAGCAGGATGCGGGCACCAAAATTTTTAACAATAAGGGATATGGTTTTCCCGAAATAGCCATCCGAAGGGTTTCCAAGAATAGCTGCACGGGCATAAGCGCGGGTTTCTATTATCATTACAGTTTGTTTTTCCTGCTTTAAAGATGCTTCAGAATCGTAAATTTTAAAAATTTTCAGCGTTAAAAACTGATTTTCATGTCATCTGAGGCTGAAAGCCTTTATGTTTGCTAAGCAGCGATTGATCACTTTAAAAGTATTTTAGCTTAACCGCAGGAACAGCTAGGGCTTAGTTTCAGGCTTAATTGGGGAATAAAAACCTCGATATTCAGAACTTGTTACGGAATTTTGTGTAAAAGGCTATAATAATTGTTGCTTTTTGTAAGTTGCTATAGGGTAATGTAGGGGGGCAACAAAAGATTTGAATAAAATTCATTGTAAAAGCGCTATATTGTCATTTATTTTATATTTTTACATTTTGTTTAAAAATCGACTTTTTTAATACGAATAGTTAAGCACCTGTCTTGTATGGCTAAAAAAATCAAAACAAGTAAACGTGATATAATACTTGAAGAAGCGGCTAAATTATTTAAGGAGAGAGGGTACAGCGGCACCTCGATGCGCGATTTAGCGGAGAAAGTGGGTATGGAGGCACCAAGTATGTACAACCATATCCGCTCGAAAGATGAAATTCTGGAGATCATCTGTTTTCATATAGCAAATACCTATGTTTCGCAGCTGTCTAAGATCGAAAGCAGCGAAGATTCTTTTATTGATAAACTGAAGGCGCTCATCAGGCTGCACATCAGGATGATCATCGAGGACGGGGCTGCTGTTTCTGTAACAAATAACGACTGGAAGTTCCTCCCTGATGATAAACTCAAGGAATTTAAGGACATCAGGAGAGGCTATGAGAAGCGGTTTGCCGCCATTATTGAGCAAGGTATGGCTGCCGGTGAGTTTCATGATGTAAATGTTTCTGTTGCCCTGTTCACCATTCTTTCTGCTGTTCGCTGGGTAGAGCTCTGGTACCGTCCAAACCGTGGCGTTTCTGCCAAAGCCCTCGAAGAAACTATTACCACTATTCTGCTCAATGGCCTTGTAAAATAAACCAAAGCCTTTGCAGTTATTTCATGCAGTAAAGCAATAGTTTTTTACTGCGCAGTATCGGAAGTTAAGAGTAGGTGTACAAGCACTTACTTCTTGACTTACCCCGGTATGTATTTTTTCTTTTTCCCATCCTTGTATGTAAGCAGCGCTGTCTGCTTTTCAGCTGCTTTTTCCGGTGCGTAATTCGGGCTGAGCCCGGTTTCCTTTTTACCCCTCTTGCTGCATTACCGCCTGCACTTCCTGCTTCTGCTGTTGAACAGCGGCCAGGGTATTCCGTACCATAGGAAAAAATGCGAAAATGGTAACACAAGCAAGAATACCGGAAACAGGTAAAGCGCGGGTCGTGATCGTGGGAGGTGGTTTTGGCGGATTGGAGCTGGCAAAGGTACTGTGTCCTGCCGAAGTGCAGGTAGTGCTGATCGATAAGCATAATTTCCACACCTTCCAGCCGCTGTTATACCAGGTTTCCACTGCCGGCCTGGAGGCTGATTCCATTATTTATCCTTTCCGTAAAATATTCGAAGAGCAGAAAAACTTTTATTTCCGGCTGGCCGAGGTACAGGGCGTAGATACCACCAACCAGGAGGTAGAAACATCTATCGGGCTAATGCGCTACGATTACCTGGTAATTGCAACCGGTGCCACTACCAATTTTTATGGGAATGAGCAGATAGAGGCCAATGCCATCGCGATCAAAAGCATCGAAGATGCTGTTACCCTCCGCAACACAGTGCTCAGCAATTTCGAAAAAGCCCTGCAGCTCGACGACGAGGAGCAGATCAACAGCCTGATGGACTTTGTAATAGTTGGCGGCGGCCCCACCGGCGTGGAGATTGCCGGTGCGTTGAGTGAGCTGCGCCGGCACGTTTTTCCTTGCGACTACAAAGAACTCGACTTTAAACAAATGGACATTCACCTGATTCAGAGCGGACCGGGTTTGCTGAAAGGGATGTCGGATGAAGCGGGTAAGAAAGCGCAGGAGTACCTCGAAACGTTTGGTGTGAATGTGATGCTGAACAGGCGGGTAGTCTCCTACGACGGCTACACGGTAACCTTAAACACAGGCGAAAAACTGATCACGCGCACCCTGATCTGGGCAGCAGGTGTAGCTGGGGCTCCCGTAGCAGGTATCCGCCCGGAGAGTATCCTGAAAGGCGGTCGCCTGCTGGTGGACAGGTATAACAAAGTAGCGGGGTACGAAAATATTTTTGCCATTGGCGATGTGGCGGCTATGGTAACGGAGTCTGATCCGCACGGGCACCCCATGATGGCACAACCCGCCATACAACAGGGCAAACTGCTCGGGAAAAACATTCTACGCATGCTCGATGGTAAATCCCTGGAAGCCTATGTGTACAGCGATAAAGGTTCGATGGCCACCATTGGCCGCAACCATGCCGTGGCTGATCTCCGGTTACTGCACAAAGACTATAAAACACAAGGTTTTTTTGCCTGGCTGATCTGGATGTTTATCCACCTGATGTCGTTGGTCGGTTTCCAGAACCGGCTGTTTGTGCTGCTGCACTGGGTCAGGAGCTACTTCAGTTACGACAAAGGCATCCGGTTCATCCTGGGCCAGAAAAAAGAAAACATTCCGGTAGAGGCCACTGTAGATCACAAATCCATCACCTGATGGCAACAGCCTGCTTTGTTTTTTAAAAGAAAAAAGACCATGACCAGCAGAGGGCACAGTCTTTCTTCTTTTAATAATTAAAAGTAATTTATTTGCTTCTTATACCCAATAGTATTTACTCAGTTCCACAAACCACTCCCCGTTGTCATCCCGAAGGGGTGATAAAAGGAGTAATTTTTATGGAATAGGTTATTTACTATTTGGTATTAGCTCTTTGCGATAACCAGGCCACTGGCTACGGCAATGATGTCTTCTAATGCACCGCTCACGGCATTGGGAAGGTGGGCATTCTGGTTTAGTGCTTTGCGTAAATAGAAACTGCCGTAAGTGGCAGCGACTGCTGCCAGGCCACCCAGTGCTGCTCCTTTCCAGGTGGTGTCGTGGTTGGCTGTGAAAATGGTGGCGCCCACCAGGGCGCCGGCAGCAGTACGCGTCAGCAACGAAGGCAACCCGATGCGGTCTGGTATATCAGGCAGTTTATCGCCGGCAATTTCGGAGGCCGCCAGGAATTTTAATCCCAGGGCCACCGGCCCCGCCTGCAGATGGCGCAGCGGACTTTCTTCCAGTAATTCTTCCGGCATCTGGCTTAACTCGTTGCTCAGTATGGCCGTTGCCGACATCGACCGGAAACCTGCCACTGCTCCCAATCCCAATGTCTTCAGGTAATGGTGTTTAAATTTCTGTTTCATCTTTCTGTTTCTTTTCAGTTTAGCAGCTGTTACGCCTTTTACAGTTTAGCTACAAAGCCTTGTTGTTATGGCGCTGCCACAGTTGGTTATTAACAGCACTTGTGCATGCAGGGTTACACGGAATACAGAAGTTCCACGGAAACAGGCTGCTCCCGGTTTAGCGTGAGGTAGGGAAAACCTTGCTGAAAAGAGAAGCGGTGCAGCTACAGGAATCGCGCGTTTAAAGAGCTATTTTTTCTTTGCTGCAGCTGCCACCATACCCGCTGCTCCCGGTCCGGGAAGTTCCTGCTGCAGGTGTTGTTACAACCGTGGCCAGAGGAGCGAAGCACGAAAAAAAACCGGTACGGCAGGTGGCCCGATACGTTAAATCAGGTCGAAAGCGCGGGCGTATTGTGTCAGTTCGAAGGAAGAGCTGGTCTTTAACTTCTTTTTCAGGTTGCGGCGGTGGGTTTCTACGGTTGCCACAGAAATAAAAAGTTCTTCAGCGGTTTCGGAGGCACTTTTGCCAAGCACCTGCGCACGCAGCACTTCCTGCTCCCGGTCCGACAGCATTCTGAACTTATGGAAGTTCTTTCGCAGGAAATTATTTTCCTCCAGCAGCTTGGTTACCTTGGTTGTAACGTGGTGGAGCGGATCTATAGGTGCGGCAAAGGTGATAGACAACAACGGAGCCCCTTCATCGTCGCGCATCAGTATTTTCATTGTACTGAGGTGCCAGGTCCAGGGATCATTTTCCGAAGGACGCACCTGCTGAAAGAATGAAACGATTTCATTTTCGTCGTTTCGTTCCATCAGGCCGAAAACCTTCGGCACATAATCATTTGCATCTTCGGGGTTAAAGTACTTGTAGTTGTATTCGTTCCCGATCCGCCTGAGCTCTTCATTGCTTATCCCCAGGTAACGTTCTCCCCGCGGCGACAAATACTCCGGCGTCAGCTCATTCTGCAGATTATGAATGATAACCACGCCAGGCAAATCGTTTGCCACAGCATCTATTTCAGCAATCTTTAATTCTATCTTTTCTTTTAAACTCAGTTTACCTAAAGGATTGGTTTCGTACATCTACAAGCTCTGGTTTAATATTTGGGAATCTGAATATACAGAAAATTATTGTTGCACCAAATAATCAACAGATATTATTAGAAAAATGTTAGAGGAGCGGCTACCGGAGCGGGGATAATGCTATTTTACAGGAGAATAGGGGCCCCGCAAAATAAATTATGGCAGGAAAATTACTGAAACAGGTTTGCTGCGCCTGCCACCACAGCCGCTGTTATAAAGGAAAGAAAGTTAGCGGGTTAATACAATCAACAAGGGTTAAAGGGAATCAACCTGTTGCTGCAGCCACGTTACCAGCGGGTGCTCCGGATTAAAAACCATTTCCTCTACCTGTGCAATACTCCTGATGCCGGTCACGTTTGCTGCAAATGCAGCATCGGCTGCTACAAGTTGATCTGGTGTTGCGAACTCTTCCTGTACGGTAACTCCGGCAGCTTTGCACCAACGCAGGATGTTGCGGCGCAAAATGCCGTTCACGCAGCCGGTGCCAAGGGCGGGGGTGTAGAGGCTGCCTTCCTTTATCCAGAACAGGTTGGCCGAGGCCAGTTCTGCAGCATGTCCTTCGGTACTCAGCAACAGCATGTCGTCGGTGCCTTTTGCTTTTTTTTCCAAGCCGGCCATTACATACAGCAGCGCATTCGGGCCTTTAAAAAACGAGAAGGGAGAAAAGCTGGTGCGTACTCCCCGGCATCTTCCCACCCGAAGTGGGGCAGCAGTGGGTGTGGTGGCAGGCGCTGCAGTTGCCAGCCAGTCTGCAGTAGTGGTTTCGGGGGTATACAAGCCGGCGCCGCTTCGCCAGACTTTCAGTTTCAGCCTTCCATACGCCGTGGCGTTGTTCTGCCGGATTAGTTGCTGCAGTTGTTCCTGGAGGAGGAGCGGCTGCTGCAAAGCCTGCGGTAGCGCCAGCTGCAACGCCCGGGCTGCGGCCTGAAGCCTGTCCTGGTGGTCCTGCCAGCAGCGCAGTTGCCCGTCTTTTACTATCACAGTCTCAAAGAATCCATCGTTGTACTGGAACGCCCGGTTTGTGAGTGGTAAGCGCAGGTCCTTTTCTTGCAGGAGCTGTCCGTTGTAAAGCAGGTGCATGTTGGCGGATTGTAGTATGAATAAGTCTGTTTACAGGCCAAAGTAAAAAGGATAACCTGGAATTACAACTACTGCAGCAATGGCGCGCCTGTTTATTCCGGCACATGCTCTCAAAAGCCTTTTTTGCTGCTCCAGGTTTAAAGACAGGGTGCAACCTGTTGGTCAGGAATAGGGCAAATACCTTAATTCCTGCTGTTTTATATTTCAATTTTACCTAAAATGTTTATAAAAACAGCAGTTTGTTATATAGTTTATACCAATGAATGTCAATTAATTATAACTTTTAAAGAATAATGAATGTTTGTTTGTAATTTGATAATTGTGGTGTTACTTTCGGGATAAAATATTGTGTGTTAGTAGTTTGTGTGGGGGATGATTGGGTTGGTTCCCGCGAATCGGCCTTTGAGCGCTATAAATTTTGTTCCATATACTAAAGTCCCTTTTTCTTTATGTCGTCAGAAATATCACGCAGACAGTTTATTGCCAAAGCTGGCATGGCAGCATTAGCGCTTCCCTTAATTTCATGGACCGGGGCCGGGAGTGCCGCTTTCAAAAAGGTAGTGCCTGGTTTAAAAATCGGCTATGCCGCCATTACCTGGGGCGGCGATAACACACAGGCTATCAAAGATATCGCTTCACTTGGTTTTAGGGGAATACAACTCCGGGCTGATGTGATGAAACAGTATGGTAAAAGGCCGGAGGCGCTATGGGATATTATGGACAGGCATAAACTGGAGCTGTGCATGTTCTCCAGCGGCGATGCCAACATCAACACCGGCAACGACAGAAAGGTTATTCAACAGCATCTGACCAATGCCCGTTTTGTGGAGGAATTAGGCGGTCAGTACATGCAGGTTACCAACTCCTCCCGCCCTCAGGAAGGTGCGCCCACCGCTGCCGATCTGAAAAAATACGGGCGCCTGCTCAACGAAATCGGGAAGCGTACGCTCGACTATGGCGTGCAGACCACCTACCACAACCACATGCACCAGCTGGGCCAGACGCCGGAGGAGGTGGATATTATCATGGATAGCTGCGACGAAAAAAATGTAAAGCTGCTGCTGGACCTGGGGCATTACCACCAGGGTGGCGGCAGCCCGGAACAGGCCATCCGGCAATATAAAAACCGGATTGCCGCGCTGCACCTGAAGGATGTGAAAGCTACTCCGGACCAGGGAGCCGGCGCCTACAAATTTGTTGAGCTGGGCCAGGGCGACCTGTTTATACCCGGCGTTGTGAGGGCACTGCAGGAAATTAAGTTTAAAGGCTGGGGAATTATTGAGCTGGACGAGGTGCCAGAAAAAGATAAAACTCCGCTGGATTGCGCAAAAGAAAGCCAGTCTTACCTGAAGTCTATCGGCATAAAAGTGTAATACTGTTGCCGCCGGATGCATGTAACAGCCGCCTTCCCGTTTGCTTTGCTGAACAGGGAGGCGGCTGTTTCTTTTTCCTTTAGTTGCAGGTACATGTTACTGCTTCCTTTACTAAAAAAGTCTGCTGCACCTGCCACCACAGCCTCTGCTGCTCTGCTATTGTCTCTGTAATGCTCCAGCTGTTTGGGGAGCTTAGATTTATTAGCCCACCAGCGCAAAGCGTTTCCCCGGCATGGCCTTCACAATGCCCCGGAACTCCAGTGTGAGCAGGAGGGACGCCAGCTGACTTACGGGCACCTGTGCTTTCCAGCTCAAATTGTCCATGTGCTCTTCTTTGCTTTGCTGCAGTACCTGTACCACCCGCAGCTCGTCCGGTGTAAAATCATCGGTATTAAGGAGGGCTTTTTTTGCATTGCGTACCTGCGCTTCGTCTTCCAGGTCCCAGTTCAGCAGCTCCACCAGGTCCTGCACCGACGTATACACGGCTGCTTTGTTTGTTTTGATGAGGTGGTTGGTGCCTTCCGAAACAGGAGAAGTCAGGTTGCCCGGTACGGCCATCACTTCTTTGTCGTAGCTGTGGGCGATGTCGGCCGTAATGAGGGTGCCGCTTTTCAGGGCTGCTTCCACCACAACGGTACAATCCGACATGCCGGCAATAATTCGGTTTCTTGCCGGGAAACGGGGCGCGTCAGGTTTGGTGCCAAAGATATTTTCCGTCAGCAGGCCGCCCTGCTCCTGCATCTTCTCGGCATATTTGCGGTGTAAGGCCGGGTAAACGGTTTCCGGACCAGTAGCCATCACACCCACAGTCGACAGTCCAGCCTGCAGCGCAGCCCGGTGCGCGATAATATCAATGCCGTAAGCCAGTCCGCTCACTACCATCGCCTTGTACGGCTTCAGTTCTTCGACCAGGCGTTCCGTCACGCTCTGCCCATAGGGCGTAGGCTTGCGCGTGCCTACGATGCTGATGATGCGCCGGCGGTTCAGGTGGCCATGGCCCCGGTAGTAAAGCAGGGCAGGAGCATCGGCTATTTGTTTAAGCCGGTCGGGGTAATCGGCTGATGTATAGAATAATATTTGCACATTGTGCGCCTCCGCCTGCTTCAGGATACCCTCTGCCTCCAGAAGCGCCTGTTTAAAGCCCGCCACCATATTCCGCACCGTTCCCTCACCCAATCCCGGAATCTTGATCAGCTTCCCCGGAGGCGTAGAGAACACCGCCTTCGGCGACCCACAATAACTCACCAGCAGCCGCGCTGTCAGTTTGCCAACACCCGGTAGCAGTGTGAGCGCTACTTCATATAAAGAATTCTCAGACATGAAAAGATAATGCGGAGTAATTTCTCCAGGAATATATTACCAAAAATTTCTCCGGCTACGAAGCACCGCCGCCAGCCAGGTGCATAAACGACGAATTTTTGTTTGAGCGTTCAGCGAGTTCAAATTCGTCTTGATTTTTTTGGTTCTTTTTGTATCAAGACAAAAAGAACAGGAAAGCTTACGATGGAACAGCACAGCCTGTTGTTCTACATCAACAGTAGTAAAGGGAATCAGTAGCAGGTTGTACTGCTGTTCTCCAACAAGATCCTTTACAGGATGACAATATTTGAGTAGCTTCCTACCCCTTCCCCAACTGATCCTTAACCCCCACCAAAAACGCCTTCACCTTCTCCAGCGACTGAATAATCTCGATTTTATCTTTGGTCTGCACAGCCTTGTTCTTCAGCACCTCCTTCGCCCCCTGAATCGTATAGCCGCGTTCCTTTACCAGGTGGTAAATCGTGCGCAGTTCCTCTATGTCTTTGGGCGTGAACTGGCGGTTGCCTTTCTTGCTTTTGCGGGGCTTCAGCTGTTCAAACTCGGTTTCCCAGAACCTGATAAGCGAAGGCGCGACCTCGAACATAGTAGCTACCTCGCCTATAGTGTAATACTGTTTCTCTATTTCTTTATCTTTATAAGGCATACCTGCTGTTCTTTATCCGGATGCAGAACAATACAATTTTCGGATTAATACTACTGATTACAGGTAAAATATGCTACTTTTGCCATTAATGCGCCTGGCAGAGCAGCCCCGAAAACTGATTTTCTGTAAGGCAAAAATTAGATTATTTTTTTTCTTAAACAACAAGTATAGCATTAATTAGCTAAACGCTTGATAACCATACATGAACTCAGCTGAGATTAGACAAAAGTTTCTGGACTTCTTTGCATCCAAGGAACACCAGATCGTTCCGTCGGCACCCATCGTGGTGAAAGATGACCCTACGTTGATGTTTACCAACGCAGGCATGAACCAGTTCAAAGACTACTTCCTGGGCAACAAACCTGCTCCCAACAAGCGGGTGGCCGATACACAGAAGTGCCTCCGCGTGAGCGGCAAGCACAACGACCTGGAAGAAGTAGGCTACGATACCTACCACCACACCATGTTCGAAATGCTCGGCAACTGGTCGTTTGGCGATTACTTCAAAAAGGAAGCGCTGGAGTGGGCCTGGGAACTGCTCACTGAGGTGTATCAGCTGCCCAAAGACAGGCTGTACGTGTCGGTGTTCGAAGGCGATGCCAAAGAGAACCTGGAGCGTGACGACGAAGCTTTTGCTATCTGGAAAACCATGGTATCCGAAGACCGCATCCTGTTCGGCTCCAAGAAAGACAACTTCTGGGAAATGGGCGATACTGGCCCCTGCGGTCCCTGCTCCGAAATCCACATCGACCTGCGTTCCGAGGAAGAAATAGCCCAGGTGCCTGGCCGCGACCTCGTGAACAACGACCACCCGCAGGTAGTCGAAATCTGGAACAACGTTTTCATGGAATTCAACCGCCTCGCCGACGGTTCGCTTGTAAAACTGCCTGCGCAGCACGTAGATACGGGTATGGGCTTCGAGCGTTTGTGTATGGCCATCCAGGGCAAACGCTCCAACTACGATACCGACGTTTTCCAGCCGCTTATCCGTTTTGTCGCCGTTGAGGCCGACGTAAATTACGGCGAGAATGAAAAGACCGACATCGCTATCCGTGTGATCGCCGACCACATCCGGGCCATTGCCTTTGCCATTGCCGACGGGCAGCTGCCGTCGAACAACAAAGCGGGTTACGTGATTCGCCGCATCCTGCGTCGTGCCGTTCGCTACGGTTTCACGTTCCTCAACTTCAAGAAGCCGTTCCTGTACAAGCTGGCCGAGGTGCTGGCCGAGCAGCTGGCGCACGTGTTCCCGGAGCTGAAAGCACAGCTGAGCTTTGTGCAGCGCGTGATCGAGGAAGAGGAGAATGCGTTCCTGCGCACGCTGGAGAACGGCCTCAAGCGCCTGGACATGCTGGAGGATAAGTTCAAAGAGAACAACAACACCATCGACGGCAAAACAGCCTTCGAACTGTATGATACCTTTGGTTTCCCGCTCGACCTGACCGCCCTGATCGCCCGTGAAAAAGGCCTGAAAGTTGACGAAGCTGGTTTCGGTGTGGAGATGGAGCAGCAGAAAAACCGCTCCCGCAACGCCTCCGCTACCGAGCAGAGCGACTGGGTAATCGTGCAGCCCGACGTGCCGACGGAATTTATCGGCTACGACTATCATGCCGCTGAATCCCATATTGTTAAGTACCGGCAGGTAAAGACAAAAAGCAAGAGCGAATACCAGATCGTGCTGGACAAAACGCCGTTCTACGCCGAAAGCGGCGGACAGGTGGGCGACAGAGGGTACCTGCTTTCGGACACGGAGCAGGTAGAGGTGCTGGATACCCGCAAGGAAAACGACCTGATCCTGCACATCACCTCCAAGCTGCCACAGAACGTGGAGGCGCCTTTCCGCAGCGAAATTGATGCGATACGCCGGAATTTCATACGTAAAAATCACTCAGCCACCCACTTACTGCATGCTGCTTTAAGAAAAGTATTAGGCGACCATGTGCAACAGCGTGGGTCGCTGGTAAATGAGAAGGTGCTGCGGTTCGACTTTTCGCATTTCACCAAGGTAGAGGATGCCGAACTGCGCGAAGTGGAAGCCATCGTAAATGAGCGCATCCGCGAAACCATTCCGCTGGAAGAACAGCGCAACATCCCTATTGCCGACGCCCGCGACATGGGCGCCATGGCCCTGTTCGGCGAAAAATACGGTGACTTTGTGCGGGTGATCTCGTTTGGACGGGAGCATTCCGTAGAGCTTTGCGGTGGCACGCACGTTTACAACACCGGCGAGATTGGCTACTTCAAAATCGTTTCGGAAAGCTCGGTAGCTGCCGGTGTGCGCCGCATCGAGGCGGTAACCGCTACAGCTGCCGAGGAGTTTGTGCAGGGCCAGCTCGATGAGCTGCATGCCGTTCGCCAGGTACTCAGCACCCAGAGCAACACCGCCCATGCCGTAGAAAAGCTACAGGAAGAAAATAAGGCGCTGCAGAAGCAGCTCGAACAATTCGAACTGAAGCAGCTGACCAGCCTCAAAGACAGCCTCGTGCAGAAAGCGCAGCAGGTAGAAGGCGTAAACGTAGTAGCAGAGCGAGTGGAGGTAAGTACAGCAGACTATCTAAAGAAGCTGGCATTCGACATGCGCCAGTCCCTGGACAACATGGCGCTGGTGCTGGCTGCCGAAATAGATGGAAAGCCACAGATAGCCGTTATGCTATCGGATGAACTGGTGTCGGATAAAAGACTGAATGCCAGCCAGCTGGTGCGCGAACTCGCCAAAGAGATAAAAGGCGGCGGCGGCGGTCAGCCGTTTTATGCCACAGCAGGCGGCAAAGACGTAGCTGGCTTACAGGCTGTACCTGCCAAAGCAATTGAGTTATTAAAAACAGAGTTAGTGAAATAAAATAACTGCGATCCAAGTCCCCCTTTGAAGGGGGCAGGGGGATGCCTTACACCTGCAGGAAATAATTGCTGGTGCGAGCTTGTAGCTCGTACTACATTACAGGTAAATGTGAACAGTTAAGCTTAAAGGAGAGGGTATGGTAGTACGAGCTACAAGCTCGCACTAGCGTATAAAAGAATAACTTCACAGCCCGTGCATCATCCCCCTACCCCCTTCAAAGAAGGACTTGTCCGCAGTAGTGATAGAAAAACCGACAAGGTTGAGGTTTGTAAGTGTACTGCACCTGCCACTACAGCCTTAGCTATAGTACAAGACGAAACAAAAACACATGAATCCAGAGATCAGAGATAAGTACCAGGCCGTGATAGGCCTGGAAGTGCATTGCCAGCTGCTCACCGAGAGCAAAGCCTATTCTTCCGATTCTGCAGAATACGGCGGACTGCCCAATACCAACCTGAGCGTTATCACGCTGGCGCACCCGGGCACGCTGCCGCGCATTAACAAGAAAGTAGTGGAGATGGCCGTGAAAATGGGCCTTGCCACCAACTGCGACATCACACGCCACAACGTGTACGCCCGTAAAAACTACTTCTATCCTGACCTTCCGAAAGGCTACCAGCTCACGCAGGACAAAACACCGATTTGCGTGAACGGTCACCTGGTGGTGAAAAACGAAAACGGCGAAGACAGCCACATCGGCATCACCCGCATTCACATGGAAGAAGATGCCGGCAAGTCCATGCACTTGCCCGGCGAAACAGAAACACTGGTAGACTACAACCGTGCCGGCGTACCGCTGATCGAGATCGTGTCGGAGCCCGACCTGCGCGATTCAACCGAGGCCTACAATTATATGGTGGAGATCCGCCGCCTGGTGCGCTACCTCGAAATCTGCGACGGCAACATGGAAGAAGGCTCGCTCCGCTGCGACGCCAACGTATCCGTGATGCTGAAAGGTGCCGACAAGTACGGTACCAAAGTGGAAGTGAAAAACATGAACTCCTTCCGCAACGTGCAGCGTGCCATTGAGCACGAGATCGAACGCCAGATCGAGATCATCGAAGCAGGCGGACAGGTAGAAGGCGAAACCCGCGGGTTCGATGCCAACACCGGCACCACCTCCGGTCAGCGCTCCAAAGAAACCATGAACGATTACCGTTACTTCCCGGAGCCGGACCTGCCGCCGCTGGTTATCGAGAAGGAGTGGCTCAACCGCATCCAGTCCAGCATGCCAAGCCTGCCGCAGGCGCTTTACAATAAGTTCGTAAACGACTTTGGTTTGCCCGAGTACGATGCTGCCGTGCTAACCGATACCAAAGAAATTGCGTTATACTTTGAGGAGCTTTGCAAGCACACCAAAAATTACAAGGCAGCTTCCAACTGGGTAATGGGACCGGTAAAATCGTACCTGAACGAACTGCAGCTGCACATGAAGGATTTCCCGCTGCAGCCCGAAAGCATTGCCGAGATCGTGGCGCTCGTGGATGAGAACAAAGTAAGCCATTCGGTAGCTGCTAAAAAGATATTCCCGTACCTGTTAGAGCACCCGGGCATGTCGCCGCACCAGGTAGCTGTAGAGCGTAACCTGCTGCAGGACTCCGACAGCGATTCGCTGCAGAAGGTAGTGGCTGAGGTATTGGCTGCCAACCCGAAGAAGGTGGCAGAGTATAAAGCCGGTAAGCAGTCCTTAATTGGCATGTTTATGGGAGATATCATGAAGAAGACAAAAGGAAAAGCTGACCCGAAGGTGGCTAACCAATTGCTTCGTGAAGGACTAAATGCATAAAAAATGAAAATGAGATTCAGTAAGTTTGTGGTGCTGGCTTCGGCTGTGGCACTGCTGGGAGCTTGCCAGGGAAACAAGAAGGTTGCTAATGGCAGCAATTCTTTTGAAATTCTTGGTAAACTGCAGAATGCGCCCGAGAATGGCAGCATCTATTTATTTGAGCTTGGCGAAAGCCAGTTCATTGCCCGCGATACCTCTGAAATAGGCAAAGACGGCAGCTTCAAATTTGAAGGCACCGTAAAAGAGCCAACCTTTTACCAGGTAGGCCTGGACCGTCAGAAAGGCTTCTTCCTGGTGGTGGACAACAAGAAAATTGAGGTGGTTGCCGATGCCAACAATATTGCAAACCCGGTTAAAATAGAAGGCTCTGAAGATTCCAAACTCTTCCAGGAGCTGAATACGCTGGTACAGGAGTCTGCCAAAAAAGAGCAGGCACTCGGGGAGCGCTTTAACCAGGCTATGGCAGAAGGCAAAACAGACGAAGCAGAGAATATCCGGGAAGAGTATTTTGAGCTGCAGAAAGAGAAGAAAGCCTTCCTGGCCAAACATCCGGGATCGGTGGTATCGGTTTTCGGTACGCTGAACCTGGTCGACCCGAACAACGATTTCGCTTTCGCCGACAGCATGGCCACCCTCTACACCGAAAAGCTTCCCGACTCCAAATATACCGCGATGCTGAACGAGCGCCTGAAAGGGCTGCGCAGCACAGCGGTGGGTGCGGTAGCGCCCGACATTACCTTGCCTACACCAGATGGCGATATGATGTCGCTCTCGTCGTTGCGTGGTAAGTATGTGCTGGTTGATTTCTGGGCCTCCTGGTGCGGCCCCTGCCGCCAGGAAAACCCGAACGTGGTGCGCATGTACAACAAGTACAAAGACAAAGGCTTCGAAATTTTCGGCGTGTCGCTGGATCAGTCGGAGGATAAGTGGAAAAAAGCCATTCAGGCCGATAACCTCACCTGGCCCCACGTATCCGACCTGAAAGGCTGGCAGAGCAGCGCCGCCCAGCTCTACGGTGTAAACGCTATCCCGCAGACCATCCTGCTGGACAAGGAAGGCAAGATCATCGCTAAAAACCTGCGCGGAGCAGCCCTGGAGGAGAAACTGGAGAGCCTGCTGCAGTAAAGATATTAGCTTTAGAAACGGGAAGCCCTGGCAATAATATGCCGGGGCTTTTGCATTTTACAGGCTGTCTGACCGGCAGAATTTCAGTGCAGTTTATCTCTGGCAGCATTCAGGCTTGCTGTTTTTGTTCTGCTGCACCTGCCACCATAGCCTCTGCTGTACGTCTAGGGCAGGTGGTTTAATTTAATAATCAATCCCGGATAATTGTGGGCTTGTCCTGAAAACGCTAAAGAGCCGCTGCCGTACCTCCATAAAGTAAAGGAGGCTACCAGCCGATGATTTTCCGCATAACGAACGTGCCGTCGGATATCCAAAAGAGTTGGTAACCGATAAACCATACACCACCTCTTAACCTGCAGGCATCATGGAAAGCAATTTTAAATTTATTGGTCCCATTTCCCAGCTACTCACCCTGGAAGAACTTCCTCTCAAGGGGAGTATTCCCGGAAAAGCGATTGAACCGGTTCTGGATGCGGGGATGCTGATCGAGGGTGAAAAGATCCATAAAATTGCACCGTTTGATGCCTTACAGAAAGAAGCCTTAGCCGTTGGAGCCATTACAACCATGCTGACAGAGCCCTTCGTGTGCCTGCCCGGGCTGATCGATGCCCATACCCACATCTGTTTTGCCGGTACCCGGGCCAACGATTATGCCTTACGTACCGAAGGCAGGAGCTACCAGGAAATTGCAGCCGCAGGAGGAGGCATTTGGGATACCGTCACCCAAACCCGCGCTACCACCCGGGAGGAACTGGCGAACCTGACAGAACAACGGGCAGAGCGGCATTTGAAGGAGGGAGTAACAACCATCGAAGTGAAGAGCGGCTACGGGCTTTCGGTAGAGGAGGAGCTGAAAATGCTGCGGGCTATCCGGCAGGCAGATGTCCGGGTGAAAGCCGACCTGATCAGCACCTGCCTGGCTGCCCACACCTTGCCAAAAGACTTCGCCGGAAGCAGGCAGGAGTACCTGCAGCAGACGGAGGAAATGCTTTTGCCCATCCTGACAAACGAGCACCTTTGCCACCGCGTGGATGCCTTCGTTGAAAAAGAAGCTTTTTCGGCAGAAGAAATCAGGCCTTACTTTCTGCATGCGCAGCAAAAAGGGTTTTCCCTAACCGTGCATGCCGACCAGTTTTCGACAGGCGGAAGTGCACTGGCTGTGGAGGTGGGTGCCGTTAGCGCCGACCACCTGGAAGCCAGTACCCACAAGGAGATTCAGCTGCTGGCAGCGAGCGATACCGTGGCTGTTGCCTTGCCTGGCGCTTCGGTGGGGCTCGGAGGTGCCTTTGCACCGGCACGTAAATTACTGGATGAAGGCGCCTGCCTGGCCATTGCCAGCGACTGGAATCCCGGTTCTGCTCCTATGGGCGATCTGCTCACGCTGGCTTCCATTTTAGGCGCCTACGAAAAGCTTTCCGATGCCGAGGTTTTTGCCGGTATCACCTACCGGGCGGCCATGGCCCTGGGCCTGTACGACCGGGGCAGGCTGATACCGGGCCTCCTGGCTGATTTTGTTTTGTTTCCGGTAAGCGACTACAAGGAAATCCTGTACCAGCAGGGAAAGCTGAAGCCGGTTTCTGTCTGGAAAAGGGGCAGTTCAATAACCTAATCCGAAGGAAATAGCCTATGGACTTCAAAGAACAGATCAGGCAGGGAATTCCGGCTGTACTACCTCCCAAACGGCCTCATGACGCTACGGTGTCGCATGCGCCCAACCGGAAGCAGGTGCTGCGCACGGAAGAAAAAAAGCTGAGTGTGCAGAATGCCCTGCGCTACTTCCGGCAGGAGTGGCACCGGGAGCTGGCAGCGGAGTTCATGGAGGAGCTGGAGACATACGGGCGAATCTACATGTACCGCTTCAGGCCGGATTACGAGATGTATGCGCGCCCGCTGAAGGAGTACCCGGCCCATTGTGTTCAGGCTGCTTGTATGATGCTCATGATCCAAAACAATCTCGACCCGGCTGTAGCGCAGTACCCGCACGAACTCATCACCTATGGCGGTAACGGGAGCGTGTTTCAAAACTGGGCACAGTACCTGCTGGTTATGCAGTACCTTTCCCAGCTGTCAGAAAACCAGACGCTGCACCTGTACAGCGGCCATCCGCTGGGCCTGTTTCCTTCCACACCTGCAGCTCCCAGGGTGGTTATCAGCAACGGCATGATGGTTCCAAATTACTCCAGGCCCGAGGATCTGGAAAAGTTCAGTGCGTTGGGCGTTACCCAGTACGGCCAGATGACGGCTGGCTCCTGGATGTACATCGGGCCGCAGGGCATTGTACACGGCACTACCATTACTGTGATGAATGCGTTCCGAAAAGCCTTAAAAGAAGAGGCCACGCCTGCCGGTAAATTGTTCCTGACATCCGGTTTAGGCGGAATGAGCGGCGCCCAGCCCAAAGCAGGCAACATCGCAGGCTGCATCACGGTCTGCGCCGAAATAAACCCGAAGGCAGCACAAAAACGATACGACCAGGGCTGGGTAAACGAGATCATAGAGGATATGGAGGCGCTGATTGCCCGCACCAGGAAAGCAAAAGCAGGACAAGAGCGTGTCTCGCTGGCATACATCGGCAACGTGGTGGATGTATGGGAGCGTTTTGCCGCAGAAGAGATCTACATTGACATTGGCTCCGACCAGACTTCCCTGCATAACCCTTTTTCGGGAGGCTACTATCCCGTGGGTTTGTCGTTTGAGGAATCGAACCAGCTGATGGTAACGCAACCGGAACAGTTCAAAGAAAAGGTGCAGGAGTCGCTCCGGAGGCAGGTGGCGGCCATCAACAAACATGCGGCAACAGGCACTTACTTTTTTGATTACGGAAATGCTTTTCTGCTGGAGGCAAGCCGGGCAGGGGCCGATGTGATGGCAGCCAATGGCACCGATTTTCGTTACCCCTCTTACGTGCAGGATATTGTGGGGCCGATGTGCTTCGATTATGGCTTTGGCCCCTTCCGCTGGGTCTGCACCTCAGGAAAACCTGAAGACCTGGCTGTGACGGACCAGCTGGCGCTAAGTGTATTGAAAGAGATACACCAGACGGCACCGCAGGAGATTATCCGGCAGTTAGAGGACAATATCAAATGGATTGAGGAGGCTCCGCTGAACAAGCTGGTGGTAGGGTCGCAGGCCAGGATTTTGTATGCCGATGCAGAAGGAAGGGCCAGGCTGGCGGAACAGTTTAACCAGGCCATACGCGCCGGGAAAATATCGGCACCGGTTGTCCTGGGCCGCGACCACCACGACGTTGGCGGCACCGATTCGCCTTACCGCGAAACAAGCAACATTTACGATGGCAGCAGGTTTACCGCCGATATGGCGATACAGAATGTAATCGGCGACAGCTTCAGGGGCGCCACCTGGGTGTCCATCCATAATGGCGGGGGAGTAGGATGGGGCGAGGTGATAAACGGTGGATTTGGATTAATGCTGGATGGTTCGGAGGCGGCGGAGGAAAAACTGAAGAACATGCTCTTTTTCGATGTGAACAATGGCATTGCCAGGCGAAGCTGGGCGCGCAACAAAGGAGCAACTTTTGCCATCAAACGCGAAATGCAAAGGACGCCTCTACTGCAGGTAACCCTGCCGCACCAAGTAGATGAGCAGGTGCTGGATGATTTGATTTAACCTCTTTCCTATGGATGCTTTCAACATAACCGGACCAGCAGCAATCAGCTCTCCCATCCTCTTCAGCATTCCACACTGCGGAACCAGAGTTCCGGGCGATATCCTTCCGGAGTACAAGGCGGAGCTGCTGCCGCCCGATGACACGGATTGGTATGTCGACCAGCTGTATGCGTTTGCGCAGGAAATGGGCATTACCGTTATCTCAGCAGTCTACAGCCGTTGGGTAATCGACCTGAACCGGAATCCGGATAACGCACCGCTATACCACGATGGCCGCATCATCACCGACCTTTGCCCCTGCACGGATTTCCTGGGACGCCCTATTTACCACGACGAAAGAAGGCAGGTCCGACCGGAGGAACGGGAAAGAAGAAAACGCCTGTACTATAATCCGTACCACCAGAAGCTGCAGGAGCTCTTGCTGGCGACAAAGGTGAAGTTCGGAAAGGTGCTGCTCTGGGATTGCCATTCCATCAGGAGACTAGTGCCCACCATTAGCCCGCATCCTTTCCCGGACCTGCTGCTGGGCACGGCTGACGGCCTTTCTGCACCTGCCACCATTGTCTCTGCTGCTATGGATGCACTTTCGTCTGGTGAATTTGAGGTACGGCAGGACTATTTGTTCAAAGGCGGCTATATCACCCGTCACTTCGGGCAACCTGAGCAGCAGCAATATGCGCTGCAGCTGGAGATGCCAAAAGAGTTGTACATGAAGGCCGGCGAAACCGAATACGATGCCGCCCGAGCCCGGAAAGTGCAGCAGGTTCTTCGTCAAACCTTCACAGCCTTAACCACCATCCTCCATGCTTCCACACCCTGACCAGCTCAAGTTTTACAGGTTCCGTTACCTGCTGCTCCATGACGGGTGGCTAAGTCCAGCCTACGTCGGGGTGGACAAGGCAGGGCTGGTGCAGTATTTGTCAACTGAAAAACCGCCAGCAGAAGCCGCAGTGGAAATGGTGGAAGGAGCAGCATTGCCTGGTTTTCAGAACGCCCATTCCCATGCCTTCCAGTTCGGCATGGCCGGCAGAGCCGAAACACACCAGGAGGGAATCGAGGATGATTTCTGGACCTGGCGCGAAGCCATGTACACCTGCGCCTTATCCTACAGCCCCTCCCAAATGAAAAAGGTGGCGGTAAGGCTGTACAAGCAGATGCTCCGCAATGGCTACACCCATGTGGGTGAATTTCATTACCTGCACCACGACCAGAACGGCCAGCCTTATGCCAACCTGGCGGAAATGGGGGAGCGGCTGATCGAAGCAGCTGCAGAAGCAGGCATCAAAGTTACCCTTATCCCGGTTTTTTACCAGAAAGGGAATTTCAACACAGCACCTGCCCCCCGGCAGCGCCGCTTCATTTGCCACGATACCGATGCTTATTTTAAACTACTGGACAGCAGCCGCATAGCCGTCAGCCGGTATGAAAACGCCGGCTTGGGCTTTGGAGTGCATTCCCTCCGGGCTGTGGATGCGGCTGCTATACAAACAACTTACGCAGATGGGCCCGAAAACCTGCCTTTCCATTTGCATGCCGCCGAGCAGCTGAAGGAGGTGGATGACTGTGTGGCAGCGCTGGGGCAGCGTCCGGTGGAGTGGCTGCTGGATAACCTGGAGGCTGGTCCTCGGCTCAACCTGGTGCACTGCACGCACATGACGGAAAGCGAAACGAGCCGTTTAGCAGCATCGGGTGCAACTGTCATTCTCTGTCCGGGCACGGAGGCAAACCTGGGAGACGGGATATTTTCATTGAAGGCTTTCACCCGCCACAACGGCTCCTGGGCCATCGGTACCGACAGCCAGGTAAGTCTGAACCCGCTGGAAGACCTCCGCTGGCTGGACTACACCCAGCGCTTGCAATCGCATAAGCGCAATACGTTTGCCGATGGGGCTTCTTTAATGATACACAGCAGTTTAGTTTCTGGCAGAAAAGCCATGGGAGCAGCCTCGGAAAGTTACTTCTCGGTGGGCAAACCATTGGATGCGGCAGTTTACGACCTGAAGCATCCTGCCCTGGAGCAGGCAAGTCCCGGTTATTTACTGGCTGCTATGGTGTATACAGCTGATAGTGCTGCATTATTGGGAACGATGGTGAACGGGAAGTGGGTGTAGCCTGAAAAAGGCACCGCAAACAGTAAGGGGGACAGGGATTTTAAGCTTATAAAAACACCTGCCTGAGCGCATTCCACAGCAGCTTTTTCTGCTCCTGGTCCGTGTCCAGCACCGCCAGCGACTGCGAGAAAACGATTGGCACCTGGTCTACCACCACCGGCTTGTAAAGCATGAATTTTTCGTGCGGATGCTGCGTATCGATGCGGCTGGCAAAGCTGATGATGTAACTTACCTCCAGGGCTGCCTCCAGGGCTTCGAACTGTGCCACCTGCCCGGAAACGTTATTGACAAAGGCAACATCGGCAGGAGAGAGGCCGATTGCCTGCAGAATCTTACGCAGGAATTCCTGCTGCGGCAAAGCCCGGAAAGCGGCATCCGGCAGCGTTACCAGCACCACGACGCCTTTCCCGTTGCTGCCGATAATATCAAACGGAGCAGCAGAGGCTTTGGTGGCTGGTGGTGAGGCAGGTGCAGGCTGCTCCTGAGCGGTCGGCGGAGCCGTTGGTGCAGGCACAGTACGTTCAGTGGCAGGCTGCGCAACAGCAAAAGCCTCCTCGTCCGGAAGCAGGTAAAGTGTTTCCGTGAAAAAGCTTCTGAAGAATTCGCTGTTCTGCTGGTCTGCCGCTAAGGGTGTCATGCTTTTATTTCGTCGTCTTTGATATCAAATATGGAGCGCAGCTCATTGGCTTCGCTCGGTTTCATACGACCGGCTAACACCAGGCGCAGCTGCCGGCGGCGCAGGGCACCGTCGAAATGCTTCATTTCTTCCTCGGTTTCAGGAATGGCTTCGGGCACATCAATTGGGTTGCCCAGCTGGTCTACCGCCACAAACGTAAAGTAGGCCTGGTTCGACATGGCTCTTCTGCCGCTTGGAATATCTTCGGCATACACCTCAATCCGAACCTCCATGGACGAATTAAAAGCGCGTGTTACTTTTGCTTCCAGCGTAACCACGTTGCCCAGTTTGATGCTTTCAGAAAAAGAAACATTATCTACAGAGGCCGTCACCACAATCCTGTTAGAAAATTTCTGAGCCGAAATAGCTGATACAATGTCCATCCAGTGCATCATTTTACCTCCCATCAGGTTGTTGAGGGTGTTGGTGTCGTTGGGCAGTACCAACTCGGTCATGATCACATAGGAGTCTTTAACTTTTTTCTGTTTTCGCATTTTGTAGTGTAGTAACGTGGTAGAGCAGTTTCTGAGGCAAAGATACGAGCATAAAGGCAATGGAAAAAATTGTTTGCGTAAACTATCATTTGTTATTAAGCCCGATACGCCAACTCAGGCCGGCTTTTAGGGATAGCTCAACCCGAAACTGCCCGTGTAATACTTGCTGTTTTATGTATGAACGGAAACACTTTGTTCTATAAAAGCTACACACCGGCGTCCCAGCCTGATTTTCCAAGGAGGGGTACAAATTTAAAATTGGAGAACTCTTCTTTCGTAAAATCGTTTTCGCCGGTTCGCGTAATACGCAGCATTTTCTGCGATTTTTCGTCTCCAACCGGTATAACCAGAATGCCATCAGGCTTCAGTTGCTTTACCAGGCTCTTGGGGATACCCGGGGCACCGGCGGTTACAATAATTTTATCATAAGGTCCATAGCCGGGCAAGCCTTCGGAGCCGTCGCCGTGAAAGGTATGCGGGTGCAGGTGGTGCGCCTTGAAAAAACGTTTCGCTTTTTCGTACAGGGGCCGGTTGTATTCGATGGTGTAGACATGGGGGGTAATCTGCAGCAAAACAGAACACTGGTAGCCGGAGCCGGTACCAATCTCCAGCACCTTGTCGGTTGGCTTCAGTTTGAGCAACTCCGACTGGAAAGCAACCGTGTAGGGCTGCGATATGGTTTGCCCTTCGCCAATCGGGAAAGCTTTATCTTCGTAGGCCTGCTCCAGAAAAGCACCTTCAAAAAAGAAATGCCTGGGCACTGCTTCTATTGCCGCCAGCACACGCTCATCCCGTATACCTTTTTCCCGCAACTGCTTTACCAGCGCCCGTCGCATTCCTTTATGTCTGTACAAGTCTGTTTGCATCGCTATTACTTCTGTTTATTCTTTATTTTAATACTGTAAACCAGTCCCGGAAGTTAGTTTTTGCGAAAATAAGGAAGCCGGATAAATAAATATATATTTTCCCGCAGGAATGATTTCTGCTCCCGGATTTATTGTTAGCGTGAAACCTGCTATTTTTACCACATACAAAAGCTACAGAAAGATGTTCACAGGTATTATAGAAGCCCTCGGAACCGTAGAAGCGATACGGGAAGAGGGCACCAACAAGCACTTTACCATCTCCAGCCCCTTTACGCCGGAGCTCCGGATCGACCAGAGTGTCGCACACAACGGCATCTGCTTGACCGTGATTGCACTCACCGAAAATAACTATACCGTTACTGCCATTGACGAAACGCTGAAAAAGACAAATCTGAACTTCGTAAAAGAGGGCGACAAGGTAAACCTGGAGCGCTGCATGCAGGCCAATGGCCGCTTCGACGGGCACGTAGTACAGGGGCACGTAGACCAGGTGGGCGTGTGCGAATCGGTGGAAGAGCAGGGTGGCAGCTGGATTTTTACCTTCCACTACGATGCCGGCACCGGGAACGTAACCGTTGAGAAAGGCTCCATCTGCGTGAACGGTATCAGCCTGACCGTTGTCAACTCACAACCCGACCGCTTTTCTGTCGCCATTATTCCCTACACCTACGAGCACACCAACCTGCACCAGGTAAAACCCGGCGATACCGTAAACCTGGAATTTGACATCATCGGCAAGTACGTGGCAAGGCTGTTGAAGAGGTAGAGAGTTTGGGAGTTTGGAAGTTTAGGAGTTTGGGAGTTTAAGAATTTAGGAGGTAGAGAGGTAGAGAAGTAGAAATTTTGGAATTTTTGTAGGGGTTGAAGATTTTCAACTCTGCTGTAACAGAAAAGCGAAAGGTTAAGGGTATAGCTGTGGAGACCCGGTGCCCGCGTCTCCTGCACGAACCACAGACAAATCCAATCCTGTTAATCCTTAAATCTTCTTAATCTTGTTCAGACAAACCTAATCCTGAAAATTCTAAAATTCTGTGAATCCTGATTCAGACAAATAAAAAATCATAGAAATCATTTTAATCACCGTAAATCAAAGGTTCAGACAAAAAAATCAGCGGTTCAGGCAAATAAGCTACTGCTGATGAAAGAAGCTGTACCTGCTCACTACATATTTGTATCCTACTGAACTTCCAAAAGCCAGTACAGAACCCAGAACCGCACCGCCAATAATATCGCCGGGATAATGCACGCCCAGGTAAATGCGGCTGTACGATACCACCACCGCCCAGGCCACCAGCACGATCTTGAAAATAAAGTAGCGGTCCGACAGGATCAGGTTAAAGAAAACGGCCAGCGCAAACCCCGTAGAGGCGTGCGACGACATAAACCCGAACTGGCCGCCGCAGCCCTGCACAATGTTTACCAAACCGGAAAGGTCTTCTTCGTAGCAGGGGCGGGGACGGGCGAAGTAGGGTTTAAAGATGCCGGAAGCGATAAAGTCAGCCAGGCCGATGGCGATCACGCACATGACCAGCATCGGGATGCTCTGGCGGCGGTAGCGGTAGATGATGTAGGCAATGAGCAGGACGTAAAAGGGTATCCAGAAATACTTGTTGGAGGTGTAAATCATGATGGCGTCCCAGAAGGGACTGTGCTGGTTGTTGAGGAACAGGAACATTTCCTGGTCCAGCTTTTCTAAAGCCTCTACCATACCTATGCCTCCAGGTTTACCCAGTCGATATCTTTTTTCAGGTACTGCAGCGTCTGCTCTTCGGTGCTTCCGGGTTCGGGCTGGTGGTTATAAACCCAGGAAGCATGCTGTGGCAGGCTCATCAGGATAGATTCGATGCGGCCGCCGGTCATCAGGCCGAACTTGGTGCCCCGGTCGTAGACGAGGTTAAACTCTACGTAGCGGCCCCTGCGGATGAGTTGCCACTGTTTCTGCTGCTCGGTGTAAGGCAGGTCCCGGTTTTGGTTAACGATGGCGGTATAGGCAGGAGCAAAGGCATAAGCCACATCTTTCACAAAAGCAAATCGCTCTTCGAGTGAGATTTCGTCGGTTGCCATCAGCCTGTCGAAGAAGATGCCGCCGACGCCGCGGGTCTCCTGGCGGTGCACGTTGTAGAAATAGTCGTCGGCCCACTTCTTGAACTCGGGGTAGTAGGAGGGATGATGCTTGTCGCAAACCGCTTTCAGCGCCAAGTGGAACTCCCTGGCCTGCTTCAGGTCCACATAAATAGGTGTCAGGTCGATGCCGCCGCCAAACCAGGCTTTGCCGTTGCCTGCTTCGAAATAGCGCACATTCATGTGCGTGATGGGCACCATGGGGCTGTGCGGGTGCAGTACCACCGAAACGCCTGTCGCAAAAAAGTTGGGGTCGGGCATTTCGAGCATCTTCAGGAACTGGGGCGAGAGCTGCCCCTGCACGGCAGAGAAGTTGACACCGCCTTTCTCCAGCACATTTCCGTTTTCGATCACGCGCGAACGTCCGCCGCCGCCCTGTTCGTGTTCCCAGATATCCTCTTTAAAGGTGGCGCCGCCATCGCAGGTTTCGAGGGCCTGGCACAAATCATCCTGGAACTTCCGGAAAAATGCTTCCACTTCTTCTCTGAACATAATTGCTGTGTTTTTTTGGATGGACACAAAAATACTTAATTAACCCTGTTCTACCGAATTGTAAAGGTATTTTAGAAAGAAGACAGAAATTTGTAATTTAGAGGCACAACCGAACATAGCAGCTGCATATGGATAAAGTAATGATGGAGGCACAAACAATAGAGCTGGCTATTCTGAAAAAAGCATACCGCCTGATGGAAACTGCCAAAACAATGGCAGCCACCTATGAAGATAATAAAGCCATCTGCAGTAAGTATGTACATGCTACCTCCCGGGGGCACGAAGCCATACAGCTGGCAACTGCCCTGCAGCTGAAGCCGTACGACTATGCCGCCCTCTATTACCGCGACGAGTCCATTCTGCTGGGTATCGGGCTGCAGCCGTATGAACTGATGCTGCAGCTGCTGGGCAAAGCAGATGACCCCTTTTCCGGAGGCCGTAACTATTATGGCCATCCCTCCCTGAAACGCGAAGGTTTCCCGACCATTCCACATCAGAGTGCCGCGACCGGCATGCAGGCTATTTCATCGACAGGCATGGCGCACGGCATTGCCTACCTGGAGTCGCAGGGGCTGCTGAAGGGAGAGGAAAAGCCGGTGGTGCTTTGTTCGATGGGCGACGGTGCCGTAACAGAGGGCGAAGTGGCAGAGGCTTTCCAGATGGCCGTGCTTAAGAAGCTGCCCATCGTCTACCTGGTGCAGGATAACGAATGGGGTATTTCGGCCAAAGCCAGCGAAATGCGCGCCATGGATGCGTATGAATATGCAGCAGGCTTTAAAGGAATGGAACGGCTTCGGTTAGATGGGACTGACTTTGTGGAGGCGTATGAGGGCATGCAGGTCGCGTTTGACTATGCCCGCAAGCTCCGCAAACCTATCCTGGTACACGCGCGTTGCCCGCTGCTGGGCCACCATACTTCCGGTGTGCGGCAGGAATGGTACCGGGGCGATGATCTTCAGAAACAGCGGGAGCGGGATCCGCTGCCGAAGCTACGGGAGGTGCTGCTCGATTCGGGCGTGACCATAGAGGAGCTGAACGGTATAGCGCAGCAGGCACGCGAAGCGGTGGCTGCCGATTTCCGGCGGGCGCTTGATGCGCCTGATCCTGACCCTGCTTCTTTTGATAAAGATGTGTTTGCCCCCACCCCGGTAACGGAAGAGCAAGGCCAGCGCAAACCGGCAGGTGTCGAAAAAACGAATATGGTGGATGCGGCCCTGCATGCCGTCGATGATATTTTAAGAACTTACCCCGAAGCATTGCTGTATGGCCAGGATGTGGGCGGAGAACTGGGCGGCGTTTTTCGCGAGGCCGCCCTGCTGGCTAAAAAGTACGGCGACGATCGTGTTTTCAATACTCCCATACAGGAGGCTTATATTATCGGTTCCACAGCGGGCATGGCTGCTGTGGGAGCCAAAGCCATTGTGGAGATACAGTTTGCCGATTACATGTGGCCCGGTTTGAACCAGCTGGCAGGCGAGATTTCCAAGAGCTATTACCTCACCAACGGAAAGTTCCCGGTGCAGGCGCTGATCCGGGTGCCAACCGGCGCCTATGGCTACGGCGGCCCTTACCACTCCGGCAGTATCGAATCTACGCTGCTCAACATACGGGGGGTGAAGGTGGTGTATCCTTCCAATGCCGCCGATATGAAAGGCCTGATGAAAGCCGCTTTCCTGGACCCGAACCCAGTGGTGATGCTGGAGCACAAAGGGCTGTACTGGTCCAAACTGCCTGGTACTGAAAGCGCCAAACGGGTGGAACCCAGCGAAGACTACATTATACCGCTGGGCAAGGCGCACATTGCCCAGCATGCCAGTGAAGAGCAGGTGCGCAACGGCAATAGCCTTACGGTTATAACGTACGGCATGGGAATATACTGGGCCAAAATGGCATCCGAACAGTTTAATGGCAGCATCGAAATCCTGGACCTGCGCACGCTCAACCCGCTCGATTTTGAGGCGGTCACAGCCTCTGTGCAGCGGCATGGCAAGGTGCTGGTGCTTACAGAGGAGCCCCTGATGAACTCCTTTGCCGAGTCGCTGGCCGGACGTATTTCAAAAGCCTGTTTCCAGCAGCTCGATGCGCCGGTGTTTACGCTGGGCGCTGCGAATCTGCCAGCTATCCCGTTAAGCGTGGAGCTGGAGAAAATGATGCTGCCAAATGCCGATAAAGTAGCAGCGGCGATGCGGGAACTGCTGAATTATTAGTAGTTGCAGGAGCAGCGGGAGTGGTGGCAGGTGCAGAAAGCTTTTTTTTGTCTTTAAATACGAATCACTTCCTGAATCTGGATGGTGAAGAATAATTGTTGGAAATTTAATATTTGTTGTAGAGATTGTGTCTGGTTAACACAATCTCTACATGAAATTTTTGATTCCTATTTTCCTGGTGTTTTTTCTTCTGAGCTGTGGCAGTGAAAAAACTTCTGTTGCCAGTGAGCCTATCGTATCATCAATCGAAAAGAATGCTTCTCATCAGCTGGACACTATTTTTTATGTTGATAATGTAGTTACAGAGAAGCAGGAAACAAGCAAAAAATTTAGTTACGGCTCTGATAGCTACCAAGTAGATGTGGTTGCTTTTAGTTTGGGTGATACTGCTTTTACAGAAGTATATACAGACTCAACAATCATTCCTCATACAGTTCATGTAGAAAAGTATCATAACAACGCCTATCAGGTTAAGGTCAGTAAGAATGGGAAACTACTCTACAACCGTATGCTGACCAAGAAGGACTTTATGGGCATGGGTGGTGACTACACAGTTAAAATAAGCTATCCATCTGTACCTGTTCCAATTGGAGTTGCAGCGAATGGCTGGGCTGTTTTTGATTTATGGCTTGTTGCTAATGAAAGTGATTATGGAGGCATCGCTTTTTTTGCATTGGATGAAACTGGAAATCTTGTGTTGAAAGACTTTTATGGTGGCTCCGGCGGAAGTGGCTGCAGTAGTCTGCAACTTTCAGATGACAGAAATCATATCTTAACCTGTACTACCCTATATTCCCTTAACGGTGAAAGCATCAAATTTGGAAGGGACAATATGGTAGTAACCTCTTTCCTGACCGATAGCAGTTTTGTTGCGATTACAGATATCGTGACTAAATCTGAAATGAGGACCAGACAGGAAACATATAACGGCAAACTTCACACAATTAAATATCTGCACGAAGAGCGGGATAATACATCTGACAATCTTATTATTTATGATACAGGAGGAAAGAAACTGGCAGGTTATCGGTACGATGGCTTTTCTAACGAACTGGATTATTCTGTTCCAATGGAGTTAGTTCCTGCTTTAGACAAGCTGGTTTTGCTGGATGAAGAAAAACAGCTGCTATATCTGATCAGCATTTCAAACCCTGCTCAAGCCACTTTTCTAAAGTTGAATGACCTGCCACAGCAAACGGAGCCAGGCAGTAAGGATTTCGAAGCTTCAGTGGTAATGCAAGGGTTCTCTGGAAACAAACATGGTATCTACTTTATTGGGGATAAAATAGCGTACCAGCTACTAAAAGAGTAGAAGCAACTGGGCTATTTGAAGGAGCAGTGGGAGTGGTGGCTGGTGCAGAAAGCTTTTTTATACTGGATTACTCCTTCGCTGCTGTACTTCGGCTGATGACACCTAGTAACAGCGCATCCATTTTTTTCTGAAACAGCTGGAGATCTTCCGGTCCGCCTTCCTGGTGCTTCACGCTTTTAGCTTCGCGGCCTGCTTCATAAAAGGTAGTAATAGTCGAGGGTTGATCGGTACGCTGGGAGAGGTAGGTGGTGCGCCAGCCCTGGTAAGGCAGGTGGTTGAGGTCCCGCTTCAGTCTTTCCAGCTCCTTTGGGGTTAGCTTGCTTGCCAACGTGTCGGTGAAGGGAACATGCGCCCAGGCCTTAAAAATGATTGTCCCGTCGGTGTAGATGTGGGCATCGAAGGCGGGGCAGGTGCCGTAGCAGGGTGTTTTCTGGTACAGCAGGAGCAGCTGTTTGCCGCCTGTTTGTGGCTGCAGGTTCTGTTCCGGAACCATCGTTCTGCAAGCGATAAGTGATACAACGGCAAGAGCTGCAAGCAGCAAACAGCAAAGGAGCCTGCTGACGGAGGTGAAATAGAATTTTGCCTGTTTCATAAACACATCCTTCTACAAATCTTCTTCCGAAATCCTTCTGAATTTTCCGTTTTCAATCACAAAAGCTTCCGGGGTACAGTAGGTACACTCTTCGTAATTAATAGCCGCATCCGGCGGATTGATGATGAAAATGCGGCTGTTCACACTGTACCTGGCGCCGGCGCTGCTCTGTATTTTATCGGTTACCTTACCGGTTTGCCTGTCTACCACATAATGGTACTGACAAGCCGTGCCGCAACCTACCGTTACTACTGTGTACTTGTCGGCAAAGTTTATGCCTGCTTCCATGCCTTTCAGCAAGGCTGATTTGTACCTGGTGGCTTCGGGGTGACTTTTTTCATCCAGCGGCGCCAGTTCTCCGGTATACTTTTCTTCTACTTTAAAGTCGCTTTTGGTTTCATATTTTTCCATCGTGATGCGGTAGCGCTGGTAGAGGTCGGGCCGTTCGTCCGAGGAGATAGGCGTTCTGACAGAATCTTTTCGCAGCTGCTTCTCCAGTTTGGGGTGGGTGCTCCCCAGGGATTTGTCGTCGCTGTCGCCGGACTGGCAGGCGAAGAGGGTACAGGCCAATAGCAGGCATCCGGGTGTGGTCAGGTTTGTTTTCATGGCGCAACTTTGTAGGAATAGATACGGAATCAGCGGCAGTAAAGCCAATAAAAAAAGCCTTTCCATTTAACGGAAAGGCTTTCTGGGCACTGATGAACTGTCTTTATTTTTTTGTTTTCCGGGCTCTTTTTTCAGCTTCTTTCTCTTGTGCTGCCCGCATGGCGTCCTGCATTCGCTGGGCAAAGGAAGGACCCGATTTCTTGTCTTTGTTCTTTTCCTTGTTCTCTTCCAGCTTGGCCCGCACTTTCTTTTCGTCCACGAACTTGCGGATGGCCGCCTGCTGACCGAAGGTTACGATGTTGGAAACAAAGTAGTAGAAGCTAAGGCCTGCCGGGAAGGAGTTCAGCACGAACATGAAAATAACCGGCATCAGGTAGCTGTAGAACTTCATAGGCCCCTGCATGGTGTTTACCTGGTTGTTTGACCAGGTATACAGGATGGTGGAGGCCGTCATAAGGAGCGTGAACATACTCACATGGCTGCCATAGAACGGAATTTCAAACGGAAGCCGGGCAAAAATATCGTAGGTAGAAAGGTCGTCGGCCCACAGGAAGGCCTCCTGGCGCAGCTCGATGGAGTTCGGGAAGAAATTGAACATCGCGAACAGGATCGGGATCTGCAGCAGCATCGGGATACAGCCGCTCATCGGGTTTACGCCCATTTCGGAGTACAGCTTCATCGTCTCTACCTGCGTCTTCTGCATGTCGCCTTCGTTGCGCTCCTTAATGGCATCAATCTCCGGCTTGAGCACCTTCATCTTCGCCATCGACACGTACGACTTGTAAGTCAGCGGGAACAGAATGGTTTTGATGTAGAGCACCAGCAGGATAATGATGATGCCATAGTTGCCGATGAAGTTTTCCAGGAAGTCGAAGGCCGGGATGATGAGCAGCTTATTTACCCAGGAGAAAATGCCCCAGCCCAGGTCCAGGTTCTTGTTAAAATCGTTGCCGATGTTCTTCAGGATTTTATAATCGTTGGGGCCAAAGTAGAACATAAAGTCTCCTTTGCCCGACAGCACATCCTGCGTTGGAATCAGGATCTGCGAAGAAAGCGACTTCACGATCACCGAATCGGCTGGATTGGTGGCGGCTTCGAGTCTGGCGCCGGCAAAGCTGTTGGTAGCGATAATGCCCGCCGTAAAGAAGTTCTGCTTGTTGGCAACCCACTTTACAGGTTTTTCCAGCGTTTCCGTTTCAGTGTCTTCGGAGATAGATAGTTTATCAAAGCCATCTTCTTCGGTGTAGTAGTTGATGGTGGACTTGGCGCGGTTCTGCTTGATATCGCGCTCCAGCTGCTTCAGGCGGTCATTCCAGGTAAGGGTGAGGGTATTGCCGCTTACCATGTTGTTCAGCCCCTTGAAATCGAGTTTATAGCCTAACTGGAAGCTGTTTTCGAACAGCGTGTACACCTGGTCGATGTACTGACCTTCGCCCACAGTTGCCCGAAGCGTAAGTACCTGCGCAGGTGTTTTGCCGGAAGCATCTTTTCGAACCTCGGAAGGCGTGAAGTACAGATCCGAAAATTTAACTGTCTTGCCGTCGTTGGTGGTGAAGGAGATATCGGTTTCGCTGCTTTCGCTGTCGAACAGGATCAGCGGATTGCCCCGGTGCGTTTTGTAATTTTTAAGCAGTACTTCTTCTACCTGGCCGCCGCGGGTGCTAAAAGTAACGCGGATATTTTCGTTCTCTAAGGTAGTTGTACGGGCCTCGCCGGTAGCGGCTGTGCTGAAAGCTCCCAGTGCAGCTGCCCGGTTGGCCTGTGCTACGGAATCATCTATGGCAGTGGCCGGTGCAGGCGCAGTGGTTTGCTCCACCTGGGCTGTCGGTTGCTGTGCAGGTTTGGTTTCTTTGTCAGTTCCACTGAAAAAGAAGGTGTAAGCCAGCAGCAGCACGGCAATCAGTCCAAAGCCTATCGCTTGATTTCTATCCATTTAAAAAGTATTGATTTGTGTAAATGCTTATTTAGATTTTGAGTACCGCATGCATGCCCGGATGAAATGAACAAAGAGCGGGTGCGGGTTCAGCACCGTACTCTTCAGTTCCGGGTGATACTGTGCCGCCACAAACCAAGGGTGGTTGCGCAGTTCGATCACTTCTACCAGGCCCGTGTCCGGGTTAACGCCAGAGGCAGCCATACCGGCTTCTTCAAAAGGAGCTATGTAGTTGTTGTTGAACTCATAGCGATGCCGGTGGCGTTCCGAGATTTTTCCCTTCCCATATATTTCATAAGCTTTTGAACCCTTTTTTAGTTCACACTGGTAAGCTCCGAGGCGCATGGTACCGCCTTTCTGGGTGATCTCTTTCTGCTCGGCCATCATGTCGATCACCGGGTGTGGTGTTTCGGGGTTCATCTCGGTAGAGGCGGCGCCCTGCAGCCCCAGCACGTTACGTGCAAACTCTACAGCGGCACACTGCATGCCCAGGCAGATACCCAGGAACGGAATATAATTTTCGCGGGCGTGGCGAATCGCTTCCAGTTTGCCCTGGTACCCGCGCTCGCCAAAGCCGGGCGCTACCAGCACGCCATCCATGCCGCGCAGGAATTCGGCTACGTTGTCGTCGGTGATGTGCTCCGACTGCAGCCACTTGATGTTTACTTTACACTCGTTGAAGGCGCCGGCGTGTATGAACGCTTCGTTGATGGATTTATAGGCATCGTGCAGCTCCACGTATTTCCCCACCAGGGCAATGGTAATTTCTTCGGTCGGGTTTTTCAGGCGGCCTAAGAACTCTTTCCAGCTTTCCAGGTTGGGGTCTTCGGACCGTGGCTGCAGCTTCAGCTTGTTGATGACACGCTCGTCCAGCTTCTCTTTGCGCATGAGCAGCGGCACGTCGTAAATAGTTTCGGCATCCAGCGATTCGATCACCGAGTTTACTTTCACGTTGCAGAACAGGGCAATTTTCTTGCGCATTTCCGCCGGGATAGGATGCTCGGAGCGGCACACGAGGATGTCGGGCTGCACACCGGCTTCGGAAAGGGCTTTAACCGAGTGTTGGGTTGGTTTTGTTTTCAGTTCGCCGGCTGCTTTCAGGTAAGGCAGCAGCGTGAGGTGAATTACCAGCGATTCGTGGTTGCCCAGGTCCCAGCGCAACTGGCGCACGGCCTCCACAAACGGCAACGATTCAATGTCGCCAATGCAACCGCCAATTTCAGTGATAACGATGTCGTATTCCCCGGTTTCGCCGAGCAGGAGCATGCGGCGTTTGATTTCGTCGGTAATGTGCGGCACCACCTGCACAGTTTTACCCAGGAAAGCGCCCTGGCGCTCCTGTGTGATCACGTGGTGGTAAATCCGGCCGGTGGTTACGTTGTTAGCCTGGGAGGTTGGCACGTTCAGGAAACGCTCGTAGTGCCCCAGGTCGAGGTCGGTTTCAGCGCCGTCTTCGGTTACGTAGCACTCGCCGTGCTCGTACGGGTTCAGCGTGCCCGGGTCGATGTTAATGTAAGGATCAAATTTCTGGATAGTTACAGATAATCCTCTTGCCTGTAACAATTTTGCAAGAGAAGCGGAAATGATACCTTTACCAAGGGAGGACGTTACACCGCCTGTAACAAAAATGTATTTAGTAGAAGCCATAAGTTAGGGTAAGTCTTATGGACTGCAAAGGTACGGTAATATTTTGATTTATCCGGCATGTAGCCTTTACTTCTGCTGCCTGCTTAGTAGATAAAAGTTAAGATTCAAGTGAGCGGTGCTGTTTTTAGAGATATTTTTAGAAAAAAAGCCGTGCATTTATTTCCTGTTACTGTTGTACACAGGCAATACATTCACGGCTTTGGAATTTGATAAACCCTGTTGTGCACCTACACCGATCTGCTGAACACCGGCGTAGACGGCTGCTTTTCCCACAGGCGCGCATCGAGGCACATGGCAATGTTGCGCAGGAACGTTCTGCCAGCTGGTAAAATCTTTATTTGTTTATTGCTGAAGAACACCAGGTCATCGGCAGCTAACGGGTGCAGTCGTATCAGGGCATCTGCCATTTTAGGTAAATCGGCGCTGTGCCAGGAGGTCTGAAACCGGCACATCAGGTTGCTGATTTGTTCCCGGAAAAACAAATCATCCTCCGTCAGTTCATGCCCTTTCAGGATGGGTAGTTCCCCGGCGCCAATTTTTTCCTCGTAAGCCTCTACTTCTTTTACATTCTGCATAAAGGCGGTGCCGGTGTCGGAGATGCTGGAGGCGCCCAGGCCAATGAGCAGCTCCGTGTGGCGGGGCGTGTAGCCCATAAAGTTGCGGTGCAGCGTGCCGTTCTGCGCAGCCAGGAAAAGTTCGTCGGTAGGCAGTGCAAAATGATCCATGCCTATTTCGGCGTAACCCGCCTCCAGCAGCAGCCCCTTCCCCAGCTCGTATAAACCTCTTTTTACCGGTGCAGACGGCAAATCAGCTTCGGAGTAGCGGCGCTGCGACTTGCTTTTCCAGGGCACGTGGGCATAGGAGTAAAAGGCGATGCGCTCCGGCTTCAGTACTTTCAGTTTCTCCACCGTATCGCGCACGCTGTCGGCTGTCTGGAAGGGCAGGCCGTAAATTATGTCGGCGTTGATGGAGGTGTAGCCAATGGCCCGGGCGGCATCGAATATTTCTTTTGTCCTGGCAAAGGTCTGCATGCGGTTGATCACGAACTGCACACGCGGATCAAAATCCTGGATGCCAACGCTCAGCCTCCGGAAGCCCAGTTCATACAGCACCTCCAGCTGCTCGGTGTTGGTGGCGTTGGGATGCACCTCTATGCTGAATTCGGCATCGGGTGTTACGTCGGCTTTCTCCAGGATTTTTTCCAGCAGGTATTTTAAGTTCGCAGCACTGAAGAAGGTAGGGGTGCCGCCGCCCAGGTGCATTTCGGCAATGCGGGGGCGCTCGCCGAACAGCTGCAGGTACTGGTCCCACTCCTGCAGCAGGGCCTGGAGGTAAGGCGATTCCACCGCATGGTTTTTCGTGATGCGTTTGTTGCAGCCGCAATAGGTGCAGAGCTGCTCGCAGAACGGCAGGTGCAGGTACAGGCTGATGCCCTGGCTGCTGTTTGTCTTTCTAAATGCCTGTTGCACGTGCAGCGACCACTGTTGCTGCGTTAGCGGCTTTTCGTCCCAGTAGGGTACGGTGGGGTAGCTGGTGTACCGTGGCGAGGGTACATCGTACTTGGCCAGCAGGTCGGCAGGTGTAAGTATAGGAAGGGACAAAGCCATTTTTTTCTTTATTTTGTAATGAAAACAGTTTTCGAACTTATCTTATTGCAAAGTTCCGGCCTTTATGCCCGGCAGGAAATGACATAAGTCAGTGGTATAACTGATATTCTGCCGCAGATCGCCGGAAAATTTTTCTGCAGCCACAGTCACCACTCCCGCTGCACCTGGGCGGGAGGAGCAGAAGGAATGGTGGCAGGTGAAGCAGAAGTTTGAGAAGTGTAAACAGGGAATAACAGGCCAGCAGCGGGTTTGATGGCAGCAGCTGTAAGCAAAATTCAGCTTACTACAGGTCTTTGCGGTCCTTCGTATTTGATTTGGCTGTTCTTTGTCTGGCTGTTTTTTCCGTATGAGGAGTAAGATCGTCTACATTGATTCGAATTGAACTATGTTAAATATTACAGTACCCACTTTGCTGCTCGATAAAGCAAAGTGCCTGAACAATATAACACGCATGGCAGAAAAGGCCAGGCGGAACCGGATTCGGCTTCGCCCGCATTTCAAAACACACCAATCGGCGCAGGTGGGGGAGTGGTTCCGGGCGCAGGGGGTGGAGGCCATTACGGTTTCCTCCCTGCGAATGGCCGTGTATTTTGCCCAGCATGGTTGGCAGGATATAATGGTGGCCATGCCGGCAAACATCCGCGAAATCGAAACGATCAATGCCCTTGCCCGAAGCATTAAGCTGCATCTGATTGCGGTTAACATCGAAACACTACAGGCGCTCGCCCGCCAGCTGCAGCACCCAGTCAACATTTGGATTAAGATTGATACCGGCTACCGGCGCACGGGCGTGCTGCCCCACAACTACCAGGACCTGGACCAGCTCATGGCGTTTATCGCCAGCCAGGGACGTTTTGTATTCCAGGGTTTCTTGTCGCACGACGGGCATACCTATAAGCAGACGGATAAGGAGGCCATCCAGACCATTCACAATACCAGCGTTTACCTGCTGCAACAGCTTCGCCGCCGTTACAATAGCCTGTTTCCGCAAATTCAGTTATCTACCGGCGATACGCCCTCCTGCAGCATCCTGGAAGACCTCTCGGGGGTAGATGAGATCAGGCCCGGCAATTTTGTGTTTTACGACCTCATGCAGCAGCGCATCGGTTCCTGCGCTTACCAGGATATAGCGGTGTGTGTGGCCTGCCCGGTGGTGGCCCTGCACCCCGAAAGGCAGGAGTTGATTATCTATGGCGGCAGCGTGCACTTTTCAAAAGAAGCCATTATGCTCGAAGACAGCTCTTTAATGTACGGGGAGGTAGTGGAGCTGCACCCGGAGGGCTGGTCTGCGCCGCTGGAGGAGATGGAGGTGGTGTCGCTGTCGCAGGAGCATGGGGTGGTGCGCGCTTCGGATGAGCAGCTGCGGAAGTATAGTGTGGGCGATTTGATCTACATTCTGCCCGTGCACTCGTGCCTGACCGCCGACCTGATGAAAGGCTACCTGACGCTGGAAGGGGAGTGGCTGGAGCACCTGTCGGGTGTGCCTGCCCAAAGGCAGCTGCTGGTGTAATTTTGTAGCAGCTAAAAGAAAAGCGGTATGAACATAGATCACACCGCTTTTCCTGAACAATTTTTAATTAAAACCTGTCAGGGCCATAGCCGCCGGAGTAGTAGCCGCTCATGCCATAAGGTTTGTTTTCTTGCCTGCTGCTGCTATCGAACCAGCCCAGCGAGCCATAGTTGCCGTCCGAAGAGCTGTAGTCGCCGCGGGTTACCCTGTTGTAGCCGCTGCCCATGTAGTTGCCGCGATCGCCGCCGTAGCTGTACGAAGGAGAATCGTCTTCGTCATAATAGCCTCGTTGCGGCCTGTCCTGGAACCTGCGGGAGGTGTAGGTGCCATAGAGATCGCTGTCGCTGCGTTGGTTTCGGTTGCTGCTCCAGCCACCACTGTCTCTGTCGCTGCTCCAGTCCCGGTTTCTATCCCAATTGCCTCTGTCGCGGTTGCTGCTCCAGTCGCTTCTGTCGCGGTTGCTGCCGCCCGTGTCTCTGTAGCCTCTGCTGCTGTTCCAGTCTATCCGGTCCCTGTCGCTGTTCCAGTCTCTGTCGCGGTAGTCATTCTGGCTGCTGTGGAAACTGTCGTAGTCAGGATGCTGGTTGCGGTTACGGGACTCCTGTTGCCAGTCGCGCTGACGGTCCCAGTCGCGTTGCTGCCCATGTAAATTGCGGTAGGGGTTGTCGTCGAAATCGAGGGAGCCGTGGCCGCTGTCGAAGGAATGGTTCAGGCCATCGTCGTGCCGCCGTTGCGACGAGTAGCCGGCGCGGGTGGAGCCAAAGCCCTGTGCGCCGCCGTAGCTGCCCATGTTGCCGTAGTTGCGCGACGAGCCGTACGTGCCACCCGTATCGCGGTACCCTGTATTTCGCGAGCCACCCATTTCATTTCCCTGGTTGCCAAAGGTGCCAAAATTGCCTTCGTTGCCGTAACCGCCGCGTGCAGAAGCGCCATAGTCATCAAACTGATAACGTTGATAACCGGATGAAGCCTGCGCAGGATGACGGTAGCGTTCGGAGCGGCGTGTATGAAAGTCGTATTCCTCTTGCCGGTACTGGTCTGGCTGGTATCTGTTCATAAGTTTGTTTTTTAGAGTTTATAATAAGGTGTTGTTATCCACTATTAACGGCGGGTGCCGGCACAGTGTTTACATAAAACCCGGAATCCGCTGCAGCCCGGGTGCTGAAGGCGGCAAAAGTACGCTATAGGCTACAGGCGCTGCACCCGCCACTGCAGCAGAAGAGCTGGGGCAGACAAAGTGATTCATGTGGTATTTTGGATTTAAACAAGGCAGGTAAGGTGCGTTTTTGATACCCTCTTCAGAAGTTAAGACGGTAATTGCTGAGGGATAACCATATTTACAGGTAGGAACAACAAATTTGGTCACAACCAAGTAAATGCTTCTACTCCGGCTTTATAACAATTTAACTATAAACGACAAGTTGCTTCTGCGTCTGTGCCGGAGGAAAATCTGAAAAGAGCGAAAAAAGCAGGACTACCTGCGCCTGAAGCAACGCATGGAAAGAGATTATGCTACCTAAAACTGAAAAAGAAAAGAAAGCATCGCATAAGTTTAACTGTGAAGCTTTAGAGTTGTTGAATGCCAGTGAGGCGCCCTACCTGGTAGGAGGTGGCTATGCACTACGGCTGTATACAGGCATACAGCGCGATACCAAAGACCTGGACATATTCTGCAAAGCGGGCGACTGCCCCCGGATCATGAAAGTTTTCTCCGATAACGGCTACGAGACAGAACTGACGGATGCGCGCTGGCTGGCGAAAGCCAAAAAAGGAGATCATTTTATCGATATGATCTTTAACAACCCAAGCGGCCTGAGCCCTGTGGACGAAAACTGGTTTAAGAATTCTGTAAAAGGAGAACTGTTCGATTTTAAAGTGCGCTACATTGCGGCTGAAGAGCTGATCTGGTGTAAAATTTATGTGCAGAACCGTGAGCGCTACGATGGCTCCGACATCAACCACACGCTGCTGCGCTATGGCAAAAAGCTCGACTGGAAACGCCTGTGGCTGCACCTGGAACAGCACTGGCAACTGCTCCTGGCCCAGCTGCTCAATTTCCAGTTCGTGTACCCCTCCGAACGCGACATTATTCCGCGCTGGCTTTTTGACGAGCTGCTGATGCGGGCAAAGGAGCAGTTTGATGCCCCCACCTCGTTAGAGAAAATCTGCCGCGGCCCCCTGATCGACCAGACACAGTATGAGCCTGACAGTACCGAATGGCACTACAAGGTAGTAACAATGAAATCGATATAACAACATGGAGCATAAGGCGAACCCTCAAGGGAAAACAAGAATAGCCGCTGTTGGCGATATTCATGTACGTGAAACCGACCGCGGGCACTGGACTGGTTTTTTTAAGGAAGTTTCGGAACAGGCCGATTTGCTTTTGCTCTGCGGCGACCTGACCGACACAGGCCGGGTGGCAGAAGCGGAAGTGCTGTCCGAAGAACTGCGGGCCTGCTCCATTCCGGTAGTAGGGGTACTGGGCAACCACGACTACGACAAAGATCAGCAGGAGGGAATCGTAAAAGCCCTTACCGAAAGTAACATGCACCTGCTGGATGGCGAGAGTGTCGTGATCGGAAACGTGGGCATAGCCGGCGTAAAAGGATTTGGCGGCGGGTTCGACCAGGGCATGCTGTCGATGTTCGGGGAACACGCCATGAAAGCCTTCGTGCAGGAAGCCGTAGACGAATCGCTGAAACTGGACGGGGCCCTGGCCCGGTTAGACAGTGAACACAGTAATATAAAGAAAGTGGTGGTGATGCATTATGCCCCCATCAAAGCCACCGTAGTTGGTGAGCCGGAAAATATTTTCCCGTTCCTGGGTTCCTCCCGCCTGGCCGAACCGCTCGACAGGAGAGAGGTTGTCGCCGCTTTTCATGGACATGCCCACATCGGGACCATAGAAGGCGAAACAGCCAGCGGTGTAAAAGTTTATAATGTGTCGAAGCCGCTGCTGGTGCAGGAAGGATACAAGTCGTCTTTCTTTTTGCTGGAAGTGTAACAGCTTGCAAAGCCGCAAAGAGCAGAGGCTGTGGTGGCAGGGGCAGCAGAACAAAAACTACCTTTCATGCAGCTTTTGTCGGGAGTGTAAACGAAACTGTGTCACTCATTTTTTTAATGGCTTTTTTGATGTTACGGCTTTAGCCTAACATCAAAAAAGTCAAACCCTCAGGTGGGTCCTGAGTCTTTCCTCAAACATGATAAAAAGCTGAGAGAAAGTCAAGGCCCAGTTAGGCAGTGGCATCGTCCATTTTTTCTCTACATTCATCACCACCAGGTAAACGAGCTTG
>NZ_QCZK02000040.1 GCF_003347595.2 Botryobacter ruber | reverse complement strand
TCTGCTATTGAAGTTACTCTGTGCGATTCCTTCAACCTGCTTCTTAGCTGCTCAAAAAGTCTGCTGCTCCTGCCTCCATTGCCTCTGCTGCTGTTTCATGGAAGATGTGATACCAGATAGTAAAAAGTAACTTTCATTCCATAACCTCTTGTAGCTGACTTTTGTGCAGCTTGCCCACAAGTACCTTTCGGGATGCCAGGAGAGAGAATTCTCTGTGGAATTGCCTAATAGCATTCGAATAAATTGTTTGATATTGGTGAAGTGGTAAAATAGAAACTCTCAGATAAAAAAATAGCCCTTTACATGTGCTGCAAAGGGCTGCTTTAACCTGCTGTGATCTGTTCTTACTCCTTTTCTTTCTTTCTTCCGGCAATGGCGGTATGCAGTGAATCTAGCTGCAGGTACTGTTGTGCCAGGGCCTGAAGTTCCGGGGCTGTAACCGTTCTGATGGTAGTAAGGTAGGTATTATAGTAATCCTGGTGCAGTTTGTGCAGGACTATATTTTTGTATTTATCAGACTGGTCGAAGATGGTGATGAAGTCGTTTACAAATTTTCCCAGCATGTAGTTTTTCACAGTGTGCAGTTCTTCTTCCGGCACTTCTTCCTGCTGTAACTTTACAATCTCTTTTTTAATTTCTTCTATTGTATTCTCGGTTACAGCGTAGTTAACATCGGTGCCTATATAAAAAAGGCTATCATGCTCTTTGGGCGATATAACAGAATGAATACCGTATGTATATCCTTTGTCTTCGCGGATGTTGCGCATTAACCTAGAACCGAAGTACCCGCCCAGTATCTCGTTTAGCACTTTCAGCCGGAGGTAGTCCTCGTCCTGGTGCAGCGGAAAGCGTTTGCCCATACGTATGGATGACTGCAGGCTTTCCGGTATTTCTACCAGTTCCTCGTGTTGCGGTTTGGTGCTGATGACTGCTAGCGGCTTTTGCTCTTCAGAAGGGTTTTTCAGATCAAGCTGCTCCAATGCGGCTACAAGTTCTGTTTCCAACAATTCGCCTACATCGCCACAAACAAAAACATCCAGGTTGGCGGTATTGAAGTGCTCCTGGTAAAACTGCTTTAAGGTATCAAGCGACATACCCTCAAAAGCATTTTCTTCATAGCCGAACACGTAGGGGTGGTTGTCGCCGTAAATCTGTTTTGTAAAAGCATGTGTGGCTAAATAATTGTTTTTTTGCCGCTGTACTTTTACGTTCTGCGAGGTGCGTTGCTTGAGCAGGTTAAACTCTGCTTCCGGAAAAGTCGGGTTCTGAACGACATCGCACACCAGCGGCAGCAACTCTTTCAGGTACTTGGATAAGCAATAGAGGGTTAGTTCGGTGCGGTCGTAGCCATGGTTGTTTTCAAAAGATGCACCATAAAAAGCTACTTTATCTGCAATTTGTTTGGCCGTGTAATTTTTGCTTCCTTCCAGCAGCATTTTTACCGCCAGGTCCGATACGCCCGGCTTGGGCTCGAACCATTTCCCCGCCTTAAAAACAAAATCCAGCCTGATGACAGGCTGGGTTTCGTTGTGGATGATATGCAGCCTTGCGCCGTTCCGGAGGTGCTGTACCTGCGCAATCTGGAGCGTGACGGCATCTATTTCATATGTTTCAGGAGCTTGTTTTCTATCCAGCATTACGAGTAGTTAAGGTTTGTTATTCCAGGTTGAACATTAAACTGAAGCGCAATGTCTGCGCCAGCGGGTTGTTTTGCTCGTTTGGTATAAGGTAAGCCGCATCTATTCCAAATTTCTGATACCGGAGGCCAAGGCCAACAGATAAGAATTTCCTGTTTCCTTTTGTCGGGTTCTCGTAAAAATAGCCGGCCCGTGCCGCAAATAAGTCGTTGTACCAGTACTCGATACCGCCCGAGAAATTTACTTCTTTAAATTCTTCGCTGGCACCACCCTGCGCATCTCCAAACGAGGAGAAGATGGCGCTGATAACGCTTTGCGTGCTGTCGGCACCCGGAGACGGCACCAGGAGTTTATTGGCATCTACTGTAAAGGTCAGCGAGTTAAAGGCATCCATTTCGTATTTTACAGCAGTACCAACTTTCAGGTTAGTAGGCAGGAAATCTTTTTGCTCTGCATTCGTGTAAGACAGCTTTCCGCCAATATTGGAGATGCTGCCCGCTACGGCCAGATTGGTGTTCTGAGAAATATCCCGGTTATAGTAAATGCCAACATCTACTGCTGCTGTGTTGCCCGGCTTAGATTCGACATTACTCGGGCCACCGCTTACCTGTACATTACCGGCAAGGTTGGAGTGGATAAAACGGGCGCCAATACCCAGGCTGAGGTACTCGCTCAGTGCCTGGCCATAGGCAACTGAAAAGGTATATTCTTTTGGATTGAAATTCGGACCTATTTGCCTGTTTTCGTCGATAAACTGAATTTCGCCTAAGTCAAAATACATCATCGAAACCGACAAGGCAGAAGTTTCAGTTAATCTTTTGTAGCCGGACAGGTAGCTGAGCGACATATCGTCCACGATATTGCGCAGCCAGGGCGAATGCGAAAGACTAACGGCCACGTCCTGGTCTACAAAGCCCAGTTTGGCCGGGTTCCAGAAAGAAGCATTGGCATCAGGGGTAAGGGCCACACCGGCATCGCCGAGCGCTGCAGAGCGTGCATCAGGCGCAACAGTTAGTATAGGGATAGCTGTTGTAAGTGTCTCGCTACCTGTAATTGTGTTCTGAGCAAAGGCAGAAGTCGATGTTACAAAGGCAAGTCCAAGCAGTGCAGCCTTGAGTAATGTACTTTTTTTGTGCATATGGAATAGTTGATAACTCAATCAAATATAGGAATTCTAATGTATTGTTCTAATTTAAAATAACCAGTTTTTCAAATTTCGATGTTTTCGAACCATCCTGCTGCGACCGTACACTCACTTTATACACATAAACGCCCCGGGCCAGTATATCATTGTATTCATCCCGGCCATCCCAGGTAATTTCTGCAAGATGCGCTTTGCTGGCATAGCTCGTGGTTTCTAATGTTTTCACGAGTTTGCCGGAAATCGTAAATATCTGTACCTGTACTTCAAGGTTTTCGCCGGCACGGTTATGGTCAAAATGAAATGTCGTTCTGGTTGAAAACGGGTTAGGATGATTCAGCAAGTGGTTTAACGCAAGACCTGCATCATTAGATACGTAGAATTCCAGGTATTCTTCATTGGAGTTATTATGGGTGTCCCAGGCCTTTAACCGTAAAGAATGCGGACCAGGGGCAAGGTCCTGTAGCGAATACTTTACAGTGCCGGACTGGTAACTGTCTACATCGGCGGTGTAGTAGTCGTTTAGAACAATAAGGTTGTCTTTTGCTTCATCCAATACGGCTGTAATTTCATGGCCAATGCCTAAGCCTGCTGTGTTTATACCGTTTTCATCGGCTATTTTGGCGAGCAGTGTAGCCGTTTTCCCGGTAGTTCCTCCAAACACAAACGACTCATCGTCCATGAAAAGCCTTATTGTAGGAGGCACCTCGTCAGCAGCTACGTTTTTAGCAGAGCCTCCAACTATAATAGTATTGCTGGCGCCATGGGCATCCGTGCCGGCATTGCTGGCGTACAGGCTGATTTTGCCGGTTCCATAGTTATAAGCAATGTCTTTCGGCACTACAAAAGACACTTCGAACATTCCGTTTTTAACGGTAGCCTGCCCGTCGTACACAATGCTTTCGCGCAGTTTAATCGGTACAGGATAAGAGGTGTCGTCGCCAAACGTAGTGAGCGTGGTTTGTTTATCGTACACCGTCAGGTGCATTTTTCCGCCGAAATCACTGGCCAGCGAACCATTGGCCTGCTGCACCTGTCCGGTTATGGTTACTCTGCCTAAGGCACTCAAAGTGTCTGTGGCCGCGGCCTGCCCGTTTATTTTTGTAATCCGGGCCTCCAGTTCGGGGTAAGCCAGTTTTAGCGAAGGGTCGCCCAGCAGCGTAAAATTGCGGTTGTTAACATCGTTTAAGCTGTTATTTTTGGTAAGACGCATGATGTCGCCTAACAGCGGCATTTTGCCGTTGAGCGGAGTTAAGGCGCTCCAGAAAAAGTTACGGTTAAGCACCCGGTTGCTGTAGGCGTAAACAGGGCGTGTAGTTGTAAGCAGGCCAACAGTGCCTCCCTGATCGTTTAGCAGGCTTAGCTCTGCCCCGGAGGTTCTGCCCGGGTCGTCGTAGCGGCCAAAATCGCAGGTTGCCGTAAGCATAAAGGTAAGGTTGTTGCTGTTGCGCCAGTTGTTTATCTGCGGAATCGTAATCAGTTGCTCGCTTGCCAGGCTCACTTCGTTTCCGTGCCCGGTGTAATTAAGAATGAGCGAACCCTTCTCTACGGCTTTGTTTATGGCTGTTATCGCCTCCGGAGAGCGCTGCCCATTGGCTACAGCTATTTGCGGGTACAGGTCCACATATATTTTGTTGTTGTTGAATTTTTTGTGATCCTGTTCTACGTAGCCGGCCAGAAACTCGGCATCGTTCTGGTGTTCGTTGGTATCACCGTCGTCGGCTATAAACGTGATCTGGTTACGCCACTTTCCAAAATGGCTGGGGCTTTCGTAGGCCATAATTTTATCTGCCAGGGTGGCTGCATGTGCCGGTGTTCTGGCAGGCAACCGTCCTATGCCAATGTCAAGTAAATGATTGCCGAAGGAGCTCTCCTGCCACTCGCCCTCGTCATCGTCCAGGAAGCCGTAGTAATCTTCGGAAGAGTATGTTCTCAGCGGATTAAGCGACTCACGTGATTCGTAGATTGGTACAAAATTCGTGTTACCGCTGATGCGGTTTTTATAGTCGTAGGAGGCGTCGCCAAACAGGAGCAGGTACATTACATTGCTGCCGCTTTTATGGCTGCGGCCATACAGCATGCGCATAAAATCGCGGATAGCGGTTACATCCTGGGCCCCCGATGCAAATTCATTATACACCTGTGTGGTGGTAACTACGGTTACTTCCATATTGCTTTTCCTGCTGCGGTATTCCGCAAGGCGGTTCGCCTCCTGCAGAAAAGCGGGGTGCGTCAGGATGACAAAGTCGATGTTGCCATTCAGGTTAAGGGCATGCAGGTTCTGGTTGTTCACAAGGCCCAGTGTTGCCGGTTTAAATCCCGTATTACCCTTAAACACGACAAACTCCCGTAACAAGCTGGTTGGAGCACTGAACGTCAGGTCAGAACCTGCTGTAGTGGTTTCCTGTAAAACAGGCTGCTGTGGGTTGGTTACATCCCAAACGGTTGCACCTGCCGGTGTGCCTGCTATCCGGAATGTACTGGCGGGTGTTGTCAGGCTTTGTACAGACCGGAAACTGGTCTGGTCGCCGTACAGTTTCAGTTGCCGCTCCAGGTTTAGCTCCAGGTAATTAAGATAACCGGTAGAGGTCGTGCTGCCGCCAGTGCCAAAGGTTAAACCTACTTTTAGCTCCGATGCCTGGCCAAGCGCCTGCTGATTGATGGTGTGGGTTTGGGTACTGTTAACTCCCAGTGGATGATACTGGTAATTGCCTCTGCCGGGGATATACTGGGTGCCCAATACTGTGCCATTAAGCCTCACCGCAAAAGAGCAGGTAATGGGGGAGTTTGCCATCAGGAAAGAGGTCAGTTTTATATCGGACCCCGGTATAATATCAGAAACATTGAAGGCGAAATCGCGGGTTGTTGTAAAGGAGCTGAATTCTTCGCCATACCATTCTCTGCCCGATGATACCATGTTCTTTATATCCCGCTCATGGAAAAGCCGCTCATTGTAACTGGAAATGGTTTGAGCAGCCCCTGCCGCCTGTCCTCTGGAGGAAATGCGGGCGCCTTGCGTGCTGCCTACCCGCAGGAAGTAGTAAGCAGTATCTGTATAAAGGTTGTATTCGTGCTTAAACAGGTTCAGATTGGCATTATAGTTCCAGGTATGCGGCCCCTGCCCGTAGAAAAGCGCAAAATCGTTGTCGTCGAAGCGGCCGTCAGCCTCACCGGATACCCAGATGGCATTTTCGAGCAGGTCGTCGGGGCGGGGGGTACTGTTGGCTTGTGGCAGCATGCCGCCTCCGTTGCCATACACCTGGATTGTTTTGGGGTCCAACCCCTGTGTGTTGATGCCAAGGGCCTGCAGGGTGGCTTTGTCTATTTTATAAATACCTGTGGTGGTGATCCCTAGTTTGTACCAGGTGCCTGAGTTCAGGACAGAGGATGTTTTGTTTGAGTTGGATGCGCCTGCAGCCGAGCTTACCCGCATGTTACCGGAACCGGTGGCACTGTTGCCGGAGGTGTGGGTATAACTGAAACTTACCAGCTTCTCCGGTTGGCCCGACTGCGGGTTCCTGCGAACAGGCATAATCGCCACCGTGCTAACCGGGTGTTTGTTTTCTGTGCCGTGGCTAATACGAACAGCAGGTTCTGCCGGAATGTTTTTTGCCTTGAAAAGCTTCTGGTCTTCGGCAGAGAAAGGCTGGTATTTGGCATGCTGCAGCTGAAAGCTGTTCAGTTGGTTGCCCTCGAACCGGAGTTGGTAGTAAGGGAGTCCTTCGGTATAATCAAAACTGGCTCCCTCAAAAGCCGGTATTTTTTCAGAGAGGCCCGGAGCAGGAGGTAACTGTTCATAACCCTGCCAGTTCAGGTCTACGGTAGCAGGCGTTGCTGTTTGTGCTGTTGCCCCATCTGTAAGTAGGCCTACCAAAAAGAGCACGCACACAAAAAACAGTCGGGAAGGGGAAAGCCACATCATAAAATTGGGTCAGGATTAAATAACAAAGCCCTGGCTCCCGGAATAGGATCAGCCAAAGTATCATTATTAAATTATTAACAAAAAAATAGCTGCATTATTGCAGTAGAATCAACAATTTTATTGCAGCTGTAGTTCATAGGTGTACGATTCCATGATCGGGTTCGCCGGAAGCGTATTACAGATCCTCTCTTTCTCTTTAGCGGTTTCTTCTGTTCCGGCACTTAATCTCATAAATGGGATGGCTTTTTTATGAAAGACAACACCACATACAGTACGATAATAAGCGGTATTGCTGCGAATTTAAAAAGAGCCAGCAAAATGACGGATAATCCCAGGAATATAAACCGGACGGCGTTTTCTTTCCAGCTCAGGTTTTTAAATTTTAAGGCAAACAGCGGCAGTTCGGCTACGAGTAAGTAAGAAAAAACGACCGTAATAAGCAGCAGCACCAGGGGGTTCAGGATAACTCTGTCGTACAGCAGGGGCGTTTGCGCCAGGATAAGCGGAAGCGAGGCTACAAACATAGAACAGGCAGGGGTAGGCACTCCGATAAAGGAAGTAGTCTGGCGGGTATCTATATTGAACTTGGCCAGGCGCAGCGCCGAGAAAACAGTTATCAGGAAACCGGCAAAAGGCAGCACCTGCTCCGGAACGCCCAGTGCACCGGTACCGGCTCTGGTAAACAGGCTGAACATAATAGTGCCGGGCACAACACCAAACGAAACCATGTCGGCTAACGAGTCGAGCTGCTTGCCGATCTCTGAATACGCTTTCAGCAGGCGTGCCAGCATGCCATCCAGGAAATCAAAAACAGCGGCTATAATAACCATGTAAGCAGCGTATACCAGCTTATCGTTAAAAGCAAAGTACAGGGCCAGGCAACCGGCAAACAGGTTCAGGCAGGTGATGGTATTGGGGATATGCTTCTTCATTAATATCAGGTGCCGGCGCGCTTAACGTAGAAAAGGATTGTGTTTTTTCTCGTACCCGATGGTCGTTTCCGGTCCGTGCCCGGGATATACCGTTACCTCCTCCGGAAGCGTGAACATCTTGGTTCGGATGCTGTTGAGAAGCGTGTCGAAGTCGCCGCCGGGAAGGTCGGTGCGGCCTATGCTTTGCCGGAACAGTACATCGCCCCCGATGCAAACTTTTTCCTGCTCATTATAAAAAACCACATGTCCGGGTGCGTGACCCGGTGTAAAGAGCACCTGCAGTGTTGTGTTGCCAAACGTAACAGGATCGCCTTCTTTCAGATAGGATGAAGGAAGCGTTTCGGAATACATCGGAAAGCCATAGGCAGGAGCATAAGCCGGTACAGACCGGAGCGTGGGCAGGTCCTGTTCGTGTATCTCCAAACCCACGCCATAGGTGTCGGCTACAAAGGTATTGCCGAGTACATGGTCGATGTGGCAATGGGTGTTGAGCAGCTTTACTACTTTCAGGTTGTGCTGTTCGATATAGGCTTTAAGTTCTGCCTGTTCGTGTTTTTCGTAACAGCCCGGGTCTACTACAACGCACTCGCCGGTGCTGTCGTGGAGCAGGTAAGTGTTTTCCTGGAAAGGGTTAAATGTAAGGCAGGTAACCTCCATATATTTTTTGGTTTGTTTCGCAATAATGCCTGCAATATTGGCTTCTAAGTTACAAAATTCAGCTGTACTTGTTGTAAATTGCCCAAATGAATTACGATTTTATAGTTGTTGGCCACGGGCTAGCAGGAGCCATTTTAGCTTACACGCTGCGCAAACAGGGGCAGCGGGTACTGGTAATTGATGAACTGAAACCGAACTCAGCGTCTAACGTGGCAGCAGGCCTGGTGAACCCGGTGGCGGGCAAGCGGTTTGCAAAATCGTGGCTGGCCGATACCTTTATTCCCTTTGCCGATGCTTTTTATAAGGAACTGGAAGACCATTTCCGACAGCCGCTCTACTTTCATCAGCCCATCTATAAAATATTCTCTTCTGTAGAAGAGCAGAACAACTGGATGGGGCGCAGTGGCAATGGTGGCTGGAGCAGTTATATAAAAGAGACCCGCGTAAGCAGTACCGGCGACCCGCTGCTGCAGGACCCCTATGGCGGCATCCTGATTGAGCAGGGAGGGCACCTGGAGGTGGCGCGCACGCTGGCCCTGCTACGGCAGGAACTGGAGCAGGAAGGGGCGCTGCTGTCCGAAAAATTTCAGTTCGACCAACTGGCGCTGACCGAAACCGGCGTGACGTATAAAGGCTTCCGGGCAAAGCACATCATCTTCTGCGAGGGCTATCAGGTCATACACAACCCCTTTTTCAAATGGCTGCCCCTGCAGCCTACCAAGGGCGAGGTGCTGGAAGTGGAGACGGAGAAATTTGAAACCGAATGCATCTATAACAAAGCTGTTTACGTTCTTCCTATGGGAGGAGGCGTATTTAAAATAGGGGCTACCTATAACTGGCGCGAGCCGGATGAGCAGCCTACACCAGCCGGCCGGGAGGAACTGTCAGAACGCTTTTCCCAGATTACCGCACATCCATTTACCGTAAAGAACCACTGGGCCGGCATCCGGCCTGCTGTGCGTGACCGGCGTCCGCTTATCGGGCAGCACCCGGAGCACCCGCAGCTAAGTGTTTTTAACGGCATGGGCTCGAAAGGCGTGCTGATGGTACCTTATTTAGCCAGCCTGTTTGCAGATGCACTGGCAGGTAACGCAGAACTGCTGCCCGAAGTAAATATTACAAGATATTTTTCGTTATATTACAGTTACGTAAAAAACTCAAATCAACAAACCTAAGCGCATGCGTTTATATACATGGTTATTGCCGCTGTTTGTGCTTTGCTTACTGGGCAGCGGCACGTTGCAGGCACAGCCCGGCCGCGATACTTTTGGGAGGAACCGTATCCAGTACAAGAACTTTGACTGGCGGTTGTACAGCACTCCGAATTTCAATGTTTACTTCTATAAAGGAGGGGATAAAACAGCGCGACATGCCGCCGAGTATGCCGAGAAGGAACTGAAGCGGATCACTAGCCTGATTGGCTATTACCCGTACTCCAAAATTACCTTCCTGCTCTACAACTCGCCAACCGACCTGAAGCAAAGCAACATTGGCCTGAGTAACGACCAGTTCGAAACCGGCGGAGAAACCCTCTTCCTCAAAAATAAAATTGAGCTGGCCTTTGAAGGAACACAGACTGAGTTTAAGCGTGACCTGAGCTACCGCCTTACCGAACTGCTGCTGAGCGACATGATGTATGGCGGCAGTTTAAAAGAAGCGCTCCAGAGCAGCTACCTGCTGCGCCTGCCCGATTGGTTTGTAAGCGGTGTGGCCGCCTATACCGCCGAAGGGTGGAGCATACCAATGGATAACTATGTGCGCGATGTGCTGCTCAGCAACCCGAAGCAGCGCCCCGAACTGTTTCTGAAAAACAACCAGGAACTCGCCGGCCACTCCATCTGGAATTACATTGCCGAACGCTATGGCTATACAGCCATCCAGAATATACTGAACCTGACCCGCATTACCCGCGATGTGGAGATTGGCATTACCAGCAGCCTGAACATCCCCTACAAGCGCTTCCTGCAGGAGTGGTACAGGTACTACTCCCAGATAAACACGCGTGCTGAAAACCCGCTGGTGGAGCTGCCGGATAACAAGAAACTTTTCCAGAAAAACAGGAAAGGTATTTACTATTCCGAGCCTGTCCTGAACCCGGCCGGCAACTTGCTGGCCTACGTGGAAAATGATAAAGGCAACTATAAGATAATTGTACAGGACGTGCGCAGCAAGCGCGACCGCGTGGTGTGGAAAGGCGGCTACAAAATGCTGGACCAGGAGGTAGATTATAAGCTGCCGGTGCTGGCCTGGCGTAACAACAACCAGTTAGGGTTTATAGAGGCACGCAGGGGGCAGATGGTGCTGCGGCAGGTAAAAGCCGGCAGCGGCGTTTCTGTTATCCCTTTTTATGATGATTTAACCACGCCTTCTGCTACGTTGCCGCAGTTTTCGCAGGTGCAGGACATGAGCTATTCCGAGGATGGCCGGAACCTGGTGGTGAGCGCCATCCGGGACGGGCAATCGGATATTTACCTGCTGAGTGGCGCCGGCAGGCTGGAGCAGCAGCTTACAAACGATATTTTTGACGACGTAAACCCGGTATTCCTGAAGGGAACGGAACAAATTGCTTTCAGTTCTAACCGCTGGGCTGATACGGCGGTTGCCGTTGCCCAACCCGGTTTTACGGATGTGGTAAATAACTACGATATCTTCCTGTTGCAAAGAGCAGGCCGTGATGTGGAGGTAAGGCAGCTGACAAGCTCGATTGCCAGCGAAGTGCTTCCGAGGGCCACCGCCGACGGCAACCTGGTATACCTGAGCGAGGAAAGTGGTGTCAGGAGCCTGTACTTCTACAACCTGGCTACCGGCGAAAAGAAACCGCTCACCAACTTTGTTCAGAACATCGAAAACTACGATTTTAAGAGCAGTACCAATACGCTGGCGCTCGTTGCCAAAGACCAGGCGCAACGGTTTGTGTACCTGCTGCCCGATTTTAGTGCCACCACCTTAAATGAGCTTCCGAAAACGGCGCGGCAGGTTATCCTGGAAACCCGTGCCCGCAATGCGGCCGCTCCTGCCGCAGGCGCTGCTACTCAAAAGCTGCTCGAAGACAAAACCACCACCACACCGGCCAAGCCTAAGCGGGAAGGTGAAGTAAACATCGACAACTACCAGTTTGATTCCGATAAAACCACCGCTGCCCAACCCGAGAAAACAGTGGTGCGGCGGCCAACTTCTGCACCGGGCGCCCAAATAGCCGGTCCGGTGGATTATGATCTCCGCTTTAGTGTGCACGAGATTATCACCTCGGTGTATGCTGATCCGCTGTTAGGTTTTGGTATTGTGGCCGGCGTAAACATGAGCGATCTGTTCGAAGACCACCACATCAGCGGAAGCGCCTTCGTGAAAACCGACCTGGAAACAAGCCGCTTCAGTTCAGAATACATGAACCTGAAACGACGCTACGATGTAGGGGTGCAATTTAAGCGCGATGTTATTGTTACCGAAGAGCAGAACCTGCGGCTCCGCCTGGCCAAGCACGAGGTGTCGCCGGTGGTGGTGTATCCGCTTAGCCACAGCACCAGCTTCCGGTTAAAGCCTACCTTTGTGAACGCCCGCTTTACTACCGTAACAGAATTTTCGGTGCCCGACAGTGTGAACAATTTTGGAGGCGGTACACTGGAGTTCGTGTACGATAACTCCATTGCAACAGGCGTAAACATGCTGGAAGGAACCCGTATGAAAATCGGTTTCCTTACCTTGAATGGCTTTGAAAATTCTGCAGCAAACTTCAGTAAATTCTACTTCGATTTGCGGCGTTACCAGAAGATCCACCGCGAAATTATTCTGGCGGGCCGCCTGAGCTATGGCGCCTTCTACGGCAATGCCCTCAAAAGCTTCCTGATTGGCGGGATGGATAACTGGCTTTTCCCGGATGAGGACGAAGCCTCGGAGGCCAACGACGTGATTGTGCGCGGCCCTGCCGACATCTTCTACCTGCAGTATGTGTTGCCTTTGCGCGGGTTCAATTTCAATACCCGCACCGGAAGCAAGTACATGATGGGTAACCTGGAACTGCGGGTGCCAATTGTGCAGTACCTGTACGATGGGCAGATTGGTTCCGGCTTTTTGCGCAACCTGCAGCTCACTTCTTTTGTGGATGCCGGTACCGCCTATAACGGCAACAACCCCTTCACGGGAAATAACTCCATCAACACGCGTATTGTGGGGGGCGAAAATACAACCGGTAGTAACCCGTTTGAAGTTACCGTTATCAACTACCGCAACCCGTTCCTGGTGGGCTACGGCTTTGGCGCCCGCTCCACGCTCTTCGGGATTTACGGTAAACTGGATGTTGCCTGGGGCGAAGATGACTTCAGGCGCGTAGGACCTAAGTTTTATGTAACCTTAGGGTACGACTTTTAACCCGGAAGAATGGCCCGTAAAGCAGTACGAAATACCGGATTGGCTTTTCTTCTGGTTGCGGGCCTTGCCGCCGTCTGGCTGCACTTTGCCGACAAAAATTATGTGTACACGGCCCTGCGCTATAATTTCCCGGATATAGATGATTACCGCATCTTTGACCAGCGCAAAATAGAAGCGCCTGCAGCGGCAACGCCCTGGCCTGTTTCCAAAAACTACAACACCCTGACCTTTCCGGAAGAACTGGAAGTGCAGCACCGGCAACTGGAGTCGGTTGCTTTCCTGGTGGTAAAGCAGGATTCGTTGCTGCATGAGCAGTACTGGGAGAGCTACGATGCGACCTCGCTGAGCAACTCTTTTTCGGTGGCGAAGAGCATTGTGAGCGTACTGGTAGGAATAGCTCTGAAAGAAGGCAAAATCAAAAGCCTGGAGCAGCCGGTGTCCGATTTTCTGCCGGAGTTTGCCGAAGGAGACAAGGCTGCCATCAAACTGAAGCACCTGCTCTACATGAGTTCCGGGCTTAACTGGGACGAAACCTACACCAGCCCCATCTCCATGACCACCGAGGCCTACTACGGCACCAACCTGAAAAAGCTCATCGGGCGGCTTCAGGCGGTTGAGCCGCCCGGGCAATCGTTCAGCTACAAGAGCGGCGACACACAGGTGCTGAGCTTTGTGCTGGAAGCCGCCACCGGTAAAAGCCTGAGCGAATACGCCGAAGAAAAGCTCTGGCGCCGGATTGGCGCCGCACACGATGCCGCCTGGAGCACAGACCGCCCGGACGGGAACGAGAAGGCTTACTGCTGCTTTTTTTCCAATGCCCGCGACTTTGCCCGCATCGGGCAGCTGTACCTGCACAACGGCGTCTGGCACGGCGACACGATTGTAGACCCAGCCTATGTGAAAGCTTCCCTCAGCCCCAGCGGCCTCCCCACCGACGAAGGCAAAACAACAGATTTTTACGGCTACCACTGGTGGCTCCTGCCCGACTACAAAGGCCAGGACATCTTTTACGCCCGCGGCATCCTGGGCCAGTACATTGTGGTGATGCCGGAAAAGGAGCTCGTGATCGTGCGCCTGGGCCGGAAACGCGGCGAGCGCATCGACCACCACTACAGCGATCTGTTTACCATGATCGATGCGGTAAACAAGGTGGTGCAGTAGCCTCAAAAGCTTTTTTTCCCCATTTCCCCTCTCAGAATATTTACTGCAGCTGCCACCACAGCCTCTGCTCCTATTTAATCTTGTAATGACAGATAGCTTGCTCCGAAAGACCTCGCAGTGTCCGCAGGTCCTGCGAGTGTCTGAACCAGTACCTCCAAACACTCGCAGGAGCTCCGCACACTGCGAGGTTTTTTGAGCAGTGGAATTGCCTTTTAGAGCAGCAAAGGCTGTGGTGGCAGCTGCAGTACTACTGTTTGGATGGAAATCTGTTCTGCTTGCACCCTGGCAAGCTGTTGTTCGAAAAAAATATTTTCAGAGCTAACGTGTGTTATTGGAATATTCCCTTATCTTGCTGTGGGTAAATGGTGTTTCTGATGCTTGAGGAGTTGATTGGATCGTCCGTACATAATGCAGATAAGCCGAATAACTCCGTTTATCCTATCGTTGGGCAATATTTAAATTTATAAAAAATAATATTTTAATCTATGTCTTTTTTATCAAACCTCTTTGGCAATAGTACAAAGTCATCAACTCCAGAAAAAGCTACAAACAAAAATTGTGAGATATGTGGCACAGCCACAACATTAGACAAAATGAAGTTTGTTGGAGTAGTCAATGTTTTTATTAATTTACAGCATCCAGATATTGCAGATATAGATTATAATAATTAAGTAGTATATGTATCGAATGGCGGAAATATAGATTACAGTTTTATCATTGACAATTTACCTTACTTCAAGGGCAGGTATGCTGTTGCTGTAAAAAGAATTAATCAACATTTGATTTGTTCTGAAAGATGTGTGGATACGTTGATGAGAGAAAATCATGGTTTATTATCAGAATCAGTTCTAAACTATCCAGCATTTGAAATTCCAATTGATAAGCTATTTTTCCCTATAGTAGTGGACGATAGATTCTTCAATTCAAAAGTATGCGAATACTGTAATACAAGTTTTAAATGCTCAAATGAGTATAAGTATAAATCTTCACAAATTGTAAAAACAACGATAGAGAAGGGACAATTTGGAGTAAAGCCAAAAAACTTTACAGATTACACTTTGGTCCTCTCTGATATTACGAAAGATAAACCTCAAGGAAATCACTACTTATACAAGACTATACCAGGGTTGAAGAATAAAATATTTTGCAGTAATGAGTGTGCCTATAATTATGCTATTGACAAAAATGCTGTTATAACATTATTAGATATGGTAAATAAAGCTGAAGTAAGATTACTTGTTCCGCAAACAAAATCAATGAATGAAAAGATAGGAAATGCCTATAAGTATAGAGGTAGCTACACAGGACTGAAGGATTTGAAAGTAAAATAAAGAAAACACTGCACAAACGGGTAGTGCAGCCTTTATGCTCGGCTCCGCCTCGCCCATCGGTAGCACCATCCGTTTGTGCCATATAAAAAATTATAAAGAAAAAATGTATTTATGAGTTACGATAAGTTCCAACCACTTATGCGCTTAAATAAAATTGCTGTAACATTTAAGCCTAGTTCATTTATAGTTTGGGAGGGTGGAAAACAAATAGATGGCGGTCCTGTCTTTGAGGATGATACCACAGCAATGCTTTATGATGGATTAAACAGTATTGATTTCTTAATTGATAAGGACAAATATGATGTTCAACTAGGAATTGTTGGCAGGTTAAGCGACTATGTGGCGCAACGGTTTAAATTAGACTCTTCATTTACCATGGCAGACAGATGGGCTCATGTGAGAACAGTTAGAGAACAGAAAGGAGACTCTCAAGGAATGGTCTGGGCAAGGGAGATAATTGGAATAACTGATTATGACAATTTCTTATATTCAGGTGAACCATACATGGTAGCATGGTATTTTGAATCTGAACAAATAACGAAAATTTCTTTTCATTTTAACAATCCGGAACTACTTATTGAAGTTGAAGGAGAGGGTGATTTATTATAATTTATAATTATAGAATCATTTACATAGTATGTAATTTGATTTTGAAGCTTTTTGGTCAATTTATTTCTTTTAAATATCAAAATATAATGAGGTTTAACCCAGCGAGTCAGGTAGTACTATTTCTAACCGCTTAAAAAACTTCATTTCACCTAAAACCAGCAGCGGCTCCCGAATCATCTTCAGGAGCCGCTGCTGTTTTATCTCAACTGCACGACCTACGCCAGCCTGTCCGATACAACCGCGTACTGCGGGTCTTCCAGGATATTTACATCGATCACCTCTTCGGCATTTTTAAGCAGCAGCAGGCAGTCAGGGCTCAGGTGCTTCAGGTGCAGTTTTTTGCCTGCTTTCTGGTAACGCTCCGTCAGCTTGTTCAGCGCATCAATGCCCGACATGTCGGCCACCCGGCTATCTTTAAAGTCTATGATTACCTCCTTCGGGTCGTTTTGAACATCAAACTTTTCGGTAAAAGCGGTAACAGAGCCAAAGAACAGCGGGCCATAAAGTTCGTAATGTTTAACACCATGCGCATCGGTATACTTTCTGGCCCGGATGCGCTTGGCGCTCTCCCAGGCAAAAACCAACGCCGAAATGATCACGCCAATCAGCACAGCGAGAGCCAGGTTGTGCAGCCAGACGGTGATGACGGCAACCAGAATACCGACGAACACATCCTGCTTCGGCATTTTATTGACGATCCGGATGCTGATCCACTCGAACGTACCGATCGCTACCATAATCATAACGCCTGTTAACGCGGCCATCGGTACCCGCTCAATTACCGGAGCCCCAACCAGGATAATAGCCAGGATGGTTAAAGCCGCAACTATACCGGCAACACGTGCCCTGGCGCCAGCAGAAAGGTTTACCAGGGTCTGCGCAATCATGGCGCAACCGCCCATGCCAAAGAAGAAACCATTGAGTAAGTTAGCGCTTCCCTGGGCAACACTTTCCCGGTTGCCATTGCCCCTGGTGCTCGTAATTTCGTCTACCAGGTTCAGGGTTAATAAACTTTCGGTTAAGCCCACGCCAGCCATAATCAGGGCATACGGAAAAATAACCTGCAGCATCTCCAGCGTGAGTGGTACTTCCGGGATATGGAAAGGAGGTAAACCGCCGCTCACAGCAGCAATATCGCGAACAATTTTCGTATCAATCCCGAAGCCCAGCACAAGACCGAACACCACAATAATGGCTGCCAGCGAAGGCGGGATGGCTTTGGTTATTTTGGGCATAACCACAATAATAGCAATGGTTAAGGCTACCAGTCCGGCCATAATAAGTAAAGGGGTGCCGCTGAGCCAGGTAACTTCGCCGTTTACAACAGTTTTGAACTGCTCAAACTGCGCCATAAATATGATTACCGCTAACCCGTTTACAAACCCATACATCACGGGCTGCGGCACCAGGCGTATGAACTTGCCCAGCTTAAATACGCCGACCAAGATCTGTAAAACACCAGCCAGGGCCACTGCCGCAAACACATATTCCAGCCCGTGCGACTGCATCAAGGCGATCAGTACAACGGCCGTAGCGCCTGCGCCACCCGAGATCATGCCCGGCCTGCCGCCCAGCACTGCCGTAACCAAGCCCATGATAAAAGCAGCGTACAAGCCAACCAGTGGCGGAAACCCTGCTAATATGGCAAAGGACAGCGATTCCGGGATCATGGTCATGGCAACCGTGAGCCCGGCTAAAATTTCAATTCTGTATTCAACCTTCCGGCTAAAATCAAAAAGACGTAATAATGGCTTCATGCTTAAATAAAATAACTGACGTGAGGTGGATGCTACACAGGTGCCACAGAAACATAACGGATCTGTACACACTGGCAGCAGCGTGTATAATTAAAATAGGATCAGGATACAGCAGGTGCCTGGGCCAGAGGAGGCCAGGTTACGAAATGGTCACGGTGGCGTGACGGCTATAAATGGAACAGAGTATATCATTGTGGGTGCAAAAGTAGGTATTTTTTTGATGCAGAAGAATTTGTCAGCGCTTTTATTGCTGAATAAGTTCTGCTGCCCCTGCCACCACAGCCACTGCTCCTTGTTTAACAAAGGTTTTTCTTAAAAAAGAACAGGACGTTATACCTAATTTCCAGCGAAAACAGTATTAATAGGGTAGGAGGCTGAAAAATGAAAATAATTATACTTAATTTGCCAGAACATCATTTTGAAAATAGCTTATGTTGCAGTCCATGACAGGCTTTGGCAGTGCCCGCCTAGATACAGACCAGGTAACCATTGCCGTGGAAATCAGATCGCTCAATTCCAAAGGAATGGATTTGAGCGTACGATTGCCCCGCTTTATAAACGAGCATGAATACGAAATCCGGAATATGCTGACAAAGGCACTGGTGCGCGGCAAAGTGAGTATTTGCATCGATTATACCCGAAACCAGGCGCAGCAGGCAAAAAGCAGCATCAACAAAGAGTTGCTGCAGGCTTATTACCGCGAGTTCGAAGAAGTAGCAAATGCGCTGGGAAGCTCCAAAGACGAGCTCTTTCGCCTGGCCCTGCACATGCCCGATGTGCTGCAGCAAAGCCAGGGCGAGGACGAAGGTAGCGCTGCCGCCTGGCAGGCGATACAGCCGCTGGTGCAGGAAGCCATCGAGAGCATCAACACGTTCAGGACCGACGAAGGCAAAGCGCTGACCGCCGAAGTGGTGTCGTACATCGACCGCATCCGGATTTTACTGGCCGAAATAGAGAAGCGCGACCCGGAGCGCATGGAGCATATCCGCAACCGCATCAAAACACACCTGACCGAAATAGAAAGCTCCGAAAGTTTCGACCAGAACCGGTTTGAGCAGGAGATGGTCTATTTTATGGAGAAACTCGATATTGCCGAAGAAAAAGTACGGCTCATCAACCACCTGCACTACTTCACCGAAACGGTGTACCTGCCCGAGCCAACCGGGAAAAAACTAGGTTTTATAGCGCAGGAAATCGGGCGCGAAATAAACACGATCGGCTCCAAGGCCAACGATGCGACTATTCAGCATTATGTGGTGGAGATGAAGGAAGAACTGGAGAAGATAAAAGAGCAGATAAACAACATCCTGTAGCTGCTGTTGGTGCAATGCAGTTTTTGCCTGCCGGTGTTGTAACATCAGCAGGTCTGGTGTAAAGGTATGTTTGCCCAGTCTATAGCGTACCATAGACTGGGACTTGTCTGCCAGTCAGGTGCTGAAACATACAGCTGCCTCCGCTTGCCAGCGTGTTCTCATAGTTTTATTCCGACTAATGGCACGCGGGCGAAACGCCCGGAGTAATCAGGTATTCGGCAAGCGTTTGGCAACTACCTCAAACTCTGGTAACAGGTTGGGGTATTGTTGCATGTACTGTTTCATTTCCGTTCTGGCAGCAATTTCCTGCACATCGTCGGCTGTTTTCTTTAATATTCCTGCAAACATCAGCAGCATGGCGAGTAAGAGCATAACGACTTTCATAAGGGATATCTTTATTGGTGTATTTAAAAATTCTGAGACAACTGCAATAGTTCTACTATGCCGGCGACGCGATAACTTATCCGGTTATCAGGCGTGTGTGTCGCTGGTTGGGAGGTCGAAGGTTTCGGGTAAAGTGACTGATTGTAAATTGGTTGCGTGCTTGTTTCTGTACCCGGTAATGGTTTAGTTATGTTTACGCGGACCGGCGCTGCCTGTTGGTGCTTAAATGGTATTTTTTTGTGTTGTTTCTGCTTAGTTGGTGAATATATCTGTTTTGCCGCTGAACGGCACAAAATCAAGGGTGAACGTTGCTATCGGGGCTATGGCTTTCTGGTACCGGTTACCGTTCCAGTCGCTCTTATTCAGCGTTGATCTTATTTTAGCGCATCCGGGCGTAAGGTTTTCAGCAGCAAAGGCTGTGGTGGCAGGGGCAGCAAATCCTGCGCATGCCCAAAAGGAGCGTCCCGGGTTATCTTGTGTTAAGCAGCGGGAGGAGCGCAGGTAATGTTGCCAGCACACTGCATCCCGGCACGCTTCAGGCTTCAGAATGCCTCTTTTTTTCATCTGCAGCACCCGTCTCCACACCCACTGCTCCTTTATTTCAGGTTTTGGGCCAGGCTGCGGCTGTTGCGCTTCGGTTAAATAATTTCCGGCTGGTTCAGAAATAAGTATTTTCGACCAACATTGCTGCACCTGTTGCCGTTCATGCTAACAGTTTCTGCTGTTTCGGGAAAAAATGCACCCGCAGCAGCGGAAGGATTTGTTGCCGCTAACAGGGTACTACCGGTGCTAACCGGTGTTAGCTGCAGAAATAAGGAGCTAAATGCCAAAAAAAGGAAATTTTATAAGAATTAAAGGATGAAGACGCCGTATCTTTGCCTGCTATTGTTTGGTAAATGCTGAATTCTTAGGAAATTGGGCATAAGACATGGCAGCACTGCGTCTGTCCTTTGTAACAAGTACCCTTAAAGCGCCTGACACACTAATTGCTTACTATGATTAAAGTTAACAAACAAGACGCCCTCAACTACCACATGCTGCAGCAGCCTGGTAAAATAGAAGTTGTTCCAACCAAAATGTTAAGCACCCAGCATGACCTGGCGCTGGCCTATTCGCCGGGTGTGGCTGAACCCTGTAAAGAGATAGCAGCAGATAAAGACAATGCCTACAAGTACACCGCTAAAGGAAACCTGGTAGGGGTTATCTCAAATGGTACGGCTGTGCTGGGCTTAGGCAATATTGGTCCGGATGCTTCTAAACCGGTCATGGAAGGAAAAGGGGTCCTCTTTAAAAAGTTTGCCGGCATTGATGTGTTTGATATCGAAATAGACTGTACCGACCCCGATGAGTTTATCCGGATTGTGAAGTCGCTGGAGCCAACCTTCGGAGGAATAAACCTGGAAGACATAAAAGCGCCCGAAAGCTTCAAGATCGAAAATGCCCTCAAGGACCAGATGAACATCCCGGTGATGCACGACGACCAGCACGGCACCGCCATCATCTCAGCTGCCGCGTTGCTGAATGCACTGGAACTGGCAGAAAAGAAGATTGAAGACATAAAGCTCGTGATGAACGGTGCCGGAGCCGCCGCCATCGCCTGTACCAAACTGTATGTAGAACTGGGCCTGCGCCTCGACAACCTGGTGATGTTTGATAAAAACGGCATCATCAGCCCGGAGCGCGACGACCTGGATGTTTTCCAGTCGCAGTTTGTGACCACCCGTAACATCAGCACCCTGGCAGAAGCCATGGAGGGCGCCGATGTGTTTGTCGGCTTGTCGGCAGGCAACGTGCTGGACCCGGAGCTGGTAAAACGGATGGCGCCCAACCCGATCATTTTTGCACTGGCAAATCCCGATCCCGAAATTCCTTACGATGTAGCTATGGCTACGCGCGAAGATCTTATTATGGCCACCGGCCGTTCCGACCATCCGAACCAGGTGAACAACGTGCTGGGTTTCCCTTACATCTTCAGGGGAGCGCTGGATGTGCGGGCCACCGAAATAAACGAAGCCATGAAACTGGCTGCCGTGCGTGCGCTGGCTTCGCTTGCCAAAGAACCCGTACCCGAGATCGTGCACAAAGCCTATAGCGACCACACCATCTCCTTCGGACGGTTCTACCTGATCCCGAAGCCGCTGGACCCGCGCCTGATTACCACCATATCGCCGGCAGTGGCCAAAGCAGCTATGGAGAGTGGTGTAGCCAGCCGACCGATCGTGAACTGGGAAGAGTACGAGCAGGAACTGCACGAGCGCATCGGCATCGACCAGAAACTGATGACGCGCATTACCAACCAGGCGAAGAAAGATCCGCAGCGGGTAGTATTTACCGAGGCAGACCATTACAAGATTTTGAAGGCGGCGCAGACCCTGCAGGAACAGCGCATTGCCAAACCAATCTTACTCGGCGACCGCAAGCAGATCAATGCCATTGTAGAAGAACACAACCTCGACCTGAGCGAGTGCACCATCATCGATCCGGCTGAAGAGACTGCCCGAACCGAAGAGTTTGCCCAGTTGCTCTACAAGATGCGGCAGCGCAAAGGCCTTACGCTTTCCGATTCCCGCCGCCTGTTGCGCGACCGCAACTACTTTGGCAGCCTGATGCTGGAAACCGGCGAAGCCGATGCCCTCATTTCCGGTCTCACCAGGGATTACTCCAAAACCATACTGCCTGCCCTGCAGGTAATTGGTGTGGAAGACGGTATCAACAAAGTGGCCGGTATGTACATCGTTCTGAACAAGAAAGAGCCTTACTTCTTTGCCGATACCACAGTAAACGTAAACCCGACAGCAGACGAGCTGGTAGATATTATCGGCCTGACCGCCCGTGCCGTCCGCTTTTTCGATACGGAGCCACGCATTGCCATGCTGTCCTATTCCAACTTCGGCTCGGTGCGGGGCGAAATTCCGCAAAAAGCAGCGGAGGCGGTGCGCAAAGCCAAACAGCGCTACCCGGACCTGTTACTCGATGGCGAGATGCAGGCCAACACCGCTCTTAACCGCGATCTGCTGCGGGAGTTGTATCCGTTCAGCGAACTGGCCGAAAAAGGTGCCAACACCCTCGTCTTCCCAACCCTTACCTCGGGCAACATCGCCTACAAAGTGCTGGCGGAAATTGGAGGCGCAGAGGTAATCGGGCCCATCCTGATGGGAATGCGCAAACCGGTACACATCCTGCAGCTAGGCAGCTCTATCCGCGAAATCATTAACATGGTATCGATAGCTGTTGTAGATGCACAGAATCATTACAGGCGAATATAAAATAAATGATAGCTTACATAGACGGTAAACTTGCCTACAAAGATCCATCCTACGTGATTATTGATGTTAATGGCGTAGGCTACCAGATCAGGATCCCCTTAAGTACTTATTCCGCTTTGCCGGCTGGCGAGCGCTGCAGGCTGCAAACCTACCTGCACATCAAGGAAGATGCCCATACCTTGTATGGCTTTTCCACATCAGCCGAAAAAGAGACATTTTTACATCTTATCTCTATTTCAGGGGTTGGCCCCAATACCGGCCTGATGATTTTGTCGTCGCTTTCGGTAGAGGAAATCCAGCAGGCGATTGTGCGCGAAGATGTGCGCACCATACAGCATGTAAAGGGAATTGGCGCCAAAACAGCCCAGCGTATCATCCTGGAACTGAAAGATAAAATAAAGAAAGAAGCCCTGCTGGCAGATGCTGCTGCGCCTGCTGCGGCACACAATACAAACCGGGCCGAAGCGTTATCTGCTTTAGTTACACTTGGGTTTGCGAAGAATGTGGCGGAGAAAACCCTCGATGCCATCATCAAGCGTGAGGGTAGCACCTTAAGCGTTGAAGAGCTGATTAAGTTTGCATTAAAATCGTCTTAGATATTTACCTGATTTGATCCGGAACAGTAAAAAGAACAACCTGCTTTTTGCAACGGTTGCTACTATATCTTTGCTGGCGTGGTGGACGCTGGCGGAGGAATTACATGCGCGTACCCGAACCAAGTTTTCTGCTTTTCAGTACTTTCTGCCACAGGATACAGCCAGAACAGATTCTGCCAAACTCGAGAAGTACCTGCCAAGCCGCCGCCCTACCTTCGTTCCCCGCGACAGGCGCGGCAACCCTTTCAGTACGCGTCCGCAGTCGTCGCCCCTGCTGCTCGGGCAGCCGAGCAACCTGGAAATGCAAATGGAGCTCGACGACAGCCTGCAGCAGTATAATATTAATGAGACGATAGGGGATATTGATTACCGTGTGCCTTCTTCCATGTCGTTGCAGGAGTATTCGGAGTGGCAGCAACGGCAGGCCATCCGCGATTACTGGCGCTCCAAATCTGCCGGCCTGGATGGCGAGAGCGTGGTAAGCGGCCGCCGCCTGGTGCCTAAGATCTACATCAGCCCGATCTTCGACAGGATCTTCGGTGGTAATTTCGTGGACATCCAGCCAAACGGTAATGTAAACCTGAAGTTTGGCGCCCGCTTCAACCGTAACTCCAACCCGGCCATACCGCTCCGGCAGCAACGCACCGGCGATTTCGATTTCGACCAGAACATTTCGCTTAACCTGGTAGGCAAGATCGGCGAAAAAATGCGGCTCAACTTTAACTGGGACAACAACGCCAACTTCGACTTCGAAAACAACATGAAGCTGGACTACACTGGTTACGAAGAAGAGATTATCCGGAAAATAGAAGCCGGTAACGTGAGCCTGCCGCTGAACAACTCTTTGATAACCGGTGCGCAGAATTTGTTTGGTATTAAAACCCAGATGCAGTTCGGGCGACTGGGCGTAACAGCCATCGCCTCCAACGTACGGGGCCGGAACGACGAGATCATTGTGCAGAACGGGGCGCAGAACAAACCTTTCGAAATCCGGGTAGACCAGTACGACAACAACCGACACTTCTTCCTGTCGCAGTTTTTCCGGGGCCGCTACAACAACACCCTTAAAAACCTGCCGCTCGTAAACTCAGGCATCGTGATCCGGCGACTGGAGCTGTATGTAACCAACAACAACCGCTCTACCGAAAATCTGCGCAACATGGTAGCCTATATGGACTTAGGCGAACCGGACCCGTACCGCGACCAGTTTCAGCAGCGCCCGAATGCGCCTGCAGCCAACGATGTGAACTCGCTCTACAGCCAGGTTTCTTCCCAGCGCAACAACAACACCATAGCCGATTACCTCCGCAGCCTTGGCTTACAGAAAGCGATCGATTTTGAGCATGTGCGAGCCCGTAAAATGGACCCGCGCGAATACAAGTTCAACCCGCAGCTGGGCTACATCTCCCTTACCACACCGCTCCTGCCCGACCAGGTGCTGGGTGTGGCCTTCGAGTATACCTACAACGGCAAAACCTATAAAGTAGGGGAGCTGATGGAAGATTACCAGAACCTGCAGGATGAGCAGGTCATCCATATGAAATTGCTGCGGGCAACGAACCCGTCGTTAGAGTACCCGACCTGGGACCTGATGATGAAGAACGTATACCGCCTGGACGCCAGCCAGCTGAGCCGCGAGAATTTCCAGCTGCAGATCATTTACAAAGACGATGAAACCGGTGTAGACATTACCAGCTTAAAAGAGCCAAGCCCGATTCAGAATGTTCCGCTGATAGAGGTGCTCAACCTGGACAACGTAAACACCAACAACGACAAACCCCGCGACGGTAACTTCGACTTTTTGCCAGGTATCACCATCGACCCCGAAACCGGGAACATCTTTTTCCCGGAGGTAGAGCCGTTTGGAGATTACCTGGCTGAAAAGCTGGGCGCCAACCCTGAACTGGTGGACCGGTATGTGTACCAGGAACTCTATGACCTGACGCAGACAGACGCCCAGCAGATTACGACCAAAGCCAAGTTCTTCCTGAAAGGACGTTTCAAAGCTTCGTCTACCGACGAAATCATGCTTCCCGGTTTCCGGATAGCGGAAGGTTCCGTGTCGGTATACTCTGGCGGAACACGGCTGGTGGAAGGAACTGATTACCAGGTGTTCTACGACCTGGGGCGCATCAAAATCCTGAACCCAAGCTACATCAGCTCCGCCAGCGACCTGAAAGTAAACTTCGAGAAAGCAGAGCTGTTAAACATTCAGCCACGCTCATTACTGGGTGCCCGCTTCGATTACCGTGTTTCCGAAGATCTTAACCTGGGCGCAACCGTCCTGCACTTGCAGGAGCAGCCGTACATCAACCGCGTGAGCATTGGCGACGAGCCGAGTAACAACACCATCTATGGCCTTGATGTAAACCTGACCAAAGAGTCTCGTTTCCTGACCAAGCTCACCGACCGTATTCCGCTCATCCAGACAAAAGCGCCCTCCAGCGTTACGTTCAGCGGTGAATTTGCTCAACTGGTGCCTTCTGCAACCAAGTCGCCGGTAAACGAAGACGGTACTTCGTATGTGGATGATTTTGAAGGAGCCGAAACGCCTTACAGCCTGGGCGGTTTTAACAATGCCAGCTGGCGCCTGGCCGCCACACCGACGCCCCTGGTATCGGGCGAAGGCCTGGCATATTCCTACAACAGGGCAAAACTGGCCTGGTACACCGTCGACCAGATTTTCTACCGCAAGGGCGACAACCTGCGTCCGGCCAACATAACCGCCGAAGAGATAAAAAACCATTACGTGCGGGGTATCCCGCGTGACGAAGTATTCCCGGGCCGCGATCCGCAGATTGCCAATACCTTTGAATATCCGTTTGACCTGGCGTACTACCCACGCGACCGTGGCCAGTACAACTACAACCCGAACCTGGACACCCAGGGCAGGTTAGCCGGAGACCCGCGCAACAACTGGGGCGGTATCAGCCGCGACATCACCTTCGATACCGATTTCGACAATGCCAACATCGAGTACATCGAGTTCTGGATGATGGATCCGTTCATCACCGGGCCGAATGGCCGGAAAGATGAGTTCGGAAACCAGATTATGAACAACGAGGGGGGAGAGCTGGTGCTGAACCTGGGCAACGTATCGGAAGATATCCTGAAAGATAACCGCTATGCGTTCGAAAATGGTTTGCCTGCCTCACCTACCGATGTACAGAACCTGCAGGAAACCATCTGGGGCAGGGTAACCACGCAGCAGTTCCTGACCGATGCCTTTACAGGAGTGGAAGGTGGCCGTCAGCTGCAGGACATTGGCCTGGACGGGTTGAATGATGCCGATGAGCGAAGCTTCTTCAGCGGCAGTTTCCTGAACCTGATTCCCGGTGCCGTGCCGCAAACCGTAGCCGACGACCCTTCTGCCGATAACTTCCTGCACCACCTTGCCGGAGTATACGACCAGCAGAATGCAGGTATCCTGATGCGCTACAAAAACTTTAACGGCATGGAGAATAACTCGCCCACCAACAGCCGCTTCTCCAACTACGCCTTCCCGGATAAAGAAGACCTGAACCGCGATAACATCGTAAGCGACCTGGAGCAGTATTATGAATATAAGATTAACCTGAAGCCGGGGCAACTGGAAGTAGGGCAGAACTATATCGTAGATAAAATTACACATCCTGATAAGTTTGGAGATGAAGTAAACTGGTACCAGTTCCGGATACCGGTGCGCCAGCCTACAGGAAACGTGGGAAACATCAGCGGCTTTAAGTCCATCCGGTTCATGCGCATGTACCTGACCCAGTTTGCAGAGCCGGTAGTGCTGCGATTCCTGCAGTTCCAGTTCGTAGCCAACCAGTGGCGCACCTTCCTGCAGCCTATCAACGATGGCAGCCCCTGCCTGACCTGTACCGACGATGCCCGTACGTTTACCGTGTCTACCGTGAACGTGGAAGAAAACAGCCAGCCCGTGGATGGTGTGATCCCGTACGTGGTGCCGCCGGGCATTGAGCGCCTGCGCGATTATGCCTCTACAAACGATCGCCGCCAGAACGAGCAGTCGCTGCAGTTGTGCGTGGAAGACCTGAAAGATTCCTTTGCGAAAGCCGTTTACAAAAACCTGACCCTGGACATGCTTATTTATAAGCGCCTGAAAATGTTTATTCATGCCCAGACGAGCAATCCGGGCACAGGTGACGACGATGTGGAAGCCTTTATCCGGATAGGAACGGACTATACGCAGAACTTCTATGAGTACAGGGTGCCGTTAAAGATTACCAGCCAGGGCAGTACCTCACCCGATGCCATCTGGCCGGCACAAAACCAGATCGATATCGCCATCGAAGATTTGATCAATGCCAAAGTAGCCCGCAACAAGATTAGCGGCTTTAATCTAAGGCAGCCTTACGAGGTGGTACTTCCCAATGGCAAAATCATACGGGTAGTGGGTAACCCCGATTTCAGCGAGGTGCAGAGTGTGATGATTGGTATTCGCAACCCTAAAAAAACAAACGACGACGGCAGGTCGCATTCTGTGTGCGTGTGGTTTGATGAGCTGCGCGTAACCGACTTCCGGAACCAGACAGGCTGGGCCGCCAACGCACGCCTCAATACCAAACTGGCCGACTTTGCCAACCTCACCGCCACGGGTAGCTACACGACGGTTGGTTTTGGTGCGCTGCAGCAGAAGATTGCCCAGCGTGCCCGCGAGAATACGGCTGTTTTTGACGTAAGCGCCAACATAGTTGCCGACAAATTCCTGCCCGAGAAGCTCGGTATTAAGGTGCCGCTGTCGGTGCAGTACGGCACCCTGAACAGTGAGCCGCAGTTCGACCCGCTCGATAAAGACGTGCCGCTGGAACAATCGCTGGACAGGTTCGATAATGCTGATGAACGACGGGAATACCGGAAAGAGGTGACGACGCAGGAGACCCGCAAGAGCATCAGCCTGTTAAACGTCCGGAAAGAAAGGACAGACCCAGATGATAAAGTTAAACCCTACGACATAGAGAACTTTGCGCTTTCGTATTCCTATGCCGAGCGGCTGTTTACCAACATCGAGACAGACCGTGATTATACCAAGACCTACAACGGTGCCGTGGCCTATAATTACACGACCACACCAAAAGCCTTTGAACCTTTTGCAAAAACCGAGTCGCTGAAGTCGCCGTACCTGCGCCTGATCAAGGACCTGAACTTTACGCCGCTGCCAAGCCGGTTTGCTTTCCGGGCCGACCTGGACAGGCGCTATAACGAAACATTCCTGCAGCGCCGCGATCCGGGTAGCGGCCTTATCACGACCCGTGGCATAGAGCCAACTTTCCAGAAGTATTTCTTCTTTAACCGGGTTTATGACATGCGGTGGGATATCAGCAAAAACCTGGCGCTGGACTATACGGCAACAAACCGTTCGGTGGTAGATGAGCCCGATTACCGCATCAACAAAAACATAGATTCGCTGCAGTACAAAAATGAAGTGATCTGGGACAACCTGAAGAGCGGTGGCCGTAACACGAACTTCAACCAGACCATCGCCCTGAACTACAAGCTGCCACTGGACAAGTTCCCGCTTACCGACTGGCTGGGAGCCGAAACCCGCTATGCCACCACCTACACCTGGACGGCGGGCTCTACGGCCCTGAACCAGGCGGCCAATTTCAGGTTAGGAAACACCGCAGAGAACAGTACCGAGATCAGCGTACAGGGCCGGGTAGACATGGTGAAGCTTTATAATAAGGTGAAATTCCTGAAAGAGGCCAACACACCTGCACCGCAAGGCCGTCCGACGCCACCGCCAAAACCTGTTCCCGGAGATACCACCGACCAGAAGCCGAAGCGGGAACTGAAGTTTGCCAAATCGCTGGCCAGTTTCCTGATGATGACCCGTTCCCTGAATTTCAGCTACCAGCAGAACGAGGGTACGCTGATACCGGGCTACCTGCCTTCCACCAGGTTCTTTGGCCTGGACCAGGGCTTTGAGGCGCCGGGTGTGCCGTTTGTGCTGGGCCAGCAGTACGACCTGGATGAGCTTTACAACAGGGTGTACAGCAACGGCTGGTACACCGACAGCAGCCAGTACCTGAATACGCCGTTCAGCGCGATGCGCACCGAAACATTTACAGCCCGGGCCAACCTGGAACCGTTCAAGACTTTTAACATACAGGTAGATGTACGGCGGAATCTCTCTAAAATTGAAGAAGTGTTTTACCGGAAAGAGTTTGATGATTTTGGCGACATCGGCGACATTAACCAGCGTCAGAACCCCATCAACAACGGCTCCTTCAGTACATCTTATTTAGCGTTGGGTACCTTCTTCGAAGGGAATGGCAGCGGCAGATCGGAGGCATTCGAAGCCTTTATCCGGCACAGGCATGCCATACAGCAAAAGCTGACCGAGGCATATCCGGCGGCAGGTGCTAGTGGCTATACCCCGAACTCGCAGACCGTACTGATGGATGCCTTTAACTACGCCTACCAGGGCCGCGATGTAAACGGGTACGAGGCAGAGCCGACCAAACCATTCGACCGTTTGCCTATTCCGAACTGGAACGTGAACTACAATGGGCTGTCGCAGCTGCCATTTTTCCAGCGTTGGTTTAGCCAGGTTGCGCTGAAACATGCTTACAGCTCTACCTACAACATCACCAGCTTTACCACCTCGCTTAATTATAACCAGGAGCCAGACGGGTTCCCGACCAGCCGGAATGAGCTGGGGCAGCTGGTGCCGTATTACATTGTAAGCCAGGTAACGGTTATAGAGCGAATGGCGCCGCTGATTGGAGTTAACTTCAGGACCAAGACCAACTTCACCGGTAATATCGAGTATAAGATGGAGCGTAACCTGTCGCTGAACCTGACCAATGCCCAGGTAACGGAGTCGAATGTAAAGGACTATGTAATTGGCTTCGGCTACACAACCTCCAACTTCCGTATTCCGTTCAGGATTGGCGGAGAGCGCAGAACGCTGGAAAATGAGCTTACCGCCCGGCTGGACTTCTCGGTACGCGACAACCAGACGGTACAACGGGCTATTGCCCGCGACGACCAGGGCGTGGAAACAAGCCAGAACCAGATTACGAACGGTACCAAGCAACTGCAGCTGCGGCCTACCATCGACTATGTGCTGAGCCAGCGCATCAACCTGCAGTTTTATTTGCTGCGCACAGTATCTGACCCTAAAATATCAACCTCGTTCCGTAATGCTGTATCGGAAGGTGGGGTACAAGTAAGGGTGAGTCTGCAATAAAATTTTGGCATTGCAAAAAAGTCTGTACTTTTGAAGCATCATAACTAAAGAAGAAAACCATGAATCTACCTGAAAACTTAAAGTATTCAAAAGACCACGAGTGGGTACGTGTAGAGGGAGATATAGCCTACGTTGGAATAACTGACTTTGCACAAAGCGAACTGGGTGATATTGTGTATGTTGACATCGACACTGTAGACAAGCAGGTGAGCCAGGAAGATGTGTTTGGCACGGTAGAAGCCGTGAAAACAGTTTCCGACCTGTTCAGCCCTGTGAGCGGCACGGTGCTGGAAGTAAATCCAAAACTGGATGGCAGCCCCGAGCTTATCAACAACGACCCTTATGGCGAAGGCTGGATAGTTAAAATATCTGTTGAGGATGCAGGTCAACTGGACGGACTGTTGACGGCAGACGCCTACCGCGAACTTATCGGTCAGTAGTATTCAGTTATTTCAATAGGTTTTGATTTTACGATACAACCTATTTACGATTATGTGGGCAGCAGTGATCCTGACAACGACACTGCTGCCATCACACTCCATGCCGGCTACTTCCATCTGGGAGCTCATCTCTTTCGATTCTTTTGCCCACGCCGCAATGTTTACGGTGCTCGTCTTCCTGATGATTGTAGGGCTTAAGAAGCAGTTTACCAGCCTGAAGCTGAAGCACTCGGCCATCCGCTATTCCTTCCTGATCAGTTTCGTATTCGGAGTTACCATCGAACTTATGCAGCACTACCTGATAAGCGGGCGGCAGGGCGATGTTATGGATGTGCTCAGCAACACCATTGGCTGCCTTTGCGGGATAGTGATGTTTAAGTGGATATATGCCATGTAGCTGCCTGCCTAGAAGATGAAGCATTCTGTTGCCCCGATACTTTTGCTCCTGCTTTGTTTGGCTTTTATAAGCGGCAAGGCACAGGATATGAACCGGGTGCAGCAAACTATTGATACCCTCACGGCTCCCGCTATGCACGGGCGAGGCTACCTGTACGAAGGCGATACCAAAGCAGCCCGTTATATCCGGTCCAGGTTCGAAGCTGTGGGATTAAAATCGTTTGGCAACAGCTATTTTCAGCCTTTTACGTTGCAGGTAAACCGCATTACGGAAACCCCTGAGCTGTGCGCAGGCAAGCACCAGTTAACGCCCGGAACAGATTTTATCGCACAACCCGCCTCGGGTTCGGGAGAGGGCAAAGCGAAGGTAGTAGCGCTCGATACGCTCATTTTTACAGACGCCGCCGCAGCGCAACAATTCTTTTCGAAAGACCTCCGGAAGCGGGCGCTCGTGTACCGCGCCAAAGACTGGCCGTCCTTAGCCGCACTTCCCGCTCCTTACCAGCAACAACTCCGGCAGGCAGCGCTACATGTCGTGCTGCATCCTAAAACATTGGTCGCTTCCGTAGCGCGCCAGCAGATCGGGTTGCCTGTGTTTGATGTGTTGGCAGCTGCATGGCCTGAAAAGGTAAAGCGGGTAAAATATGAAATAGAAGCCGAACTGGTGCCGGCCTACGAAACGCAGAATGTAGTAGCCTTTGTGAAAGGAAGCCTGCAGCCGGACTCCTTTCTCGTTTTTACGGCCCATTACGACCACCTGGGCGGGCAGGGAAGAGATGTTTATTTTCCGGGAGCGAACGATAACGCCAGCGGCACGGCCATGCTGCTCGAACTGGCGGCCCATTACAGCAAGCAGGAGAACAGGCCCGCCTATAGCATCGCTTTTATTGCCTTTGCTGCCGAAGAAGCAGGCCTGGTGGGTTCCACCTATTACGTACAGCACCCGTTGTTTCCGCTTCGCCAGATTCGGTTCCTGGTAAACCTGGACCTGCTGGGCACCGGCGACGAGGGCATGATGGTGGTAAATGGCAGCGTACACACCAACGAGTTTAACTTGTTAAGCGGGTTAAATAAAGATGCCGCTTACCTGCCCCGCATCAGGAGCAGGGGCAAAGCGGCCAATTCCGACCATTATCCTTTTTCGGAGCGCGGCGTGCCAGCTTTTTTCTTTTACACGCTGGGCGGCACCACTGCCTACCACAACACCCACGACAGGCCGGAACAACTTCCCCTTACCCGCTTCCCCGAAGTATTTAAGCTGATAACCCGCTTTGCAGCAGCGCTGCAGGAGTAGCCTTTTACCGTATTAGCAGGAGCAGTGGCTGTGGAGGCTGGTGCAGCAGAATTTTTTTGTCTGAACCGGGATTAAGCAGATTTTTGGATTAGCAGGATTTTTGTCTGAACAGGATTTAGAAGATTTAAGGAATAGCAGGATTTGATTGGATTTGCCTGTGGTTCGTGCAGGAGACGCGGGCACCGCGTCTCTACACCCCCCAACCTTTCTACCTTTCTGTCACAGGGTTGAAAATCTTCAACCCCTACAAAATTCCAAAATTTCTACCTCTCTACCTCTCTACCTTTCTACCTTTCTACCTTTCTACCTTTCTACCTTTCTACCTTTCTACCTCTCTACCTCCTAAACTCCCAAACTCCCAAACTCAAAATCTCCTCCCCAATAACCAACAACGAATAACCAACCTAAATGATGATAAGCTTCTGGCCGGGTTTGATAGCACTGGATTTCAGGTTGTTGCGTTTCTTGATTTGCTCCACGGTGATGCCGTCGTAGCGTTGCGAGATGCTCCAGAGGGTGTCGCCTTCCTGTACATGGTGTACCTGCCGTACTTTCTGAAGCTTTGCTGTGGTAGTAGTTCTTGCGGAAACAGGCTTTGCTGCAGTTGCCTCCACAGGCGCTGCTGAAGCCAGTAATGCCGGTTCTTCCGTGGCTACAGGCTGCAGCACGGTGAGTTGCTGGTTAATCTGAAGCCTGGTGCTTTCCAGTTGGTTCCACTCTTTCAGTTGCGCCACCGTTACCTGGTGCTTCTGGGCAATCTGGATCAGGTTGTCGCCGCGTTGCACGATGTAGGTGGTGGGCACAATGCTGTCTTGTTTTGCGGAAGCCAGCAGGGCAGGAGTATTGTCCGGAGCATCGGGAGCAGGAACGGGTACTTTGGGTGTTGGGGCCGCTGCCAGTAATATGCAGGCACGATCTGTGGCCAGCAGTGCAGTACTTTGTGCAGGAACACGCAGCCTGTAGTTTTTGAGGCTTTCCGGAAGAACTGTTTGCTTTAGCTCTGTGTTCAGCCCCATCAGGGTTTCCGTATCGGTGTGCAGCTCTGCAGCAAGCTTTTCCAGGTCGATGGGCTGGTCCAGCTGCAGGTAGTCTACAGCAGGGGCATACAGGATAGAGTCGGAGAAAAGATTATGCTCGGGCGCATAGTTCATAGCATAGATCACAGCCGTCATGGACGGAACGTAGCTGCGGGTTTCGGTGGGCAGGTACTTGAAAATCTCCCAGAAAGTCTTTTTGCCGCCGCCGGCACGTCGGATGGCTTTATTCACGTTGCCCGGGCCGCAGTTGTAAGCCGCCATGGCCAGTTCCCAGTCGTCGTACCTGTTATAGAGTCGTTTCAGGAAACGGCAGGCAGCTTCGGTTGCCTTTTCCGGGTCCATGCGTTCGTCGATGTACTCGTTCTGCTCCAGGCCGTATTCTTTGCCGGTAACTTTAATAAACTGCCACAGCCCTACTGCACCGGCGTGCGAAGCTGCCTTCGGATAAAGTCCTGACTCTACAATAGAGAGGTACTTGAGCTCCTGCGGCATGTTGTGCTTTTTGAGGTATTCTTCAAACAACGGGAAGTAAAGCGTCTGACGCGAAATCATTTTGCGTGTATACTTCCTGTTACGGATTGTAAAGTAATCGATAAAACTCCTGACAAACGGGTTGAAGGTAAGCGGTATTTCCGATTCGATGCAGCTCAGCCTGTCCGCGATCACATCGTTGGGTTCTACGGGAATGTATTCCACGAGCAGCGTTGTGTCCTGCTGAGGCTTCAGCGTGTCTTCCGCCAGCGGTCTTTCAAAGCTGAAATCGTAGTTAGCGGCGCCGGCACTTGCCGTACTTACGCTGCTAACTACGATTAAAAGTATTGTAAAGAGTTTGGTACAGGTCATTTTACTGTTTTATACTTCAACGGTAATCTTTTCCATGATAGTATTTGAGAAAGCCAGTAATTGTGACTCGTCAAATGAGCGGGCCATAAGTTGCAGCCCGATGGAAAGACCTTTTTCGTCGCGGCCAACCGGTATGGAGATAGCCGGAACACCTGCAAGCGAGGCCTGCACCGTAAAGATATCAGCCAGGTACATGGCTAACAGGTTCTCTGTGTTTTCGCCTATTTTAAAAGCGGTGGTAGGAGCTGTCGGCAGGATCAGGAAGTCGTAAGCCTGAAGCAGTTCGTCGGTTTTTTCCTTTATCAGCCTTCTTACCTGCTGCGCTTTGGTATAATACGCATCGTAGTAGTCGGCGCTGAGCACGAACGTACCCAGCATGATGCGCCGCTGCACCTCTTCGCCAAAGCCTTCTGACCTCGTTTTTTTGTAAAGCGACGACAGGTCGGTCACGTTCGGGCTGCGGAAACCATACTTCACACCGTCATAACGGCCCAGGTTCGAGCTCGCTTCTGCTGTGGTGAGGATGTAGTAGGTTGGCACAATGTAGTCCAGGTAAGGGAACTCCACGGCTTCTACGGTATGGCCATCGTCCTTGAGCATATTTTTCACGCCCAGGATACAGTCTTTTACCTCTTCATCCAGGCCTTCGCGCTCAAAGCAGTCGCGGATGTAGCCAATCTTATACTTTTTGTCTGATTTAAGCTGTTTGCTGTAAGCAGGCACTTCGCGGTGGCTGACGGTGCTGTCAAAATCATCCGGGCCGGCAATTACCTCCAGCAACAGCGCCGCGTCTTCTACATTTCGGGTAATCAGGCCAATCTGGTCGAAGGAAGAGGCGTAGGCAATAAGGCCGTAGCGGGAAATGCGGGAGTAGGTAGGCTTTAAGCCGACAATGCCGCAGAAAGAAGCAGGCTGACGTACCGAGCCGCCGGTATCGCTGCCGAGGGAGGCGTAGCACAGGTCGGCCTGTACTGCTACGGCCGAGCCGCCCGAAGAGCCGCCCGGTACACGTGCTGTGTCGTCGGCATTAAGCGCGGGGCCGAAAGCAGAGTTCTCGTTAGAGCCGCCCATGGCAAATTCATCGCAGTTCTGGCGCCCGATGATAATGGCATCTTCGGCAAGGAGGCGCTTAACAGCCGTAGCCGTATACAACGACTTAAAGCCATCAAGTATCTTGCTGGAAGCCTGCAGCGTGTGGCCCTCGTAAGCCAGCACATCTTTTATGCCCACCACCATACCGGCCAGTTTGCCGGCGGTGCCGTGGGCAATTTTTTTATCAACGGCATCAGCCTGTGCATAAGCCGATTCCTCAAAAACTTCCAGAAAAGCATTTAACTCAGCTTTTTCTTTTATGTTCTTCAGGTAATAGCCAACCAGCTGGCGGCATGTAACCTGGCCATTGGCCATATCCTTGCGGATCTCGTGTAGCGAACTATACTTTCTCAAACTGCTATTGTTTGTTGACGTCGTCGATGTGTCTATCTAATTCGTTTTTGATTTCGTTTGTCGCGTCTTTAAACTCACGGATGCCACGGCCAAGGCTGCGGGCAATGCCGGGAATACGATCTGCTCCAAACAATAAGAGCACTGCCGTAATAATAACAAGCATCTCACCTCCCCCCAGGTCGCCCAGGAAGAGGAAAACTGTACCGGGGTACATATAACTAAAACCGTTTAAGAAAAGGCTTTACTATTTAGCGCGGTTGTCGTCTTTTACCGAGTTCTCGATGTCGCTCTTAATCTCTTTCGTGGCATCTTTAAACTCACGTATACCACGACCTAAGCCTTTGGCCAGTTCAGGAATACGCTTAGCACCAAAAAGCAGCAGAATAGCGAAAAGGATAAGAACTACTTCTGTGCCGCCTAAGCCGCCAATGAATGCGAAAATGTTGGTAATCACCATAGTGTTAATCGTTAAGATGAAATTGCTACAAAATTAAAGTTTATATTTTAATTAAACCCATAAAAGACGACTTTAGTTTAATTGCTGCTTTCTCTTTTGTGTAAAATTCGTATCTTAAAGGTGTGTAAGGCAGTAGTTCTTAAGTAGCAGTGGGGGCAAGCTCGGTGTTATGACGGAGTCTTTTTATAAGAAAATTTAGATGCAAAAACTTATGCATCTGTATAACACAGCGTTATGCTTTACGAGGAATACAAAATTACTCTTTCCCGCAAATGGCTGCTGGTGATACTTCCATTTAAAAGTCAATTTTTCCATTTTTGGGAAAGTGATATTGTCAAAACACGTTAAAAAAGCCTTTTTATAGCGTTTTGAGGGGGTAAACTTTTTTTGGCCTGCTTATTGATATAAGTTTTATAGCCTCTGCAATAAATGAGTTTGACTGATAAACAATAAAATTGTAGATTTGTACATGAAATAATATTTGGATAAATCATTATTTCAGCATAAATAGCAGAAGAATTTAACACAGGCGCTTAATTGCAATATTCCTGTTTTAATATAAGAATTTATTAAGTTTGTTTTCATAGCTTGGAAAGGCACCCTGCATTGTAGGGTGTTTTTTTTTGCTTAACGACCTGGTAGCGCTGATTATTGTTATTTCTTCCGGAGCCAGCCCTGTGGATTAAGGGTTTCGTTGTTTTTCCAGATTTGGAACTGGAGTTCTGTGGTGCCTTCCGGGTCGGTATAAACGGTACCGATTACGTCGTTTGGCTTCAGGGTTTGCCCGTCGCTTACATTTACGCTTCTGAGTTTGGCGTATACTGTAAAGAATTCGCCATGCTGCACCATTACAATGTTGTTCATGCCCGGTACACTCGCTACGGTTACAACCTTCCCCTCGAAAATAGCACGCGCTGCTTCCCCTTTTTCCGTCTGGATGTCGATACCGCGGTTTTCTACCACTACGCCTTTTAAGACAGGGTGATTGTGGCGTCCGAAGCCCTGCGAGATGAAGCCACGTTCTACGGGCCAGGCAAAGCGGCCTTTGTTACCGGCAAAGTTCGAGGAAATAAGCGCAGCCTCCGGGGTTAAGGTTATCCTGTTGGAGCTGCCGCTGGTTTTGCGGCCTTCTTCACGGGCAGCACGGGCGGCCCGGGCCATCTCTTCCCGCACAATGTCGGCAATCAGGTTGTCAAGTTTTTTAACCGCCTGCTGGCGCTGCGCCACTTCTTTTTTAAGGTTTTCTTCCTGCTTACTCAGCTTTGTAATCACACTGTCCTGCTGCACCTTCAGCGACAGCAGGTTTTTGTTTTCCTTTAGCTGTTGCTGGAGCAGGTGCTGCTTTTGCTGCTTTTTTGATTCCAGGATGGCCAACTGCCCGGACAGCGCTGCCTGCACCTTCTCTATTTGTTCTACCTGTTTCTTGCGGGCCTCGGTATACTGCTGCAGGTACTGCATACGCCGAAGCATCTGGTTGAACGACTCTGAAGCAAACAGGAACATCAGTTTGTTATAACTGTTGGCCGTTTTGGAGGCAGCATACACCATTTTGGCATATTCGTCCTTCAGCTTTTCCAGGTCGGCCTGCAGTGCGCCTACAATGCCTTCGGTTACTTTAACATCAGAATTCAGGAGCGTGACTTCACGCGAAATGTTATTGATAACGCCTTTCTGTACCGTAATTTTTTCCTTAATGGCATTTAGCTGGCCCAGCGACGCCTCCTTCTGCACTTTGGTTTGCTTCAGGATGCGGTTTGCTTCTTTAATGCGATTCAGGTTTTCCTTTTTCTCCCGTTCCAGCTGCGCCTTGGTCTTAGGCTTGCTCTTCTGGGCATAGTGCGTAAGCGGCAGGAGCACTAAGGCCAGGAAAAAAGTAAATCGGTAAATGGCCTTCATGGATGTTCTGTTCTACTACTCTTCGTTTACAAAGATGGCAAATCTAAACGCGAAGAACCAATAGCAGCCGGAAATTTTAGATGGTGACCGGCTATTTTTGAGCAGCAGCGGCTGTGGTGGCAGGTGCAGAAAACAAAAAAGTGACTGCACAGCAGTTCTGCACCTGCCACCACAGCCGCTGCACCATCATAAAGTTAAACAGAGCCTAAAGTCGTTTATAATCGGCGGGCACTGTGAAAGGGAAATCCAGGATTTCGCTGGCAACCGTAATGCGGGAGTGGTTAAGCGTGAAGGTTGAGGTTTGCTTTGCCTGTACGACCTGCGCTTCCATGCCATACGCCACCGGCACCGGGCCTACCGGCTGAAAGTTGTTATACGACACGTTGATGGTGTTGCCGGTTTGCTTATCGTTTACATTGAGCTGCACCAGTTTCTGGTTCTGCAGGCCGATGATGTATTCAAAAAGCAGGTTGTTCCGGAGCTGTTGCACGTGTTGCAGTTCTGCCTCCTGCATTACCTTCTCCGTTGGATTAGGCAGGTAGTTGCCCAGCAGGATGGCCTGCAGGATATCGTAATTTAAATCAACCTTGAATTTGTTGCGCAGGTAATCGTAGTCGGTGGCAATGTATTCTTTGCGCATCCGGTTTACCACAAACACCGAGTCCTGGGTTATTTTGATGCGGGCAGCTTCGATGCCAAGACCTGGCAAAATGGAGGCCCAGATAATACTGTCTTTCCGGATACGCAACGACATGCCGGAGCTCTGGCTGCCGTTGTTGTCTTCTACTTTAAGCTGGCTTCTGGCGCTGAGGTAGTCGAAATCGAGGTTCTGAACTGTTACGGAGCCTACGGTTTCGGTGGTAGCCGATGCTACAGGCGCAGCTTCTTTTTTGCAGGATGATAAAATTAGTAAGCCCAGCAGGAACAGCAGGAGCGGCTTATTCATAGAGTTTCTTTTCTTTAATTTTTCTTTCGATGTAAGCAGAGGCTTCGCCTTTGTGTTTGGCAATTTCCCATTGCTTTACGGCCTCGTCTTTTTTGCCCAGCTTAAAGAGCACATCGCCGTAATGTTCCAGGATGGTGGCATCGTCAGAAACAGCAATGGCTTTTTCCAGGTAATTCAGGGCGCCGGCATAGTCTTCCAGCTTATACAGTACCCAGGCATAGGTATCGAGGTAGGTTGGGTTATCCGGATGTTTTTTTACCAGGCGGCCCGACATTTCTTTTGCTTTTTCCAGCTTCTCGTTGCGGAGCGATAGGAAATAGCTGTAGTTGTTGAGCACATGCTCGTTGTTCGGGTCAACGGCCAGTACAGCATCGTACGCTGCATCCGATTTTTTGTACTCCTTAATGGAGTTATACCCATCGCCAAGCTGCATGTTAAACTGTTTGGCCATATCTGGCTCGCTAGTGGTAAGGCGCTTGCCACTTTCCAGCGATTTTACTGCTTTGTTGTAATTTTTGGCAATTAAGTGCCCGGTGCCGTTGTAGAACCAGAAGATCGCCTGGTTCGGGAACAGCTCCAGCGCCTGCTCCGAATGCACAATCAGCGAATCGGCCTGCGACAGTTCGGCATCGAGCAGCACAATCTGCTGCCAGATTTTAAAATGGGAGTCATCGAATTTTACCGCCTGAATGTAATTGTTGCGGGCCATTTCTTTTTTGCCCACAATGGTTTGCAGGTCACCGGCTACAGCATAAGCCTTTGCCTCTTTCGGGTGGGTCAGGATTGTAAGATCTACCAGTTCCAGCGAAACAGATTCCAATTTCGGATTTGGTAACTGCCGGATAAAATCTACCAGGATACGCACTTTGGTGTCGATATCGAGTTCGGAGCTGGCAAAGGCAAGTTTTACCTGCTTTTCAGATTCTTCGAGGTTGCCCTTCTGCCGGTTCAGGTCCGAGAGCATCAGGTGCGCGTAGGGGTTATCGGGCTCCATGGTCAGTGCCTTGCCCAGGATATTGATAGCTTCGTCGGTTTTCTTGGCGGCATTAAACAGCTCGGCCTGTGCCAGATAGTACCTGACTTCGGTTGGGTTAGCACTTAAAAGCCGTTGCCCTTCCTGAATAGCCTTGTCTACGTTTTTCTGGCGGAGGTAAATCTGCTGGCGGTTAATAGACACCTGCTCCATGGGCCCCATCTTTTTCTCGATGCGGTCATAGGTTTTTAGGGCCTCCGCATAATTTGACTGGGATAAGTACAGGTCGGCCAGGTTAAACAGGTACTGGTCAGAATCGGGAATGTTGCGCATCAGGTCGTTGAATACCTGGGCCGCTTCCGAAAATTGCTGCTGCTCGGTATAGGCCTGGGCAAGCAGCAGGTAATAGTAGGTATTTTTTGGGTTCTGAGCTACGGCAGCCTGTGCATAAGTGATGGCCTCTTTCGGCTTTTTCAGGAGCATGTGCGTTTCGGCAAGCTTGTAGCTAAGGGCTGCATTGGAGGGCGTAAGCGCATAAGCTTTCTGAAAAAACTTAAGCGCTTCCGGGTAATCCTCCAGCATAAAATATTTCATTCCATCCAGAAACAATGACTCGCTGAACTGCTTTTCCTGCTCCGACGGCTGAGGCGCAGGTAATACAAGTGTTGCATTCTCAGGTGCAGCCTTCGCTTTCTTCTTGCGCGAAGACTGTGCCTGTAGTTCGCCGGCCGTAAGCAGCGTGAAGCAGCAGGCCGCGAGTACAATGTTTCTGAATAGGATCATGGTAAATTATTCTTTAAGCGTATTATAGTCTCCCAGGCTGAGATCAGACCGGCTCCCCTCATAAACAACATAATTGCCTAACATTGAGTTTACTATGTTCCCGTTTTTAAGGGTAGTATTTTGCTGCACTATAGAGTTACTTACGATAGAATCGGACACATTGGTGTTATTTCCGATAGAAACATGTGGCCCGATTACCGAATTTTTTATCACCGCATTCTCTCCGATGTACACTGGCGGTATAATTACCGAGTTCTGTAATTGTGCCGATGAGGCTACCAGGTCTTTCTCATCCTTTATATACTCTAAATAGCGCTGATTAGTATAAACAGTTGCGTTTTTATTTCCGCAGTCGAGCCATTCAGAGATCAGGGCAGGAATAAAGACTGTTCCCTTGTTCTTCATGTTTTCGAGGGCGTTGGTGAGCTGGTACTCGCCTTTGTCCTTGATGTCGTTGTCGAGCAGGTACTGGAGCTCGTTGCGCAGGTATTCGCCGTCTTTAAAGAAATAAATACCGATGATTGCCAGGTCCGAAACAAACTCTTCCGGTTTTTCTACGAAGTCTGTTATCTGGTTTTTATCGTTCAGTTTGATCACGCCGTAGGCCCGCGGGTCTTCCACACGCTGCACCCAGATAGTACCTTCCGCATTCGTGTCGAGCTGGAAATCGGCTTTGAACAGGGTATCGGCAAATGCCACCACTACTTTTCCTACCAAAGCTTCTTTGGCGCAGAGAATGGCATGGGCTGTTCCAAGGGCTTCTTCCTGGTAATGGATGGTGCCTTTAGCGCCTACAGATTCCGCAATTTTTACCAGGTCTTTCTCTACCTGCTCCCCAAAGTGGCCGATAATAAAAGCCACCTCCTCGATGGGTTCGTGGCATACTTTTGCAATATCCTCTACAAGGCGCTGCACAATGGGCTTGCCTGCAATCGGAATAAGTGGTTTAGGAACTGAAAGTGTGTGTGGGCGCATGCGTTTGCCCATTCCTGCCATCGGTATGATAATCCTCATAGCTTAAAGTGTTAGTTAGTTAAACTGATTAATTTCCTGGCATAGGAGCAGCTGTTCTGCCTGCTTATCTTCTGCCTAATTATAAAATTTAAGTAAACACGCTGTTAGCGGGTGCCGGTACTGCCATAGCCGCCGGCGCCACGCGCTGTTTCTGTCAGCTCCCCGGTTTCCATCCAGGCCACCCGCTCGTAGCGGGTCACTACCATCTGCGCCACGCGCTCCCCGTCTTCCACCACAAACTCCTGCTCCGACAGGTTTACCAGCAGCACTTTTATCTCGCCGCGGTAATCGGCATCAATGGTGCCCGGGCTGTTTACGATAGAAATCCCATGTTTGTACGCCAGGCCGCTTCTGGGTCTTATCTGCGCTTCGTGTCCTTCGGGCAGTTGTATAAACAGGCCGGTAGGAATAAGCGCACGCTGCAGCGGCTTCAGTACAACGGGGGCATCTAAATTAGCGCGAAGATCCATGCCGGCCGAGTGCTCGGTCTGGTAAGAAGGCAACGCGTGCTTTGATCCATTAATGACGTTAACCTGGAGGTTCTTGTTGTTCATCTGTCAAAAATATATAAAATTATCTATTAAAAAAGTACAGTCGCTCCCGCAGCAGCACTACTGCCGCAAAGATGGCGCAGAGCCCTAACTTGTAAGCGTGCCGCAACCAGAAGTTATCGATAGGCACATACAGGGCCGCTACTACCAGTACCACCGCAAACAGAATATAAGCTGCTATGGTTTTTACGGGATACGGAATGGGGTAATGGCGCTGCCCCAGCAGGTAACTGGCAAGCGCCATGCTGAAGTAGCAAACCAGGGTGGTCCAGGCGGAGCCCATGTAGCCCAAAACGGGAATGAGCAGCAGGTTGAGTAGGATGGTGATGCCGGCGCCGCCAAAGCTGATATAGGTGCCAAAGCGGGTCTTGTCTGTCAGCTTAAACCAGATGGAAAGGTTGTAGTAAACACCCAGGAACAGGTTCGCCATCAGCAGGATGGGCACAATCGCCAGGCCGGTCCGGTACTCGGGGCGGCGCAGCAGCAGGGCAAAGTCTTCCAGGTTGGCGCTTACGAACAGGAAAATAAAGGCACACACAATCACAAACCACTTCATGATGAGGGCAAAGGTCTGCGGCGAATTTTTATCGGAGGCCTGTGAAAAGAAAAACGGTTCAGCTGCATACCGGAATGCCTGTATCGCCAGCGACATGAAAATGGCCAGCTTATAGCAGTTGCCATAGATGCCCACCACCGCGTCGTTGCTCATGTTGGGGTAAAAGCTTTCGGGCAGGTAGGAGCGGAGCAGGATCCGGTCGATCACTTCGTTCACCATACCCGCCAGGCCCATAAACATGAGTGGGTAGGCATACACCAGCATCGGTTTGAGCAACTCTTTATCTATCCCGAAACGGAATGTTTTAAACTGCCGCCAGAAGAAGGGAAGCAGCAGGCAGTTGGCAGCCAGGTTTATCAGGAAAATGTAGCCGACGCCTAATTCCGGGTTGTATATGTACTCCACCAGGGGTTTTAGCTCCTGCAGGTATTTGCCCTGGTAAATGTTGCGGCACAGGATAAGGAAAAAGATATTGGCCCCGACCGTTATCAGGATATTGGATAGCCTGATAGTAGCGAACCGGATCGCCTTATTCTCAAGCCGCAGACGTGCAAAAGCAATGGCAGCAATGGCATCGATGCCCAGGATAAGCGCCAGCCAGCGCACAAAATGAGGATATTCCGGGTAGCCAACCCAGGCAGCGATCTGGTTGGAGAACAGTAGTAAAAGCCCCGAAAAAACAACGCTGCTCGTTAGCAGCAGGCTCAGTACGTGGTTGTAGAGGCGTTGTTGGTCTGTGCCGGACTTGTTGGCAAATCGGAAATAGGCTGTTTCCATGCCATAGGTGAACAGCACGTTAAAGAAAGCAACATAAGCATAAAGTACCACCTGCACACCAAGTTCAGCCGGTGCAAAAGCGGCTGTGTAAATTGGTACCAGTAAGTAAGTGATTGCTCTGCCAACGATGCTACTTAATCCATAGGCAGCAGTCTGCCCTACCAGTTTCTTGGCTATACTCATGTGGGGGTGAGGTAGGGTGGGGGAATTAAATTATTTACCTTTAAAAACAGGGCGGCGTTTTTCGATAAAGGCGTTGGTGCCTTCCAGGAAATCTTCGGAACTGCAGCAGCGGGCAAAGGCATTGGCTTCGGTCTGGTAGCCATCTTCGTCTTTGTTGAAAACCGCATTCACACACTCTATTACCAGGCCAATAGCCAGCGGAGCCTTCGACAGGATTTTGTTCAGGAGCGCCAGGCAGGTGGGCAGCAGTTCTTCCGGAGAGGTTACCTCGTTTACCAACCCGAGTGCCTTGGCTGTTTCAGCTGATATCATGTCGGCTGTCATAATCAGTTCCATGGCTTTGCCCTTGCCCACCAGCTGGGTCAGGCGTTGGGTGCCGCCATACCCCGGTACCAGGCCCAGGTTTACTTCCGGCTGACCGAAGCGGGCATTGGTGCTGGCGATGCGCAGGTGGCAGGCCATGGCCAGCTCGCAGCCTCCGCCCAGCGCGAAGCCGTTTACGGCTGCAATTATGGGCTTATGGCAGTGCTCCAGCAGGTTGAACAGCTCCTGGCCACGTTCGGCAAAGCCCCGGGCATTTACTTCGCTAAGCTCTGCTATCTCTGTAATGTCGGCGCCCGCTACAAATGCTTTGGTGCCGGCACCCGTAAAAATGACTCCTTTAATGGCAGCATCGTCATAAATTTGCTGTACGACATTCCTTATTTCCCGGAGCGTATCCACACTGAGTGCGTTTAATTTATCCTCGCGGTTAATGGTGACAGTCAGAATGCCATTGTCCAGTTGAAGCAGCAGGTTTTCATAAGTGCCCATAATTTCTTCAAACGTAAAGTTGTGATGTTATTACAAATATAGTGAATTCATTAAAACCTTTGGTTGTAAATTGCAGCCCCGGCCCAGGGGGGTAGCAGCGGTAGTTTGCGTGCAGCTGCATGCGGTGTCGGAGAGAAATAGTTTAGTGTTACGACATGAAATTGAAGTTTAAGTATTAATTTTAAGCCATGGGTTTTTTTACTGAATTCAGAGAGTTTGCTGTAAAAGGAAACGTAATTGACCTGGCTGTCGGGGTAGTTATTGGTACTGCCTTTGGGGCTATTACAACTTCGCTGGTAAAAGACCTGATCATGCCGCCGCTGGGCGTAATCATTAGTAACGTAGATTTCACAAAGCTGAAGCTTGTGCTCAAAGAGGCCGAGGTGGTAAACGGAGCCGTTGTTACAGAGGCTGTAACGTTAAACTACGGCACTTTTTTACAAACGGTGGTCAACTTCCTGATTATTTCCTTTGCTATCTTCCTGATGGTGCGCACCATTAACCGCTACAGGCGCAAAGAAGCTGCCAAGCCTGCGCCTCCCATAAACAAGCAGGAAGTGCTGCTGGCCGAAATCCGCGACATCCTGAAAGAACAGAACGGTACTGTGCCGGGCCCTTCTGCTGCCCCCTCTGAAGTTTGATATTGTTTTTCTATTATGAATAAATTTTACCAGTATTTTATTTTTTCGTTTTCCATTTTCATACTATTCCATGCAGGCGCCTGTGCCCAGGAAATAAAACCGGATTCTGTTGCCAGCGCCTGGGCTTTTGGGGGTTCTGCCAACCTGAACTTCAGCCAGGTAAATGTAAACAACTGGGCCGCCGGCGGACAAAACTCCATGTCGGTGCTGGGAATGACCAACCTGGTGGCTAATTACAAGCGCGGCAAAAACACCTGGAATAACTCGCTGGGCCTGACGCTGGGGACCGTTAAACTGGAAAACCAACGGGTCCGGAAAAGCGACGACCGCCTGGAGGTGAACATTAAGTACGGCAGAGAAACGTCTTCTAAACGGTGGTTTTACACCGGCCAGATCAACCTCAAAAGCCAGCTGACGCCTACTTATAACGATGCGAAGGATACCATCGTTTCCAACTTCCTGTCGCCGGGTTTTATTCTGGTATCGGCAGGGATGGATTATAAACCCAGTCCGAGGTTATCTATCTTTATGTCGGCCCTTACAGGTAAATTTACTGTCGTGCTGAGCCAGCAATTAGCAGATATCGGGGCCTTTGGTGTACGACCTGCCTGGAAAAGCGAAGTGGGCAAACTGATGCCCGGCACCGGACAGCGTTTCCGGAAGGAAATGGGGGGCTATATAAATGTGCGCTATACGGATGAAGTGATCAAGAATGTAACGCTGCGCTCAAAACTGGACCTGTTCAGCAACTACCTTACCGATCCCGAAAACGTGGATGTTAACTGGGAAAACATCGTTGACTTTAAAGTAAACAAGTTTATTTCAGCCAACCTGTTTCTGCATATGATCTATGATGACGATATTTTGATCAAGGTAGATACCACGGGCGATGGCGTAAAAGACAGTAAAGCGCCCCGCTTACAGGTAAAAGAAACGCTGGGAATAGGGTTTGCTTATAAATTTAAATAAGCTGCTACTTTTTTCTTCAATCTTAAACTTCTTTCAGCTGAAAACAGTTTATTAGTACACCTTTTGCTTCTCCTTGATTGGTAGCACCTGCGTCTCCCGGTTATTTTTACAAAAGAGAATCTCTTAAAGGAGAGCAATAAAAGGAATGGTTTTTGTGTTAGAATAGTATTATAGAAGATCTTACAGCTTTGTTTATCAGAGCTCTTAAACAGAAAGAAAACACTCAATTTATGAAAACACTTATTGTTTCTTTGTTCAGCTTTTTCCTGCTACTGGCTGTTACTGATGTGAAAGCACAAACGGCCATGGACAATTCTAAATCCAAAGATGAGTTTTGGGGAACTCCTAAAAAGACACATCGTGGTGCATCAGCCGATGCCGTTGGTACCAGAGGCGAAGCCCTTGATACGCGCTATAATGCCTATGAAACTGGTAAGCGTGGGAGCTTCAGGTTGATGAACTTTAAAAACAAAAATATAAAGCTGACTGAAATGCAGAAGCGTGAGGAAAAGATACTGAAGAAACATAAGCGGGAGAAGAAAAGACGCGAAAGGGAAATGCGCAGAAACGATTAGCAGCTCAACCAGTTCTGCTGATTTGAAACCGAAAGAGGCTGTCCGGAAAACCGGTACAGCCTCTTTTGATTTTAGCGGAGCAGTGGCTGTGGTGGCTGCTGCAGCAAAGCTTTTGATGGCTTTGAAGTCTGCTGCTCCTGCCACCATAGCCGCTGCTCCACAAACCGGGTAAAGCAAGATGATGTAGAGCCGGTAATATTCTGCTGCCACTGTCACCATAACCACTGCTGCTGTTACCTGCTGTAAAAGCAAAAAGCCCCGTATTGCTACAGGGCTTTTCAGTATTTGATGTGCTACGGATTCCCGATTAGAGCGTCCGCTTCACTTCTTTCTCTTCGTAGGCTTCGATGATATCACCCATCTGGATTTCGTTGTATCCTTTCAGGCTGATACCGCACTCGTAACCTTGCCTTACTTCGGCAACATCGTCTTTAAAGCGTTTTAGTGCCAGTATCTCGCCGTCGTGTACTACAATTCCTTCACGAACCAGACGTACCTTGGAATTACGGTGGATGCTGCCGTCTGTAATCATACAGCCTGCAATGGTACCCACTTTCGTAATCTTGAACACCTCTCTAACTTCAGCGTTACCAACAACTTCCTCTTTCATGGTTGGCGCAAGCATACCTTCCATGGCATCCTTCACCTGGTTGATGGCGTCGTAGATGATAGAGTACAGGCGTACATCGATCTGCTCCTGCTCTGCCAGCTTGCGTGCGTTCTGCGACGGACGAACCTGGAAACCAATGATGATCGCGTCGGAGGCAGAGGCCAGCAACACATCGGATTCGGAGATGGCACCCACGCCTTTGCTGATGATGTTTACCTGCACCTCGCTGGTCGACAGTCGTAATAAGGAGTCGGAGAGGGCTTCTACGGAACCGTCCACGTCACCTTTCACAATCACGTTCAGTTCTTTAAACGAACCGATAGCAAGTCGTCGGCCAATCTCATCAAGCGTAATGTGCTTACGGGTACGCAGGCTTTGTTCCCGCATTACCTGTGCTCTGTTCGAGGCAATTTCACGGGCCTCACGCTCAGAGTCCATTACCACAAATTTATCACCCGCCTGTGGCGCGCCATCCAGGCCGAGCAGCTGCACCGGTGTAGATGGGCCGGCTTCTTTCATTTTCTTGCCCCGGTGGTCGGTCATGGCTTTTACGCGGCCATAGTGCGAGCCTGCCAGCACCACATCCCCGATTTTGAGGGTACCGGTTTGTACCAGCACGGTAGCTACATAGCCGCGGCCTTTGTCGAGCGAGGCTTCGATAACGGTACCCACAGCCATTCGCTTTGAATTGGCTTGCAGCTCCAGGAGTTCAGCTTCAAGGAGTACTTTCTCCAGCAGGTCCGGCACACCCTGGCCTGTTTTGGCCGAAACCTCCTGCGACTGGTATTTACCGCCCCATTCTTCCACCAGGATGTTCATTTGAGCAAGCTCTTTACGAACTTTATCCGGGTTAGCGGCTGGTTTATCTATTTTGTTTAATGCAATGATGATAGGAGAACCCGCTGCCTGCGCGTGATTGATCGCTTCTTTTGTCTGAGGCATCACGGAGTCGTCGGCGGCTACCACAATAATTACAACGTCGGTTACTTTGGCACCACGGGCACGCATCGCTGTAAAGGCCTCGTGACCAGGCGTATCAAGGAACGTAATATTACGGCCGCTTTCAGTTGTTACTTTATAAGCGCCAATGTGCTGGGTAATACCCCCTGCCTCGCCGGCTGTTACGTTTGCATTCCGGATGTAATCGAGCAAGGATGTTTTACCATGGTCAACGTGACCCATGATCGTTACGATCGGAGCGCGTTCTGTCAGGTTTGCCTCGTCTTCTTCTTCTACTGTTTCAAGCGCCTGCTCATCTTCTGATGTGATAAACTCTATGCTATAGCCAAACTCATCTGCAATAATGGTAATCGCCTCGGCATCGAGTCGTTGGTTGATCGAAACGAACATGCCCAGCTGCATGCAGACTTTGATAACGTCGTTCACGCTCACGTTCATCAGCGCTGCCAGGTCGTTTGCAGATACGAACTCGGTTACACGCAGTGTCTTCGACTCTGCCTGCTCCTGCATTCTGCGTTCTTCGGTAGCATCGGCAATGGCAGACCGTTTTTCACGACGGTACTTGGCTCTGTTGCCGCCACTGCTCTTGCTGCCGCTAAGCTTGGCAAGTGTGGCTTTAATCTGCTCCTGGATTTCCTTGTCGGTAACTTCGGCCTTCTCGGCTCTTGCAGGTGCTGCATGCCGTGGTGGTCTGTTACCCTGGTAGCCGCCTCCTGCAGGCTTGCCAGGCCTGTTGCCCTGGTAGCCGCCGCCGGCAGGACGACCCTGTCCGCCTTGTCCTTGCCCCTGGCCTTGTTGCTGGGCAGGTCTTGCCTGTCCGCCACCTTGTCCGGGCTGGCCAGACTCTGCGCCGGGTACAATAATACGCTTCCGTTTTTTCTTCTTGCCCTTCTTGTCGTCGGACGAAGCAACGGGTTTCGATCCCTTTCTGCGGGAAGTATCGGGCAATTCTATTTTACCTAACACTGTCAGACCTTTTAGCTGGTCTGCTTTAGCTGTGATCGTTTCTATTTTCTGTGTCTCGTTTTCTTCTGGAGTTGCTGCAGGCTGTTCAGGCGCTTTAGGAGCAGCAGGAGCTTTTTCTGCTTCCGGTGCTGGCGCAGGTTTAGGCGCTGCCGGTTTTTCGGCAGCGGGTGGGGTGGCTGGCGCAGCAGGTTGCTGTGGTGCTTCCGGCGCTTTGGGTGCCGATGCCTGCGTTTCTGGTGCGGCCGCTGCCGGCGTAGCTTTTACCTCTTCTGCCGGTTTCGCTTCGGTTGCTTTTGGCGTTTCAGGCTGCGCTGGAGCTTCAGCTGGTGCAGCAGGGGCCTGGGCTGCCGGTTTTTCTGCGGCAGGCTGCTTTTCAGGTGCAGCAGGAGCCGCTGGTTCGGGAGCGGCAGGCGCTGCCGGCTGAGGCGGCTGTGGCTTTTGCACCGGGCGTCCTTTGGCATCCAGTTCAATTTTACCTACCACCTTAAAGCCCGGAAGCTTAGTGGTTTCTGCTCTTTCCTCTTCTTTAGGGGCAGCTGGTTCCGGTTTTGCCGGTGCCGGTTCCTGTTTTGGCTGATGTGCCGTTCTGATAAATATTTCGTGTTCGGGCTCGCTTGTCCTTTTGGGCTCATGATGCTCCGTCTCGACAACCTGGTTGCTTTGAGGCTTTTTGCCGATGTTGAGCTCTTCTGCCACTGCTTTATCCTGCATAGAGGAAGCAAATTCTTTCGTCAGCATACCGAACTGCTCTGCCGTGATTTTGGTAGTGGGTTTATTTTCCACGGCAAAACCTTTAGCAGAGAGGTAATCTACGATGGTAGACGTACCTATATTTAAAGTAGTTGCAACCTGTTTAAGCCTCCTTGTTTTTTCTTCTGCCATGTTCTAAATATGCTGTCTTTTTTATTCTAATGTTAATGGGTATTACGCTTACAGCTATGAGGGTGTAATATTCTGTTGCTTAATTGCTTCAAAATTAAAACAACGGCGCACAACTCACAACTATTGATTATCTTCTGCCTCAAACTCTTCGCGCAGGATAGAGAATACGTCCTCGATGGTTTCTTCTTCCAGTTCTGTTCTGCGAAGCAACTCTTCTTTGGTTACGGCCAGCACACTTTTGGCTGTATCCAGACCAATTCTTCTTAATTCTTCGATTACCCAGCCTTCAATCTCGTCAGAGAATTCTTCCAGGCTGATGTCTTCTTCGTAGCTTTCCGACTCTCTGAACACATCAATCTCCATATCTACCAGTTTGCTGGCAAGCTTGATGTTCTGGCCGCCTTTACCGATGGCCAGCGATACCTGGTCCGGTTTCAGGAATACCGATACGCGTCCGTTTTCTTCATCAATCTTAATGCTGCTGATCTTGGCCGGGCTCAGCGCACGCTGGATGTAGAGATCCAGGTTATCGGTGTAGTTAATTACGTCGATGTTCTCGTTTTCGAGTTCCCGCACAATGCTGTGGATGCGCGAACCTTTCATGCCCACACAGGCGCCAACCGGATCGATGCGGTCGTCAAAAGACTCTACGGCTACTTTGGCACGTTCTCCCGGCTCACGCACAATTTTTTTGATGGCGATCAGGCCGTCGGCAATTTCCGGTACTTCGTTCTCGAACAAACGCTCCAGGAAAGCAGGAGACGTTCGGGAAAGAATAATCTTCGGGTTGCCATTAATAATTTCTACGCGTTGTACCACGGCACGCACCACATCGCCTTTGCGGTAGCGGTCTTTCGGTATCTGCTCGACTTTCGGTATTAACAGTTCGTTTTCCTCCTGGTCCAGCAACAGCACCTCGCGGTTCCACACCTGGTACACCTCGCCTGAAATAATCTCGCCAACCAGGTCTTTGTACTTCTGGAACAGGATTTCCTTTTCCATGTCCTTGATGCGCTGGATGAGCGTCTGGCGGGCGGTAAGCACGGCACGGCGGCCAAAGTCTTCCAGTTGGATCTCTTCCGACACCTCTTCGCCAACTTCAAAATCAGGCTCTATTTTGCGTGCCTCCGAAAGGCTGATTTTATCTGTATCCCAGATGTCTTCGGAGTTATCGTCTACAATCTCACGGTTGCGCCAGATTTCCAGGTCACCCTTCTCCACGTTCAGGATGATATCAAAGTTCTCGTCGGTGCCCCATTTTTTGCGGATCATGGTACGGAAAACATCCTCCAGGATACGCATCATCGTCGGGCGGTCAATGTTCTTGAATTTCGCAAATTCAGCGAACGACTCGATCAGGACTGAACTGTTCATTATTTTCTCATTTAAAAGATATTACAACATTCGCTTTCACAACCTCTTCGAAAGGTATCTGCACAGGGGCATAAGTTGCCTTCTTGCCTTTCTGTTTAATTTCTTCTGTTAAGTTAAGGCCGCTCTCCGTTACTTCTTCCAGCTTGCCGGTTTTTTCGGAACCATCCTGCAGTTTCACCTTCAGGGTACGGCCTACATGGCGCTTGTACTGTTTTGGCTGCGTGAGCGGGTAATCCACGCCAGGCGAACTTACCTCCAGCACATACGCCAGCTCCTCGCCGAAAGCTTCTGCAATTTTAGCGTTCACGCGGCGGCTGATGACAGCGCACTGGTCTATGGTAATGCCTTGTTCGCCATCGGCCAGCACCGTGATTTTAGGACGTGCCGGTGAATCCGATACTGCCACATCCACCAGAAAAAGATCCTCGTCCGGAAGACTTTCCTGGGCCATCGTCCTGATAATTTGTGCCGTTAGTGCCATAGTTAACCTTACCAAATAAAGAAGGGGACTTCGTGTCCCCTCATCTCCTTTAGATATTATGCCACAAATTTACAACAATTACATGATATAAACAACATAGTAGCGAATGCAACTATATGTTCAACATTTAATAAATGTTCCGGAAAGACCTGGGGGAGTGGCAACACATGCAGCGGGAGGCGGTGCTGTTGCAAGTGTAACAGCAGCGGGCGATGGAAAGTTCGGATGGGGCGTGGGTTTGTCGTTAAAGAATAATATTATGGATGAGCTGTCTTATATAAAAGCATAATTTGTAAGTTTGCTATTATGTCAGGTGCATTTAGAAGGATCAAGAGGCAGGTTATGCTCACCCTTACCATTGGGGTGGCCCTGTGGCTGCTGGCAGGACTGTACTGCCTGCGGGTGCCTCCGTATGACTTCTGGCCTGCCGGTTTTATTGCGTTCTCGTTGCCGGGTCCTCTTTTTCTGAACTTTGTATTGCTGCTCTACTGGCTGTTCAAGCGTTCCTGGAACGCGGTGCTGCCGCTGGCTTTGTTTTTGTTTGGCTGGTCGTATTACGCGCGTCTGTTTGCTGTTAACCCGAAAGAGGACACGCCCGAGGAAGGAAAAACCCTGCAGGTGCTAAGCTATAATGTGCATGTGTTTAATGCCTACGCCGATGTAGACGGAAGCGAACGCGAAGCTTCGGCTGAAATGGTGGAGTGGGTGGCAACGCACCCGGCGGATGTGTACTGCCTCCAGGAGTTTTACAGCAACAGGGGGTCCAGCGTGTACAACACCGTCAGCCGCATCGGTACCCGGTACGATAAATTCCGCTACTTCTCGGTATCGCATGTAGACAGGAATAAGGCCGACATCGGCATCGTGATTTTTTCGCGGTATCCTATTATAAATAAAGGCGTCATCCGCTTTGGGGAGTCCAACCACAACCGGGCCATTTTCGCGGACCTGAACCTGGGCGGCGATACGGTTCGGGTGTACACGGCCCATTTGCAGTCGATGAGCATTAAATCGCAGGACATCGAAAACACGTACTCAGCCATTGGTAACCGCGAGGAGATGAAGCGGGAGGGACGTAACCTGGCCAGGCGCCTGCGCAAAGGTTTTATTGCCCGTGCCCGGCAGGTAGAAGTGCTGCAGGAGCATTACAGGCAGTCGCCATACCCTTACATTGTGTGCGGCGACCTGAACGATTCGCCCTTTAGCTACACTTATAACCTGCTGGCAAACGACATGGATAATGCTTTTGTGGAGGCAGGTAACGGCGTAGGAGCTACCTACAACGGCCCGGTCCCGTTTCTGCGGATCGATAACCAGTTCTACAGCAGCGGCCTGCGTGCCTACCAATTCCAGACGCACCAGGAGGTGGGGCAGTCGGATCATTACCCTATTTCGGCGAAGTATGTGCTGGAAAAGGAGTGAGAAAGTTAGAGAGTTAGAGAGTTAGAGAGTTAGAAAGTTTGGGAGGTAGAGAGGTGTAATTTGTAGGGGTTGAAAATCTTCAACCCTGTAACAGAGAGGTAGAGAGGTATAGGTATGACTGTAGAGACGCGGTGCCCGCATCTCCTGCACAAACCACAGACAAACCCAATCCTGAAAATCCTAAAATCCCGTAAATCCTGATTCAGACAAAAAGACAAACATAAAATCACACGTATCATTTCATCACGACCATCAACGGTTCAGACAATTTTCCTAATTTTGAATTTCAATTGCCGCAAATCCTGTATTTGCCTTTCAACATATAAACAGCAGGAGCTCCGGAAGGCGCCCTTTGGTTAGAAAACCATGCAACAGAAACTAAGTCTTTACAATACGCTTACCCGCAAAAAGGAAGTATTTGAGCCGCTGCACGCCCCGCATGTGGGCATGTACGTCTGCGGACCAACCGTGTACGGAGAACCGCACCTGGGCCATGCCCGCAGCTTCGTTACCTTCGATGTGCTGTACCGCTACCTCCGGTACAACGGCTACAAAGTACGCTATGTGCGCAACATTACCGATGTGGGCCACCTTGAAAATGATGCCGACGAAGGCGAAGACAAAATCGAAAAAAGAGCCAAGTTGGAGCACCTCGAGCCCATGGAGGTGGTGCAGCACTACACCAACGTCTTCCACCAGGACATGGAGAAGCTCAACGTATTGCCGCCCGATATTGAACCGCGGGCATCGGGGCACATTATCGAGCAGATCCAGATGATAAGCGAGATACTGGAGAACGGGCTGGCGTACGAGGTAAACGGATCGGTGTATTTTGATGTGCAGGCTTACAACAAAGGGCACAACTACGGCAAGCTGTCGGGCCGTGTGATCGATGACCTCCTGAACAACACCCGGGAACTGGAAGGGCAGCAGGACAAGCGCTCGCCGCTCGACTTTGCCCTCTGGAAAAAAGCTTCTCCCGCACATATCATGCGCTGGCCATCGCCGTGGAGCGATGGCTTCCCGGGCTGGCACCTGGAGTGCTCGGCCATGAGCCGCAAATACCTTGGCACTACCTTTGATATACACGGAGGTGGCTTGGACCTGATGTTCCCGCACCACGAATGCGAGATTGCGCAAAGCCAGGCCAGCCACAGCCATTCCGATGCCGCCCGCTATTGGGTGCATAGCAACATGATCACCATTAACGGGCAGAAAATGGGTAAATCGCTGGGGAATTTTATCAACCTGCGCGAGCTGTTCAGTGGCAGCCATAAAATGCTCACCGATCAGTATTCTCCCATGACGGTGCGCTTCTTTATCCTGCAGGCGCACTACCGCAGCCCGCTGGACTTCAGCAACGAAGCGCTGCAGGCGGCCCGCAAAGGCTACCTCAAACTCATGAACGGGCTGCGCGTGCTCGATAAGCTGGAGTATTCCGAAGAGGGACACACTCCTGACGAGAAGCTGAACGAGGACCTGCAGAAACTGGCGCAGGATTGCTTCCGTGGCCTAAATGATGACATGAACACGGCCCGTACCATTGCCTCGCTGTTCAACCTGTTAAAGAAGATAAACAGTCTGTACCTGGGGCAGTTGCCGTTGCAGGCGCTTACCCGAGGCACCTTCGACACGCTTCAGAATACTTATAAAGACATTGTGCAGGAAGTGCTGGGGCTGAAAGAAGAATCGAGCCTCGATACAGAGGAAATGCTGGACCTGGTGCTCGATTTTTATAAGGAAGCCAAAGAAACCAAAGCATACGATAAAGTAGATAGTATCCGGGCAGAGCTGAAAAAGCAGGGGATTGTAATAAAAGACCTGAAGTCCGGAATTGATTGGGCTTATGAAGAATAAAATGAATATACCGGCGCTACTGCTAGGTGTGGTCCTGGCCATTGCCGGCTGCGATTCCAGTGAACAAAAAGCCGACGACAACGCTACGGCTGTGGCGGAGAAGGCTGTTGTGGAAGCACCCGAGTTCAATGCCGACTCGGCTTATAACTATGTGGCCAAGCAGGTGGCGTTCGGGCCGCGTATTCCAAACACAGCGCCGCATTACCAGACAGGCGAGTACCTGATCGGCAAGCTCAAGGAGCTGGGGGCGGAAGTGCAGGTACAGAATTTCCAGATGGAGGCTTACGATGGCAAAATGCTCAACCTCCGCAACATCATCGCTTCGTTTAAACCAAAGGCAGCCAACCGGGTGCTGCTGGCCGCGCACTGGGATTCTCGCCCGTTTGCCGATAAAGACGAAACCAATCCGCAGGAACCTATAGAGGGGGCCAACGACGGCGCCAGTGGCGTAGGTATTTTGCTGGAAATTGCCCGCGTGTTAGGTTCTGCAGCGCAAAAGCCGGATGTGGGGGTGGATATTATCCTGTTCGACGGCGAGGACTATGGTCAGCCTGAGGATAGCGGCCTCCCGTATAAAGACGATACCTGGTGCCTGGGCGCCCAGTACTGGAGCCGCAACATGCACACAGCCAACTACAGAGCCAAGTACGGTATCCTGCTGGACATGGTGGGCGCTGAAAATGCCAAGTTCGCCCGCGAAGGAACCTCCATGCGCTATGCCAAAAACGTAGTGGCTAAAGTGTGGCGTGCCGGAAACCGCTTAGGCTACTCCGACTACTTTAAGTATGTAGATGCCCCCGGCATCACCGACGACCACACCTACATCAATGCCTGGGCCAAAATCCCGACCATCGACATCATCGAGTACAACATGGGCGCCACCGACGGCGATTACTTCGGCCCCTACCACCACCGCCACACCGACACCATGGACATCATCAGCAAAAAAACGCTGAAAGCCGTGGGGCAAACGGTGCTGCATGTGTTGTATAACGAGTAGCGGCTGCATTTTTGGGTTTGCTGCAGCAGCCACCACAGCCTTAGCTCCTCCTTTGAGAGGAGTTTTTGGTGGAGAATATGTTTTTTGCTGCAGAAAGTTCTGCTGCACCAGCCACCACAGCCTCTGCTGCTATTTACAGCCTACGGGATCAGGCCATCCTGCCGCATTCTGGTTACGGTAAGCCGGGCAAAGTCTTCGGAAAACTCCCTGTTGACCGAGGGGTTGTAGCTCCTGGACTGGGCCGACCAAAGCAGGTTTTCGGTATCGGCATCGTAGAGGTTGGTTTCCAGGAAATAAATTTTGTCTTCGCGGTAATAGCCCGGGTCGTAAAAGGTAGGATACCAGTAGGAGTAATAGCCTCTGAAGGTACCGTACCAGCCAAAACGTGAAACGGGCGCATAAGGGCCATACATAGAGCCCGGCACATAACGGGTTTCCGTTTCTTCTTCTACAACGGCTGCAGTCAGTATGGCATCAAAGTCAGCTCCTTTTACCTTATCCAGTATTACATCGGCTGCATTGCTCTCCCGCATAACCGTAGGCGGAAAAAGGTCGATGCTTTTGGTAACATGCACGCCCCGTTGCTGCAGTTGTGCCTGCAGGTCGCCTTCTACAACTTGCCTTGCCTTTACGTTGTCGGTAAGGGCTGCTACCAGAACCCGGTTGTATTGTTGTCCGGTTGCTTTCGGGTTTTTCCAGGTGCCTGTAATCTGCGTAGTTGGCGAGCAGGAAGCAACAAACACTAATGCCAGTATACAATAGGCCGCGATCGTTCTTGCTAATTTTTTCATAGTTATCAGTTGCGTTTTAGGTTCTATTTGCATCAACGCTGTTCGCCCCATTTTAGATACCTGTTGCGCCTGCACTGGCTGTTTCGGATGCTTGTTTCGCGGCGGAAATAGCAGTAAGGGGTGTAGTGCCGTAATTTAACTTAACATTTTGGTGAGGTTAAGGTATATAAAAGGTAGTCAGGAAATTGTAACAAATGTAGTTGCGGAAGCACTGGCTGTTAACCTGTTATTTATCTTTCTCATTCTCATTAAAAGGAGTAAACCTATGGCATACGATAACATAGTTTCTTTGCTGGGCGCTGATGCCGGTACGCTGCTGGAGCATGAAAGCAAAACCTTCGCAAAAGAGCAGTTGCACCTGCCCGGCCCCGACTTTGTAGACCGCATCTTTGCCCAGTCTAACCGGAGCCCGCAGGTGTTGCGCAACCTGCAGCAGTTGTTCGATCATGGTCGCCTGGCCGGCACGGGCTATCTCTCTATCCTGCCGATAGACCAGGGCATAGAACATACAGCGGGAGCCTCGTTTGCTCCTAACCCGATTTATTTCGACCCGGAAAATATCTTAAAGCTGGCCATGGAAGGCGGTTGTAATGCCGTAGCCACTACCTTTGGCAACCTGGCTATGCTGTCGCGGAAGTATGCCCACAAAATTCCGTTTGTGGTAAAGATCAACCACAACGAGTTGCTTACTTATCCTACCAAGTACAACCAGATCATGTTTGGTTCGGTGGAAGATGCCTGGAACCTGGGTGCCGCTGCCGTAGGTGCTACCATTTATTTTGGGTCGGAAGAATCGTCGCGGCAGATCATGGAGGTGTCGGAGGCGTTTGAGCAGGCACACGCATTGGGCATGGCCACCATTTTGTGGTGCTACACCCGCAACAGCGCCTTTAAAAAAGGAGACATCGACTACCATACTGCTGCCGACATTACTGGGCAGGCCAACCACCTGGGCGTTACCATCCAGGCCGATATCATCAAGCAGAAACTGCCGACCAATAACGGCGGCTTTACCGCCATCGGCTTCTCCAAGTCCGACAAACGCATGTACAGCGAGTTGTCCAGCAACAACCCCATCGACCTTACCCGCTACCAGGTGGCCAACTGCTACATGGGGCGCGCCGGCCTGATAAATTCCGGAGGCGAGTCCGGAGGATCAGATCTGCAGGACTCGGTTCGTACAGCTGTCATCAACAAGCGGGCCGGGGGTATGGGACTGATACTGGGCCGGAAAGCATTTCAGAAAGATTTTTCGGATGGCGTAGCGCTGTTAAACGCTGTTCAGGACGTTTATCTGGCAAAAGAAATTACAATTGCATAACCTGTAGCAGAACTCCGGAATATTAACTAAATTTACGACCCGCTTTTCAGAGGCTCAATAAGTTTCGGGAGCAGGTGTGTTGCTTGTTATACTTTCTGTATTCCAGCAAATTGGCAGAGTTTATATCAGAAATCCTAAATGTGTTGTAAGCACGCTATCACTATATGATACCTTGGTTTAAACGAGTAGAAAAAGGAATTATCACCCCAACCGAAGAGAAGAAGGAAACTCCGGACGGCTTGTGGTATAAGTGCCCCGATTGCAAAACAGTAACCAGCATGGCAGAGCACCGCAAGAATCTGAATACTTGCGTTAAATGCAACTACCACGACCGCATTGGGTCTGAAGAATATTTCGCCATCCTGTTCGACGGGAACCAGTTTGCAGAACTGGATGCCGGCATGTCGTCGGCAGATCCGCTTCATTTTGTGGATACAAAACCTTACCCCAACCGCACCAAAACCACGCAGCAGAAAACCGGTCTGAAAGATGCCGTTCGTACCGCGCATGGCAAAATAAACGGTCAGGAACTGGTAATAGCCTGTATGGACTTCGCTTACATAGGCGGTTCCATGGGATCGGTAGTAGGTGAGAAAATTGCCCGTGCCATAGACTATGCCCGTAAGAACCGTCTGCCTTTCCTGATGATTTCCAAATCGGGTGGTGCCCGTATGATGGAAGCCGGCTATTCGCTGATGCAGATGGCCAAAACCTCTGCCAAACTGGCTTTACTGGCCGAAGAAAAACTGCCGTACATCTCGTTGCTGACAGACCCTACGACTGGTGGTGTAACAGCTTCGTATGCCATGCTGGGCGACTTTAATATTGCCGAGCCGGGCGCACTTATTGGTTTTGCAGGCCCTCGCGTTATAAAAGAAACCATAGGCAAAGACCTGCCAAAAGATTTCCAGAGTTCGGAGTTTGTGCTCGAACATGGCTTCCTGGATTTTATTGTAGACCGCAAAGAACTGAAACAAAAGCTCAGCGACCTGTTAAAGATGGTTTTACCTGCCCAGGCAGACCAGCCGGCTGCTCCTAAACCACAAAAAACTGTAGCAAAAGCATCCTGATATATAGATTGTACACAATATTTTGCAAGCCTGGCAGTTATACTGTCGGGCTTTTTATTTGATCAAAAAATGTATTATTCCGGTATTTAATTACTAAGGCGGGTTTAGCCGTTGCAGGCGTAAGTTTGGCACCAGTATTGCAAAGAGCTATTCAGGCACCGGTTTATCGCTGCTCAAACAACAAAACCAAAACAAACAATAATAAAAACCAAACACATGAAAATTGTAAAATTATCCTTGACCTCTTTTCTGGCAGCTACCATGCTGTTCACATCCTGCCAGTCGTCGCGACCTGTCGCTTCTTCCGAAAACAGATCGACTACCACCGGTTCAACAACCGAAACAGCCACTACCGGCAGCAACAAGCCGGGCATGTCTAAAACAACAAAAGGTGGCGTGATTGGCGCCGGTACCGGTGCTGTGCTGGGAGGCGTGATCGGTAACAGGATGGGCAATACTGCCGCAGGAGCCATTATTGGAGCTGCCGTGGGTGGTGCCACCGGCGCCGTAATCGGTCGTCGGATGGATAAGCAGGCCGAAGAACTGGAGAAAAGCATGGAAGGTGCAAAGGTAGAGCGTGTGGGCGAGGCAATTCGTGTTAACTTCGATTCGGGTATCCTCTTTGCCGTAAACTCAGCCGAGCTAAGTGCAGGCGCCAAACGCGATATAGACCGACTGGCCGAAACGCTTCAGAAATATGACGGCACCAACATTATTATAGAGGGCCACACCGACAACACCGGTACCCGCGAACTGAACCAGGGCCTTTCGGAGCGTCGTGCCCAGGCAGTAGCAAACTATGCCAAAATGCGCGGTGTAGATGCGTCGCGTATGCAAGCCAAAGGATATGCCTTTGATCAGCCTATCGCAGAGAACACCACGGCAGAAGGCCGCCAGCAAAACCGCCGCGTCGAAATCATTATCGTTGCCAACGAGGAGCTGAAGCAGGCTGCTGAGAGAGGCGAACTAAAATAAGCATCCTATATTAACAATACAGGGGGCGCCTGCTATCGTTCGGTAGCAGGCGCTTTTTTTAGCTGAATGGTGTAGCCAGGCACAATCGTCTGCATCACCACGCATAAACCTAAACTTTGTTTCAGCCGTTAAAGCTTTTAATAATGGTTATAAGCGTTTGAAAGCCAGTAAGTAACTGGAATTACAGCGGTGAACAGCCAGAAAAATAATCGAAGGGCAGCTGCCCCGGACCGAACATTTTGCTAAAACTTAAGTATTACGCATTGAACCGATATAGTTCGAACTAATAAGATCAAAAATGAAAAGTATGAAAAAATTAAAAATCTATTTGTCAGTTTTCGCCATCCTGGGCATGTTATCCACTTCCTGCAGTTCCAGTCAGTCTGGTACCACTGCCAGCACCGGTGGAGAAGACAAGGGTATGAGTAAAACAACCAAAGGAGGTATAATCGGAGCTGGCACAGGCGCAGTTATTGGTGGTGTAATCGGTAACAGAGCCGGTAATACTGCTGCGGGTGCCATTATTGGTGCTGCGGTGGGTGGTGCCACGGGTGCTGTAATCGGACGCCGGATGGATAAGCAGGCTGAGGAACTGGAGCGTGAGCTGGAAAATGCCAAAGTAGAGCGTGTAGGCGAGGGTATCCAGGTAACGTTTGATTCCGGTATCCTGTTTGCAACCAACTCTACGGAGTTACAGCCTAGCGCGCGTACCGAAATTGCCAAGCTGGCCGAAACCCTGAAGAAGTATCCGGGAACAAATATCCTGGTAGAAGGCCATACCGACAATACCGGTACCCGGGAATATAACCAGGGCCTTTCGGAGCGTCGTGCCCAGGCGGTTGCCAACTATGCTACCTCGTTGGGAGTAGAGCGCAGCCGCATCCAGACCAAAGGCTATGCCTTCGACCAGCCAGTAGCTGACAACAGCACAGCTTCCGGTCGTCAGCAGAACAGGCGCGTTGAAATCGCGATTTTTGCAAGCGAAGAAATGAAGAAAGCTGCTGAAAGAGGCGAGCTGAAGTAATATAAAGCGTTTGAGATTCTTAACCGGCCATGCCTTCGGGCATGGCCGGTTTTTTTTGTGCTGCTGCAGCTGCCACCACAACCACTGCTGTTCCTTGCAGGAAGGTTATAAACAACCTGAGCAGGCAACTTCATCTTCAACGCCCATGCTAATAATTGAAGTGAAGCAGTGGTTGTGGTGGCAGCTGCAGTGCTATCAGGCCATCAGGCTTTTTTCATAAAAGACCAGCCGGATGGGGTTGTCCGGAGGGTTCTTGGTAGGGTCGCAATGGTAACCATAGGTTTTGTAGCCATTGAGGTAAGGTAATAGCTTTTTATAGTAGGCGTGGCCCGTGTTTTCGGCATCGAAGGTGATGTCATGAAAAACACAGGTTGGCAACTGGGGCAGTTTCTCCAGCCGCTCAAAAAGCACGTCGGGCCTGGCCAGGTCGCCGGAATAGGCAATACGGGTGTTGTCGTCGAAAATATAGGCATACGATTGCATACCTTCGGAATGTTGCCCATAGGTATCTATTACCCTTATCCCTTCAAACTGATCCAGCGGTACAAATTCTACATACTTCTCCGAATCTTTTAGCTGAATCTCCAGCAACTCCTGAATCTGCATCCTGAACTGTTCCGAAGAATAGAGCAGGGAGAGCCGATCCCGCTTTTCGATAATATGCCTGTGAAGCAGCAGGCTTGCCAGCGAGCCGGTGTGGTCGTTGTGCAGGTGCGTGAGCAGGATGTAATCTATTTTGCTGACAAGGTTTTTCTGTACAAGCGTAGGATAAACCGTAAAACCACAGTCGAGTAAGATGGTTTTGTCTTTGAATTCTAATAAGGCAGCGGAGTTAAGATAATCTACATCAAAGGCTCCGCCGGTCCCTAAAAATTTAATCTGCATAAAAAAAGTAAAATGTTCGCCCTTTATTCCGAATGTTATAGCGTTTTACATTGCAAATAGTTGTGTAAAAAATACAGTTTTTATAAGGGACTTTAGAAATAAATCTAAATTTTAAGGAGCAGGTATGGGTATAGTGGCAGGAACTGCAGAAAGGATGCTTCAACAGATAGAAGCAGGTGCACGTACAAAACAGGACTAAACTTGCCTGCTGATGGACGCGCACGAACTACTCCCAAAAGAAAAGACGCTGCAAACACACGAGCTCCTGAACGATGCCTACAAGGTGCTGAAGCTCGAAAGCCGCCGTACGCCCATGCACGAACTCATCTCGACGATGCTCTCGCACCGCACCACCCACGCCGACGAAGAAAAAGCTTACTACCGCATGCTGGAGCAGTTCGGCGACTGGGAAGGGGTGATGAATGCACCTGCAGATGAACTGGCCAAAGCCATTGCCACCTCGCGTTACCCGGAGCAGAAAGCCCCGCGCATACAGGAAACGCTGCGCCTCATAAAAGAAGAACGTGGTGAGATAAACATTGATTTCCTGCAGGATATGCCGGCAGAAGAGGCGCTGGCCTGGCTCACGAAACTGCCCGGCGTGGGCCTGAAAACGGCAAGCTTGCTGTTGCTCTTTAACTACAAAAAACCGGTGCTGCCCGTAGACACGCACGTGTTCCGGGTAAGCCAGCGCGTCGGGCTGATCGGGGCCAAAGTAACAGCCAACAAAGCACACACGCTCCTGCTACACATGCTTCCCCCGGACCCGGTGGTGCTGTACAACTTCCACATCCACCTGCTCTGGCACGGGCAGCGCATCTGCACCTGGCACAAACCCAAATGCGAAGCCTGCGTGCTTAACGGCATCTGCAACTATTACCAGGACGTGCGGGAAAAAGGAATAGACCAGGCAGCTTAGGAGTTTGGGAGTTTAGGAGTTTAGGAGTTAGAGAGTTTAGGAGGTAGAGAAGTAGAGAGGTAGAAATTTTGTAGGGGTTGAAGATTTTCAACCCTGTAACAGAAAGGTAGAGAGGCTGGGTATTATGATCTGTAGAGACGCGGTGCCCGCGTCTACTCCTGCACGGGCCACAAACAATTTCAATCCTGTTACTCCTTAAATCTTCTTAATCTTGTTCAGACAAACCTAATCCTGAAAATTCTTAAAATCCGTAAATCCTGATTCAGACAAACAAAAAATCACAAAAATCATTTTAATCACCGTAAATCAAAGGTTCAGACTAAAATAAAATCACAAAAATCATTTCATCCTACCATCAACGGTCAAAAAAAGGCCTGCTGCACACTGGGTACAACAGGCCTCTTATCAGCTGAATTTTACTTTTCTTACTTCTTCGTTTCCAGCTCCTTCAGGCGGATGTTCAGTTCGTCGAGCTGCGCTTCGGAAACAGGCGAAGGTGCGTCTATCATTACATCGCGGCCGGAGTTGTTTTTCGGGAAGGCGATGTAGTCGCGGATGGAGTCGGAGCCGCCGAACAGGGAGCAAAGCCTGTCGAAACCAAAAGCCAGTCCACCGTGTGGCGGTGCGCCGTATTCAAAAGCGCTCAGCAGGAAGCCGAACTGGGCTTCGGCTTCTTCTTTTGTAAAGCCCAGCAACTTGAACATCTGCGCCTGCACCCCACGGTCGTGGATACGGATAGATCCGCCGCCTACTTCCACACCATTTATTACCATGTCGTAGGCATTTGCCCGTATGGCGCCCGGATCGGTTTCGATCAGGTGCATGTCCTCTGGCTTTGGCGACGTGAACGGGTGGTGCATGGCGTGGTAACGCTGCGTCTCCTCGTCCCACTCCAGCAGCGGGAAGTCTACTACCCACAGCGGCGAGAATACATTTTTGTCGCGGAGGCCAAGCTGCTCACCTACCTCCAGGCGAAGCTCGTTCAGAGCCTTGCGGGTTTTTGCTTCCGGTCCTGCTAATACCAGCAGCAAATCACCTGGTTCTGCCTCGAAAGCAGCAGCCCAGGCTTGCAGGTCTTCAGGGGAGTAAAATTTATCTACTGACGATTTCACGCTGCCGTCTTCACCTACACGGGCATACACCAGGCCGGTAGCGCCTATCTGCGGACGCTTCACGAAGTTGGTCAGCTCGTCGAGTTGCTTGCGGGTATACGTTGCTGCTCCTTTGGCGTTGATACCTACTACCAGTTCTGCATCGTCAAACACCTTAAAGCCTTTGTTTTTTACCACCTCGTTCAGCTCCACAAAGCGCATCCCGAAGCGGGTGTCGGGCTTGTCGGAGCCGTAGTACTTCATGGCGTCGGCATAGGTCATGCGGGGCAGTTTTTCTATCTTAACGCCACGCACCTTGTCAAACAGGTGTACTGCCAGGCCTTCGAAGGTATTCAGGATGTCCTCCTGTGTCACAAACGACAGCTCGCAGTCTATTTGGGTAAACTCCGGCTGGCGGTCGGCGCGCAGGTCTTCGTCGCGGAAGCATTTTACAATCTGGAAATACTTGTCGAAGCCAGACACCATGAGGAGCTGCTTGAACGTCTGTGGTGACTGCGGCAGTGCATAAAATTCGCCCGGGTTCATGCGGCTCGGCACCACAAAGTCGCGGGCGCCTTCCGGCGTGGACTTGATCAGCACCGGCGTTTCCACCTCGATAAAGTTGAGGCTGTCGAGGTAGTTGCGGGTTTCGCGCATCATGCGGTGGCGCAGCTCCAGGTTGCGGCGCACAGGTGCGCGGCGCAGGTCCAGGTAGCGGTACTTCATGCGCAGGTCGTCGCCGCCGTCGGTTTCGTCTTCGATCAGGAAAGGCGGCAGCTTGGCCGGGTTCAGCACCTCCAGCTTTGTTACCTTCACCTCGATTTCGCCAGTAGGAATTTTATCGTTCTTCGAGAAACGTTCCACCACCTTGCCGGTTGCCTGTATCACAAATTCGCGGCCCAGGGCACGTGCCTGCTCAAATAACTGAGGGTCGGTAACGCCTTCCTCAAAGCTAAGTTGCGTAATGCCGTAGCGGTCGCGGAGGTCAATCCAGAGCATACCGCCCTTATCACGAAGGCGCTGTACCCAGCCGGCCAGTGTAACTTCGTCACCAGCATTGGCTATTCGCAATTCACCGCAAGTATGTGTTCGGAGCATATATTCTTTAAAGTTTGTTAGTGCCAGGTATAATTTTGCACAAATGTAATAATTTGTAAGTTTAAAGCTGTCTTACAGAAGGGAATATGTAGCGAAACCTGTAGTAATACTGCCAGAAAAGGGATGCTGTGGCGCAGTTAGTTGATAAAAAGCTGCAAAGTACCCCAGATTTCAGGTGCTACCGGAACGTGTACAGGTAATTTAATCCGAAGTTCCAGAGCACCACGAGCAGCGTAGCGCCCAGTTTGGCAACATAAAAGTTGAGCCGTGCCCGTTCGGTAAGTAAATACAGGATCAGGTTGTTGAGAAACAGGCCGCCTAGAGCCACCACCGCAAACTTACTGAACTGCCAGCCAATTTCCGGGTCGGTGTTATGGAAGGTCCAGATGCGGTTGAGGATGTAGTTGTTGGTGACTGCCACTACAAAGCCACAGCTGTTGGCTATGTATTTGTTCCACCGCAGCTTCTCTTTGGCAAGATAGGTTATCCCGAAGTCTATTACGGTTCCTGACACGCCCACCAGGCCAAATTTCAGGAACTTCAGAAGGAGCGCTTCTATACTTTCAGACATAGGATGGTAATGTATAAACAGGCTTGGTATCCGAAGCAGAAGGTAAAGACAGTGCTTGCAGATGTATAGCGCCGCAAAAGTAAATACTTCTGGCGCGTCATGCAAATTACGGCTGTTTTCGTTCTGCTGCACCAGCCACCACAGCCTCTGCTGCTCTTCAGGAGAAGAAGGAGAGCGCAAATGGCGAATAAAAAAAGCTGAAGCCACTCCTGTTTACCGGAATAACTTCAGCTTTCTGAATTTATGTTTCAGCCTTTGCCTTTCCAGGGCAAGGAGCTCAGGTTAGATTACTTAAACAAGCCGCCCAGTTTGTCGCCCAGGCCTTTGGTTATTTTATCGGTTAAGCCACCGCCCAGCATGCCCATAATGTCCGACTGGCCCATGCCTTCGCTGGTAACTTTACCGGCAAACTTCTGCATAAGGAAAGTCACCACATACGGCCCCACCTGCCTGGCCACCTGCTCCGGTATGCCGAGTTTTGTGGTCAGGTCGTTGATGTAGTTTTGGATGATCCCGTTAACGGCCGGATGTTCTGTGGGGGCGGTTTTGCCTTTGAGCAGGTTCATAATACCGCTGAAGTCGCCTTTGGTAGCTTCCTGCTTCAGCCCGTTTGTCAGGTTGTCTTTGGCCAGCTCCACCGACCGGTTAGCTTTGTCAGGGGCCAGTTGATACTTGTTTTGCAGCTCTCCGGTTAGCTGCCCTTTTACCTGGTTAATGATGTCTTCCAGCATAATAAAAATGTTTGTTCCTGTGTTACATACAGCAGCTTTTCCGGCTGCCAGCCTTTATAAACGACAGTTGCCGTAAAAAAGGTTATAGGCACAATACTATATATGTTCCTGCCGTTACTGCTTTGGCAAAGTAATTGCTTAATAGAGCACTGTAGCTCTGAAACAAACTGATTTGACAGCACCGCATACCAACCCTATGAATATTCGATTTATTGCCTTATTAGCCATTATTCTGCTGACAGGCGCAGCCCTTGCCGACACCAAGCTGAAAAAGGTACAGATCACCAAAGAAATCAGCGTGATGCTGCCGCAGGATTTTACGCCCCTGCCCGACGACGGCATTGCCCGGAAGTACCCTGCCCCCACCAAACCCTTAGCCGTTTACACCAGTCCTAACGGGCAGATTGACTTCAGCGTAACCCAAAAGCGCTCGCAGTTTAAACCCAGCGACCTGAACATGCTGCGCGAGTTTTACAAAGCGTCGCTGCTCGAGACCTTTACCAAAGTCGATTTTATCCGCGACGAAGTAGTGAAGATAAAGGGCCAGGATTTTATTGTGTTTGAATTTGTGTCGACTTTGGCCGATCAGCGGGCGGGAAGCACGCTGGCGCCTGTGCAGAAGTACAGCACCATCCAGTACACCATCCAGGGCAACCAGTTGCTTATTTTTACACTGCACACGCCCTTTATACTGAAAAAAGAGTGGCAGCCAACGGCACGCGACATCATGAATTCGATTAAAATAAAGTAATAGCTGTTTGTTTAATTTAAGGGGCGCTCCTTTTGCAGGAGGGCCTTTTTTTATACCTTCGGGTGTCGCATTTTCAAAAACTATGGAATTTTTATCGCTCTACAGTGACGAATACTTTATGCAGGAGGCGTACCGGCAGGCGCAGTATGCCCTGGAAGAAGGTGAGATTCCGATCGGGGCCGTGATCGTAGCCAATAACCGCATCATTGCCAAAGCCTACAACCAGACCGAAAAGCTGAACGATGTAACGGCCCACGCCGAGATGATTGCCTTTACAGCCGCTGCCGAATACCTGGGCAACAAATACCTGCACGACTGCACCCTTTATGTAACCGTGGAGCCCTGTGTGATGTGTGCCGGAGCCAGTTACTGGGCGCAGCTGAAGCGGGTGGTGTTTGGAGCCTCCGAACCCAAGCGGGGCTACCGGCGTGTGGGAGCCAACCTGCTGCACCCCCGCACCGAAATGGTAAGCGGTGTGATGGCCCAGGAATGTGCCGATCTTATGACGACATTCTTTTCAAGTAAAAGAAATTAGCTATATTTGAAACTAAGTTTTTGAATGTATACGTACACTGTAAATCTGCACGGATACGATTTTCCACTTATAAAAATATATAAAACTATGGCTTTTGAACTTCCAAAATTACCTTATGCTTACGACGCCCTGGAGCCGCACATCGATGCCCGCACCATGGAGATTCACCATACCAAGCACCACCAGGCGTATACGACCAACCTGAACAACGCAATTCAAGGCACTGACCTGGAAGGTAAGTCTATCGAAGAAATTTTAACCAGCATTCCTGCCGACAACAAAGTGGTACGCAACAACGGCGGTGGCTACTACAACCACAACCTGTTCTGGGAAATTCTTTCTCCAAACGGTGGCGGCCAGCCATCCGGCGAACTGGCAGAAGCTATCAACTCCGCTTTTGGTTCTTTCGACCAGTTTAAAGAGAAATTCAATGCTGCTGCTGCTACCCGTTTCGGTTCCGGCTGGGCATGGCTTTGCGTAAAAGGCGGCAAGCTGGAAGTTTGCTCTACACCGAACCAGGACAACACCCTGATGCCGTTTGCAGAAGGATGCGGCGGTCAGCCAATCCTGGGCCTGGATGTGTGGGAACACGCGTACTACCTGCACTACCAGAACCGTCGCCCGGACTACATCAGCGCGTTCTGGAATGTAGTAAACTGGGACGAAGTAGCACGTCGCTACAAAGCTGCAAAGTAATCCGATCTCATTTTCAGGAAAAGCCCTGCCAGCGATGGCAGGGCTTTTTTGTGCAGGCAGGTTTTATTCCTGAAAAAGTTTGTACAACTTAGCGCTTACTTAACCGTGTATTCAAGTGCTTTTTAACTCCTTCGAGTTTCTTGTCTTTTTCCCGACAGTAGTTTTTCTCTACTTCCTGTTGCCGCACCGTTTCCGGTGGCTGCTGTTGCTGGTGGCCAGCTATGTTTTCTACATGTTCTGGCGTGCCGAATACATCCTGCTGCTCATCATTTCCACGCTGGTGGATTACGGGTGCAGCCGCATGATGGGGCGCTATAGCAACAACGATCAGCATAAACGGAAGCCGTGGCTCTGGCTGAGTCTGGTGTCTAACCTGGGTATCCTGTTTTCCTTTAAGTACTTCGGCTTTTTTGGTATGGCGGCAAACGATCTGGCTGTGCTGTTTGGTATAGATTACGCCGTACCTGCCCTTGAACTGCTGCTGCCCATGGGCATCTCCTTTTACACCTTCCAGACCATGAGCTACTCCATCGATGTGTACTATGGCCGGATACAACCCGAAAAGCACCTGGGCCGGTTTGCGCTCTTTGTTACGTTTTTCCCACAACTGGTGGCTGGCCCTATAGAACGTGCCGGCAACCTGCTGTCCCAGCTCCGGGAGCGCCACGAGTTTAACTATCAGCAGCTATCGGACGGGCTGAAGCTGATGGCCTGGGGTTTCTTTAAAAAACTGGTCATTGCCGACCGGCTGGCGGTGGTGGTGAACCAGGCATATAACGAACCGGCTGAGTACAGTGGCCTGGGGCTGGCCGTGGCAACTATTTTCTTCTCCTTCCAGATTTACTGCGACTTTTCCGGCTATTCCGACATCGCTATTGGCGCGGCGCAGGTAATGGGAATTAACCTGATGCAAAATTTCAGGAGGCCTTTTTTCGCCAGGTCTGTCCGCGAGTTCTGGAGCCGCTGGCACATTTCCCTCTCTACCTGGTTCCGGGACTATGTCTACATCCCCTTGGGTGGCAACCGGGTAGTTAAGTGGCGCTGGTATTACAACCTCTTTCTCACGTTTGTGATCAGCGGGCTCTGGCACGGTGCGAACTGGACCTTCCTGATCTGGGGCGCCTTGCATGGTTTTTACCTGCTGTTCGCCATCCAGACAGAACCGCAGCGAAACAAGCTGGTATACTTACTAAAAGTGGACAAGCAGCCGAAGTTGTACACCATTCTACAAATAGGAACTACGTTTGCCCTGGTAAGCCTGGCTTTCCTGTTTTTCAGAGCGAATACTGTAACCGATGCCTGGTATATCCTGAATAAAATGGTGGTAAATGCACCGCAGGAACTGGCAGGACTGATGCGCCAGTCCATCGCTATTCAAAAAGTTATCCTGTTCGACAGTTACCTGAAGTTTTTCTACATGCTGTTGATGATCGGTTTGCTGCTGACGGTGGAAAAGATACAGTCTGTTATCAGCATCAGGGCTTATCTGCGGGAGAAGCCGCTTGTTGTCCGGTGGTCGCTGAGCTACCTGCTTATTCTGGTGATTTTATTTTTAGGAGCCTTTGAGACAAATGAGTTCATCTACTTCCAGTTCTAAGGTTGCTAGCCGCACCGCTGAGTACCGGAAATTGGGCAGCATGTTGCTCTTCTTCGTGCTGCTCTTTTGTTTCCTGCTGTTGCTGGAGGTAACAATGCAGCATGGCATAAAACAAAACAGGAAAGGAGAAGTCGGGAAGGTTAATGGTATCATCAGTCATGAGCTGGATGCTGACGTTGCCGTTTTTGGTTCTTCTGTAGCCCTGGTACATTTCGATCCTGCTATAATCAGTAACATTACCGGCCTGGAGTGCTATAATTTTGGTTTAAACGGAACAACCTTACCGCAATATCACGGGGTGCTGAGCGAGTACCTGAGCTATGCGAAAGCTGATATTATCGTACTGGCAGGTACTGCAAGCGAGTTGGCTGCAAGGAACCAGCTGTATGAAGTTTATAAATTCCGACATCATTTAGACAATGAGTTGATCTATAACAGCTTGTATGCGCTTGATCCTGCTTTAACCTGGCGACTGAAATATGCTCCTTTCTATAGCTTCAGTATCTACAACAAAGCGTATTACCAGGCTGCCCTGCAGGGATTGCTGGGTAAAGCACAAACTGTAGAAGAACAGAAGGGTTTCTCTCCGGAACATAGAACCTGGAAAGCGCAGGCACGCTTGCAACAAGGAAGGATACCAGAAGAAATTGATACGGCCAGCATTGCACTTTATGCCCAAAAAATAAGGGAGATAAATGCAAAAGGAAAAAAGGCCGTACTGGTGTTAACCCCCATCTTTGTGGAAGGACAGCATAGAATGGCTTTTCTCCCAAAACTACGGGTAATATACCGGCAGCTGGCAGGAGAGGAGAACTATTTTTTTGATTTCACCAGGAGCACCATCTGCCAGAATCCGGAACTGTTCTACAACAACACGCATCTTAATTACAAAGGCGCAGCTTTGTTCTCGGAAGAATTTGCCCGACAGTTGAACGCTGTGGTGCTATAGGTTCAGCCGCAACGGAGGTTACGCTTCATTTTAATATCACAAAGAAAATCTGTAATATAGGCTACTGAACACAGGCCCGTATCATGGAAATTTTTCTGCTGCTTATACTTCTGATTTTGTTGTGGTGGTTCGGAAACCGGATTCTGCAAAGGCTTGATGACCGGAATGAAGAAGTAACGCAGCTGCGGAACGAAGTACGAAGCCTGCGGGAGCAGCTGGGGGAAGCATCCGCAACAACCGGTACTGCCGCTGCGACCATTCCGGCTGCCCGGGAACAGGCTGCACCTGCCAGGCCGGCAACACCACCGGTTGTGCCAACACCGCCCCCTGCGGCACCGCGACCGGCTCCAGTCGCTCTGGGAAAAGAGCTGCCGCTGAAAGAACCTGCCGTACCTGCTATGGCTGAACCTGCGGCTGCTTTTTCGGCTACGCCACCGGCAGCTGCTCCTGTGCCCCCACCACGTGTCGTGCCGCCTCCCGCACCTCCCAAGCCATCTTTCTTTGAGCGGAATCCGGATTGGGAGAAGTTTGTCGGCGAGAACCTGATCAATAAAATCGGGATTGCGATCCTGGTACTGGGCATCGGCTTTTTTGTGAAATATGCCATCGACCAGGACTGGATAAACGAAGTGGGGCGTGTGGCGATCGGGATACTGGCGGGCGGCGCGCTGCTGGGGGTGGCGCACCGGCTGCGCCGCGACTTTAAAGCTTTCAGTTCGGTGTTGGTGGGCGGCGGTATGGCGGTGCTGTATTTTACGATTGCCATTGCGTTTCATGAGTACCAGCTCTTCGGGCAAACGGCGGCATTCCTGCTGATGGTGGGCATCACGGGCTTTACGATTTTCCTCTCGGTAGCCTACGACCGGATAGAGCTGGCGGTGCTGGCGCTGGTGGGCGGTTTCGGGAGCCCGTTTATGGTGAGCACCGGCGAAGGTAATTATGTGGTGCTGTTTACGTTTGTACTCATCCTGAACCTGGGCATCCTGGTGCTGGCTTACTTCAAGAAGTGGAACCTGCTGCACATCATCGCTTACGTTTTTACCATCATCCTGTACAGCGGCTGGCTCACCACCCGCGTTATCGATACACCGGACCCGCCTTATGCAGGGGCCTTGTTTTTTGCCACTATCTTTTACCTGGTGTTCTTCCTGATGAACATCATCAACAACATTAAAGAGCGGCGGCAGTTTACGGCCCCGGAAATCATGATGCTGCTCAGCAACACCTTCCTGTACTATGCGGCGGGGATGTATGTGCTGCAGTATATGGCGGGAGGCGCCGCCTACAAAGGATTATTCACAGCAGCCATTGCCGGGTTCAATTTCCTGTTCGCGTACCTGCTGTACCGCAACCGGAAAGCCGACCGTAACCTGGTGTACCTGCTCATCGGGCTGGTGCTGACCTTCCTGAGCTTGGTGGCGCCGGTGCAACTGGAGGGGAACTACATCACGCTGTTCTGGGCGCTGGAGGCGGTGCTGCTGCTGTGGCTGTCGCAGCGGTCGGGTATCAGCCTGATCCGGGCGGCCTCGGTGGTGGTGCTGGCGCTGATGGCGGTCAGTTTGCTGATGGACTGGGAACTGTATTTTGTGCCGCAACCGGAGCCGCTGGCCATTATCCTGAACAAAGCCTTTATTACAGGTGCAGTGGCTGTGGTGGCACTGGCAGCAACCTTTTTCCTGTTGCGGCGGGAGGGGGACTATATGCTTGGAAAAGTTTTGTCAGCTGAACTTTACCGGTTGGTTGTCGGGACAGCGTTTTGCCTGTTCCTGTACCTGGTGCTGGAGCTCGAGCTGTACTACCAGCTCGACCGCTTCGGGATCAGTTACAGTTCAAAGACCTTTGTTATAGGCTTCTACAACTATCTCTTCGTTGCGGGACTGCTGCTGTACAGCCTGCGCCTGGCTGAACCGGAATACCGGAAAGGAGCAGCCTGGCTGGCGGTGGCGGCAATCGTTAGTTATTTGGTGCTGCTGCAGCCTGCCGCTATAAGTGCCCGCGATACCTATCTGAGAGGGGACATCGGCGGAAGTTCTTTTGTGCTGCATTACCTGTCGTTGGGGCTGGTGCTGTTCTTTATGTGGTTTGTGCTGCGGACGGTGCGGGCACAGTCCGGCTATGAGTCGAGGTGGGGAAAAGTGACGTTGTGGTTTGTGAGTTTTGTAGCGGTTTTCCTGGCGAGTGCCGAGATGGAACACCTCGTTCTGCTGGTGGCTTATGAGCCCGGAACGTCGATATATGAGCTGTTGTCGCAGGTGCGGAAGATTGGTTTTGCCCTTGTCTGGGGCCTCAGTTCGTTTGTGCTCATGTACCTGGGCATGACGCGCAAACTCAAGACGCTCCGCATCATTGCCCTATCGCTCTTTGCCCTCACGCTGCTCAAGCTGTTCCTGTTCGACATCCGGGGCATATCCGAAGGCGGTAAGATTGCAGCGTTTATTTGCCTGGGCCTGATTTTACTGGTGGTGTCGTTTATGTACCAGAAGCTGAAAGTGTTAATTTTAGAGGATGATAAAGCTGCTTCTTCCGATGATACTCATGCCCATGAACAGCCGCTTTAAGCTACTGCTGCTACTGTTGTTCCTGGTGAGCTGCTTTGGTGCTGCTGCCCAGAAGTTCAACTGGCAGGCGCCTGTTGCCCCGGTTGCGGAAAGTGGCTATCACCGTATCCTGTTGTCGCCGGAGGTAACCGGGTATGCTGAGGCAGGTTTTGCAGACCTTCGCCTGTACAATACGGCAGGGGAGGAGGTGCCGTACCTGTTGCGGACGGAGGAACCGGTGCAGTACCGGAGGCTTTTCCGACCCTATAATATTCTCTCCTACACCCACCAAACCGGCTGCTGTTCCGAACTCATCATCGCCAACCCGGAACAACGCAAGATCAACAACATCAGCCTGCTTATCCGCAATGCCGACGTACAGAAAAAGGTAGCGCTCAGCGGCAGCGATAATCAACAGGACTGGTATGTACTGAAGGCGCAGGATGTGCTGTATGCGATTGAAAATACCGAAGGCACCGCCGAAGTAAAGCTGCTCGATTTCCCGCTGAGCGATTACAAATTCTTCCGCCTGCAGCTCAACGATTCCACCAGCGCACCGCTCAACATCCTGAAAGCCGGCTACTACGACACCTTTACCGAAAGTGGCAAGTACACACTGGTGCCGCATCAAAAGATTTCCCGCACCGACAGCGCCGCTACCAAAAAAACTTACCTGCACCTGCTATTTCCACTGCCGGTGTACCCCGAGCGGCTGGAGTTCGACATCACGGCACCTGCCTTGTACTACCGGCAGGCAAGAGTTCTAACCAAAGCTGAACAACCCCGAAGGCGCGGCCTCTTCCGGAAGCGCCGCCGCAGAGAAGCTGTCGCGCCGGCTGTTTCGTTTGTGCTGCACTCGAACGAACCGGCTACTGTTACGCTCCCGCGCAGGCAGGTAGAGGAACTGACGATAGAAATTGAAAATGCTGATAATCCGCCGTTAACCATTGCCGCCGTAAAAGTTTACCAGCTCAACCGTTACCTGGTCGCTGACCTGGAAGCTGGAGAAAGCTATGTGCTGCGTTTCGGCAATGCAAAAGCCAAGACACCGGATTATGAGCTAAGTTATTTCAAAGAGGAGATACCGGAAAACCTGCCTGTACTCCAAACCGGTAACATCGAAAATGTTTCCGCCACCACAGACCGGAAAACACCAACGTCAAAAATTATCATCTGGGCTGCCATTGCCCTAGTTGTCGCCGGGCTGGCGTTTATGACGGTGCGGCTGCTGAATGAAATGAAACGGGGTTAATGTGCTGATTTTTTAATGTGCTAATGTGCTCATGGTTGTGGAGCGGGAATGGTGACAGGTGCAGTAAACTATCTGAACCGTTGATGGTAGGATTGAATGATTTTTGTGATTTTAAATTTGTCTGAATCTGGATTCGTCAGATTCAGGGGTTTTAGGATTATGATACTGCCGCAAGTTTAGCGTCAGCGTACCTTGTGGCTTTTTTCATCAGACAAGCTTTCAGCTTGTGTACCTTCTCCTGTTGACTTTCGCAAGCTGAAAGCTTGCCATATACACACTACCACAAGTTACGCTGATGCTAAACTTGCGGCAGTACATTACTAATACAAAATCCTGTTAATCCATAAATCTGCTTAATCCTGATTCAGACAAAATAATCCTGTTAATCCCTGAATCTGATGAATCCAAATTCAGATAAATTACTGCTGTCGTGCCTTATACGCCGCTACTCCTGCATCCAGGAAGTCAACGAAGTGCTGTGGGTCCAGGTCGTAGGCGATAGGCTTTACCAGCACGTTCTCGTTCTCGTCCATCAGTACGTAGTAGGGCTGCGCGTTTACGTTGAATTTGGAGATTTGGTAGTCTGCGTATTTTTTTCCGAGCGTTTTCTTCTCTTTGTTGTCGTAGCTGCTGGTGTACCATTCCTCCTGCGGCAGTTCGGTTTTATCGTCTACGTACAGGGCTGCAATCACATAGTTTTCCTGCAGGCGGCGCAGTACCTCCGGGTCTGACCATACGCGGGCTTCCATTTCGCGGCAGTTCACGCAGCCGTGGCCTGTAAAGTCGATGAAGATAGGTTTACCTTGTGCTGCGGCACATTTCTTGGCTTGCTCCAGGTCGAAATAACCCTGCAGCCCGTGGGGCAACGACAGGAAATCGTCATACTTCGGCTGCTCGCACAGCTCGTTGGCTGCTGCCGTTGGTGTACTGCTGCCTCTGTTCTGGCGGATGATGGTGGTTAAATCGAAATCGTGGGTAGTCTGCGGGGGCAGGTAGCCGGCCAGCGCTTTGAGCGGCGCTCCAAATAATCCAGGAATCAAATACACCACAAAAGCAAAGGTGGCAATGGCTAAGAACAACCGGGGCACGCTGATGTACGGCAAATCGGAGTCGTGGGAGAAGCGGAGCTTGCCCAGCAGGTAAAAACCCATCAACGTAAAAATCACGATCCAGAGTGCCAGGTAGATTTCGCGGTCCAGTATGCCCCAGTGGTATACCTGGTCGGCGATGCTCAGGAACTTGAGCGCCAAGGCCAGTTCAATAAAACCCAGCACCACCTTCACGGAATTCAGCCAGCCACCGGACCTGGGCAGGCTGCTCAGCCACGACGGGAAAATGGCAAACATGGTAAATGGCAGGGCAAAAGCCAGCGAAAAACCAAACATCCCCACAATCGGGCGCAGGGTTTCGCCTCCGGCCGAGGCTACGAGGATGCTGCCAACAATGGGACCCGTGCAGGAAAACGAAACCAGTACCAGCGTAAACGCCATGAAGAATACCCCAATCAAGCCTCCTCTGTCGGCCTGTGCGTCTACTTTGGTCAGGAACGAACTGGGCAGCGTAATCTCGAACAGCCCGAAAAAGGAAATGGCGAAAATGATGAACACGGCAAAGAAGAGCAGGTTCGGCAGCCAGTGGGTACTGATAAAATTAGCACCCTCAGCTCCAAACAATTTGGCAACCACGGTACCTACAAGCGTGTAAATGGCAATAATAGAAACTCCATACAACAGTGCTTTAAAGATAGCCTGTCCCCGGTTACTGCTGCTGCCTGTAAAAAAGCTCACCGTCATAGGGATCATCGGGAAAACGCAAGGCGTCAGCAGCGCACCCAGGCCGAAGATAAAGGCTACAAAAAAAAACGCCCAGAGTCCTTCCGAACGCTCCTCTTGCAGCTGGTTAACCGCTGGAACAGGAGTTGCCGGTGTTTCAACGGTAGGTGCTACGGCAGTCTGCGTAACGGAATCCAGAGAGGCCGCGGCTGTGGTGTCTTGTGGTGCTGTTCTAGGTTCAGCAGGAGTGGTGGCAGGTGCAGCTGGTTCTGTGGCCTTCTCTGTTCCGGTGGCTGCTTTTGCAGGGCCTGTAGCTGGAGCAGTGGGTGTGGTGGCAGGTGCAGTGTCATTTTTTTTTGCCGGAGCCGCTGCCGTAACCTGTATCTGCTTGTTGGTGAAGGTAAACTCATCGTCGAAGTTGATGCACTTGCCGTCGATGTCGCTGCAGACCTGGTACTCGTAAGTGCCTTTCACTAGCAGGTCGGGTTGCAGCACTTTTATCTTCTGCCGGAACTGGCCCGTGCCGGTAAAGTAGGTGTATTCGCCGCCCCACAGGTCGTCGTACTTTTTCTTCGGGTTTACAGGCCTGAGCTTGCCCACCAGTTCGTAGGAAGGGTGCTTCGCGAATTTAAACTCGGTCACGATTGGCCCCAGGTCCGGGTCGAAGTCGGAGGAGTAGAGGTACCAGTCTTTGATAATGCGGGCGTTAAAGATCAGCTCCACTTCCTCGCCCACTGCTACTTGTTTTTTGGAGACGTCGTAGCTCCAGGTGGCGGGTTTCAGAATCTGGGCCTGTGCCGCAAAGGTTACCAGCAGCAGTAAGAGGGGAGCCAGCAATCGGCTCAATATGTCGGATCTGTTCATGAATGGGAATCTTAGTCAATTGTGCTGCTGGTGTGGAGCAGCGTTTGCAACTTCAGATGAAGACAGCGGGTTTTCATGCTGTCTTCCGGCTTGACGCAAAAGTACGAAAATTGAGGCAAAGACACACGCTTCGCCTGTTGAAGCGATGTTACCGGATGATGGTAGTTCTGAAATGTGGGCGCCTTTTTTATTTCGTTTAGCCTCAAAAACATCTTCATTTAGAAAATAAAACTTGTTTGTATGCCACGCCAGGGGCCTTCTGATAACATTTTGGCCGTATCAATGCATTCACTTTTAGCAAAAGCACGTATTTTATTTAATTTTACAGCTTTACCGGTGCCCTGTACAGTTGAACCACATCTATGATCCTCGATATATTCATAACAATCTTCCTGGTTGCCCTGAACGGTTTTTTTGTTGCCGCTGAATTTGCCTTTGTAAAGGTTCGCTCTTCCCAGATAGAATTAAAGGCACAGGCAGGTCATACTATGGCGAAACTGGCGCATAACATGATTGGGCACCTGGATGCATATCTTTCTGCCACGCAGCTGGGTATTACCTTGGCTTCGCTTGGTTTGGGTTGGATAGGAGAGAGCGTGGTTTCACAGATTATCATTAACATCATGGAAGCTTTCGGGTTTCAGGGAAGCGAGGAATTGGCTCATAAAATTGCCTTGCCTTTTGCCTTTGCCCTGATTACGGTGCTCCACATTGTATTTGGCGAACTGGCCCCTAAGTCGCTGGCCATACAGCGTTCCGAGTCTACTACCCTGGCCGTGGCAGCTCCGTTGCGCTTTTTCTACATCATCTTCAGCCCGTTTATCTGGCTGCTGAATGGCCTCTCCAATTTTATTCTGCGCTCGATTGGCATCAGGCCGCTGCACGGGGCCGAGGTGCACACGGCAGAGGAACTGCGCCTGCTGTTCGAGCAGAGTGCCGAGGGTGGTGTGATACAGGATTCGCAGCACGAGCTGATCGAGAATGTGTTTCAGTTTAACGAGCGCATGGTGAAGCAGATCCTGGTGCCCCGGACCAAGATGGTGGCTGTAGATATCAACGTGCCGGAGGACGAGCTGATGGAGGTGATCTTTAACGAAGGCTACTCCCGGTTGCCGGTGTACAAAGGTTCTATCGACAACATCGTGGGCGTGCTGAATGTGAAAGACATCCTGAGCCTGATAAGGCTGGGGGAACCGATCGTGCTGGAAAAGCTGATACGCCCGGCTTACTTTGTACCTGAAACGAAAAAGATAAACCGCCTGCTCAAGCAGTTCCAGAAGCGCCACCTGCACATGGCCATTGCTACCGACGAGTTTGGCGGCGTGTCGGGTATTGTGACCCTGGAAGATATTATCGAAGAGCTGGTGGGCGAGATACAGGACGAGTACGATGAGGAAGTGCCTATCGTGGAGCGCATCAACGACTTTGAATACAAAGTAAATGCTTCAGCCTCTATCCTGGATGCCAACGACTACCTGCCTTACCCGCTGCCCGAAGGGGAAGATTACGAAACCGTGGGCGGCCTGATAAACATGATCTATGGCCAGATTCCCGAAGACATAAACGATATGGCTACCTTTAACCAATATGAAGTCAAGGTGCTGGAAAAATCGGAACGGAAGGTAGAGTCGGTGCTGTTTAAGGTGCGTGAGGAAGAACGCGAAGCGATATCATAACACCTGCGAAGCGCCACATAAAGCCTTACAGGGTCGGGAACCAGCTGCTGTACATCACATAGTTATTGGCCAGCCTGTCGATGTTGGCGATCTGTGCCTCGCTCAGCTGCTTTACCTTCCGGGCCGGAATACCGGCGTAAATATAACCCGACTCGCATACTGTATTTTCCAGCACGATGGCGCCTGCCGCTACGATGCAGTTTTTCTGAACGACAGCATTGTCCATCACAATGGCGCCCATCCCGATCAGCACATTGTCTTCCAAAGTGCAGCCATGCACAATTGCCTTATGCCCGATGGTTACGTTGTTGCCGATAGTGGTAGCAGCGCGTTCGTAGGTACAGTGGATCACAACGGCATCCTGAATATTGGTTTTGTGCCCCACCCGGATGCTGTTCACGTCGCCACGGATTACGGCGTTGAACCAGACAGAGCATTCATCTCCCAGGATGATGTCTCCGACTAAGGTGGCATTTTCAGCGATAAAGCAGTTGTGGCCCATCTGGGGCTTTTTGCCTCTTACAGGACGAATTACGGGCATACGTGTTTGTGTTGGTTTAAGAGTTTAAGGTACGATGGAGTACGTGTATGTGTTGTAACGGAAATACAGGCAGCTTATTTTAGTTCTTCCTTACCAGATTTGGCTAAAGTCTACCGTAAAGTTACAACCAGCTGCTTCTGTCAGGCTGAAAGCTACTGCGTCGGTTGTGGTTTCTTTCACCTTTTTGTAGCGGCCTTCGAAAAGCCGGAAAACCTCTGCCGTTTTCTGCTGCGGATTGATGATGACATAATACTCAACGCCCTGGCTTTCGTACAGCTCAAATTTAATAGTTCTGTCTTTATTGGCAGTAGCGGGTGAAAGAATTTCAAACACAACAGCGGGCACTTGTGTGATAAAGGCGCCTGTGTCTGTACTGTTGCATAGTACAGAGAGATCCGGCTGCACAATCGTATCTTCCGTAATTCTCCAGTCGACGGGCAACAACACTTTACAATGCCTGCAGGGATGCAGCGCTTGTCGGAGTTCAGCATACAGGTTGCCATTAATCTCCTGGTGATAAACAGAGGGTGCAGGCGTCATGGCATAGGGGATACCGTTGATCAGTTCCCAGTGGCCTTCCCATACTTTGTAGTCGTCGTAGGTGTAGTGCGGCAGGTGTTCGTGTTTTGGCAGTCCCATCGTTGAACAGTAGCGTTGTTATCTATTCCAAATATAACGAAAAATTCAGCTTGATGTGCTGCCGGAAATTTATCAGGTGCAGGAGGGTGGTAGCTGACTACCATGCTTCTGCTTTAGGTTGGCAGCAGAGGCTGTGGAGGCAGGTGCAGCAGAACTTTTTGACATGCCTAACGAGCAAAGGCAATGGAGGCGGGGGCAGCAAAACAGCTTCACATATAAAAAAGCCGCCCATGCTGCGTTTTTATCAGCAAGAGCGGCCTTGGACCTTGTTTTTGGATTGTCTGCACTAGCCACCACAGCCTCTCCTGTTGCGGTGGCGGCAGGAGAGGTTTTATTCTTTTACCATTATCTCTGGCCAGCCTTTGTCAGTCCATTTCAGCTCCTCGATGCGCAGCTTTGGTTTTCCGTCGGCATTCGCGTCGTAGCCATGGAAGATGATGTAGTCTTTGCCATCGAAGGTGTAGACGGCATTATGACCGACGCCATGCCAGTCTTCATTGCCCTCCAGCAGCAGTGTGCCGCCTGCGCGGTCCAGGCGTGCGCCTTCTTTGTCGAGGTAGGGGCCTGTCAGGTCTTTGGCGCGGCCTACAATCATTTTATAGGAACTGTTCACGCCTTTGCAGCAGTAGTCGGTGGAGGCGAAGAGGTAGTAGTAGTTTCCTTTCTTAAAGATGAAGGGCGCCTCGATGGCATTGCCGCCGGCATCTACCGGGTTGTTGTCGATGGAAGGTGGATTGGGCGCGTTCGGGTCTTTTTTCTGGCTGGCAATGGTGATGAATTCTTCCGGGCTCTGGGCAAGGCTTAACCTGTCTTTGGAAAGCTTCGCCAGTTGCAAACCTCCCCAGAAGGAACCGAAAGTCATGTAAGCATTTCCCTTTTTGTCGGTGATGATATTGGGGTCAATGGCGTTCCAGTTCGTCTTGCCGGGGTACGACTGCACCACTTTGCCATGGTCGGTCCATTTAAAGTTCGGGTCCGACGGGTCGAGCGTAGGGTTGGTGGCAACGCCAATGGCCGAGGTGTTTTTCCCGAAAGCCGAAACGGAATAGTAGAGGTAGTACTTGCCGTCGTGGTAGCTGATGTCGGGCGCCCAGATGTGGTTTCTAAAAGTGGGTACCGCCTCCACGGCCCAGGCAGGCGCTGTTTCGAACACCGGTTTTTCCGGCTTCCAGTTCTTCATGTCTTTAGACGACCAAACGCTGATGCCGTGCCCGGTGCTGAAGAGGTAATAGGTATCGCCCTGTTTGGTCATCACCGGGTCGTGTACCATGATGTTTTGCCTGGTTTCCTGCGCCTGCACCGCTATTCCTGCCAGGAAAAGCAAACAGAGCAGCATCAGATTTCTTAACTTTAAATGCATGTTCAGATTATTTTTAAGTTTAAAACGCGGCTGAAAGCCAGATGTGTCAGTTTTAGTCTTCTGCACCTGCCACCACTCCCGCTGATGTATTTCGGACTGGTACATAAAGCAAGCGAAACATAGCTGAGCCTGGTTTATGTGCTGGGTTTGCAATAGTAGTTTTTATTTCTCAATACGCGGAGGAAGCTTAGGAACAAGCCTTGAAGTTAATTTAAATGTATAAGTCGAATCAACTCTGTTTTGCATACTTCTTGAGCGTTTGATGATAAAATTAGCTAAACTATCTATTAAGTTCTTGTGATTGTCTCCTACTACTTCGGACTTCATAGTTGTTCCTCCTTCACTCACTTTTATAATATACCAACTACAGTCCTGACACATGCTATCATACAAAGTATCAGGTTTGGCTTCCTTCAGTTTATTTACAAAATAATTTAATGAATCTATTGAGTTTTGACTTAAAGTGCCATAATAACATTCAGTAGATTCTATTTCACTGATTATTTTATATTCACATTTCCTAACAACATTACTTGAGTCAATGGTTAGGCTGAAAGCACCTGTCCCGCCACTACTATACGCAAGCTCAATTGAATCATACGCAGGCTCAATCTTATCTGGACTACAACCGAAAGTAACTATCAGAACTATGAGCAGATAGATTGTGTTTTTCATTCTATTGTTGCTAACCAACAGGTACAGGCTCACTTTAAAGGTATAAAATTTGAGAAAGGCCGGGTAACTGTTCTGTTACCCGACCTTCCGGTTTTTAGCGTTCTGCGAATCAGGACATTTTCACTCGGACGATGTTCACCGACTGCGGCTTCATCTGCAGTTTCACTTTCTTACCCTTCACCTGCAACTGGCGCTGCACCGGGCTGACAGCTTTGGGATTCTCGAACGAGTTGACCTGATCTGGCTGCTGGCTGGTAAGTTCGGTTACCGTGCCTTTGGACTGCAGCTTTTTCACACCTTCCACCACAAACTCACCTTCCTGCGGTTTGTCCGATGCATTCACCACTTTCAGAATCAGCTCATTTGTCTTTTTGTCGATGGTGGCGGAGGCGTAGTAGCCATCCTGCCCGGTTACCGGTTTGCCCTCGTGCTGCACCGGCACTACGTGTGTGCCTTTGTTTGTAGAGAAAAGCTTCTGCACGTAGTAGTTCGGCGTGCCATAGGCCCGCAGGTTGTCTACCCAAATCATGTCAGGGGTCCACTGCCAGCCTTCGGCGTGTGCGAACAGGGGGGCATACGAAGTCATGACTACCACATCGGCGTTACGTTCCAGGCCGGTCATAAAAGCGGCTTCGGAGAGGGCTGCCTTCCAGGTGTTCTTGTTGTCGGGGCTGGCGATGGCTTTGGTCTGAGCGGCATATTCACCGGCAAAAATTTTAGGCCCTTTGCGGTCGTAGCTGTCGTAGCGGGTGGCATTTTGCAGGAACCATTCGGGCGCGCGGTAGTAGTGCTCGTCGATAATGTCTACGCGGTTGTCTTTCATGGCGCGCAGCGTGTTGTTGAGGTAGTCGAACTCTTCTCCCTCAGGGAAAGGACCGGTGGTCGTGATAAGCTTTATCTCGGGGTGCTTGGCGGTAAGAGCTTTTTCGAAAAGCTTGTAGCGCTCGATGTACTGCTCGCCCCACTGCTCGTTGCCCACTCCCAGGTATTTCATGTTAAACGGAGCCGGGTGTCCCATGTCGGCGCGCACTTTGCCCCATTTGGTAGTGGGGGCGCCGTTGGCAAATTCTATCAGGTCCAGGGCATCCTGTATGTACGGGTCCAGCTGGTCGAGGGGCACCAGTTCGCCGGTGTTGAACTGGCAGGCCATGCCGCTGTTGAGGATAGGTAGCGGTTCTGCACCGATGTCTTCGGCCAGTTGAAAGTACTCGTAAAAACCCAGCCCAAACGACTGGTAATAGTCCGGGGTAGGACGGTGCTTGAATTCGGTATTCCAGCGGTTAACAATCAGCTCGCGTTCTTCCGGCTTGCCGACCGTTTTTTTCCACTGAAAGCGCTCGTCCAGGGTACGTCCTTCCACAATACAGCCACCGGGGAAGCGGAGGAAGCCCGGCTCCAGGTCGGCCAGCAGCTGCACCATGTCGGCACGCAGGCCGCCTGGGCGGTTTTTCCAGGTGTCTTTCGGGAAGAGGGAAATCATGTCCATGTCTACCGAACCTTTGCCTTTGGCCCAGATATTCAGCTGTGCTTTAGGCTCTGTAGCGGAAGCGGTGAGAGTGGCTGTATACTTTTTCCACTCCTTGCCGGAGGGGGTAACGGTGGCGGAGCCAAGCTTCTCTCCGGTAGAGCTCACCAGTTCAACTACCAGCGAAGTGTTGCCTTCATTTTGGCGGGCGAGTACCGAGAAGTCGTACTGGTTTCCTTTTTTGATGCCCATGCCGCGGAAGCCTTCGTTGGTGAGGCCAAACTGGCCGGCTTCGTTTTTGGCCTGCAGGCGGAGGTAACGCGGGTTGGCAGGGTTCACTTGGCTGCGGTTGTGCACGAGCGCAGTGCCTTCGGCGCCCGCTGCCTTCTGCACTTTCCAGCCCATCATGGGCGTGTCGAACTCGAAGGAGCGGTTTTTTACCAGCTCGGCATACAGGCCGCCGTCGGCGCCAAAGTTAATGTCTTCGAAAAAGATGCCCCACATGGTGGGCTGTACTTCTGCTTTTACCTCGTTGGTGTTTACGGTAAAGGTTTTAGAGGATTGGGCATCAGCACTTATTGCGAAAAGAAAGCTTACTGCCAGCGCAGTAAGCGAAAGCGTTTTATGCTTCATATTGCTTTGTCGTTCTTTAAGTTATGTATAAAACTCAGGTGTTTCGATAGCTTGACGTAAACCGGAAGTGTGTCCTGTTATTTTGTTTTCTTTTTAAGCCAGATAGCAGTGCCTCCTCCATTGAAGCCTGTCATCACAATAGTAGATTGAATTTTATTTTCCCAGTCCCGTCCTCTGGATACATGGAGTTTATCTACGAATGTGCCGCCTCCCCACCGTAATTCCAGCCAGGGGGCATTATAAGTCCAGGTGTTGTTGGGATCGTTATTAATTGTGCCGTTGGCATTAAGCGTGGTCGTAAAGGCGCTGTTAAAATTAGGGTTGGTCTGTTCATTCGCATAGCCTGGTACCGTTACATAACCGTGCACAATCTGTTCGTATTCGCCTGCAAGGTCTGCCGTTGCAACAGGAGTCTGCTCTACATCGGCATAGCGCTCCGGAGAAACCATTGGCCAGCCGTCCGGGGTCCAGAAAATTTTGCGCACATGCATTACCATAAAGTATTTGTCAACGCCGGGTCGGCCCTGGTGTGCGATATAATACTGGTCTTTGTCTTTAAAAACAGAAGGGTGCGAAACGCCCTGCCAGCCACCATGCCCGATAAAGTTGTAAGGCGATAAGATCATAGGGCCGTTATCGGCGGCGTTATCTGCATTCACACCGTTCCAGTCCAGGAAGGGACCATCGGGGCTGGTGGAGCGGTATACCCGGACGTTATATTTTGTTTCCAGCCAATCATAGGACACAAACAGGTAATACATGCCTCTTTCGCTATTGTAGATGATTTCCGGTCCTTCCAGGTTGCCATTGTACATGCCACCTGTGCTGCCTCTTCTCACAATCCGTTTGCCTTTATCGCCAGGTGTTTTGGCCAGACCGGTGGCAGGGTCAAGCTGAACCACAAACAAACCATCCCATGCAGAGCCATAATGCATCCAATGCTCTCCGGAAGGCGTTACGACTACCGACGGGTCTATGGCATTTGTGCCCGGGCCACTGGTTACGCTTGTAACGGCTAATCCCCGCTCTGTCCAGGGGCCCTCTGGCGAGGCAGCGGTTAACAACCCTATTGCGCTTACCCGAAAACCGCTGGAGGCGAGTGAATAATAGAGCCTGTATTCGTTCCCGACTTTCAGGACATAAGGTGCCCACAGAGAATTGTTGGGAGTGGCCCCCTGTCCTTTGATATAATTGGAACCCATTGCAGGTAATCCGTTTAAAGCAAAGCCAACAAATTTCCATTCGATCAGATCGTTCGATCTTCTGACCTGGATACCTGGTTGTACTGCTGTGCCGTAAGCCGCATCGGTACTGTAGCTGTAGAAATAGTCGCCTGCCTTTATGATGGACGGATCGTGTGTATTATAAGGGCCCCACCGGGAAATATTACTGATGGGGGCAAGGCTTGGGTAAGTATCTGTTAACAGATCAAGGTTATAAGGCTTCTCTGTTGCAGGAGGGGTATTGGTGCCGGTATCTGTTTCGCTCTCTTTTTCACAGGACATTATTCCTATGGCTGCTACTGCGAGAAAGAACAGCGATGCAAACCTGCGTTTGGTATGAACAATACTTTGTTTAAAGCTCATTGATTTACTGCTTAAGGTTATTTCTTGCGGATTTGCTATTTAAGTGTTGCTTTTACGTTTAAAATGAAATTAAATGTCTTTTCCCTGTTTTGCAAGCTTTTTGATTAAAAATGTTGAATTAACATTTGTTCAACTCGTATTGTGCCCGGATGGTTCCTGTTTTGTGGCTAAATATAAACCTGTTATTGTATTACACGTTAAGATAGCTAGCTTTTCGGTTAGCTTAACGGGGAAGTTAAAATTTTAAATATTCTTTTCTTTTTACTAAAAATTGGTGCTGCCAGGATAGTGTAAGTTAAACGAAGCTTGGTGTTGATCGACTATGCTGAATTGGAATAATTTGATTCTTGAAAGCACATAGTTGCGAATGATTTATTAAGTGTAAATGGTACGTCTATTTAAAAGCAGTTTGAGCTTTTAATATTGCTAACATCTGCTTGTGTTGGGGCTGTAGCTTTTATCAGAAGTTAATGGAAGCTCCTGCTGATTGCTGTTTTTTGAAAAATGGGGTAGCTGTTTTTATACAAAATCTAAAATAGGATAAGCTTATGGAAGAGTAGAAAAAAATATCCTGCCAGGTTGTACTGGTGTTCCTGGTATTGTGGGTGTCAGGACAGATACAATGTTTACCAAGGTTTACCAAGGCTTTTAACCTTCACATTTCAACACAAATTAAAATCTATGAAAAACAATTTACCAAGCTTCTTGTCAGGTGTAGTAAGAAGGATTGTTCCTTTGCTTATGGTGCACCTGCTATGCTTCTCGGCTGCAACAGCTGCAGAGGATAAACTTCCGCGGATAGAAGAGGTGCTTCGGAAGGATGTGAAAGCTCCTGTTCCTGTTTCGGGAAGGGTGACAGGTGAGAACCAGACGGGATTACCAGGTGTAACTGTAACTGTAAAAGGAACCAGTGTCGGGACAGTTACAGATATTGACGGCAATTTTTCGTTAAATATTCCTGATGGTACAACAAACCCAACATTGGTTTTTTCTTATGTCGGTTATCAGACACAGGAAGTGCCGGTTAATAACAGGTCTGTTATTAATGTGCAGATGGCAACAGATGCAAAAGCGCTTGGCGAAGTGGTGGTTATCGGTTACCAGACCATCCGGAAAGAGGACTTGACCGGAGCAGCTTCTGTTGTTAGTCCTGAACAGGCAGACAGGGTAACAGCCAACTCGGTTGCTGAATCTATCCAGGGGTTGGCGCCGGGTGTAACGGTGCGGAATACAGGCCGTCCGGGAGCGAACCCTGCTGTAGACATACGGGGGGTTGCCAGTTTTTCGAGCACCAATCCCCTGTATGTGATCGATGGGATGATTGCAGATGCAAACACCACCATTCCGACAGATAACATCGAATCTATCCAGATTTTGAAGGATGCCTCTGCCGCGGCTATCTACGGTTCGAGGGCTGGTAATGGTGTTATCATTATTACCACCAAGCGCGGAAAAGAAGGACCTGCCAAAGTAGATGTCTCTGTAAAATATGGTTTCCAGCAGATTCCCAAGCTCTGGGATGTGATGAACTCTGAAGAATTCGCAGCTACGCAGCGGCGCCAGTACGAAAACTCCGGCGCTACGCCACCCGCCAGCGTGTCGCTTACACCTCCACCTGCAACAGGCCCAAACAGCGTAAGGCACTGGACCGTTACCGATACCGACTGGCAGGATGAGATGACGCAGATCGGGACATTGTCTGATTACAACGTGTCGCTGTCCGGAGGTTCGGAGAGTGGCAATTACCTTATCTCAGGCTCTTACTTTACAAACGATGGCGTTGTGGTGGGAAACACCTGGGATAGAGCCAGTTTGCGTGTAAACACGCAGGGTAAGAAAGGCAGAGTTACCTTTGGCGAAAACATGGTGCTGTCGCATTCATGGGAAGAAAGGCCGCTGCTGGTTAATCCGTTTTACGATATGCCGCAGTTGCTGCCTGTTATTCCTGTGCAGCACCCGAGTTTGGTAGATCCTGCTGCTAACAACCCGGGGGGCTGGGGGCTTGGCGACCCGATAACAGCGCCAAACTTCTCATGGAACTACCTGGCCATGACCAAGTTGTTTAATACAACCCACAAATACTCCCGGGTGGTTGGAAATGCTTTTGTTGATGTAGAGCTGTTTGACTGGCTGAAGTACCGATTTAATGCGGGTTTGGATGCAAGCTTTGACCAGCACCAGAACGTGCGCACACTAGGCAATTGGGTGCTGGCACAGGCCTTTGAGCCAAGCCATATTTACCAGAACAGGCAAATGTTCAAAAGTCTGCTGTTTGAGCATACATTAAACTTTGATAAAACCTTTGGTAACCACAACATCAATGGTGTGGTTGGTTATACCCAGCAACGCACCAGCAGAGATATTTTAGAGGGGCGACGTAACGAATTGCAGCAGTTTGGCGGACAGTACCTTACCACTATTGGTTCTGCTATCGGTGATCAGACCTCTGAAGGAGGGGAGATAGAAAACTACCGGCTAAACGGTACGCTTGGCCGTTTGAACTATACCTATAACGACAAGTATCTGATTACGCTTACCGGGCGTTACGACCAGGATTCCAGGTTTGGGGCTGACAACCGTAATGGCTTTTTCCCTTCGATAGCACTTGGCTGGAGAATTAGTGAAGAAGGCTTTTTTAATGCTGAGTGGGTGTCGGACCTGAAGCTGCGGGCTTCTTATGGCCAGTTAGGCATTGCTACTGTCGGCTCCTGGGATTATTTAGGCGTGATCAACAACAACCCGAGAGTTGTTTTCGGAGCCGACCAGAATATTTTTGTTGGAGCTTACCAGGCAAGACTGGTAAACCCTGATATCAAATGGGAAACCAGAACATCCAAAAATATCGGCCTGGACGGATCATTCTTGAATAACAAGGTTCTGGTTACGGCAGAATACTACCACTCTCTATCCGAAGATGTACTGGTGCAACTGCCACTGCCTTTCTATTCGGGTAACTTATTAGGAAACCCATTCGTGAATGCTGCTTCTATCAGTAACCGTGGGGTAGAATTCTCGGCTACTTACCGAAGCCAGGAAAATGATTTCAAATGGGACATATCAGGTAACTTCACCACCATCAAGAATAAAGTTGAAGCACTAGGTAACCTGGGTGAAGGCATCGATTATCTGCAGGTAGGAGCCACCAGGTCGCAGATTGGCCGTGGCATAGGCGAGTGGTTTGTGCTGGAAACGGATGGAATCTTTCAGAGCGAGCAGGAAGTGCTCAACCACACCAATCCGGACGGGGTAGTCATACAGCCTTTCTCTAAGCCCGGCGACATCCGTTTCGTGGACCACAATAATGACGGACAGATCAATGACGAAGACAGAGTGTTTAAAGGCTCGCCATGGCCTAAGCTACAAAGCGGCCTGCAGTTTAATGCTGCATATGGAGGCTTTAACCTGAACCTGCAGCTGGTAGGCGTATTCGGGCAGACTGTTTTTAATGATGTGCGAAGAATTCTGGATTCTTATGTAAACACCAACTTCCGCAGCGACATCAGCCCCTGGACCCCGGATAACACCAACACCGATGATCCGCGGTTAGCCCGTAACACGGAGCTGGGCGTTATTTTTAACAACCAGTTCGCCAGCGACCGCTGGCTGGAAAGCGCCTCGTATGTACGGTTTCGTAACATTGAGCTGGGGTATAACCTGCCCGAGTCTTTCCTGAGCCGCCTGCACACAAACAACGCCCGCATTTTTGTCAGCGGTCAGAACCTGCTGACTTTTAGCGGATACAGTGGCCTTGATCCGGATGTAACCGGCGCTGGTATACTGGAAAGAGGTATGGATGCCGGTAACTGGCCAGCCAGCCGGGTGTATTCTGTAGGTTTGAATTTCGGGTTTTAATTTTGTTAAAAGAAGAACTCCATTATGAAAAAGATTATATGTTTATTTATGGCAGCCAGCTTCTTTGTCAGCAGTTGCCAGGACCTGGATGTTCCTAATCCAAATGCACCAACCACCGACCTTTTCTGGCAGAATGCAAATGATGCCCAGCTAGGCGTGAATGCTATTTACAGTACCCTGCACCGGGGGCCGCTCGTGCTCTGGATGTGGTTTTACTATGTAGTGCGCTCCGACGAAGCCTTTAGCACCAGTCCCAGGCTGGATATCCAGAACAACATGGATAAGTTCCTGATCACCAACTACAACTTTGGTGAAACAAACTGGATATATGGCGATAATTACATTGGTATTTTCCGGGCTAACCAGGTGCTGGCAAACGTGCCTGGCATAGAGATGGATGAGAATTTAAAGGCCCGCCTGATTGGCGAAGCTAAGTTTCTGAGAGGGTTCTTCTATTATAACCTGGCCAGCCTCTATGGCAATGTGCCGCTTATCCTGGAGCCCTCAAAAACAACTGATTTGCCTTCGAATGCAACCCGGGAGCAGATATGGGCTCAGGCAGCCAAGGATCTTAGCGAAGCTGCCGAAGTTTTGCCAACTAGCTACACAGGTAATAACATTGGCCGTGCAACAAAAGGCGCCGCCAATGCCCTCCTGGCAAAAGTATATATGCAGCAGCGAAACTGGCAGGCAGCGCTCGACCCGTTGCAATGGCTTGTTGAGGGAGAGGGCAAAAACATCTATGACCTAATGCCTAATTACCGGGATAACTTTTTAAGCACCACTGAAAATAACAGGGAGTCTGTTTTTGAATGGCAGTTTGCCGAAAACCCATCAGAGTTTACAGATAACGACGTGCAGACGCCAAACCAGAATTATGGTTCGCCGCTTCCGCAGTTTATCGGACCGGCCAACGTGGGCTTTTCTGATGCCGAAGTACACCGGTGGGTTATTAACGAGTTTTTGGAAGAAAGGACCGTTACAGGCCAAAGAGATCCACGCCTTGCCGCTTCTATCTTCTTCAACGAAATGGATGAACGGGGCGCCGAATTTTCGATCATCTATGGCCGAAGTTTTGCCGACCGGTATGGCGCGAACAACCAGAGAGCCTGGTTCAGAAAGTTCTCGAACGATGCCGACGGTCGTAACGCCGAGGGTTTCCGTTCGCCCAACAATTACCGCTTCATTCGCTATTCTGATGTGCTGCTGATGTATGCAGAGGTGCTGAATAACCTGAACAGGACCGCCGAAGCATATCAGTACGTAAACCGGGTAAGGCAGCGTGCAGGGCTGGCGCCCCTTTTGCCAACATTAACCAAGGAGCAGTTCCAGGCGCAGATCGAGCATGAGCGGGTAACCGAACTGGCAGGCGAAGGGCATCGCTGGAACGATCTGGACCGTTGGGGCTACTTCGAAAGCCAGGCGAAGCTGAACGAACTGATACAACGCGATCCGGCATTCAGCACCTTTGTGCTGGGCCGCCACAGGTTGCTGCCACTTCCGCAGGTAGATGTTGATATTAATCCGAATTTAGACCAGAACCCTAACTATTAGCGGCTTCTGCTGTACAGGGTTCTGACAAGTCTGCAACAGGCATGTCAGAACCCTGCTATTTTATGGAAGTATTTTTTTCTCCGGCTTGTGCTCTTCCTGCAAGGTAAATTGTAAAAGTAGGTGGAGCAGAGGCTGTGGTGGCAGGTGCAGTAACTAATATATAGTGCAATGATGGCTTATGAACATATACTCAACTGTAGTTTATGCTTTTATCTGGCTGCTGCTTAGCAGTGCAGGCTGTAAAAAAGATAATGAAACGGACCAAAGCCAACCGCCGAAGGCAGACGAAAACACCTTTACCAATCCCCTGCTCCCCAGTGGGCCTGATCCCTGGGTGGTGCAGAAAGACAGCTTCTATTATTACACCCATACCTTGGGCAACCGCATCGGGCTTGCCAAAACAAAAGCCGTATCTCAGCTAAGAAATCATCCGCTTATCACAGTCTGGACACCCCCTCCCGCACAACCCTACTCCCGGAACCTGTGGGCGCCGGAGCTTCACTTTATTAACGGGAAATGGTACATCTATTTTGCTGCCGATAACGGAAACGATGTAAACCACCGCATGTATGTGCTCGAGAACCCAGCGGCAGATCCTACCACCGGTGAGTGGACATTTAAAGGCAAAATTGCCGATACAACCGATAAATGGGCAATAGATGGTTCTGTGCTGGAGTATAACGGGCAATATTATTTTGTCTGGTCCGGGTGGCGTGGTAATAATGATCCGGGCATTCAGCAGATTTATATTGCTAAGATGCTCAACCCCTGGACACTGGAGGGCGAACGCGTGATGCTGTCGGAACCGGTTTATAGCTGGGAGCGAAACGGGTTGGTGAATGAGGGACCTCAGCTATTAAAAAACAGCGATGGGCGGGTTTTTCTTGTCTACTCCGCCAGCGGCTGCTGGACCGATGACTATGCCCTGGGCATGCTTACTTTAAAAGAAGGAGGCAATCCGTTAAACCCGGCAGACTGGACGAAACACGAAACACCTGTTTTCTCTAAAAGTGAGGCCAACAGGGTGTATGGCCCGGGCCATAACAGTTTCTTTAAATCGCCGGATGGCACCGAAGACTGGATTATTTACCATGCAAATTCGCTTTCCGGAAGGGGGTGCAGCGATATGAGAAGTCCACGGATTCAGAAATTTACCTGGAATGCAGATGGCACGCCCAACTTCGGGGAGCCAGTATCGACAGCCACAGTTATGGCACGCCCCTCCGGGGAGGTGAAATAGCATTTGTTTTATCTCAGGAAGCCAGGCATTCTGAAACAAGGTACGTAACTTCCATAACCGGCTAACCCCAACCGGAAGCAAAAAGATGCCTGCACGGGTGCCCCTGCTTCAAGGTTACAGCAGCAGAGACTGTGGTGGCTGCTGCAGCAAAGTTTATAGCCGATTTTAACCGGAAAAATGATAGAATCAAAGCAAATACACGATGAAGAAAACCCTACTCCCCATCCTGTTCCTGTGGCTGGTGCAGTTTCAGCATGCCGGTGCGCAGTCCTCTGACTGGGGTATCGTAACAGGTAAAATAACAACACCCTGGGCTGCGAAAGTAAATCCTGCCAACCCTTTGCCGGAGTACCCCCGACCGCAGCTGGTGCGCGAAAACTGGCAGAACCTGAACGGCTTGTGGGAGTACGCCATACAGCCAAAGGCACAGCAGCAGACCCAGCCAGCTTCTTTCCAGGGAAAAATCCTGGTGCCTTACCCGGTGGAGTCGGCGTTGTCGGGTGTAGGAAAAATGGTGGGAGCAGAAAAGGTGCTGTGGTATAAGCGCCAGGCAGACGTGCCGGCAAAGCTGCGGAAGCAAAAGCTGCTGTTGCATTTTGGCGCAGTAGACTGGCAGTGCGAGGTATTTGTAAACGGCAAAAGCGCCGGCACCCATGAGGGTGGCTACGACCCCTTCTTTTTTGATATCACGCCGCTGCTACGTTCCGGTGCGAAGCAGGAAATAACCGTGCGGGTATGGGACCCGACAGACGAAGGCCCGCAGCCAAGGGGCAAGCAGGTAAAAAAGCCGGAAGCCATCTGGTACACGCCTGTTACCGGCATCTGGCAAACGGTGTGGCTGGAGCCTGTGCCCGATACCTACATTGCCACCACCCGCCAGACACCTTCTGTAGATGCGCAGACAGTAACTGTAGCAGCCCAGGTAGAGAACCTGCGGCCAGGCGACCTGCTGCGGGTGTCGGCCTGGGAAGGGAAGAAGAAGCTGGCCGAGCAGGAGGTAAAAGGAGGAACAGCAGCTGTGCTGCCGGTAAACAACCCAAAGCTATGGTCGCCGGACAACCCGCATCTGTATGACCTGCGGGTATCCGTGGTGCGGAACGGGAAGGTGGTGGACGAAGTGAAAAGCTATTTTGCCATGCGCAAGATCAGTATGGAACCAGATGCCTCCGGTGTGCAGCGTATGCTGCTCAACAATAAATTCCTCTTCCAGTACGGCCCCCTGGACCAGGGCTGGTGGCCCGATGGCCTGTACACTGCGCCAACCGAAGAAGCGCTGAAGTTCGATATCGAAAAAACAAAGGAGATGGGCTTTAACATGATTCGCAAACACGTAAAAGTGGAGCCTGCCCGCTGGTACTACCACTGCGATAAGATGGGCATGCTGGTCTGGCAGGACATGCCCAACGGCGACTGGGGCCAGTTTTGGGAAAACAACCCGGGCATAGAGGGCCGGGGAGGCGATATGGAACGCACACCCGCATCCGAAAAAATATACAAAACCGAATGGGCTGCCATCATGGATGCCCTGCACAACTTCCCGAGCATTGTGGTGTGGGTGCCGTTCAACGAAGCCTGGGGGCAGTTTAAAACCGTTGAGATGACCAACCTGACCATGCAGCGCGACACCTCGCGGCTGGTGAACAGCGCCAGCGGCGGCAACTTTCATCTGGTAGGCCACATCATCGACCTGCATAATTACCCGGACCCGGCCATGCCGCGGGCCGATCTTTTTGGTGCGAAACAGGTACTGGTGCTGGGCGAGTTTGGCGGCCTGGGCTTACCGGTAGAAGGCCATACCTGGCAGCAGAAAGACAACTGGGGCTACCAGAGCTTTAAAACGGCAGATGAGCTGTTTCAGAAGTATACATCCTTTATCGATAGGCTGGAAAACCTTATCCGGCGCGGATTATCGGCAGCCGTTTACACCCAAACAACCGACGTGGAAATAGAAACCAACGGCCTTATTACCTACGACCGGAAAGTAATCAAAATTCCACCGCAGAAGCTTAGGCAGGTACATGACAAGCTGTACAATCCGGAACTGGTAAAGATGAAGTAATGGTATTCTAAAATCAAACCGCTATGAGGTACTACAAAAATCTACACACGCTTTTTATGCTTGCCGTTCTCTTCTGGACAGGCTGCACCTCTTCATCGGAAAAGGAACAGGCGCAGCAGTTGGAAAATGAGGAAACCACACAGGAACAGGCCTACACCGGTAATCCTGTTCTGCCCGGCGATTACGCCGACCCTTCGGTCGTGCGCGTTGGCAGCGACTACTGGGCCACCGCCACCTCGTCGGAGTGGGCGCCCCTGTTCCCGATCCTGCACTCCACCGACCTGGTGAACTGGGAAACCGTAGGCCATGTGTTCCCGGAGAACCTGCCTGCCTGGGCCGAGGCGCATTTCTGGGCGCCGGAGATAGCCTATGAGAAAGGCAAATACTACATCTACTACACGGCCAAGAAAAAAGGAGGTAACCTGTGTGTGGGAGTGGCTAGTGCCACAAGCGCTACCGGCCCCTATACCGACCACGGTCCGCTGGTGTGCCAGGAGGTAGGCTCTATTGACGGGTTCGAGATACGGGATGAAAAAGGCGACTTATACCTGGTCTGGAAGGAAGACGGAAACAGCCGGCAACTGCCAACCCCCCTCTGGGCGCAGCGCATGAACGAGGCCCGGACTGCACTTACAGGCGAGAAGTTCGAACTCTTCCGCAACAACCCCAACACCTGGGAGGGTGGCCTGGTAGAAGGACCTGCCCTTGTTCGTCGCGGCAACTACTTCTACACCTTTTATGCCGGCGATGCCTGCTGCGGCCGCGGCTGTACGTATGGCGTGGGCGTAGCACGGGCCAAAAGCCTCAGAGGCCCCTGGGAAAAGCACCCCGATAACCCGATCATGCAGAAGAACGACACCTGGCGATGCCCGGGCCACGGCACTCTGGTAACAGATGAGCAGGGCCGCGACTACTTCCTCTACCATGCCTATCACAACGACGACTTTGTGTACGTAGGGCGGCAGGGCCTGCTCGATGAAGTAAAATGGGACAGCAGTACCAACTGGCCATACTTCGAGAACAGGTCGCCCGGCACCACCGGTAGAGCACCGGGTACAAGTGCCGGAGCAAACCTGGATACAGACGAGGAATTTACCTCGGGCACGTTGGGGCAGGAGTGGCAATGGTCGGTGGAGCAGAAACCAGAATACACTATCCGTACCGGGCAAAACGGGCAGCTGGCGCTTACCGCTTCGCCTGAAAAAATAGGAACAGCCATTGCCCGGCGTACCAAAACTGGAGATTATGCTGCCACCACTGCCATCGACGTAGCTTCGCTGCCGAAAGGCACCACAGCCGGACTGGCAGCCATTGGCGATCCCGATAATGCAGTAGGAGTAGCCATACGCGACAAGGAAGTGGTGGTGTGGCAGGTAAAAGGCGGCACCATGAGCACAATCGACCAAACTCCTGCTCCTGAAGCAGGAACCATTCAGCTACGGCTGACCGCAAACGATGGCGACAAAATGCGCTTTGCCTGGAGCACCGACGGCACGCAATGGAACGAGCTGAATGGAGGCAATGCCGTAGATGCTGCTTACCTGCCCCCGTGGGACCGGGGCGTGCGCGTAGGGCTTACCGCAAAAGGCCCTGCCGCAGCAACAGCTGTTTTCGATTGGTTCAGGTTGAAGCATGAGTAGCGGCAGGTGCTGTTTTTTCCCTCCTTTGCCAGTTAAACCGGGGAGAAATAGTTTTCTGCTGCTGTCACCATAGCCGCTACAGCTTCACCAGCCGTTTCCAGGTGCCTTTGTGCAGGTTGTACTTGAGCGTGCTGGGCAATGCCTTCCAGAAGTATTTGTTCACCTCCACGGCAAAACTGGGCTGCATGTAGCAGTTGATGGTGCAGCCCTCGCAGCCGGGCAGCCGGCCTTCCTGTTGCTTCAGGGCCTCTACTGCTTTGGAGGTGTAGAGTTCGTACAGGTTGCCTTCTATCAGGAAGCTGTCGGTGCCCAAGTGGTAGCAGGGGAGCACCAGCTTGTTTTCAGGAGAGATAACCAGCGTGGTGCTGGCGGCTTTACACACAGGTGCTGCTGTGTGGTTGCCGCCATCCAGGCGCAGCTGCACGAACCCCTCGTTCAGGTACACCAGCTTCTGCTTTGCAAAATCGGACAAATACTGCAGTTCCTCCGCCGACAGCTGCTCGCCGGTAGCCACATCGTTGTACTCAAACGCCGGATTAATGATGAGCATGAGCTTGTTGGGCAGGCAAATCTGCCGGTACACCTCCTCCAGCTGGTGCAGGTTGTGCTTGAACACCGTGAACAGGATATCGGGCCGCTCGCCTAATTTCTTCGCCACCTGTATCGACTCCATCACAAAATCGAAGCAGGCCACGCCGCGTCCCGTGTCGTGTTCTTCTCTGGAGGAGGAGTCGAGGGAGAAGTGCAGCATATCCACGTGCCCTTTCAGGCGCCCGGCCAGTTTGGGGTAGAGCAGGCCGTTGGTGGTGAGGGTGGTGATGAAGCCCATCTCGTGCGCCATGCGCAGGAACACGTCTATCTCGCGGTGCAGCAGCGGTTCGCCTCCGGTAAAATCGATTACCTCCACCCCCAGCCGTTTCAGGTCCAGCAGGTTCTGCTTCACATCTTCTACTTTGATATAAGGCGAAGGCTTCTCCCAGATATCGCAGAACGAGCACCTGGCATTACAGCGGTAGGTAACGTAGTAGTTGCAGAGTACAGGTTTCGAACGAAGGCGCATAAAACAAAGATACGGGTATGGACGCAGAAAAAGCCAGGCTGAAGTATGATACTTTTCAATATATCAACGTTATGACATAAACCTGTTCCTGAATTTTGAAAATTATCAGGGGCTATGTTTAACTTTGTTTCTGCTCTTGTGGCAAAACATCAAATCTAACTCTAATCATACGAATGAAAAAAGCAATTTTATCAGTTCTTGCAGTGCTTGCTGTTGCTGTGGCGGCACAGGCGCAATCTTTTACCGTGGGCGTAAAGGGAGGGATGAGCTCTGCCAAATTAGATATAAAGGAGGCAAGAAGTAACCCGATGATGTACCGGGATCCGGAGAATATAAACGGGTATCATGCCGGTCTTTTTACCAGGCTCCAGTTTATGGGCATCATGTTGCAGCCGGAGGCATTGCTTGTTTCTTCGGGTGGCAAATTTACATACGATTCGGGTGGCAGCACCTTAGAAGAAAAATTCCGGCTCACGCGACTGGATGTACCTATTATGCTTGGCTATAATTTCCTGGAGGTGGTGCGGGTGAATGCGGGGCCTGTCGCTTCGATGGTACTAAATGCCCGCCAGGAAGGAGATGATGTAAAAGACGCCTTAAATAAATCGGATTGGGGGCTGCAGGCGGGTATTGGGCTGGATATTGCCAGGTTTACCCTCGATGCCCGCTATGAGCGCATCATCCGCGACTACGACCACACTTCCGGTTCTGCCAACACCAGCCTGAAACTGAACAACCAGCAGGTAATTTTCAGCCTGGGCTATAAACTGATTGAGTAACAGACAGGCAGCTGAACAGAACAAGACCGGGCAGAGGTCGGCACGCATGTGATGCCGTTTCTGTCCGGTTTTTTTTATTTGCTGCAGCTGCCACCACTCCCTTTGCTCCTGCTTCATAGTCTGAAACGACTTTGTTGCAACGGATATAAGAAGGGGATATAGCTTGATTAAAAAGTAGAGTTGTAGCGTATCTTAGAAGCGACCAAACTTTTAAGAAGCGAT
>NZ_QCZK02000004.1 GCF_003347595.2 Botryobacter ruber | reverse complement strand
GTGTCTCTACGGCCAACTCATCAAGTAACTTGTCGGGCAGGTAATTTAATAACTTCTTTACCCGGATACCTTTTGTGTCCATAGCAGTAACTAATTGATAACTATAGAATATACGGCAGGTTTCGGACAACAATGTTTTGTAAACCTACCGGGTTTTTTTATTTCGCTACAAACGAATAGGTACCGGAACCTACTTCAAACACCGCTCTGTCACCCTCCATGCGCAGGAACTTGACGCCAGAGGCAGATGCTGCTGCTTTACCGCCTTCTGTCACGCTTTTCTCAGAGCTGGCCGGGATGTACACAACAGCTTTGGTATTGCCGGGCACGGTGATGTTCCAGGTAAACCGCTTCTTCTCTTTTTTCCAGTCGCTTTTGATTTCACCGTGGATGGAATGGTAGCTGGCGTTTACAAAATCCAGTCCGTCTACCACCTGAGGCTTCATTTCCAGCTGCTTGAATCCGGTCTGTTCCCTGCTTGATTTGATGCCCGCCAGGTCTTCGAAATACCAGATTACCAGGTCGCCCAGCATCATGACATGGTTGTAGGAATTCATGTTGGGTGCTGCTGTATTGCCATTCCATAATTCCCAGATGGTGGTGGCTCCGTTGGCCACCATATAGCCCCAGCTGGGATAGGTGTTGGTGGTGGCAAGCTTGTAGGCGAGGTCAGGCCGCCCGTAATCGGTCAGGCTGCGCATCATCCACTGGGTTCCTACCACGCCGGTGCTTAAATGGCCTTTGTTCTGCACTTCAATTATGTTCACGATGTTGTTGAACAGGGCTTTCTCCTGCTCCTTCGGCACCAACCCGAAATAAAGGGCCAGCAGGTTATCCGTTAACAGATTTTCGCCATAGAAGCCTCCTTCGGCATTGTAGAATTCATCGTTAAAGCCTTCTTTCACCTTTGCTGCCAGGGCCTGATATTCTTTAATGTCTCCCTCATTGCCCGTGAGGCGGGCGAAGCGCTGCATCATCTGCAGATAGTGGTAATGATAGGCAGTAGAAATTAACTGGCTGGGGTTTTTCACATTCGCGTTCATGCCCCTGCCTTCTTCAATCGTAGCCGGAGGCGGACACCAGTCGCCATAGCTATCTTTCGTCATGATGTAATCCTCCGTCATGTACAGGTTCTGCATGTACTGCAGCCACTTCTTCATGGAAGGATAATGCTTCTCGATGGGCTTTACATAGCCGTATTGCTGGTACAGCATATCGGCAATCATGAGGTAAGTTCCCGCCCAGGACATGTTGTCGCTGTAGTAGCGCCAGAAGGCAGGGGCCACATCCGGAATAGAGCCGTCGGCTTTCTGGGCAAACTGGATATCATCCAGCCACTTGGCATACAGCTTCCCGTTATCAAAGATAAAGCTTTCACCGTAGGCCACGGTTGGTCGGTCGCCCAGCCAAGGCTGCCGCTCATTTCGCTGCGGACAATCTACCGGCATGCCTTTGTAATTTCCCCTGATGCCCCAGTAGGCATTTTTGTACACCTGGTTGATGATGGGATTGGAAGTCTTAAAGCTACCGACTGTTTTCAAGGCATCGTACACCACCCGGCCATCAAAATCGTTGACGGTAGGCTTGCCCGGATAGCCGCTCACTTCCACATAACGGAACCCGTGGTAAACGAATGACGGCTCCCACACTTCTTCTCCGTCCCCTTTCAGGGTGTACACATCGGTTACTTTTGCATCGCGGATGTTTTCCATGGCCAGTTCGCCTTTTTCGTTCAGGACCTCCGCATACCGCAGCGTTACCTGGTCGCCCCGCTTGCCATTTACTTTCATTCTCACCCAGCCCACCATGTTCTGGCCCATATCCACAATATGAGTTCCAGGCTTCAGCTGCTTCACGGAAACCGGTTTGATGGTTTCCATTACTTTCATGTTCTCATTCATCTGGGCTTCAATCTCGCCGGTAGGCTCCTGCACATACTCCGCCTGCTGCCACTGCTTGTCGTTAAAGCCTACCGTGTTCCAGCCGGGCATTTCTTTGCGGGCATCGTATTCTTCGCCGTCATACTCGTTGTTGGCACGGATGGGACCATCGGCCGTCATTTTCCAGCTTTCATCGGTACGGATGGTTTCCTTCGTACCGTCTTTGTATTCGATTACCAGGTTGAGCAGCATTTTAGGGTAGCCGAAGGTTTTGTTCTTATAAGGCTTGTACTGCCGCATGGTAAAAAACCGGCCGTTGCCTAGCACGGTACCAATGGCATTTTTGCCGGACTTCAGCTGCTTCGTTACATCGTAGGTGTTGTATTTAACATTTTCAGAATAGTCGGTAGGTGCCGGCGCCAGTACCTGGTCGCCGATGCGCTGTCCGTTCAGGTACAGCTCGTATAAGCCAAGGCCGATGATGTAGACTTTGGCCTTTTTAATTTCTTTAGGCGCTTCAAATTCCTTCCGGAAGTAGCGGGCAGAGAGGCGCGAAAACCTGTCTTCCTCATCACCTTCGGACAATTTATCCATCCCAATCCAGCGGCCTGCCCAGTCACCATAATACAACAGGCCCATGCTCCAGTAAGCGGGTTCACTCCAGGAGCTTTCGCCGTGGTTTGTCCAGGTTTTTACTTTCCAGTAGGCTTCTTTGCGGCTTTTAAGCGGAGCACCTGCATAGACTACATGTACAGACTGGTCTGATTGCACCTTACCCGAGTTCCAAAGGTCACCTTCGTTCTTCGCCAGCTTTTCCGGCGACGAGGCCACCAGCACCTGGTAGTGCGTCTGCATAAGCCCCCGCTGGTTGCCGGTGATTTCCCAGCTCAGGCGCGGCTTCACCACGTCGATACCTTCAGGGTTCTGCAGCATCTCGGTACGCAGGTTCTGCAGCTGCACCTGTGCCGCTACTTTTCCTTTGGATGAGGAAAGCAGTACCGCAGACAGGATAGTCAGGGTAAATAAGATGATACTGTTTTTCATGTATGATGAACTATGTTGTTAAACCCGGTAGGTTTTAAAAACCTACCGGGTTTTGTGTTTCTGTTTTGTCCCCCTTTAAGGACAGTCATATCATTCTCCAAAATTATCCCCTTGAGGGGATTATAGGGGTGTAAAGCTCGCAGGTACCATGCCTGTACTAAGTTTAAAAACGTTACTCGCAGGTGTAAACATCCCCCCAACCCCCTTCAAAGGGGGACTTTTCCTGCTACTGTACTTTTACTTCCTCTTCCACACCTCCGCATCGGTTCGGAACGGACGTGCCGGCAGGCCTTCTTTGTTGTAAAAGTTCGATTGTGCTGCCTCGTCCCACGCGAAGCGAACTGCCACCGGCTTTTTTACACCGGGTGCCGATACGATTAGTTTATCTCCTTTTATCACGGCGTTTGCAGGTACAAACTTTCCGTCGGCTCCGGCGATGGTGAACCAGGTAAGGGGTTTACCGTCGTTGCTCACGAGGCCGCTGCCGGTGTGTTCGAATTCTAGCACGGCTTTTTTGCCTTTCACCTTCATCTCCCTGAACACCGGGCCGGAATATACGAGGTTTTTGTCATAGCTTTTGCCCAGCGCCAGTCGTGCCAGCCTGCGCCCGATTTCCCACTTGTAGAGAGGGTGCAGTTCGTCCATGCTGTCTGTTAAATCCGTTGTCACAATCATGCCGGTATTCGGGATCTGCAGCGCCGCTGTCTGTGCCTCCCAGAAACGGGGCAGCGTTTCTTCGTTCAGCGGGAATTGGTTTTTGCTTTTTGAATACTCGAATGGCACAATTTGAACGAAGTAAAACGGAGCCTCCTTGTCGCGCCAGATGTGGCGCCAGGTGTTGATAAGCGCCTGCATTTTATTCGTGTATTCGAAGTGCTCGTTCTGGAAAGCGTTCGTTTCGCCCTGGTACCACAAAAAGCCGCGCAACGCAAAAGGCGCCAGCGGCTGAATCATGCCATAATAAAATTTGCCCTGGTTCAGGTCACCTACTGCTTCTTTGTCCAGGGTAGCCTGCACGTTGAAATCCGGAACACCTTTAAATACCTCCTCCGGCGCCCAACGCTCGATGTGGGTACCCGATACAGCTGCTGCAATCACACCCACCGGGATGCTCAGTTCTCCTTGCAATTTCTCTGCAAAGTAATAAGCCGGGGCAGAAAAGTCTTTTACCGACTCGAAAGTTGCTTCTTCCCAACCGGTTTGAAAACCGTTGTTCTTGTAGAGGTCCTTGCGCACGAGCAGCACCCGGATGTTCGGGTTGTTCACCTTTTGCAGTTCTTCCTCCGACATCCCTTTGCTGCGCTTGCCTACATTATATTTCGCGCTCTTGCTCACGGTAAATTCCATGTTCGACTGCCCCGAGCAAAGCCACACCTCCCCTACCAGGATGTTCTCCAGTTTCAGGGTGTTGGTACCGGCAATGGTCATTACCTGCGGCGTCGCGTTGGCGGTCAACGGCTCGAGTGTAACTTCCCAGCGGCCAAGGTTATTCGTGGTGGCGGTTTTCGACTGCTTGCCAAAGGTTACGGTTACCTTTTCACCCGGTGCAGCATAACCCCAGATGGGCACAGGCTTCTCACGCTGTAACACCATGTTGCTCGTCAGCACCTTCGGTAGCGTTACTTCCGCCTGCAGGTTAAGAGCCGCGAGCAGCAGGAATGCGGCCAGGAATATCCGTTTTATACTTTTGTTCATGCTCTGTTTTATCGAAACATCTTTCTGCACCTGCCACCACTACCTCTCCTGATGTGGTGAGGGTATGGTGGCAGGTGCAGAAGAATTTTAAGGTTAACTGCCGCAGGTTTAGCGTTAGCGTAACCTGTGGCTTTACATCAGGCAAGCTTTCAGCGAAAGTTGCCCTTTTGTACTACGCAAGCTGAAAGCTTGCAGGATAGTAACAACAAGCTGAAAGCTTGCGGTAGTAATGCATTTACTTGGCAGAAGTAGCCATACTTTGGTGGTCCTGTGTTTTAAGCGACTTGATGTAAAACTCCGCCCGCTCGTCCTGCTCGCCTGCCTGCGGCACATCGTAGTCCTGGTCGGTTGGTGTGTCGGCATCCGGGAAGCGGCGCACTTCGCCCGTACGGAACATGATGCGTTCAATAGAAGGAACCGGTGCAAAGAAGATGCGGGTAGTTACTTTTTTATCATCCACGAATACATGGTACATTCTTTTCGGCACATCCAGTTCCACACGCACCTTGTACTCCTTGTTCGGCTCGTACTTCATCATGCCGGACAAACGGTAGCCGGCTTTGTTCTTGAACATGCCGTCTTTATCAAAAATCAGGCGTACGGCTGGCGTTCCTTTGGCATCCTGAAACTCGATGTGCATCATGCCTTTGTTGTTTTGCGCAGGTACAATCACAAACTCGGCGGTCATTACTTTAGAAGCAGGCACCACTCTTTCAGCTTTGGCATAATCGAATTTGTCCCAGTCTTTCATGGCGAGGGCTTTGGTGCCATCGGCCATCTTCTCGATTCCAACCGGTGCCCATAACGGGCTGTATATATTCCACTTGTCCAGCTCATCGCCGGCAGGCATCTGCGCAAATACCTCATTGGCAGATGCGTCAGCCTTCGCTGTAATCGAAACCGGAATTTTCGATACCCACATATCTTCTTTGTTCATGCTGTAGCTTACCCACATATCGCCACCCGGAGGCGTACCGTTGCCAGGAAGGATACCGCGCACATACTGCGGGCCATAAGATTTGTAGTTACCGCCATAGCGCATGGTGGTAATTTCGCCGTTTATCAGCAGCAGGTCTTTGTACACCAGGCCATCGTCGCTTGTAGAAACAGCCAGCGGCCAGCGGAATTCGGACGGGTTATACACGGTGGCATAGCGGCCGTCGGAGGTGCGCTGTCCCCAGATTTTGGCGTTGCTGTTTACAAAACCGGGCGCCCTGGTTGGCGAGTACTCCCAGGTTTTGCCGCCATCTTTGCTGATGGAAGTCAGGGCGTGTTTCCACAAACCTACCACGCGGTTGTCAGGCAGAGAATAATAACTGAATGCTTTGTATTCACCTTTCAGGTTGATAAGCGGGTCGTTGCGGTCAGCTTCTTCCACCCACTGCTGCATCATGAGCGGGTCGGCCAGCAGTTCGTTGCAGGCCTTTACAAAGCCTTTGTCTTTGCTCTTGGTGTAGAACTTGTAAGCAGATTTTTTCTGGTCCCAGGAGGAGTTGTAGCGGATAAAGTAGATGGGGCCGAACTTGCCGTTTGGCAGAATTTCGCGCACCACGCGGCCTATGCCTTTGCCATCGTTCGGGTCGTCTTTCGCATCGAGGGCGATGCCGTAATACCCCAGCGCCAGCAGTCGGTTCGACTTGGATACATAAAAGCCCATGCGCTGGTGCATGATAGCATCGAGGTCTTTGGCTACACCTGGGTGACCTTCTTTGCGGGTGCCATCCGGAATGCGGTAGGGCGGAAAAAGGATTTCGGGTTTAGACCAGCTATAGCCGTCTTTCGAAGTTTGCAGGAAGGTCTGACTTGGCGGAATGTGCTCCCCCACCGGGTCGCTCAGGTAATGTAAATAGAAGCTCCCGTTCCAGTAAGCCAGGTTCGGTGCGTGGTTGTAGGTCCAGCCGTAAGCGTTTTCCTGTGTCGGATTTTCGCGATTCGCCCGCATTACCTGGATGTTGTGCACGCCCACCGCCGGGCTCAGCTGCCCGTGATGGTAATCAACATTTGACAACGTGTTACCGACATAGCGAATTGTATCCTGTGCCTGCACTTGCGACAGGCCTAGTCCTAACAGGGCAACGACAGTTACCTTCGAAAAAAATTTATGCATCGTAATCTAAGTTTTTTCAGATTCAGGTGTTACATGCAGTTGCACGACAGTAGCTTTTCCAGTTACTCCTCTTCCTCCTCTAAAAGCCTGCCTTTCCGGTTTTGCAACAACCTCAACAGCGTGTAACTAACATTTGTTTCAGCAGGAAAACAGGCTATTCCAGGCAAGACGACTTCAGGTTAATCCGGTTTTCTATCTCTGCAATACTCCGAAAGCGCAGCTGTTTTTTCTGTTCTATCAAGCTAATTTCCTGCCAGCATTCGGTTTTCCTACTAAAATACCTAAAAGTAGGCATTTTTAATCAAATATAAAATTATTATTCATATTTAAATAAACAACTGCTTATTTGCGAACATCCCGTAAGTTTTGCTTTGTTCCCTTTCTGGCCCTGAGGTAGGAAGAGCAGTGGCTGTGGTGGCAGGTGCAGCAAACATTTTTGGTGGCACTTTTCAGGATATGAACAAAAAAACTTGCCCCCATTGTGACAGTTTGTGTCGCAACGGGGGCAAAGTATAAAATCTGCAGACCTGTATTTTAACTGAAGTTAAACATAATCTACTTTAGCAGAGAAAGTCCCCCTTTGAAGCTAATCTTGTAGGGAAAATTTTGTACTATTTTAAATGCCTATTGGCTTTTTTATCTTTATATACCGCAAGTTTGAGCGCAGCGGTAACTTGTGGTTATTTATGGTGCCAGTTTGTAACTGGCGTGGCTGAATATTTGTGCTTTTGTGCACACGCCAGTTACAAACTGGCCCTATTTAGTACCACAAGTTACCGCTGCGCTCAAACTTGCGGCAGAAATCGATTAATAGTACCTTTTTTTCCCTACAAGATTAGCTTTGAAGGGGGTAAGAGGGATGAAGCAGGGGCTGTGTAAAAAGCAGCTTCCACTTCCGGTACAGGAATAGTTTATTCGCAGGTGTAAATCATCCCCCAACCCCCTTCAAAGGGGGACAAAACATTCTGCGTTACATCAGTTATCAACTGCAGCAAGGCATGTAATAATCACTGCACCTGCCACCATTGCCACTGCACCTCAGAAAGAAAAAGCTTCTATCCTTTCACCGTCTCCAGCCAGGCATTGGCCATCAGGCGGTTCCCGGCGATGGTCGGGTGCACGCCGTCGTAGGTCCAGTAGCTGCCGGGGGCATCTTTCTGGGCTTTGTCGAAAATGCTCTGATACGGGATAAAAGCCGCATCGTATTTATCGGCTATCTCGCGGGCGGCTTTCTGGTAGTCGTTGAAGGCCGGAAACCAGCTCTCGTCTACTGACTTGATTCCTTTCACCGCAAAAGGCTCTCCGATGATGAACTTCACCTCCGGGAACTTCTGCTTGGTGCGGTCGAGCAGGGTGGTGTAGTCTTCTTTATAGGTTTTGATGGTCCCTTTGTAGTCGCGCACCAGCGTGTGCCAGAAGTCGTTTACCCCAATCAGGACGCTGAGTACGTTTGGCTTCAGTTCCAGCGCATCGGTCTCCCAGCGTTCTGCCAGTTGGTATACTTTGTTGCCGCTGATGCCTTTGTTGTAGATGTTCAGGCTTTTGCCGGCATATTTGCACAGTAAGTCCGAAGCGGCCATAAATGCATAGCCGGTTCCTAAAGCTGAAGCACCGTTTACCGTCAGGTCGTCGCGTTTGCGGCGTGCATCGGTAATGGAATCGCCCTGGAACAGGATAACATCGTTTTGCTGCAGCTTTACTGTTTTTCCCTTATGAGCAGCCAGGGCATCGGTGACAATGGCAGGAATGCTGAGCGCTGCTAATCCGCTTATCGACGCTTTCCTGATAAACCCTCTGCGGCTGTTGTTTTCTTCGTGCATTTTCTGGTGTTGTTGCTTATGTTCTTGTTTTAGCTGCTGGTTGCGTTCTTCTGCTGCTGGTAATGTCGGATTGCAAATCCGACGGCCCAGTTAAGACGGGATTGCAAATCCCGTCAAGCTATGTTACATCAAGCAGCATTAAATTCACTGTCTCCGGTTATTGTGCGTTTGATTTAGTCGCTTGCTGCTGCGCTGCGTGCTTCTTCACGCCTTCCAGCACTTTTTCATTAGACTTAAAAATCGTGCCATGCTTGTGCCCCACCGGGAACGACATCTGGTCGGTTACGTCCGTGAACGTTTTAAAGTCTTTGGTTTTGGAAGCACCGTAGATTTTCTTCTCGTACACATCGTAGTAAATATGATACTCATCTCCCAGCTTCAGCACCGTTGGCCCTTCCACAAAGTTACCGGTAAACGGCTCCGACACATTTTTCCAGGGACCGAGCGGAGTATCTCCATAAGCTACTTTCAGGTTCCGGTTAGGCCGGGTGTTGTCTTTCAGCACCAGCACATAATCGTCTTTCTCCCGCTTCACAATCACGGCATCGATGATGCTGAACCCGGGATCTGAGAAAAGTTTTGTTTCGGTAAAGGTATTAAAATCCTTGGTGGTGGTGTAGTACATGCGGTGGTTGTTCTTCTCGTCTTCCACGCCACGTTCAAAACGATTTGGAATGGTAGAGGCCCAGATGATGATGTACCGCTCGTTTTCTTCGTCGTAAAACAGCTCCGGCGCCCACACATTCACGGTTTCCGGCTCGTGTGCCATTACCTCCACAAACTTCTGGTCCGACCAGTTGATCAGATCTTTGGAGCTGGCATAGCCAAAGCCTTTGTCGCCGCGCCAGGCGGTTGTCCAGACCAGGTGGTAGGTACCATCCGGTCCCTGCACCATCGAGGGATCGCGCATCAGTTTGCCTTCGCCGGCATTTGGTTTCAGGAAAACACCGCCTACGGAATCCCATTTGTAGCCATCGTAGCTGTAAAGCAGGCGGAGTCCTTCATCGGCAGGTTCGTGAAAGGAAGTAAACATGTATACTTCTTTTGACTCCGCACCTTCAACGGCTACACCTGTGTTATCTGCATTGCTGTCGCTGGTTGTGGAACTGCACGAAGCCAGGAGTACCAGGCTCAGCAGTAGCAGGGAGAATTGTTTGATCATATCGGTTGTTTGGTTCTTTCGTTTTTTCAGCGTTTCTACCGGAAGACGCTGCGAGGTCAGGGCCGTCAGAAACTCGCAGGAGCTGCGCACACTGCGAGGTCACGGCCTCAACCTGCACTCTTAACTCTTAACTAACATTAGGTTTTGTCCAGTACCAGCACCCAATCGTTGCCGTTTTCTTTTTCGCCTGGTGGGTTAAACTCCTGCACGCCTTTGTTCGGGAAAGTGCCAATTTCGGTATAGGTTCCGTTGCGCGGGTTGTACCAGGAGGCTTTTACATTTTCGCCTTCTATTTTGCCCATATTTATCTTCATGTCACGGCCGGTGTAGGTGTAGATAAAGGCGTAGTCTTTGCCGCGGGTAGCCATGAGTCTGTCGTACTTCTCGCCCTGTTCGCCGGCTATCAGCGACTGGTCCGGCACCCGCTCGAAGTATGGTCGGGAAAGCATCAGTTTTTTCAGGTGTACCATTTGTGCTGCTCCCGGGTGGTCGATAGCATCGTTCCAGACGCCTTTGGCTCCGAAGGCGCTGCCTTTGTCGGATGGCTTGAGCATCTGCATCACGGTGTTGTGCCCATACGTGTAGCCGCTGCCACCTGCAAACACAGACCAGTAGCCATAACGGCGCACGTCGCTGGCGTTCCAGTAAGGCTGTTCCGGGTCGTGCAGCCCCTGCGGAATCATTTCATAAGAAGGCTCGCCGTCCAGGATCGGCTTAACAGGCTTCATGCTATAAGCTGCATTAATGAATTTCCAGTTGTCTTCGCCATAGTGACGTTCTTCGCCTGCGGAGGTGTCCTGGGCGTAGTTGCGGTGGCCTGACTGGAACATGTTAAAGTCCAGCCATTCTTCATTGTGGAACCAGTCCGTGGAGGATGTCCTGCCACGCGGGTGGAACGTTATTAAATGGTTAGAATCATGCTGGCGCAATGTTTTACCGATCGTATTCCACACCTGCAGCGAATCAGAGCCTTTGATATCGCCGCCATTCAGCCAGATGATGTTTTCACGGTCTTTGTACCTGTTGGCCAGGAAAGTAGCATACTGCTCGGCCTGTTCCTGCGTAACCATACCGCCTTTCACGTCGGTTCCCCAGATAGGTACCATGGCCATGTAGATACCTCTTTTGGCTGCATTGTCTACGATGTAATCCACGTGATCCCAGAAATCGTATTGCGTGGAATCTTCGGGGTTGTTGCCTTCTGTAACTTTCGGCTGGCCCAGGTTTTTGTTTACCAAAGCCGTATCGCCATACGCGTTCACGGCGCCAACGGTATGCAGCGTCATGACCTGCACCACGTTAAAGCCTTTCTGCTGCCTGTTTTCCAGGTAAGTGTCTGCTTCCTGGCGGGTTAGTTTGGAGAACAGCAGCCAGCCGGTATCGCCCAGCCAGAAAAAAGGTTCGCCATCGGCCTTCATGAAGTAACGGCCGTTTTCCGATATCTTCAGTTTGCCAACCTCACCCCCGTTTTCATTTTCAGCCGTTTCTGTTTTTTTCTGTGTGTCGCAGGCCGTAAAGAGCAAAGCCAGCAGCAAAAAAGAGCAAATGCTTTTAAACATGTTGTTAAGATTCATCTAAGGAATATATGCTTATTAAATTTTTAAATTTATTTCGTCACCCACACAACGGCAGCACCTGCTTTCGGGCTTTGCAGTTGCAGCACTTTGCCAGCCTTTACACGCTCCGCTTTATCAAGAAGCTTTCCGGTTTCGGCATCAAACCACTGCACTTTGTAATTACCTGAATTTCCTGATAAATCGAGTTGCACCGGCTTACCGGAAGCACTGTACACAATGTAACCTTTGCCTCCGTTTTGCAAGGCCCACTGCCCTTCCGGTTTGCCCGGCAGGTCGGCAGGTTTCATGGTAGCGGCATCGGCCAGGAGAGCGGCAGGAACATCTGCTGCAATTGTCGCCAGGGAGCCGCCGGCCATAAACACAGGCCAGCCATACGCATCGTAATTGCCTTCGGAGAAGATAACCGGTTTGTCCGGATGCTTGTCGCGGTACTCCCGCACCGCCCGGTACACCTGCTCCGCAGAACGCTTACCTGGTTTTACCTGGCGTGCGTGCTGCCTTGGCGCCAGGTTTACCCCTCCGGCAGGTGCATACAGGCTGCCATCTTCGCGGTAGCTCCAGTACCGGATGTCAATCAAATCCACTACAGCAGCACGTGCCGGGTCGGCTAAAATGGCATCCTGCACATCTTTGGTCGTGCTCAGGCAAACCAGCGCATTCTTGCCGGTTTCCTTCTCCCATTCTTTGATGGTATCGAGCCAGAATTCCACGAAATGCAAAGGCCCTGTATATTCGGCACTGATGAGTTGCAGCACGCCTGTGTTACCTGAAAAATTATCGAGGCATTGGCGGATGTAAGCTTTGTGCAGCGCGCGGCGTGTCGGGTGTGAAATGTCGTAAAACTGCTCGGCCAGGAAAATGCGTTTGTCGCCGGCATAGGGCGGCGGTTCCGGGAAACCGGTTTCGTTTACGTTGTTGGCTGGTCGCCAGGGAGAGTCGGCCCAGTGTGCGCCTGCTTCCAGGATGTTGTGCTGGAAATAGTTCTGATGCACCAGCAACAGCCCCTTCTGGTCAGCCAGGTTGGCAAACTCTTTCAGGCGGCTCCAGTACCAGTGGTTATACTTGGTGAGGTCGTAGCGGCTCAGTCCATCCCAGGCGGTGCCTTGTCCGCTGCGGGCAAAGGGCTGCTCATAAAAGGGCGCCCACACTTCGCCGTCCATTCTGCGCACGCGTTCGTGGTCGTCGCGGCGCCGTTCGTACCACAGGCCGTAATTATGCTCCAGCGCCACTACCTGCTGCTGTTGCATGAGGTCGGTTACTTCTTCCAGGTCGTCGGTAAGCCCGGTACCAGTGCGGCCCGGCACATAGCGGGTAACGGCAGGCTTAGCCTTTGGCAACTCATAATAGCGCACATCGCCCCGCCACCAGGGCACATCAATTCTCTTGCCTGTCAGGATGGTATTGCCACGTACCAGCCAGCCATTTTCGATGTGCAACGGTGCACCTGGTTTAGCCGGAACCGGCGCTTTGTATTTTATCTTATCAATGGATTTCACGTTGGAAGTCTGCACCGGAATGGGATGGCGTTTAGGGGCCTCCATAATCCAGTCGGGGAGCAAAGGCAGCGCACTTGCTGCCAGGGCCGTAAGTGCCATCGCCTGGTCTACCGTCGGGCTGCTGGTGGCTTCGGAATCTACGGGCAGCAGGAAATGGCGCGGCGCTACCTTTTTCTCGCCGATGCGGTCGCTCAGTTGGGCATAGTACAGGCTGCGGGGTTTTACGTGGCTGTTCACGCTGCCCCAGTAACCGTTGCCGCCAAACTGCGACCAGGCGCCAATGGCCCAGTTCATGGCACCAGGCGGTGCGTAATTTTCAATTAATGCGGCAGAACATTGCCAGAACATGCTGTTGGCGGCACTCCAGCCTGCCCCCTGTGCATCCTGCGACCTGTTCCGGAAACGGAGGGCATTGCCATCTACATTCACAATATCAAACAGCACACCGGAAGCCCAGCTGTCGATAGCGCCGCTGAAGCTGTAAGGCAGCGACGATTCGCACTGCACAAAAGCATTGGGTCCGGCAGCCATAAAGCCTACGGCAAAATCGTGGTAGCCATTCTCGGCAAAAAGCCGTTCAAACAGCGTTTGCTGCCCGTTCGTCAGGAAGGTGTAGCGGCGGTGTCCGCCAATTTCGGAAACCGGATTAATCGATTTGCAATCTTCTACCGTTACACGTTTGGCTGTGGCGAAAGCTGCAACTGCCGAACCTGCAAAATGCTCGAACACCACCTGGCGCACCCAGGCGTCGCTTACATTTTCCAGCGTAATCGCCATCCAGCGGTGGGCTTCGTCTTTCGGATTGTTTTTGTTGTAGGTTGACTCAAGTTTCAAATTTTCAACCCCGACCTGCGAAATACGGCCCGGCCAGGTGTACGTGGCAACGTTCCCGCCGCCATAGTTGGCATCGAGGGCCGTGGTGATGGGCGCATCGAGCGTGATGGTGTTCCCGTTAACAGCTACCACCGTTCTGTCCCAGAAGATGTCGCGCTCACCGGGCTTCCAGCCGATGTAGCCAGTCTCGCCGCCAAACTCCTCCATCTGCAGCAGCTTGATCCACTCTTTGGTACTCGGGCGCTGCACCAGCACTTTGTCGCCTGCTTTAAATGAACCCGGCGAAGCGACGTTCATTTTCATGGCGTTGACCGGCACATAGGTATCTGTAACCTTTACAGAGGGCTTTACCTGCCTGTCGTTCTTCCCTTTAATGGTGATGAGCGTGTGGCGGTCGAGGCCGCTGCCCAGCAATACGGTACCGCCTTCGCCCATGCCGCTGCCGCGCAGCACCACACCGGAGGTGTTGATGAAGAGATTTCCGTTAACCTCATAGGTACCTTTCTCCAGTTGTACAGCACCTCTTATGCCACTTGCATCTGCAGGCAATGAGCCCACATAATCGAGGGCAGCCTGGATGCGGAGGGTGGCATCGCCTTTGGTAAGCGGCACCACCACCTTTACCGGCGCATCCGGAATGGGCTGTTCGCCTGCCATGTAGCCGCTGTAAGAGAAATCCGGCACGCGGTTGCCCTGTGCATCGGGAACATAAACCAGCTTTCCTTCTTTGTTCAGCGAAACGGGCGGCGGAGCTTCCTGTGCCCGGGCAGCCACATTTATCACCATAAACGCAGCAAAAAAGCATGCTGCTACACAAAAATGGAATTTTAACCTTAAGTCACTAATCACGGAACGGTTACTTTTCAGCACTTTTTAGAGGGTATGTTTCAGGAAGCCCTGCTGCAGGTTTTACCTCACAGCAGGGCTTGTTTAAATTTTACTGATTCGGAAACCGGCGCTGCGCTTATTTTCTGGCGCTGGCCAGTGTATCAAAATTGTTTTTCGGATCTTTCCAGTCTACTTTTTTAGTTGGGTCGATGCCGTTGATGTATTTCTCGATGTTGGTATAACCGTCGCCGTTAATGTCGCCGTTGGCGTCGGAAGCATCGTTCGGGTTCAGGTTGTATTTCTTTTCCCAGTCGTCGGGCATGCCGTCGTTGTCGGAATCTTTGTAGGGTTTGCCTTTGTATTGCGGATAACCGCCCACCTGGCTGACGTGCGTGATAATGCCTTTCTTATAGGAATCTTCCGGCAAACGACGCTTGATAAATTCTTTGCCAACACCGGTCTGAATGTTTTTCTCCTTGTACTCTATCTTCCCGGTTCGCACCTGCCGCACAATCCGCTCGTCTACCGGGTCGCGCTTCGGCAAGGTGGCACCTGCGTTGGCCAGCACATACTCGTAGGCATCTTTGGTGGGCACAATGGTTACCGGAGCCATCGGGAAAGGCTTCTTCATCCGGATAAGCTCTGTGTATTTACCGGCATTGGCCTGGTCGCCTACCTGCACGCCGCCATCCCAGTTATCTTTGGTCACACGTTCGTTGCCTTCCATAATGTTGCCTGTTACATACGCGCGCCCGTATTCCTGCACACCTTTTGCTGCCCTGTTCGACTCCGGCTTCAGGATACGGAAGCCTTCGGGCTCGTTGGTTGGCGTGATCGGACCCGGCTTGTAGTAGTTGTTGATAAAGTTGAACTGTGAGCGGTGGTCGCCGCCGTCGGCAGAACGGTTCCACCAGTTAAACACCACGTTGTTCACAAAGTTAAAGCTGCCATACATCCCGATAGACGGGTTGCGGGAAATATTGCTGGCCCACAGGTTTCGGGCAAAGGTGCTGTTCAAGCCACCAATGGTGCTGCCAAAGGCGTGGTTGTAGGTATCGAGGCACTCGGAGGAGATGCAGTTCTGGAACGTAACGTTTACCGTCGGCAGCTTCTGCAGCTTCCCGTCGCCGGCATCGTACTGGTGGCGGTACATCGAAATATTTTCATCCAGTCCCCAGCTGGCCGACACGTGGTCCACCATCAGGTTGCCGATCGGGTTGCCGCCCAGAGCATCGTCGCGGCGGGTAACGTCTGTTCCGCCTCTGCGGAAGCGCATGTGGCGGATCACCACATCGTGTGTGTCAATCCACACTGTCTCCCCGGCAATACACACCCCGTCGCCAGGAGCCGTTTGTCCGGCAATGGTAATATAAGGCGCCCGCACAATAACCGGGCTTTTCAGGTTGATAATACCGGCTACGTTAAACACCACAATGCGCGCGCCGCCCTGCTCGCAGGCTTCCCGGAAAGAGCCGGGACCGCTGTCGTTGAGGTTGGTTACGACAAACACTTTACCGCCACGGCCACCAAAGGAGTACATGCCCCCGCCTTCCGCTCCCGGGAACGCCGGAATATCAGCCTGTGGCAGGTCGGATGGCACAGCAGCCCATGGAATATACGGTTTGCCTTCCAGCGCTTCTTTTTGAATGATGGGCAGCGCTTTTTTCCAGGCCTCGTCGGAACGGCGTTTTACTGCGTCCAGGTCAGCTTCTGCTTTCGCCTCCATTTCCGGCGGAATGGTGGGATATTGGGCAGTGGCTGCAGGAGCAGCACCCAAGATGGCGGCAATGCTTAAAAAGGGAATGAAATACTTTTTCATATATGACTTTTTACTGATGATCAGTTGTATTGCTCAACTTAAAACATTCAATTACAGCTGCTGCACTACCCGGTGAACAGCAGCGGCTGTGGTGGCAGGAGCAGTGGCATAATTTCGGTGCGATGCAGGCACTTTTTTTTCTGCTGCCCCTGCCACCACAGCCGCTGCACCTCTGCTAAAGCTGTTAGGCGCTTGCTGCCAGCTAGTACAGTTTAAATACTGTACCGTGAAACTGATAACGGAGAAACCTCACTGCAAAACAGCGAGGCATCTCCCAACACTTCAAAACAGCTAAATTAAAGTAGTGTTATCAGTAGTAACTATTGGCTTACTTGCGGGCCAGTGTATCGAAATTATTTTTCGGATCTTTCCAGTCTACTTTTTTAGTTGGGTCGATTCCGTGGATATATTTCTCGATGTTGGTATAACCATCGCCGTTGATGTCGCCGTTTGCATCGGAAGCATCGTTCGGGTTCAGGTTGTATTTCTTTTCCCAATCATCCGGCATACCGTCTTTGTCAGCATCTTTGTAAGGCTTGCCTTTGTATTCCGGGTAACCGCCCACCTGGCTGATGTCGGTAATAATACCGATTTTGTAAGAATCTACCGGCAGTCGGCGGTGCTTGAAGTTCGTTTCAGGCAGTTTCACTTTCTTTTTAGGATCGATCTCACCGGTTCGCACCTGCTCAACCACGCGGGCATCTACCGGGTCGCGCTTCGGATGCGTGGCGCCTGCATTGGCCAGCACATAATCATACGCTTCTTTGGTTGGCATAATGGTCACATTGGACGGCATCGGAAGCGGGCTGGTGGTACGCATCTTATCGCGGTATTCGCCGGTGTTTGGCAGATCTTCTACCTGCACGCCACCGTTCCAGTTGTCTTTGGTTATCTCCGGATAGCCTTCCATGATGTTGCCATTCACATAAGCACGACCGAACACCAGGTAACCCAGCTTGCTGCGTCCCGACTCCGGCTTCAGGATACGATGTCCTACCGGAGAATCTTTCGGAGTAGCAGGTCCCGGTTTGTAATAGTTATTGATGACATTATAAAGGGCTGTATAGTCGCCGCCGTCAACGGAACGATGCACCCAGTTAAACACAATATTATTCACGAAGTTAAAGATACCGTTCCAGCCGATAGAAGGGTTACGGCCGGCATTGTTGGCCCACATGTTGCGCATGAAGGTACAGTTCTCCCCGCCCAGCGTGCTGCCGAAGGCGTGGTTCCAGGTATCGAGCGCTTCCGAGAAAATGCTGTTCTGGATGGTGATGTTCACCGTAGGAAGTTTCAATTCTTTGCTGCCATCACCCGGATCGTACATATGGCGGTACATCGACATGTTCTCATCCAGTCCCCAGCTGGCAGACACGTGGTCGATCATGATGTTGCCCACCGGATTGCCCCCAATGGCGTCATCGCGACGACCCACATTTTTTTCGCCACGGCGGAAGCGCATATGGCGGATCACCACATCGTGCGTATTGATCCAGAACGATTCACCAGCCACGCAAACACCGTCGCCAGGAGCAGTCTGTCCGGCAATGGTAATGTACGGCGCACGCACGATCAGCGGGCTTTTCAGACGGATAATCCCGGCTACGTTAAACACCACGATACGCGCGCCACCCTTTTCACATGCTTCGCGCAAGGTACCCGGACCGCTGTCTTCGAGGCTTGTTACTACATATACTTTACCACCACGGCCACCGAAGGAGTAAGAACCACCACCCTCAGCTCCCGGGAAAGCCGGGATATCCGCCTGCGGCAGATCGGTTGGCCTGGCAGCCCACGGAATGTAAGGCTTGCCTTCGCGTGCTTCTTTTTCAACGACAGGAAGCGCTTTCGCCCAAGCCTCGTCAGAGTGACGCATGGCTTCTTCCATCATTTTGTTCGTTGCTTCCTGCACTTCTTTAGGCACGTTCGGATATTGTGCCGAAGCTGTTGGAGCAGCCCCCAACAGCGCAGCTAATGCCACAACCGGGATAAAGTATTTATTCATATCATGAAGGTTAATTAATACAAACAGCGGCGATTCAGAAACACACTTCCGGAACCAGCTCAACTAAATTCCTGACAAGAAGCGAACAGAACTGCATAAATCACCGAAAACATCGCAGCCTGACCTGCTCCATAACGTGTCTCAAAATCGTGTTACCGCAAAAACACCCATCATCAACACGCCCTAACAGTGGCTGTTTATTTAAATATAAATATGATTTTCAAATATACAAAAATAAATTCACAATCATTTGTTAGCGCACCAGAAATTTTCCATTTTTTCAGGTGGCAAGGCTGTGGTGGAAGCAGCAAAAAAGCTGCCACGCCCAAACAATATCTTTATATTATAATATTTACACCAAAATACGCAAATCGGAGAGGTGCAAAAAAATAGGAGGAACAGTTACATTCCCCCTATCAGTATTTTCCAGGATACAGGATAGCACCTGCAGCTAACAGCATACAGCTGTTTATTCCTTTGGACACTTACCTGTTTAAGTGACCCTGTTGTTCCCGGGTCGTTTGTGCGCAGCGGCTCATTTATTTACAAATAACCGGCCGCTTTACGTCATGTTTTATATTCCTGATACAGAGCCTCCTGTAAAAGGCTTGCAGATGTATTCTGGTTATTCTCATATGTTACACCAGGCAGCAACCTTCTATTTTTTGGCGGCTTCTTTCGCAGCAGCTTCCGCTTTGATGCGCTCCTGCCACTCATCGCCTGCTTTTTTCAGGTCGTAACCGGCAGCAGAGAGGTAGTTGTTGATGCGGCCTTTGTACTTACCAAACCAGCCATGCTTTTCGTGCGACGAACCGGCATCCATGGCATGCTCACGTGCCTCTACCAGCCAGTCCCAGATCTGCTTTTTCTGCTCCTCGGTCAGGTTGGGCAGCATATCCTGGTAACCTTTGTAGGTGATAGGAACCACACCGTAGGTCATGCCATCCTTTACCCCGTCTACCTGCTTGGGCGTCAGTTCCGCCTGCAGGTTGGCCACGTACTTTTTGTGCAGTTTTTCCAGTTCCTGATTGGTAAATGCTTCAATCTCTGTTTTGCGTTCTTCAGCTGCTTTTTTGTTTACGCCGGCACCCTCTTTGGCCGCTTTTACGCGTGCATCGCGGAATTCATGCAGGTAACTCAGGTCGCGGTACTGCTGCGCGATCAGGTTGCGCACGCGCAGGGCTTTGGCTTTATTTTTTACGCCCAGGTTGGCCACAATTTTATCGGCCCGTTCGTTTGTAACCCGAATGTACGCTGCCTCTTGTTCTTGTTTCGTTGGTTTAGCTTCTTTCTGTGCCATGGCCGGCGCAGCAGAAAACAACATCACCCCCAACAAAAGAGAGCATCCTTTTAATTTCCAGTTTACATTCAGGTTCATCATTATTACTATTATCTGGTTAAAAAATATTTTTCTAAAAAAGAAGTACGGTAAACTACCAATAGTAAGCAACAAGCTGCAACAGCAGGCTTCGCGCCCATTTGCTACCTCGCTACTAAGTTACCATATTTATATATAAAAACAATATTCAAGAGCGAAAATCATTTCTAGCGTAACAGCTGTTCCGGCAGATTAATTTCATTGGGCTGTAAATTATCCGTCATTTCCACCAAAAACTCCTGAAGAATTCATCACCGGATAGCTCGTCCGGGCATAAAGCAGCAGCAGCGGGTTTGGTGGCAGCAGCAGAACACTTTAAAAACGACAAAAGCCCGCTGCGGGATCGGGCTTTTGTATTGGCTGTACAATTTTACTTTTTACGTAAACTCGGGAATGAAAAAATTTTAAACCAAACTGTGACTGTTCATCCGGTGTCCTCTTACCTGCCTGTTTCATAGTAAGCCTTGTGCGCTCCTCGGCCGTGGGGCCGCGTTTTCGCTTCCGTCGCTGTCTATGTGAACCTGCCCTTCGCTGCGCTGCGGGCTGCTGAGCAGAGCTCAGCACCGGAACACATAGAAGGCTCCTCCTGCGAAAACTGGAAACTTTTTCCTTCGAGCATAGAACAAAGAACTACTTTATTTAACTTTCTTATTATAAGAACACTTTATACTTAGTTTAATTTCGAGTTCACATTAACTTTTTACCAACCACTTTTTCAGGAGCAGCGGCTGTGGTGGCAGGAGCAGCAGACTTTTTAGCAGCTATTTATCCAGTACTAGGGTCTTGGTTCTGCTTCCTTCCTTACTGTGCAACCTGACGATGTAAAGTCCCCTGGCTAATTTACTACCATCCACTTCTACCTGGTTGCGGGCGCCCGGTTCAGCTGTTCCATTTTTCAGCAAGGTGACCAGCCTGCCTGTTGCATCGTACAACTCCACCACATAGGCTCCGCCCTGCTGCAGCGTGAAGTTCACCGAGGCTTTTTGCACGAACGGGTTCGGGTATACCTGCAGCGCTTCCTCCGGCTCCGCTACCTGTAACTTTTGCGCTGAAACGGCTGCCGCCTCCGGGGTAACAATAAATTTCGCTTTGCTGATATCCGTGCCGTCTTTGGTGCTGATACTGATCTTGCTGCTTTTGGCGCCTTTTGGAATTATCACCAGTACGGTGTTATCATCCACTACCTTTACCTTGGCAGCCGCCACACCATTAAAGGAAACCGAGGTTGTATGCTTTAGGTTGGCCCCGATCAATGTCACCTCTGCTCCTTCCGGACCTGCGGCTGGTGTAAAGCTAACGATTGCAGGCCCCGATTTGGTGACTTTAAATTTCTTGTCACTTTTTGAGTTACCCGAAGCTGTCGCTACTACAATGTTACCGGTTTTGGCACCCATGGGCACGTAGGCTTTGATGGTGTACTTGTCTTTGACATAGAAACTGGAGGGAACTCCATTAAAAGTAACCTGCTGCACCTGGTTAAAGTTTTTCCCTTTGATGGTCACCCTGGTATCCACGATGCCTGCAGCCGGGCTAAAGGAAGAGACAACCGGGGCTGCACCAGGCGTGAGAACCGACACAGTTAATTCAGCACTTTCGGCACTGCAGCCGCCTGCAGATGCAACCAGCACTTTTATCCTGGCCTTGTCGGAGAGACCGGAGGAGGACCAGGTATTATCTTCGGAGGCTTCCTGTACCACCTCGCCGTTGAGATAAAAGGTATATGCTGTGCCGCCGCCTGCCGTAAACATCACTTCGTCTCCGGGGTTGATAACATTATCGGCATCCGAACTGACAAGGGAAGGCACCGGCGACTCCAGCACTTCTACCTGCTGCATAAAACGCTCTTCGCAGCTGCCCTGCCGGATGGTGAGCTTTGCGGTATAAGTACCTGCCGTGGCATAGGTGTGACTGATGTTGCCCCTGGTGGTGTAGTCGGTAGTGCCGTCGTTGTCTACGTCCCAGGCATAAGTTGCTCCGGCAGCTACATTAGCTGAGGCATCGGAAAAGACAGTAGCGCTACCGGCACAAAGCGGGGCGGCTGTGAAGGAAGGAGCGGGTGGTGTGCAGCTGATCGCTTTCAGCAACACAAGGCTGCCTTGCGGATTGACGCCATCTTCAGGGCTAAGGTGCCTGAGGACAGAGAACTGAGAGCCATCGGCACTGACTTTAAAAATGGTACCAAAGCCATTGCTGCCACCATTCGGCGTCATCCCGTAGAAGCTACCATCCGCACCTTCCACTAAATCACTTAACGGACCATTTCCATCTGTGGCAGCGTTGAAATGCCGGAGAATTGCAAAGTCTGTGCCGTCACTGTTAATTTTGAAGATGGTACCCCCCCAGTACGTTCCGCCTAACTGCGTCATGCCATAGAAGTAACCATCGCTGCCTTGTACCAGGCTGCCGTAGGAAGTAAAACCTTCCTTCGCAGTATCCATTTTCCTGATAACAGTATATTCCGTCCCATTGGTATTGACTCTAAAGATAATTCCGGACTGGGCCATACCATAAAGCTTGCCATCCCGACCTTGCACCAGCCCACCTTGCGGACTACCTCCGTCAGTGCCGCCTGTAAAAGCTTTAAGAACAGCGAAACCAAAGCCGTCGCCGTTTATTTTAAAGATGGTTCCATCATGAAGGTTATTGTCATCATCACTTGTATGTGTCATTCCATAGAAGCTACCATCTGCACCCTGAATCAGCCCGGCATGCGGAAAACTGCCGTCTGTTGCATTGTTAAATCTTTTCAAAACAGAAAAGCCTGTGCCATCGGCTTTAATTTTATAGATCGTCCCATGGCTGTTAGTACCACCGCTGGCTGCTGTCATACTGTAGAAATAACCGTCCGTACCCTGCACCATTTTACTGTTGGGGTAAACACCTTCTTCGGGGGTGAAGTTTTTAAGAACCGCTATCACCGTACCATCGGAACGCATTTTTAAGAACGTACCAAACCCGGACGGTCCGCCATATGTGGCCGTGCCGTAGAGGAAACCATCGGCACCCTGCATCACACTTTTATCGGGCCTTAATATATCTTCGGGAGAAGGAATAAAGTTACTGAGCAACGTAAAACCAGACCCGTCGGTGTTTATTTTAAAAACAGTTCCAAAACCTGCCCCCCCTCTGCTGGTCATCCCGAGCAGGCTACCACTTAAATCCTGCACCAGGCTACCATATGGACTAGCACCGTCGGTGGATGCATCCAGGTGTTTTAAGACTGTAAAATCATTCCCATCACTTTTAATTTTGAAAACTGTCCCACCGCCCTTAGTACCACCAATCCACGTCATGCCATAGAAGTAACCATCCGATCCTTGTAACAAATCTCCAAAAGGACTACTCCCATCTGTTGCGGAATTGAAATCCTTGAGAACGGCAAAACCTTTTCCGTCTGTCCCGATTTTAAAGATAGTACCACCTTCGTTACCCTGCAGGTTTTCACCATAGGCCCCTCCTGCTTCTCCCATGCCATAGAGGTACCCATCAGCCCCCTGAACCAGGCTACCTTGTGGATAGGCTCCTTCTGCACTGCTAAGGTTTCTGAGAACAGTAAACTCGGTGCCATCAGAGTTTACTTTGAAAACAGTACCCCGGCTCTTACTACCGCCAGCACTTGTCAGGCCGTAGAAGTAACCATCGCTAAGCTGCAACAAACTGCCATAGGGAGCCCGGCCATCTGTGAGCGATTCAAAGTCCCTGAGCACCTTATAGTCTGTGCCATCACTGCTAATTTTAAAAATAACTCCACCACTGTGCTTGCCACCGAAAGAGGTCATACCATAAAAGTAACCGTCTTTACCCTGCACCAGGCTTCCGGAAGGATAGAAACCATCAGCAGCCGGATCAAAACTTCTGAGGACTGTAAAACCCGAACCGTCGCTTTTTATTTTAAAAGCTGCCCCTCTGTCGTATTTACCTCCAGAAAAGGTTAAACCGTAGAAGTAGCCATCACTGCCCTGCACAAGGTTTCCTTTGGGACTACCGCCATCTGTTGGTGCGTTAAAGCTACGGAGCACAGTCAGGCCGGTACCGTCTGCCCCTATCCTGAACACCACACCGGCTCCTGTACCACCCGATCTCGTCATGCCATAATAATTTCCGTCCGCACCCTTTACCAGGCTTCCCTGTGGAGAAGAAGGCGGGCTTACATAGGCTTTGTGAACGGTAAAGTTTTCGCCATCACTGTTTATCGAAAAGAAGGTTCCGGCACCGCCCGGGCCTAAGCGATTCGTAAGCCCCCACAATTCATCCTGCGCAGAAGCAGAATCGGAAAACAGGCAGCCCAAGCTTACCACCAGCACCCACACCCGCAGGCAGGACACCACAGATCCGGGCACCTTAACGGGCGCTACGGGTATTTGAAGTTTTGTATCCATACAGAATAAGTTTTAAGCTTTATAGACTCTTGACAATAAAAGCGATAAGCAGGCTTTTACCGGGAAAAGGTAAAATGCAGCATTGAAAAGGCAACAGAAAACGCGTAAACAGGCGCCAGCACAGAACCAGCCAGAAGCATCAACTGAGAAAACACCAGCAGTTAAAACTAATACTATTTTTATATTTTTTTGTTATTTAAAAACACAAAATACAATATAGCAACAGCAGTAAAATCAGGGTAAGCAGCAGGAAAAGGCGGGTAACACGTCTGTAATAATTAGTAAAAAGCAGCACACCCGGTATAACAGGCAACCCCACCAAGCGGCATCCGAAACACCTGCACCCGGAAAAGGGGAAGTACTTCCATTTTTCCAACTGCCAGGCCTCTTCCACGGGATCGAGGCATGTTTTAATCTGTACCCGCACCCTCCATTGCCACAGCACCTCCTTCGCCCTGCTTTCCGCACCATTGGCTAAAAATTTCTTTCATTTTCAGAAACAATTGCTTAGCTTAATTACTGAAAACGTTTTCATAAATAATAAAAGCAGCAGAAACAGCTTTTCAGCAGCCAAAGCAGGCCAGGCCATGTAAACGTTTCCAATAATTTTCCCTTTGCCCATGACCAAACTGATTGATGTAGCCAAAGCCGCCGGCGTTTCGATAGCCACTGTTTCCAGGGTGCTCAACAACCCCGAAACGGTGAATGCCGACACGCAGCAGCGCGTGCAGCAGGCCATCAAGTCGCTCAACTTCCGTCCAAGCCGGGTGGCGCAGCGGCTGCGCAGCAAGGGGGGCAACAGCAAAATCATCGGGCTGGTGCTGCCGGATATTCAGAACCCGTTTTATGTGGATGTGATTCGCGGCATAGAAGAAGTAATGTATGAGCATGGCTACGCCGCCATTATGTGCAATTTCGCGCAGGACGAGAAACGGGAGCGGCTCTACCTCGACATCCTCAAATCTGAATCGATTGACGGTCTGATTGTGGCGCCGGTGCACGGGCGCGACCAGAAAGTGGCCGGACTGGTGCTGAGCGGTCTGCCTATCGTCTGCATCGACCGCGGCCTGACGGGCGTGGAAGCTGACGTGGTGCTGGTAGACAACCAGCAGGGCGCTTACGATGCGGTTAGTCATTTAATCAAACTGGGGCACCGGCGTATTGCCTATATCTCAGGGCTGCCGCAGATCCCAACCAGCAGAGCCCGCCTGGCCGGTTACGAAATGGCTTTCCGGGAGAACGAGCTCGTGGTGGACGAGGAACTGATAAAATACGGCGACTCGAAACACGAAAGCGGCATGAAGCTCACAGAAGAGCTATTAGCACTTCCCACCCCACCCACTGCACTTTTTACGGGTAACAACCTGATTACCCTGGGCGCGCTGGAGACGATACACCGGCAGGGTCTGAAAATTCCGGAAGAAATAGCGCTGGTAGGTTTTGACGATATGTACTGGTCCATCTCGCTCAATCCGCCGCTGACCGCTGTAAAGCAACCAGGCTTTGAGATGGGCAAACGGGCAGCCGAGCTGCTCTTCCAGCGCATCAAAGACCCGTCGCGGCCAACCGCAAAAGTAGTATTCGATGCCAAACTGCAGGTAAGAAGCTCCTGCGGGGCAACAACCATAAAAACATCCTAAAATTCCAGGTATGGACAAAACTATAACAGAACAGCAAACAGCAGCTCCCGAAGCTGCCTTCGTCAACACACTCCCCCTGACCATCGGGTTTCCGGGCAAACTGGTATTCGGCAAAGGCGTACTCTCCCAACTAACCGATGAAATCAGCAGTCTTGGTTGCACCAGCGTCTTCATCGTCACCATCACACCGCTCCTCCCGCAACTGGAGAGCCTGCTGCAGCAGCTCGGGCAGCAGGGCATCCGTGTCGGCACCGACACCAGCATCGTGCAGGAGCCGTCGTTCAGCGATTTTGAGAAGCTGATGGTGCAGGCAAAGGAGGCAAACCCGGACGCGGTGATAGGCATTGGCGGCGGCAGTGTGCTCGATGTGGCCAAACTCGTAGCCGCGCAACTCGATAACACGCAGACGCTGCAGGAGATAGTAGGCATCGGCAACCTGAAAGGCCGCAGCTGCAAACTCATCTGCCTGCCCGCCACCTCCGGCACCGGCAGCGAAGTATCGCCCAACGCCATTCTGGTAGACGATTCCGACAACCAGAAAAAAGGCATCATCAGCCCATACCTGCTGCCCGACGTGGTGTACGTAGACCCGCTGCTGACCATGAGCGTGCCGCCGCAGATTACTGCCGTTACCGGTCTCGACGCCCTCACCCACTGCCTCGAAGCGTACACCAACAAGTTTGCGCAGCCATTCATCGACATCTTCGCCCTGGAAGGCATCCGGTTAATTGCAGCACACCTCACCACTGCCGTACAGGACGGCGCAAACGAGGAAGCACGCACGCAGGTAGCCATGGGCAGCATGCTTGGCGGCTTCTGCCTCGGCCCTGTAAACACCGCCGCCGTACACGCTCTTGCCTATCCGCTGGGAACCTCCTTCCACATCGCCCACGGACTCAGCAATGCGCTGCTCCTCCCCTTCGTGATGGAGTTCAACTTGCCTGCCGCTCCCAAACGCTACGCCGAAGTGGCAGTAGCCCTGGGCTGCGAACGTGCCGCCACCGACGAGGCAACAGCCCAACGCGGCATCGAAAAAATCCGCACTATTATAAAGGAATGTGGCGCCCCGGCAAGACTCCATGAAGTAGGTATTCCGAATGAAGCGATTCCGCAAATGGCCGAAGACGCCCTGAAGATTCAGCGGCTGCTGAAGAACAACCCGCGGCCGGTTACGCTGGAAGATGCGGTGGCGATTTATTCAGCGGCTTATTAAATGTAGGAAAAAGTCCCCCGACGCTAGTGCGAGCTTGCAGCTCGTACTTTCTGACCATAGCTGCGAACAGGCAGCTTAATAAATAGAAAAGGTACGAGCTGCAAGCTCGCACCAGCAAAAGATAATGGCAACAGCAAAAACAATGAAAAGACATAGCAAATACAACGGCGTGGTAGTCCCCACTGTCACACCACTCACCGCCGACTTTAAATTCGACCAGGAGGCGTTTGAGAAGATGGTGACGAACTTCCGGCAGCACAATACCATGCCCTTCATCCTGGGCACCACCGGCGAGTCTGCCTCGCTCCCTTTCTCCCTGAAGCTGGAGTACATCAAGTTTGCCGGAAGCATCAAGCAGCCGGGCGAAGTGTATTACGCCGGCATCGCCTCCAATGTACTGGAGGAATCGGTGGCGCTGGCACACGCGGCGTTTGAGGCAGGCATCGACGTGGTGGCAGCCAACCTCCCCTCCTACTACGCCCTCACCGAAAAGCAAATGTTTACCTACTTCGAACACCTGGCTGACCAGGTGCAGGGACCGCTTATCATCTACAACATCCCCGCCACCACCCACATGTCCATTCCGCTGCACGTGCTCGACAAGCTGAGCCAGCACCTGAATATTGTGGGCGTAAAGGACTCGGAACGAAGCGAAGAGCGCCTGCAGGAGTCGCTGGAGCTGTGGGCCGACCGCGAAGATTTCTGCTACTTCCTGGGCTGGGCAGCCCAATCGGCCGAAGCGCTGTTCCGTGGCGCCGACGGCCTGATCCCCAGCACCGGCAACTTTATCCCGGGCATTTACCAGGACATGCTACGAGCCGTGGATGCAGGAGACCGGGAGAAGGCGTTCCATTACCAGCGCCTGTCGGATGCTTTTGGTGCCCTGTACCAGTCCGGCCGCACCCTGGGCGAATCGCTGTGGGGCCTGAAAAAACTGATACAGGAAACGGGACTTTGCCAGCCCTACATGATGTCGCCGCTGTCGCTGGGCACGCATGAGGAGGGGGAAATGCTAAAGCAGAATCTTCACGACCTGCTGCGGAAGGAAGGGATTCAGCTGTAGCAGAGAAGCACTGACCTCGCAGCGTCTTCAAGACCTGCGAGCGTCTAAATTGTCAGAACCAGGATTAAGCAGATTTTAGGATTAACAGGATTTGAGTTTTTGTGATTGATTAACGTTTCAGCCACCAGACACTCGCAGGAGCTGCGCACACTGCGAGGTCTTTTGTAAACCTTTTTCACAATCTCTATACTTTTGAATCAGCAAATTATTCAATCCTGTCAATCCTAAAATTCTGCAAATCGTGGTTCAGACGAAAAAGACCTCGCAGTGTGCGCAGCTCCTGCGAGTGTCTGAAGAAAAGAACCTCACCTGAAGCAGAAGACTTAATCACACCAAATCATTTAAATCAAAAAAATCACAGTTCAGACAAAAAATATATGTCACAGAAACCAATTATCGGCGTAACCATGGGCGACCCGGCGAGCATCGGCCCGGAAATCGCCGTAAAAGCATTGCTCGACAAGAATATTCACGCCATCTGCAAACCACTTATCGTAGGCGACGCAGGCGTGTTCCGGCACATCATCCAGAAGCTAAACCTCGATGCTAAAGTAAATGCGATTCATGACGTGAAAGACGCGAAGTTCCAACTCGGACTGCTGGACGTGTACGACCTGCAGAACGTGGACCTGGAGCAGCTGAAGTTCGGCGAGATTTCCGCCATGGCAGGCGAAGCTTCTTTCCGGGCAGTGGAGAAAGTGATTCAACTGGCCTTAGCGAAAGAAGTGGATGCTACGGTTACCGGACCCATCAACAAGAAATCCATCAACGAAGCGGGCCATCATTTTGCGGGCCACACCGAGATTTACGCCACCCTTACCGGCACAAACAAATACGCCATGCTGCTGGCCGAAGACAACCTGCGCGTCATTCACGTGTCTACGCACGTGTCGCTGCGCCAGGCGTGTGATAACGTAAAAAAGGCGCGAATCCTGGAAGTTACCGAGCTGCTGCACAACGGACTCAAAAGCCTGGGCGTGAAAAACCTGAAAATCGGGATTGCCGGGCTGAACCCGCATGCCGGCGACTCCGGCCTGTTTGGCACCGAAGAAGCGGATGAGATACTGCCAGCCGTAGAAGAAGCCCGTCGCCTGGGTTACGATGTGGAAGGACCGGTACCGGCCGATACGCTGTTCTCGAAGGCAGCAACCGGTTACTACGGCGGTGTGGTAGCCATGTACCACGACCAGGGCCATATTCCGTTCAAGCTCACCGGCTTTAAGTGGAACGCCGAAAAGCAGCAGATGGACAGCGTAAAAGGCGTAAATATCACGATGGGCCTGCCAATCATCCGCACTTCCGTGGACCACGGTACCGCTTTTGAAATTGCCGGAAAAGGCGTAGCCAGTCCGGATGCAATGATTCTGGCCATTGAAAATGCCGTGCAGTTGGCGCAGTATCGGTCAGTAGAAAAAGAGACTGCCTGATGATAGCCGTCATAGCAGATGATTTAACCGGGGCGGCAGAACTCGGCGGTATCGGGCTGCGGTACGGGCTAGAGGTGGAGATAAATTCGGAAGTAGACCCGCAAACAAAAGCGGACCTGCTCGTTATCTCCACCGACACCCGCTCCAGAAGCCAATCCGAAGCGGAAGCCATTATGGCCAAAGTCACCGAAGCTATAGCGAAATTACAACCGCGCCTGCTCTTTAAGAAAACGGATTCGGTGCTGCGGGGCCACGTGCTGGCCGAAATGCAGGCGCAGATGCGGGTACTCCACCTGCACCGGGCGCTGCTGGTGCCCGCCAACCCCGCCCTGGGCCGCACGCTCACCGACGGCACCTATTACCTGCACGGCACGCCGCTGCACGAAACCAGCTTTGCCTCCGATCCGGAGTTTGCTATTACATCGGCAAGTGCAGTGGCTATGGTGAGAGCTGCAGCAGGTCAGGTACAGGTCCTTAAACCTTCGGAGCCGCTGCCACCAGAAGGAATTGTGATAGGCGAAGCCAAAGACACCGCCGACCTCACGGCCTGGGCGAGTCAGTTGGATGAAACCGTGTTTGCAGCTGGTGCTTCGGGTTTCTTTACAGCCATTCTGGATACGTTGCAGGTGAAAAAAGCTACTGAAAAGTCGACTGCACCTGCCACCATAGCCTCTCCTGCTCTGTATGTGTGCGGCAGCACCTTCAGCAACAGCCGCGATATGGTTCGGGCAGAAAAAAAAGCCGGCGGACCGGTTGCCTACATGCCCGCCGCTATTGCACAGGAAGAAGCACCTTCAGAAGAAAGTTTTGCGGCGTGGCGCGAAGAGGTGGTGGGATACCTGCAGGAGCGCGGGAAAGCCATCATCGCCATCGACCCGGCCACGACTGGACCGGCAGCCACCGCCGATGCCTTACGCAAAAAAATGGCGGAGGGCGTGCAACTGATGCTCGAGAAAACGGAAGTGCGGGAAATTGTACTGGAAGGCGGCGCTACGGCAGCAGCCATTTTCGACCGGCTCGGCATGCACCAGTTCTACCCTCTCCACGAATACGCCACCGGCGTCATCCGGATGCAGGTAGCGGCCAAACCCGGCCTTTGCGTCACCCTCAAACCCGGCAGCTACACCTGGACGCCGGAGATATGGGATTTTAAGGGGACTGCTGTTTGAAGTTGGATTTGTGGGATTGATGGGATTGATTAGCCTATGCACAGGTTCAATGCCTGTCCCTGTGCATAGGCTAATCTTGTAGGTAGATAGCCTACACCTGTTACCATTGTCTTTGCTCCTCAAGAAGAGGAAAATACTGCTACTTCGGATTTCTTAATCCGGAGTATTACTGTTGCGGGTCTCCAGACCCGCGTGCCACAGCAGCTGGTCAACGGGGATTAAGAAATCCCCAACCATGTATTTCCGGATTGATAAATCCGGAAAAGCGATAGCTGGTAGCGTCAGCCACGAAAACTAAAAGCTTTCCTCATAAAATGAAGCAGGTTGAAAGTTTGAAAGAGAGGCTTGTTTAACTCCTGGAAAACTTTCTCTGTGACAATAATTTGTGCATAGATTTTTTGCAACAGTTCCAACTCTCCAATCTTATAGAAGAGTATAAGGCAGCTGGTATCAGAGACTATGACGGGAGGCGTTCCTGAAATCTTCATCTAATTCGTCTGCCGGGTAATTAAAAAGAGACACACCGTAGTCCGCTAACAATTCCATAAATGTTTCTTTAGAATAACCTGCCATCTCTGCACCCTGCCCCAGCGTCAGCTTTCCTAGCTCATACAGCTTTGAAGCCAATGCCATTCTTGCCTCTTTGTCACCTAAATCGACAGTACCGGGTATTTGTATCGTAAGCTTCCTCATATCCCTAAGTTAATCATTTTCTATAAGAACGTTAGCTTCCTGCATGCAGTTCTTTTGACATGGCTATGTTGCTGATTTAGGCTGCCAACGAGATGTCAACAAGTATGAATCCTATGTCATAACCAGATAAACTTATTCTATTTTATTATTACCTTATAGTCAAGTTGCTCCAACTCGCCAACAGTTAAATCTAACTTTTTGTATATATCACTTGGCTGTAGGGAATCCCCTGGCAATTTAGCTTCAATTTTTTCCCTCAAATACGAAGTTATTGTTAGTCCGCCATACTCGCGAGAAAATTGCCTGAAACTTGTATTGACTATACAATCGACTACTGTATCACCTACACCGAGAGCATAGGGATTATTTTCAAAATCTAAGTACTTTTCAGCGTATTTTGGGTCATTAGAAATATTATGCTTATAGGCTATATTGTAGGACCAAGAATTTTCTTTATTCAAGGGATGTACATAGAAATACAACTGGTGTTCAGTTGAATTGATAATGGTTAAATCACATTTAGTAAAGTCGCAGGAGCTAAGAATAAAAAGTACTGTAAAAAATGGCCAGTTTCTCATAATACAAATTTTGAAACACTTGAAATAAAGACTTAAAAGAACACCACAGCACCTGTCACCACAGTCATTGCTCCACCACCCCACCTATTCATAACCTCCCCAATAACCAATAACGAATAACCAATAACTAATTCACGGCACCGGATCATACCCGCTCCCGCCCCAGGGGTGGCAGCGGCCAATCCGCTTGAGTCCCATCCAGCCGCCTTTAAACGGGCCGTACTTTTTTACCGCATCCCGCGTATACTGCGAGCAAGTCGGGGTATAGCGACAACTTGCTGGGGTTAAAGGCGATAGCAGGTGCTGGTACATCCAGACTAGGCCTAATACTAATTTCTGTAGGATCCAGGTCATAATTTTATGTTTTTGTTTCTGCACCTCAATTGCATATGCTTAACAGAAGATGTGCAGTTTTTACTAAATTTGCATTACTAACCTAATCTAAACAACATCTATGCTCAAAAGAATTCTTTCACTCCTCCTTTTTGTTTCGCTGAGCCTGCCATTCGCAGCTAAAGCAGATGAAGGAATGTGGCTCCCGATGCTGATTAAGCGTCTGAACCATACCGATATGCAGAAGCAGGGACTCCAGCTGACTGCCGAAGAAATTTACAGCGTGAACAACTCCAGCCTTAAAGATGCCATCGTACAGTTCGGCGGCTTCTGTACCGGCGAATTTATTTCTTCGGAAGGTCTGCTGCTCACCAACCACCACTGCGGCTACAGTTCCATCCAGTCCCACTCCACCACCGAACACGATTACCTGACCGACGGCTTCTGGGCCATGGCCAAAGAAAAAGAACTGCCTAACCCGGAGCTATTCGTTGACATACTGGTGCGCATGGACGATGTAACCGGCCAGGTGCTTGAAGGCATCAGCAACACCACCTCCGAGCAGGAACGTGCCCAGAAAACGGCGCAGCGCATGCAGGCCATCGCCCGCGAGGCCAGCAACAACGGCCAGTATGTGAGCTATGTGCGCGACTTCTTTAACGGAAACGAATTTTACCTGTTCGTATACGAGCGTTTCTCTGATGTGCGCCTGGTAGGTGCCCCGCCTTCCTCTATCGGCAAATTCGGCGGCGACACCGACAACTGGATGTGGCCCCGCCACACCGGCGACTTCTCGCTGTTCCGCGTGTACATGAGTCCCGATGGCAAACCGGCTGACTACAGCCCGAACAACGTGCCTTACAAGCCAAAGCACCACCTGCCTGTGTCTATCAGCGGCAAAGAGCAAAGCGACTTTGCGATGGTGTTCGGATTCCCGGGCCGCACCAAGCGCTTCATGACCTCGCACGGCCTGAAACTGGAGGTGAACCAGCTGAACAAATCACGCATCAAGCTGCGCGAGAAAAAGCTGGGCCTCTGGAAAGAGGAAATGGATAAAGATCCGGCTACCCGCATCAAGTACGCTTCTAAATACGCCTCTACGGCCAACTATTACAAGTACTCCATCGGCCAGAACGAAGGCATTGAGCGCATGAAAACCATGGAAGGCAAAATAGCCGACGAAGCCAAATTCCAGACCTGGGTAACGGCCGATGCGCAACGCAAGGCGCAATACGGCGATGTGCTGAACCAGATCGGAAATGCCAATAACCAGATCGAAAAATATAACCTGGGCACCGTTTACCTCAACGAGGCTGTGCTGGGAACCGAAGTGCTCCTGCTCGCTTACCGCATGACGCCGCTCTACAATGTTCTCAAACTTAGCAATGCTGAAGCCGCCAAAAAAGCAGCAGAAGACCTGGAGTCAACGGTAGAATCGCACTTCAAAAACTACTATGCCCCTGCCGACAAAAAAGTGTTTGCTGCACTGATGAAATACTATTCTGAGGATATTCCGAAAGAGCAGCAGCCGGACGCTTTCAAAAGCATGGTGAAAAAGTATAACGGCAATTTTGAAAAACTGGCCGACTATGTGTTCAACAATTCGTTCCTGGTGTCGGAAGAAAAAACAGAAGCGTTCCTGCAAAACCCGGCGCTGAAGAAACTGGAAAACGACCCGGCTTTCCAGATCGTGAACAGCATCATCGACAACTATAGGAGCAACATTGCCCCAAGCCTCGCCGAGGCCAATGCGAAGCTGGCACAAGCGAACCGCCTGTACGTTGCAGCGCTGCGCCAGATGAACCCGGACAAAGTATATTATCCTGATGCCAACTCTACCATGCGCCTGAGCTACGGCACCGTGCAGGGCTACAGTCCGCAGGATGGCGTGCGCTACAACTACTACACCACCCTGGAGGGCATCATGGATAAAGCAGACTCGACCAACGAAGAGTTCATTGTGCCGGATAAACTCCAGCAACTGTACCGCACCAAAAACTACGGCCGCTACGCCAACGAAAAGGGCGAACTGGTCGTGAACTTCATCACCAACAACGACATCACCGGCGGCAACTCCGGCTCTCCGGTGATCAACGGCCGGGGCGAACTGATTGGCGTGGCCTTCGACGGCAACTGGGAAGCCATGACCGGCGACCTGGTGTACGACCCCGACTACAAACGTTGCATCAACATGGACTCGCGCTACCTGCTGTTCATCATCGATAAGTTTGCCGGCGCTACCAACCTGATAAACGAAATGACGATCGTGGACAACGGCAACCCCGATGCAGGCGACGCCGCATCAGCCGCCATCCCGAACGTTACCTCTGATTTGTTAGAGGCCGCCATTGAAGAAGCCAAAGCAGAGCTAAAAGAAGGCGAGTCGAAGGTGAAAGTGAAGAAGAAGGAAGGCAAGAAAAGCGTGAAACTCGAAATAAGAAATTAACTCTATCTTCATAAACAACAGTAACGGGGCAGCGGCAACAGTCGCTGCCCCGTTTTTTTTTGCTGCACCTGCCACCACAGCCTCTGCTGCTCAGGCACAACACATAAAGTAAGGACAGGTCGCGATCCAATGCCGTCAACTTAAGAGTAACATGGCGCGAGCGTCCTCGCTCGTGCCGGCTATTTTGCGGCCTCTGGCCGCCGTGAACCACGAACAGACCATTAACTGCGGCCAGAGGCCGCGGAATAGTAAACACGAGCGAGGACGCTCGCGCTATAAATTTCCTTAAATTGACGGCATTGGGTCACGACCTGTCCCTACAAAATTTTCAAAAAATAAAACAAAAACACGAACAGTCCTCCCACAGCACCGTAAACCTCTCCATAAAATGCAATTCAACTCACCACTATGCCGGGACTGCTGCGTTACACACCATTGCTCTGCCTGCTGCTTCTCCCCTGCCTGGCCACGGCACAGGCCGACGTACCTGCCGGTGCGCGTGCCGCTGCCGTTGGCAATGCCTCCGTTACCTTCCCCGGGCTATGGGCGCTGAACAACAATGTGGCAGGCGTGGCAACACTCGAAAAAGCAGCGGCAGGCGTGTATGCCGAGAACCGCTTCGGAGTCCGGGCCTTTACGACCATGGCCTTACTGGCTGCTTACCCCACTCCCAAAGCTGGCACCTTTGGCCTGAGCATCAGCCGCTTCGGCGACGAACTCTATAGCCGACAGTCGCTGGGACTGGGGTACGGGCACCGGCTGGGGCAGTTCAGCCTGGGCGCCAAAGCCGATGTGTGGCAGGTGGCAGCGCAGGGACTGGGAAGCCGGAAAGCGGTGGCCTTGTCGGTAGGCGTGCAGGCAGAGGTAACGCCGGAGTTGTTCTTTGGCGCCTATGCCTACAACCTGAACCAGGCAAAGCTGTCGGAATTTGCAGACGAGCGGCTGCCTACCGTCATGAAAGCCGGGCTGGCCTACCGCCCTTACCAGAAGCTACTCCTGAGTGCCGAAACAGAAAAGCACATCGACTTTCCTGCCGAACTAAAGGCGGGGCTGGAATACAAGCCACTGGAGAAGTTTGCCCTCCGCACCGGCTACGCCACCCAGACCAGCACCATTTCGTTTGGCACAGGCTTCCAGGCACGCCAACTGCAGGTAGATTACGCGCTGGGCACGCACACGCTGCTGGGGCTGAACCATCATCTTTCAGTTTCCTATCAACTTAACTGATCTGCATGAGAAGGCTGTTGCTACTGCTATGTATCCAGTTGCTTTGCCTCCGCCTGCAGGCACAGGACTACCAGCGCCGTACCTTCGATTTTGACTTGTTTGTACAGGAACTGTTTGCCCAGCAGGAAGACGACACTGTACCCTACGAAGACCTGTACGAAACGCTCTTCCAGTACTACCAAAACCCCATTGACCTGAACAACACCACACCCGAAAAACTGGCTTCGCTCTACATCCTGTCACGGCCGCAGATCATGGCTTTTTTTGAGCACCTGAAGCAAAACGGGAAGCTGCTGAGTATTTATGAACTTCAGTCGATCGAAGGATTTGACCTGCCTACGATTTACCGGCTCATTTACTTTGTGCGGGTGAGCGATGCGGGACTCAACGCCGACCAGCGCCCGCTCTGGCAGCGGATCGTGGGCGAAGACAACAACGCGCTCATCTTCCGTTACGAGCGCACGCTGCAGCAGCGCCGTGGCTACACCCCCTCCACCAGCAGCCGCTACCTGGGCGGCCCCGACAAACTGTTCATGCGCTACCGCGTCAGCCACACCCGCGACTACAGCCTGGGCATTACTGCCGAAAAAGATGCCGGCGAACAATTTACCTGGGACGCCCCCACCCGCCGCTACGGCTTCGACTACTACACGGCTCACCTGCAGCTTTACAACAAAGGACGCTTTAAAACCATCGCCCTCGGCGATTACCAGCTGCAGTTCGGGCAGGGGCTGCTGCTTTCGTCGGGCTACAGCGTAGGCAAAGGCAGCGAAACCATTAACACCGTCAGCCGCGCCAACCTCGGCATCCGCCCCTACAGTTCGGTATTGGAAACAAGTTTCTTTCGGGGAGCTGCCGCTACCTATGCCCTCAGCAACAGCTTCACCGCCACCGGCTTCTACTCAAACAAACGCGTGGATGCCAATCTGCAAACTGTTGCTGACACGCTTACCGAAGAAGATGTGTTTGCCGCTGTTCAGGTTTCCGGCTTCCACCGCACCCCTACCGAACTGGCCAACAAACATGCTGTGCGGGAGCAGATCGGCGGCGGGAACATCAGCTTGCAGAGCCGGAACAAGGCTTTTGCTGCAGGCATCACAGCCTTAGCTACACATTATAGTGCAGCCATGCAAAAGACAGGCGCACCCTATCAGCAGTTCGAGTTTGGCGGCACCACCAACTACAACCTCGGCGCCCACTACAGCTATACCTGGCAGAACGTTTATCTTTTCGGGGAAACAGCGGCATCCAAAAGCGGCGGCGTGGGCACGGTAAACGGCTTTATGGCCAACTTGTCGAACAAGGTGGAAGTGGCCCTGCTCTACCGCCACTACGACCGTCACTTCCACTCTTTCTACGGCAACGCCTTTGGCGAAGGAACCCGCAACCTAAACGAGGGCGGCCTGTACACGGGCATCAAAATCAAACCTTTTCCGAAGTGGGAAATTACAGCTTACTACGACCGTTTCCGGTTCCCGTGGCTGCGTTACCGCGTAGATGCCCCATCGTACGGCGACGAGTACCTGCTGCGCCTCTACTACCGCCCCAACCGGCAGACATCGCTCTACGCCCAGGTGCGCCACGAAAGCAAAGGCCTGAACGCTCCCAACAACACCACGGCACTCGATTATGTGGCGCAGGCCGAGCGGCGGCATTACCTGCTTTACTATGATTTTGCGCCCTCGCAGGTGGTGTCGCTCAAGTCGCGGGTGCAGTTCAGCAGCTTTACCCACGAGAACCCCACCACCACCGGCTACCTGATTGCCCAGGACATCAACTTCACTTTCCGGAGCTTCCGGCTGAGCACCCGCTACGCCATCTTCGACACCGACAACTACGAGAACCGGCAATATACCTTCGAGCGCGACGTGCTCTACGCCTTCTCCATTCCTGCCTTCTACGGCCGCGGCACCCGCATCTATGGACTGCTGCAACTGCGCCCCCTGCCCCGCATGGATTTGTGGGTAAAATACGGCATCACCCACTACCGCAACCAGCGCACCATCGGCTCCGGGCTCGAGACGATAGAGGGTCCACGAAGGGCGGATGTGAAGGCGCAGGTGCGGTACAGGTTTTGAAGTAACGCGGCTGAACCCGCAACAATGCGGTGCAACAAGTGTGGTGGCTGTGGCTGCAGAAAAACCGTATTGCCCGAACATGGAACCGGCCTGCACCTGGCCTGCCTTATTTCTGCAGCCACAGCCACCACTGCCTCAGAACCTCTGTAGCAGAAACAGTTAAGCAGCCGGATGCAGCCAAAGCTTCTTAAAATTAATTACTAATGAACGTTTGTAAAGTAAAAAATAAATACTAATATCGAACAATCGATTGCGCATTCAACCGATATCTTTCATTTACTTTCTAAATTTTCACCCTATGAAGAAATTCTACTTATTGCTGGGCATGGCATTCTCGTTCTGTTGCCTGCTCAATTTTTCATTTGCCCAAGGCACGCCTGCCTCCGCCACCTGGCCGCTGACCGACCCTGGCACAGGAGGCACAGGAAAGGCTGTGATAACAACCGGTCAGATGCAGGCGTCGACAGAGCGCCTGGTAAACATGAACATCAACCAGTATACCGGAACCGAGGGCAGCCAGCGTGTGCGTATAGACAATAACAACTGGCCGCTTTCGCAAACCGATACTGTTGCGGGCACTTATGTACAGTTTGCAGTAGGGCCAAGCCCAAATAGTAGACTTACTGTACGCTCCATCGCGCTTAAACTGGGAGCACACAGTACCAATGCCATGAAAGCAAATGTGTACTATTCCACTGACCGCAGATTTAAAAATGTTACCCAGATAGAATATTCTACAACCCTTACGAACAACGTGCTGAGCACATCGGCACTTACACCTGTTTCTGCAACTACTGCTATAACTTTACAGGAAGGAGACAGCCTCTATGTAAGAGTCTACCCTTGGGTAAACAACGCGACAACCACACAATCAGGCAAGTACCTTACCCTGAAGGATGTTACAATAACAGGCGAAAGCGAGGCAACTGCCGTACCATCCAGTATCGTATGGAACAGTGACCAGACTTTCTCTACTACTGGCGCAGTAGTTGGCACCGCTCCAGCCTACAGCCCTGCCATGCAATATTACGGCACAACCAACCTGCCTACAACCGATACAAACGAGAATGTAACGGTAGCCGCTATCCAGACTGTGTCGCAGGACTGGCAGGCGGAGCCGAACCCGGTGGAGTCGCTTTATTTCCAGTATGCCGTTTCGCCTAAAACCGGCGCTACACTTAACATTACCAACGTTTCGCTTTATATTGGCGGATGGTTTTCTTCCAACCTGAGAGCAGCTATCTATTATTCTAAAGACCCGACTTTTGCCGAGCGTACGCTGCTGGTGGAAGACATGGACCTGGTGGGTAATAAAGTGGCGCCTGTTAGCGCTACCTTAAATGCTACTATTAATTCAGGCGAAACATTCTACCTGCGCATTTACCCGCACAATAAAAATGCAGAGGGCTGGGCCAAGTTAGTGGCAGTATATAATGTTACCCTCTCCGGTTCTGCTATCGGCGTTACATTTGATCCTCCAGCTGTAACTACTGTTACGCCTGCATCAGACATCTCCACAACTTTTGCTACTGTAAAAGGCAATATTTCTTCTGACGGCGGTGCTGCCGTTACAGCCAGAGGTATTGCTTACGGTACCAGCGAGAATCCGACAGTAGACGGCACCAAGACAACTGCAGGCGAAGGTTCAGGCGCTTTCTCCAGCCAGCTAACCGGCTTAACCCCGGGCACTACCTATTATGCGCGTGCCTACGCCACCAACACCGCCGGCACTTCGTACGGCGAGCAGGTAAGCTTTAGCACCCTGGCCGAACTGGCCGTTCCTACGGTAACCACAACAGCTGCTTCCGGTATCCTTGCCACATCGGCACAAAGCGGCGGTAACGTAACGGCATGGGGCGGCGTAGATGTAACTGCCCGTGGCCTTGTGTGGAACACCACCGGCAACCCAACGCTTGCGGATAATAAGTCGGTAGACGGTGCCGGTCTGGGAAGCTTCAGCAGTCAGCTGCACAGCCTGACGGCAAACACCACCTACTACGTGCGCGCCTATGCCACCAACAGCCAGGGAACAGGCTACGGACCTGAAGTTACGTTTACTACCCAGCAACAGGCTCCTGATGTAACCAAGGTGGTTGCCAAAGACGGCTCCGGCGATTATACGACGGTACAGGCTGCCTTCAATGCTGTTCCTGATTTCTACACCGGCAAGTGGACAATTCTGGTGAAGCCCGGAACGTATAAGGAGAAGCTTATTTTGGAACGTAACAAAGTAAATGTAATTCTGCGTGGCGAAAATCCTTTAAACACCATTCTTACCTACGACGATTACGCCGGTAAAAACAACCTCGGCACCTCCGGCTCTTACAGTGTAGCCATAGAGGCTGACGATTTTATTGCCGCCAACATCACATTCCAGAACACCAAGAGAAATGACAACACGGCACAAAACGAGCAGGCTGTAGCCCTCCGCGTAAACGGCGACCGCCAGGCTTACTACAACTGCCGCATCCTGGGGTACCAGGACACATTCTACGCCTGGGGCGGACGCGTGGTAGGCCGTATCTACATGAAAGACTGCTACATCGAAGGTTCTGTCGACTTCATCTTTGGCAGAGACATTGTAGTGTTCGACAACTGTACCATTAATGTAAACAGAAACGGCGGCATGCTGACAGCAGCTTCTACAGAAGCGAACACCAGGCACGGATTTGTGTTCCTGAACTCTACTGTTACGGCTGATGAGGTTGGTTTCGACGGAGTTCCGATTACAAGCTTCCACCTGGGCAGGCCATGGCAGGCAGCCCCGCGCACAGTCTTCATGAATACATTCCTTCCTGCTTCACTTAATGCAGCCGGCTGGCAAACCTGGAATGTGACACCTGCGCTCTACGGCGAATACAACAATTCAGGTCCGGGTGCGGCTACAGCCAGCAGGATTTCTATTTCAAGAGTATTAACGGCACAGGAAGCTGCTGAGCACACCATTGCCAATATCTTCTCCAAAGAAACGCACCCTGCCTTCAGTTTCGACTGGATGCCGGAGAATGTAAGCTTCCCTGTAACCGGCCTTGCTGCTGATAAAAGGAATTCCAGCTTTAGCCTGGAGCAGAATTACCCGAATCCGTTCCATACTGCTACTACCATTGCGTTTGAGCTGAAAAAAGCAAGCCATGTTACATTAGAAGTGTATGACATCACCGGCAAGCGCGTAGCGCTGCTGGCCGAAGGCTTAAAAACGGCCGGTGTACACGAGGTAAAGCTAGACAGCAACACGCTGCAAAACGGTATTTACTTCTATAAGTTAAGTGCCGGTGGCGCTACAGCTACCCGCAAAATGGTGATAACCAGGTAAACAGTTCAGGTAAACCAACATCAAAAAAACGGGTCCGGGAAAAAATTCCGGACCCGTTTTTTTGTGCTCCAGCAGTCTCTGAGCACAGAAAAATATGCTTTTTTTAGTAACAATCAGCCAACTCAGCAGAGCACTTAATTTAAATTTAACTTACAAATATTTGTTTTTTTAAATATTCATACCCATATTTAATCAATCGATTGCATTAGTATCTGTATTTCATTTTTCAATTAAATTAAAACATTATGAAAAAAATTTACCTTTTACTCGGTACCGTGTTTTTCGTTTGCGGTTTGTTCCATGTAGCATTGGCCCAGACTTCTGCATCGGCCAGATGGTCATTGGTTAATCCTGACAACGGGGGCACAGGTGAAGAAGTGGCCATAACTGGAGAAGTCCAGAATGCGGTAATGACTTTAACCACTATGGAAAAACAAGGTTATTTAGCTAGTGCTGAAAATACCCTTCGCATGCGCATGGAGGGTAATGCAATGCCTGCCAGCCAATTAGACACAATCACGAATACTTACGTTCAATTTGCTGTTTCACCTACTGCAGGTAAAAGCCTGAATGTTACCAGTCTCAGTTATGACCTCGTTGCTTCAGGTACAGGAAATATGAAGGCCAAAGTTTTTTATTCCACTACCCCGAGTTTCAAAAATGCTACGCTGCTTGAGGAGGGTACTGGACTGGCTGATAATGCAGTTAGCAGGGTTACAGGAGAGACAGGCGGCACTGGTTTTACTGCAGTTAACAAAACAATCAGTGCCATGGTAAATAGTGGACAGACTTTTTATTTAAGATTCTATCCCTGGGTACATAACGCGAGTAGCACCCAGTCTGGCAAATATATCGCTATCCGCAATTTAACAATCTCCGGTACAACAACCGCGGGCGGTGGTGCAGTTACCCCTAAAAAAGTGGGTTATGTGATGTCAAACAAAACTATGGCTGAGAATACAGCTGACCCCATAGTTGCAATGTTACAGGCCGATCCGAATATTGATGTAACTGTACATGCCGTTGCAGGTGATGCGACAGTAGATTTATCAGGTTATGACGTTGTGGTGGTTCAGGAAGGCTTTGGCTCTGGTGATAATATTTACAAGCCTGCTGGCTCACTTGGTTTAGCCAATATCACGGTTCCTTTCCTTTACAACAAAACCTATGCCTTGCGAAATGGCAGAGCTGTGGTAACAGGAGGCGGTACTAGCGCTGATATTGGAGACACGGCTATTGTAGTATCGGAAGCCAATCGGAGCAACGATTTGTTTAAAGGAATCACTTTCACAAATGGTGCCTTTCCTGTGTTTAAAACGCGTGCCACAGATCTTGGTGGTAGTGGTGCTGAAGCAGTTAAGACTTTCAACTACACACACGGCCTCACCATTTCTGCCGAAAACACTCTTCTGGGAACAGTGCCTGCTATAGACGCAATCGAAAATAAAAACCAAGTGATGTTCCTAAACGACATACCTGCCGGCACAACTATTGGCGACCAGGTATTAAGGGCAAGAATGATTGCCGTAGGGTTAAATACAGGAGCTATGATGAAAGATAACGGCACCAATATGACTGCTGAAGGCCTCACATTAATGCGAAATGCCATTTATAGCCTGGCAGGTCTTACTATACCAAATACAGGTATTGTAACCAGCTTAGCTGCCGAAACTAAGAATGCCAGCTTCAACCTGGGCCAGAACTATCCAAACCCGTTCCATGCTGCTACTACCATAGCGTTTGAGTTGAAAAAAGCAGGTCATGTAACGTTAGAAGTGTATGACATTACCGGCAAGCGCGTAGCTATGCTGGCTGAAGGTTTAAAAACTGCCGGTGTACACGAGGTGAAGTTAAACAACAGCAACCTCAAAAACGGTATCTACTTTTACAAACTAAGCGCTAACGGAGCAACAGCAACCCGTAAAATGCTGATTTCCAAATAAGAACTAACATAACAAAGTACAATCAACGAAGCGGGTTCAGGAGGTTATAACTTCTGAACCCGCTTTTTTATTTACTCCTCCTTAAGCAAGCTTTACCACTCCCTCCGAAGCATCTCCTCCGTAGCAAAAATTAGTTGAGGCGCAAAAAAACATGGTGGCTATCGCAGTAACGATCACGTAAAGTGAAGCCGCTAAGAACATTAACAAAATTTACTTTTTTCAGGATTACCACTTCCGTAAATATTACGGAAATTTCCGTAATATTTACATTAAATCTTCTAAATATTTATTTTATGCACCTATTGTTTAATAGTTGCCAATTCACCATCTTTCGCCCCGATTACACTTTAATAACCATAACTTAACTCAAAATCCTTTATGAAAAAATTTTACACATTAGCTGCTGCAGCAGTGTTAACCTGCAGTACGTTTAACTTTGCTTTTGCCCAGGCAAAGAAGGTACTTTACATTACACAAGACAAAGGAACGGGCTGGGATGCTACTGCAGCACCACAGAACAATGATGCTGTTATTCAACTGTTGAAGAGAGATTCCAATTTTGATGTAACAGTAAGGGTATTGACTTCTGACGAAGCAAATGCAGCTGCAACAGCCGTTGATATGGCCCCTTATGACGTTGTTGTTATACAGGAATCCCTTGGTAGTTCTTCAGCAATTTTATCGCCTACAGGAACATTAGGCTTATCAAGGTTCACAAAACCTACACTTTATAATAAGCCCTATTCGCTAAGAGCAGGCAGAGCCTTAGCAGCAGGCACCGCTGGTGAGGGAATTGATGCATCCATGAATAGCACTGTTGTAGACGGCACCCAGGTTCCTGGATTTACAGTTTTATCTATGACAGTACCTACTGCCAACAGGACGAACGAACTTTTCAAAGGCATTTCCTTTACTGACGAAGCTGGCACTCTTCCTGTATTCAAAACTGGCTCAACAGATAATGGTGGCGCTCCAACAGGCACACAAGCATATAAGGGCTTTAGCTATAATAACGCTATTGTGTTAACTCCTGCAAACAGGACGCTTGCAGAATTTGCCGGTAATGCAGACAGAAGTATCGCAGCAACCGGAACACCTATTTTCTTTAATGATATACCAGCAAATACTCAGATTGGATCTGAAACAACTCAAGCCAGAATCATCATGATGGGTATGAACTATGGTGCACTCAACAAAGACGCAGGTTCTAACCTTACCAGGGAAGGTCTTACGCTGTGGAGAAATGCAATCTACAGCTTGGCTGGTCTTACTGTTCCGACCACACTTGCAAATCCTTTAGTAACTAATCTGGCAACTGAGAAGAGTAACGCCTTGTTCAGCCTGGGCCAGAACTACCCTAACCCAACCAACGGTTCTACTACCATCCAGTTTGAGCTGAAAAAAGCAGGTGCTATCGCGCTGGAGGTTTTTGATATTACTGGCAGAAAAGTAGCTACCCTGGCTGAAGGTAACAAGGCTGCTGGTGCGCACGAAGTTAGATTTGTAAACACCTTGAACAGCGGTGTTTACTTCTACAAATTAAGCGCTAATGGCGTAAGTGCTACACGCAAAATGGTAGTTGCTAACTAGTATCTACTAGCTAGCTAGCGTCTAAATCAAAAGAGGGTCCGGGAGCTGCATGTTCCCGGACCCTCTTTTTTTGTACAGCTTTGTACACACAACTCCTTTCTTTCCTGCAACCTTGGTCCACACATCAAGCACTCCCTGTCGCAAAGCACTGGAGCAGAGGGAGTGGTGGCAGGTACAGCAGAACTACAGGACAAACAACGGGTGCATAAAACTTACTGCACGTTCTTAACAAACACGACCTGCTTGTTATCGGCTTTCACGATGTTGTTGATAAACTCGATCAGGGCAGGGTATGTATCACGCCCGTAGCGGCCCTTCTGCATCTGCAAAGTCCTGATGTAGGTTACTTTGTCGCCATCTACTTTAATGGTGACGTTGTATTCCCCGAAAACAGATTTGTGGGTAACGTCATCCGGTTTGAACTCCAGTGAATAGCCGGCAGGCATCTGGTATACCACCGTGTCCACATCCAGGAACGACATGGTTCTTACCACCTCCCACTGCCTGTTTTCAACAGCAGGCGGCGTACTAGACCATTTGTTCAGCAGGTTCGGAGTCAGGAACATGCGTTTTCCGCTTATATTTACGCACTTGCGCATACTCAGGTCCACCTTCTCCGTTACCGTTGGCACACGGTCTTTTTTCAGATCGAAGGTAAAGGTGCTGATATCAAAAGAAGGAAGGCTGATAAACTTGTACAGCCATTTACGCTGCTCCTCCACGCTCATGTTATTGATAACTCCCTCGTGCGTATCGTGCTGAATACCTGAATACAGGGTAACAATGTTGGCGGCACCATCGCCTTTTTCATCCAGCTTCACGGTAATTGTGCGTTTCTGGGCATTATCCAGCGCCGAGTAATCGGGCGTTTTCACTACTTTGCCTCCTTCGGGCGTGATGAGCAACGCATGCCTGCCGCCGGTAAACTCACCAGCGTATCCTGCCGATCGGCTCTGGCTCGTACACTCCAGCCAAACCGTATCCTGCTGCATGGGCACACACAGCACCACATGGTTAAACTGCTGGCTCGGAAAGTCTGTCTGAATATCCGGCATGTCATCTCCAGCCAAAACCAGCGCATGATACGACTCAATGCCTACCGCTTTCAGCATGGACTGGGTATAATTGGTCAGGGCTTTACAGTCGCCGTAGCCTTTGGCATCCACAAACGACGCCTCGAAAGGTTGCCAGCCACCAATACCCAACTGGATAGACACATAGCGGGTATTCGCCTGCAAATAGCTGTAGATTTTCTTAACCTTTTCCGCCGGATCGGTGATGCCGGCTACCAGCGCCTGCAGCTTCTGTTTTGTAGCTTCGGGCAGTACCCCGCGGCCTTCGTTCAGTTTATTTACCCATTGCCCGTAAGAAGCCCAGGAATCCATGTTGCCTTTGTAGCCTTCCACCTCAAACGCTGAGGGCGCCGTATACACAACTGGCACCATTTCTCTGAACAACGGACCATACGGCTCCCGCTCTACAGGTGTCAGGTTTTCCACTTTCCAGGTATACACATCGTGGGTAGGCGTGGCGCCAATGCTTACCTTTTCTTTCAGGTTGAGCTCCTTGTAACGCAGCTTCATTTCTTTGGGCAGTTTTACCTGGAAACTGGCTTGCTTTACCGACAGCTTCTCGTCATCAAGAGGTTGCCATACCGGGTAAAACAGCATGTTATTCGAGATTGTCTGGTACTCAAACTCCACTATGTACGGGTAAGAAAGATGCGACAGATCTGCTATTTTGGCACGATGGTCGTCGAACAGGTTACCACTTACGGCACTCACGTCTTTGATATCCTTGTTTTTGATACTCTTTATTTTCTTCCCGAAAAGGTCGTAAGAGGTTCCGTTGATAAAATCAACCTTTTCTAGCTTGTTATACGGCACGTAAAGCTTCGCCTTGTGCTGCCCGTTCTGGTTCAGAATTTTAATCCTGGTCTTAACCAACATTGTACCGTTGCTGACAGAATTTACGGTAAAAACAACCTCTTCCGAAAGCACTACCACATTGGCATCTTTCTCCAGGTCTTCTGCCACTGCCACCATAGCCTTAGCCGCAACTGCTTCTGCCTGCATTACCGCCAGGACAAGCACCACATAAATCAGTCTGTAAATTTTTAACATAAAGTAAGTATTTGAGAATTGCTACCGGATACGCAGAGGCGAACCGGGAATGTTTACAAATATTTTGCGGGCACTAAAACAGCAAAGGTAGCTGCCGCTCTCCTGGTCCGGAGCAAAACAACATGCCTTTGCGTCAGATGCCCATCATTTTATATTGCTGATGCTATTAGTTCGTTAACTTGGCTTTGAGCACAATCTGTTCTGCGTGCTTGGCCACAATGTGGTTGTAAAACTCTTTCAGGTTCGGGTATTCCTGGGCATAGAATACAGGCTTGTTCAGGGATATTTTACTTAGCACCTGGATCACACTGCCCTGCACACTTATCATATAAGTAAACTTGCCACCGTTATCCGGCAGGCTCAACACCATATTCTTTGGAATTTCGTCCAGTTCGTAACCCGCCGGAATGTTAAATTTTACCATATAGGTTTCGTCGTGGTTAAAGCCAAAGTCTACCGGGTAGAGGCGTTTTTCCAGTTTAAAAGGATTTTCCTTTTCGCCGTGGCCCAGCATGGGGTTCAGGTACAGGACACTGTTCTGCTGGTCGTTGCCGCTGGCCGTAATGTTATAGCCAATCTTAAGTATACCAGCCAGGTCTTTCAGGTTGTCCAGCGTGGGCTGATCTATTTTAAACTCGCCGACTTCCTTTGTGAAGTTTTCAAGGTACTTTGCTTCGCCTTCATCCGTAATCTCCTCACGCTTGAAGAGCGCACTGTAGCCTGAATGCGATTCGGTGGCTTTACCTGTCATTTCTCCTTTCTCGTTGAGCGTCACTTCGCCGTTAAAGAAAGTGGCATACCCGCCGCTTGGTTTAAGCGGCACCCAGCCACCGCCTGTTTCTTTTGATTTCACAAGGTAACCTTCGCCATTCAGCACCCTGTAAGGCAACATGCCCATCGGTAAGAGCGGCGAAGTGGCATCGAGCAGGTAGGTTTTGCCATCCAGGTTCACATGAGCGATCACGTAATTGAATTTTGTAATGAGGGCTGCCCCTTTAAAGGCACGGCCATGCTCCCGGGTGCTTACCAGTACCGGGGTGGCGTCGAAGCCTGCCTCGAGCAGCATCGAGGTCAGCAGCAGGTTGATGTCGGCTACATTCCCGGTGCCATTGTCGTAGGCTTTCCGGATAGAACTGGTGGTATACAGGCCGTTCTTCCCGTTCCACTTCACCGTCTTTTTAACCAGCTCATGTATCGCCTCCAGCTTTTGCTCCGGTGTGCTGTATTTGGCTGCAACGGCGGCCAGTTCATTTTTAAAGAAGTTGTTCCGGTTTAGCTGTACCCCGAACTGGTCCTCTTTTAGCAGGTCTTTCACAATATCATCCCAGCTTCCGGAAATAGTCCTGGGTAATTCGCCCGGGAACTTTACCTGCTGCAGCTCAAACTCAATTTTAGATCTGTAGTCATCTATTGTCGTTATAAACCTTTCTTCCCGCAGGGCCGGAACATCTTTCATCACCCAACGGTAAGAGTTGTTCATCATATTCGACTGAGCTGCGGCCTGCCGTTCGGAGTTGTTGTCGTGCAGGCTGTGGTAGCCCATGAACTGGAACTTGTAATCGAAATATTCGGGTATCTGGGCACGGTACTCGCTCCACACCGTCGGGATGCTGGTCTGGAACTCCCAATCCTGGAGCGTCTCAAAAAAATCGGAGGTGACGGTATAGGTGTATTCGATCACGGAACCTTCTTTCACGTTTGGCATCGTAAACTTTTTCACCGCTACGTTCTCGTTCATCTTCTCATCGAAAACAGCTTTAGACTCCAGCTTGTCCTTTACAATCTTGCCGTCGACCAGGTTATAGGTATACCCTTTTATGCCGGATGCAACTTCTTTCCTGGTGCCGTTCCGGTAAAGCGGAATTTGAACATCCGCCCAATCGTAGCCCGATTTTTTAAGGATCTTGATGCGGATATGGCGCTCAAATACCAGCTTGATATTGTTGGCAAACAGGAAGCGGGAGTACCCGAAATCGGATAACACGACGGCAGCTGCGCTGGTATCCTGATCGTACACCTTCATCAGCAACTCCGATTCTTCGATTTTACCAAACTTGGCGGCTTCGTTTTGTGCCAGGGCGGTGGAATAAGCTCCCCAAAAGAGCATAGCAATAACCAGGACCTTAGTAAAAGTCTTTGCTTTCATAGGCAGTAAGAAAATCTGTAAAAAAGAAAATATTTAAATTGTGTAAAGTCTAAGGCAAGCCATCCTGTTGAACAAGTATATTACTATTTCTTGCCCTGGTTGAATGCAGCTGGAATCCGGATATAAATAAAGGAAGATTTTTAAATAGAACCAATCCAAATTATAAATTATATTTCATTTTTAAATTAAATAAGCCAACGAAACCGAATTTATACATCCGTATGAGCAATTTAAGGGGGGCTTCAACAGTTTCTAACGCTTTAGAAAGCTGTAGCATTACGGGATACAGGAAGGAGAATAGTGTTGCGGAAGGATTTAAAAAACTAATTGGCCTTACAACAGCCTTTGTTATCGTTACCGGGTACGAAGCTGGTGCTGCACAAACGAACAGATGCAGCAGACACCACTGTTACTGCACTCACTATCAGGCAGGTAGACAACAGTAGCGCTTAAAAAAAAGCGGCAGCCCTTGCAAAGAAAGCAAAGCCTGCCGCTCCATCATATGTTATTCCGGAAGTACTAGAGGTACGATGTAAAGTTGCTGCTGTCCTGCCAGAACTGCCTGCAGGCCTCGCGTTGTGCTTCTAAAAATTCGCGGTTTTTTTTCAGCGTTCTCCAGTCGCCATAGCCAAGCCGCTCACATAGCCTGAAGAAACTGTCGCCCTGGTTACGGGTTCCTTTTACCTGTACAAGTGCACTGAGCAAAGGACGACCGGCAGCGTGTTCTTCCTCCGATATTTCGTCTATTACTTCGGAGAGCTGCGATTTTTCGTTTGCATTTTCTAAATTGAGGCCAAGTTCAGCTTCAATGATAAGGTTTTGTAAAGTCATGAGGTAAGCTCTTCCACGAGCTACCTGGATGAGTTTTTTTCTTACGCGGACGTTCATAGTGAAAAAAGGTTTGGTACAGCAGCGGGCACATACACTTGTACAATTCCTTCAGAGGCAATGTATCGGCTGCAAAATTTGATTGAATAAAAGTCTATATAGTTTTATACGTATTTAGCTGCTTTTGGTTACCCTGCTGCTCCCGACGGAACTAACTCCCTCTTAGTCAACTAAAACACAACTACTTTTACCCAAAACCACCATTCTCTTTTTACTACAATTGCAGTATCCTTTTTTCCTGCTCCACCAGGTCAGGCAAAGGAGGGAAATTTCAATATTGAACAAAAGCCGCCAGCTATCCATTCCAGCCTATTCTGCTCCTGCCTTAGCACCAGCCACCACAGCCACTGCACAACCACCAGGAGCGGCAGACCGGTTTCCGGCTTCCGGGAATATTTGCTGCATCAGCCACCATTGCCACTGCTCCGCTTAACAAGCCCAGGTCCGGCACTCCCTACCCCTGCAGGCAACCGTTTTTCCTTCAGCCCCCGCTGCTGGCTGCCGCCTCCACCAGCTCCGCTTTCCGAAGCATTCGCAACAAGATCTATTGAAGGGCACAAAGCCGGATGCCCCGCAGGCTTTACTTTACGTTATAGCTTGTCCTGGCTTTATCGCCTGTTGTTTCGGCCTGCATTCTGGCAGAAAGTGTTTTAAGGTGCGGCACCAGCATGTTCAGTTTGCAGTAGCAGGATACACGGGCAACTTTTGTGGTCTTTCTCATGTCGGTTTCTTTTTTTAATTGTTCTGGTACTGGATAAATTTTATCGTTTCGAATTTTTACTTCCTGGTTAGCCGAAGCCATGGTACTGCAACTTTAAAAAATAACTCATCTGCAGCATCTGCAGAATACTCCGCCGCTATCCGCTGCTGCAGCACTCCCGCCACACCTGCTAATTTTATTAGCCCACAAGCTATCATTCTTATCACCTGTGTTTTATGCAGCGTTTCAACACTCTAAAAGTAGAGAACTTTCAAAACTAAAACTATTAAAATTAGCAAAAGTTATAAACAAGCTTATCCACACCTGTGGAAACACTAATTTTATTAGCAACCATTTTACCCCCGGCATCAGGCATACCTGTCCACAACCAAAAAAAGTTTACTGCACCTGCCACCACTCCCGCTGCTTTTCCTTAGCCTGCCAATTTCAACCCAATCCTGCAGTTGCAGTATAAACCGTTTTAATTGAGAGGAATTGCCGGTTCTGCCGGAACGGGCAGCACATCTGCTAAAAGAAATCGTTATACTTGAAAGATAGTTAAACAAGCACCACAACAACCTACATGTTTGCCCTACACCACTGTTTTATCCGCAGCAGCTTTTTCTGCCTTCTGAGCATGTTGCTTGTGGTGGGGTTTTGCCAGGCACAGGAAACGCCGCCAACCAGTACAGACACTATCCGCAACGCTACCCTGCAGGACACGGCAAGGCAAAAGTTCGATGAACGCATTATCGAAAACCTGCGCCAGCTGTCGGAGCGGCAAACCATTATGGGCAAACTCCTGAAAGCTATGCTGGTGTTCGACAGGCATGAAGAGGAAGTCCAGGGGCTCGACGCCGAACTGATTGCCCGGGAATACGCCAAACACAATTACAAAATTGTGCGCCGTATCGAAATCCGCACCCTCGACGCCTTCGGCTATTCCATCAACGATACCAGCCGGGCACCACGAAACTTTGCAGAAAAAGCGGCCAACTCGCTGCACGTAAAAACCCGCCAGAGCCTGATCCGGAATATACTGCTTTTTGAACAAAACGAACCGCTGGAGCCGCTGGCTCTGATCGAATCGGAACGTTTGCTACGCCAGACCAGCTACCTGCTCGATGCCCGCATTACCATCAACGAAGCCACTACTACCAACGACAGCGTAGACGTGTTCGTGCTCACGAAAGACGTATTCAGCCTGGGCGGCTCCGCCTCCTACAGGCTCTCCTCCCGGTCGGGCCGGATTGCCCCGCGCGAGCTCAACTTCCTCGGTCTAGGGCACCAGGTACGCACCTCCTACCGTTTTAACACCCCGGATCCCCGCCCCTGGGACTTTTCAGCAGCCTATGCCATCGAGAATATCAGCAATACCTACGTTTCTGCCGACCTCATCTACACCAACGAGAATTTCCGGAAAGAGAAAAGCGCCTACCTGCGGCGCGATTTTTTCTCGCTGAACACCAAGTATGCCGGCGCCTTAGGGTTGAGCTGGAAAGACGAATTGTTTTTGCTGCCACCAGAGCCAAAAGATACAGCGGCACGCTTCACAAACATCAGCTACAACCGCCGCGATGCCTGGATAGGCCGCTCCTTTAAATTTAAGTCGTACAACTTGGGCTACGAACCACGTTCCCGCACCATTGTAGCCCTTCGGCTTATCGACACAGAATACGATACGCCACCTACCGAAAACATCCAAAGCAACACCCTCTTGCTGGCAAGTGTTGGCTACAGCATCAGGCGTTACTACAAAGACAGGTTTTTGTTTGGTTTTGGCCGCACCGAAGATATTCCGGCGGGCATGTTGCTGACCCTGACCACCGGTGTTGAAAAAGGCGATCTCCGGAACCGGCGTTATTTCGCAACCGAAGCCTCCTTTGCCAAATACAGCCCGAACTTTGGCTACCTGTTTGGCAGAGCCGGCTACAGCTCCTTTATTCACAACAGCAACTGGGAGCAGGGAACGCTCAACCTCGAAACGCTCTATTTTACAAAGCTAAGCGAGTGGGGCAACTGGAAGCTCCGCAACTTTTTTATTGGCCGGGCCACCCTGGGCATCAACCGCAACCCCGAAGATCTGCTTTCTATCAACAACGAACTGGGGCTCCGCGGCTTCAGCTCCGACCTGTTGCGGGGCAACAAACGCATTGTGCTTAACTACGAAGCCAACCTCTACACGCCCTTCTCGCTCTTCGGCTTTAAACTGGCTACCGTCGTGTTTACCGATTTCGCCTGGCTTTCTGCCCTCAACAGTCCTTCTCCTTTTAAAACAAAACCGTACAGCGGCTTTGGCGCAGGCTTTCGGTTCCGCAACGAGTATCTTTCGTTCAGCACCATCCAGATCCTGCTCAGTTATTACCCCAACATGCCCCCCAACCAAGACCCGCAGAACTTCCGCTTCCTGCAGGCAACACGCCCCTACTACGACTTCGCCGATTTCCGGTTCACGCAGCCCGACATAGCCCGGTTCCGCTAAAGAAGCAGCTGATATTCAGCAAAGAAACCACCTGAGATCAAATTTCCAGAACCTTTCCGGGCTAAATCACGCTATCAATCCTGAAATCACGGTTACAGAAGCAAAAATTATATATATCTGCTATGAAAAAATTAAGAGAAAAATCAGAATACGAAGGCAATCCTGTCGGTCTTCCAAAAGACACCGCTACCACCATGGCACGTGAGCTGGACCGCCACCTGGCTTCCTTCATCATTATGCACAGCCAGTACCACAAGCATCACTGGCTGGTAGAAGGCCCGCAGTTCCGCGACCTGCACCTGTTCTTCGAAGAGCACTACACCGAGATACACGAGCAGTACGATGCGCTGGCAGAGCGCCTGACGGTAATGGGCTGCTGCCCTACCTGCCACCCCCTGAAGCAGGCCGAGCTGGCCTACATCGAGCACGAGGAGGAAGGCGTGTTCCGGGTGCGCGACATGCTGAAAAAAGACATGGAAGATGAGCAGACGATAGCCGTGGAGCTGCGCAAATCCATTAAACTAGCCTTCGAACACGGCGACTTTGCCACAAAAGCACTCCTGGAAGGCATCCTGATCAAAACAGAAGACCGATGCCACCACATCGAGCACTTCCTCGGCGAAGACGGCCTGTCCATCGGCCTGATCGCAAAGCCCGAGGACATTATGGAGGATAGCGATGACGGCCGGGAAACCAAAAAGCCGAAGACCGGATTGAGAACGGCCAAAACGACGAAAGCAAAAGCGAAATCATAAGCACAAAAAAACAGCAGCACCCGGCGGACCTTAACATTCGCCGGGTGTTGCTGTTTTATAATAGGCCTGTAACCCGCCTGCCGCAAAATGTGTTACGCAGAAATACGTTGTTCTTGCGCCAAGGCAGGCGCTGTTCTTGTTTCCAGGGGCAACGCCAACAGCGGCACCAGGGTCCTGGCGGCCATTTTCCCGGTAATGCTCTTGTTGCGCAACCTGCTCAGGAAGGTATGCTTCTGCGGCACCAGCACCAGCAGGTCGGCCTGCTGTTTCTCCAGGAATAGCTGAATGCCGGCGGCCACATCATCGCCCAGGCTGGTGTGAAGCTGGTACTCCGTATGCTGAAAACATGTGGCAAGCAAGTTAGCCGCCGTTAGGTTACCTGCCTGTGCCTCCAGGTCCGTTTTACCGGTAAACATCTGCAGCACCGCCAGTTTGCTATGATAGGTTTGCGCTAAACAGCGCAGCGGTTCGAGCGTATCCGCACCGGGTAGTTTTAGCGGGTCTATCGCCAGCACCACAGACGAAAGCCCGTTGAAGCGCACCTGCAAAGGAACAGCCAGTACCGGCACCTCACTTTCCTGCATCACGGCGATGGTGGTGCTCCCTAAAAGCGCCTGGCTTATCGCGCCTGCTCCCCGCATTCCCATCACGAGTACATCTGCCGCATGCACACGGGCCGCCTGGTTAATTTCAACTTCCGTAGGGCCGTACTTGCAGGCAAATGTAACGGAAACAGCTTTTTCTTCATCCAGGCAAACAAAGAGCGAACTGAGTCCGCCGTCTGTTACCTCCTCCTTCACCTGCGCCCTGACTGCCGTACCCGAAAGCAACGTGAAGTAGGTACAGAAACTATCCACAGCCTCTCTGGCATAGCACTTCAGCTTTTCCAGCTTCTGCTGCTCCAGTTCCTCTTTCAGTCGCTCCTCGTCAAAAAGATAAGGCGAAAAAATCGGGCTCTGAAACGCGTGAAACAGCACAACATCGGCCTTGCATACCAACGCCATATCCAGGGCATACCACAGGGCGCTCTTCGCTTCTTTCGAGTAATCAGTAGGAACAAGTATCGTTTTCATGATCGCTGACTTTGATGTGACACTTCGGTTTTATTTCAATCATTAAAAAATAACAAGTCTGGTTTAGCACCAGAGCAACAAAAAATACTGCTGCACCAGCCACCACTCCCGCTGCTGCACTGCACGCATACATGCACGCACCGCTGACTGGCAAAAAGGAATGAACTAGTGCCTGTTGCACCCGTGCAAGTTATACCACAACCTTTGCAGCAGCTATGCCCTGTGTTCGTCCAAAACATGATAGATATCAGCAACTTCCGGGATCAAAAACAGGTACCCTAGTAAGCCGGCAACATTAACGCCGGCGCTTACGTCAAAAAAACAGACACCCTTTCGCGACAGGTCTTAAGCCGGGAAGCAGATGAGCAAACTGTTACCCTTGCATACAACCGGTTCCATGCAGTGAGCAGAAGGAGTGGTAAAAGTAGCAGCAGTCCCAAATTATACCATCCTGGCCCGCTGCAACACTTTTAACCAAAGCCTGCACACCGGCCATCAAATTCTGAAACAGAAAACATTACCCGGATGAACTTAGCAAAAGAGAAACAAGTAACCAGCCAGCCCCTGCAAATGAACAGACCACACAACTGGCATACCATCGAGGCTGCCGAAGCCATGGACCTCCTGCAGGTGTCGCCGGAAATGGGCCTGAACACAGAGGAAGTAGAGAAGCGGACGGAGCAGTACGGGCGCAACATCATGACGCCTAAAAAAAGGCAAAGCGCTTTTGTGCGGTTCATGCTGCAGTTTCACCAGCCCCTCATCTACATCCTGCTTGCTGCTACCGTTGTTACCATTGTGCTGGGCGAGTACATCGATGCGGCAGTCATTTTCGGGGTGGTGTTCATCAATGCCGTTATCGGCTACATCCAGGAGTCGAAAGCACTGGAAGCTATTGATGCGCTGGCCAAAAGCATGACCGCCCGGGCACACGTTATCAGGGGCGGCCGGAAGCAGGACATTAATGCGCAGGAGCTGGTGCCGGGTGATATCGTGCTGGTGCAGTCCGGCGACAAATTTCCGGCGGATGTGCGCCTGGTGCAGGAGCGCGACCTGAAAGTAGACGAGTCGGCCCTGACAGGCGAGTCGGTGGCAGTGGATAAAAACACCCGCCCCGTGCCTGCCGATGTCGTGCTGGGCGACCGGCTGTGCATGGGCTTTTCCTCCACGGTTGTCACCTACGGGCAGGGCAAGGGGGTGGTAGTAGCAACCGGCGACCATACCGAAGTCGGCAAAATACAGCAGTCCATCTCAAGTGCACAGAACCTGGAGACGCCGCTTACCAAAAAAATAAAAGAGTTCAGCCACCTGCTGCTATGGGTTATTTTAGGTCTTTCGGTAGTTGTGTTTATCATTGGCCTGCTGCGTGGCGTGGCATTGGCCGACACGTTTATGATGGCAGTGGCGCTGGCCGTTGGGGCCATACCTGAAGGGCTCCCGGTTGCCGTTACCATCATGCTCGCGCTGGGAGTTTCCAAAATGGCCAAACGCCGCGCCATCATCCGGAAGCTGGTGGCCGTAGAGACCTTGGGCAGCACCAACGTTATCTGCTCCGACAAAACAGGCACGCTCACCGAAAACCAGATGACGGTACAGAAAATTGTAGCCGGCGGCACAGCCTTCGAGGTAAGCGGCATTGGCTACCGCCCCGAAGGCGAAATTCTCGAAAGCGGGAAAGCCGTGTACCTGGCGGGCAACAAGGCACTGGAGTTCTGCCTGAAGGCCGGCATGCTCTGCAACGACAGCGCGATCAAAGAAAAGGACGGCCTCTGGACCGTGGAAGGCGACCCAACCGAAGGCGCCCTGATCGTAACGGCACGCAAAGCAGGGTTCGAGGAAACACAACTGGAGCAGGAACAGCCACGGAAAGACACCATCCCGTTTGAGTCGGAGTACCAGTACATGGCCACCCTGCACTGTGGCGACAAACCATCCGTTTACCTGAAGGGCTCCCTGGAAGCGGTGCTGGAGCGCTGCACCAAAATTATGCAATCCGACGGAAACCTCCTGGACCTGGAAAAAGAGCCCATTCACCGGCAGGTAGAGGCCATGGCCGGGGAAGGGCTGCGCGTACTGGCCTTTGCCATGGCCGAAGCTCCTGCAGACAGGCGCAGCATCGCACACTCCGACACCGGCACCGGGCTTGTTTTCCTGGGTGTGCAGGGCATGATCGATCCGCCGCGCCAGGAAGCAGTGGAGGCCGTAAAGCTGTGCCAGTTGGCCGGCATCGATGTAAAAATGATTACCGGCGACCACGCCGTCACCGCTGCCGCCATCGCCAGCCAGATAGGCCTGAAAGGCCGCGAGGAGAAGGGCAAACTGCTTGCCATCACCGGCAGGGAACTGCAGCAGATAGAAGACAAGGAGCTGGAGGAAATTGCGGAGAACACCTCTGTTTTTGCCCGGGTGTCGCCGGACCAGAAACTGCGGCTCGTAAAAGCCCTGCAGGCCCGCGACAAAGTGGTAGCTATGACCGGCGACGGCGTAAACGACGGCCCTGCCCTCAAGCAGGCCAACATCGGCATTGCCATGGGCATAACCGGCACCGATGTTGCCAAAGATGCCGCCGACATGGTGCTCACCGACGATAATTTCTCCTCGATAGAAGGCGCCGTAGAAGAAGGCCGCGGCGTGTTCGACAACCTGACCAAGTTCATCGTCTGGACGCTGCCAACCAACCTGGGCGAGGGCCTTGTCATCCTGGCGGCTGTCGTGCTGGGGTCACAGCTGCCGGTACAGCCGGTGCAGATCCTCTGGATAAACATGACCACGGCCGTACTGCTCGGGCTCACCCTGGCGTTCGAGCCCAAAGAACCCGGCATAATGGAGCGTCCGCCCCGCCCTTCCGGGCAACCCATTCTCACACACGACCTGGTGATGCGTACCTTACTAGTGGGGGCGCTGCTGCTGATTGCGTCCTTTGGTTTGTACCTCTACGAAACAACCCACGGCGCTACCATCGCCGAAGCCCAGACCGTGGCCTCCACAGTGTTTGTGGTGCTGGAAGCTGCTTACCTGCTCAACTGCCGCTCGCTGGTAAGACCCATGCGCGAAGTCGGCTACTTCACCAACCTGTGGGTGTACTATGGCATTGCCGCCATGTTCTTCATACAGGCCCTCTTCATCTACCTGCCCGTCATGAACACCCTGTTCTACTCCGCACCCCTCGACGCCATGCAGCTGCTGCGTGTGTTTGGTGCGGGTATTATGCTGTTCCTGATCGTGACGCTGGAAAAATTCCTGCGCCACAGGCACAGCATCCGGAAAAGAAGAAAAGCGGACCGTTGATGGTAGTGATGAAATGATTTTTGTGATGAGGTATCTCTACATACATTTTACGAAAGCATCACATGCATCATTATCATCAACGGTTCAGACAAAACATGTCAGCACCTGCCTCCATTTCCTCTCCTACACATTTAACCACAACCGGTGCATCCACACCAGCAGTTGTAGCCCTGCTGCCCGTTCAGCCGTAAAAATGTATCAAACAGTCCTCAAATTTCATAGCTTTGCAAATAAGGAACTAAACACAGCAGGAACTATGGTAGCATTAGGCGATTTTAACGAACTGGAGATAGCACGGGAAGTAGACTTTGGCGTGTATCTGACGTCGGAAGACGGCGATATCCTGCTGCCCGCCAAGTACGTGCCCGAAGGTGCGAAGGTGGGCGACTTTGTGCGGGTGTTTGTGTACCGCGATTCCGAAGACCGTGTAATTGCCACCAACTTAACCCCCAAAGCCGTAGTAGGCGAGTTCGCCTGCCTTACCGTAAAAGACAGCACGCCCTTCGGCGCTTTCCTGGACTGGGGGCTGGAGAAAGACCTGCTGGTGCCCCTCCACAACCAGAAAGAAAAGATGGTGCCCGGCCGCAAATACTGCGTGTACCTGTACGTAGACGAAACCACCGACCGCATTGTCGCCACTACCAAACTAGGCAAATACCTGGAGCACGACCACATCGACCTGCAAGAGAACCAGGAAGTAAAGCTGCTGGTAACAGGCTTCTCCGATATCGGCATCAAAGTCATTATCGATGGGCGCTACATGGGCATGCTCTATAAAAACGAGGTGTTTCAACCCCTGAAGCTAGGCGACAAGCTCACAGGCTATGTCAAAGCCATCCGGCCTGATAACAAAATTGATATAACGCTGCGCAGGAGCGGCGGCGGGTTCAACGAAGTAGGCGATGCTTCGGGGAAAGTACTCGACCTGCTCCGCCAGGAAGACGGCTTCCTGCCGCTCTCCGATTGCAGCAGTCCCGAGGAAATTTACAGCAAACTGGGCATGAGCAAAAAGGTTTTTAAACGCGCCATCGGCACCCTGTTTAAGGCCGGCAAAATTCATATCGCGCCAACCCACATCAGCTTGCTGGATCCTTCTGATGAGTAGCAACAGCTTATGCTGCGCCCGCTCAGAAACAGCGTAGTGCCACTACATTTTTTAGTTAAAATACTTTCTTTTCAGACCTTTATTCTTCCGATTCCCGTACTCACTGCGTAAATCAGCATTTATGCAAAGAACCAGAACCGCTCTTATTGCCGGCGCCAGCGGACTAGTTGGAGGTCACTGCCTGCGCCTGCTCCTCAACAGCGACCGCTACGACCAGGTGATCTCCATCGGGCGCCGCGAACTGCCCATGATTCACCCGAAACTCGACCAGCAGGTAATCGACTTTGATAACCTGAAGAAATACCGGATGGAAATGGTTGCCGATGATGTCTTCTGTTGCCTGGGCACCACCATCAAAAAAGCAGGTTCCAAAGAAGCCTTTACCCGGGTAGATTACACTTACGTGACACAACTGGCTGAAATTACGGCGAACAAAGGCGCTTCGCAGTTCCTGGTAATCTCGTCGATGGGGGCCGACCCGGGGTCGCTTTTCTTTTACAACCGGACAAAAGGAAAGATGGAAGAGGATATAAAGAAATTCGGGTTTGAAACGGTGCACATCATCCGGCCCTCGCTCCTGCTGGGGGAGCGCGAAGAGCAGCGTACCGGCGAAGAAATTGCCAGCAAAATCATGAAACCCATCAGCTCCCTGATGATTGGCCCGCTCGAAAAATACAAACCCATCCAGGCAGCAACCGTTGCCCAGGCGATGGTAAACCTGGCCGCCCAGGACAAAAAAGGTATCCACCTGCACCTGTCCGACGACCTGGAGGAACTCGGCAACAAAAAATAACTACAGCCCCCACCGCCAGCTATGCAGGAGCGCCGCATTAAACAAGTTTTCCCGAAAGCAGCCCAGTACGACCCGGAGTGGGTGCGCAAGTACTCCATGGGCGAAAATGTGCTGTTCAACCTCGAAAGCCTCACCAAATCCCTGCGTCTGAAACCGGGCATGCGCGTGCTCGACCTGGGCTGCGGCAAAGCCATCAGTTCGATCTTCCTGGCCAACGAATTTGGCGTTACCGTCTGGGCCGTTGACCCTGCTATCTCGGCCAGCTCCAACTACCAGCGCATCCGGAGCGAAGGCTGCGAAAACAAGGTGATTCCGATTGAGGCAGACGCCCGCGCCCTTCCTTTCGCCGACGAATATTTCGATGTGATCATTGCCGTCGACTCCTTCACCTATTTCGGCACCGACGACAAGTACCTGCCCTACATTGCCCGCTTCCTGAAACCGGGTGGCTGCATTGCCATTGTGGATGTGTGTTTTACAAAAGAAATAGAGTCGCTGAACCAGGTGCCGGATTTCCTGCAGCATGACTTTCAGAATTACTGGTACTACATCCACACCATTGCGTGGTGGCGCAAACACTGGGAGAAAACCGGCCTGGTTGAGATAGTAGCAGCAGAAGAACTGGCAGAGGCAGCAGTGGTGCGCCAGGAGTACATCCGGGATTATAAACAAAGCGACAAAACCGACCCTTTTGCCAAAGCGCTGGAGCTTGACAAGCAAGAGTTTATCACTTTTTTAAACTGATAGGCAGGCGCACCCGCAAAACCGCTTACCTGGAGACGTACACCGACGATTCAAAATATTAAGCCGGTTACACAATATTACTTTTTCTCTTCGTTTATTTCGTAATTTTGCACCCGCAAGAGCAGGTTACTTGTCTGCAAAACAAACTTAAATCAATTTATTTACCATGAAAAAATTTTTCTGCGCAGCCGTTATGTGCTTTGCGCTCGTACTGGCTGCTTCTACCACCCAGGCACAAAGCGGGTACAGTACCGGTATCGGTATCAGGGGAGGTGTTGCCTCCGGTCTTACCATCAAACATTTTATTAAAAGCGATGCGGCCATCGAAGGAATTATCAGCAGCCGCTTTAAGTACAGGGGCACCGTGATCACGGTGCTTTACGAAAAGCATGCCCAGGCGTTTAACACCAGCGGTTTGCTGTGGTATTACGGTTTAGGCGGCCACATTGGTTTTCACGATGGCCGCTACTACTACGACAAACACCATAAATATTATTACGACGACCATGTATGGGGTGTAGGCGTGGATGGCATTTTGGGTCTTGAGTATTTTATCAAAGACATTCCCTTTACCATTGGTGCCGACATCAAGCCCTACATCAACCTGAACGGCGGCGGCGGTTACTGGGATTCGGCCCTGCACGTGCGTTTCGTGTTCTAAGCTGCTTTTTTTACGCTAAAAATTCTGCTGCACCTGGCACCACAGCCTCTGCTCCTCTGAGCTTTGCAGGATGACAGTTAAGAAATCTTTCCGGTAGCGGAAAACTAAAAATAAAAGCGACAGTGTCTTGTACCATAACAGACACTGTCGCTTTTTTTATGACAGCATATTTCAATAAGCAATATGCAGCAGCGCGTCGCCCTGGTTCACGACGGGCATGTTGTTGAGCCCGATAATGTAACCTGCAGCCGGAGAGGTAATGCGTACTTCCATTTCGCCGTAGGGGTCGGTGATGCTCCCGATGGTCTGGCCTTTTGCCAGGTAATCACCCAGTTTTACCACCGCCCGGAACAAACCGGCATTTTTGGCCCGCACCCAGATGTCTTTTTTACAAATGATGGAATCCTGCTGCACCACTGGGGCGCCCGCCATCATCCCTAAATGATGCAGCAAACGGCAGGTGCCTTCTATCCCGGTACTGATGCCGAAGTCGTCGAACCGTAGTGACTCGCCCGTTTCATACACCAGAATACTTTTACCGGCTTTGGAGGCCTCTTTGCGCAGCGAGCCCTGCCGCAGCGAAGAGTCCAGCACGAAAGGAGCGCCGAACGCGCTGGCCAGTTCCAGGTTCTTCGGATTGTCGAGTTCACAGCGTATCTGCGGGTAATTGGAACGGCTGGCCCCGCCGGTATGAAAATCAATCCCATACTCCACATACGGCATCACTTCTTTCATAAACCGGTAGGCCACACGACTGGCCAGCGAACCGTCCCGGCTCCCCGGGAAGCTGCGGTTTACGTCTTTGCCATCGGGCACCTGGCGCGAGAAGTTCAGGAAACCGTAAATGTTAAGAATGGGAACGGCAATGATGGTTCCTTTGAGCGGGTACAGCATTTTGCGGGTGAGCATGCGGCGTACTATCTCGATGCCGTTTACTTCGTCGCCATGCATGCCGGCCATGAGCAGCACCACCGGCCCGTCGTTTACCGACCGGAACACATAAACGGGAATCTCGATCACGGTGCCGCTGGGCAGCTTGGACACTACCAGCTTGGTAAGCACTTTTTCGCCCCGGTCTATCGATTTACCGTTAATGACAATGGTTTCGGGCATACAGATTACTCGTTCACGTTCTTTTTCTTGTTCAGTTTCCGCTGCACAAGCTCTTCGGTAAACTCAATTATTTTTCCGGCAATATCTTTCTGCGTGGCTTTTTCAATACCTTCCAGGCCGGGTGAAGAGTTTACCTCCAGTATCAGCGGTCCCCGCTTCGACTGCAGCATGTCTACACCGGCCACATCCAGGCCGAGCGATTTGGCCGCCAGCAGGGCAGCCGCTTTTTCCTGGCGGGTAAGTTTGATGAGTGTGGCTTTGCCGCCCCGGTGCAGGTTTGAGCGGAACTCGCCCTCCTTGCCCTGCCGTTTCATGGCGCCCACTACCTCGCCGTTCACCACAAAAGCGCGGATATCGGACCCGCCGGATTCCTTCACAAACTCCTGCACAATAATGCGGGCTTCCAGGTTATGAAAAGCCTCGATCACGGATTCTGCCGCTTTCTGGGTTTCGGCCAGCACCACGCCCAGCCCCTGCGTGCCTTCCAGCAGTTTTATCACGAGCGGCGCTCCTCCCACTTCCTTCACCAGTTCCGAGGTTTCTTTGGAGTAGTTGGTAAAAGCGGTTTTCGGCATGCCCAGCCCGGCCCGTGCCAGGATCTGGAGGCTGCGCAGTTTATCGCGGGAGCGCACGATGGCCTGCGAATCTACTACGCTTTTCACCTTCATCATCTCGAACTGGCGCACCACGGCCGTGCCGTAAAAAGTAACTGAGGCGCCAATACGCGGAATAATGGCATCGATGCCTTTCAGGCGTTCGCCTTTGTAGAGGATATGCGGGTTGCCCTGCTCCACAACAAGGTCACAGCGCAGATGGTCGAGCACAATGGCCTCGTGCCCCCGCTGTTCTGCCGCCTCCACCAAACGCCGGGTAGAGTAAAGCTTCGGGTTGCGGGAGAGAATGGCTATTTTCATAAAAGGTTCTGTTTCTTTTTCTGTTTGATTTTATACTTGCTCGCGACATTTTTCCGCGACACATCCACCACGAACCTGCCCTGCAGCAGGCTGCGCCCGATCAGCACCGGGTATTTCATGTCGCTGCGATCGGAGAGCGAGAATTCGGCTTCTATCACTTCGTCGAACAGCTGAATTTTTGTTTTGATGACATACCGCTGCTGCACTTCGCCATTGGAACTCCTGATATCACGGAATGTGAAGTCGGAGAACGTAAGCTTGCGGTGGTTGTACTGCGGATGCGACGGGTCCAGCAAATCCAGGCTGATGACACGCGTGCCATCCGGCAGCGCCTCCTCGTGAATGTCGGAGCAGTGAATGGCGGAGGTAAAGGCGCCCGTATCAATTTTGGCCTCGATGTCCACGATATCCAACTCCGGGAAAGCAACCAGCTCGCGCCTCCCGATCATCTTTTTTTCCGGTTTGGGTTGTAGTGTTTTTTCCTCGCTCATCAGAGGTTAAATATACGAGTCTGGCAGGGATAGTTGCTACAGCAGCCGCCGACATTACAGAAAATTTAAACGCAGCTATCCAGGAAGCACAGGTAGTGAGGCAGTTATTTTATTGCAGCACAAGCAGCAGCGGCTGTGGTGGCAGGTGCAGAAAACTTTTTCAGACGGATTCTTCGCTGAGCGCAGCCGCAATGGCCTCCCACTCTTCCTGCAACGATACTTCGGGTCTTTTCCGGCCGGCTTTACTGTACCAGTAATCGGCATTCCAGAGGTCGCCTTCTTTGCGGTGCAGGTAAGCATGTATCCAGGAAGCATCTTTATCCAGTACATCCTGGATGAGCACATGCGCTTTCTCCCAGTCGCCGCGGGCATCGTGCCAAAGTGCCTGCAGGTAAACAGAGGCAAAGGCAGGCAACTTACCTGTTGCGACACTTTCCTTAAAAGCTTTGAAGTTCATGTTTGTAGAGCGATACATTTTTGAACATTGCGTTAAAACAGCAGTTCTTACCCACCTGTATAGGTGATCCGGTAAACAGCATCGTTTTTATCGTCGGACACCAGCAGCGAGCCGTCGGGCATCACGAGCACATCTACGGGGCGGCCCCAGTCGTTGCCATCCTGCAGCCAGCCTTCGGCGAAGGGTTTGTAGGTAGTGTTTCCGCTGCCATCCTGCGTGACGAGCATTACCCGGTAGCCAATTTTCTCGGAGCGGTTCCAGGAGCCGTGTTCGGCAATAAATACCTGGTTTTTGTACTGACCAGGAAACATGCTGCCCGTGTAAAACTTCATACCAAGCGCAGCCACATGCGGCCCCAGGTTCTGCACGGGTTTGGTGAACTCGCTGCAGTTCCGATTGCTTCCGAATTCCGGATCGGAGATGGTGCCGCCGTGGCAGTAGGGGTAGCCGAAGTGCATGCCTTTGCGGGGCGCACGGTTCAGCTCGTCGGGCGGCACATTGTCGCCCATCCTGTCGCGGCCATTTTCGGTAAACCACAGCTCTTTTGTTTCGGGGTGCCAGTCGAAGCCCACGGTATTGCGGATGCCTTCGGCAAAAATTTCAAGGCCGGAGCCATCCGGGTTAATGCGGGTGATGGAAGCGAAGATTGGCTTTTCAGGTTCACAGATATTGCAGGGCGCCCCCACCGGTACATACAGTTTGCCATCCGGCCCAAAGGCAATGTACTTCCAGCCATGCGAACGCTCGTCGGGGTACTGGTTGTAAATAACCTCGTATTTGGGTTTGTTCCGGAAAGTGTTTTCGATATCGGGAAAGCGCAGGATGCGGCTGACCTCTGCTACATACAGCGCTCCGTCTCTGATGGCCACACCATTGGGCATGTTTAACCCTTTAGCTACTTCCACAACTTCCTCTGCTTTGCCGTCTTTGTTCTTGTCTACTACCGCAAACACTTTTTCGTCGCGGGTACCTACAAACAGGATACCCGAAGGACTCAGCACCATAGAACGGGCACCATCCACCTCTTTGGCATAATAATCGATCCGGAAGCCCTGCGGCAGCTTTATCTTCGCCAGGTCCTTATCTACCGGTCCGCCGGGGTTATCAACGGCAGGAGGATTCCCACTACGGGTATCGCCCTCATTGGAGGAGCAACTTACACTTATCAATGAAAAATAGCAGAGCAAGAGACAGGCAATATATTTCATAGCTTGGATTTAATTCCGGTAGAAGCACAAATAACCGATGGTCAGCTTACCTAAGCGGACACAACCTTTACCTATACTGTTCTGGCTTGGTTTGGTTATTAGATGTGGGAGGTAGAAAGTTTGGAAGTTAGAAAGGTAAAGAGGTAGTTCTTTTGTTGGGGTTGAACATTTTTAACCCTGAAATTTCTTTCTGCTCCTGCCTCCATTGCCTCTGCTGTTTGTCTGAACACGATTAAAAGATTTATGGATTACCAGGAGGAGAGGCAATGGAGGCAGGAGCAGAAGACTTTCTCTGTGCAATTTGAAAAAGGGTTGAAGATTTTCAACCCCTACCTTTCTACCTCCTAAACTCTCTAACTCCTAAACTCCCAAACTCTCTAACTTCCCCGCCGCTGGTGCAGCAGTTCGGCTACTTCGTGCAGGAGGTGCGAGTGGCCTGTCTTCAGCACAATCAGTTCGCCTTTATCGAGGGCTTTTATGAAAGCTTTCATGCGTTTGGCCGTGATGATCTGGTCATATTCTCCCAGGATCATGGTGACGGGGATCTGGTACTTGTTCAGTGTTCGCACCAGTTGGCGGATGTCGACTTTGAGTTTCCGGAACCCGATCCAGCTACGGTAGATGCGGAGGCGCTTGGGTGTGCTGTCCATCTGGCTTCGGGTAAAGCGCAGCAGGCTCCGGGGCATTAAGTTGGCTTTATCGAGCACCCGCACGAGTTGGAAGAAAAAGCCCGGTTTGAGTACCGTTCGTTTAAACAGCTGCTGCAGCCAGCCCGGATAGGTGGCTATATTGTACCAGAAGCTTGTTTTGATGCCGTCAGGGGCAATCAGGTACAGCTCCTCTACCCGCTCGGGCAGCTGCTCTGCCAGGGTGAGCACAAACTTGCCGCCCATGCTAAAACCCATCAGCGTAAACCATTCTATTTTCTGCTCCTCCAGGAAAAATGTAATTAGCTCCTGCAGGTGCTCCTTGGAGAGCGGTATCTGCTGTTTGTACAAGCGGCTGTTGCCATGGTAGAAGAGGTCGAAGGCGTAAATCGTGTAATCCTGCCCCAGCGCCTTCTCCATCGGCAGGTAATACGCGCTGCTCTGCCCATAGCCATGAAACGCCAGCATTATCCGGCTTCCGGAGCCGAGCTTCCGGTAGTGCAGTTTCGAGCTATTGAGGCTGATGAGAGGCAAGGTTAGTTAGAGAGTTTGGGAGTTAGAGAGTTAGAGAGTTAGAAAGTTTAGGAGGTAGAAAGTTAAAAAGGTAGAGAACATGTAGGGGTTGAAGATTTTCAACCCTGTAACGGAAAGGTAGAAAGGTTAGAGGTCTGACTGTAGAGACGCGGTGCCCGCGTCTCCTACACGAACCACAAACAAATCGAATCAATCCTGCTGTTCCTTAAATCTTCTTAATCGTGTTCAGACAACCTTAATCATGAAAATCCCTAAATTCTGTAAATCCTGATTCAGACAAAGTAATCGTGTTCAGACAACTCCTACAGCTTAGATACACCACCGGATACGATGAATTTCATGACTTCGCTGCTGGGGGCGTCGAGGTAAGTCACATTTTTCTTAGGCACGATGAAAAGCTCGCCCGAGAAGTTGTAGGAGTGCGGGAAGTACACGGCTACCCGGTCCTCTACGTTGATGGTGAGCAGCGTGTCCTGCGTAACAAAACCCAGCTTCAGGTTATCGGACTGCTCCGTCATCTTTACCAGCACAGGCTTGTTAAACTTTTGATTATCACCGACAAAGGCATTAAACAAATCCTTGATGCTGGAGTAGATGATGCTGATGAGCGGCACCCGGTGTACCAGGCGCTCGGTGTACAGGATGAAAGGCTTTACAAAAAAAGAAGAGCCGATATAGCCTACCACCGTAAGCAGAACCACCATGATCAGGATACCGAGCCCGGGAACGCCCAGGTCTAAAATACTATCCAGCCAATCCAGAATAGCCACCACTATCCAAACCGTAATGGTAAGGGGGGCTATAATCAACAAGCCATTTAAAAAATAGCGTACGAAGCGATTCATAAAACAAATTCAGCAAAAAAGGCTTTGCAACCGCAAAGCCTGAAGGTACTATTTGTAAAAGCTAACGCAGAGCAGCATCTTCTTAAACAACTGCTTCGGTAAGCGCCGTAATGCCTTTTGCCACCTGCTGCATGAGCCACATTGGGGTTGAGGTAGCGCCACAAATGCCCACACTGGCGGCATCTGTAAACCACTCCCTTTCCAGCTCTTCCTCGTTCTCTACAAAATAGCTCCTCGGGTTGTGCTGCTTACATACGCTGTAGAGCGCTTTGCCGTTCGAACTTTTCTTTCCGCTCACAAATATGATCACATCATGCTCTGCAGCAAAACGGGTCAGCTGTGGCTCCCTATTAGACACCTGGCGGCAGATGCTGTCGTTGGCATCGAAGGCTGGCAGTTTGCTGTCCTGGTTGGCCTGCTGCAGGCGTTCCTCTATCAGGGCTTTGATGTGGTAGAAGCCTTTGGTGCTCTTGGTGGTCTGGCTGAAAAGCGTAACAGGCCGGTTAAAGTCAATTTTGGCCAGGTCTTCCTCGGTTGTTACTATAATAGCCTCGTCCCTTGTCTGGCCTGCCAGCCCGATGACTTCGGCATGGCCCACCTGCCCGTAAATTACGATCTGCGTATCGGCGGCTCTGCCGGAATCAAAGGCATGCTTCACCCGGTTCTGCAGCTTAAGCACCACCGGGCAGGAGGCATCTATCAGCTCGATGTTATTCTCCAGCGCCAGCTTGTACGTCTCCGGCGGCTCGCCGTGCGCCCGGATCAGCACTTTGCAGTCCCGGAGTTCTTTCAGTTGCTCCCGGTCTATAATGCGGAGGCCTTTGGCGTACAGGCGCTGCACTTCCATGCTGTTATGCACAATATCACCGAGACAATAGAGTTCTTCACAGTTCCGCATCTCGTCTTCGGCCATCTCAATGGCAAACTCTACGCCAAAACAGTAGCCAGAGTTTTTATCTATTGTTACTTCCATGTTTACCACTCAACTCTGTTGCTCAGAGTATGCTTCATTTAATATTTTTGAACCCACCTTATGCAGCACAAAATCTACCTGTTCCTCGATCACCATGTGCGAGGTATCGAGCAGGTACGCATCTTCGGCACGGCGCAGCGGACTTTCGGCACGGGTCGAGTCTATCAGGTCGCGCTTTTCGAGGTTGGTTATGATTTCGTCGAGGTTTACAAGCTGTTTTTTCTCCAGTAACTCCTGCTGCCGCCTTTTGGCGCGTGTCAGCACATCGGCAGTCATAAAAATTTTCACCTCGGAATCCGGGAAAACCGCTGTGCCAATGTCGCGGCCATCCATTACCACGCCACGCTTTTTACCCATCTTCTGCTGCTGGGCTACCAGCGCCCGGCGCACCTCTGCAATAACGCTTACCTCACTCACCTGGTTCGAAATATACATTTTGCGTATCTCGTCCTCCACGCTCAGGTCGTTGAGCACCACCTCGTTGCGTTTGGCTTTTGCATTGTACCAGAAGGTAATATCGATATTACTCAGGGCCTTCTGAATCTCTTTGGGATTGGTAAGCGAGATGTGGTGCTGCAGAAAGTAAAGTGTAACCGCTCTGTACATGGCGCCCGTATCGATGTAGGCGTACCCGAGTTCGGCGGCTACTAATTTGGCGGTGGTGCTTTTCCCGCATGAGGAGTAGCCGTCAATGGCGATTACGATCTTCTTCATAAGAGGCTGAAAAGGGTGTTAGTTCGATTCGCAGGGACAAGGTACATTGCCCCGTTTGCTCTTTCTTAGATATGCCGCTGTTTTCTTTTGCTGCGGTGTTTTCATGCTGCAACCGGCCAGTGTGCCTGTTGCCAGAAAGCCGGCCAGTATCATGTATGCAAATATCTTTCTCAAAACGGCTAAATTTAACGCAAATATAAACTAATTTAGGGTTCCTGCCTTACCTGAGGGCAATTTATCTAACCACACACATCCCCATGCAAAGCAATTTTTCCATCAGCGGACGCATTGTAGACCTGCACCAACAGGAGATTTACGAAGGCACTGTTCACGTAACTAACGGACAGATAAAAAAAATAGTTCGTGAAGCCGTAGAAGCCACCCATTATATTCTGCCCGGTTTTGTGGATGCCCACGTGCACATCGAGAGTTCGATGCTGGTTCCCAGCGAGTTTGCCCGCCTGGCTGTTGTGCATGGTACCGTTGCCACGGTGTCGGACCCGCACGAAATCGGAAATGTGCTGGGGGTGAAGGGCGTGGAGTACATGGTGGAGAACGGGAAAAAGGTGCCGTTTAAATTTTATTTCGGGGCGCCGTCGTGCGTGCCGGCTACGCCTTTCGAGACAGCGGGTGCCGAGATTACAGCTGCCGACATCGAAACCTTGTTCAAGCGCGACGAAATAAAGTACCTGGCCGAGATGATGAACTGGCCCGGTGTGCTGCACCGCGACCCGGTGGTGATGGAGAAGATTGAGCTGGCAAAGAAATACGGAAAAGCCGTAGACGGCCACGCGCCGGGGCTGCGGGGCGAGCAGGCGCGGCAGTACGCTGCGGCCGGCATTACTACCGACCACGAATGCTTTACCGCCGAAGAGGCGCTGGACAAGCTGGCCTGCGGCATGAAAATCCTCATCCGGGAAGGCAGCGCCGCCAAAAACTTCGAAGCGCTCATCCCCCTCCTCGCCGACTACCCCGACCGCATCATGTTCTGCTCCGACGATAAGCACCCCGACAACCTGCTGGAGGGCCACCTGAACCTGCTCGTAAAACGGGCGCTGGCCAAAGGGCACAACCTGTTCCATGTGCTGCGGGCCGCCTGCCTCAACCCGGTGGAACATTATAAGCTGGAAGTGGGCCTGCTGCGGGAAAACGACCCGGCTGATTTTATCCTGGTGGATAACCTGGAGGCTTTCAATGTTACCGCTACCTACATCGATGGCACTTTGGTGGCAGCAGCTGGAGAAACGAAGATCAGCTTTACACCCAGCGAGGAAATCAACAACTTTAACACGACACCCAAAATACCTGAACAATTTGCCGTGCCGGCTACCGGCGAGGCCTGCATACGGGTAATCGACGCATTCGACGGGCAGCTGGTTACCCGCGAAAGCTGGGCCACATTACAGGCTCCGGATGGCCTGCTTGTTTCTGATACGAGCCAGGATGTGCTGAAGCTGACAGTGGTAAACCGCTACCACGAGGCTCCTCCTGTAGTGGCCTTTATCCGGAATTTCGGACTGCAGCGCGGTGCTATTGCCTCTTCTGTAGGGCACGATTCGCACAATATCATTGCCGTGGGTGTAGACGACGAAAGCCTGTGCCGGGCCATAAACCTGGTTATAGGCGCAAAGGGTGGCGTATCGGCGGTAGATGGCGCCAGCGAACAGCTGTTGCCTTTACCTGTGGCCGGCATTATGTCTGCCAACGACGGGTACAAAGTAGCAGCAGCTTATTCGGCTATCGACCGTATGAGTAAAGAGATGGACAGCAAACTTGCTTCTCCGTTCATGACACTCTCCTTTATGGCGCTGCTGGTTATTCCGTCGCTCAAGCTTAGCGACAAGGGGCTGTTTAACGGGGAAACTTTTGAATTCGTATCTGTTACCGGGCTGTAGCTAAGCACACCCCGGAAGTTTATACATGCTGGCGCCCTGGCGCTGTTGCGAATGGAAAACTTTTTAATATTTCTTCTGGGCGTTCTGGTAAGCGGATTCGGAACTATCATCGGGTTTGGGGGTGGTGTGTTTATGGTGCCGATCCTGATTATCTTTTTCGGGTATAACATGGAAATTGCCGTAGGCTCCACCATGACAGCCGTAGTACCCGCCGCCATCATTGCCTCTCTTTTCAACCTGCGCGACAAAAGCATCGATTACCTGGTGGGCACGCTCATCCAGTTTCCGGCCGTGGCCGGCACCGTGGTGGGCGCTTTCCTGGTCGCTTTTCTGCCTGTTTTCAGGCTGCAGGTTATTTTTGCAACTTTTGTTGTGCTTATTGGCTCTTTAATGGTTGTACCGCACCGGCTCCGGACACCACCCCGGCATTCGGGCCTGATGTACTCCATTCGCAACATTCCTACCTCGTTTATCCGGGTAAACCGGGAGCACCACCTGGCCTACCGCATCAATGCTGGCCTGGTCGTAATTTTTGGGTTCTTTTCGGGTATAATGGCAGGATTGTTTGGCATTGGCGGTGGTTTTTTGCAGACCCCCATGATGATAAAGCTTTTCCGGATACCGCCTAACGTGGCCACCTCTACCTCGCTGTTCATCCTAGTGATCACCAGCGTGACGGGCTCCATCAGCCATTACCTGATCGGCAACGTATTCTGGCACCGGAGCCTGCCGCTGATTATTGCATTTGCCGTGGGGGCACTAGGCGGAAACATATTCAAACGTTACCTCACGCCCAGGCAAAGCATGGAAACCCTCATTGGCATTGGATTACTGTTGGCCGGCATTGGCGTGGCCATCAACCTGGCGGTTAAATCGCACTTCGGATTTTCGTTTTAAGAGCGAAAAGGTACAGCAGCGGCTGTGGTGGCTGGTGCAGAGAACTTTTTCAGCCCGTCACATCTCGGACAAAGGTTCTTCCTTGCCCTTAAAATATTTATCGAGCAGCATGTTTATCTTCTCGGCAGTCAGCGGCTTGGTCAGGTATTCGGCGGCAAACTTCCGGGAGGTGTCGGTATCATACGGGTGGGTGGAGGTGGTAAGTACCGTCATCACAATCCGGTTCCGGAATTCAGGATTCAGGCGCTCAAACAGGTCCAGCATTTCAAAGCCATCCATTACCGGCATGTTGATATCCAGGAAAATAAGCTCCGGCTGGAAGTAATCCGGGCTTCCGGGCTCATAGTTTCCGTTGCTCACGTTGTAGAGGTAATCAAATGCCTGTTTCCCGTTCACAAAAGTCCGGATATTATCCGCTATCCCCATCCTGCGTAACAGGCGTTCGTTCAGAAAGTTAGTTGTATCATCATCATCGATGAGTAAGATACCAGTAAGTTTTCTCATCATTCCCTATGCTGCTCAACTTTAAACCATGGAAACCTGCTGCAATAGTAGTTTCCTCCCCTATTTTACTAGCTACCTAAATCGTAGCATTATGGTTATCTTATTTTTGTTTTATTCCAGCCCGATAAGGTAGGCAATAAAAAAGCCTGAAACAATTTCCAGGCTTTCGTTTTTTCAAAAATAACTGTTAATCGATGTAGCCCTGCGAACGCATCCAGTCGTCGTTGTAGATTTTGGCCAGGTAGCGGGTGCCGTGGTCGGGCAGCAACACCACCATCATATCTTTTTCAGTCAGGTGCTCGCGCGCGTACTCCAGCGCCCCATAAACGGCAGAACCGCTCGACCAGCCCACAAACAGCCCCTCTTCCCGTGCCAGCCGCCGCGTCATCAGCGCACCGTCTTTGTCCGATACCTTCACAAAGGTGTCGATCAGGTCGAAGTCTACGTTTTTGGGCAGAATGTCTTCGCCTATCCCTTCGGTGGCATACGGGTAAATCTCTTTCTCGTCGAAAACACCTGTTTCTTTGTATTTCTTGAACACAGAGCCATAAGTATCGATTCCGGCTGTTTTGAGAGACGGGTTTTTCTCACGGAGGTACTTGGAAATACCGGAGATGGTGCCGCCGGTGCCAACGCCACAGGCAAAGCAGGTGATGTTGCCGGATGTCTGGTCCCAGATCTCAGGGCCAGTCGTTTCGTAATGGGCCGCGGTATTGGACAGGTTATCGTACTGGTTCGGGTAAAACGAGTTCGGAATTTCCCGGTTCAGGCGGCGCGCCACCGAGTAGTACGAATCCGGATGATCGGGCGGTACATTGGTGGGGCATACCACTACTTCGGCGCCGACCGCTTTCAGGATATTGATCTTCTCCTGCCCCTGCTTATCCGACAGGGTAAAGATGCACTTGTAGCCTTTGGCAATAGCCACCAGCGCCAGGCCCATACCGGTGTTCCCCGAGGTACCCTCGATGATGGTACCACCCGGGCGCAGGATACCTGCTTTCTCCGCGTCCTCGATCATTTTAATGGCCATGCGGTCTTTTACGGAGTTGCCGGGGTTAAAATACTCAACTTTGGCCAGCACGGTAGCCTTAATGCCATCCGTCACTTTATTCAGCTTTACCAGGGGCGTATTCCCGATGGCTTCGGTTATATGATTCAGATACTTCATTTCTGTTCCAGTTATTAAGATGATGCTACAAAGGTACGCAATTTAATTTTTTTAGCAGGCGCATCAGGCTAAACAAGACGGAAGCGGAGCTGCAAGCAAAGAAGCAGCGCATAAAACTTCTCTGCTCCGGCCACCACTCCTTTTGCTCCTGCTTTCTTGTTAAATAAGGCTACTCCCGGCAACTGCACCTGTTCATAAAGGGGCTGTAGCAGTAGTTTTGCATATGTTTTGGAATTAGACCAACTATTTTTTGCATGCCCCACAAAAAAGCCTATTTTTGCACAACCTTTAGTTAGACCCTCTATACATCAACTATTTAAGATACGCACATGAGTGTTTTAGTAAATAAGAATTCCAAAGTGATCGTGCAGGGCTTCACCGGCTCGGAAGGTTCGTTCCACGCACAGCAGATGATTGAGTACGGCACTAACGTTGTTGGTGGTGTAACGCCAGGCAAAGGGGGCTCTACCCACTTAGACCGCCCGGTATTTAACACCGTAGCGCAGGCTGTACAGGAAACCGGAGCCGATGTTTCCATCATCTTCGTGCCGCCGGCTTTTGCTGCCGATGCCATCATGGAAGCTGCCGACGCCGGCATCAAAGTAATTGTTGCCATCACCGAAGGTATTCCGGTTAAGGACATGGTAGATGTTAAAAACTACATCAAAAACAAAGACCTTACGCTTATCGGACCAAACTGCCCGGGTGTGATTACGCCAGGCGAAGCGAAAGTAGGCATTATGCCAGGTTTCGTGTTTAAGCCAGGCCGTATCGGTATCGTGTCTAAGTCTGGTACGTTAACTTACGAAGCTGCCGACCAGATCGTGAAAGCAGGTCTGGGTATTTCTACTGCTATCGGTATCGGTGGTGACCCGATCATCGGAACACCTACTAAAAATGCGGTAGAGCTGCTGATGAACGACCCTGAGACGGACGCCATCGTGATGATTGGTGAGATCGGTGGTAACTACGAGGCTATGGCATCGCAGTACATCAAAGAAACAGGCAACAAAAAACCAGTTGTAGGCTTCATCGCCGGCCAGACAGCGCCTCCGGGACGCCGCATGGGCCACGCAGGTGCCATCGTAGGCGGCGCCGACGACACAGCTGCTGCTAAAATGAAGATCATGCGCGAGTGCGGCATCTACGTAGTAGAGTCACCAGCCGAAATCGGCGACGCCATGGTAAAAGCACTTCAGGAAACTGGCGTGAAAGCGTAATTCCAGCTAAAAACAACATAAGAAGAGCGGCTGTCCTGACTGGGGCAGCCGCTTTTTTTGTCTGAACCTTTGATTTGTGTGATTTTAGAGATGTACCTGATTTTTTGTCTGAACACGATTAAATGATTGAAGGATCAACAGGATTTTTTAGTCTGAACAGTTGATGGTAGTGATGGAATGATGGGTGTGATTTTATGTTTGCTTTGTTGTCTGAATTCGGATTCGTCAGATTTATGGATTAACAGGATTACAACCATTTAACGATTTAGCCATTCAACAATTCAACCCCATTAGCACATCAGCACATTAAAAAATTAGCACACTACCGAATCGCCACCACCTGCTCTTTTTTCCTGTTCCTGATCTCTTCCGGCACCGATTCTATAATTTCCTGCTGCAGCGCCTCAATCAGCTTTTTCTTCAGGAAGCTGCGGTGTACTACCAGGCTTACCTCCCGCAGCGGCTGCGGTTCCTGGAACGGGCGCACCAGTTTCCGCTTGTCGGCTGGCATGTCGAGCACCGACAGCTCCGGGAGCAGCGTCAGGCCGTGCTGGGTTTCTACAATGCGCCGGAGGGTTTCGAGGGAGCCGCTCTTGTAGTCGAAATGCCCTGAGTGAGCTGCCATGGCTTTGCCGCCCCGGTTGCAGATGTTAAGGACCTGGCTCCGGAAGCAGTGGCCTTCATTCAGCACCCACAGATCTTCGAGGCTCAGCTTGTCCGGATCGATGGTTTTACGTTTTGCCAGGGGGTGGCTGGCGTTGATGTAAGCGACAAAGGCTTCGTAAAACAGCGGCAGTTCCTTTATGCTTTTATCTTCGAGCGGGGTCACCAGCAGCCCCACATCCAGCAGCTCATGGTTTAGCTTCTCCACAATCTGGTGCGTAAGCAGCTCCTGTACCGTAACCTGTACCTGCGGGTACTTTTGCATAAAACCGGTAATAAACAGCGGGATAAGGTAAGGCGCCAGCGTCGGAATGACACCAATGCGCAGCTCCCCTGCCAGCTCCTGTTTCTGGTTCTGCACGATCTCCTGAATCTTCTTCGCCTCGGCCAGCACCACACGCGCCTGCGCAATTATTTCCTTCCCCAGCTCCGTGGGCCGCACCGGCACCCGGCTCCTGTCGAACAGCTGCACCCCCAGCTCCTCCTCCAGCTTCTGCAGCTGCATGCTCAGCGTGGGCTGCGTTACAAAACAATTTTCCGCCGCCGTGGCAAAATGGCGGTACGTATCTACGGCCAGTAAATATTCGAGCTGTACTAAAGTCATTTTAGTTAGAGAGTTAGGGAGTTTAAGAGTTTAGGAGGTAGAAAGTTAGATAGGTAATGACTTTGGTAGGGGTTGAAGATTTTCAACCCTTTCACAGATAGCAATGCGGATTACCTGTAGAGACGCGGTGCCCGCGTGCTGGTGCGAGCTTGTAGCTCGTACCTTCATACCTTGAACAAGATTTTTCAATGTAGGTACGAGCTACAAGCTCGCACCAGCAAAAGCTACAGGTTCAAAGCCTCATTCTTAAATTTCAATCATTTTGTAAATCCTGATTCAGATAAACATTTAATCACAAAAATCATTTCATCCTACCATCAACGGTTCAAAATCAAGCAAATCACCGTTAATCAACGATTCAAACAAATCTATAGATTTAATCTATCATATCATAAAAACAATCGATTTGATTTATAATCACAAACCCTGCACCTTTGTATCGAACCTTAAGCACAAGCACGAAACAAAACGAAATTATGAACAAGCTAAATGAAATAGGACTGCAGCAGAAAGATAGCCAGAAGGTAGCAGACCAGCTGAATGTACTGCTGGCAAATTACCACTTATTCTACCAGAACCTGCGGGGCTTCCACTGGAATGTGAAGGGCGTGTACTTCTTCCAGCTGCACGACAAGTTTGAGGAGCTGTACGACAATGTCCTCACCAAGATAGATGCCATTGCGGAGCGAATCCTGACAATTGGCCAGCAGCCGCTGCACACATTCTCCGATTACCTGAAGGTGTCGAGCATAACAGAAGCAGGAAACCTGAGTAATGGCATCGATATGGTGAAAGCCACCTACGAAAACCTGACGGTACTGCTGGGACTGGAGCGCGAGATTCTTAGCCTGGCTGCCGAAACCGGAGACGAAGGAACCGTAGCGCTCATCAGCGAAGACATCAACGAAAACGAAAAAACACTCTGGATGCTGAAAGCTTTCCTGAGCTAAAAAAACAAAAACTACATCTACAACAATTTAACAAGTAAGCAATTAACCATTAAACAACATGTCACAAAATAGAATTTTATCAGTAGGCGCCACGTTTCCGGCTTTCAAAAAACAAGCAGTTGTATCACTGGAAAAAGGCAAAGAGTTCGCCGACATCACCCACGAAACGCACAAAGAAAACGATCAGTGGATGGTGATGTTCTGGTGGCCGAAAGACTTCACGTTTGTGTGCCCTACCGAGATTGCCGAGTTCAACAAAAACTACGACGAGTTCCGCGACCGCGATGCCTTGCTAGTAGGCGCCTCTACCGACTCTGAATTTGTGCACGCCGCCTGGCGCCGCGACCACGACGACCTCCGTGGCCTCCGGTTCCCGATGCTGGCCGATACTTCCAAATCGCTGGCCGAAGAGCTGGGCATTCTGGAAGCCGAAGAAAAAGTAGCTTACCGTGTAACGTACATTGTAGACCCGCAGGGAATTATACGATGGGTTAGTGTTAACGACCTGAGCGTTGGCCGCAACGTGGCAGAAGTGCTGCGCGTGCTGGATGCGCTTCAGACTGACGAACTTTGTCCGTGCAACTGGACAAAAGGGGAAGAAACGTTAGCTGTTTAACACGCCCACTTTCCATATATATAGTGCAGCTTAAGTAGGTTCAGGAAGGGTGGCTGGTTAACAGCCACTGCTTCCGCTGCTTAGGTTGAACATGATCAAACTCTCATCAAAAAGGAAAAAATACCATGCTACTATCTGCAACACAGGAAACTAAAACAGATCTTTTAAAAGACTTAGGGCTGAACGAAGAACAACCGTTCTACAGCCTCGATAAACTCGCCGACGCCGACTCAAGGTACCTGCGCGACCTGCGCGTGAACCTGAAAACCGCCATCGCCGGCGAAACACTTTCTCCAAAAGAAGCTTACCTGCTGGCCTTAGCCGCAGCAGCCAACGAAGAAAACGTAACCCTGATCAGTGCGTTTGAGGAGAAAGCCAAAGAAAACGGCGCTACCGAAGCCGAGACAGCCGAAGCCATTGCCTGCGCCTCGCTGCTGGCTACGAACAACATCCTGTACCGCTTCCGCCACTTCGCGCACAAAGACATTTATGAGCAGCTGCCAGCCCGCGTGAAGATGAACATCATGGGCAACCCGGTATTGAGCAAAGAGTTTTTCGAACTGGTAAGTTTAGCGGTTTCGGCCATCAACGGCTGTGAGCGCTGCGTGGCTGCCCACGAAGCGTCTGTCCTGAAACTGGGAGCTACCGAACAACGCATATTCGATGCCATTCGCGTAGCCGCCGTGGTAACTGGACTAAGCAAAATCGTTAATTAAGTAAAGTGATATAACACCTTGGAAAGGGCCTGCAGTTACTGCAGGTCTTTTTTATTTTGTACCGACTCAAATACACAACCTATCGTTGCCAGCGCCTCTTTTTTCATGTAGAAAGTTCTACTGCACCTGCCACCACAGCCGCTGCTGCTTTCTTAACGCACAGGCTGTCGCTGATTGAGCACAGTTTGAAGGACCAGCCCAAACAAAATCACGCAGCCGCAGCCAATTACATTAAACCACAGAAAGGCAATATCGGTGAAGTAGTGGCAGTAAAGTACTACCGCTTCGGCAAGCAGGGCAGCCATAAACACCGCGTGGCCTTTGATGTACTTGAAGTAAAACGCCACCAGGAAAATACCCAGAATGGTGCCGTAGAAGAGGGAACCGATAATGTTAACTGCCTGGATCAGGTTATCCTGGCGTGTGGCAAAGGTGGCAAACAGAATGGCAATTACCCCCCAGGCTACCGTATACCACCTCGACGCACTCAGGTAATGGCTGTCGCTCGCATCGGGTTTTACAGACCGTTTGTAGATATCGATGACCGTTGTAGAAGCCAGCGCATTCAGTTCCGATGCCGTAGACGACATGGCGGCCGATAAGATAACAGCCAGCAACAGCCCCACGAGTCCGGCAGGCAGGTAGTTGGTTACAAAGGAGATAAATACATAATCTGTGTCTTTGGTCTCTGCTCCCGGTATAGCTTTGGCTACCAATCCTTTTACTTCTGATGATATTTCTTTCGATGCCTGCTGCAGACGTACCACCTCGGCTTGTGCAGTGGCAATGGTGGCATCATCAGCAGAACGTAAGGCCGTAACAAGCTCCTGTACCGCTTCCTGTTTTTGGTTGAAAACTGCCTCGTGCTGCGCCTCGAGCTGCTGCATTTCTCCGGCGTAACTTGTGGCAAACACGCTGTCGCGGGCGGCGCTGTTAAAAAAGGCCGGCGGCTGGTTGAACTGGTAAAACACAAACACCATCACCCCGATAAACAAAATCATAAACTGCATCGGAATTTTGAGCAGGCCGTTGAACAGCAGCCCCAGCCGGCTTTCGGTAACGGAACGCCCCGTCAGGTAACGCGCCACCTGCGACTGGTCGGTACCGAAGTACGACAGCGCCAGGAACAGTCCGCCCGTAATGCCGGACCAGAAATTGTAGCGGTCGTTCCAGTTGAAGGAGAAATCCACGATGTTCATGCGGCCCATTTTACCGGCCACCGCCACGGCATCGCCCATCGATATTCCCTCGGGCAGGTAATGCACCACCATGTAACCGGCAATCAGCATCCCTCCTATCATCACGGCCATCTGCTGCCGCTGCGTCACGCTCACCGCCTTCGTTCCACCGGATACGGTGTAGATAATCACGACAAGCCCGATCACAATACTCGTCAGGTTCAGGCGCCACCCCAGGATGGTAGAGAGGATAATGGCCGGTGCATAGATGGTAATACCGGCTGCCAGTCCGCGCTGCACCAGAAACAGGAAAGCCGCCAGCGAGCGTGTTTTCAGATCGAAGCGATTTTCGAGGTACTCGTAAGCGGTGTAGACGTTGAGGCGGTAAAATACCGGGATAACCGTGATAGAGATAATGACCATGGCAATGGGCAAGCCAAAATAGAACTGCACAAAGCGCATCCCATCTTCGTAGGCCTGCCCGGGTGTGGAAAGAAAGGTGATGGCACTGGCCTGCGTAGCCATTACGGACAAACCGATGGTCCACCATTTCATGCTGTTGTCGCCTTTCAGGTAGCCTTCAATATCCTTGCTGCCGCGGGTTTTCCAGATGCCGTATATCACAATAAAGCCCAGTGTGCCCAGCAATACGATCCAGTCGGATGGTCTCATTCGTAGTATTTGGTGAGGAAATAGAACACAACAACCAGGAACGCCAGGTTGCCCAGCACCAGCAGGTACAGCTTTTTCCAGCTACCCAGGATGGGAGGTCTGTGTTCTTGTTGTTGTAGTTGCTTGTTGTTTTTGTTCATGAATTGAAGAATCGGGAATTACTTAGAACTGTTAAATCAACCTAGATGGCTTCCAGTTCTGTTTTAATAAACTGGACAAGTTTATCGGTACTTGGTAGTTGGAGGAGGTATTTACTTACAAATAAATTTTGGTCCATCCCGGCTGTAGCATACTCTACCAAAGCCTCATTCTTGTTTGTCACCAAAAGTATCCCAATCGGATCATTATCGTTCTCCTGTTTTACCTCCTTTTTGTAGTAATTGAGGTAAGTGTTCAGTTGTCCGGCATTGGCATGATTAAACTCATCTACTTTGAGTTCTATCAGCACATGGCATTTTAAAACCCTGTGGTAGAAGACAAGGTCGATAAAGAAATATTCACTGCCTATCAAAATCCTTTTCTGACGCGCCTCCAGGCAAAATCCATTCCCCAACTCCAGCATAAACTCACGCAGGTGGTCCAGCAACGCAGCCTCCAAATCCGATTCTTCCACGACATCCTTCATAGGAAGGCCTAAGAACTCAAAGGTGTAAATATCTTTTACTAATCCCCTTGTTGATAAGGTTTGAGATTTAGCTTGAATACTTTTTATTAATTGGCCCGGACTCTTCGATATACCTGAACGTTCAAAAAGCAGCGTGTTTATTTGCCTTTTCAATTCTCTGACAGACCAGGTACCTTTGATGGCTTCAGCAACATAAAAAGTGCGTTTTAGGTCATCGTCCAAGGTTAGCAGCAACGTAATATGGGAAAAGGAAAGCGACTGCACCATTTTAGTTGCAACAGCTAGCTTTTCGGAGGTGGGCTCTTTAGAGAGCATATTTTTTGCATCGCGGTCCAATTGGGCAGACAGTGTCTGCCTAATTTTAGATTCTAACAATTCTGCAGACACCGTCTGCAGAATTTTATCACTAATAAAGAACTGCAGAGAACACCCTATTTCAGGAAAAACTAAATAAAATTGTCTATATAGATTCAAGTTTCTATAAGACAAACCACTTTTGTTTAATTGGTCTGCAATAACTTTAAGTACTTTTTCGCCATACTGCGCCCTTTCTTCTCCATGCTGCTCAAACTCAACAATGTAGTATCCAATAAACCAGTTCCTGAGTGTAAGCAATTGGTTTACTGCCTTGTTTGCTTCCTGCGCAAAACCGGCATCAATAGATTGTATATTATAGACCAGGTCTGTTAACTTCATCCTGAAAAATTTTGAAATGGTAATTTATTGAAAGCAGCCTGCCGCTACAACCCCTTCCCAGCCTTACCCGCTCCGGTCGCCGCCTTCCCCGAAGCAGCATCACGCATCCCCAGCGAAATCAGGTTGGCGAACAGCCGGTACGCGCCTGGCACACCCGCAGGCAATTGCCGGAACCAGGAGTAGCCGGTGTAGATGTAGTTGCCTTTGCCATAGGAGGCGATAAGCAGACCGCCGTCGCGGGCAGGTTCGCCGGGGTCGTTGGAGGAGAGGATAGCCTCATACTCTTTGCTCCACTCGCTCGGAAAGTACAGACCGCGCTCCTGCACCCAGCCTTTGAAATCCTGGTGCGTAATTTTATTGGGCGTGTTGAGTACCGGGTGTTCCGGTTTCAGGAAACGCACCTCGGCCTCCTCCACCGTTACCCGCTCCCGCGACAGCTTTAAGGGATAAGGCGCAATTTCAGGTGTTACCAGCGGACCAACGGTGTTGTACTGCACGATCAGGTTGCCACCGTTCCAGACGTACTGCATGAGCAGGGGCTGGTAGTGCTTCAGGCGGTCGACGGTGTTGTAGGCGCGAATACCCACAACAATGGCATCGAACTGTTGCAGCGTGTGCAGGTTCATGTCCGCTTCCTGCAAAATAGTAACATCGTAGCCCATTTGCTGCAGGGTCAGGGGCAGGTCGTCGCCGGCTCCCATCAGGTAAGCAACCCGCTCGCCCTTCTTTTGCAGGTCCAGCTTTACGACTCTGGAAACAGCTTCCGGGAACGTGGTTTGCGTGGGAATGTGGCTGTAGGCGATGGTGCTGAGGCCTTTGCTGTAGGTTTTTCCGGCTACGGTAGCCACGGCTTTTAATACCGCATCGTGCTGCCCCTGCGGCGGATAAACAGTGAACCGCACCAGTTGCTCGGTCCCTTTGGCTTTGAGGTCGAAGGGAATGGAGGCCGGCTCTATGCGCCAGCCCTGGCGGGGCAATTCCAGGGTTACTGCACCAGCCACGTTTGCCTTTCCTGCTGTTAACTTTACCAGCACTTGCTTTGGCTCCTGGTCCGGAAACACAAATACCTTGTCCGGCAGGTTCACGAGCACCGGCGGCGTTACCTCGAAAGGCTGGTACACCTCCCCCTCCACCGGATCAGAGCGTTTGTAAATTACCGGAACCGTGTAATCGATCACCTGCCCTGCCACCTGCACGGTAAACACGACCGGGGCAGCCGGTTTGTTCTCCGGCAAGCCTACCTCCTGCTGCGTTTGTACATGGTACATGCCCAGGCTCGGTTCTTGCCGGAGCCAGTACGGCTGCGTGTAGGGTGTGGCAGCAGGCAAAACAGGCACAACCGTAAATTTCAAGGGTTTATTTTCCAGCAACCTGGTAGCGAGGGTGGTATCTTTGCGGGCAAAGGAAAACTGCATCCCCTGCAGCGTCACCGGCAAAGCCGAACGGTTGGTTGCTTCCACCTGCAGCCGCACGGGCTCTCCCGGAACAACTGCGACGTCGGTAGCCGCCACCTCCAGGTACAGCCCGAGCGCATGCTTCACCACCTCCTCCAGTTCCTGGAGCTTTACCTGTTTCCAGTGGCTACCAGGCAGCTGCTGCATCTCTTTACGAACTGCCAGTAAAGCAGGCACGATGGCAGCCGGGTTATCGGCACGAAAGTCAGCGATAACTTTTTGCAGCAGTTTGCTAACCTTCTCGCCACCTTTCACGCGGCTCCAGGAGGTGTTGATGCCTTCGAACAGCTCTTTCTGCGCCTTGTCGCCTTTGGTGTGGTCGAGGTACTCGATGGAGCTGCCGCGGGTGCTGCTGGTGCCAAAACCCTGGCTCTTGTGCATGCTGCGGCTTTCGGCAGCGATTTCGGGGTAAGATTTTCCCAGCGTGGGGTTGTAACCGCCCACATCAATTTTCAGCAACTGCGCGCCATAAGCGTCGAACTCCTGTTGGTTCCGGAACGACCACACGCCCGTGTTCCAGAGCAGGCGTTTGGGTTGCCACACCTCCACGTACTGCAGTTGCTCCGGAAAGCGTTTCGGGTCTGCCGCTGCCTCGAAAGCCTCTGCTGCAAGTATGGCCGAGGCGCTGTGGTGCCCGTGGCCGGCACGGGCATCGGGCGGGAAGCGGGTAATGATCACATCAGGCCTAAACTTGCGGATTACCCACACGGCATCGGCCAGCACCTGTTCCTTGTCCCAGATGGTAAAAGTTTCGTCGGAGTTTTTAGAGAAGCCGAAGTCGTTGGCCCGGGTAAAGAACTGCTGGCCTCCGTCGATGCGGCGCGCCTGCAGCAACTCCTGCGTCCGGATAATTCCCAGTTCCTCCCGTATCTGCGGCCCCACCAGGTTCTGGCCACCGTCTCCGCGTGTTGCCGACAGGTAAGCTGTGTTGTACAGTTTTTCGTTGGCCAGGTAGGCAATCAGGCGGGTATTTTCGTCGTCGGGGTGTGCGGCCATGTACAGCGCGCTTCCGAGCACGTTTAATTTTTTTATATCCTGCAACAGTTGGGCGGCAGAAGGTTTGGCAGGCATCTGGGCGTTTGTGCTGCCCAAAAACAGAAACCACAGGAACGGTAAAATAAAAAAAATACGCCTGAAACTGGATACGGTTCTCATGGTTCGGTATTATCTAGTATTATGCGAATAACGGTTATTTCGTAAAGCTAAAAAAATACAGCAACAAAAACTTCAGAATCCGAATGGAACACATGTAACGCTGCTTCTTCAGTTATTCATCCCGGATTGGCACAGACCAGGGCACCTTATTGAGGGCAGTTGTATTCTGGTGGCATTTGTAACATGTAATCCTGTTATCCAGTAGATATGCTAAAATGTTGAACTACTAAAATTTACAGACTATGACCCTCATGCTGATAATCATCCTGGCTGTTGTAATTATCATTGGCATCATCTGGTTTAATGCCAAAACGCCAAAATAAACAGCGGCAGCAGACCGATCGCTTTGCCTGGCAGCTATTCCCATTGCTTCAAACCCGATATGGCACAAAACGGCATGCCTGCCAGTGAGAACCAGGCCACCAGCAGCGCTCCGCCCGCCTTCTTACTCCGGAAGCCGTCGCTACTTTTTGCGCCGGCTCAGCTTTCCCTTACCTTCAGAAAAAAAGCGCTTTGGGCACCTCCTCTGAACAGGAGTTCCGCATGCCAGGAACGAAGGTATCCTGTTGTTACGTCCCCCCTTCCGGAATAGTGCTGCTCCACCAGCTTTTGGTGCCACTTATACCAGGTATAACATACGGTATCAGCTGGTTATACCGAAGCGCGGTTAACGGTAAAATTCAATTTTCCGCACTGTTTCACTTTTTAACGCTGGCGCCAGGTGTAGCTAAAATACGGATGCCTGCATAACAAAAATCCCGGTAGCTCACACCACTGCAGTTCTTCTTTACCAGGCTACGGGCAGCAAAGTTCCTATATAGTCAGGGCGCTAAATAATTTTATCAGATCCATAAAATAAAGCACCTGCAGGAGCAGTCTTTTAAAAGTCCTTCATTATTCTCCTACAACATTTGAACACTTTTCAACTCCGATGGTTTAAAGCAGCTCAAATAAATTCTACCTCAATTATTATTCGGGGAACCTTGTGCACAGTAGAAGTTGTAGTAGTAACTGCCAGCATGATTACTTAACAGTTTTTAACCTAAAAATTTGTTTTACTCGATTAGTTAAATAGATTTGCAGTTAATTTAGAAAATTTAAAATTTTCTCACTCAGTTACAGGTCAGCGTGTTGTACAGAGAAGATCCTGCGGAACGCAAAGCAGGAATGACCCTTTACATTTAAGATTTTTACTCTGATACCGAGTTATTTTAATGTTCATAAACATATGCAAAAGAGGATAAATAAGATTGAAGATTTCGCGGACGAATTTCTTCAATCCTATTACACCAGCCACCACAGTGGCTCCAGCCTGTTAATCCGTAAAGGGGAAAAAACAAGGAAAGGCGTTAAAGTAGACGCACTTATCACATTCAAACATCCGAAAGGCTCCCTTTTTACTGCCACCCTGACCACCGCTCATTCAGCTAAACTTTCCGCGCTGCTCACCGATTATAAAAAGAAAGGCTTAAGCAAATTCCGCTTCCTGACTGCGCTTGTCCTGCTCATTGCCACAACCTACCTGGTATCGCTGGCTTTACACTGGGGTATAGCGGCAGGTGTTGCCTTTGTAACGGCTTTAGCAGGCTTTATTCTTCACACAGTTGCAGAAAAACAAGCTCTCCGGAAAAAAATAAATTCTATCCTCAACACGATGCAGCGCTACCATGCAAACAATCAGTGGCTTGGCATCTCCATCAGCAGCCTCACGTTCAGGAACAACCCCTTGGCGGCTTATTTTCTGTCGCTGTGCCAGGAAAGGGGAGTTGGCGTAATAACCGTAGGCCAGCGCGGAAAAGTTGTACTGATGCAGGAGCCACAAACCGTGGAGCTGCATGAAAATGATTTTCTGGCGGAATATACAGAAGGCGAAAAGATCAGGAACACGTTCACGAATCCAACCCTGAAAGTAGCTTAATTACCGGGATCATATACCGAAAAGCCGCCTGTTACAGCACCAGTAGCAGGCGGCTTTTCTTTTATGCAGCAAACATCGTCCGGTTCAGGACAACCTGTTGCCGCAATAAAGAGTAGTAAAATTATCCTTTTCATTATAACATCAGACAGAACAGAAAGCTGACCACGAAAAACTGCGCCATGAAATACTTAGCCACATTTGTCTTTTTATTTGCTGCCTTTGTAACAGGCTGTACAGGCCAGACAGGAAAGGCTATTCCCGACACAATACCGGACATAGAGGGTAGCATTACTACCCTGAAGCGGACGAACCCTAAAATTGAGCAGTCGGTAGCAGTTGTACTGGTAGAAGCCATCGCTGACCTGGAAACAAACTACCCGAAGGCCAGTATCAAAGTCGATGATAAAACACACATAGAAGATGCCGAGGGAAATGTACTGAAGGTAGAGCAGCTGCAGGAACAGCAGCAGGTTGAGGTATGGTTCGACGGACCTGTAATGGAATCGTTTCCGGTTCAGGCACATGCTGCAGCCATACGCGTAAAACTGTAGCACATGAAACCTATCTTTCCTTTGCCACTCCCTTAGCCACGGCACAACCAACCAGCAGAACGAAGTGATTTGCCCCTGCCACAGTTACCTACCCCTACTACCAGGAAATCAGGTGCCCGCATGACCGCCTTACCCGCAGGGCAAAGCCGGAGGCTGTTTTTTACGGAAAAATACAACATGCTTCCATCGCCGGTTCGTTATAGCGCCTGCTGCTGCTGTTTTTGCACCTCCTCCTGCACTTTTCCGGCAAGAAGCTTATAACGCACTACCAACCCGGATTCAGATACGTATAATCCTTATAAATAACCTTTTAAACAGACAGATCAGCTTACCTTAGCAACATCTGACATGGACTACAATGAACCTGAATTCTTACGCTCACCTGCCGGCCAACTGGCCGGAACCAATTGTGCTGACGCATACTGCAGGCGATGTGTTCCTGACGCTGCGGGCGGAAAACGGGTTTCTTGAGGCCAAGTGGACCGGGCATATTTCGGCAGCCGACGTCATTAAAGCTGCACAGGTATCAATTCCCATTTTACAGGCTATGCACTACCAGGGGCTGCTGAACGACAAATCGGAGGTTAGCGGCGAATGGTACGAAGCCAACGACTGGCTGCAGTACGAATGGATGCCGAAGGCCGTAAAAGCTGGCCTAAAATACCTGGCTTATGTTTATTCCAGCAACATGCTAAGCCTTTATTCCTTCCGTGATTTTAGAAGCAGGATACCTCCGGAACTGCAACTACGGACTTTCCATACACGGACAGCAGCAAAAGTCTGGCTCGATAAAAAATCAGCACTGATAGCACCCTGATAAATCAGCAGCTTACCCTGGTTCTTTTCAGATTCAGCAACGCAGCACCCCGACCCTGGCTATTACCACTATTGTCAAGGAGCAGCGGCTGTGGTGGCTGGTGCAGCAAATTATTTCTTTGGAAAAGGGAAGAAAAAAGTCTGCTGTACCTGCCACCACAGCCGCTGCTCCTCTCTGCCCCCAAAGTTATAGCACCCCGACCTGCCGGTTGTTGAAACTTTCCGGACGAGCTGTTGCTTTACTAAATAGCGAGGGTTAAATTACCTCAGAACGGGTAGCTCCCGTACAAGTTAAACCATGAACACGATCTATTTTATCAGCGGCCTTGGAGCAGACTGGCGTATGTTCAGGTCTTTGCACCTGCCACCAGAACTGCCTTACAAGCATGTGCAGTGGATAGCACCTGCCAGTATTGATGAGCCGATACAGGAATATGTGCAGCGCCTGAAAAGCCAGATCGAGGACCCGCATCCTATTTTGGTAGGCCTTTCGTTTGGGGGCGTGGTGGCAACAGAACTGGCAAAAATACTCAAACCCCGGAAACTGGTGATCATTGCCAGCCTGGCTACCAGCAAAGCCTTGCCCTGGCACTACCGTTTGCTGGGCAGCCTGCACCTGCACCGCTACCTTCCCCTGAAACTGATGCAAAGCATGGTGCCGCTGGCGCCCTGGTTTTTTGGCGCACATACACCGGAAGCAAAAAAACTGCTGCGGGAAATAATCCTGGAGATTGATGAAAAATTTTTGCGGTGGTCGATGGGACAACTGTTAGCCTGGCGCCAGCCAATTCCTTTTCCAGGGGTTATCCACATTCACGGCACCAAGGACAAGGTACTTCCGTTCCGGAAGTGGCCCAACGTGATTAGTATCAAAAACGGAGAACACCTGATTGTGCTGCACCAGGCCGAAGAAGTAAGCGCTATCCTGAGCCAGCTTATAACAGCGCCAGCGTATGAACCACAAAAGTAAGTACCAGGCAGGATAAAAAAAAGGTAAACCGTTTTTGCAGTTTACCTTCTTTAACATCTTTGCAATTCCATATTACACTTGAATCCAGGCTTGGTTTAACGATGGGTTGGGCACCATAAACGGTTTGCTAATTTCTTTTTCGGTACGGGGGGTACTTACTTTTTCGGGCCGGGTCATGCTTTCTTTCTCGGCACTGTAAAATTGGTTATACTCATCCTCGCTTAGTTCTTCGCGCAAGGCAATATGAAATTTTGATAGCTCAGGAAATAACTTTTCTCGCTCCTGGCGCTCCTGCGGGCTATCCAGGTTAAAGTCATAAAAATTTTTCATTACATGCAGCTTTTATAATTTTCATAAAACATAATCGACTGAAAATTAACATACTGCCTATTTTACCAATAGGTTACCCCAAATTCAAATTCATGTAAAATAACATAAGGTGAAGGAAAGTTTAGGAGGTAGAGAGGTAGAAAGGTAGAAATTTTGTAGGGGTTGAACATTTTCAACCCATACAAATTCTACCTTTCTACCTCCTAAACCCTCTAACTCCTAAACTTTCTAACTTTCTACAGTCCCAGCACGTCGACGCCCTGCTCGAACACCACATCTACGGGAATATTGTTGCGGCTCAGGCGGTCCAGGTCGGACTGCAGTTGCAGGCTGATGTTGCCCTGTTTCACCAGCAGTTCGCCTACGCCTTCATAGTCGCCATTGCCTTGTAATGTCAGGATGAGTTCCGACAGCTTGTCCATGGCTTTGCGCATCTTTACGTAATTAACCCGGTACTTTCCTGTTTTGGCATCGCGTTCAAAGGCGCCGTGCTCCTTGAAAAAATTAAAGCGAACCATGTTGGCCTTTCCGTGCGCGCTGGCTGCACCAAACCGCACCGACCTGAAAATGCCGGCCAGAAACGTGGTGTAATAATCTTCCAGCTTCCCTTCGAGTTCTTTCTTATTGTGCAGCTGCGTGATCATGTAAAGCCCCAGGATGTCTGCTTTCCCCTCTTCCAGGGCAGAGGCATGCTCTTTGAGCGCCTCGCGCACGGTGCCTTTCCCGTTGATGGTGTTTTTGATGCCGAGCCCGTGGGCTACCTCATGAAACATGGTAGTGGCAAAAAAGGCATCGAAGGTAACGTGCTGCTGCTGGTCGTCGGCAATAAGCTCCTGCGCAATGGGTACCATGATTTTATCGAACTTGGCGCGCATGGCGTTTTTGAGCTGTAGACGGCGCGTTCCTTTTTTCAGCTGTACCTCCTCGTCGTTTGGCAGGTTGATGGCAATGGTTTTGCTGCCTGCGTTACAATCGCCGGCGTAGTATACCACATCGTAGGCATTGAGGTCGGCATCGGCGCCGGGCATTTCTTTTTTATAGTTTTCGCCCACCGGCAGGCCACGCTGCAGTTCAGGCAGGAAAGCGGCGTATTTTTCCAGGCGCTTGCTCCAGTCCATGTCCTTTATCAGCACATAGGCCTCGTGCGCTGCCTTGTACCCGAACAGCTTGTCTTCGTAGGTTTCGATGGGCCCGATCACAACGTCTATTTTGTTTGTTTTCATGTCCATCCAGGCAAGGTCGCTGGGCTGGTAATCGTCGGTGAGCAGCGCCTGCGCCCGCATGTTCAGGTATTTCCGCAGTTCATCGTTCTCGGCCAGCGTTGCCGCCTGCAACAGCAGGTCCGAGGCACGCGTTACCTGTTCCTTAAACAACTCGTGGTAAGGCACCGTCTCCAGTTTTCCGCCGGAATCGCGGCGAAGAAAGGTGTACTGGCTGGTTTTTTCGGGCAGGCTGGCTGCTTCAAACTCCTCCTTCGTTATGTCGCGCGGGTAAAAGTTTGCACCGGCAGGCTTCATACCTACCCCCGGAATAAAAGGAGTGTTGTCGTTCAGGCGGTCCCAGGGGCCGTAGTTTATTTTAACGAACTGCCTGGCCTCCTCGTCGGTGAGGGCATTGAGCAGGGAGTCGCCTCTGCCATAGGCTTCGTACCAGAACATTTCGTCCATGATGTCGGCGGCCTCTATCAGCAGCGGGATCATCTGTCGTTCGTTTTCACTCAGGCCACTCAGGTCGGCAGTAAGCTTTACAGGCGTATACATTTGCAACTTCTGCTTCAGGTTGATGGCAGAGGTTTCAGCCTGCTCTGTAGCGGTAGTTTCAAGCTCCTCCGGCTTATTGCTGCTACAGCCGGCTAATGCTGTGGCCAGGCCAGAGGCTAAAAGTAGATGAAGAACTTTCATTATGGTTTGCTTAATTACAGCGATCGTAGTTTTTTATGTTGAACAGAAGCGAATGCTGATGCTCCTGCAATCGGGTAGTATGGTTTTATCGAGAATCAGCCAATATACAGAAAATAAACGCGGTTCCCAATTCTGCCGGAAACAGGACTGCCTACCGACAAAAATACAACAGGCCTAAAACAGCCCAAACAGCTCCCGTTGTATTTTCTCGACAATCCCGCCCAGGTCTTCCGGCTTCGACACAAAATCGAGGTTGTTTACATCTACTACCAGCACCTTTCCAAGATTATAAGAACTCATCCAGTTGTTGTAGTGCTCGTTCAGGTTCCGGAGATAGTCCAGGCGGATGTTATTTTCATAGGCGCGGTTTCGTTTTTCGATCTGCCCGATGAGCTTGGGCAGGTCTGCCTTCAGGTAAATCATCAGGTCTGGGGCTTTTACCATCGTAATCATCGACTGGAACAGCGCCAGGTAGTTGTTATAGTCGCGGGTGCTCATATAGCCCGACTGGTGCAGGTTTTTGGCAAAGATATAGGCATCTTCGTAAATGGTCCGGTCCTGTATCACGGATCTGTTCCTGCTCTGGATCTGCTTTACCTGGTTAAAACGGCTGTTGAGGAAGTACACCTGCAGGTGGAACGCCCACCGCTCCATATCCTCGTAAAAATCCTTCAGGTACGGATTATCCTCCACTGCCTCCAGGTACAGGTCCCATTTAAAATGATGCGCCAGTTTGGTAGCAAGCGTCGTTTTGCCGGCCCCAATGTTCCCGACGATGGCAATATGCATGGCAAAATTCCGTTTTGAATGAATGCAGCGGCAAAAGTACAGCTTTTCTGGCAGAAGCCACCCTTGCTGCTTCGTTTAACTACTGTTAAACCCGTGTTGCTACATACTCTAAAAACCGGCAAGCCCCGGCTCTACGAAAGTAAGAACCGGGGCTTGCTGGCACTAAATTCAATGTTAAAAACTATTTCTTTTCTTTTTTACTCTCCAGTTTCTCCCGCACATCGTGGCTCTTCCGGAGGGTATTAAACTCAACCTGCAGCGCCGCCACCTTAATTTTGTCGCCGTTGGTCATCTTGTCCAGCACCTGCTGTTTGCGGTCGCTTAGCTGCAGGTATACATGCTCGGCATAGTCCCAGTCGCGCAGGTTCCAGAGCCCGCGGCTGATGCGCACCTGTTCCATAAAGTAGGTAAACGTTTCGCGCATTTCCTCGGCCGTCACACTACTGATGGCACTTGTACCTACCAGGTCAATTTCCCAGCGCCTGGCCTCGTCCCGGTTCAGCGGCTCGCCGTAGCTGCCTTCGGTTTTCTCCTCCCAGGTCTGGTATTTGCTTTTCAGTTGCCCGTATTCCTGCTTGTCAGTTTCGGTCATGCTGTTGGAGTTTCTGTCGAGGCTTGCAGTCATTTCCCGGAACTCCCGCTTAATGACGGGCCATTCAGCACGTGTTATACTATCGGCCTGGCCGGCTTTCCGGCTCATCCAGTCACGCAGGCTGGCAAGGTCTTTTTCAAGTTTGGATTTCTCCTGGGCCTGCACCCCTACGGCCAGGGTGGCCAGCAGCATGGTCAGCACCCATGTTCTTACTATACGCATATGCTATTTTACTTTTTATTGTAACTGTACCTCCTTAAAAATTATGCCAGAACATAGCGTTTGGCAAATATTTAAATTACATCCGGCTTGCACCAAAGCACGTATGTGTCGTAAAACTAAGGGATAGGAAAGAAAAATGTACCATCTTTTGTGCAGGAATTTCGTTTAAAGTAGGGCTGTTAGTCTGTACCTGCCACATGGTTAGTTTAACCTTCAGTTTCCAGCCCCTAATGAGTATACACGATCAGAACTTTTTATGAGTAATAACAGAGGCAGCTTTCACGAAACCGTTGTTTCTATCACCAATAAAGATAGCATACAACTGAGCACGAATGAGTTTCCGTTTAAAACGTCGCTCAGTTTATGGCCGCTTGCTTCGTACTGGGAGAATAAGTTAAAGTGTACGCCAAACTGTAACATGTCGCGTGTAGAAGAACTTTCTAACCTGCTGAAGCACACCCCCGCCTTGCTAAAACCTATCCACGATAGCAGTGTCATAAAAAAGCATATCAATACGGTAAACACCCTCATGGAAGATATTTTCCCGAGTGCTTTATGGGAAAACGACCTGAGAGCCGCCGTTATACCGTTTCATTTCGAAAGCTTTTATGCCACCCCGCGCCTGGAAGAGTTGCAGCTGCTGGATGGCGCCAACTATCCCGAAAAGCTGAATATCGACAAAAAAACGCTCCTTTTCAGGCAGATCCTGTCGGCCTACACCCTGATCCTGGACAAGTTCTACAACGCGAACTTTACGGTGGATGAGCCGTTCATTTTCACGTTTAAGGATAAGTTTACCCAGCTGGAGCGCCACTACAAGCTTACCATCGATTTGAAGTTTATGGAAGTAAAGGCAAAAGGCGAACTTAAAACGCTCAGCCCCCAGATGATAAACTTCCTGATAAACCGCTACCACGACCTGGACCTGTGGATGCAGAAGCTGCCCCCGGAAAACTTTGAATTTACGGGCTTTGCCATTTACGACTTCACGGATGTTACCAACGAGGAAACCATTTCTTCGCTGCGTTTCGACCTGCTGGACCAAGATGCCATCAGCACGGATGAAGGATTCGAAAATCTGCAGCAGAAGCTTCGGGTGCTCTTTAAACTGCCCGGCATACAACTTGGTATTGCTACCTGCCCGGAGCTGCATGAATTCGACTCGAACTATGCCCGCAAAATATGGCAGGGACTTGTACTTTCTACCACCTGCAGCCTGCGCCTGGCCGACCTGCGGGGCTCCGTTTATGAGCCGGTTATCCGCTACGGGCATACCATTATCGTGGAAGACCTGGAGGTTTTTAAGCACCCCACGCTCGTAGAGAACCAGTTGCTCGAATCGGGCATACGCAACCTGATTATTGCCCCGCTCGAGTTCGAAGGGAAAAGAATCGGCCTCCTGGAGCTGGCCTCGCACATTCCCGGAGAGCTGAACGCCCTGACCACCATCCGCCTGAAAGAAATATTGCCGCTTTTTGCCTTAGCCATGAACCGGGGCCTGGACGAACTCAGGAGCAGCATCCAGAACATCATCAAGGAAAAATATACCGCCATTCATCCGATTGTGGAATGGCGCTTTACGCAGGCCGCCATTAACCTGCTGGAAAAACGCGAACGAAACGCCAGCTCCGAAATCGAGCCCATCGTTTTCAAGGATGTATACCCGCTGTATGGGGTATCTGACATAAGAGGATCGGCCACAGAACGCAACAAGGCCATCCAGGGCGACCTGCTCGAGCAGCTTGTGCTGGCAAAGGAGGTGCTGCTGGCGGCCAAAAACAACCTGTCGCTGTCTATTCTGGATGAACTCGTTTTTAAGCTGGACAAATTCTCGCAAAGCATTGTGCACGAACTCACTACCGGCGACGAAGATGTGATTCTCGACTTTTTGCGAAGCGAGATAGAGCCGCTTTTCGACCACTTCCTGGAAAAGAACCCTACGGCAGCCGGCCCCATAAAGGCCTACCAGAAAGCCATCGATAACCCCTATGGCGTGGTGTTTAACAAGCGGCGGGCCTACGAAGAAAGCCTGTACATGATTAACGAAACCATCTCCTCGTTCCTGGACCGGGAGGAGGCGAAGGCGCAGCAGATATTTCCGCATTATTTTGAGAAGTATAAAACCGACGGGCTGGAATACAACATCTACATTGGCGCTTCGCTGCTCAACAATGGCGCCTTTCAACCTATCTACCTGAAAAACATGCGCCTGTGGCAGCTCATGCTCTCCTGCGAAATTGCGCGCCGCCTACAGAACATGCGTGCTAACCTGAAGCTGCCACTCGAGATCACACAGCTGATCCTGGTTCACAGCGCCTCCATCTCCATCCGGTTCAGGCTGGACGAAAAGAAATTTGACGTGGATGGGGCCGAAAACATCCGCTACGAAATTTTAAAGAAGCGCATCGACAAGGCTACCATCCGCGACACGGAAGAGCGCCTGACGCAACCGGAAAAAATTGCCATCATTTATACCCAACCCAAAGAAGCACAGGAATACATGCGTTACATCGAGTTCCTGCAATCGGAAGGCTATATTACGGATGAAGTAGAGCACCTCGAACTGGAGGAAATGCAGGGCGTACAGGGGCTGAAAGCCTTGCGCGTTTCGGTGAACTTTCAGGAGCACCTGCGCCACGACATCGATGCCGGCGACGAGCTTTTATCCATTGTGCAGAATGCCACCATGCTGTAAATCAGCCTTCGCCGCACCAGGTCCGGGTGCTTTGCCTGTTGCAGCAGCCCTGCAGGCGCCGTAATGCCAGCAAAGTAAACCACAAAAACAGGCAATCTGTAGCGCAAAAGCAGTATATTTGTTAACACGTGTAATATTTAGAACAACGAAACTTATGGCAACAACAAGACTTACAATAAACAACAATGGCTCGGTACGGGTAGAAGGCGACTTCGAGATTGTAGACAAAGACGGAAATGTGTACCACCTGGGCGGCCGGTCTGTGGTGTCGATCTGCCGCTGCGGCATGTCGCAGAACAAGCCTTTCTGCGATGGCTCTCATAAAGGGCATTTCGAGCACAATGCGGTCGCGTTTGACCTTCCTCCCAAAAAACAGTAGCCTGCTAAAGCTGCACAACATATGTCGAATCGCCTGGTAACTATCGCTACGTTCAATGAGCCAACCGAAGCCCATATCGTGAAGGGGCGGCTGGAGGCGGAGGGTATTCCCTGTTACCTCGGCGATGAGCATATTGTATCGGTGCAGCCGTTTTATTCGGTGGCAGTGGGCGGTGTAAAGCTGCGCGTGCCCGAGGACCGCGAAGCCGTTGCCCGCCAACTTGTGGAACAGGTACTGGAAGGTACCAGCGAATATTATATCGACGACGACATTGAACTGGCGCCGCCCATGCCCGAGCATGTGCATGAAGAAACCTGCCCCCGCTGCAACTCCACGCACATAGCAGAAGAATCTTTCTCGAAAACCGTTTTCTCTATTTCTTACCTCATACTTGGTTTCCCGCTGCCTTTCTTCAACCGCAAATTCAAGTGCTACGACTGCGGCTACGTCTGGAAACCGAAAAAAGAAACTAAATAACAGGAGCAGCGGCTATGGTGGCAGCGGCAGCAGATTTTTTTGAGGGCGGAGCTATCATTTTATTCTGCTGCCCCTGCCACCATAGCCGCTGCTCCTGCAAAACGGGGCTGCCGGTGCGGCTACTCCCCTACTTTTACTATTATTTTCCCGAACTGCTTGCCGGCTTCCATGTAGCGCATGGCCTGCTCGGTTTCTTCCAGCGGAAAGATTTTATCAATCACCGGCTTCAGCTGCTTGTCGCGTACCAGTTGCACCATATTGGCAAAATCGCTGGCGGTACCCATGGTACTCCCAAAAATGGAGAGCTGCTTCCAGAAGATATCGGCAGGATTTACAAGTTGAATCAACCCGGTGGTGCCGCCATAGACTGCAATTCGTCCGCCAGGCTTTGCCAGCTTTAGCAGCTGCGCAAAACCTTCGCCTCCGGCAGCATCCAGCACCACATCGAAACCGGTTGCTGCCTTTTTAAGTTCTTTACCCCAGTTTTCCTGCTTATAGCTGATGCCGCCTGCAGCACCCAGCGCTATTGCCTTCGCTATTTTTTCTTCTGAACCGGAAGTTACCCATGCTTCAGCGCCTGTGGCTACAGCAAACTGCACCGCCAGTAAGGCTACGCCACCGCCTGCTCCTGTTATCAGCACACGCTCCCCGGGCTGCAGGCCGCATTTGGTAAACATAGCTCGATAGCCTGTCACACCGGCCAGCGGAAGGGCAGCCGCTTCTTCAAAAGTCAGGTGCTCCGGCTTGGGGTGCAGGTTGGCTGCTTTTACTTTTACAAATTCGGCAAACGTACCTGCTTCGGGCATTCCTAGAACCTTAAAATCAGCAGCCTGCACATTATGTCTATCACCCCAGTCGGTTGTCGGATCAATCAGCACCTGCTGTCCCAGCCAGTCTTCCGTTACCCCCTCACCTACTTCTGTTACTATGCCTGCCCCGTCGGAGCCGAGTATGGCGGGGTATTCTTTTATAAAATACCGCCCCTGCTGTATCCACACATCGCGGTGGTTTAAGGCGGCTGCTTTTACCTGCACAACAACTTCTCCGGGACCAGCCTCAGGCCGGGGTGTTTCTATCAGTTCAAACGGTTTGTTTATATCTTCTAAATAAATTGCTTTCATGAACATTCATTTCAGTACAACAGCAAGGTACTAAAAATTGTAAGTTGCGAAGTTGCTAAAGCGGGTGATTGATATCATCAATTTTCCCCGGGAAACAAACCAACACAGGAAAGCCTGCACCGGATAATTCCGTTTCTGATGATTTTTAGTTTTAACTTGCAGTATCATCATTGGGAATCATGAACAGCAACTTTCATATCCGGCAAGCCACACCTGCTGATGTGCCACTGCTGCACCAGCTTGCCGCCCGCATCTGGGAGCCAACTTACTGCCGCATTTTATCGAAAGAGCAGATCGATTACATGTTCGAAAAGATTTATGAAGAAGAAGCGCTGCTGCAACAGCTGGAAGAAGGGCAGGTGTTTCTGCTACTGTATGCTGCAGATCAGCCGATTGGCTTTGCTGCTTTCTCGCTAAAAGCCACCACTACAGCCACTTATAAGCTAAACAAACTATACCTGCTCCCGGAAGCGCAGGGCAAAGGCACCGGCCGGAAGCTGCTAGAAGCTGCCGAGGAAGCCGTAAGGGCAAGAGGAGCCAAAGTACTGGAGCTGAACGTAAACCGGCATAATCCCGCCAAACTATTTTACGAAACCTGCGGCTACACCATCGCCCGGGAAGAAGATATTCCGATAGGCCCGTTCTGGATGAATGATTTTGTAATGCAGAAGCGGCTGGTATAGCAGCAAAAGCAAGAGAGGCAGCCGCCTGGCTGCCTCTCTTGCTTTTTATCTGAATAGCACTTGGTTATTTGTGGGCAATCGGGTCAGCGTTGCCATCCGGATCATTTAATACATTTCCGTCTGTACCAAGGCTACCACTAGTTCCTTTCAGTAACAGTAATCCTGCAACATGTGGAGCAGCCATGGAAGTACCACTGATTGTAGCATAGCCTTTATCCTTCCAGGTAGATTTGATGCTTACACCCGGAGCGCAGTAATCTACAGGAGGGTTACCATAGTTAGAGAAGCTGGCAAAGATATTAGATGAGTTCATGGCAGACACCGTAAACACTTTGCTATGGTTTACACGAGCAGGTGAATAACTACCGGCATGGCTACCATTGTTTCCTGCGGCTATCGCGAAAAGAACTCCTGCATCAGCAGCTTTCACTACAGCATCGTCCAAAGCCTTTGAGCCAGGTCCTCCCAGACTCATATTGGCAACATCGCCAGAGGAAGCATTAGCAGCTACATAATCTAGCCCGGCTATTACGCCCGAGTAAGAACCACTGCCCTGTGCGTTAAGCACTTTTACAGCCACCACGGTCGCACCGTAAGCTACTCCGATTACACCTGTAGAATTATTTTTGGCAGCTATCGTACCGGCTACGTGAGTACCATGACCGTTACCATCGTCGGCAGATTTGGCATCCCTCCCGGTTGTCACAAATGTTCTGCTTTTGCTGGTATTTACCCTCAGATCTGGATGATCCAGGTCTATTCCGGTGTCTATTATCCAGGCTGTTTTACCATTCCCATCGGCATACCCTACACGGTTGATTCCCCAAGGAGTTTCCTGTGCTGCTGCGTTTACGTCATCTTCTTCTCTACTTGGTTTTCCCAAAGAAATTACCCTGTCCGGCTCAATATAAGCTACTCTGAAATCCTTCCTGAGTTTGGCCACTTCTTCATCAGACAAATCTGCCACAACACCCAGAATTGCTTTTCCGAATACCCTGTCTATTTTTTCTTTGCTGATAGTGCTGCCGCTAAAAACCTGCACCCCCATCTCCCGCACCAATTCAACCCGGTCAGTGTAGCTCGCGTTGGGGCTGATGCGCATGTTTTCATTTTCTTTGAACACCACGATGTATTTACCGGGGATAACTGCTCCGTTATCCTGGCTGGACTGTACCTCCACTACCGGGGATTGTGCCTCTATGGCATCATCGCTACAGGCTGTAAACGAAAATGCTGCTGTCGCCACTGCCGCCCCCATTACCATAGTGCGCAGTAAGTTGCTTGGGTAAAAAGCTTGTTTCATAAGGGATAATTTAAATAGTGGATAGATAAACAGATTGTTTCAACAATAAAACTACTTACTTGTGTCCTACTAACGTACGTAATTGATTTAAAATAAGCAATCATTTTTATCAAAATAAATTACAATAAAAATCCGAATCACTTCATTAATTTTGCATTATATCAACATCATACAAGCAAATAATTAAACACACCCTAACGAGAATTATAATTTTCTTCAAAAAACCTTTTTTTATTCACAATTCAACAACCTTCTATATATACAATTTCTATATTGCTGCTGCACCAGCGCGGCCACACCACTACATGGCTGGTTTAAATGGCTTTGGAGCTGGAAAAATGTGTACCCGAGGTGCGCAGGATAGATTTTTTCAGCCATAATTGTTAGCTTAGAGATTCAGAAAAACAACCTATGATACCGACACTTTCAACTACCTTTTCAACAAAAAGCATGAAACTGCTGATTGGCTGCCTGCTATTCCTTATGGCCTGCAACGGAAAAACAGAACAGGAAACTGCGGATGAGGTAGCTGCAACAGCAAAAAAGGAACCGAAACTGCAGCCCCTGAAAGCAGAAAATGCGGAGGAAGTTTTAACGGCCTACGGAAAAGAACATCCCGATACGCTAGCTGTTATCAGCACCCGCCACGGCGACATAAAAGTGCGGCTCTACAAAGACACGCCCCTGCACCGCGCAAATTTTGTACGGCTTGCCAGGTCCGGTTTCTACGACCAGGGCGAATTTTACAGGGTGGTAAAAGGACTGGTGATTCAGGGAGGAGATTCCGACAACCGGACCATGAAACAGGGCCCCTACAAAGTTCCGGCAGAGTTTAATCCGAAATATGTTCATAAAAAAGGCGCCCTGGCAATGGCACGCTACGGCGACGAGCGGAATCCGGAGAAAAAATCATCGTCTCATAACTTTTACATTGTGCAGGGCAAACCCAGAACCATTGAGGAAGTACGCGCCTACGAAGCCCAGTATGGCAAGAAATACACGCCGGAGCAGGTTGAAGCCTACACCACCATCGGCGGCGAACCCAGCCTCGACCACGAATACACCGTGTTTGGCGAAGTGATTGAAGGTCTTGACGTGGTAGATAAAATTGCAGAAGAGCCGGTTGACGGCAACGACTGGCCGAAAGAAATTGTGCCTCATAAAATTAAAATTATCGAGGCAGAGAAACAGTAAATAATGCAGTAACACAAACGGGGCGGTAACAAAAGTTGCCGCCCCGTTTGTGTTACTGCTGCATGAACATATTTTTCCTGCTGCTACCAGATTTTAATCCGGTCTTTTTCCGGACGGTAGAGCTTGTCGTTTTCGTTGCAGTTAAAGGTTTCGTAGAACTGGGGCAGATTGGAAACCGGCCCGTTGGTGCGGAACCTGCCCGGCGAATGCGGGTCGGTCAGGATTTGCTGGTTCAGATACTCGTCGCGCACATTGATGCGCCAGATCTGCGCCCACGCCAGGAAGAAACGCTGCTCCGGTGTAAATCCTGCAATTTTTCCGGGGTTCTTTTTGCTGAGCGCCTTCTGCAGCGCCGTATAGGCAATGTTCAATCCGCCGATATCGGCAATGTTTTCGCCCATTGTCAGTTTTCCGTTTACGTGCAGGTTGTCGAGCACGGTGTACTGGCTGTACTGGTCGGCTACTACGTTAGCGCGCGCCGTAAACTGCTCCTGGTCGGCTTTGGTCCACCAGTCTTTCAGGTTTCCTTCAAAGTCGTACTGGGCGCCCTGGTCGTCGAAGCCGTGGGTAAGTTCGTGCCCGATCACAGCTCCCATGCCGCCATAGTTTACCGCATCGTCGGCCTGTGGGTCGAAGAAAGGCGGCTGCAGGATGCCTGCCGGAAACACAATTTCGTTCATGGTGGGGTTGTAGTAGGCATTCACCGTGGGCGGCGACATAAACCACTCGGCCCGGTCCACGGGTTTCCCAAGCTTGTCGATGTTCTCCTGGTACAGGAACTGGTTGGCCCGCATCACGTTCGAAACATAGGCATCGCGGCTGATGCTCAACCCCTTGTAGTCTTTCCACTTATCGGGGTAGCCGATTTTAACGGCAAAGGCATTTAGCTTCTCCAGCGCCTGCTGCTTGGTTTCTTCGCTCATCCAGTCCAGGTCGCGCACGTGCTCTTTAAACGCCAGTTGCAGGTTGTTCACCATCTCCAGTGCCTTCTGCTTTGCCTGTGGTGAAAAGGTTTTCTGCACATACAGCTGCCCCAGCGCCTCGCCCAGCGCGGCATCGGTGGAGCGGAGTACCCGCTTCCAGCGGGGCTGCATCTGCTCGGTCCCGCTCAGGACTTTGCCATAGAAGTTGAAGTTCTCCTGCACAAACTCCTGGCTCAGGTAAGGGGCTGCGGTCTGTAACAAATGCCACTGCATGTAGGTTTTCCAGTCGTTTACAGCAGTGGGCGTAAGCATGCTGTTCAGTTCTTTAAAGAAAGGAGGCTGGCCTACAATGATTTCATTTACATTTTGTGCGCCTACACCCGCCAGCACCAGTGGTAAGCGCAGGTTCGGGTACTGCCTGTTAAACTCCTGCACACTAATCTTGTTGTAGTTCGCATAAGGGTCGCGCAGTTCCACCCGGGTCCTGGAGGCTTTGGCCAGGCTTGTCTCGAAACGGAACACCGTCTGTGCCTTTTGCTGCGCCGTGGCCGCATCATCGCCCAGCAAGCGGAATATGTTCTGCAGGTGCTCTACATAGGCTGTTCTTATTTTTTTGGAGCGTTCGTCGTTTTTCAGGTAATAATCCCGGTCGGGCAGCCCGAGCCCATCCTGGTAGGCCTGCAGCGCGTATTGGGTGCTAATTTTATCGTCCTGGGCCACATAGAGGTTATAGAAGCCGGTCATGCCTTTCTGCAGGAGCTCCGCCTGGACCTTTACCAGGTCATCTGCCGTTTTAATAGCTTCTATCTTTTCCAGTTCCGGCTGAATGGGAGCCAGGCCAGCCTTGTTGGCAGCAACAGAATCCATACCGGTTGCATAGAAGTCGCCGACGAGTTGGGTGGCAGTGCCTTTGGCAGCGGTGGCATTGGAGGCAGCTTCCGTGAGCAGTTCCAGCAGAATAGCATAGTTCTTTTCGGCCAGTTCGTTAAAAGCACCCCAGCGGCTCTCCGAAGCCGGAATCGGGTTGTTCGTGATCCAGCCTCCGTTTGCATACTGGTAGAAATCCTCGCAGGGATTAACCGTGGTATCCATGTTGGCAAGATCCAGCCCCTGCCCCATGGCAGCCTCAGCTGAGTCGACGGTAGTTCCTTCTGTAGTAGCGGAAGAACTGCAGCCTGTTGCAAGCAGACCGGCAAAAGCAAGCGATAGAAACGCCAAGTGTCTTTTCTGCATAAAAATTCTGGTATGGTACGCCTACAAGTTAACTATTTTGAAGAGCAAAGTAAATACGCAGCAGGTAAAGGAATGGTGGCAGGTGCAGTACTATTTTTAAACTCCGTTCTGCTCCTTAACTTTAAACCCGCAAAGGAGTACATTAGCATATGAGCAAAGGATTTGAGATACCCGATAAAGTAATTTATGTGTGCACAGGCAGCAAGTGCAAAAAGAAAGGCGGCAAAGAACTGGCTAAGCTCTTCCGAAGCATGATTAAGGATATGGGCCTGAAAAACACCGTTGAGGTAATAAAAACCGACTGCACCGACCGCTGCGACTTCGCTCCTGTTATGAGCATGCAACCCGCCAATGCCTGGCTGCACCATGTAAACGAACAGCAGGCGAGGCAGGCGTTCCAGGAGCACATCCTGGATTCTGACAAAAAGTAGCCATGCACCACTGCTGCTGCTGCAGAAACCACAAAAAAGGCCTCCGGACATTTCCGGAGGCCTTTTTTGTTAAGCTTCGTAAGTGTCTTCGTAAGAGATCTTGGGAACCCGCTTGTCTATTTCGTAGCGTCCGGTTCCTTCCTCTCCAATCATTTCGAACAGCTCCAGGGCACGACGCGCCACGTATTCTTCTTCTATCTGCTCTTTCAGGAACCACTGCACAAACGAGAAGGTCATATAGTCTTTGGCCTTCATGCAGCGGTCGGCGATGCGGTTAAAGGAGTTTGTCACATCGATCTCCTGCTGCAACGCCAATTCAAATATTCCCCTGAACGAGTCGAACTCCACCGGCACGTTGGCGATGGACGGCGAAACGGCCCTGCCTCCCATGTCGGATACATATTTGAAAAGCCGCAGCATGTGCTCCCGCTCTTCGTCGGATTGTTTTTTAAAATAGCCTGCACTAAAGTCGAAGCCGTTGCGGTCGCACCACGACGACATAGCCAGGTACAAAGCCGATGATTCGGCTTCCATTTTTATCTGATCGTTTAGAATTTTCTCTATCTCTTCTGTAAGCGATGTTCTGAGCCTGAGTAAGTCCTTCATAGTTATTTCCTGTTTTTTATATTTCTGATAAAGCGGGTGCCTTTAACGGAAAGCACCTCTTCTGTAATACCCTAAATATAAGCGATTGGTTGTTACGAAGTATGGCTGCGCAGAAATATGGAAGAAGTCTAAATACAAAAAGCACAGCCTTCGCTGTGCTTTCCACTATAAATAATTGCTCCTGTTATTGTTAGGCAAGGGTGCAGCTCAGGCACTCGTGCAGCATGCGGTTGAGCTCCAGAGCAAACTTTGCGCCTGCCAGTAAATCGTTCAGTGCGTAAAGTTCGGGCAACGTGAGCACAAAACAACGATCGCAGCCGAAAACCGAAATTATTTCCAGGTCCGAAGCACGGTTGGTACTTGCTGCCATTTCCTCCAGGTCGATGGCGTCAACGGCTTTCTGCAGGCGCAGGAACGTATCGAGTTTCAACACCGTTACGGAACCGGAAAAGCTCAGCAGCAGCCTGTTCCGGCGGTCGCACTGGTAAACGGTTCCTGCTGGGGTTGCGTAAATTTCGGTTTTATCTGTTGTCGGGTGCATGGTCTTCTGTTGTCTTCGCAGGGGCTGCTGTTCAATTACACAACAAAGGTAACACCTATTTAGAATCAGTCCAAATAAAAAGAAAAATTTTTAGCAGACCATTTGCCCACCTGTGGCGCCTATACTTTGCCTGCCTTTATTTTAGGCTCGCGGGTAAGCACGGTTTTCAGGTTCAGCCGCACCAGGTCGCCCATCGACTTGCATTTCAGGAACTCATCCGACTTGTGGTGTTTGGCCAGTTCCTGCTTCAGCATCTCCACTTTTTCGGGTGTCGAGATGGTGTCGCAGCGCATGCAGTCGATCAGGTCTTTAAGGCGGTAGCGTGCCGTTTTCAGCCTCCGGAACAGCAGCGTGCGCTCCTCGCTCTGGTACTGCTCCATGGTTTTGGGGTCGAGCAGGCTGAGCACGAGGTTGATTACCTTGTTGTTGTCTTTAAAGTACTTGGGAAAGTACATGGACTTGTGCCCCTCGTACGACTGCTGGTCGAAGTCGATGGCCCGCACCCGGTACTGCTCATCCTCGAAATCAGGCGTTATGTCGATCACGTAGTTGTAAGAGCGCATATCGCCCAGCAGCCGGATAAAGCAACGTTCGTTAAATTTCACAAACTCTTTGGCTATGCGCACCTGGTTCGACAGCGGCCTGTTCAGGTACTCGTTCATAAACACGTCGCCCGGAATACCGGCAATATGCTCCTCTATCAGCGTTTCGTCGAACACCAGGTAGTTAATCCGGCTTGGCGAGAGAATGTGCTCCAGCTCCAGCCCGTACACCCGCGACGCATCGGCCCGCTTGATGTAATAGTACTCGTAGTTGTCGTTGAGCTGGTTCATGACCTGTATCCGGAAGGGCTGCGAATTGCCAAAGGTACAGTGGTCGATGCGGGAGATGTAGAGGTGCTCCATCACCGACATATCGCCGTCTGTTTTGAGAAGGGCATAAATCTGGGTAAGCCCCTCGCGCAGCTCATCCTGCATGTAGTTGTCGTACATCACGGTTTCCCATAGCGTGTCCTTTCCCTTTTTGTCGTAATGCGGAAACGAATCGGAGAAGCGCAGCAGGTCCTCGTATTTTATGGGCAGCTTTAAGGTCCGGTGGTACGATTTCAGGTACTGCCGCAGTCCTTTTGAAATCGGGTAGTATTGTTTCTTTTTGGTGATATTCACGATTTAACAGAAATAAATAAGTTTTACGGATGCAGGACGCCACAGCCCGGAAGCCCCGAACGCCTTGTTAATTTCCCGCCCAATGAAGATACAAAGTAATCTGACAGCTTTGCACCTGTTCCTGTAACAACGCTCCTGTATTTTTTAATTCAACAGGCCGCTTTTTTTATCTGCAGCAGCCACCACAGCCTCTGCTCCTCCTGCCCAGCACCGGCACTTATCTACGCAACCTCCTGATTCGGAAGAACATCACGTCACAGCCGCCCTCCCGTTTGTCGATACTTTGCGCTCCTCCAAAAGCGTTTGTCCGGATAATATTGCCCTCGGGCTAGAACTACCCCGGGTTAGTCTAAATCACGAGCCCGGTTCCATAAATTCAGCCTATATTTGTATCGTTCTCTGGCAGTTACAGGCTCCCGGGCAACAACGCAAACTAAAACCTAAAAAAATAAAACAATGAAAAAAGCAGTTATTTTCCTACTGGCAGCCGTGCTGCTGGTATGGGCAGCCCCCATCACTAAAGCGCAGAAAGCAAAAAGAGTTACAACCGAAGAAGCAAATGAACTCCTGCAAAAAGTGGCAGGCAACTGGCAGGTAGATTACTCGTTGTGGCAACCGCAAAGCAAGCAGTTCCTCACTTCTAAAGGCAACGCCAGCTTCAGCAAACAGAACCAGGCCACCTATGTGCGCGAGCAGTTTAAAATTGTAAAACCCGACGGTAGTATCGAAGAAGGCGAAGGCTTTTTAAGCTATTCCGAAAAAAATAAACGCTTTGAGTTTGTGCAGATAGACAACACCGGCAAAAGCACCCTCCTGCTTACAGGCGAGTGGTTCCCGGAAAACAACACCCTGCTGCTGACACCCGAATCGGGGCTGGAGAAATGGGGAAGCCGAAACGGCACCCCTATGCAGCTGCAATACATCTTCTTCCCGGACGGCACCTTCATGAAAGCTATCCGCACGCCGGATGCCCAGGGCAATTATACGCTCTTCTCGCAGTACCACTACAAAGCCAGAAGCTAAGATTTTAGTACAGAGTAGTTTTTAGACAGATTGAGTACAAGCCCCTGACCTGGTAAAAACCGGTCCAGGGGCTTTACTTTTTTAGCAAAACGCTACAACAGTTCTTTGGAAGGATCCCAGAAGAGTTGCTCAAATGCCACTACCCTGTCGTTTTCTACCTGCACACCCTCCTGCTCCAGGCGCTCCTGCATGGCATTGGCCGCTTCGAAATGCTGCTTCCCGGTCAGCAGTCCGTTCCGGTTCACTACCCGGTGCGCGGGAATGCCGGTAAAAGGCTGCGAGGCAATCAGCGCCCATCCTACCATCCGTGCCGATCCTTTTGCCCCCAGGTAACCGGCAATGGCACCATACGAGGTCACCCTCCCCGGCGGGATCAGCTTGACGACTTCGTAAACATTCTGAAAAAAGTTTTCTTTCGTACTTTTCATGTGGCGCAAATTCTTGTTTGTAAATTTTTCAGTTTTATTCCGCTTCCTGTTTAAACCAAACGCGCTGAATTTTGTCTTATACCTACGGAACAACCGGTACCGGAACTAAAGAGGCTTTGTAAGTTTTGTTTTTTAGGGTGAACTTTACAGGCTGATTTACTGGTTTACGCTTAGTTTAATGTTTAAACTTTAAACCAGCTTTCATCTAAACTTACAACAACTGGCCTGGCCAGTTACCAAATTTTGCCATAATAAGCGCTTTATTACCTAAATGAACAAATCGTTAAAGACAATTTTGCTGTTGGCTGCACTTACTGCGGTAGCGTACCTACTTGTTACAAAATTTTTTACGGGCGAGGATACAAAAACACAGGCGGGACCGCCGTCAGGACCGATGGCCCAGAAAGTGGCCGTGGATGTGTTTGTAGTTTCTCCTACTGCTTATCAGAACAGGATCTCCACGACCGGCACCGTACTTCCCAACGAGGAGGTGGAGCTGCGCAGCGAGATTCCGGGCCGGGTCACCAACATCCGGTTCGAGGAAGGCAGCCACGTGAAACAGGGGCAACTGCTGCTCACCGTAAATGCCGAAGACCTGCGGGCACAGCTCCAGAAACTCAAATCGAACCAGAAACTGTACCGCGACATGGAAGAGCGCCAGCGCACGCTGCTGGAGAAAGAATACATCAGCAAACAGGAGTACGAGCAGGTCAGCAACCAGTTGGCCATGGTCAATGCCGATATCCGCGCACTGCAGGCCACCCTGGACAAGGCCTACATCCGGGCTCCTTTCAGCGGCGTGGTGGGCCTGCGGCAGGTAAGCGAGGGGAGCTTTGTAACTGCCACTACGCCTATTGCCCGTATTGTGGATGTGAGCCCCGTTAAAATAGAGTTTTCGATTCCGGGCCGCTACAGCCAGTCCGTTAAAACCGGCGACAAGGTAACATTTACTTCGGAAGGAAGCCCGGAAATGTACGAGGCCCGGATTTACGCCATCCAGCCCAGCATCGATCCTGCTACCCGCACTCTTCCGATCCGGGCGCTGTACGAAAACAAAAACGAGGAAATAAAGCCAGGCGCTTTTGTACAGGTGAACCTCACGTTAAAGCAAATGGACGAGGCAATTCTTATCCCGACCGAATCCATCATCCCGGAAGCCACCGGCCATAAGGTGTTTTTAGCTAAAAACGGCAAAGCGCAGCCGCAGATGGTAAAGATCGGGCAGCGCTCCGAAACCATGATCCAGATCATGGAAGGCATCGAGCCCGGCGACACCATTATCAGCTCCGGTATTTTGCAGGCGCGCCCGGGCTCCGATCTTAGAATCCGGAAAGTAAAAAAAGGCAACGAAGATATTCCGGATCAGCAGCAAACCGCAGCCCCTGCTCCGGGCGTATAGCAACCGGAGCCGAAAAACGAAACCAACACTCCACCTATTCTGCAGACCACTTTTCGAAGCGGAACGCAGTCTCCTGCAGCGGAAACCAATGCTGTTTCTGTTTTGATTTTAGCGTTACCAAAAAGTTAACATAGTACTTCCGGTGAAACGCCACCGGAACTGAAGGAAATATATGGCAAGTTTATCAACCATCAGTATCAGGCGCCCCGTGCTGGCCATCGTGATGAGCATCACGATTATCGTGTTCGGGGTAATCGGCATTAAATTCCTGGGGGTACGCGAGTATCCCAGCGTCGATCCGCCTATCGTGAACGTGTCCACAAGTTATGCCGGCGCCAACGCCGAAACCATCGAGTCGGAGATAACGGAACCGCTGGAAGAGTCCATCAACGGGATTGCCGGCATCCGGACCCTTACCTCTACCAGCAGCGACGGTAGCAGCAACATTACGGTGGAGTTTAACTTAGGTGTGGATATGGAGGCAGCAGCTAACGATGTGCGCGACCGCGTAGCGCGGGCGCAGCGCAGGCTCCCGGAGGATGCTGAACCACCCACCATTGCCAAAGCAGATGCTGATGCCAACCCGATCCTGTTCCTGGGCATCCGGAGCGAAACCCGTTCGCTGCTGGAGCTGTCCGACATCGGCGCCAACGTGTTTAAAGAGCAGCTGCAGACCATTCCGGGCATCAGTGCCATCAGCATCTGGGGCGATAAGCGCTATTCTATGCGCCTCTGGATGGACCCGGAAAAGCTCTCGGCACTACGCATAACCCCGCTGGAAGTGCAGCAGGCCCTGGGGCGGCAGAACGTGGAACTGCCTTCGGGCAGTATAGAAGGTGCCACCACAGAGCTCTCCGTACGGACCATGGGCCGCATTTCCACGCCCGAAGAATTCAACAACCTGATTATCCGCCAGGATGCTGACCGGCTTATCCGGTTCCGCGACGTGGGCTATGCGCAGCTGGCTCCTGAAAACGAAAAAACGGTGCTGCGCTACAACGGCATTCCCATGATTGGCGTCGTGCTCATTCCGCAGCCCGGCTCGAACCAGGTAGAAATTGCCGATGAGTTTTACAAACGCCTCGAATTCATCAAAAAAGACATTCCCGACGACCTGGAGCTGACCATCGGCTTCGATAACTCCAAGTACATCAAAGCTTCCATTTCCGAGGTAAAGGAAACCATTTTTGTGGCTTTCGGCCTGGTGGTGGTCATCATCTTCCTGTTCCTGCGCGACTGGCGCTCTACGGTTATCCCGGTGGTGGCTATTCCGGTTTCGCTGATCGGCGCTTTCTTCATCATGTACCTGATGGATTTTTCCGTCAATGTGCTCACGCTGCTGGGTGTGGTCCTGGCCATTGGCTTGGTAGTGGACGACGCGATTGTGATGCTGGAGAACATCTATACCCGGATAGAGAACGGCGAACAACCCATGAAGGCAGCTAAGAAAGGCGCTGCCGAGATTTATTTTGCCATTATCTCCACCACTGTTGCCCTGGCAGCCGTGTTTATGCCGGTTGCCTTCCTCGAAGACACCACCGGCCGCCTGTTCCGCGAGTTTGGTATCGTAGTGGCGGGTTCGGTAATTATTTCGTCGTTTGTGTCGCTCACGCTCACGCCCATGATGTCGTCGCGCATGCTCAAGCACCGCGAACGGCCGAACTGGTTCTACCGCAAAACCGAGCCTTTCTTCGCTGCCCTCACCAATGCTTACCGCAGCAGCCTGGAGAGCTTTATGCGGGTACGCTGGGTTGCCTTTGTGCTGATCGTGCTATCGGTAGGCGCTATCTGGTGGCAGATGACGAGCCTGCAGTCGGAGCTGACGCCTGACGAAGACCGCAGCGGCCTCCGCATCAATGCCACCGGTCCGGAAGGTGCCTCTTTTGAATTCATGGACCAGTACATGAACGAACTGACCGCTTTGATCAACGATTCGATAAGCGGCATTTCAAGCATCACCACCATGACCCGCAACTCCAACTCCGGTTTTATCCGGCTGCGTTTGGTTGGGCCGGAAGAACGCAATCAATCACAACAGGAGATCGTGGAAGAGCTGCCACGCCTGATCAACCAGATACCCGGCGCCAGGGCTTTTGCTTCCGGCGATAAGGGCTTGGGTGGCGGACGGGGTGCCGGTCAGCCGGTGCAGTTCGTGGTGCAGTCGCAGAGCATGGAGAAGCTGCGCGAGATCATTCCGCCCTTCCTGGAGGCGGCCCAGCAGGACCCAACCTTTGCGTTTGTGGATGTGAACCTGAAGTTTAACAAGCCGGAACTGCGCGTAGAAATTAACCGCGAGAAAGCACAGGCCATGGGCGTCACTATCCGCGATATAGCCCAAACCATCCAATTGGGCATGAGCGGGCAGCGCTTCGGGTACTTTATCCGGGGCGGCAAGCAGTACCAGGTGCTGGGGCAGGTGGCACGCGAAAACCGTAGCGAACCGCTCGACCTGCGCAGCCTCTACGTCAAAAACAACGCCGGCGAACTGGTGCAGCTCGACAACCTGATCGACCTGAAGGAAGAAAGCGCCTCGCCGCAGGTGTACCGCTTTAACCGCTTCGCCGCTGCCACCTTCAGCGCCTCGCTGGCCAAAGGCAAAACCGTGGGCGACGGTATCGCCGCCATGGACGCCATAGCAGACCAGGTGCTCGACGAAACCTACCAGACCTCCCTGGCCGGCCAGTCCCGCGACTTTGCCGAGAGCGCCAGCAGCCTGATGTTTGCTTTCCTGCTCGCCCTGGGGCTGATTTACCTGGCACTGGCCGCACAGTTCGAAAGCTTCCGCGACCCGGTTATTATCATGTTCACGGTGCCGCTGGCGCTGGTGGGGGCGCTGCTTAGCCTCTGGTTCTTCGACCAGACCCTCAACATCTTCAGCCAGATTGGTATGATCATGCTGGTGGGGCTGGTAACGAAAAACGGCATCCTGCTCGTGGAATTTGCCAACCAGAAAAAAGAAGCCGGTCTGCACAAACTGGAAGCAGCCAAAGAAGCAGCCGTTTCCCGTTTCCGCCCCATCCTGATGACGTCGCTCTCTACGATCCTGGGCACCTTGCCGATTGCGCTGGCCCTGGGTGCCGGTTCCGAAACGCGGGTATCGATGGGTATTGCCGTGGTGGGCGGTCTGATCTTCTCGACGGGGCTTACGCTTTACATCATCCCCGCCATTTATTCCTACTTCTCTACGGCTTACATCAAGCCAACCCACCTGGGCGACGAAGATGAAAAGCATCCGAATCAGGCAGCGCAGGAGCCTGTGCCGGCACTAAAGTAACCGGCATATTCAGAGTACACAAAGTTCAATCGCGTTAGAAATAAAAATAAATGTCATCCATAAAGAATACTGCACTTTTCCTGGCCGGTGTCTTGTGCTTTTTCCAGAGTAAGGTTTTTGCCCAGGAACAACTAACCCTGGAGCAGGCTGTCCGGATAGGACTTGCCCATAATTACGATATCCAGATCGTCTCGAAAGAGCAGGAAATTGCCGCAAATAATGTTACCCTGGGAAACGCAGGCTTCCTGCCGTCCGTAGACGCCCGCCATACCCGCGATTTTTCCCGGAACGACGTCCGCAACCAGTTTGAGAATAACGAGCCCCGTATTGTCAACAATTCCACCAACAGGTCCTCCAACAGCAGCATGGTGCTGAACTGGACTCTTTTTGATGGCGGGCGCATGTTTATCAACCACAACCGCCTGAAAGCGCTCGAAAAGTCCGGGGCGTTTTTTACAAAGGCAACAGTGGAGACAACAGTGGCAGATATCAGCAATGCCTACCACGATGTGGTGCGCCAGGCGCGTAAAATAGAGGCGATCGAAGATGCCATTGCCATTTCGGAAATGCGCGTTACCATTACACAGGAGCAATACAACGTAGGGGTAAGTGCCAAAGTGGAGATTCTGCGTGCCCGGGTCGACTACAACGCCGACCGCTCTGAGCTGCTCCGGCAGCAGGAACTGCTGCAGCTGGCCAAGGTAAACCTGAACCAGTTGCTGGGCCGCGACCCCAACACCAACTTTACGGTTGAGGATGTGATTGAAGTGGAAAAAGACCTCCGGTTGCAAACAGTGTCTAACCAGCTGCAGTCTTATAACCCTACCCTGCAGCGCCTGCGCATAAACCGTGAGATTGCCCTTTTTGATTTACGAACTGCCCGTGCACAACGCCTCCCCGTGGTTGGTATTGCCGGCGCCTATGGCCTCAACCGCTCTTTGCAGGATCCTGTTATATTTGGTAATACGGTTGGTACCAACGAAAGCAGAAGACAAGGCTTTAACTATGGCTTAACGATAAGCATACCTGTGTTTAACGGCTTCGAAATAAACCGGCAGGTCCAGAATTCCCAGATTGCCATCGAGACAAATTCACTTGCGCTTCAGCGGGAGCAGAACCGCCTGCAGTCGGATGCGACACGTGCCTACAACCGCTACACCAACCGGCTACAGCTGCTGGACCTGGAGACCTCTAACCTGGACCTGGCCCGGCAGAACGCCGAAATTGCCCTGGAACGCTACAAACTGGGCTTGTTAACCGCCATTGAGCTGCGCGAGGCCCAGCGGAACCAGCTGGTGGCCGAAAACCGGCTCATTGATATCCAGTACGAAGCCAAAGCGGCAGAAACTGAGTTAAAGCGCCTGAGCAGTACCTTACTACAGGAAAACCAGGAGTAATACCAGATAGTATTTACTCAGTTCCACAAAACTTTTCCTCCTTTGTCATCCCCGTGGGGATCTCATACCTTTACCACAAGCGTATACAGTACAAATTTTATATACTTTTAAAAGACAGATGCAGGAAGGTAACTATAGGGAATCTACATACACTTGGTGATATGGACCACAAGGAATCTCCTTCCTGTAT
>NZ_QCZK02000039.1 GCF_003347595.2 Botryobacter ruber | reverse complement strand
ACCCATTTCAAATCGAAAAATCCAAAAACAAGGTATAACATCTTTAATTACAGTAGATTATATAGATATAAAAAAGCAACGTTTGGACACTAATGAGTATAAATTTATTATACAACAGCTGTTGCTGCCGGTTCATACAATTTAAAACGCTGCAAAAGAGCCGGAGATTGTCTGCAAAGGCCCTGGGATTTTAGTTTAAACATTCCGAAGAAGAAAGCTTTTACTCTAAGAGCAGCGGGAGTGGAGACTGCAGCAGCAGACTTTTTCTGAAAGCTGAACACCGTCTTTTTACTTCCTGGTAAGCAAAAAATGGAGAAACAGCCAAATTTACCTTCTCAAAATTTTCATTCCTGCAAAAAGATGTTAGCTTTGCAGCGCAAATGAGCAAGAACAGATTACATATTACCTCTCCGGTTGTGGCAGCGCCTGTTGCCTGCGGTTCTGCTATGCATCACCAGCACATCCATCATTCCTCGTAAGAGGAAGCCAATCAATATATTGCCCCCGCGGGTATTAGCCCGAATTATACTTTGTCCTAAGCAAAGCAGTGCCTATTTTTGTACCATAAATTTCCAGATATAAAAACATGCTTCGTATAGCCATCCAAAAATCCGGCAGACTCAGCGACGACTCGCTGAACCTGATCCGTGAATGTGGAATTTCCTTTATCAGCAGCTCGCTGAAACTGAAAACCGAATCCACCAATTTTCCGCTCGAAATCCTGTTCCTCCGCGACGACGACATACCCGGATATGTAGCCGACGGCGTAGCCGATATTGGAATTGTGGGCGAAAACGTGCTGGTAGAGGAAGGCAAGCAGCACCTGACGGTAGAACAGCTGGGCTTTTCGAAGTGCCGCCTGTCGCTGGCCGTGCCCAAGGCAACCGAATATAAGTCCGTAGCTGACCTGGAAGGCATGAACATTGCCACTTCCTACCCGAACATCCTGCAAAACTTCCTCGACGAAAATGGCGTGAAAGCGCAAATTCATACCATCAGCGGATCGGTTGAAATTGCCCCCAGCATCGGGCTGGCAGAAGCTATCTGCGATATTGTAAGCTCCGGCAGTACGCTCATCAGCAACGGACTGCGGGAAGTGGAGCGGGTATTTAAGTCGCAGGCAGTGCTGATTGCCAACGAAGACCTGAGCGAAGAGAAGCGCGAAATACTGGCAAAGTTACTTTTCAGGATACATGCCGTGCAGCGGGCCCAGAAAACAAAGTACATCGTGCTCAACAGCCCGAACGAAAGTATTGAGCGCATCAAAGAACTGTTACCGGGCATTAAGTCGCCGACTATCCTTCCGCTGGCGGAAGAAGGCTGGAGCTCCATCCACTCCGTAGTTCAGGAAGATGCGTTCTGGGAAATTATCGAGAAAATTAAAGATGCCGGCGCGCAGGGCATATTGGTTGTACCTATCGAGAAAATGATTGTATGATGCGGAAAATTGAATACCCGGTCAAACCCGAATGGGCAGGCCTGGTAAGCAGGCCCACCAAAAACCTGGAAGACCTGGAACCCGGCATCCTGGAAACGTTCCGGCTGGTAAAAGAAAAAGGCGATGCCGCTTTGCGGGAACTGACGCAGAAATATGACGGCATTACGGTGGAGGAACTGCTTGTTTCGGAAACTGAAATAGCCGCAGCTGCATCGCAACTGAAAGTAGAGCTGAAGGAGGCGATCCAGCAGGCACACAGCAACATAGAAGCATTTCATAAAGGACAGGCGGAGCCTCTGCGCAAAACAGAAACCATGCCGGGCGTAACCTGCTGGCGCAAAAGCGTGGCGATTGATTGTGTGGGGCTTTATATTCCCGGTGGCACAGCGCCCTTGTTTTCGACACTGCTCATGCTGGGGGTACCGGCAAAACTGGCCGGCTGTCGAGAAATAGTGCTTTGCACGCCGCCTTCCAAAGACGGTACCGTGCATCCAGCCATCCTATATGCGGCTTCGTTGCTGGGCATAACTAAAATTGTGAAGGCAGGAGGCGCACAGGCTATTGCAGCCATGGCCTTCGGTACCGAAACGGTAACAGCGGTACATAAAATCTTCGGACCGGGTAACCAATACGTAACGGTGGCAAAGCAGCTGGTAAGCAAAGCCGGTGTCGCCATCGACCTCCCTGCCGGTCCTTCGGAAGTGCTGGTCATTGCCGACGATTCGGCCCATCCTGCTTTTGTAGCGGCCGACCTGTTGTCGCAGGCCGAGCACGGGCCGGATTCGCAGGTGATTTTCCTGACCAACTCCAAAGAGTTGCTGGAACAGGTGGAGCAGGAGCTTCAGGCACAGCTGGAGGTGTTGCCCCGTAAAGAATTTGCAGCCAAAGCTTTAGAGAACAGCCTGGCTATTCTGCTGCACAGCGTGGAAGGGATGCTGGCCTTCTCGAACCTGTATGCGCCGGAACACCTGATCCTGGCGGTGAAGAACTTCGAAAACCTGGAGCGCTATGTGACCAATGCAGGCTCTGTGTTCCTGGGCAACTACAGCCCGGAATCGGCCGGCGACTATGCCTCCGGAACCAACCATACCTTACCCACCAACGGCTATGCCCGCGCCTACAGCGGCGTGTCGCTGGATAGTTTTGTAAAGAAAATAACCTTTCAGCACATCACACCACAGGGGCTGCAGCACATCGGCAAAACCATTGAGGTGATGGCAGAAGCCGAAGGGCTGGAAGCGCACAAAAATGCAGTTAGTGTACGATTAAAGGAGGTGAACAATGTTTAAGCTGCAGGAGCTCGTGCGGCCAAATGTGCTGAAGATGAAACCTTATTCATCGGCACGCGACGAATTTAAAGGATCGGCCAGTATCTTTATTGATGCGAACGAAAACAACGTAGGCAGCCTGGCCGGCGGCACCTACAACCGCTACCCGGACCCGCACCAGAAGAAGCTGAAGAAGCGCATCGCCGAAATAAAAGGTGTGCGGCCCTCGCAGATTTTCCTGGGCAACGGCAGCGACGAAGCCATCGACCTGCTCTTCCGGATGCTCTGCACGCCGGGGCAGGACACCATGCTGCAACTGCCGCCTACCTACGGCATGTACGAAGTATCGGCTAACCTGAACGATGTGCAGCTGCAGTCGGTACAGCTGACACCCGATTTCCAGGTGCCGGTAGAGGAGGTGCTGCGACAGGTGAAGCCAACCACCAAGCTGCTCTTCATCTGTTCGCCCAACAACCCGACCGGCAACCTAATTGAACCGGAAAGGGTAGAGGCCCTGCTGCGCAACTTCAACGGCGTGGTGGTGCTGGATGAAGCTTATATTGACTTTGCCTCCGAACCAAGCTGGATCACGCGCCTCGACGAGTTTCCAAACCTGGTGGTGCTGCAGACTTTTTCCAAAGCCTGGGGCATGGCCGGATTGCGCTTAGGGCTGGCCTTTGCTTCGGAAGAAATCATCAGCCTGCTCGACAAGATAAAGCCGCCTTACAACATCAACGAAGCAACGCAGGAGCTGGCGCTGCAGGCCCTGGAGAAGGAAGAAGAGCTGAAGTACATGGTGGAGGAGATCATACAGGAGCGCGAGCTGCTGGTGCAGGCGCTGCCAACGCTGGAGGCGGTACTGAAAGTCTACCCATCCGATGCGAACTTCCTGCTGGTGCAGGTAACAGACGCCAACCGCCTGTACGACCACCTGATCGCACGCGGCATTGTGGTGCGCAACCGCTCCAGCCTTCCGGGCTGCGAAGGCTGCCTCCGTATTTCGGTAGGTACGCTGGAAGAGAACCAGCAACTGCTGCAGGCGATCCGGGAGTTTAGATAGTAGCTATGTTTTGTCCCCCTTTGAAGCTAATCTTGTAGGGAAAATCCTGCTTCAAGTTTAGCGTAGCGTAACTTGGAGCTCTGTATTATGAAAGCTTTCAGCTTTCGTGCCTGCGCATGCCAGCTTTTATAGACACGCAAGTTGAAAACTTGCCGGATGAAAAGCTCCAAGTTACGCTACGCTAAACTTGAAGCAGTTCTTGCTCAGTTAACGAGCTAAGGTAATGGTTGCAAAACAGACAATTTTTTCCCTACAAGATCAGCTTTGAAGGGGGCTGGGGGATGACTTACACCTGTGAACAAAAATTGGTTCATGCTATTGACTTGACTTTATACATATCCCATGCATCATCCCCCTTACCCCCTTCAAAGGGGGACTTTTTTGTTACTCTTTCACCTTTAACATAAAATGAAAAAAGCGCTTTTTATAGATCGTGACGGCACAATCCTGGTGGAGCCGAAAACCGATTACCAGGTAGATTCTTTCGAGAAATTTTCTTTTATCCCGAAGGCTATCCAGAACCTGGTGAAGATTTACAACGAGCTCGATTACGAGTTTGTGATGGTGACAAACCAGGACGGGCTGGGCACCGACTCGTATCCGGAAGAAACTTTCTGGCCGTACCAGAACAAGATGCTGGAGATCCTGGAAAGCGAAGGCGTGAAGTTTCATGAAATCCTGATCGACCGAAGCTTTGAGCACGAAGGGCTGCACACCCGTAAGCCGGGTATTGGCATGATGAAGCATTACCTGGAAGGGGAGTACGACCTGGAAAACTCCTACGTGATCGGTGACCGGCTGACGGATGTGCAGCTGGCCAAGAACCTGGGCACCAAGTCTATTTACCTTTCTGAGGGAACAGCGGAAGAGGCTACGCTGAGCACCAACAGCTGGGACGAAATTTACCTGTACCTGCGCCTGCCGCAACGCACGGCCAGCATCAACCGCAAGACTTCCGAAACCAGCATTGCCATTAACCTGAACCTGGACGGTACCGGTAAAATGAACATCCATACCGGGCTTGGCTTTTTCGACCACATGCTGGAGCAGCTCGGCAAGCACGGTAAGCTCGACCTGGACATCCAGGTACAGGGCGACCTGCACATCGACGAGCACCATACCATCGAAGACACCGGCCTGGCCTTAGGCGAAGCCTTCCTTGCAGCGCTGGGCGACAAAAAAGGCATCAGCCGCTACGGTTTCCTGCTGCCCATGGACGACGTGCTGGCACAGGTGGCGATCGATTTCAGCGGCCGCCCCTGGATTGTGTGGGATGCTACCTTTAAACGCGAAATGGTGGGCGACATGCCAACCGAAATGTTCTTCCACTTCTTCAAATCTTTCAGCGACACCTCCAAGTGCAACCTGAACGTGAAAGCAGAAGGCGAGAACGAACACCATAAGATAGAAGCCATTTTTAAAGCGTTTGCAAAAGCAATCCGGATGGCGGTGCAGCGTAACCCCGAAGACAACACCATTCCGAGCACGAAAGGCACGTTGTAGTATTTCCCGGGCAGCAGTGGCTGTGGAGGCAGGAGCAGCAGATTTTTTTGCAAAACAATGTAGGGAAGGAAGCAGTACGTTGCCATCATGTAACAGCAACTCATCCCGAGGATAAACAACAAAAAAGAGGGTGTCCAAAAAGGTCACCCTCTTTTGTTTTCATAGCATTTGAGCTATATTAGAGGTATGAGTAGAAAGGTTGTCTTCAAGGAGTTGACTGCCGATCAGGTTGTCCTCTTTCCCCCGAGCATCGGAGATCGTATTGCAGCAGGCCACCCGGTGCGGCTGGTCAATCAGGTAGTAGATAAGCTTCAGTTGGATGATTTGCTCTCCACCTATAAAGGAGGCGGCACGAGCCGTTACCATCCACGCATGCTTTTGAAGGTGCTCTTCTACGCCTACTTCTGCAACATCTACTCCTGCCGCCGCATTGCCCAGGCCCTGGAAGAGAACATCCACTTCATGTGGCTTTCAGGCAACAGCACCCCTGACTTCCGCACCATCAATGACTTTCGCTCCAAGCGCCTCAAAAACCAGATCAACCACCTGTTTGCAGAAGTAGTGCGGCTTCTGCATGATTTGAAGTATGTGAGCCTGGATGTGCAGTATATAGACGGCACCAAGCTAGAAGCCGCTTCCAACCGTTACAGCTTCGTATGGAAAGGTTCGGTAGAGAAAAATAAGGCCAAACTGGAAGACAAAATCAATGGTGTTCTCTCCCAAATCAAACAGGCTATCAGAGAGGATAAAGCCCATGCCACTACCCCTGAGGAGTCCTCCAGGGTGGACGCTACGCAACTCCGCCAGAAGCTTGAGGAGCTAAACCAGCGCCTGCCGACACTGGGCAAGAAAGCGCAAAAGCAGGTAAAGAAGCTACAAGAAGAGCACCTGCCACGGCTCGAGAAGTATGAGCAGCAACTACAGGTGCTGGGTGAGCGGAACAGCTACAGCAAAACAGATGAGGATGCCTCTTTCATGCGCATGAAGGAGGACCACATGAAGAACGGGCAGCTCAAGCCCGCCTACAACACCCAAATCAGCACAGAAAACCAGTTCATCACCCATTACTCCCTTCACCAGCGCCCGGGCGACGTGGCCACGCTCATCTCGCACCTGGAGGAGTTTGAAAAGCAGCATCATAAGCAATCAGAAAAAGTAGTAGCCGATGCAGGTTACGGCTCAGAGCAGAATTATGAGTGGCTGGAAGAGCACAAGGTGGAGGCTTTTGTCAAGTACAACTACTTTCATAAAGAGCAGAAAAGAAACTTCAAAAACAACTTCTTTCATACCCAGAACCTCTACTACAATCAAGAGCAGGATTACTTTGTCTGCCCCATGGGCCAGCATATGGAAAAGGTGGGGGAATACAAGCGCAAGAGTGAGTTGGGCTACGAGTACAGTGTGAGCCGCTACAGGGCAAGGTGCTGCCAGGGCTGTCCTTTGCGGGGCATGTGCCACAAGGGGAAAGGCGAGCGGGAGATAGAGGTCAACCACAAACTCAGGGCCTACAGGGCAAAGGCACGGGAGCGGCTGTTGAGTGAGGAAGGGGTGCAGCTGCGAAAGAGAAGAGCCATAGAACCCGAGGCGGTATTCGGGCAGCTAAAGAGTAACAACAGGTTTAACCGTTTCAAACTTCGTTCCCTGGCAAAGGTGCGACTGGAGTTCGGACTGGCTGCCATTGGCCACAACCTGCGGAAAATGGTGACCACAGAGCAAAGGCAGAAAAAGGCAGCGGCTATGGCTTTGGAGAAAGCTGCTAAGGCCATAAAAGAGGCTTCTTCAAGCCTTGTGGAGAGTGGTAAACTCGTGCTGAGAGCGATAAAGGCAAAATGGTGCACCCTGAGGCATCTGAGCTACAGCCTACAAATTATTGCGTAAAAGAAATAGAAACACAAAGAGGCTGCCCCTTTTCGGACAGCCTCTTTTTTTATTGATTATGTAGGTATCTCAAAGCGACCGGAGCCAGTACTGAGCGGCTTCCAGGCTATCGAAAGTTCTGATCAGATCGATGTCTACGGTATGGCGCAAGGCCTTGTCGGTGGAAAGGCGGCTGAAGGTACTCGGAGAGTAAATCCAGGCAAAATGCTTCAGGCCGGCAGCTTTCATGCGTGGAAACCAGTCTTCGCCAACCCACCTCGAAGCCCCGGACCAGATGCCTTCCACGTTGGTATTATCGTTAAGCACTTTATAGCAATGTTTCTCCTGCATGCAGTGCAGAATCTGCTCACAACCAGCCGTAACGGTATCATAATTTACATAGCCACGCCAATTTACATAGATCCAGTCATCAGCAGGATTAAACTCAATTGCTATGTACGTTTCTCTGTAAAGTATCTCGTTTCTCATAGACTTTAGCTGTCATTTGCTTAACGTGAGGCTGCAAAGGTAAAAAGCATTCCGCTAAATCAACAGGTAAAACTTCTTTTTTGTTTTATAAAGGAAGGCATATCAGGGATTTTTTATTTATAAAATACAATTCTAATCATTTTATAATTTTATTCTGGAACGTAGATAGACATCTAACTTCCTGACTACAAAGTGCCTGAACAGCGGTTTCGTTACATAAAGATAATCTTGCCAAAACTGCCCCTAAAACCTAAGTAAACCTGCTGCAGTACGTATCATGTAGTACCTGAACCTTAACCCGGCACGGCATCATGTTTACCAGGCTATTTGTAACTTTTGCGTTTTTCCTCGGACAACTGTGGAGCGGTAGCAGTGCGGCCAATGCACAATTCGCTGTAACTTCTGACACGGTAGCAGCAGGCGGTGACACAAAAACCGGGGCCATCCGCAAGCTGGCAGAAGCTGTAAAGCTCCGGACTGTCTCCAGGCTAGACACAGGCGCTGTGAATTTTGCAGCCTTTACGGCTCTGCACCACTACCTGCAGCAGGCATTCCCGCTGGTGCACCGGCAGCTGGCACGGGAGGTGGTGAACGACTACAGCCTGCTTTACACCTGGCGCGGGAGTGATCCTGCTTTGAAGCCGGTCCTGTTCAGCGCGCACTTGGATGTGGTACCGGTAGAGGATGCTTCAGATGAAAAATGGAAATACGACCCGTTTGCCGGCATGGTAGCAGACGGATACATCTGGGGGCGGGGCACCATGGATGACAAATACCGTGTCATTGCCCTTCTGGAGGCTGTAGAGCAGATGCTGCAGCGTGGTTATACCCCTGCACGAACCATATTGCTGGCCTTCGGGCACGACGAAGAAGTGGGCGGCCTGGCGGGAGCCGGAAAAATAAGCGCCCTGCTGGGCGAAAGGAGCGTGCGCCTGGCAGCAGTGTTTGACGAAGGGCTGGCCGTTACCGACGGACTGATGCCTTCCATTGACAGGCCGGTGGCTTTTATCGGAACAGCTGCCAAAGGAAACATCAATTTCCAATTGACCGTGAAAGGGGGCGGCGGCCATTCTTCCATTCCGCCATCCGACACCCCTATCTCTGTGCTGGGCGAAGCCATTGCCCGCATCAACCGGCACCCGTTTAAAGCACGCATTACCCCCTCCACCCGCAATACATTGGATATCCTGAGCCAGGAGATGGGAACCATGTACCGTATATCGATGAAGTTTTACTGGCTGCTGAAGGGGATCATCAAAAAGAAACTTTCCAACAACCAGGCCACCGATGCCCTCATCCGCACAAAAGTGGCGCCGACCATCATCCAGGCTGGCGATAAATTCAACGTGCTGCCGCGTGTGGCTACTGCGGTAATTAACGTCCGGATACTGACAGGCGAGACGGATGCCAGCGTGCTGGCTTACCTGAAAAAAGTGGTAGACGACGACCGCGTACAGATAGAGCAGTACGGTGTATACACGCCGCCTTCCCCCGTTACGTCCACCGACACCTGGCTCTACAGCGCCCTGAAATCGACCATACTGGAGGTATTCCCAGATGCAGCCGTTGCCCCGGCCCTGTTTCCGGGCGCCACCGATGCCAAGCACTATACCGACAAAGCCGACAATGTTTTCCTGTTTGCGCCGCAGGTGGTGAACCCTGAAAATGCCCGGCTGGTGCATAATGTAAATGAACGGCTGTCGGTGGAGGTTTTTGAAGGTTGCATTGTGTTCTACCAGAGGCTGCTGGAGCGGGTAAGCGGGAAAGGGAGCGATTCGGCTGCTTACTAGTGCTCCCCCGGGCGAGGAGCAGAGGCTGTGGTGGCAGCTGCAGCAGAGTTTTTTACCGTAGGACCGGAGCAGGTTACTTCAATAACATCGAAGAACTGAGTTTATAGCGCGCCGAACTTGTTTGTGGAGATCTTACTTATTTACTGCCATTGGCGAGCCTGAATGGTAACAAAGGTAAATACTTGTAGTATATACTAAAAGTATTTACTTTTGTAAAAACAAACCATCATGAAAAACCTATCCTTGAAACTGGAAGATAAAATCTTTCAGGAGACCGAGCATATACTTGCTAAAGTTCACAAGAACAGGAACAGGTATATCAATGAAGCTTTAGAATTTTATAATAAAATTCAAAAAAGAAGACTTCTTGCCAGCCAACTTGAAAATGAATCAAAATTAGTTGCGGGCGAATCCCTTTCTGTTTTAGCTGAATTTGAAGCATTGGAAGATGAAGCAGTTTGAATTGTGGATTGCCGACTTAAACCCAAGGATTGGAACTGAAACAGGGAAAGTCAGGCCAGTAGTTATTATACAAACAAACCTTCTGAATAAGTCTCATCCATCAACAATTGTTTGTCCTGTAACGACCAATGTGCAGCCTAAATCAGATATATTACGCGTACACCTTTCTAAAGGAATGGCGAACGTAAAAGAAGATTGTGACATCATGATTGATCAAATAAGGGCTATTGATAATTCCAGGTTGATGCGCAGAATTGGTCAATTAGATGAAAAGGTTAAAAACAAAATAAAAGAGAATGTTAAAATAGTTCTGGACTTAGATTAAAAGTCCATCTGCCAATCCGCTATTTGCTGCTTTTGTTCCTCTGCACCTGCCACCACAGCCTCTGCTGCTTATTCCACCTTTCATAATAGCCGGACCTGCTTAAAATAAATTTTAAATTTTTTCGCGGAATATTTTGCAAGTATCGTACTAAAACCTACTTTTGCTGTACAAGAAGCTTATTTAGAGAAATGATACATGAACTTCATAACGCATGGTGGTGGCACGTAGGGAAAAACTTCGTGAACAGCACTGCTATGTATAATCTGAAGAAATAAAATATAGCAAATTTAAAGGTACCGAAAGCCTGCTGTTCACCCGAATGGCAGGCTTTTTCTTTTATTCAAAACGATGAAAAAATTTAAGATCAATACGAAGCACAAGGAACTGCTGGCTGACGTGATAACGCCGGTAAGTGTATACCTGCGGCTTCGGGACCGGTTCCCCAACAGCATCCTGCTGGAAAGCTCCGACTATCATGGCGCCGAGAACAGCTTCTCGTACATCTGTTGCAGCCCGATGGCCAGCATCAAGCTGGAGAATGAAGAGCTGATCGAGACGTTCCCCGATGGTTCCATTGTGCATACGCAGGTGACGCCGGAGGTTAATGTGCCGGATCGTGTTGCGGCTTTTGCTTCCAGCTTCGAGGTGGAACTGGATAAGAAATTCAGCTTCATCCAGAACGGCCTGTTCGGCTACATGAACTACGATGCCGTTCGTTACTACGAAGACATCGATATTAACCTGCGCGAGGAACGCATCCGGATTCCGGATGTATACTACAATGTGTACCGCTATATTATCGCGATTAATCATTTCTCGAACAAAGCTTACATTTTTTCGCACCAGTACGGCGAGGTGCAGGACGACGGCATCGAACTGCTGGAGTCGCTGCTCAACAGCCAGAACATTCCGAGTTATAATTTCAGAATGGTTGGCGAAGAAGAATATAACATCGACAGCGAGAGCTTCCTGTTTAATATCGAGCGGGCGCGCCAGCACTGTTTCCGCGGCGATGTGTTCCAGTTGGTGCTTTCCAGGCGGTTTGCGCAGTCGTTCCAGGGAGATGAATTTAATGTGTACCGCGCCCTGCGTTCCGTAAACCCGTCGCCTTACCTGTTTTACTTCGACTACGGCAGCTTTAAAATTTTCGGCTCTTCACCGGAAGCGCAGCTGATCATTAAAGACGACAAAGCCAGCATTTTCCCGATTGCCGGCACCTTCCGCCGCACCGGCGACGATGCCGCCGACGCTGCTTTGGCCGAAAAACTGCTCGCCGACCCGAAAGAAAATGCCGAACACGTAATGCTCGTGGACCTGGCCCGCAACGACCTGAGCCGAAACGGCTATGATGTGAAAGTGGAAACCTTCCGCGAAATCCAGTTCTACTCGCACGTGATTCACCTGGTATCCAAAGTATCGGGCAAACTGCACAACCACGCCGACTCGCTGCAGATGGTGGCCAGCACGTTTCCGGCAGGCACTTTGTCAGGCGCTCCCAAGCACATGGCCATGCAGCTCATCGACCGCTACGAAACCACCAACCGCTCCTTCTACGGCGGCTGCATCGGCTTCCTCGACTTTAACGGGAACTTCAACAGCGCCATCATGATCCGGTCTTTCCTGAGCAAAGACTACAAACTCTACTACCAGGCCGGAGCAGGTGTGGTGGCAGCTTCAAACCCGGAAAGTGAGCTGCAGGAGGTCGATAACAAGCTGATGGCCCTCCGGAAAGCATTAAAAATAGCCCAGAAGATCAACAAATAATATGGACGTTCTTGTAATAGATAACTACGACTCCTTCACGTATAACCTCGTGCACCTGCTCGAGGAACTGGGAGCTAACGTAACCGTACGCCGCAACGATAAGATAACGCTGGAAGAGGTAGGCGCTTTCGATAAAATCATGCTGTCGCCAGGACCGGGCATTCCGGATGAAGCAGGAATTCTGAAAGACGTTATCCGGGAATACGGCCCGACCAAAAGCCTGCTGGGCGTGTGCCTGGGACATCAGGCAATAGGTGAGGTGTTTGGTGGTAAGTTGTTCAACAGCAACGATGTATGGCATGGAATCTCTACGAAAGTAAAGGTGACGGATGCGCAGGAACCGCTCTTCAAAGGACTTCCCGAAAGCTTTAACATCGGCCGCTACCACTCCTGGTTAGTGGAATCGAACATGCCGGAGGAACTGCTTCCAACTGCCGTTGACGAGACCGGTCACGTTATGGCGCTCCGCCACCGCGACTACGATGTACGCGGTGTGCAGTTCCACCCGGAGTCGGTGCTGACTGAACATGGCAAAGAGATCATTAAGAACTGGCTGGAGAGTTAATTGTCTGAATTTGGATTCGTCAGATTAGTGGATTAATGGATTTTTGAAAATGAATCATTTCTTACTGTTGAAGAATGAATTAAATACAAAAATCTGATTAATCCTTTCATCTGACGAATCCAAATTCAGACAGAAAAGATAAACATATGAAAGAAATACTAAACCACCTGTTCGAGCACAAAACGCTGACGAAAGAGCAGGCCCGGGAGGTGCTGATGAAAGTTGCTTCCGGTTCCTATAACCAAAACCAGATATCGAGTTTCCTGACAGTGTTTATGATGCGCAGCATCACTGTGCACGAACTGGAAGGTTTCCGCGACGCGCTGCTGGAGCTCTGCCACCGCGTGGACCTGGATGCTTATAACCCCATTGACCTGTGTGGTACCGGTGGCGATGGCAAAGATACGTTTAACATCTCTACGCTTTCTTCGTTTGTGGTGGCGGCCAACGGCATTCCGGTAGCCAAGCACGGGAACTACGGCGTTTCGTCGGCCTGCGGCTCTTCGAACGTGCTGGAGGCGTTGGGGGTAAAATTTACCACCGATCATGACCAGCTGGAGCGAAACATCGACAAGTATAACATCTGCTTTCTGCACGCGCCCCTGTTTCACCCGGCTATGAAAAGTGTTGGGTCTATTCGCAAAGAACTGGGCGTGAAAACCTTCTTCAACATGCTCGGTCCGATGGTGAATCCAGCCTTCCCGAAACGGCAGATGGTGGGGGTGTTCAGCCTGGAGCTGGCGCGCATGTACGGTTACCTGTACCAGCAGCAAACCGATACCCGCTACAGCATCGTACACACCCTGGACGGCTACGATGAAATCTCCCTGACCAGCCCGTTCAAGCTGATATCAGACGAGAGCGAGCTGCTCCTGGATGCGGAGAACCTGGGGCTGCCACGCCTGCAACAGGAGCAGATACAGGGCGGTCACGATATAAAAGGGTCTACAGACATATTCCTGCAGGTGCTCCGAGGAGAAGGTACGGCAGCGCAGCAAGCAGTAGTTGCGGCAAACGCGGGTATGGCTATTCAATGCGCTCGTCCTGAGTTGAGTTACCAGGAGGGTGTGGCGCAGGCGCAGGAAACGCTGGCCTCCGGGGCTGCTTTTGATTTGTTTAAACGGTTTATCAACGATAACTGATAAAAGTAAATTTACTGCTTCAAGTTTTCAACTTGGAGCATTTATCGTGTAAGCTTTCAGCTTACACGGAAGAGCTAACTCTTTGCTACTTCGGATTTGTTAATCCGAAGTATTACTGTTGCGGGTCTCCAGACCCGAGTGCCCCAGCAGCTGGTCAACAGGGATTGAGAAATCCCCTGCCACTTGTTTTCGGATTGATAAATCCGAAAAAGCAATATGCTGAGGCTATGGTATACCGTTAAAGAACCAGACGAAACAGCTTATAGTAAATAACATCAAGCCAACGATTTACAATTTCAGAACATGAATGTTTTAGAAGAAATTATAGCATACAAATACAAAGAAGTAGCCGAACGGAAAGAGCTGTACCCGGTAAAACTGCTGGAGAAGAGCATGTACTTCCCGACACCCTGCGTTTCGCTGGAACAATACCTGCTGCGACCGGATAAAAGCGGGATCATTGCCGAAATAAAACGCCGCTCACCTTCCCGTGGCGATATCAACCCGTATGTGTCGGTGGAGCGCACATCGATCGGGTATATGCAGGCAGGGGCTTCGGCACTTTCTGTATTAACCGATACGAAGTATTTCGGTGGCAAGAACGAGGATCTCATGACGGCCCGCAAGTTTAATTACTGCCCGATTCTGCGCAAGGATTTTACGGTGGATGAGTACCAGATCATCGAAGCAAAATCGATCGGCGCTGATGCCATTCTGCTGATTGCCGCTGCCCTGGAACCTGCACGCCTGAAAGAACTGGCTGCCTTTGCCCGCTCTCTTGGACTTGAAGTGTTGCTTGAAGTGCGCGACAAAGAGGAACTGGACGCGACGCTGAGCGAGCATATCACGGTTGTGGGCGTGAACAACCGCAACCTGAAAGATTTCAAAACCGATATTAACGCTTCTTACGAAATAGCCCGGCACATTCCGGCAGGCATTACCAAGATTTCCGAAAGCGGCATCAGCAAACCGGAAACCATGATTGAATTGAAGAATGCCGGTTTCAACGGGTTCCTGATCGGGGAGACTTTCATGAACAGCAGCCGTCCGGAACGTGCCGCTGCCGAATTCATTCATCACTTCAGAGTTTTACAGGAAAAGAAGCAGGAGGAAGTATGCTAGTAAAGGTGTGCGGCATGCGGGAGCCGGAAAATATCCGGGAAGTTGCCGCCCTGCGGCCCGATTTCCTGGGTTTTATCTTCTACCCAAAATCCAGCCGCTACGCCGAAGGCAGCATCAACGAAGAAGTGCTTGCTGCGTTGCCTGCTACCACAAAGAAAGTGGGCGTTTTCGTAAATGCTTCAACAGCAGCGGTTTTGGAGGCAGCAGCTAAATACAAATTTAACCTGTTGCAGCTGCATGGGCACGAGTCGCCGGAGCAGTGCCGGGAACTGCAGGAGGCAGGTTACCAGGTGGTGAAAGCTTTTTCGGTGGATGATAACTTTAATTTTGAAGACCTGCAGCCCTACGAGAACAGCTGCGACTATTACCTCTTCGATACCAAAGGCAAAAATTACGGCGGCAACGGTGTGGTATTTAACTGGGAAATCCTGGAGCAATATCCTTCAGACAAACCCTACTTCCTGAGCGGCGGACTGAACCTGGAGAATATCAGCGGCATTCACGGCATAAAGAAAAAGCCTTTTGCACTGGATGTGAACAGCGGCTTTGAACTGGCGCCGGGCCTGAAGGATGTGGAGAAAGTAAAGACGTTGCTGAAGGATTATAAAAAACCTTTGTAAGGTAAAAGAATTGATAATGAGAAAGTTTACGTTAAGAGTTAAGTGCTTAAAACCACTCATAACTCTTAACTTTTAACTCTTAACTAAAAAACATGAAGTTTACAGTAGACGACTATGGGTTCTACGGCAAATTCGGAGGAGCTTATATCCCCGAGATGCTTTACCCGAACGTGGAGGAGCTGCGGCAGAATTACCTGAAAATCATGCAGGAGCCTGATTTCCAGGAGGAGTTCCAGTCGCTTCTGAAGGATTATGTAGGCAGACCAACACCTTTGTATTTTGCCAAACGACTTTCGGAGAAGTACAACACCAAAATTTACCTGAAGCGGGAGGACCTCAACCACACCGGTGCGCACAAAATTAACAACACGGTAGGGCAGATTTTGCTGGCAAAGCGCCTGGGCAAAACCCGCATCATTGCCGAGACAGGTGCCGGGCAGCATGGCGTGGCAACAGCTACGGTTTGTGCTTTAATGGGGATCGAGTGCGTGGTATATATGGGTGAAGTGGACATTAAACGCCAGGCCCCTAACGTAGCCCGTATGAAGATGTTAGGCGCCAGTGTGGTGCCGGCAACCAGCGGCAGCAAGACCCTGAAAGACGCCACCAACGAAGCCATCCGCGATTGGATCAACAATCCTGAAAACACTTATTACATCATCGGTTCCGTGGTAGGTCCGCACCCATACCCCGACATGGTAGCACGTTTCCAGTCCGTTATTTCGGAGGAGATGATGGCACAGCTGCAGGAGAAGGAAGGGCGTGATTACCCGGATTATGTGGTAGCCTGCGTGGGCGGCGGCAGCAATGCAGCCGGTGCTTTTTACCATTACCTGGACCGTCCGGAGGTGAAACTGGTGGCGGTAGAAGCGGCAGGTTTGGGCGTAGATTCAGGTGAGTCAGCCGCGACATCGGTACTGGGGAAAGAAGGTATCATTCACGGAAGCCGTACGCTGCTCATGCAGACCGAGGACGGGCAGGTAACAGAACCTTATTCCATTTCGGCAGGGCTTGATTACCCGGGCGTAGGTCCGTTGCACGCGCACCTCTTCGATACAAAACGAGCCATCTTCGAAAGTGTAACCGACGAAGAGGCACTGCAGGCGGTATTGGAACTGACCCGGCTCGAAGGCATTATTCCTGCTCTGGAAACGGCGCATGCCCTGGCTGCAGTCGGCAGACTGGGCGCAAAACCCGACGACGTGGTGGTCGTGAACCTTTCCGGGCGCGGCGATAAAGATCTGGCAACTTACTTAGAACGATTTCATTTTGATGAATAACAGAATACAAAAGCTCTTCGCAGAGAAGCAGCAGGGCCTGCTGTCGGTTTATTTTACTGCCGGTTACCCTAACCTGAACGATACAGTTCCGATCATCCTGGAGCTGGAGAAAAACGGCGTCGACCTGATTGAAGTCGGTATGCCTTTCTCCGATCCGCTGGCCGATGGCCCTACCATTCAGCAGAGCAGCGAAATCGCCATCCGCAACGGCATGACCATCCCGCTGTTGTTTGAGCAGCTGAAAGACATACGCGAGAAAACGCAGATCCCGCTGGTGCTGATGGGTTACCTGAACCCGGTGATGCAGTACGGCGTGGAGCGCTTCTGTAAAAAAGCAAGCGAAATCGGCATCGACGGTATCATCCTGCCCGACCTGCCGCTCTCGGATTATGTGCGGGAGTACAAGGAGCTGTTTGAGCAGTACAACCTGAGCAAGGTGTTCCTGGTAACGCCGCAAACACCGGAGCAGCGCATCCGCGAAATCGATGCCCAGTCCAATGGTTTTGTGTACATGGTTTCTTCGGCTTCTACTACCGGCAGTACCAGTGGCAAATCAGTAGAGAATACGGGGTATTTTGAGCGGCTGGCGGGACTGGAGTTGCGAAATCCGCGCATGATCGGGTTTGGCATCCATGACAAAGAAACCTTCCAAAGAGCCTGCAACCATTCCAGGGGCGCTATCATCGGGAGTGCGTTTATCAAAGCGCTGGCGAAGGAGGGAAGCCTGCAGGAAAACATCCGCACCTTTGTTCAAAGTTTAAGAAACTAGCACCATGATCATCATACTGCAACAAGGCCTGCCGGCCGCTCAGAAAGCAAATGTGCTGGAGCAGGTAAATAACATTGGCTACAAAGTAAACGAGGTAGAGACCCAGGCGGGCGATTACCTGGTGGCCATCGGCAAGAAAGAATTTGATATCCGGACTATCGGGCAATTGCCTGGCGTGGCCGATATTTTTATGGTAACGGACGAGTACCAGCTGATTTCCCGCAAATGGCGCGTAGAACCCACCCGGATAGACCTGGGTGATGGCGTGGTGGTAGGCGAAGGGCAGTTCAGCATCATGGCCGGTCCGTGTTCCATCGAGAGCGAACAGCAGATAGAGCAGGTCGTGGAGCACCTGAAAGCCAATAATGTCAAGATCATGCGCGGTGGCGTGTTCAAGCCCCGCAGTTCGCCGTATGCTTTCCGCGGCATGGGGCTGGACGGACTGAAAATGTTCCACCGCATCTGCAGCGAGAACGGCATCAAGATCATTACCGAAGTGATGCAGGTGTCGCAGATCGAGGAGATGATCGATTATGTGGATGTGTTCCAGGTGGGCGCCCGCAACAGCCAGAATTTTAACCTGCTGGATGCACTGGGTGCGTCGCAGAAGCCGGTGCTGCTGAAACGCGGAATTTCCGGAACCATCGAAGAATTGCTGCAGGCAGCGGAATACATTTTCTCCAACGGAAACGAAAATATCATGCTGTGTGAGCGGGGCATCCGTTCGTACGAAAAAGCTTATCGCAACGTGCTGGATCTGAATGCCGTGCCGGTACTGAAGGAGAAAACACACCTGCCGGTAATTGTGGACCCATCGCACGGCATCGGCATCCGCGATTACGTAGAACCTATGTCGCTGGCGGCTGTGATGGCCGGTGCTGACGGTGTTATTTACGAAGCGCATCCCCGTCCGGAAGAAGCGTATTCCGACGGGCAGCAGACGGTTAATTTTCATGCTTCGGAAAGGCTGATCAGTCGTATGCGGCAGGCTTATGCGTTGCGGGAAAGTTTTTAACAAAAATAAACCCGGTAGGTTTTGGAAACATTGTTGTCCGAAACCTTAGCCAGAAAGAATAAGCTGGTCGAGTAGTTTAGGATTTCCTTTGCAAAGAATTACAATATCTCTGATAATATC
>NZ_QCZK02000038.1 GCF_003347595.2 Botryobacter ruber | reverse complement strand
TCTTCTACTAAAAGCAAGTAAGTAATTAAAAAACCACTCAACACAAAAAATAATACAACACCTAATTTTCCAACTACAGAAATAAAAGGATTTGACCAATAATTTTGCAATCCTAAGAGACTTTTAATTTGTTCCATGTGATGGATAATCACTACAAATGCGGCTATAAATCTAAGTCCATTAAGATTAGGAAAGTAAATCTTATTCACAGTATTAGGTAAGTCTTTTAATAAAAATAGTAAAAAGGGCGATATTCTTATTAAATATGAAAAAATTCAATATATGATCATATCATTACTTTATGTATTGCACCAACTTGCGAAGCGGCTTCAAAAATCGGGTATAAAATTTTGGCTCTAACCCATTTATACGCCAAGCTTTATTATCTTCATTATTGGCTATAACTCTGTTTTTTAATGTTACATTACTCTTTCCACCTACACGCATACGTACCAGGATCTCAGGTAAATAGGCTGTACTTATCTTGTATTTGAACAGGTAACGCAGCATCAGTTCATAATCTGCAGCACTTTTAAAATCTGTATTATATAAACCGTACTTTTGATAGCAGGCTTTCTTTAAATAAAAAGAAGGATGTGGTGGCATCCAGCCAAACAGAAAATTTTCTCGTTTATAGCAGCCAGATACCCAATTTCGCACTACTTTGGATATATCATCCTTCTTCACATATAGTAGATCCCCGTATATGCTGTCTGTATTAAACTCTTTAAAAGCATCCGCGACATGGGTAATAGTTTCGTTGCTGAAAAAAATATCATCGGAGTGCAGCAAACCAATTACCTCACCCGTAGCAAGACCGATACCTTTATTGATAGCATCATATAGGCCCTTATCTTTTTCAGAAACAAACTTTGATATCCTACTACCATAACTTTTTATCACTTCTACTGTGCCATCATTTGAATTTCCATCCACAATTATGTACTCTATATCTGGATAAGTCTGGTTTAAAACTGACTCAATAGCATCTGCGATAGTTTCGCGGTTATTATAAACAATGGTAACAATAGAAATTTTCATTTTCAATTAAAGTCAGTCTTAGCTTGGAAAAGCCCCCTAAATAATTTGTCGTGCGCGTTTTGCTATAGCGGGATTACCCTGGTAAATTGTGTAAGGCTCCAGATTCCGGGTAGCTACCGAACCAACGGCTAATACGCTATGGCTACCACAGGTAACACCTGGACAGATGGTGGCTTTAGCCCCAATCCAAGCGCCCTGCTCCAGCGTAATATTCCCGACCTGCAGGTCAAAGGTCGTCTTCTTATAGTCATGGCTGCCAGTTAGGAGCATAGCACCTTGGGATATGCTTACATGATCCTCTATCTTCACCCAAGTCAGGTTATCAATCCAGACATTTTCGCCTATCCATACATAATCTCCTATCTGTAAAAGCCAGGGGTACTTTATGTTTACTCCCGGTTTAATGACCACACCTTTACCTATTCTGGCACCAAACAAACGCAACAGCCAAACTTTAATGCCACTGCTCGGGTTGAGCGGATTTATCAAAAAAAGTGCATTCACGATAAACCAGACAATACGTTTGGATGAAGTCCCACCCGGAGAGTACCAGCTGTTGTCGTAAGAGGATAAGTCAACTTTTTTTGAGGCTTCTTCTGTCATAAATCAGCGTGAATAGTAAAGATTAAAATAGCTAACCTTTCCTTCTGCAAATAATAAATTTACCTGAAGCAGGACTTACAGAATTTTAGAATTGCCAGAATTCATTAACACTTCAAATCCTGTTAATTACTAATCCTGTAAGTCCTGCTTCAGACAATAAATTAAGAACTGCTTCCGATTATAAACGGGCATCTACCAGGTCACGGTCCAGGCAAGCCTTGGTATCGAATATTACAGCATTGTTTCGCTTAAACTTTCTAAAGTCAAAACTGAGGAATTCATTGTGGGCCACAGCTACAATTATGGCATCATACATCACCGAGTCATCCACCTCTTTTTCAACACGGATACCATATTCATGCATCACCTCATCAGCGTCTGCCCAAGGATCATATACGTCCACATCCATACCGAACTGTATCAATTCATGATAAATATCCACAACGCGGGTATTACGTACATCCGGGCAGTTTTCTTTAAAGGTGAAACCCATAATCAAAGTTTTGGCACCCTTGATCTTATGCTCTTTATTGATCATCAGCTTCACGACTTTATTGGCTACAAACTGCCCCATATTGTCGTTCACCCGCCGCCCCGACAGGATAACCTGCGGGTGGTACCCCAGCGACTCAGCTTTGTGCGCCAGGTAATACGGATCGACACCAATGCAATGCCCCCCTACTAGGCCTGGCTTGTATTTGAGGAAGTTCCATTTAGTACCAGCAGCCTCTATTACATCGTGCGTATCAATCCCGATCCTGTCGAAAATCAGCGCCAGCTCATTCACAAAAGAAATATTGACGTCGCGCTGGGCATTCTCTATTGCCTTCGATGCTTCAGCTACTTTAATACTGGCAGCTTTATGCGTGCCTGCCTCTATAATGGAGCGGTACAGATCATCTACGCGGGAAGCCATTTCCGGCGTAGAGCCGCTGGTTACTTTTTTGATCTTTGTTAAAGTATTGATTTTATCGCCCGGATTGATGCGCTCCGGAGAGTATCCGCAGAAAAAGTCTTTATTGAACTTCAGGCCGGAAGCCTTTTCCAATACCGGCACGCAATCTTCCTCCGTACACCCTGGATAAACCGTAGATTCGTAGATCACCAGGTCACCGCGCTTCAGGATAGAGCCAAGCATTTCAGATGCCATGAGCAATGGTCTAAGATCAGGTGCTTTGAAATGATCTATGGGAGTAGGAACGGTTACAATGAAGGTGTTGTATCGACGTAACTCTTCTTTATCTGCCGAGAAGTATAGGCCGACGTTATTTTCTCTTCCTTCTTTCTTTGAAGCAATTACCTTTTGCAGGTCATCAATATTAGCTTCAAGTGTACGGTCCTGTCCTTCGCTTAGCTCGTTTACACGATCCTCGTTGATATCGAAACCAAGTACATCGTATTTCTTGCCCAATTCTATTGCCAGCGGCAGACCTACATAACCTAATCCGATAACGGCTATTCTTGCGTTCTCTACTAAAATATTATTACCGTTGCTACTCATTTTATAAGTTTGATTTTTTATAAGATATAATCAGGTACAAAACTAATGCTTTTCAACCAATTCCTATTAAACAATAGAAATTGCTGCACAGACATCATATTAATATCATGGCTGCCTAAAGCATGACGTATTTTCTAACTGCACCATCCACCATTATCTCAGCTCCTCATGTTCAGGTAGTCAGATGCCCGAGCCAATTGCTTTCCTATATTGGTGGCATTGAATCAGGATCTGACCACACTACCGTTATCAGGCGAACAAGCTCCTGTTTGCCTCTAATACCTCCTCATCCTTTAATACAGCTAATGCAAACTCTTTACAGTCCTGCTTCATTTGTTCATAGGCCTCCTGCTCCATCGCAAGCATAGCACTTAGGGCGTTTCTGAACTGCTCCGGCTGTTCAAGTGGCAGGTCGAAACCAACATTACTCTCTACCAGGTTCCTCCAGGGAGTTTTATCGCTGATGATAACCGGTACGCCTTCTACCAGGCTTTCCAATATAGCGTGCCCGAAATTCTCTCCTTTTGTAGGCAGGAAGAGGGCATGGTATTGTTGCAAGGTGGCGGGAATAAGGGTGTTCTCAATACTCCCTCTATAAGATACTTCTATATGCGCAGGTAAACTTTTTATGATTTCCTGGCAGGCCGCCCAGTAACCGGAGTCATTCAGCTGCCCGAACAGGTCGTAAACAATTTCACCATCGTATTGGTAACTTGCCAGTAGCTGCAGCGCATATAGCGTATTCTTCTCGGGTGAAATACGAGCGAAACTTACCAGCCGAAGCTGATTCGGAAGCTTTCGAACCCCATCTGCACTTTCTTTATCTCCTGGCTTTGCCGCAAGATTTGACGCCACAAGTACAGGTGTTGACATACCCAGCACCTCTTTAATATAACCAGCCTCCATCTCATTGGTGGCATGAAAATTAATGTTCCGGTACAATCCAACAAACCGGGCAATCTTGAAAAAGAGATTCTTTTTCCCTCCTTTCACTTCCCGTGCACCAGGCGCGAACATGCCTCTGCCTGCCACAAGTACACGTTCAGTATAAAGCGACCTACTGATGATAAGAGGGTAGATGGAGAAATAGCGTGAAAAGATGCCATTAATGTAAATGACATCCGGTCTGACATCTGTTATCACTTTCTTCAGAGATTTATAGGATAAATATGCTGATGAAAAATAATAAATATTAACATTGAACAGCCGCTGCCAGGTATCAGGTTTTACTCCAGGGTAAGGTTCTTTTGAGTTATAATCCGTATTGCGGGTAAGAATAAAAAAATCATACTCCTCCTGCAGATGCGCCACAAGATTGGCACAGGACCGGATCGGGCCTCCTGCTTTATAGCCGGGCAAAAACCAGTCTATAGTTATCAATATTCGCTTCTTATTCGATTCCATTTTCCTCCAACCAGTTTTCCAGCACAATCAGATACCATACTCTCGACCAGGTAACGGATGGGTCCAGTTGCAGGAAAGACTGCCACAGCTTGTGTACCTCAACAGCCGATAAAATACCGCGTCTGGCTAGGTTATTAATTTTTTGTTCACAGAACCCCCGCAAATCTGTCCGCAGCCATTCTTTCCAGGGCAGCGTAAAGCCCATTTTAGGCCTGTTAACGATCTCTGAAGGCAATAAATCGCTAACAGCATCTACCAGGAGTTTTTTGGGAGTAGAAGGGTATTTATACTGGTCCGGCACCCCGAACACATACTCCACCAGGTCATGATCCAGAAAAGGCACCCGCACTTCCAGGGCATGAGCCATACTCATCTGGTCCGTGTCACGGAGCAATGTGTTTTGCATATAAGTCTGCATCTCTGCCACTGAAATCTGGCTTAGGAAAGGCAAACTCCTCCCCTGCCGCTCCTGGCTTTCGTGCACAATCTGCTGAACCGCATCTTGCGGTGCCTGGTCATTATCTAAAAGCTCTTTTATCAAACTGTCTGATAGTATCTGGCGTGTAATGGGGTATGTATGTTCCAAATTCCAAGACGCCGCATTAAGTAACTGCTGCATTTTTGATGAAGCCACCCCAGGTCGTAACTTCACCAGTGATTTTCCTGCTACACGTTTCAGCGGCTTTGGCATCAGGTTCAGCCAAGCATACTGTTTTAAAGTTGTTAATCTCCTGAAAACATCATACCCGCCGAATACCTCGTCACCTCCCAGACCCGATAAAGCCATCGTGATGCCTGCTTCTTTTGTTACTTTAGAAACAACATAGGTGTTAGGGCCATCGCCGCTCGGATGGTCCATCGCCTTCAGAGCAGAAGGAATAAGCTCCAGGAAATCATCTGACCGGAGTTTGATCTCAGTATGGTCCGTATTGAACTTGCGCGCTATAGCTGCTGCATATTTCGCTTCGCTGAAAGCTTCTTCTTCAAATGTAACAGCAAATGTTTTCACCTGCTTGACAGCCACTTCACTCATCAAGCCAACTACAACGCTGGAATCGATCCCGCCGGAAAGAAAAGCGCCGAAAGGAACATCAGCTACCAGCCTTCTTTCCACGGCCTTTGCAAGCAGCTCCTTTACATCCTTTTTTATCTGCCCGTAATCTTTATCCTGAGCTTCGGCAGAAGCATTCTCTTCCGGAGACCAGTAACGCTGGATAGCGACCTTTCCGGCTTTAATGGTCATGGTATGGCCCGGCAGCAACATGGATACGCCCTCTACCATAGTTGCAGGAGCATGTACTGTCTGGTAGCGCAGGTAATCGGAAAGCGCTATTTTATTGATCTTTTTTTGAACCAGCCCGCTTTTAAGCAAAGATCTTATCTCTGAAGAAAAAATAAGAGTATCTGCAGATCGGTGGTAATAAAGCGGTTTTATTCCCAGCCGGTCGCGTGCTACAAATAATTCCTGCTTCTGCTTATCCCAGATGGCAAAGGCAAACATGCCTTTTAACCGGTGCACACAACCGCCCCCCCACTGTTTAAAAGCAGCCAGTATAACTTCTGAATCAGTTTGCGTTGCAAAAGGGTAAGCATACAGTTCTGACCGAAGTTCGCGGTAATTATAGATCTCGCCATTAAAAACCAGCACTTCATTTCCGTCTGCACTGATCATGGGCTGATGACCGGCAGCAGATAGATCAATGATAGAAAGCCTGTTCTGACCAAGCGCAATGCCATGCTCTTCAAAAATACCACTGTCATCCGGCCCCCGGTGGGCAATAGCTTTATTCATTTTCGCCATCACCTGCTGTAAACCGGAAATGGATCCAGAGCCAATTATGCCGTTAATACCGCACATATCTTTTTTTATATTTCTTCTAAAACTGTATTTAGCCTGGCAGTAAACTTATCAAAGCCAAATTTATCTATCACCCTGCGCTGCAGATCTTTTTTCTGATCAAAAGTAAACTTAATTTCCAGTTGTTTCTTTATTGCACCGGCAACTTCACTGGTATTTGTCGGATCAACAAGAGTACCTAATTTACCATGATCCAATGCATCTACACTGCCATCGATGTTACCGGCAATTACCGGCAGGCCACTTGCCATGGCTTCAATATACACAATGCCAAACCCTTCCTCCCGGCTAGGCATTACGAACAGATCGCCTATGAGATAATGATCGGTCAATTCTTCATCGGGCACAAAACCTGTCAGTATCACGTTACCGGCTACACCAAGTTTAGCAGCCAGGGCGTTTACACGATTAAATTCTTCGTTATCGTATTTCCCTACAATCACATATTTAAGATCAGGATATTCCTGCACAACCAGGGGCAGCGCTTCGATAATCGTATCATAGCCTTTATAGCCCTCTTTAGCAGATAAACGGCAAAGCGATAGGATAACAGGCTGCTGGTCCGTAAGCTGGTAGCGCTCTAAAAGATAGCCTGGTTTTTGAAAACTGGCAGGGAAATGTAGATAGGGATCCAGCGTATTTGAAAAAACTTTGATTTTGGTAGCCGGAATCCCATGCTTAGCTATAAGCTTTTGCCGGGTAAAACTACTAACGGCTAAAACAAGATTAGCCTCAGTTAATACCTTTTTTTTCAGCCAGCTGAGCTCATACCAAACGTCAATACCGTGGGCAATAAGAATTATTTTTAAGTTAGGGTTAAACCATTTAGCAATAACACCAACAATAGCCAGGTTAATATGCCCGATGATCAGCACATTGGCAGACACAGCAAGACGCAGGGTTGATAATAGGTAAGATACTTTGCTTCCGCTATAACCCTTTATAGAACTGCCACTCTCATAATACTTATCATCAAATTCAGATATAGCATCATAAGCTGCCGTTACAGCAATATCTTTAAACGGAACAAGCTTAGTAATACTTTTAATAAAGGCTTTGTTAAACTTTTCTATGCCGCCATGGCCTTTAAAAGCAGTAAGGTAAGTTAATACAATTTTCAATTCTTATAATTTAGTTCTGAAAAAATGCTTAGCAATCCAGTACACCAAAAAAATAACTATCGCAGCTTTGAAAATGTGATTGATGCCGGTAGTTATGTCACTTTCTGCTTTTATAGCTTGTTGGAAAAGTAGCGGAATCCAAAGCACTAACGAGGGGGTCGTTAGTGATAATTTTGAGATATGAGAAAGTACTGCAGCATATAAAAGCCCTAGAAAAAACATAAAGATTGCCCCGCCTGAGGTTGCAAAATTTGCATAAGCTTCACCTAATGGGCTAAGGTCCATACTGGTACCCTCTATTAGTTCCAATCCGGAATACTTTTCAAAAAGATCCTTGCCTCCTGATAAAACTTTATCAGGAGCTAGAAACCTTGGCAACAGGGTTGCTTTGATACCCTCTTTTATGGTTTCACCTTCAGCGTAAGGTTCATTTTGAGGGGTATTAACCATAATATGGCCTACAATCCAGCCTTGGTTTATCCTGTAAATAAAATTTTTATTATTCTTTTCGGAGAAGAGCCCTTCTCCCGCAAGCATAGTCTCAAGAGATGATTCCAACACATCCGTTTTAGTCAGTTCTTCTGATATCTGCCCTCCCCAGACAGCCCCTCTATAATCCCCTTTTACTGCCTGTAAGGTAAAAGCTACTAAAAACCCTGCGCCCAATACGGAGATTTTTTTTATAAAACTTAATTTATAACTTAACGAAAACAGCAGAAACAAGAAAGCCATCCATAATAATAAATCATGGAACAAAGCCATTGCGAAAGCATCTACAACTAAAAAGAACAGTACTAAACCGATATAGATGTATTTATCTTTTCGGTTTGATAACAATACATAAAAAGCACCTATGTATTTCAAGTTAGCCAGCAGGTAAACAAAGAATGCCAGAGAGGCCGGCATAAACTTTCCGGCATAAGAGAAAAAGAAGCCGGCTGCAATCAGGTATAGTCCGATGGAATGTTTTCCTTCAAAGTAAAGTCTTAAATTTGACAGAATCTGACTACCACTTTCATACTTGTCCTGCATGGCATAAAGACCTGCTGCAAAAAAAAGTACACCGGGTATAGCAAGCGCAAAATATTCTGCCTGCGGTACAGGCATGTAATAATAGTCGAAAGGGTGCAAAAAATTATAACTGAGATAGGGTCCCAATATCCATTGTAATGTTGCTATCATAAGAATAAGAGATCTTATCGCAACTTTTTCTCCTATTTCTTTTATAAAATTAAATACAGTAAAGCCAGTCAACAGCAAACAAAAAATACCTGCATCTTCATAGCCCCAGATGAAACTTAAAAGGAAAAACAGAATTATATATGCAAATATGATACTTGGCTTCATTTATCTCTATGCGATGCTTTATTCTAAGCTTCTGACGACGGTACTATACACTTCTTCAGCAAAGAAATTTATCTCTCTCCTGTTAACCGGGGAAACGGCTAATAAAGTTCTATAATCAAGATCTTCTAATTTATTAAAGTTTACCTTTATCACCCGTGGGGCAAAAGCCTCGCAAATATAGGGATAAGTTCCCTTTAGTTCCTCCGGAAAAAGAACATCCAATCCACACACCAGGTATTCAAATAACTTGTTGGGTGCATTATGCACATAGTTAGGGATGTGCCCCATATACAAAATTAAACCCATATCATACTCGGCAAGTACTTTGGGTAAACTGTAATAATCAACGCCACCTTTCAAACTAATCCAGGATGAGGAAACCTCTTTAAAATATACATCCGCGCTGTTACTGATATTATGGCTCCAGAAATCAAGATGTACAGCACCATTCTGCGCAACTACCCACTCGCATATTTCACGTACATACATGGTATCTGTACATAATGCTCCCACATATACCATTTTAAGTGGTGCACCCTGATTCGATTTATTTCTTTTACTCTGTAGTTTCCACTTCAGTGGTGGGTAATTAGGAACAATCTTTACATCCAAATCATTCAAACCGACATCACGTTTAAACAAACTGGCTCTCACTTCATTCGTATGTGAGATCCAATCAAAGAGATTATATAACTTCTTTTCAATAGAATGGATGAAACGATTTAAGAACATACCATTTCTGTACTCTTCCGGAGAAGTGTATTCATGGTAATGAACAAAAAGCTTTACTCGTTCAGGGAAGATTTTCTTCAGCAGGAGAGCAGGCAGACCTGAAAGAGTTTCGAAATATAAGATTTTATCAGGCCTGTACCGAATTAAACTAAACAGAACGTATAAATTAAAGTTCAGGTATTTCAGAAGTCGTATTATTTTGCGTTCGTTATTCTGAACACCGGACAACCTGTGAATTGTAACGTTGCTGGTAGAAAATTCATTATAAGCAGCATCTAACTTAGTAGACCAAACATTTGCCTGAATGTTCTGCTCATCTAAGAATTCCAGAAAGTTCATGGCAGGAGGATACTTTTCCAGAGGCAGAAAATGGATGATAGCTAATTTCACGACAATAGTTCCTGAAAAATATTATGAACCTCACTGGCACGTCCTTTATAGGTATACCCTTGCTCTACACAGCTATTATAGGCACTATGTCTTATTTTATCTGCTTCCGGTTTAGTCAGATTTAATAATGTTTTAATTTTTTGTACTGCCTCTTCTGTGTTGTTATACAAGAAAATATTTTCGTCAGTGTTAAAAAAAACGGCATGCTCTTTTGTATATGGTGCAAGTTGTATACCACCTACACCAGGGATTTCAAAGGAACGCATGTTATGGGAAGTCAGGTTATGTTTTCTAAGCATATTTAACTGTACCCGATATTTCCTTAACGTATACCAGAGATCATCCCCATAAACTGGTTGATTTAGAACAGCATTTGGATGCGAAGTAAATTTATGCCAATCGTTTCCATAAATAACTACTTCTATGCCAGCTTTCAGTAAAGCTTGAATTATCTTTGCCCGGTCATTATCCGGATTACCTATAAAGCATACTCTGTTGTCTTCTTCAATTTCAGATAATTTTTCAAAGGAAATATGGACAGGAATTTCATAAGCGAAGGGTAATAGTCTGCTATTAACCTTAATAGTTTTCAACTCCTCCATAATATCCATACTGTAAGTCAGGTACTGATCAAAAATGGCAATAGAATCAGTAACATTTTTATTGCCGCTTCCTCTTCCAGTAAAAATAAATGGATTATCTGGATTATAATTAACTAATTTAATACCCTGAGCTTTAGCAAACATTAATGTTTCAGGAGTAACTTCCATACCCTTAAATACCCACATCACATCCGGCTTTGTCTCTTTAATCTTTTCTACAAGTTGTTCATTTATCTTCGAGTATATAGATGAAAACTTTATTCTATGCTTTATTTTATTAAAAGCGCCTTTTGCTAAATAACTATAAAGAATATTTTGGGCTGGAAATAAACTAACTTCACAGGCTGCTTTTTCACCAAGGTATTTTAAAAAGAACTTCTCTATTGACCAGGTATAATCAGATCCAACAATTAAAATTTTCATCTTCCTTTAGTAAAAGCCTTAACCATGAGATCTACAGCAACATCTATTGACCATTTGTTAATTATCGCCTCTGATGCCGCACCAAATTTTTCAAAGTTATTGCTGTTGATACACTTTACTATTTTTTCTGCCAAATCTTCGGCATCATTCTGCTGAAAAATATATCCATTTTCACCTGATCTAACTAAATCGACTCCACAACCTACTTTATTACTTACAACTACGGCCTTGCCACATGCCATAGCTTCATTTATTATAAGCCCCCAGGTTTCATTGTAAGATGATGGTAAAACAACTATATCAGCGCTGCTATATACTAATGGCATATGGGATTGATTTTGAAAAGGAAGAAAACAAATATTTTCCATACTTTCTGCGCCTTGCTTCAACTCTTCCTCAAGTTCTCCATTGCCAACAAAAATTAAATTTATATCCTTTCTTTGGATTCTATTAAAAGCCCGTAGTAAAAGCAACGGATTTTTTTTTCTTTCAAACTTTCCGGTAAACAATATATTTATACCTTCAAGTGGTAAGCCTAAATTTTTTCGTGCTAGAACAGTGTCAACTGAAGATTCCGCAAACCTTTTATTATCTACTGTATGAGGTACCCAGAAAAGTTGGTTTTCTTTTAATCCATGTTTTAAATAATAATTTTTATTATTCTCACCAACAAAAAATGCGTAGTCTACATATTTATATATTTTTTTTAATAGTAAACGTCTTAAGATTTGTTTAGGCCCAGGGACTTCATCTAAAAGGTTTGAATCTCCACGGAAAAAAATCGGAATTTTATTTTTAAAATGCCTCAAGATATTTAAATGGCTGATAAAGCTCCAACCATAAACCAAAAGTGCATCCGGACAAAAGCGATCTATTTCATGAACTGCATCTGGATTTTGTATACCAAAAAAATGATGAGAGCCTGGGTCTTTCGCTGTGTTTTTTAAAAAAACAACTTCAAAACCATCTAATAAAGGAATATCCCATTTAATTTCTCTTTTAAACTTAGGGTCAAAAACTTTTTCCTGGCTCTGCTCCCAAGTAAAAAATACCTTTACAATAATATTTTCTACTTTAGCTAATTCTCTAAATAAAGGTGAGTTATATTGTATAGGATGGGTTGAAACTATTGCAACTTTGAACATTATTTCTCAGAAACTATCTGATTTTAGATAAATTTGTTTATTAGATTTACTATATTAACTCATCATTCCGAGCGATGATTGTAAGTTATTCACTTCAAAAATCCTTTTTTTGATCAATCTGGCCGGAGCACCAGCATATACACCATAATCCTCAAGTGTTCCTTTAACAACTGAATTAGAACCTATTATGACGCCGTTTCCAATAGTAGTTCCAGGCATAATGATACATCCTCTACCTATCCAAACATCATTCCCTATTGATATTTCAGCAGAAATATCCTTTTGAAACTTCATTGGCTCATCAGTACTCTTATAAGAATGTGTAGTGTCTCTTACACTTGAATATTCACCAATCTGTACATGATCACCAATTGTTATAGATTCATTACAGGCAATCAATACACCATATGATATTACACAATGTTCGCCAACACTAAACATACTATTACTACTAAACTCAAAAATTACATTATCATAAATTCTGAAATCTCTTCCAACCTTAACCTTAAAAGTTAAGCCTCTGAATAGGATACCCTCACCTAAATGTACATCAAACCTTTTAAAATAAAGCCATGCCTTGAACTTCCTGTACAGTGTGAAAAAATCTTTTATCTTTATAAAAAGAAAGTAAAGAACCTTTCGGATAAAATCATTTAAGGAAAGTTGCCTGGAATATTTTACAAATTTTTCTAAAAGCATATTAAATTATACCCTTTTTTTACTCCTGTAATAGGGGCTGGCAGACAAACCACTTGTTAAAGGATTTGCTGCATTTACCTGGTTGCAGTAACTAAAGTTGGCTCTTATAAATATTTTCAACAAATTAGGAAATGAGAAAGGAAAAGCTTTGAAAATTTTAAATGAATCCAAAAATTTCCCTTTAATAAATGTCCTTATCATATCTCGATAATATATGCCATATAAGTTATTAACAGCAATCATTTTCTCATTTGGTGAAAGCGGGCATCTGGAGTCTTGTAAAAATTTTAAACGATATTTTGTTGATTCTATTATACCTGTAGGACTTTTAAGAACAGCCTCAGAAGCTTGGCCCTCAGTTCGCCTCCACCATGCATTTCCCTCATTTATAACCAAAAAATTATTTTCAAGCGCTAGTTTGAACTGAACATGGGTATCGCCAGTCTTAATAGCAACATCAAAGCTTCCTACTTCCTTCAAAGCTTTAGTTTTAAAAAGAATTTGGGTAAAATTAATGCCCATAATTCCTGTCCCAAGGTATTCAAAACTATAAATTTCTATTGGTGACACCTCAAGAGGAAAGAGTACTTTTTCATTCCAGGGTCTGCAAACAGCAACTGCCGAATCTGGGAATGCATGTAACATAGTCACCATATATTCTAATCCATGAGGATACAATATATCATCTCCATCTATAAATATGAGATATTCACCCAACGCAAAATCTATAACTTGATTACGATTTGGATATTCCCGCAAATTTTTAAAGTTGCGGTGTGCTCTTATTCTTGAATCATTAAAACTTTTAATGATTTCCCATGTTCCATCAGTTGAGCAATCATCGCAAATAACTAGCTCAAGGTTTTCATAACTTTGCGAAAGTACACTTTCAATAGCATGCCTAACATACTTTGAGGAATTATAAGTTACCATTCCCACTGTAACAAGTGGTAAATTAACATTACCTGAACTCATTCTACTCTTCTATATTAAAAGTATAGCGCTCCTCATAGAAGCTTTTAATATTCTGTAAATATTCATCGTGCTTGTAAAGCTGCTTGCAAATATCAAATTGTGCTTTATTAGCCAACTTAAAAATATTTGGTTCACTCAATCTGGCTACATCATGCGCAATACAAGTTGCTAAATCAGCATAATCAGGATAAACAGTTTCTAAAGGTTCAAACTCCGGCGTAAAAAATTCCTTGTTGTATACTGCAAAGCCGATGCCACCACTAAAAACAGTCTCCAAGAAATAATAATCTAGACCTTCTCCGAAAGTTAAAGCCCATTTAGCTCTCCGAATCAGTTGCAGGTATTCAGCATAGGGCATCTTTTCAATTATCTTAATTTGCAAATCCGGATGTTTTAAAGTTAACTCGCTTAAAACTTGTTCCTTCAGTGGATGTGAATCCGGCGAAACAATCATCAGATTCTCTTTGTGCTCAAAAGGAACAAAATCATATCGTTCAGGACCGCCATAAACCGATAACTTATGCAGCGGTATTCCATACAAACGCTGTACTTCACTTGTAGAATAACGTTCATGAGCAGTTGTCATTGTTAGTTTATGAAACAAACTCCTGCTATTTCTGATAAAATCAGCGGGTGGCATTAACTTAATGTTCTGGTTCAGGATATTAACGTGTAATAATTTCCCGGAAAATAATTTTCTATAATTTGCAGCTGAGATTAAATGAATAAACAAAGGATATAGGAATTCCGGAACATGGATCAAAAAGGAGTTAGCATTACTGAAATGCTTTAGCACCTGCTCCAGCCTGAGAATAACAGCATCCGACTTAAATTGTGTAAATTTCAAAAGTAAGTTTGTATATTGATGGGTACAAATAAAAGCTTCGCCGGCGTGTACTTCTTTTAATTTATTAGTTTCCTCATAGATCGAAGCAATAGACATAATTCCACCGGTTACTTGTTCTTTACCTGTCCGCTCATCAGCACCATCAATAAGGAAAATAATTATTTTGCCCGAACCGGTTGCATCCTTACTTTTTAAGTATATATTTTGCCTTTTCCGGATGGGTATTTCTCTAATGATTTTTCTCCTAAAAGATTCATTGATAAAAAATTTCACAAAAGATTTTAATGTCTTCATAGATTGAAAAATCGTGATCTTATCTTTGAAAAAAGTGGTAATGAAAGTAAAATCTTAACATAATTAACTTCCACTACTACTTTTTTCTTAAGGCCGGCACTCCGGCTACCATTGCCCCTGACACAACATCCTTAGTGACGACTGCACCTGCTCCCACTATAGCTCCGGAATTAACTTTTATATTAGGTAATATTATTGCTCCACTTCCAATAAAACAATTATCACCTACTTCCGCACCTCCTAATACTCTGCAACCGGGTGCGATCTCCGTAAAATCACCTATAATTACATCATGATGTATTGAAGAGTATGCATTAACCAACGTGCCAGTCCCAATAGTAACATTGGCTGAGATCATACAGAAGTTCATTAGGTTTAAACCAGCACCCAATTTTACATTTTGCCTGCTGGTAATAGACGAGGGCGCTATAACAGAATCTAACTTGCCTCCCACAGCACTCAATTTCTGCGCAAGTAATTTCCTGACTTTAGGCGAACCGGTTGCTAAGGCAAAACTACTATTGGTTTGCAGCCAGGCTTCAGCATCATCCAGGGAGGTAATAAGTCTTATTCCGTTTAATTCTTTTACCTGATAATTGGTAACATCATCAAAAAAAGCCAAATCTGCCGGTAAATATCCTTTAGCTAAAAGAATATCTGCTAACTCCATGGCGTGCCCTCCGGCCCCTGCTAATAACATAGTTAATATTTTATGGCAGCTGCTATTATTGTTGTAATCTGCTCTATTTCCCTCTCATTAAGCCCATTATACAATGGCAGGCAAAGTATCTTGGAAGAAATACCCTCACTTACCGGTGCAGGTTGGTCTGATATATAATTCAGCGTATTTAATGAGGGGTAGAAGTAGCGCCGTGGATAGATAAAGGATGCATTAAGACTATCCCTTACCTGCAGCAACTTTTCTTCGCTTTCAAAAACAACCGGGTAATAGGCGTAATTATATTCAGTATCTCCTGGAATTACCGGCCGGTATACTTTTGACATCAGAGGCGCTAAGAGGGTATCATAGTATTCAGAAAGCTTTTTTCGCTCCTGAATAACATCCGGCATTTTAGATAACAAACACAATCCCATGGCAGCATGTACTTCCGAATTTTTACCATTGATACCTACCCCCCAGAAGCTTTCCTGCCCCTTATGGCCAAAACTCTTCATATAAGAAATTTTATGGGCCAGATCATCATCATTAGTAACAATCGCTCCGCCTTCCACTGTATGAAAAAGTTTGGTAGCGTGAAAACTAGCAGTGGCAATATCGCCATAATTAAAAACAGAGGTGTCATAATAATTCACCCCAAAAGAATGGGCTGCATCATAAATAACTTTAAGATTATGCTTTTCAGCTATTGCTTTAATTTTATTTACATTACAGGGAATGCCAAAGACATGCGTAGCCATGATAGCTGATGTATTCTCATTAATGGCACTTTCAATCTTATCTGCATCAATTGTAAAGGAATCCGGTTCTATATCAACAAACTTTGGCTTACAGTTCTCCCATACGATGCTGGAGGTAGTCGCTACATAAGAAAATGGTGTAGTAATAATCTCTCCTTTCAGATCCAGGGCTTTGATTGCAATTTGCAGCGCAATGGTACCATTACTTACGAAGAACAGATGTTTGACACCTAAGTAATCCTTTAACTGTTTTTCAAGCTCAAGCGCAAGCGGACCGTTATTTGTTAAATGCACCCTGTCCCAGACACCATAAAGCAAATGAATATATTCTTCGATTGGCGGGAGATATGTTTTAGTAACATTAATCATAAATCAGGATTAAAATTAATTATTTCTAATATTGTTAAGTAACAAATTTAAGCGAGGCTTCAGCTGTGCTTCTTCCTTATAAATCTCAATTATTTTTTCCTTTCCCTTACCCGCAATAGTATAGAGCTGCTCCATATTGTGGTAAAAATAAGATACCTTTTTAACAATATCCTCTGCTGTAGGCTCAATAATTATGATATCATCCCCATTAGTAAATTTAATATTTTGATTCAGGTCATCAGCAACAAATAAGGCAACACCATTTAGACCAGCCTCCGTACATGCCCCTGTCGGGAAACCGTCAAAAGCTCCTTTTGCTAGTATATTTGATCGGTTTGGAGATAGAATTAAATCCATACGGGAATAAAAGCCTGGAAATTCATCCGTTTTTAATCTCCCATAAAATAAAATTCTACTACTAATAGCCGAGACATCAATGTCTTTTTCTGAGTATGGACCAACGACATGGAAAAAGATGTTTTCGAATCGTTCTGCCAATAGATGGGCTGCCGCTATAAATACGTCATATCCTTTATCAATACCTTTTTCCATTTGCTTGTTTGCAACGAAACAAATATCAATCGTAATTTTATGATTGGGGTAAAGTTCTTTAGAAAGGTTGGATGCTAAATACTTACTGCAAGGAAGCACCACACCATAAATAAATTCAATATTTTCTTCCGGGCACAGGCTGTTCTTTAAAAGGTAATCGTAGACTACTTTCTGGGTCACGATTACCTTTCTGAACTTGGGTGAGGTGAAAATACGCCGGAGATCAGAATCAGATGCTGGATCATCCAAGCGTAACCCAAAACCCGGATAAAGTGTAAAGACAAAAGGAATATTGTTTTTCTCAAGCATCTCCAGTCTGGGCAAAACATTGCCAGAAAAAACAATATAAGCCAATTCAGCGGAAATTAGCTGATGATGATTAAACTTGCTTATTTTACCTTTATGATGAGGAAAACTTAAGCTAAATTCATAAATAATATCTAAAATATTTTTTTCCTCATGAATACTTTTCAGCGCGTCACCGGTAGTAAAAACATGTAAATCATCTATCTGTTCCAGATAATAATTAAACTCAATGAAGCGAAAAGCCGAAAAAGCATGTGGAAATATATCATCTAAAATAACCAGCTTATATTTTTTTGATTTTTTTATATTAAACTCAGTAAGTATTTTCTCAATCTTAAAGAATAAAACCTCTTTTAAGTATCCTGGGCTTTTTAGATAATTAAATAATTTAGGAAGTACGTTCATGTTTAGTTATTACTTAACACGTTGTCGTATAGACTTTTCAAATTTGTTGTAAAAGCCTCTCTCCCATATTTTTTAACAATGGAATTTCTGACTTTTTCGGGATCAAAAATCAATTCTTTTGTTTTAATTTTAATTATATTATCTCCGATTGCTTTGAAGTCTTTAAGCTGAACTTTTATGCCATTCTCAGGGCTTATAAAATCATCTATACCACCATTAGCAGTAGCTACTACTGGCTTTCCGCATAACATAGCCTCACAGCAAGCTATTCCAAAAGTTTCTGTGATGCTAGTTGAAACAAAGACACCCGTTTGTTGAAAAAAACGGCTGATTTCATTTCTGGGCACCTGATATGAAAAATTACAGTACTGAAGAACATTGTGCTCTTCTGCTAGTTTCATTAATTCATTTTTGTTTTCCTCTGACCAATAAAAGGTGACAATAATATCTACAGCTATATCCTGATGTCCTTGTTCCACTATATATTGGAGAGCTTTAAAAAAAGTTAAAAAGTCCTTGATATAGGCATTATAGCCGATTATCAGGATTTTGAACTTTCCTGTTGCCTCCTCAACTTCATTTTTTATTGTAAACCTACCTTCATCAATCAAATTTCCAATGATATGAGTATTGCACTTTACTCCATGCATTAGCACTAACTTCATCAGGTAGTTGCTTACAAAAGCAACTTTTGAAGCCTTTTCAATTGCCTGGAAATATGATTTGAACTTAAATACAGAGAAAGTCTGATCAAATAAAAGAGCGCAATTCTCTGTAATTATAAAAGGAATAGAAAAATGTTCTGAAAGCTGGCAGGCAATAAGGCCAGCATGCTCAGCTGTTCTGGCATGAATAAGATCGGGTTTCCAATTCTCAGTTATTAAATTTTCTAAAAGTGTTTTATAGGCATGTATACAAAAAGAAAAATTTTTTTCATCAGAATTCCCTATCACACAATTATAATAAAACCCTCTGCTTTCTAATGCACCACTAAGAATTTGATCCGAACAGGATATATATTGCTTTAATCTAAGGTGATTCTTTAACTTATTAAAATAATATCGCTTTCTGGTTATATCTTGTCTAATACAAAAAAGAACTTTTACTTCATAATCTGCTTGAATTAATTCAGATTGCTCTAATACCTGCGTACCCGATAAAGGAGATCCGGTTGTCGGAAAATATGTGGGAATTATTAAAATTTTCTTTTTTGACATTTTTTGAATTACCAAAAGAAGTTAGAAAGCTATTTTAACCTTAGATACAGAATATCACACTAATGACTTATATTCTGTTCTTTTATCACTAACTTTTCATTAAATAAATCCTTATAATTCCAAGAATGAATAATACTTCCTTCCTCCATTTCGTAAATAATATCACAGTCTCTAAGCGTAGTAAGTCTATGCGCTATGATAATTACAGTAAGACCAGTTTCAGAAATCCCTTTTAAAGCTTCCGTTAGCTCCTGCTCAGTATTATTATCAAGTGCACTTGTTGCTTCATCTAACACAAGGATATTTACATTTTTATAAAGGGCCCGCGCAATACCTATTCGTTGCCTTTGCCCTCCGGACACCAAGGCGCCCCTATCTCCTATCATGGTTTCTAATTTATTAGGCAATTGCTCAAGGAAGTCGCCTAATCGGGCTAGCCTTAATGCACCTTCAACCCTATCATAATCAATACGTTCTTTTTCAACACCAAAGGCAACATTCTCAGCCAGGGTAGCATCCAACATAAAAACATCTTGGGGTACATAGGCAATACAGGAGCGCCAACCAGCCAGTTGACTTTTCTCTAATTTTTTTCCATCAACAGACAGTTCTCCTTTACTTGGATGAAGAAAACCTAACAATAAATTTACAATAGTGCTTTTGCCAGAGCCAGACCTTCCTATTAAACCGATTTTCTGTCCTTTCTTAATTTTTAAAGTAATATTATTTAATACTGTTTTACCTTTAGGATATGAAAAATAGATATTTGATAAAGTAATATTATCACTGAACGCAAAATTAGCGGTACGATTATCAGCTTTTAATTCGATATTTTCCTTTACCAGACTAACGGTATCAAATGTAAACTGCCTGCTCTTTATACCCATAATGGCCAGAACTGTCTTATTAATCGATGGAAGAATGCGATATGCAGCAAGAGCAAAGATTGAAATTAACCCAATTAGATGGCTTTTATCCTCAATAAAATAAACACCGTATAAAGCCAGTAAAATAACCGCAGCAATTACGGCTGTTTCAATTACTCTCGCTGGCGCTAATTGATAAACTTTATCCTGTATATGCAGTGGCAATACTTTACCTATTAAATTACTATGCCTTTTTCTAAATTCTTCCTCAGCATTAGCCATCATAACATCTACATAACCATAGATTGATTGGAAGATATTCTTGTTAATTTCAGGAGTGATTTTATAAAGGCTTACCTGTATTGCGTGCAGCTTATCTTTAACTTTTCGATAGAATAAAATAAAAACAGGCAGAACAACACTTACCAACAGTAATACAATTAATGGATCATATATCAAAATTGAAATAACTATTAACATCATAATAGTTATTTCATTAAGCGCTGTAAGTGTGTTAACTACAACAGTGTTCGCAAAGTCCAGTGGAATGGCGTTAATATTCTGAGCGATTTTACTGGAGTTATTTTCTTTAAAATAAAGCGCTCCCTTATTATAATAATACTTAAAAAGATTAGTTGAAAAATATTGATACAGTGAATATGCAAATGCCGATTGATATTTGGCTATCCACACAGTAGCTAAATTTTTTACTAAAATTAAGCTCAGGACGGCTAAGGAAATAAATGAAAAGAAAAGTTCAGGCGAGGATATACCCAAAAAGTTATAAACTACTAATAGGTATTTGTTATTCTCTATAGCATTATCCTGCAGCATGAACATGATTACAGGTAAAATAGCTGCTAATCCCATTAACTCTAAAATGGAGTTCAAAAAAAGCAGGAAGAAAACTACAAATGCCTTCCTTTTAAAATTGGCAGGTAATAATTTAATAATTCGAACAACAGTTGAAACTAATATATTATTTTTAAGCATAATTAGAGTTAATTAGAACTAAAGCAGTTAGTTAAGCTCAGGACGAGACTGTACCTGCATTTGCTTTGTTAATCAGTAAACTCAGTAACAAAATTCTATTTGTTATAAAATTATATTTAAGTGTTACTGATAGTAATAAACTACTCTTCGAGTAAAACTATACATCAGTTTAATTGCAAAATCTTAACTAAATTTCTTTTTTCCTGATCAAAAGTAAAATTTTCCATTACTCTTCTCCAGCCTTCTCTACCCATACTCAACGCCAGTTCTTTATTTGCTAAAATATTAATAAAAGCCTGAGCATGAGCCTCCACATCTCCAGGATCAACCAGGACACCGGTTTTATTATTAATTACCGTTTCAGACAAAGCGCCACTACTTGCCGAAACAACTGGAATACCAGCTGCCATTGCTTCAATAATACTTACTCCAAAGGCTTCTTCCTGATGAGATAGTGGTCCAAGGCAATTATGTGCAGTAAAAATATCGGCATTAGCACGTAATTCTTCTCCCCTCTTCGCATCCACAGCGCCAATTACTTTTATTTTATTGGCATAAAGAGATCTGCGGCTAAGTAAATCACATGTGATCTTCAGAGGCCCATCTCCTGCAATTATAAGAGTAGCATCTAAACCTTTAGAGCAAGCAAGTTCGAACGCTTTAATTACTAAATCAGGCCCTTTACAATCTACTAATCTACCCAAATAAAGTATTGTATTTTGAGTTTCACCATTATCATCTTTGTCTGGTACCTTTGTCGGGACTGGAACCCCTAAATATTTCACAAAAACTTTACTACTATCTATCCCAATAGCTAGTAGTTTTTTTTTCGTAAAATTAGAATTAGTTATAAAGGTTACATTTTCACTAAAGTTGAGGATAGACCTGATATATTCAGCATCATAGATTTTGTTATCTGGATTTTGATGCGTAGAAATTTCCCATGTAATGTCTGCGCCATGACAATGAATATAAGTAGGGATGTTAAGGCTGTTTATTAAATTTTTCAGATAAACTCCAACATTCATGAAATGGACAAAGAGGCAATCAATCTTAAATTTTTTAATAAGTTCATAAAGCCTTTCCTCTTCATAGTTCTTGTTATCTTGTATCTTTAATTTAAATTTAATTTTTTCAGAAACAGAAGGCGATTGTTGTAAACCTAAAACTGGTATATCATTCCAGCAAGTCTTTAAATCTTTATCTCTTGTACATACGAGTACCACATGGTCCTGCAACATCTCTAGCATCCGTAATGCCCACAATTCTGAAGGTTGACCCCAACTTGGCATTAAATAAAGTATTTTCATTTGCTGTTTTACTCTTATAAAACTTAGATCACAAAGCGAATATTCAACTTCAATAGGTCGGAATAAACTTGGACCAACACGAAAATATTCAAGTCCTGCTTAAATAAAATGTTCAGAATTAGCTCATTTAGGAACAGTACTAAGATTGTAAAACACGTTTCCACCAGGTGCGGGATTTCACATCTTCTGCATAATAGCCATAACCGTAACCATAACCGTAACCATAACCGTAACCATAGGTTAATTTTTGTTGGTTAACATCATTGAATAATACGGCCGTATTTTTGAACTTACCTGATTCGTATTGCTGTTGAAGGTCTTTAATGAAAGCTTTAGGAGTATAATCCTGCCTTACCATGTAAATATTAACATCTGCAACACGCATCATTTCAAGACCATCGGAAAGTATCCCAACTGGGGGGGTATCAATAATGATGTAATCGAAATCAAGCCTTAAATTGTTAAGCAATTCATTCATCCGTTCACTTAAAAGCAATTCAGACGGATTAGGAGGAATATCTCCTGAAGGAAGAATGAACAAATTTTCCTGAACAGACTGATAAATTATATTGTTAAGCCCGGTATGTCCTGCTAAATAATTGCTTAAACCTATGTTTTTTGATACACCAAAATCAGTGTTGTCATTTGGTTTACGCATATCAGCATTTATTAACAAAGTCTTTTCGTTAGAAATAGCTAAGATATATGCCAGATTTTTAGCAGAAAATGTTTTACCTTCTCCGCTTATAGAAGAAGTAACAACTACTAATTTTGCCTGGTCAGAATCTTTGCTGGTCATAAACTTCAAGTTAGACCTTAAGGTACGAAAGGCCTCTGCCAGGGCTGATTTTGGATTCTGGTCAATTAAAGTTCTGCTCTCTTTTTTGTTATGTCCAATTATTCCCAGAACAGGAACAGCAGTCATTTTTTTGAGTTCATCTACCGTACTTAATTTGGTATTGAAATATTCTTTAGCAAAAATTAAGGCTAATGGCAAAGCTAACCCTAGTAAAAATGCAGTAGTATAGTTTTTAGAAGATGTAGGTGCAATATTGGCAGAGACCTGTGCTTCACTTATAATAGTTACATCCGATGTATTGGCAGCTTTTGCAATACCGGTTTCTGCCCTTTTTTCCATCAGGAAAACGTATAAATTTTCACTAAGTTTGTGTAACCTCTGTATGTTAATAAACTGACGCTCAGCTGAAGGCAAACTTCTCAAAGAATTTGATGCGGAATTTATACGCTGATTTACTTCTCTTAGGGCAATATTGTTAGAAGCCACTATGTTTTTCATGCTTTCTAATATATTCTGCCGCAATTCTGTCATTTCTTTTCTTGCAACTCGAAGATTTTCAGTAATCCCAGGGTTGTCCGGAGTCCTGCTTTGCGTCAAAGCGAGAATTGTTGTTTGCAATTCAATTAATCGCCCTATTAACTGATTTAAGACAGGATCCTGAATACCAAAATTAGAAGGAACCACTACCTGTTCAAGTTCTTTTCCAGCCTTCAGGTAATTCGTCAGATACTTGTAATACTCGGCATTTAGTAATAAAACAGCTTTTTCACTTTCCATTTCCTGTAATCCTGTCGCAATAGAGCTTCCAGAGTTACTTATGTCAAGATTAACATTGTTGCGTTTAAAACTCTCAAGTCTGCTTTCTATAATATTTAATGAATCTCCTATCTCCAGCAACTGATCATCTATAAAATTGACTGTATTAACAGCCTGTTTGTTTTTCAAAAGCAGATTATTGTGCATATAGGTTTCCATATGCGCATTCAGAAAGTCAATATCTTTGGAAGGGGTTGGGCCGGTTAATTTAAGATCTAAAACGGATACATCTTTAGAAAAGGGTGTAACTGACAATCCGCCGACATATCTATATGCCAAGTTATTTAGATTATTTATTTTAAAGATCAACTCGTTTGAGTTATTACTTAGCTGAGGGCTTTTTAAAATGACTTTAAAGGTAAATTTATTGATCGTATAATACTTATCAAACTCTAACGCTCTCTTTTCTAATTGACTGTTCCAGGCTACATTTTCTGTAGACATGACAAATGTCTTAGGATCAAGTATATCAATCTTAAACATTACCTCATAAGGAATATCTAAGGATGCTGTATCGTACTCTACACGAAAAGGAGAGCTTTCTTTATATGCTTCAGAAAGCTTTATTTTTCCTTGCTGGTAATAGGTAACATCAAATTCGAGTTTCCGCAAAGTTTCTAATACCAGGCTTTTACTTTTTAAAACAATTGCTTCATTAGCCAGGTTATTTACACTTTTGAACATATCTCCTCCATATAACACAGCGGCGGCACTTGCACTCGCATTTGACTTTCCTTTCGGATCATTAACCATTACAGAGGATTTCACCTCAAAAATAGGCTCTGTGTACCTATTTATCAGAAAAGCGATAAACAAAGCAAACATTACTGATCCTAAAATCAGATACCAATAGGCAAGAACCATATTCAAAATTTTTTGAATATTAAATGGCGATTCCTGCTGTTGTAAAATTTTACTTTCCAATTTTTTTATAATTATCTTATTCTTTTAAATGACATTTTACCGGTTTAACCTTGTTAAAATAATTATTAACGTGGATATTACAGATAGTCCAATAGTAAGGGAACCAACCCAATTATCCTTTATGCTTTTCGCCGGTAAAGGATCTACAATTAATAAATCATTTGGCATCATGAAAAAGTTCTGCTTACCGATTATTTCATTATCCAGTAGACTGATAGCATAAATCTTTGCATGTCCCTCTTCATAACGAATTAGTCTAATATTCCCTCTATTTGAAAAAGGAGTGAAACCACCTGCATAAGAAAGAGCATCCAATACGTTTAGATCATCCTGTAGGGTTGTATACTGTCCTTGAGCACCCACTTCCCCTAAAACAGTAAAACGAAAAGTAAGCAAACGGAGATTAACGGTAGGATCTGCTAAGTAAGGCTTTAGAGCTTCTGCTATTTTAATTCTTGCCTCCGGCATACTTAGGTTGAGTAGGCTTAGCTTTCCAACCACTGGTAATAGCATATTTCCTTCCTCATCCAAGGTATAACCACTCAAAACCGGATCTGTAGCTCCAAAAGTGGCTGGCGGAGCAGCTAAAAAATTAAGTTCTTCCGGCGTTGTGCTCTGCACCTGCAACGAAAGCACATCCCCAGGCTTCAGTGTATACACCCGCTTTTGTAACGGTATTGTCTTTAGTAATTTATCTGCTTTCCCCTGGTTTTCTACATTTGGGTTCTCCTGCAACAACAACACCTTCTTTTGCGGAACACAGGAACCAAAAATTAAAATACCGGCTAAAAAACACAGAACACTAAGGGCATTACGCATTGGAGTACTTCTTCTACAGGTTTAAATAAAAAGCTGAAAATTATTTTCTCACTAACTTTTACCTAATTCAAACCGCAAAATTATAAATTTTAAATCTGATTCTTATCATATGTTTAATAAATATCTCTTTCTGTTTCCGCTAAACTAACAGGCAGTAGCATTAGAATTGGACAGTCACTCCCATCCCAAATAAGCTTTCCTCCTAGTTAAAGCACTTAAAACATCTCCACTCTTACCTCAAAACGCATACTGCACCCCATTCGTGATCGAATAAACAAACTTAGTCACCGGCACAATCGGCTTATCCTCAAAGGTACAACTGAAGTTTGTTTTCAGCGACAGCCTGTTTAGTACCTTCACATCAAAACTCACATCGCCGCTGACCCGGTTCCGGAATCTGGCAATGGTGTGGTCGTAGCCGGTCTGGTAATAGACGATGACATTGGCGCCTACCTGCTCGTTAAACTTTGCCCGTATACTCGCATAGTTCGTCGACTTCAGCAGGTCAGCCACCCGCAGCCTTCCCTCCTGTTCCGGGTCTTTCCACGCTTCGTGCTCGTACATCAGGCCGCTCCCGATTGCCACATGCACGTCGTCTTCCCGCAGCAGGGCATAGCGCATTCCACCCCCGGTTAAATATCTTACCTCCAGTCCGCGCGCCAGGTCGGCCTGGTATTGGGTGAACAACTCGTACGACAGCCGTCGCTTCCGGAGCAGGTTTACCCGGAAATGCGCGTAACCGTTACTGGCAACGGTGTTTCTCGATTCCCTGGAGGTGTAGTTCACCAGCAGGTAATTCAGGTTGCCCAGCAACTGGTAACTGTGCTGCTCCGACACGTAAGCGCTGCTTCCGTCGAAGGTCAGCTGCAGGAAGTTGTTCGGGTTGTTCCTGCCGGCATTCCTGTTGAACATCGAGAAATTAAACGCCGCCTTGCCGGTAAAATAATCTGCAGCATCCTGCGCTACCCGCGACCGTTCTATGTTCAGGATCTGGGCATCCGCCTGTCCTGCGGCAACCAGCAGCGTTACCAGGAGTATGCCCAGCATCGTGTAACGCTTGCTGCAAAAGTCTGCTGCACCTGCCACCACACCCGCTGCTGCTGAAGTTTTACGAAAGCAGAGGCTACCAAAATGAATTTTGTTCTTCTGGTAAGATTCTGAAACAGGGAACATGCAAAACTTCATACTGCAGCTTTTACACAACCATCCGAAATCAAATTTAGTTTAATCCGGTGCATATTTGATCTCGGAAACCGGCGGCAAGTGTACTGCTTAATCCTTTAATTGCCAAGAAAAGCACCTCTTACTTCACCCGGGCAACCACATATTTACATTTTTATCCTGCTGCTTTACGTATATATCCTACTGGCTTACTGAACGAAGCAAGCATAGTCTTTCGTATCCTGCTCCCGAAATAATAACATCTGTTAGTATACCCCCTCTCCTTTCAACTTCCTTCTAAGGCACTGCTCCTGTCATTACTTTTGCTGTATACCATATTAATTCGCAGTTTTGCCTTTCATTACAGGAAGAAAGCATGCAGCACAGCGATAAAATAATTGATGCCACCGCAGCCTTTGTAAAAGGCCTGCTGGCTGGCGAAGGCTCGGGGCATGACTGGTGGCACGTCTACCGGGTCTGGAAAAATACACTGGCAATTGCCCGTCATGAAGCAGCAGACCGGTTTGTGGTGGAGCTGGCGGCGCTGCTACATGATGTCGGCGATCATAAGTTTCATGGCGGAGACGAAACTGTCGGTCCGCGGATGGCGCGCGAATGGCTGGAGAAGCTATCTGTAGCAGAGGAAACCATTGCCCATGTCTGTACCATCATCCGGGAAATTTCCTTTAAAGGAGCCGGCACTTCTTCGGCAATGAGCACTGCCGAAGGGTGTGTGGTGCAGGATGCCGACCGGCTGGACGCCATTGGTGCCATTGGCATTGCGCGTGCCTTTGCGTACGGCGGGCATAAAGGACGTGCGCTTTATAATCCGGAAATACCTCCGGTACTGCATACCTCATTCGAGGCTTACAAAGCGAGCACCGCTCCTACCATCAATCATTTTTACGAAAAGCTATTGCTCCTCAAAGACCGTATGCATACTGCTGCTGCAAAAAGAATGGCCGAACAGCGTCACCGCTACATGGAAGATTTCCTGGACCAGTTTTATGCCGAATGGGAAGGTGCTTGAGGATATTTTGATTCAGCTGTAGCTGCGCACAAATTTTGGTAGCAGGAAAAGTCCCCTCCTGATCAAGTCCGGGACCTGCGGCTTTGAAGCTAATCTTAAAGGGAAAATTTGTCTGCAGCTGCGACCATTGCCTTTGCTCCTCCAAAACAGAAAAACTGCTTCAAGTTTAGCGCAGCGTAACTTGGAGCTATCATTCCAGCAAGTTTTCAACTTGCGTGAGTATGAAAGTATATAATTTCAGACACGAAAGCTTAAAGCTTTCATGATAAAAAGCTCCAAGTTGGAAACTTGAAGCAGGATTTTTTGCAACATCGGTTATGAATAAAAGTTTACAAGTAAAGCTATTTAAACAACCTGCTCTGCAACAAACTGTCGCTTTTGCCGAACAGTGTGTAAGTTCTTGATATAACGACGTAATTTACCTTAAAATATATATGGAAATCCCATTATTGGCTGATATTGTCATTGTGCTTGGCCTGGCTGTGGTGGTTATCCTGCTGTTCCAGCGGTTCAGGCTGCCTACCATCCTGGGCTTTCTGGCAACAGGGGTAATAGCTGGTCCGCATGGCTTGAGCCTCCTTACCTCCACCCACGACATCGAGGTGCTGGCCGAGATCGGGGTCATTCTGCTTCTGTTTATCATCGGGATGGAATTTTCCCTCAAAAGCCTGGCCCTTATCAAAAAAACGGTGCTGCTGGGCGGCGCTTCCCAGGTGCTGCTGACAATCGGGACGGTTTGCCTGCTCATGCTGGTGCTTGGGTTCGGAACCGGGGAATCCTTTTTTATGGGTTTCCTGATTGCCCTGAGCAGTACGGCCATAGTGCTTAAAATCCTGCAGGACAAAGGCGAATTGAACAGTCCGCACGGCAAGATTGTGCTCGGCATCCTGATTTTCCAGGACATCGTGGTGGTGCCCCTGATGCTGATCACGCCGCTGATGGGCGGTGAATCGGAGAATATTGGCACAGAACTGCTCCTGATGGCCCTGAAGGGCGGGCTTGTGGTGCTGTTTGTACTGGTAAGCGCCCGTTACCTGGTGCCCTGGCTGCTGGACCAGGTGGCCCGCACTAAAAGCAAGGAGCTGTTTATTCTTTGCGTGGTCGTTATCTGCTTTGCCGTTGCCTGGTTTACCTCCAGCCTCGGCTTATCGCTGGCCCTGGGGGCTTTTATGGCCGGCCTGATCATTTCGGAATCAGAATACAGTCACCAGGCGACCAGCAATATTCTGCCTTTCCGTGAAATTTTCACCAGCTTTTTCTTTGTGTCGATCGGGATGCTGCTCGACTTCGGGTTTATGCTGCAGCATTTGCTCGTCATCCTGCTCTTTACGGCCGCTACTTTCCTGCTCAAAGGGCTTGTTGCCACGCTGGCTGCCAAAACTCTGAAGTTTCCGTGGCGGACTTCTACCCTCGTGGGCTTGTCGCTGTTCCAGGTGGGGGAATTTGCTTTCATTCTTTCCAAAACCGGTATCCAATACGGTTTATTGTCGGAGGAAACGTACCAGTACTTTTTATCGGTATCGCTGCTGACCATGGCCATCACTCCTTTTGTTATTGATTATTACCACGAGATCTCCCGCAGGATAAGCTCCAGGTTGCCGGTCCATTTGCTGAACCAGAAAGCAAACCCGGAGGCCGCACCCGATTTTCATGATACCCTCGACGACCACATTATCATCATCGGGTATGGTATTAACGGCCGCAATGTAGCCAAAGCAGCTAAACATGCCCAGATACCTTATGTCATTATTGAGCTGAATGCCGTTACCGTCAAGACAGAAAGGCAGTTAGGCGAGCCTATCCTCTATGGCGATGCCGTGCATGGCGTGCTGCTGAACCACGTAAATATCAACAAAGCCCGGGTGGTGGTCATCGCCATTTCTGACCCGGAAGCCACCAAGCGGATTATTGCGGCTATCCGCCAGATGAGCGACAAAGTGCATATTATTGTCCGGACGCGGTTTGTGCAGGAGATGGACGAGAACTATAAATTAGGGGCAGACGAGGTGATCCCGGAGGAGTTTGAAACCTCGATTGAGATTTTTACAAGGGTTTTGTCAAAGTACCTGGTACCGCGAGACGAGATCGAAAGCTTTACCGATGGCATCCGGGCCGATAACTACGACATGCTCCGCACTATTTCCGGACACAAAGGTTCCGTAAATAACATGGCGCTGGACTTGCCGGACCTGGAAGTGGCGAGCCTGCGCGTCTACACCGACGATGCCTCTATTGTAGGAAGAACGTTGATAGAAGCTGAGATACGGGTAAGGTTCAACGTGACCATCGTCGCCATTAAAAGGCACGGAGACTCCCTGCTGGACGTCAATGCGTATACCAAAATCATGCAGGACGATATTATCTATGTAGTAGGCAAGCACGTTGATGTTATGCAGTTTGCGAAGTTTATGAAACAGGATTGAAACCATGTCCTTTCATACCGCCAGTTAGAGCGCAGCGGTAAAGGTGGGAACGATGAAGCCCGTTTGTAAAGGCAAATTTTACTGACTCGGAATCACAAAGAAATCAGTCAAGTTCTTGCTGATTCGGATTTGCAATCCGAATTCCGGGAGCCGTCGGATTTGTAATCCGACCATAGCCATCAGGCTAAAACCAAAAATAATTAATTGTCATTTCGACCATTCCCGAGGCGAGAGCCGAAGGGAGCCAGCGTAGCTGTGAGAAGTCTGGAATATTTCACCTAGGTATGTTGACTTCAGGTTTCTCCCTGCGGTACCAATGACACAAAAGATAAGTTAGTCTGACGTCTATGGAAATCCGACTAAACCAAAACTTAATATTTTGTGGCTTTCAAAACCTGAGCCACGGGGATTGCAAATCCCCCACCCGTAGGATTAGGATTGCAAATCCGAATCAGCAACATGAGCCATTTCATCAAAATTAAACCTGGCGCGAACGTCTTCGTTCGTGTCTACTACTCGCGGCCTCTGGCCGGAGTGAACCATTCTTCAGTCAATTTACTGCGGCCAGAGGCCGCGAGTAGTAAACACGAGGGGGAACCCTTGCGCAATAAATATATTGAATGACAAGATACTGCCTTTGAAGGGAGAATTTCACACCTTAAGTTTAATGCAAGTTGAAACCAACCAACAAATTATAACACCTTATTCAACAGGAAACTTATCCAATATCAGCTGAACGTTTTCTTTCACTTTGTTATAGTTGGCATTAAAATTTCGGATCAGGCCTTCAGACCAGCCACGCCAGATCAGTTCCCCGCTAGCACGGTCTATGATGTCAATAATCATGGTTCCTTCCTTGTAAAGATCTACCGGGCGGAAGCCTTCGATCCGGGAGGTGCCGTACTTGTAGCGGTAGCCGGCTTCCCAGGCATAACTATACCCAAAACCGGGCGCATAAAGCGAAGGCTTGTCCAGTTCGATCGGAACCGAAACGCTCACGTCGTAAGCCACCAGCAGGTCAGGATTGGTGGTAACTTTCTGCAGGCCTTTTTGCTCCAGTTCTTCCTCAATAGCCCTTTTCACATGCTTGTCCAGCACTTCTGTAAAACCGGTTTCCAGGTAAATGCCTGCTACTGGTTTTTCCTGGTACCAGGCATAGGTGTTCTTTTTAGCCAGCGCTGCATCCGTAGCAGTGGTCGCAAAGGCATCGGGTATGCCTGACGTTGCAACACAACCGGTCGTAAAGCCAAAACACCAGAGCAGGTAGAGTAAGGGAATCAGTTTTTTTTGTTTCATAGTTTTAGCGCGAATATGTCTGTAATACGGCACCAACAGGGCTACTGCTGCATTACCGCACAAATATATAAAAAATTAAATAGTTGGGGCGCAGCAGGCAGCTTCCCGAAACAGCACCTGCACATCCTGCCAGTTTTACTTTGCTGCACCAGCCACCACAGCCACTGCTCCTCCAAGGCATACCCCCACACCCGCTGCTGCACCAACCTTTCAACCGGAAACAAGTATACCTGCTAGTAGAAACCGGGTATATGCTTAAGTATAACACTGCCGAAGAAGCCCTTGCTGTGATCAGGTCCGGGGACAGGATTTTCCTGCATGGAAGCGCCGCCACACCGCAGTACCTGATCCGGAAGCTGGCAGAACGGGCGCCTGCGCTACGGGATGTGGAGCTGGTGAGCATCAGCACCTTTGGCAACATGCCCCTGGCCGAAGAACAGTACCGGGAATCGTTCCGCTTCAACTCCCTTTTCGTTTCCTCCAACATCCGCGATGCCATCCGGCATGGCCGCGGCGATTATGTGCCTGTCTTCCTGAGCGAGATCCCGATTTTGTTCCGGTCGTGCATTTTACCCCTTGATGTTGCCATTGTGCATGTCTCTCCCCCCGACCGCCACGGCTACTGCTCGCTGGGTGTTTCCGTAGACATTGCCCGGGAGGCCGTCAGCTGTGCCCGCCACGTCATTGCCCAGGTAAATCCCCGCATGCCCCGCACCCACGGCGACGCCCTGATCCATACCCGCAAACTGGATGCGCTGGTGGAGGTAGACGAGCCGCTGCCGGAAATTGATTACCGGGAGCACATTACCCCTACCGAGGAAGTCATTGGCCAGTACATTGCAGAACTGGTGGAAGACGGCGCTACCCTCCAAATGGGCATCGGAGCCATTCCGGACGCCGTGCTCCAGAGCCTGACCAACCACAAAGAACTGGGCATCCATACCGAGATGTTTTCGAATGGCATCATACCGCTTGTGGAGGCAGGCATTATTACCAACCAGCACAAAACCATCCAGGCCGGGCACATTACCACCAGCTTTATAGCAGGCAAAAAAGAGTTGTATGATTTTGTGGATGACAATCCACTTGTTACCGTGCACAGCTCCGATTTTGTAAACGACGTCAGCATTATACAGGCAAACCCGCGGGTTACGGCCATTAACAGTGCCATCGAAATAGACCTGACCGGGCAGGTGGTTTCCGACTCCATTGGCACCTACCAGTACTCGGGCATAGGCGGGCAGATGGATTTTATCCGGGGGGCTGCGCTATCGAAAGGAGGTAAACCCATCATTGCACTGCCCTCGGTCACCAGCAAGGGCATCTCCCGGATAGCGCCTTTCATAAACCAGGGGGCCGGAGTGGTAACCACGCGGGCGCATGTGCACTATGTCGTAACCGAATACGGAACGGCGTATTTGTTCGGCAAGAACCTGCGCCAGCGTGCAAAAGCCCTCATCAGTATTGCGCATCCCGACCACCGTGCTTTTTTAGAGGAAGAAGCCCGGAAACGTTTCGGGCATTTGTAGGATAAAACCTTCCTTCCCGGTTTATAGTATGCAGGTTATTCAAGGACTTTTATCAATCAATTATATGGACTATACTGACTTTACGACCCACCTGCCTTCATCAAGGCCCGAATGGATAACCAGGTTTGCCCAGGTGGGGCTAACCGCCAAGGGGGTTGTGTATTGTATTGTTGGCGCCCTGGCTTTTATGGCGGCTTTCGAAATAAACGGAACATCCGAACAAAGTGCCGGCAAACAGGGCGTCTTCAGGTTTATCCTGGAGCAGCCATACGGGCAGGTACTGCTGGCGCTCATAGCCATTGGTATGCTTTGCTATGCGATCTGGAGGTTTATACAGGCTGTAAAAGATACCGAAAACCGGGGCAGCGATGCCAAGGGTATAGCAGCCCGGGTAGGCTATGCTTTCAGCGGGGTTGTGTATGGCGGTCTGGCGTTTTATGCCGCAACACTTGCTCTTGGCTCCTCCGGAGGCAGTGGCGGTGGTGGCAGCGGCGACTCCAGGCAATCCTTCGCCAGGGAATTACTTTCGCAGCCGTACGGCATCTGGCTGCTGAGTGCTGTAGCGCTTGGCATTATCGGTACGGGCATATACCAGATTTACAGGGCCTACTCCGGCCGGTATATGAAAAACGTGAACAGTGCGCAGATAAAACCGGAAATCAAGAAAACGCTGATTCGGGCCGGAAAAGTGGGCTATGCCGCCAGGGGGATTGTCTGGATGGTGATCGGCTTTTTATTTATGAGAGCCGCCATGTCTGCCAATCCTTCGGAAGCCGGGGGCAGCGGACAGGCTTTCCAGTTTATTGAACAAAACACGTTTGGCTCTTTTATACTCGGCGCGGTAGCTATCGGCCTGATCTGCTATGGTGTATTTATGTTTGTACGGGCCCGGTATGAGAACATCCAGACAACATAAACCGGGTCCTCCTGCTCCAGGAAAACAAGGATAACTTACTTAGTAGTAGCAAGATAAATCACCATTATTAAACAAAAACCACCAAACTCGTTTTTTTGTACTTCTTACGCAGTAGCACTACTACACCCAATGCCGTCAACTTAAGAAAAACAAAAACCTGAACTCTGGGTGTCGTTAAAAACTACACCCAGAAATTCCCTAAGTTGCCGGCAGTGCTACTGCACCTGCCATTACCACCATTCCTTGTGCTCAGGTTGCTTTGATTTTTGCGGCATCTTCAGACTGACCAGGTGGATATGTTAAAGCAAACTACGGGTCAAAATTTATTTACTGCTGCTGCCACCATACCCGCTACTGCTGCTGTTCTCCTATAGGGCAGCTTTGCTCCTTTAAATTGTATAAAAACTTATATGTATAGTAAAAATACAAAGGAAAATAAAAGCTTTCACATAGCTAAAGTAATAAATTTAAGTACAGGCGCTTAACCGTTATTCTTTTTATAAATATTAATATTAACTTTAAATTTCGGTTTGATAGTGTATTAATTTGTTCATGAAAGATACGCCTTTCAATATTTTTATTGTAGAAGATGACGTCTGGTACAGCGAACTGCTGGAGTATCATCTGTCGTTGAATCCTGACTATGAAATAAAAAAGTTTCACTCAGGCAAAGACTGCATTGCCAGTCTGCACGAGCGGCCTAATGTGATAACCCTTGATTATTCGTTGCCGGATAAAACCGGGGCTGAAGTTCTGAAGAAAATAAAAGAGCTGAATCCCGACACCTATGTGGTGGTTATATCAGGCCAGGAGGACATAACGACTGCTGTAGACCTGCTCAAAAAAGGAGCCTACGACTACATCGTAAAAAACGAAGACACCCCCGAACGGCTCTGGAACGCGATTACCAAGATCAGGGAAAATGTTTCGTTACGGGAAGAGATAAGCCAGCTGCGCCAGGAAATCAGCCACAAATACGATTTCAGCAAAGTCATTATCGGGAACAGCGATGCCATCCGGAAGGTGTTCAACATGATGGACAAAGCTACCAAAACCAACATTACCGTTTCGATTACAGGCGAGACGGGTACAGGAAAGGAACTGGTAGCCAAAGCCATTCATTACAACGGCCCCAAAAGGGATACACCGTATGTAGCCGTAAATGTGGCTGCCATCCCGCGGGAGCTAATCGAAAGCGAGCTTTTCGGGCATGAAAAAGGTGCTTTTACAGGAGCCATGTCGCGCCGCATTGGCAAATTTGAGGAAGCAAACAAAGGCACCATTTTTCTCGACGAGATCGGAGAGCTTGACATCAGCCTGCAGGCGAAGCTGTTACGGGTGCTGCAGGAAAAAGAAATTTCACGCGTGGGCGGCAACACCGTGGTGCCCATCGATGTACGCATCATTGTGGCCACCCATAAAAACCTGGCAGAAGAAGTTCAGAAAGGCAACTTCCGCGAAGACCTCTATTACCGTTTGCTGGGGCTGCCCATCCACCTGCCTCCGTTACGGAACCGCGCCAGCGATATTTTAATCCTGGCCAAGCACTTCATGGACGCCTTTGCCAAAGAAAACGGGATGAACAGGAAAAGCCTGTCGACGGACGCACAGGAAAAGCTGCTCTCCTACTCCTACCCGGGTAACATCCGCGAACTGAAAGCTCTCGTGGAATTGGCAGTGGTACTGGCCGACGGCGAGATTATCCAGGAGCAGGATATCAACTTTAACGCAAACAGCACCGAAAAAGGGTTCTTTGCCAAAGAGCGCTCCCTGAAAGAATATACCGTAGAAATTATTCAGCACTTCCTGGACAAGTACGACTACAACATCCTGCTGGTGGCTGACAAACTGGATATCGGAAAGTCCACGATTTACAGGATGATCCAGAACAAGGAACTGACAGTTCAGTAGGACCCGACAGATCCGGAACGGCAGGTACCTGTGCAAAGGAACACACGCTGAAAGCTGGCCCCAAGGCGCTTAGCATGGTTTTTGCCAACGGCAAAAAGGATAGCGGATATTAGTTAGAGGAGAAGCATTTTAAGAACCGGTACCTGTTCGTTTCCTGCTCAGGTTTTTCGGCAGGTGACCTGCCCCTGTAGTTGCAGGTAATACCCAACCCGGTTCTTAAATCGCGTGTGACAGGAAAAGCTGCTTGAATTTTTATGGATAATAGCTGTTTAGAGTATTCCAAATTTCGGAACGAAATTCCCACCATGGAATTATTACAAGAGGTAGAGTTACTGCGCCAGGCACTTGAACAGGAACGGGAAGCCCGAAAAAGTGCTGAAGCTTTTGCCTTGTTACAGGCCCGTGCCTTGCAAACCGGCTTACAGGTTAAGTCTGCTGCCGGTAGCGGCGGGAATTTACCAGAACAGCAGCAACATACGCATTCATTTTCTTCTGTTTTTGCGAACCTGCCTTATGCCGTTATTTCGGTAAACGATGCCGGGCAGATACTTTACCTGAACGAGCCATTCTGCCAGCTGTTCAACCTGAACGAGGAGGCCTCCGCTTTGATCGGAGCTTCTGTCCGGGAATTGGGACATTTTGCCGGTTTTACCGGGCAGCGGCAGTACCTGCTGGCCAATATCCCCTCCGTTAACTATCAATCCGAAATCATACACCTGCCGGAGGGCAAAACAGTAGAGCGGGAAACCTTCCCTCCTTTCAGCCTTTGCAGTACAGCAGGTACTACCTTCATCTACAGGCAACTGCCTGCAACAAGTAGTGCACAGGAGTCGCTGGAAACATATATTGATTTTCAGAAAGAAAACCCGAACCCGGTTATCCGGATCAGCTTCGGGGGCGATATTCTTTTTATCAACTCTGCAGGCCGGGAGTTGTGGCAAAGCTTTCCGGCTTACAGGCAGGCTAGCCTGAAAAGACTGCTGCTCTCCAAAATTTCCAGGTCTATCGTCAGCGATGCTCCCTGCAGTACCGAAACCTATATCCAAAATAAATACTTCCTGCTCTTTTCTGTGCCTATCCCCGAAAAAGGGTATGTGAACATGTATTTTACCGACATCACAGACCGCCGGAAGGCAGAAATGGCCCTGGCCGACAGTCAGAACTTTATAGAAAGCATCACGCGCACGGTTCCGAACATCCTGTATGTTTACGACCTGGAAGAAGACCGCTGTATTTATGTGAACCAGCACATCAACACGGTGCTAGGCTATAACGAGCAGGACATCCAGGCCATGGATGGCAGTGTTTTTTCTACGCTGGTTGGAGCAGAAGGCTTAAAACAGATGTATTACCATGCCTTTGCCATAACCGAAGCCAGGGATACGGAGGTAGTGGAGGTAGAATACCAGGTATATGCCAAGGATGGTAGCACCAAAAGCCTGTTCTGCCGCGAGAGTGTACTCAAGCGTAAGGAGAACGGCCAGGTGAAGCTCGTTATAGGTTCTGCCGAAGATGTAACAAAGCTGCGTGAGAAAAGCCGGGAACTTGCCAAGCAAAAAGACTTCTACGAATCCATTTTAAATAATGTACCCTCCGATATTGCTGCTCATAATAAGGATTTACAGTTTCTCTTTGTTAACCCGGCAGCGGTAGGTGATCCGGAAGTCAGAAAGTGGATTATCGGGAAAACCAACCTGGAGTATTCTGCTTTTAGAAATGTACCAGCAGAACGAACCGCAATCCGGGAAGCCCAACTGAATCGTGTTATACGGGAGAAAAAAAAGATAGAATTTGAGGAAGAAATTATTCGCCCCGGTAAAGAAACCGCCTATTTTATCCGTAGGCTAAACCCTGTGCTGGACCAGAATGGAGAAGTAGAACTGGTTATTATTAATGGCATTAGTGTTACCGAGCTGAAAAAGGCCCAGGAAGAAATAATACAAAGCGAAGCTAAAAACAAGGCCATTCTGGCCGCTATTCCTGACCTGATTTTTATCATCGACGAGGACGGCACTTACCTGGACATGAAGAATGTAGGGCAGGAACATCTTTTTGTTCCTGTTGACCAGGTAATAGGCAGCAATTTGCGCGACATTTTGCCCGAAAGTGTTTCCCAGCTTTTGTTCTCGCTCCTTAAAAAGGTACTGCGCACCGGCCAACTCGAAAAAACAGTTTATTCGCTCGATCTGCCCGACGGCACTCATTACTATGAAGGGCGTTTCCTGAAATACAGCGAAACGGCAGTTATGGCTATTATCCGGGACAATACGGAAGAGCGAAAAGCAACAGAAGAAGTTAAAGAAAAGACAGAGTTTATCCGGCAGGTGCTGGATACCAGCCCGAACCTGATTTTTGTAAAAGACGGCTGCGGTAAATTGATTCTGGTTAACCAGGGCTTTGCCAGCCTCTACAACAAAACACAGCAGGAACTGACAGGGCTTCCGTTAGCAACTATCCACCCGGTAGCAGAAGAAAAAGAATTTTACCAGGAAGTTGATGACCTCGTCCGGAATGACCTGCGCGAGATAAGGGTACAGGAGCAGTTTACGACCTACAAGGGCGAGATCCTTTGGCTCGATACGGTAAAAAAACCACTCATTACCCCGAATGGCGAAGTTCATGTGCTGGGCATTTCCACGAATGTGACAGACCAGATCCTGGCAAAAAAGCGACTGGAGAAAAGCGAGAAAAAATACCGTGACCTTATTAACTACAGCCAGGCCTTTGTCATCACCCACGACATGGAGGGGAACCTGATTTCGGTTAATCCATATGCTGTTGCGAACCTGGGATATAGCGAAGAAAAGCTGAAAGGCACTAACCTGAAAGCCCTTATCCCTCCCAAACACCAGGAAAATTTCACATCCTACCTGGAGCTGCTCCGGCAGAAAGAGGTTGTGGATGGCATTTTCTCTGTGCTGACCAGCGGCGGGAAGCTTAAATACCTGTTCTACCACAATTATAAAGTTCAGGAGCATGGCGAGCAGGTATATATTATCTGTTTTGCACAGGATATAACAGACCGGATGCTGGCCGAACGTGCCCTGAAAAAAGCAAAAGAGGCAGCCGAAGAGTCGGCCAGGGTAAAAGAGAACTTCCTGGCCAACATGAGCCACGAGATCAGAACCCCAATGAACGGAATCTCCGGCATGACGAATTTGCTGAGTAAAACCAACCTGGACGAGACGCAGCAGAACCTGGTGAAAATAATACGGCAGTCGTCCGACAACCTGCTCATCGTCATCAACGACATCCTCGACATTACCAAAATAGAATCCGGTAAAATTGAGCTGGAGGTTATCCCGTTTAATGTAACCGAAACACTGCAGGCGGCTTACCAGACCTTCTTTTACAAGGCCGAAGAAAAGGAAATAAACTACCTGGTAAACCCTGCGGAGCTGAAGCAGCCCATGGTGCTGGGCGACCCTTACCGGCTTAACCAGGTACTGCTGAACCTGATTGGCAACGCCATTAAATTTACCGAAGAAGGGAGTGTAAAAATTTCCAACAGGATAGTGAGCGAAACCGAGGATGAAATTACGCTGGAATTTTCGGTGAGCGATACCGGCATTGGCATTCCTGAAAATAAACTGAAAAAAGTTTTCGAGGGCTTTACACAGGCTTATTCCAATACCACCCGCAAGTATGGCGGTACCGGCCTGGGCCTGAGCATCTGCAAAAGCCTCGTGGAAATGCATGGTGGCAATTTATGGGTAGAAAGTAAAGAAAATGCAGGCAGTACCTTTAAGTTTGAGTTAACTTATCCGAAATGTAACGAAGCATTTCAGCCCCATAACCTGAAAGAAGAAACGGACTTCGGGATGCTCAAACATGTTCGCGTGCTTCTGGCAGAAGACAACGAAGTGAATATTTTCCTGGCCAAATCCATCCTGGAGGGCTGGAATTTTGAGGTGGAAATTGCCCACAACGGCAAAGAAGCCGTAGATAAAGTTCTTGAGCAGCATTTTGATATTATCCTGATGGATATACAGATGCCCATGCTGAGTGGCCTGGATGCTACTTTACAAATTCGTGCCTTAGAAAACAAAGACAAAGCCGGCACCCCCATAATCGCCCTGACAGCCAATGCCTTTAAAGGCGATGCCGAGAAATACCTGCATGCCGGTATGAACGATTATGTTTCCAAACCATTTGATGAAGCATCGCTCTATAATAAAATTGTTACCCAGCTTCCGCATAAAGTAAAAAACCCAACCCCAGAACTACGTGAAATGAACTTAAAAAAAGAAAATACAGCTGCAGAAACACCCGAGCCCCTGTATGATTTAACGCTGCTGCACAAGATGTCGCGTGGCAACGATGCCTTTATCAAAAAAACGAAAGAGCTTTTTATCGCTACTGTACCGGCCACCGTGTCCGATCTGCAGCAAAAAAGCTCGGCAGCCGACTGGCCCGGCGTGAGTGCCGCAGCTCACAAGCTGAAGTCAACCATTGACACCATGCGTATCGCCCGTTTAAAAGATGTTGTCCGGGAAATAGAAGCAGGAGCAAAATCGGGGGAGAACCTGCCGCTCGTAAAAACCAATATAGAGTACCTTTCCGAAGTGATCGGGCAGGTAATTGAGAAGCTGAAAGAGGAAACTGCCTGCTAAATCTGCTACTCCTTCCCCAGCGCTATCCGAGCTAAACAAGATGGAGCAGTGGCTGTGGTGGCAGGAGCAGTAGCATTTAATGTGCTAATTTTTAATGTGCTAATGCCTGCATAATAAAATCGGTGGACTATTGGAATCTGTATCATCCTGTTCAGACAAAGCAGCAGTGGCTGTGGTGGCAGGTGCAGCAGATAAAAAAACCGGGTATTTCAGCTTTGAATCGCTGCTTCGGGGCTTTTGTTTAAGGGGAAGCCGCAGTTGCTGCAATAGTTGGCATCCAGGGCATGCCCTTCTTTCTGGCAGTTGGGGCAGACGCGTGTAGTGATCCTGCGCCTGTCTGCCTGCGACAGTTCTACGGTAACAATACCGGTAGGCACCGCAATAATGCCATAGCCTGTAATCATCAGGAAACTGGCCAGGAACTGCCCCACCGGCGTAGCTGGCGAAATATCGCCGTACCCAACCGTCGTGATGGTGACAATGGCCCAGTAAATGCTGGTCGGGATGCTGGTAAAACCGCTGGCGGCCCCCTCAATCACATACATCACCGACCCGACAATGACCACCAGCGTCAGCACGGTGCCCATAAAAACAACTATCTTATGAAAACTGGCCCGTAAGGCATTCGACAGCACCTGCCCTTCGTCTATAAAGGTGGTCAGTTTGAGAATACGGGCTACCCGGAGCAAGCGCAAAGCCCTGACCACCAGGAAATATTGCGAGCCTAAAATAAAGATGCTCATGTAGGTAGGCAAAATGGCCAGCAGGTCTACAAGCCCGAAAAAGGAGAATATATATTTCACGGGGCGGGGGGAGCTGTAAATCCGGAGCAGGTATTCGATGGTAAACAAAATGGTAAAAACCCACTCTATAAAAATAAACTGGTCATAAAAATTCCGCCGCAGCGATACCACGCTTTCCAGCACCACCGTGAGCACACTAACAAAAATCAGGATAAGCAATACGACATCGAACGCCCTCCCTGCCGGTGTCTCTGCTTCAAAAATTACCGTGTAAAGCTTTCTTCTTAGTTTATCCATGCTGGTTCCGATGCTGTCCTGCTTCTGATGCACCACCTTTTGGTCAATTTCTGCGGGTGTTTCGTCACATCAATTTATTTAAAAAGTTGATACCACCTGCACCGAGTCGCGTTTTAATTTGCTGGGCAGACAGTTGCTGATTCTGTTTTTTTACTCCCTGGTACTTTTATGCCTAAATTTTCGCGGATGGTGCCTCCGTTAATTGCCTGCCACAACATAATGATGGAATAATTGGTGAAGCGAGCTGTAAAAATAGCTTTTTAAATCAACTCAACGCTTTTCCAGGGTTAACAAGGGCAAATGGTACGACAACACGTTCAGTTCATTGAGGGTCACAATCTGTTCGTTCAGCTTTTCACGGTCGCCGGGGTTATGCACCTGGCTGTCGGCATCGTGCAGTAACAGGAGCAGTTGGTTGTACACGACGGGCTTGCGGTCCGGGTAGGCTTCTACTTTAAGGAGCAGGTTCCGGAGCAGGTAAAGCAAGCGTAACACAATAATCATATCAGATTTGCCATAAAGTCGGATCGGGCTTAAACACAGCGCGCACAACTCGTCAAAATTCTCCCTTACCAGCCGTACGCGGGCTTGCTTTTCTTTGTCAAACAGGATCTCCTCGTCGATCAGCCGCATCCGGATCACCAGCAGATCTGTCAGGTAGTCGATGGCGCGCACAGCTGTTCCGGGATCGTTGATACTGGGGCTGAGGGCTTTTATGGCACTTTCCGTTATTTGTTTAAAACCATAAAGATAATTGGTGTTAATCATCTCTGCTTTGTAAAAGTTGACATGCTCCAGCAACTCATTACAAAACTTTTCCATATCGGGCAGGGGCTTGCTAACCCGCAGAAAGGGCGTATCCTGTATCACAAAATTGCCCAGCGGCTGTATAAACTCCAGCAGCACATCGTACTTTTTGCACAGACTTACAACCTGCACATTATCAATACTCTGCAAATAGCCGGTACGGGGGCTAAGCACTTTTTCCCAGGCTGCCGTATTAAATTCCTCCGGAAAGCCATCCAGTTTCTTTTCCTCCTCCTTCAGCAGCCCGTGGCGGGTAGCTTTGTAAATAGTTTCCAGGATATTGTCGATCTGGATGGTCTGGGAGATGGAATGAATGAAATACACAAAAAAGCCAAGGCAGAAAATGGTAAAGCACATGGCCAGGAAAATGGCAAAGCCGGGAAGCTCCTCACTGTAAAACTCGGACCGGATGTTCACCATCACCACCAGCGTATAGATGAGCGTGCCCAGGTAAAGCCCCAGAATTTTCTGGTTCGACTTATAGGTTATCAGTCCGGGAATGACGCGGGGCGAAAAGTTGCTGCTCGCCTGGTTGAGCACCAGCATCACCATGGTAAAACTGAAAACCATTAACGAGATGACGCCGGTTGTAATGGAGCTAAGCACCAGGCGGGCTGTAGAACCATTGGTGATGATGAAAAAAGGAAGGATTTCCTTAAAAACCTCGCTCAGCCCAATGGTCTCGAAATAAATGATGACCAACGCCAGCAGAAAAAACAGCACCGAGATCAGCGTCGGATAAAAGCCAATGCTGCTGACTATAAATTGATAAGCGAATTTTAGATGGCTTTTCAGTTTTTTCATACAAGCGCGTTAGCAGTCACTTCAGGGGGGTAGAGCCCGTTTCTTTTCCCTTTAACTTAAAATGCTGCCAAGTTGTTTGCAATTAAAAAAGCCCCACCAGTAAGAACTGATGAGGCTGGAAAGGTGCGATTATGTGCCTGAAAAAAAATCAGCTGTTTAACTTATTGATTTCCAGCTGCTGCAACTGCTGCTGCTCCCGGTGTTTGCCGGCGCAGTTAGCACAGCAACCCGAACAAGGTTTCAGTTTATTTTGCCTGTAAGCCAGCAACGGGATGCGGGTGTGGTAAGCCAGCGTTTTGATGTAGTTGTTGCTGAACAGGCGCGTGACCAGGTAATTGTCCTGTGTGCCGAGCACCAGCATATCGGCGGAAACGGCTTCTGCAAAATCGCTGATACCCTCCGGCAGGTCCTCTTCCTCAAGCAGTTTAAAATCGACATTTGTGTCCTGGAGCTGCTTTTCCAGGGCCAGCATGGCTGTTTTGATGTTGCAAAGCTGTGGCCTGTCTTCTTTGGGATAGAGATGCACCAGGGTCAGTTTCGCGTTCAGCTGTTTTGCAAAACCGGTAAGCTGCTGCAGCACCAGTTTGTCCTGGTCGGTAAAGTCGGTGGCAAACACCAGGTGTTCCGGCTTTATGAACTGCGCAGTAGCCGGTACGGCCAGCACCGGGCAGGAAACCAGTTCCATGATAGCCGCGGCATGGTTCTCCTGCCCCTCCCGGTGCTCCTCTCCCGGCAAGGGATAGGCTTCCATCACCACCAGGTCAGAAGCGTATGTTTCTGCCACACGTTCGATGCTGTCGCTGATTTTACCCGGGCGCACCACACAATCGAAGGGAACGGCTGCCCCACCAGGCTTCTGCACCCGCCTAAGCACATGCTCGCCAAAGGTACGGAGAGTCTGGATGCAGCGGCTTTGCTGGGTATGGGTCAGGTCGGCTGATTTGCAGGCATGAAACAGCAGCAGTTCCGCCCCACAAGCCAACGCCAGGTGTCCGGCATAGGTCAGTAAACTTTCCCCGGTACTGTTTAACTCCAGCGGGACCAGTATCCTGTTAATTGTTTTTGCTTTGCTCATGTTTCTTTCTTTTCTTTTTCAGTACTCGGTTTTAATGCGCTAGTTACTGAGATAATACAGGTTTAAAAATGACAAATGTCATTGCTGCAGGAAGTGCACAGCCTGAGGTAGTAATTTGAATCCAGTCTAAAGAAATGGCAGCTGCAGAAAGGCTTACTGTTTTAACTTACGCCAACAGTCAATCCAGCTCTTGAAAACAGCAGCAGTGGCTGTGGAGGCAGCTGCAGTACTATTTCTGACCTTTGATTTAGGTGATATGATTGATTTGCAGGATTGAAAATGTGTGGTGATGCATGTGGATGGGAGGAGCTTTTTATAGCTTTCCATCATTTTAAATCAGTTGAATCATTAAAATCATACAAATTACAGTTCAGACAAAGGAGCAGAGGCAGTGGTGGCACCTGCAGCAAAACGCTTTTACGGGCTGCAGACCGGGAAAAACAGGAAAAGCGGGATTGGAGCGGCTATTTTGGTTTGGTGCAGCAGCTCATTTCAGTTGTATGGGTTTCGGTTTGCACCACTTTCGGGCTGATATACGGGATGCCCAGGCCAAGGCCACGAACGATGAAGAGCACCGCCAGGCACATGCCTACATACGGCACCAGCCGGTTAAATGTGCTTCGCAGCTTCAGGCTCACCAGCTTGCCCGATAAAGAAACCAGGTACATGAGCGGAAATGTACCCAGCCCGAACAGCAGCATGTACAGCATGGCCCCTCCTACACCCGGAGCACTGATCGCGCCTGCCAGGGCAATGTATACAAAGCCACAGGGCAGCAACCCGTTCAGCAGGCCCACCATGAACAGCGAGCCCAGCGAGTTTTTCTGGAAATAGTACCCTAACCTGCGGCGCACCCAGGCAACAGCTTTTTCTGTGCCCAATACATTGGAAGCTTTCCCTTTAAGAGCAGCTGGTAAAACCAATAGTAGAAGTATCATCACCCCCGACACAATAGATACCACCTGCTGCAGGCCAGCCATTTCCAGCGACTGCCCGAAAGCGCCTGCAAGAGCGCCCAAGGTGGCATAGGTCGTAATTCTCCCCCCATTGTACAGGAGCCGGCCGGTGTAATAACGCCAGCCGCTGCTCCCGCCAAATGGTAAGGCCATCGCGATGGGTCCGCACATCCCCACACAATGAAAACTTCCTAAAATTCCGAATAAAAAACCTGCCCAGATCATCGCTCTATTTTATCAGGATGGATTCTTCTGTATAATATTTCTCGTTGCCGGCACTGAAACTGATGCGCACTTTCCAGAGTCCTTTTTCCAGGTTTTCCGCCTCTATCAGCTGGCTCAGGTCGCGGCCCGGCTGCAGGGGCAACTCCTGGTCGAGCTTATCGTCCGAAGGACGGAAGAGGTTTATCTTCCCGCTCAGGTTCTCTCCTTTTAAGCTCTCCGGCAGTTGCAACAGGATTGTCTGCGCCGCTGCATTGTACTCTACTTTCACATCGCCGACAGCTTTTGTGCGGTCAACGGTGTTGATGTGGTCCTGGTACTTTATCTCCTGCTCATAGTAGTCTTTGCTCACCAGGTCTACATCCTGCCGCATTGCCTTGTACACGAAATAGGCAATGTAGCCCATAAAAAGCAGCAAAGCCGCTACGATGGCATAAGGCCAGAAGGTGAACGTTTTTTTATCCTTGTTATTAATAGCTGCCATGGTTGTAATTATTTGCTCTTGTTTGTCTTACCAGGTAAGACTTTGGTTTGGTTTGATTGGTGAGGGGCAAGCCCTGCTTTTTCGGAACTCTTCCCTGCTTTTTGGGTAGGGGCAAGCCCTGCTTTTTCGGAACTTTTCCCTGCTTTTGGGTAGGGGCAAGCCCTACCCCTACGGGCTGGCTGGGGCCAGGAACTTGGTGTCTTGTGTCGTAATCAGTTCATCGCCGTGAAAAACACCGATCTCGATTTCCGAATTCATGCCTTTCAGCTGGTCTTTCGGTATCTCGGTGAAGAAAACGCCTTCTGTTATTCCCTGGGCTGGTAACACCAGCTCGCTTCCAACCACCTGTACCGAACCTTCTCCGGAGAGCAGCTTCAGGGTAAGCGGCATCTCTTCGTTTGTTTTGTTGATGACCGAGATGTTGTACAGGTTCTTTATCGTTCCCTGCTCTGTTTTCTGGTACAACTGGCCCGGTGTGCGCAGGATGGTTGCCTCCGCATCGTCGCGTAGTAACAAAAGTGTAGACGAAGCTGCTAACAACAGCGCCAGTACACCGGTGTAGCCCATCACGCGGGGCGTAAACAACTTCCACTGTTTACCGTCGGCAATCGCCTCTTCCGAATCGTAGCGGATCAGGCCTTCGGGCTTATCAATCATGCGCATGATGTCGTTACAAGCATCGATGCAGGCGGTGCAGTTGATACACTCCAGCTGCTGCGCTCCGTTGCGGATGTCGATCCCGGTCGGACAAACCTGCACACATTGGTTGCAGTCGATACAGTCGCCGATGGTGCGCTCCTGCCCTTTTCGGAGTTTACCACGAGGCTCGCCGCGACCATAGTCGTAAGCAACCGTCAGGCTTTTCTTGTCGAGCATCACGCCCTGCAGGCGGCCATAGGGGCATACAATGGTGCAAACCTGCTCCCTGAAATAAGCAAACACCCAGTAAAAAACGCCCGTAAATGCTACCAGCGCTCCCAGCCCAACCAGGTGATTGGCAGGATTATCGGTCACAACTTCCTTCAGCGCATCTATGCCGATAATATAAGCCAAAAAGGTGTTGGCAATCAGAAACGATATCATCAGGAAAATAGCGGTTTTTGCGCCTTTCTTCAGGATCTTCTCCGTATTCCACTCCATCTTGTTCAGCGCCTTCTGTTTGGTATAGTCGCCTTCTATCAGGTACTCGATGCGGCGGAACACCATTTCCAGGAATATGGTTTGTGGACAAACCCAGCCACAGAACAGGCGCCCGTACACCACCGTGAAGAGGATGATAAACACCACCAGCGCCAGAAAGGCCAGCACCAGGATAAAAAAGTCCTGCGGCCAGAACAGCACGCCGAAGATCACAAACTTCCGCTCCACCACATTGAGCATGAGCAGCGGTAGGCCGTTTATTTTAATAAATGGACCGGCAAATAATAATGCCAGCAGGCCATAACTCACCAACTTTCGGTAGTTGTAAAGTTTGCCTTTCGGTTTCTTTGGATACACCCAGACCCGTTTCCCTTCCTTATCTACAGTCGAGATATGATCGCGAAACTCGTCGGGTGCTGTTTTAATTGAACTTGCCATGGCAGTTTAATTTGTGCGGATATTAATCCTGCCTTATTTTAAGTTGAGAGTTAAGAGTTAAAAGTTATGAGTTGATTGCTGTATAACACTTTTAACTCTTCACTTTTAACTCTTAACTTAAATTTACATTTTCTCTCCTTGCGGTTCTTTGGCGTTTGCCGGGTTAGAACCCTGTAAGGATAAGATATAGCTGCTCACTTCCAGGATCTGGTCTTTGGTCAGCTTCCCTTGCCAGGGCACCATGCCTTTGGCGGGTACACCAAACTTTACTGTCTTGAAGATGTCGTTCACGTCGCCGCCGTGCAGCCAGTACTCGTCGGTCAGGTTCGGACCAACGGAACCCTGTGCCTCCTGGCCGTGGCAGGCAGCACAGTTCTGCAGGAACAAGGTTTTGCCCGACTCAAGCGCTGCAGCAGCTGTGAGCACTTCGTAGTTGGTAACCGCATTCGGATCTTCGGCGTTTTTGGCAGCCAGTATCGCCGCCTGCTCCATCTCCAGCTCGTATTCCTGCGCCATCAGGGCACCGGTATTGAACACGTGGAAGTGCAGCATATAGCCAATTGCGAATACAATCGAGACATAGAACATGTACTTCCACCAGGGCGGCAGGTCGTTGTCGTATTCCTGTATGCCGTCGAAATCGTGGTTAGAGTGAATAACGTCTTTGGCTTTGCCAGTCACGACGGAGGTGTCGCCGCGCAGCAGGAACAGCAAACGGCCGGCCCATGACTCGCGGAAATCTTCGTCGTAGATCGAGTCGCCCATCATCGGAACGAACAGGCGCACCAGCGTTACAATAATAGCTACAACGAGCAGCAGCACCAGTGCAGCCAGCGCCAGCGTGAAAAGAAACACCGGCGGAAGATCTGCAAAAGCAACATCTGTTGCAGCAGTCTGCGTGGTGCCCGGATCTCCGGCAACCGGTGTTGCAGGGGTCTCAGCTACTGCCTGGGCGGGAGCATCGCTGGCCTCTTTGATATAAGCAATTACATTTTTTATGTCATCTTCCGACAGGGTGCCGGCAAAGCTTGGCATCGGAATTTTGTTGAACTGCTCGTAAAGCGCCACCGCATCCTTATCACCGGCTTTTACCAGTTCCTGCGAATTGCTGATGAACTTCACAATCCATTCGTCGCCGCGGCGTTTGTGTACATCTTTCAGGGCCGGCCCTACCAGTTTGGCGTCGATGCTGTGGCAGGCGACACAGTTTGATTCAAAAACTTTCTTTCCCGCAACAGCATCCTGCGCCTGGGCAGGATTTCCTGCCGTAAGCAGCAACCCTGCAGCTAACAGGGACAGGCTACCTCTTTTTACTATTTGTAGTGCTTTCATGCGTTATTGCCTCCTGTTTTAGGGTTAGCATCATCTTCTGCAGAGCAGGCCAGGCTGCTCATGGTCTCTACATATTTCTTATCCATCAGCACGACATACAGCAGCAGACCCAGAAAAAATAAAAAGAAGATGGAAAATGAGATGAGTGGGTATATCGCTATGCCGTCTATGGCTTGCAAAACATTCTTATACATAATTTCAGACTTTAAGAGACAAGTGGCAGCAGGTTAATTATCAACGTGCTATGCCACCAGGGTTGACTTTCGCCTGGCTGCCGTTGTCTGTCGTTCATTTATATTATTCCGCTGCTTCTGCTTTTACCTTGATGTCGGTACCCAGGCGTTGCAGGTAAGCAATCAGGGCTACGATCTCCGCTTCAGGCTTTACTTCCAGTCCTTCCTTCGCCAGGTCGGCTGTTATCTGGTCGGCCTGCATTACGAGTTCCTGGTTCGCATTCGCGATATATTCGTCTTCGTAAGGCACACCCAGCTTTTTCAGCGTCTTCAGTTTATCCTGTGTGGTGTTCAGATCAATTTCCTGCTCAAACAACCAAGGGTAAGGCGGCATGATAGAGCCTGGCGACATAGACGTTGGGTCGAGCATGTGGTGGTAGTGCCAGGAGTGCGGGTACTTGCCTCCTACCCGGTGCAAATCCGGACCGGTACGCTTGGAGCCCCACAGGAAGTTGTGGTCGTACACGAACTCGCCTGCTTTGGAGTACTCGCCGTAACGTTCGGTTTCGGAACGGAACGGACGAACCATTTGGGTGTGGCAGTTCACGCAACCTTCTTTGATGTACAGGTCGCGGCCCTGCAGTTCCAGCGCCGTGTAAGGCTTCACGCTGTCAATAGTAGGCACGTTTGATTTGATAACGAAGGCCGGGATAAACTCTACCAGGCCACCAATCAGGATTGCTACGGTCGCCCAGATCGCCATTTGCGTCGGACGCTTCTCGATCCAGCTGTGCCAGTGACCAGCGTTGTGGCTCTGCTCTTTTACAATAGCAGGCGCTACGGCTGGCTCATCGCCAATCAGGCTTCCGGCTTTGGCTGTTTTGTACAGGTTGTACACCATCAGGAACACCCCGCTCAGGTACAGCACCCCGCCAATACCGCGCATGTAGTACATCGGCACGATCTGTAGCACAGTCTCCAGAAAGTTAGGGTACTGCAGCGTACCTTCTGCTGTGAACTGTTTCCACATCAGGCCCTGGGTAAAGCCGGCCCAGTACATCGGGATAGCATAGAACAGGATACCCAACGTACCCAGCCAGAAGTGTGTATTCGCCAGTTTTTTAGAGTGCAGCTTTACATTATACAGGCGCGGGAACAGCCAGTAAAGCAACGCGAAGGTCAGGAAGCCGTTCCAGCCCAGGGCACCTACGTGCACGTGTGCTACAATCCAGTCGGTGAAGTGGGCGATGGCGTTTACGTTTTTCAGCGACAGCATCGGACCTTCGAACGTAGCCATACCGTAAGCCGTGATGGCAACGACCATGAACTTCAGCACCGGCTCTTCGCGCACCTTGTCCCAGGCGCCGCGCAGCGTGAGCAGACCGTTGATCATACCACCCCAGCTAGGGGCAATCAGCATGACGGAGAACACAACCCCCAGCGACTGTGCCCAGTCAGGCAGGGCAGTATACAGCAGGTGGTGCGGTCCGGCCCAGATGTAAATAAAGATCAGCGACCAGAAGTGGATGATAGAGAGGCGGTAAGAGTACACCGGGCGATTGGCCGCTTTTGGCAGGAAGTAATACATCAGGCCCAGGAACGGGGTAGTCAGGAAGAATGCCACCGCGTTGTGGCCATACCACCACTGTACCAGTGCATCCTGCACCCCGGCATAACCCGAGTAGCTCTTCAGGAAGTTAACCGGCATTTCGTAGGAGTTCACAATGTGCAGCACGGCTACCGTCAGGAAGGTGGCAATGTAGAACCAGATAGCTACGTACATGTGCTTTTCGCGACGACGGGCAATGGTACCGAACATATTCCAGCCGAACACCACCCATACCAGCGTGATAGCGATGTCGATAGGCCACTCCAGCTCAGCATATTCTTTAGAAGTGGTAATACCTAAGGGAAGCGTGATAAGAGCAGCTACGATTATGAGTTGCCAGCCCCAGAAGTTGAGTTTGCTGAGCAAATCGCTGTACATGCGGGCTTTGCAGAGGCGCTGCAGCGAGTAGTAAACGCCCATAAAAATGGCATTGCCCACAAACGCGAAAATAACGGCATTGGTGTGCAAGGGCCTGATACGGCCAAACGTGGTGTACTGGGTGCCCATGTTCAGGTCCGGGTTCGCCAGTTGAAAGGCGATCAGCGTTCCGATGATCATACCGGCAATACCCCAGAAAACCGAGGCAATGGCAAAGTTTCTGACGATCTTGTTGTCGTAGAAGAACGTCACCGGCGCATCCTGGTCCTCGACTCTGGGCGGCGCTATGCTCCTGAGAGCGCGTTCATCGACTGCTACTTTAGTTGACATGTGCGGTGTCCTCCATTAGGTTTAAAAGTTTCGATTTGTTGATTTTTATTATTTGCTTGATGTTTTCATAAAATTCGACGCTACAAAATTGGAAAAGATGGGCCTTAAAAAAGATGACGAAAGTCACCTGCGGAGCTGATTGTCATCAGTTGCTGCGTCTGCAGATTGTATAGCCGGCAACCAGTGAAAACCAGGAGCAGTGGCTTTGGTGGCTGGTGCAGCAAAGTTTAGCCTGCTAAAAGCAGGGCATCACGCCTCTAATCAGGCAGTTTTTGGTTTGCCCGGTTCCGGCTTTCCGTTCGCCAGGGTAGTTTCATTTTCGAAAAGCATCCGGACGGCGGGTGTGTAATCGTCGTCGTACTGCCCCGAGCGAACAGCCCACAGAAAAGCGCCTAAGAAGCAACCCGCTACTGTTACGCTTATTCCTATTAGTAAGAAGATAATGAACATGACGTATAAAATTAAGAGTTAGAAAGTTAATACTGCCGCAAGTTTAGCGACAGCGTAACTTGTGGCTTTCTATACAGCAAGTTTTCAACTTGCAAATGCAGGTCTGCAGGTAAAGCAGTATGTAACACGGAAGCTGAAAGCTTCCACTATAAGAGCCACAAGTTACGCTGTCGCTAAACTTGCGGCAGTGGCACTATAAACCGGCCCGTTTAGCGGCGAACCTGACGGAGAGGGTGGCAAAAATGATAACACTCAGCGAGCTGATAGGCATGAGAATGGCGGATGCAATGGGTGTAAACAGCCCCTGCACGGCCAGTGTCAGGCCAACAACATTATAGATTAGCGACACTGCAAACGTGGCCAGGATAATAGTCATCGTCTTTTTGGAGAAAGCCAGGAACTTGCTCAGCTTATCGAATGCCGATGCATCCAGGATGGCATCACAGGAGGGCGAGAAGTTGGTGACGCTGTTTGTGAGGGCGATACCGGCGTCGCTTTGCTTTAGGGCGCCTGCGTCGTTCAGCCCGTCACCCACCATCAGTACCTGCCGGTTCTTGTTTTTCAGGCGCTGAATGTATTCCAGCTTCTGCACCGGCGACTGGTTAAAGTTCAGCGCAGCTTCTGCTCCCAACAGTTCTTTCAGGCGCGCCTCCTCGTGGTTGTTGTCCCCGGAAAGTACGGCCAGCTGCTTATCGCTCAGGTCGCTGAGAATTTCCCGCAACCCTTGCCGGTACACGTTAAAGAAAGTGTAGTAGCCCAGCACTACCCCGTCAACTGAAATGTACACGGTTGTTTTGAGGGCATCCTGCCCCTTTTCAACCGGCACACCCAAGTAAGCAGCTGAACCAATTCGCACCAGCATCCCGTTTACCTCGCCGGCCAGTCCTTTTCCGGCATATTCCTGGAAGTGCTGCACTTCCAGCGCTTCGCCCTGCAGCACCTGGCCAATACGCTGGCTCAGCGGGTGCGTGGAGTGGCGCAGCACTGAAAGTACTCCTTGCTCCTGCGCACCTGAAAGCGCTTTTCCTGTGTAAGTTATCTCGGCGGCGCTGGGCTCGGTTAGGGTACCGGTTTTATCGAATACCACCGTGTCAATTTTAGCCAGCGTTTCGACCACCGCCGTGTTTTTCAGGTAGAATTTATTTTTTCCGAACACCCGCATGGTGTGGCCGTGTACAAACGGCGTAGCCAGCGACAAGGCACAGGGACAGGCAATAATCAGCACCGAAGTAAAGGCTTTAATGGCCATATCCGCATCGCGCGGCACCCAGTAGAAGAGCGAACCCGCCGCCACCAGCAGGGTAACGATGATAAACCACTTGCCAGCCACGTTGGCGTAGGTCGCCACCGACTGCTCCTTGCTTTTGGAGAAGGCACTGTCGTTCCAGAGCTGCGTCAGGTAGCCCTGCGACACTTCTTTGACCACTTCCAGCTCCACGCTCTCTCCTACCTGGCGCCCGCCGGCGTAAATTACCTCGCCCACCACTTTCTCCACCGGCTCCGATTCGCCGGAAACAAAGCTGTAGTCGATCATGGCGGTGCCCCGCAGCAGGATGGCATCGGCGGGAATGAGCTCCTGGTTCCGGATACGGATGCGGTCGCCTATTTTCAGGTTCCGGACAGGCATCGAATCTTCTGTTCCGTCTTCTTTCAGCACCGTTACCGAAACCGGGAAATAGGAAGTGTAATCCCGATCGAAGGATAGGGTGTCGTAGGTCCGCTGCTGAAAGTATTTCCCGATCAGCATGAAAAACACCAGCCCCGTAAAGGAGTCGAGGTAACCGGGACCGCTGCCCGTTACGATGTCGTAGAGGCTCACGAAGAAGAGGGCCAGCAAACCGGTGGCAATAGGCAGGTCGATGTTTACCAGCCGCTGCTTTATCCCTTCCAGCGCGGAGGTAAAGAACCCGCGGGCGCTGTACAGGAGCACAGGCACCGACAGGAGAAGGCTTAAATAGCCAAAGAACGAGCCAAAGGTGCGTTGCAAGCCCTCTGTTACCGCCAGGTAATCCGGGAAGGCCAGCAACATGACATTGCCAAAGCAGAAGCCTGCGATTCCCAGCTTATAGATAAGCGTCCGGTTTTGCTTGTTTTCCTTCTTTCCATCGGTATCAGCCAGCGTGATAGCAGGCTCATACCCGATGCGCGCCAGCAGCTGTACCACTTCCCGCAGGCTTGTTTTCTGGTGGAAGTAGGTAATAGCGACCTCTTTCCGCATAAAATTCACCGTTGTCTCCGCAATTCCCCGGTTCAGCTTGAACAGGTTTTCGAGCAGCCAGATACAGGAACTGCAGTGCATCTGCGGAATGTAAAAGGTTAGCTTGCCAATCGTATCGTTCTTAAAGTTCAGCAGCTGCGTTTCTACACCCGCATAGTCGAGGTAGGCAAAGCGTGCTTCGGCCACCGGTTCTTTGCCCGTAATGCCCGGGTTCTGCTCCAGGTTATAGTAGGTACAGAGGTTATTCTCTTCCAGCAGCTCATACACCGCTTTACAGCCATCGCAGCAGAACACCTTCTCATTTACCACGATGGGTGCCTCGGCACAGGTGTCGCCGCAGTGGTAACAGTTTTGAATATTTGTTTTTAAGACAGCTTTCATGTCTGATTTTTTCAATTCCAGGAATTACAAAATTAACTTAATCCCTGCCCCTGAAAGATGACGTAGGTCAGTTCAGATGCTGATCCTCATCAATACATGAAGCATTCAATTTGACACTATGTGATTAGCTATTAACCGTTTAAACATTGACAATCACCCTGAAAAGAGAAGACAGGAACCAGCAAGAAACAAACACTCGCCGCTTAAATAGTGAAGGAGGGATTTCTGGGGAAGGATGTTGCAGAAGCAGCGGGAGGAGAGGCTGTGGTGGCTGCAGCAGAAACATGCGTGCAGGCAAGTGCAGCAGGCAGGGCTATCGTTTTTAGAATTTACAGCTAAGTAAAACGCTGCTGCACCAGCCTCTACACCCACTGCACCTCTTTTGGGAAGTTTATATACAAAAAATGAAGGGAAATGTTATCTGCAGCTGCCACCATTGCCACAGCACCACCCGGGACCGAATGTGCTTCAGGTTCAGACGGGGCTGTAGGTGTCAAAAGTCTTGTCGTCGTAAAAGATGATGATGCGCTCAATGGTTTTGCCAGCCTGTTTGGCCACAGGTCTTTTGGTTTCTACCTTCTCAGGTTTTTGTACTTTTTCCACGGGCTCTTCTTCGACCGTAACTTCCGTTGCAGGGGCTGCAGTTTTGGCCCGGAGCGCTTCCGGAGCGTTTGCAGCTACAGAATCAGCTGCTAATTTCTTTAGCATCTCCCCTTCTCCCAGTAAAAGCCAGTCCATATTTACATCGCGGTGGGCATCCAGAATCTTCATCACCACATCCAGGCTCGGTTTATTTCTGCCGCTAAGTATGTGACTGACAATGGCCCGGGGCACTTCTATCCCGTCGGCGAACTGTGTGGAAGAAAGGCTTTTCGCCTCCATTAGTTGTTTAATTCTCTCTATCATGACACCAAAAGGGATACTATTATCCTGCAGAAAAACACACCCGCAGGCTGTTTACATGGAGCTGTCAAAGCAAAAAAAGCAGCAAACTATGCTCTACTACAACTTTAATTTAATACACATAATATCCACACCACCAACATCATAAATTTGAATATCGTATTTTAACCCTACTCCTGTTTACAAATGTATATACTTTTGTAAACACTTAATAACAAAACTATATTTTATTTTAAACCCGCTGGTTTTAAGCTTAGATGGCTCAATTATTTGCGTAAAACCATGCTACTGTAGTCCGTCTGAACGGGCGCTTCTGACAGAGTGGCAGCCTCCGGAGCAGCGATTGTGGATAACTCGAGTTATCCACAATCGCTAACTATATCATGGATAACTACTTATGCGGCTGCACCTGTATGGTTGATTTATTATGCGGGAATGGCAGAGCGAACGGGTACCAGGAACCGGTTAAGCAGGAAGGAACCCGCGCTGCTTTCTGCCCAAGAAAAACCAGGCAAATAGGATTATAAAGATAGTACTGCTTTGTACTGCAGGTACAGCGCCAGCAAGAACGGCAGCCCCCTAAAAAGCAGCAGGGCTCCCCTATCCAGGGAGCCCTGCTGCTGCATTCATTCCAAAAAATTTAACTTCTACTTCACGATAATTTTACCGTGCATCTGCTGGTAATGCTCCGGATACGTACAAACGAAATCGTATGTAACCGGCTTGAGCGGCGCCTGGAATTTTACCTCAACGGTCTGCCCGGGAAGGGCCAGCGAAGAGGCTGCTATCACGGCAACATTTTCAGGAATATAATTTCCGGGAGCGCCTACTTTAGCTCCTTCCAGTGCCGCTTGTTTGTACTGCCCCTCCTTCGTAATAACGATGTTATGGATCATCGGCTTGTCAATACCCTCGTTTTCCAGCTTCAGTTTCACCAGTGCGCCGGCCATTACCTCCAGGGTATCCTTACTGAAACGGATTTCCTGCAGGTTGTTGCCAAGCGCCCGTATTTTCACCTCCTGCACCTTGTGCAGGATCGAATCGGTGGGGACATGCAGCGGATCAGCGGTATCGGCAGCGGCAGCATTTGCACGGTAATCCTTCTCCAGCAACTCCCGGGGCTGTTCCCTGGAGTCGCAGGCGCTCAGCCCTACTCCGAGCAGCACCACTGCTGCCACAGAACGGACAAACAGGCTTAACTGATTACCCAAAATACTCATTGCTCAGTTTTTTATCATGACCATAAATATCCTCTCTGAAATGGACCTCTCCATTTTCATCTACCCAGCTGGTAAAATAAACGAGGTACACCTGCACTTTTTTAGGCAAGGTTACCCAGGTTTCGTCGCCGCCGTTAATTGTTGCCTGTATCCGGTCTTCGGTCCATTCCGGCATATCCTGCAGCAGGTAGGTAGCCAGGTCCATGGGGCGTTCTACCCGCACACAGCCATGGCTGAACCCGCGCTGCGTCTGGTTGAAGAGCGACTCCGTTGGCGTGTCGTGCAGGTAAACCGAGAATTCGTTCGGAAACAGGAACTTAATAGAGCCCAGTGCATTTTTTCGCCCCGGACGCTGCCGTACCATATACGGAAAGTTTTTTTCGGTAACACTGGCCCAGTCGATCGAGCTGATCGGTATCCGCTTCGGGTTCTTCTCTTTGGTTACGATTTCCATATCCTCTTTGGCAAGCCAGTCCGGGTTACGCAGCATAGCTGGTTTTATCTCGTTTTCTACAATACTGTTTGGCACGTTCCAGTAAGGCGCCATCACCACAAACTCCAGCTTTTCGCTAAAGATCGGGGTTGAGTTCATGGTTTTTCCTACAATCACGCGCATTTCCTTTACCTTCTTATACTTCCGTTCCGCTTCCGGATCGTTGTCCGGGTCTTCGTAGATGTAGAGCTTGTACTCCGGAATGTTTACCCAGATGAACTTCTGATCCAGGCTTTTGGGTACCAGGCGTTTCGGAATCCAGCGCCAGCGCTCCATGTTAATGATGAGCTGATCAATCCGGTCATCTACAGAAACGTTCATGGCCTTCAGGGTATTGCCCCCTACTACCCCATCCGTATCCAGGCCATGCAGCATCTGGAAATGTTTTACCTGCTGCTCCAGCGCTTTATCGAACCGGTACAAACTGGTGTCGTTCATGCTGATCTTCTTTTCGGGGTTCAAACGTTTCCGGATAGACAGCACGGCCCTGGCTGTATCGCCTGGTTTAATAAACTTCCGCTTTCCCAGGTCTACGGTGGACCAGCCACCTTTTTGCTGCAGCTCCCGGTATTTTTTGAGCGACTCGCGCAGTTTTACATACCCATCGTGCAGGGCTTCAAACTCGTAGTAAGGGTAAGTGCTTTCACGCTCCTTCAGGATAGTCTGCAGCGCTTTGTGCAGTTTTACCTTGTTCTTTTTTACATTCCAGTTGATCAGGTTTGATTCGCCCGGGTTCAGGCGGCCTTTGTAAAAATCGGAAGCAAAATTGAAATAAGAAGCTGTCAGGGCTACATCTATTTCTTTCTGCAGCTGCGTTCGGGCAGTATCCCGCCTGCTCATGTCGTTGTACTGCTTAATTTTGCTACTGATATCCACCACCTTATACCGGTTGGGGTCCAGTCCTTCTTTTGCAGAGTGATTGACGGCCTCCATAAAATTTTCCGTTTGCGGCACCAGTTTTCCATCCTTAAACCAGGCCGATCGATAGTCGCGCTCCCCGTAGAAAAGGAACATCAGGTCCGCATGTTCCTTAAACTGCGGAATTTTGCTGATGTAATTCAGAATGTACAGGCTGTCTACCACTACAGGCGCAGCACTTCGCTCGTCAGCACTGCTAAATAAACCGCCCGACTCGTCGGTAGTTACACCTTCTGACTGCGTATCGTTGGCTGTTTTGTTGCAGCCAAACGCCATGTTAAGCCACAGAAAGGCCACGAGGTACCATATGTTTTTAGAATATTTGAAAGGGTTCATATGTTCGTTTCGTTTAATGCATTGCCCCACAGGGCTTTCAGATTGATACGGCTCCGGTAGTTCCGCCTCCAGCCGCTCTAAAAATAATACTATTTAAATTACGTTATTTTGAAAATTATGGCATTCTATATCTGTGTACTTCAAAACAGCACAAAATGTTATGAATGCCCGGAAAACACATGTTAATGCACGGCTTTTTAATTCTATAAACTACTTAACATAATTTACGCACTTTTAACAGCATGTGTTATACCCGTACCGGTGTGGCGGTTTCAGGAACAGGATTCCTTCTTCCGCCATGTCCCGAATTTTTCGTAAATAGCTTAACTTAGCACAAAAATCCCGACTACCCCTTATGACGCATTCCCCCATGTACCTGTTCAGGCTCTTTTGTTTGGCAGCTTTCCTGCCGTTTGCAGCCTGCAATTCCTCTACCTCAAACCAAGAACAAACTATGACAGAAAAAAAGGAAGTAGCCAACGCACCTGAAGATGTGCACAGCTTTGCCAAACCCACCGAAGCAGTAGCCAGGCACCTGGACCTGGATATCAACGTGAATTTTGATGAAAAGGTGATCAGCGGGCGGGCAACGTACCAGATAGAAAATCTCGCTAAAACAGATCATATCATTTTCGACACCCGCGACCTGGTGATCGAGAAAGCCTACATCAGCGACAGCCTGACCGAAACCACCTTTGAAATCGGTAAAGAACAGAAGCACCTGGGCCAGCCTTTGATCGTGGCCATTAAACCCGAAACAAAATCCGTTACCATTCAATACAAAACCAAACCGGATGCGGCGGCCCTGCAGTGGCTTAACCCGCAGCAGACAGCCGGCAAACAGCACCCTTTCCTCTTCACGCAGTCGCAGGCCATACTGGCCCGCACCTGGATTCCGATTCAGGACAGCCCGGGCATCCGGATTACCTACAGCGCCAATGTGAAAGTGCCGCCGGCCTTACTGGCGCTGATGAGCGCTGAAAATCCGCAGCAAAAGAACAGCACCGGCGAGTACCGGTTTTTCATGAACCAGCCTATCCCGTCGTACCTCATGGCTTTGGCAGTGGGCGACCTGGTGTTCAGCCCCATCGGAACGAGCACCGGGATTTATGCTGAACCTGCCACCATAGCCGCTGCAGCACATGAATTTGCCGAACTGGACAAAATGCTGGTGGCTGCCGAATCGCTGTACGGCCGCTACCGCTGGACCCGCTACGACCTGCTGGTGCTCCCTCCTTCTTTCCCGTTCGGGGGCATGGAAAATCCGCGCCTGACCTTTGTTACTCCTACCATCCTGGCCAAAGACCGCTCGCTCACCAGCCTGATTGCCCATGAGCTGGCGCATAGCTGGAGCGGAAACCTGGTTACCAACGGCACCTGGAACGACTTCTGGCTGAACGAAGGTTTTACCGTTTACTTCGAGCGCCGCATCATGGAGCAGCTGTACGGGAAAGAATATGCCGATATGCTGGAGGTGCTCGGTTACCAGGACCTGCAGCACACGCTGGAGGAACTTGGCCCGAAAAGCGAAGATACCCGCCTGCAACTGGACCTGGAAGGCCGCGACCCGGACGAAGGACTGACGGACATAGCCTACGAGAAAGGAAATTTCTTTTTACGGCACATAGAGCAGGCTGTAGGAAGAGAGCGCTTCGACCTGTTTCTGAACAAGTACTTTAACACCTTCGCCTTTAAAAGCACCAATACCGACCGTTTCCTGGAGTTCCTGCGCACCGAACTGATCAAAGGCGACGAAAAACTGGCCCGCAAAATAAATATCGAGGGCTGGGTGTTTTCGCCTGGCTTACCGAAAGACCATTTGGTACCTGCCTCCAAACGCTTTGAGCAGGTAGAACAGGCGTATAACAGCTGGAAAAACGGAACCCCTGCCGCACAACTCAACACCAAAGACTGGTCGAGCCACGAGTGGCTGCACTTTATCCGGATGCTGCCCGAGCCAATGACAACACAGCAGATGGCAGAACTGGACAAGGCCTTTCACTTTACCAACTCCGGCAACTCCGAGGTACTGGCCGCCTGGTTCCTGCATGCCATCCGGAACAACTACACCACCGCCGACCAGGCCCTGGAAACGTTCCTGACCAACGTAGGCCGCCGGAAATTCCTCGTGCCTATTTACAAAGCGCTTACAGCCACACCGGAAGGCAAAAAGAAAGCCCTGGCCATTTACGCGAAAGCCCGTCCGAACTACCATGCCGTTTCCACGAGCACGCTGGATGAGCTGCTGAAAAAATAGCAGCGGCACTTATAAAAAAAGCAGCCCCGGAATCAACCGGGGCTGCTTTTTGTGTTCGCATGTAAACCATCGCCAAAAAGAAAGCTCTGCCAACTTCTGACCGGCGAGTAGCACGGGGAAGGACAGAGCTTCTTTTGTATGGTCAGAAAAATGTACCTTGCTTATTCAGCTTTTACATTGATATTTTTCTTGGCAATCGTAGTGAGCAGCTTGTCTGTTTTCTTTTCTTCTTCCAGCGTGGTATGCAGCTCGTTCAGCACATCGGTCAGCCCTAATTGCTTGGCGAAAGTACACACAGTGCCATAAGCAGCAATTTCATAGTGTTCTACACGCTGGGCGCAGGCAATAAGCGCGGCATCCATTACGGCTGCTTCTGCCTTCTCGCTCAACACCGATTCACACTCGTTGATGATACCTTCCATGGCCAGACATTTTGTGCCTTTTGCCTTCATTCCCAGCATATTAAACACCTTTTCTAAGCGCTCAATCTGCTTTTGCGTTACCTGAAGGTGATCCTCAAATGCAGCTTTTAGTTTATCGGAAGAGCTTGCCTTCATCATTTTTGGAAGCGCTTTCGTAATTTGTTTTTCTGCATTAAATATATCCTGTAATTCGTGAATAAAAAGGTCGTTCAAATTATTAAGTTTCATAGCTTGGAAAGGTTTATTCGTTTAATTAAAAAATTTAAAATCGTTCCTATTCTATACGGGGAGTATATGCACGGGTTGAAAAAAAACACATCATTACCCGCATAAAATTGATTATCAGGCAAATAAATAAAAACACCTGCAAGCCCTCATCCTGCCCGCCGGCTTTTGTTCACCTTCCTGCACGTACCTGTTTAGTTATATTGGTGAAATTACGTAAGCGAGTCCTTCTTAACAGTACCTGGAGCGGCCAGCATGTTTCCGGCTTGCTTGGGCGTTTTGATACTTGAAAAAAATACTGCTGCACCTGCCACCACAGCCACTGCTGCTGCAGTAGCTGTATTTCATGTTCATAAAATTGGCCTTTAACAGTTTCCGGACACTTTTTTCAGGTTGGAGCAGCCTGCCTGTAACGATTTCAGCTAAAATGGGTACTTTATCCTAGCACCCGTCCTGGCGAGCTGCCAGGAACGTAGAACTGAAAGAAGTAACGAACTTTTACTGTACTTAAAACACAACCGAAGTGGACAAACCCAAAGGAAAGCTGATTGCCGTTGGCGGAAACGAAGACAAAGGAACCTATCCAAACCCGAGGTCCCGAAAAAAATATTACCTGGATTTTTTTGAACTCGGCATCTTAAAACGCTTCTTAAATGAAATTCCAGCCGAAGAACCAACGATAGAGGTCATCACCACCGCGTCGCTTATCCCGGAAGAAGTCGGGGAGCGCTATACGAGCGCCTTTGGCATTTTGGGTTGCGAAGGTGTTGGCATCATGCACATCCGCGAAGAAAAAGACGCCCTGCAGCCCGACTACCTCGAGCGCATCAAAAAAGCAGACGGAATTATGTTCAGCGGAGGCGACCAGTCGCGGCTTACCCGCATGTTTTGCGATACGGAGTTCCTGGACATACTCAAGCACCGCTACTGGAACGAAGATTTTGTAATTGCCGGCACAAGCGCAGGCGCCATGGCCATGTCGGAGGTGATGATAAAAGGAGGCAGCGCCAAAGAATCGTTGCTGAAAGGAGCTGTAAAAATCGGACGTGGGCTTGGCCTGATCAGTGGCGTTATCATCGACTCCCACTTTGTGATACGCGGGCGCTTTGGCCGCTTAATGGAAGCTGTTGTTGCCCACCCCAATACCATAGGCATTGGCTTAGGAGAAGACACGGGCGTGCTGATAACGGAAGGACACATGATCGAAACCATCGGCTCGAACCTGGTAGTGATCGCAGACGGCCATGCGCTGGGGTACACCAATTACCCGGAGATAGAAAAAGGAAGACCGGTAGCCATTGAAAATATGCTGATGCACGTGCTCTCCAAAGGTAACGTGTACGACATTGAAACCAGGGAATTCTCGACACACCTGGTTACCTGATCTCATCAACTTAAAGTTCTTTCCGGAAAGGAACAGCAGTGGCTGTGGTGGCAGGTGCAGCAGAATTTTTTACAGCGATGCGGGAGCGCCAGTACCTGCTTAGCGCTTGTAAATAGCCACCCACGCTGCTTCGCCCTGTTTTCTGCAGGCCCGGTACATGCCTTCGGAGTTAAAAGGAAGCGCTACCTCTCCGGAAGTGTCCAGTGCTACCAGTCCGCCTTCGCCCCCGAACTTCACCAGCTTGTCCATCACTACATAGTCGCAGGCCTGCTGCAGGGTATAGCCTTTGTACTCCATCAGGCAGGATACGTCGTAGGCCACCACGGCCCGCAGGAAATATTCGCCATGCCCGGTGCAGGAAACGGCGCAGGTACGGTTGTTGGCATACGTCCCGGCGCCAATCACCGGTGAATCGCCTATCCGGTTAAAGTTCTTGTTGGTCATGCCACCGGTAGAGGTAGCGGCAGCCACATTGCCCCGTGCGTCCAGGGCCACGGCCCCTACCGTACCAAATTTCTTTTCCTGGGAATGGTCCAGCATAAAATGGCCGGTGTCCCGCACTTCGCACCATTGTTTGTAGCGGTAGGGGTCGTAAAAGTATGCTTCCGGCTCAAAAGCAAGCTTGTGCATGCGGGCAAATTCTTCGGCTCCATACGCGCTCATAAACACATGTTCGGAGCGTTCCATAATAGCCCTCGCCAGCACCACCGGGTTCCGGATACTCCGGACACCGGCCACGGCACCCGCTTCCAGCGTTTTACCCCACATAATGGAGGCATCCATCTCATGCTTTCCTTCTTTGGTAAACACAGAGCCTTTGCCTGCATTGAACATGGGCGTGTCTTCGAGCTTTACTACTGCCTTTTCGACCGCATCCAAGGCCGAACCACCGTTTTCCAGCACCTGGTACCCGGCATCCACTGCTGCCTGTAGGGCTGCTTTATAGGCTGCTTCAAGTTCGGGCGTCATCGATGCCGGCGTTATGGTGCCGGCCCCACCATGGATGGCAATGGCTAGTTTGGTCATGTGATTTGCTGTTTCATTTTATAAGTAGCTACTCTTTACGCCTGTTTGCAGCTGCCTGTTTTATCTTCCTGCATAACCGAAAAAATATCAATTCAAAAGGTGCCGGGTGTTCTACAATAGGCCTGCATTTTGTATATTTGTGTTATTCAAAATCAAAAAAAAGTAAATTATGTCGTTTGATATTCAAGGTAAGCTGTACGAGGTGTTTGAGGAACAGCAGGTGAGTGAGAAGTTTAAAAAGCGTGAATTTGTGCTGGAAATTCCTGATGGTTCGTACACGCAGTACGTAAAGTTTCAGTTAACACAGGACAAATGCTCCCTGTTGAACCAATATAAGCAAGGTGACGAGGTGAAAGTGACGTTTAACCTGACAGGTAAGCCCTTTGTGAAGAACGGTTCTACCATGTATTTCACGAACCTGCAGGCCTGGCGAATTGAAGGTGCCTCTAATAATGCAGGCGCTCCTGCCGGCGCCCCTGCCTTTTCTGAGCCTGCCCCATCGTTCTACAGCAGCGATGCTGACAATGACCTTCCTTTCTAAAGCATATTATTCACTGATAGAAAAGCGAGCCCAACGGTTCGCTTTTTTTATGCAGCACGGGCAGCAGCGGCAACAAAAGCTGCGTTTTTTGTGTTATATAGCAAAGGTAAACTTCCCCACCCCAACCCATGGACGAACTGCAACGCCTCATCTGGCTAGGAGAGAACGACAAAGTAGATTTTAAGCAACGCGTTACACAGCCTGAAAAAATTGCCCGTACGCTTGTTTCATTTGCCAATACCCGGGGCGGTAAAGTACTGGTAGGTGTAAAAGACAATGGAACGATCTGCGGCATCGATCCGGAAGAGGAAAAACATACCTTAGACCTGGCGGCTGCCTTTTACTGTGACCCGCCGGTTACCCTGCACTACGAAGAAGCCGAGATTGAAGGAGACACCATTTTGATTGTTACCATTCCGGAAAGCCCGGAGAAACCGCACCTGGCCAAAGTAAAGGAAGATGACTGGCGCGGCTATGTGCGTGTGAAAGACACCAGCGTGCAGACGAGCAGGTTAGTCGAAAAAAGCCTGCAGCAGCCGGAGCCGCCCCTGTTTGAGCCCCTGCCCCTCGACCGCCACGAGCTGGCCGTGCTCGATTACCTGCAGCTAAACCCACGCATCACGCAGCGCCAGTACATGAAACTGGCGAACCTGTCGGAGCGCAGGGCTTACCGCATCCTGGTAAAGCTGGTCATCCACGGCTACCTGCGCCTGCACGACAAGGAAAAAGAAGATTACTACACGCTGAGTTAGGAGTAAGCAGGTGCAGTGGCTGTGGTGGCGGGCGCAGCAGAAGATACGCAGATCAGGAACAAGCGGGCTTAATCATTAATATTCAGTATATTCGCGTTTCCTTTCAAATATTATCACCCTTCTGAATGAACATCAGTAGCGTAGTAAAAGCGGGCATACTAGTTACCATACTCCTTTTTATATACAGCCTTTTTGACCGGGCACCCGACACCGACGATGCCTGGATTGGAGAACAGGCCTACTGGATGTCGAAGCTGGGCTATGTGAAATCGGAACTGATGCGGGGCATAACGATGCAGGAAGTACGCCTGATCTGCCACCACAAGCTGCTCACACTGCATGGCGCCTTGTTCATTCACCTGTTCGGCTTTTCGCTGGCAACGCTGAAGGCGGTTAGCCTGCTTTACCTGCTGCTGTTTATTGGCGTTTTTACTTACCACACCTATAATAAGGTGCTTTCCCCTGAGGCTTTTTACCTGGCCCTGCTGTTGCTGCTGAGCAATGCGCTGGTGTTCCAGTATGCGTTTGTGTTCCGCCCGGAGATCATGGTCATGACGCTCGGCTTTATCTCCTACACTTTTCTGTCGAAGGCGCTGCAGGAAGACAGGCGGAATTACAGCGCTCTGCTGCTAAGCGGGCTTTTTGCAGGACTTTGTGTAGCGGCACACCTGAACGGCATTATTTTCCCGGTAGCCGGCTTTCTGCTGCTTATCTGGAACAGGAAAGTGACCGGCAGTTTGCTGTTTGGCTTGGCTACCCTGCCCACCATAGCCATTTATTTTTACGACTTCACGCCCGAGTTCAACTTTAAATTCTGGCATTACCAGTTGTTCGAAAATCCGTATTTCGATGCGAAGCGGAAGCTGCCGTACGGCCTCTCCTACCTGCTGAATATTGTAACGGAACAGAAACGCTTCTTTCATAGCCTGAAGGAGATATCCTTTTCCGTTTTATTTCTGGTGGCGTTCTCGGTTGCCTACAGCCACCTGAAGGCGCACCGGAACCTGATGCGCTACCTGGGGCTGCTGGTGTTGTTCCTGGCATTGGTGTCGATGCACAAAACTCCCAAGTACCTGCTGCTCACGCTTCCTTACTTTTTGCTGCTGCTCGTACTGGCGCTGCGCCACCTCTACCACTGCGCCCGGGCCGAGCAGGTAATTGCCGGAAAGTTTACCTATAAAAAACTCTTACCCGCCCTCAGTTTCCTGCTGGTAGTGTACCTGCTGGTGAACACCTTCTATAACCTGTATACCGTGCGCGAGGAATCCGTTATTGCCAGGAACAACCGGATTGCAAGGCAGTATATCCGGGGAGATGCACAACAGTACCGCATTGTGGCCCCTATGAGCTTTATCTTTAACCAGATCGATGATTTTGAGGCCATCCAAAGCGAAATGGTATATGGCGAAAAGCAGAAAACGAACGAAGCCTTAAAAAAAGAAAAGTTCCTGAACCTCACCGGCAAGTATGGGATCGACTACATCATCCTCTCGAAAGAATATATTGATAAGCTGGAAATGCAGGAACTGACCGAAAAAGAAATCCGGAACCAGGATTTTGAACTGCTCACTTCCAGCCAGAATTTAATGGTTCTGAAAAGAAGATAACCTGCTCCCTGTCATGCAACCTTCCGTTATCAAAGGTTAGTTAAGAGCACAACAACCGGTAGCTACCGGTGCTGTTCATACACGTTAGCACGGACTGCCTTTTTGAGTACCTCACGTTCAGCCTCGCTTAGGGCTGGAGTACCAGCAGCCTGTAGTGCTTCCTGCAACTGCTCGGGCGTCCGGATTCCGGTAACGGCAGTCGCAACAGCCGGGTGGTGCAACACATACCGTAATGCTACTTCGGCAGCACTGTTTCTTTTGGCGGCAACAGCCTGTACGGTAGCTGCCACAGCCTGCACCTCTTCGCTGGAAAGGCCCAGGTAAGGCGCGGGTTCTTTTCCCAGCAGCAGCCCCTGCGCATAGGCACCTCTTGCCAGCACGCTTATCCCCTGCTCCTGTAACAGCTCCAGCACGGTTTCCTCGGGCCGGCGGTCCAGCAAACTGAACTGCATCATCACACTTACGATGCCGGAGCGCTTTACGTACTCCCGGATCACGTTGGGCCTGATGGAAGAGATGCCATACTGCCGGATCTTGCCCTGCTGCTTCAGGAGCTCAAAGGCAGCGATCGTTTCATCTATCGGGTCTTCTATAGTGCCGCCATGCAGCTGGTACAGGTCGATGTAGTCGGTTTGCAGCCGCTGCAGGCTCTGCTCCACCGCCTGCAGGATATAGGCTTTAGTAGGATTCCAGTCCCAGCCTCTTCCGTCGCTGCGCCAGGCATTGCCGACTTTGGTGGCAATTACAACTTTGTCGCGCATGCCCCGGAAGGCTTTGCCCACCGTGCGTTCGTTTGCTCCTTTTTGGTAAAGATCGGCTGTATCAAAAAAATTGATACCCTGGTCGAGTGCCTGGTGCAGCAGTTTTGCATTTGCGGCATCATCCCCGCCCAACGACATGCATCCGAAACTAATTTCGCTTATGCTTAAGTCAGAATTTCCGAGGTTGTTATACTTCATGTGCAGCAACAGTTATGGCTAAAAAATCTAAAGCTAAAGTTATTATTTCTGTTCCGGAAAACAACCCACCCCACCGGAAAACAAGCCATTGGGTACTGAGTTCTTATTTTTCGTGATGCCTGAAATAAGCACGATTTCTAGCTTGTTCCGCTACAGGTTTATCTACTGCCAATTTCAAATATTTATGTCATTACTATTATGAAAAATGAAAAGGGAAAACCTTTGTCCTTTAATTTTTCTTAAAACCCACAGTTTCACTTATTTAAAAAAGTGCAAAATAAAGTTTCATTCCCGAAGCCACTACCCACATGAAGCTGCCTTCATGCTAACGTCTGTTATTATTTTAAATAATTTCAATATTTTTTTTAATATTTTACTTAAACTATCTAAATTTACATCCGTACAATCAAACAAAGCTATATTTTTATTTTCTTATTTAACCTGCACCTGTTTAACATATCTTATTTATACATAAAATAATAAAGGTTAAATCCTTAATATTATTTATTTAGGCATCCATTTCATGCTTTTCAGGCATGTGTTTCTGCTTTTACGCTATAAATTCTTCAATAAAAACCTGTAACCACTTCACTCTTAGTCTTTTCACAGTACATTTTTTATCGCAATCCAACTTATTCATAATTTTAAATCATTTGATTATGAAAACACTACTCTTAATAATCACCCTTACCAACTATTTTAATGCAGGCAACACTGACGAAGCGATTCCGGCAGCAAGACCAGTTGAACAAACAAACTCCTTTCATGAAAGCGTAACCGGGTTAAACGAGGTTGCCGGTACGCACCTTTCTTATGCGGAAGCCCCTGCGGATTTACTTGATGTAGCTGCTGTAGCCGAAACTGCTTTGCCAGATGCGGCTATGTTGGAGCCGGTGCTGTTCCAGGAAAAAAGAAAAGTGAATAGCCGCAGTGTGTCTATCAGAGGGGCTAAAATGATGCCTGTTCTGCGACGCAGCTTCAACAGGACAAGAAAACAGTTTTCGCTGAAGAGGCACTCCTTTTTCCAGGTTAAAAAGTCTCATAAGCATCAGAAACGATTTTTAAAAAAGAGGAGAATCATGAACCAGAGCAGGCATTACCAGCGGTTCCAGTAGTTCTTCGTGTACCCCTTTTGGTTGTGCCGGCAGCAGTTCCGAACTGCTGCCCCAAAAGATATGCATTGTAAAACGAGTTTCTGAAGGAGCAGAGGGAGTGGTGGCTGCTGCAGAGAAGTTCTGAACCCACTCAATTGCTTTTGCCGGTAGCAGCGTAAGTAGGTGTAGCCAAAAATAACACTACCTTTACCGCTTTGAACTTTGCAGGTCCTTATAAGCAACAACAGGAACTATGAATGAAAAAGCGGATGTAAGTATTTTAGGTTGTGGCTGGCTTGGTTTACCGCTGGCAGAAAAGCTGGTTCACAGTGGCTACCGGGTAAAAGGCTCCACTACCTCTCCTGCCAGACTGGAACTGCTCCAGCAGAAACAGATTGAACCGTACCTGGTAAACCTGCAGCCTGAAGAAACTGACCCGGAGTCGCTCACTTCTTTTCTGAACACCAAAACGCTGGTGCTGAACATACCGCCCCGCCTGCGTGCCGGCGAAGGTGAGCAGTACCTGTACAGGCTGCACGTGCTGCTTAAAAGCCTGCTAACATCACCTATCAGCAGAATTTTATTTGTCAGTTCTACGGCCATTTACCCCGACCTAAACCGCGAGGTTACCGAAGACGACATCTCCTACACTGCCCCCGACAATGTATTACTGCAGGCTGAAAAGCTTTTCCAGGACCGTGAAGAATGGCTGACCACCATCGTACGCTTCGGAGGACTGATCGGCGGAAACCGGCATCCGGGCCGCTTTATGGCTGGGAAAGAGAACCTGCCCAATGGCAACGCTCCCGTTAACCTCATTCACCTGGATGATTGCGTGACGATCCTGTCCCGGATTATAGAGCAGGAAATGTGGGGCCGTGTTTACAATGCCTGTGCCGATGAGCACCCCACCCGCAAGCACTTTTACACCCAGGCTGCGCTGTCTATTGGCGCCCTACCTCCCACCTTTGCCGAAACAACAGCAGCAGAAAGCTTTAAGCGCATCAGCAGCCAGAAGCTAAAAGAGGAGCTCTCTTACCATTTCCTTCACCCAAACCCTTTGGAAGTTTAGGAGTTTGGGAGTTTAGGAGTTAGAGAGGTAGAGAGGTAGAGAGTGAAATCAATAGTGATTTCATTGTTCTTGCTTATCATAGTTACAGCCTCAGTAGTTTTATCTGCATGTAACTATTAATTTTGTACTTTCTAACTCCTAAACTCTCTAACTCCTAAACTCTCTAACTCCCAAACTCTCTAACTCCCAAACTCTCTAACTCCTAAACTCAAAAACTCAAAAAATTTATGCCTGGAAAAGTAGTGGTGATTGGTGGAGGGGCGGCGGGATTTTTTGGGGCCATCGCCTGTGCTGAGGCAAACCCTGATGCCGACGTGCTCCTGCTGGAAAAATCGTCCAGGCTGCTTTCGAAGGTACGGATATCGGGGGGTGGCCGCTGTAATGTGACGCACCATTGCTTTGTGCCTTCGGTTTTCTCGAAACACTACCCGCGTGGGGCGAAACAACTGAAAGAAGCCTTTAAAACATTTGGTGCCCGGGAAACGATCAGCTGGTTCGAAAAACGTGGTGTGGCTTTAAAAGCGGAAGCAGACGGGCGTATGTTCCCGGTTACCGATAACTCCGAAACGATTGTAGACTGCCTCCTGCGCGAAGCCGGGAAAGCAGGCGTCGAGGTCAGAACCGGCGTGGCCGTGGAGCATATTGCACCTGCCACCACTCCTTCTGCTGATGCTCCTGGCTTTTTGCTGCAGCTTAGCAATGGCAAAAGCCTATCGGCCGATAAAGTGTTGGTTTGTACCGGCGGCCATCCGAAATCGAAAAGCTATGACTGGCTGCGGGAGCTGGGCCACCCTGTACAGGAGCCAGTGCCGTCGCTCTTCACGTTTAATGCACCAGGCTCCCCTCTTCGCGAATTGCAGGGTATTTCGGTTGCCAGGGCCAACGTACGGGTGGCGGGTCAGAAGCTGGAGTACGAAGGGCCGGTGCTCATTACCCACTGGGGCTTTAGCGGGCCTGCTGTGCTAAAGCTATCGGCCTGGGGAGCGCGGCTTTTCCATGAGCAGCATTATGCGTTCACGGCACTCATCAACTGGATTCCTGAATTTACCGAAGCTTCACTGCGGCAGCACCTCCAGGACTTCAGAATGCTGCATCCTAAAAAAGTGGTAGCGACCAACCCGCTGTTCGGGCTGCCCCAGCGGCTCTGGAAGGCGCTGACAGAGGAGGCAGAAATTCCGGCAGAAATACGCTGGACCGAGTTGCCAGCCCGAAACACCAACAAACTGGTTGAAGCCCTCCTGCGAAATGCTGTCGAAGTAAAAGGTAAAACAACGTTCAAGGAAGAATTTGTGACCTGCGGCGGCATTGATTTAAGCCAGGTAAATATGCGATCTATGGAAAGCCGGCTGGTGCCAGGCCTGCATTTTGCAGGAGAAGTACTTGATATTGATGGTATTACGGGAGGCTTTAATTTCCAGGCCGCCTGGACAACGGGCTACCTCGCCGGGAAAGCCATCGCTGCTTCGTTAACCGGATAAAATAACGATTCGTACGGCAACAAAAACAGAACAATTGCAGTAACTCTTTGATAACACTAATCATCCAAAGAAACTATGGAAGTTAACAAAGAAATCTATTCAACCGTGCACCACCTGATAGAACGTTGTAAAGATGGTGCCAAAGGCTACAAAACTGCTTCTGAAGATGTTAAGGACCAGGACCTGAAAGACCTCTTCAAAAAATACGCAGTGCAGCGCGACAGCATGATTACCGAACTGCAGGACCAGTTACACAAGCTCGGAAAGACAGACAGTGAAGCCAGCTCGCTGGAAGGCACCCTCCACCGTGTCTGGATCGACGTAAAGTCTGCTATCATGGCTAACGACAGAAAGCGGGTGCTGGAAGAATGCGAGCGCGGCGAAGATTATGCTGTAAAGGCATACAAGGAAGCACTGGATAAAAACCTCCCCAGCGAACTGCATGCCGTTGTGGAGCAACAGTACCGGGACGTGAAGCAGGCACATGACCACATTCGCGCCCTTCGCGACATTGCAGAGTAAAAAGCAGGATCACCTGCTACCTGTATTTTAAACTAAAAGGAGCTGAGGCTCCTTTTTTTTGTGCTTTACCAAATTCAGAAGGCTATAAAAACAACAAGCCTGGTATCCGTCTGATACCAGGCTTGTAACTTCTGACTATTAAATCAGTTATATCTTCACAAACTCTAAAAACCAGTTTGCAACATGTAACAAACATTTTACTGTTGTTACTTTCTCTTCAGGTTCCTGAGTTTTACCTCCTGATATCCTGAAAATAGTTGCTACTTAGTTATTTTACAGTCTATAAAACATATTTATAGTAACTGCTTAAATAGTCAGAAAAATCTTCCAACCTTTTATATCATTATACGGGCAGGTGCTGAGGAAGGTTTGGCCTTTGCAAAAAAAAAAAACAGACCGGTACCTGTGTACCGGCCTGTCATAGCTTTTCAGTTGATTAGAAGCACTTTCTAATTAGAATCTTTTTCTGCGGAACCCACGGCTGTCGCCACGGTCACCTCTTCCGCCATCACGGTCGCGGTCGCCTCTGCCACCAAAGCGGCTGCCGCCACCACCAAAGCCGCGCCGGTCGCCGCCGAAGCCACCACGGTCACGATCACCACCGAAACCACCTCTGTCGCCACGGTCTCCCCTGTCGCTACCAAAGCCGCCTCTGTCGCTTCTTCCGCCTTCGGCACTGCCTGCGCCTTTTTTCTGTGCTTTCTCAATGCTAACCATGCGGCCATTTACTTCCACACGACCCAGTTTGTCCACGATGTCGGCGGTGTACTCGCTTGGCACTTCCACAAAGCTGAACTTATCGTACAGGTCGATATCGCCTACTTTGCTGGCAGGAATGTTGGTGTTCTCAGAAAGCAGGTCTATGATGTCGCGTGGGTGTACGCGGTCTTTTTTACCGATGGTAATGAAGAGGCGGTCGTAGCCTTCTTTGGTTTTGCCCAGACCTTTTTCCACTTCCATCCCCTGCTCTTTGGCTTTGGCCTCTTTCATGCTCATTTTCAGGAGCGCTGCCGCTACCTCAAGCGAGGTATACTCATCGTTTTCGGTAATGAAACGCTCGATGCGCGAAATCTGCTTTGTCAGCGAGCCCTTGCCCAATGCTTCTTTTACTTTGCCAAAGAATACATTGGTGCGTATCTCGTTTACGTCTTCGTAAGTAGGCACCTGCTGCATCACAATTTTGGCTTTTGTAAAGCGTAAGATGTCTTTCAGTTTATAAACATCGGTACGTCCGCCCACAAAAGAGAAGGCTTTACCGGACTTACCGGCACGACCTGTACGGCCAATGCGGTGCACGTAAGCTTCTTCGTCCTGCGGCAGGTCGTAGTTAAATACGGCTTCCACGTTCTCTACATCCAGTCCACGGGCAGCTACGTCGGTAGCCACTAAAATCTCGAGGGTGCTGTTGCGGAACTTCTGCATCACGTTGGAACGCTGGTTCTGGTTCATGTCGCCATGCAACCCGTCGGCAAAGTAGCCGCGTGCCTGCAGGTTCGCCACCAGCTCGTCTACCATCCGTTTGGTATTACAGAAAATGATAACCGATTTCAGGTTGTACATGTCGAGCAGGCGCGAAAGCACTTCCGTCTTCATGTTGCTGCGAACCTCGAAATACACCTGGTCTATGTTCTCAACAGTAAGCTCCTGGTGCACCACTTTTACCAGCACCGGATCGGTCTGGTAGGCCTTGGTCAGCTCCATGATAGGCTTGGACATGGTGGCCGAGAAAAAGATGGTCTGCCGCTCTTCCGGAATGCGGGACAGCACAAACTCAATATCTTCGCGGAAGCCCATGTCGAGCATCTCATCGGCTTCGTCCAGGATGATCTTCCTGACATTATCCAGCATCAGGGTACCACGTTCGATATGGTCCATTACGCGGCCCGGCGTTCCGATAACAATCTGCACCCCCTGTTTCAGGGCACGCAGCTGGCGCTCGTAAGGTTGTCCGCCATAAATAGGAACAACACTGATACCTGGTTTATATTTCGCTAGTTTCTGAATTTCGCCGGACACCTGGATAGCCAGTTCGCGGGTGGGGCAAAGGATAAGCGCCTGCACACTGCGGTCACGCTCGTCGATACTTTCGATGGTTGGAATGCCAAAGGCAGCTGTTTTACCCGTTCCTGTTTGTGCCTGCCCAATGATGTCGCGACCGGCTAAAACTACTGGAATGGCTTCTGTTTGAATGGGAGAGGCTTCTTCGAAGCCCATGTCAGCGATAGCGCGCTGTACTTCCTGCGAAAGCGGAAGCTCATCAAATCTGATTTTGTTCATCTGTTATACTTAATATACATCTATCTGGAGGCAGCCTGCTTTTTAATCTTTCTCTTACGTAATTAAGAGCGAAACGAAGAAATAAAACAACCAGTTAGCCAAATTATCAGATGGAGTATCCAGTTATACAGTAATTAAATCAGACTGTTCCCAAATCGGGTGCAAAGGTACGGATAATAAATGACTAAAGCTAAGTTCCTGTTATTTTCTGATTTAGCACGGCGGCAACCTGTTTAAGCAGCGTTCCCTACACCTGAAATGATCCTGACCGGCACAGGAATCACCAGCGGTAACTTGAGCAGTAACACCCACGACAAGGCTTTACCTAAAACCTAATATTTAAATTTATTATAAAATTAATTTCATATTAAAAATTAAATATTATAGAACCCCTCCTCCGCTTAGCACCACCAGTAAAATAATACAGTCAAAAAAAAGTATTGTTTACTCCTTAAAATCAATGCTTTACCCTTTTTTAAAAGACGCTGGACAAGCGGTTCAGGGATTAAGTCAACTTTTGCTGAGAAAATCGTAAAATAGTGAAAGTCAGACGGATAAAAATTTATATTATTTTATGATATATTTTGAATTAAAACATTCAAACGAACCTGCTGCTTCTTCAGATTAAGTTGGCAGCCCTACACCGTTGATAATTTTTATTGAGAGTTGAACCGGAACATGTTGTTTTCATATTACTGTGCCTAAACAAGTTACCAGGCCAAATGTCTATTTTTTGTCAAAAATCAGCTATACATATGTTACATTTTTCTAAAATTACTACACCAGGTAAAGATTTTAACCTGATTGCCTCGGGTGCCCTTGCTTATAAAATCCATAACAAAATTCTGAAAGATGAGGAGTTTCGCCAATATGCTACCATTGCGCGTAATATGCATTACGCCAGCACTTCACCTGCAGGAAACAATATATTTTTCGTGATTATCTCCGATCTGGATAAAATAAATACGGAATCGCTGTGCCACATGATAGCCAAAGAGCGCCAAAAAGGGGGCTATGCCGTTTGTGAGGTCATTCCGATGCTCTACAACGAGGTGTCTTTTAAAGCGCTTACACTACTGCAACAGACCTTTAACGAGGTGCTGGAACTGGGTAAATTTAACCTCGGCAGCAGCAAGGCCCTGATCAATGCGGAGCAACAGAACTGTGTCATCACCGACTACTCCTTGTCTATGGTCCGGCTGATTTACAACCTGTGCCTTACAAATACGACTGCCAGCACCCGAAAAACAGAAAAAGAAAACTTAGCTTTGGCCGGATAGGAGAAATAATAACACCATCTGCAGCAAAGCATGTGCTAAGGGAGTGGTGGCAAAGGGTGCAGAACAATTTTCTTTTCTACACCTGAAAAAAATCTGCTGCCACAGTCACCACTCCCTTAGCTGCTCAAAAACAGGGTGTAAATAACGAACCGGGGATTTTTGTTAGCTGAACCTGAACTGGAGGTATTTGATTTTTATGCCTTCCTGCAGGTACCGCTGCTCGTAGGTGGTGTAAATGCCCATGGTGTGCTCCTGCAGATCAGACTGGTACAGATCAGTTGTGTGCAGCAAGTCTTTTACCGGAACTTCCTGCTGCAATACTTCCAGCGTGTAGTCGAACAGGTCCTGGTTATCTGTTTTCAGGTGCACTTTGCCTTCCGGTTTCAGCAGCTCTTTGTAGAGTTGCAGGAAACGCGGAGAGGTAAGCCTGCGCTTGATGTCGCGGTCGCGGGGCCGGGGGTCGGGGAAGGTAATCCAGATCTCATCCACCTCGCCGGGCACGAAATGTTCGGTTATCTGCTCCACGAATACGCGCAGGAAGGCTACGTTGTCCAGTTCTTCAGCCATTGCCATGGTGCTGCCCTTCCATAACCGGGCACCTTTGATGTCGACCCCGATAAAGTTTTTGTCGGGGAACAGGCGTGCCATGCCCACGGTATATTCGCCGCGACCGCAACCGATTTCTAAGATGAGCGGGTTATTGTTTTCAAACTGTACGTCGCGCCACTTGCCGGGCAGCTGGCCGTACAGCTCATTGCCTGCCTCCAGCACGTTCTCGCGTTCTGCTATTTCACTGAATTTTTTGAGCTTCGATCTCGACATGGTTATAATTCTTCAATTTCTGCGACCACAAAGGTACTACCTCCGATAAAAATTACCTCATCCGGAGCTGCATTTGCTTTGGCAGCCCGGATGGCCTCTCCTACTGTCGGGTAAGCTTCTCCGTGCAAACCTGCCGCTTCGGCCTTTTCTTTAAGGTCAGAAACAGGAAGTGCCCGCGGTAAACTGGCCTGGCAGAAGTAATAGGTGTAGCTTTTGGGCAGCAGCTGCAAAATGCTGCTGATGTCTTTGTCGTTCACGGCACCGAACACCATGTGCACCTGCTGTGGGTGTAGTGACTGCAGCTGTGCCACTATTTGCCGGATGCCATCTTCGTTATGACCCGTATCGCACACGATTAGCGGTTCCTGCCCAAGCACCTGCCACCTACCCTTTAAACCGGTTAATTGTTTGGTATGGGAAAGGCCTTTGCGTATAGCAGCTTCCGGAATCGCAAAGCCCTGCTCCTGCAGTACAGTAATTGTCTGCAAAACGCCGGGTAAGTTAAATTGCTGGTAAATCCCGGCCAGGTCCAGTTCGAGCTGCGGCAGCCAGGGCTTGTTTTCTTTCTTCACCTCGAACACCTGCTTTTCCAGGCTACTTTCCAGCAGCGCTACCTGCACGTGATCGGTGGCAAAATACAAGGGCGCTTCTTCCTGCGAGGCTTTCCGGGTAAAGACAGAGACCAACTCAGGTTGTTTCGTACTGATAACGGCAGGTGTGGCTGGCTTGATGATGCCTGCTTTTTCGCCCGCAATGGCCTGCAGCGTGTCGCCGAGCAGCGACTGGTGATCGTAGCCGATGTTCGTGATGAGCGACACTTCCGGCTGGATGATGTTGGTGGAATCGAGCCTGCCCCCTAAGCCAACTTCAATCACCGCCACGTCTACCTGCTCATCGGCAAAATAGCGGAAGGCCAGCGCCACGGTCATTTCAAAAAAGGATGGCTGCACCTGCTCAAACAAAGCCCTGTACTGCTCCACAAACCGCACCAGGTAGTCCTGCGGCAGTTCTGTACCGTTTACGCGCACCCGTTCCGTAAAATTTTTCAGGTGCGGCGAGGTGTAGAGGCCGGTTTTGTAGCCTGCGCTTTGAAGGATGGCTGCCAGCATGTGCGAACTGCTCCCCTTGCCGTTGGTACCGGCCACGTGGATGCTTTTAAACTGGTGCTGGGGCTGCCCCATGGCCTGGCAGAGGGCAATGGTATTGTCGAGGTTCTTCTTAAAAGCAGCATTGCCGATGCGTTGAAACATCGGCAATTGCTGGTACAGGTAATCAAGACACTCCTGGTAGGTCATGAATAAAATTTACTTCTTTAGTTGGAACGGATAACGAAGGTTACGGTACCTGTTGCACCTGCGCCGGAGCTGCTGCCACCGGTGCGCACAAAGTTGGTTTTCCGTAGCTGGTCTTCGTACCACTTCTTCACATGCGGCGAAACGTTACTTTCGATAGTCGAGATGTTTACCAGTTCTCCGTCGCCGTTAATGGTGATGCGGAATTTTACGATACCAGTCTCGTTGCTGTACGGGTCACGTTTCGGTTCGATTTCGTAACGCCAGCCGGCCATATCCAGACCACCGGCGCCACCGCCTGCCTTGCCGTACAGGGCTTTGGCATCAATCTTCCCATCCGGTGAACCTTTGTCGCCGACTTTGTTTACGTCGTCACCGTTGTTGTTGCCGGTTGCCAGATCGGAGGTGCCGCTTTTACCCGTGCCGGTGCTTTCGGTAGGCTTGCCCGGGTACAGGGAACGTGGCTTCTCCGGTTCTTTTTTAGGCTCTTCTACCGGCTTCTCCGGTTCCTTTTTAACAACTTCTTTTGGCTGCGGCTGTGGTTTTGGCTGCGGCTTTACTTCCTCCTTCATCGTTACCGGCGACTCGGCGGTCGTGGTCACGACTTTAGGCGTTTCTACCGGCGTTACAGGCGTAGCAGCAGCGGCGGCAGGTTTGGGTTCCGGTGCCGGATCGGGCTGTGTGGGAGCCGGTTTGCTGTCCTGCACATTCTTCGACTCGTTCGGCATGGCCGTGGTCTGTACATTTCCACTCCCTACTTCCGACATCCCCAGGTTAAGCTCAATACCAATATCTTCAGCCGGCTCTCCTTGCGGGCGGTAAGCCAGCAGGTAAAACAGAAGCAGCACAATAAGCGCATGCAGCACCACACTCACGATGGCTGCTATCCGCTTATTCTTCTCTTCTTCGTTATGTGATAAGGCTACATCCATAGTTTTAAGGCTTTACTTTTCAGGCTCGGTGGCCAGCGTTACTTTTGCATTCAGGTTGGCGGCGATACTTGCCACCTTTACCAGGTTCTCCACCGGCACCGTCTTGTCTACATGTAACACCACAACCCCTTCTTCTGTTCCCTGCAAAAGTGCTGCCAATTGTGGCTGCAGCTCCTCAAAAGCGATCGGATCGCCGTTTAGGGCGTAGGTTAAATCCTCCGTGATGGTCACGCTGATTTTCTCCATTACAATATTGGACACCGAGCTTTTGGGCAGGCTCACGGGGAGTCCGGTGGGTGTAACGAAGTTGGAGGTAAGCATGAAAAATATAAGCAACAGGAAAATAATGTCGGTCATGGACGACATGCTGAACTCGGCATTGATCCTGTTTTTAGAGCGTAAGTTCATTCTTAAAGCTGTGGTTCTTGTAACAGATCAATAAATTCGATGGAAGTGTATTCCATTTCGTGCACAATGCTGTCGATTTTAGACACCAGGTAGTTGTACCCTACATAGGCAGGCAGACCAATGATCAGACCGGTAGCCGTAGTTACCATGGCCTGGTAGATACCAGCCGACAGCAGCTGCGGGCTAACAGAACCTTCGGCCTGTGCAATGGCGATAAAAGCCTGGATCATACCGGTTACCGTACCCAGGAAGCCCAGCATAGGAGCAGCACCGGCTATGGTGGCTAGTGCAGAAAGGTTTTTCTCCAGGCGGCTGATCTCGATTTTACCGGTATTCTCGATAGACGTCTCAATGTTCTTTAACGGCGTTCCGATTTTGGTTATACCTTTCTCCAGCATTTTGGAAACCGGGGTTCCGGTGTGCGAACACAGCATTTTGGCACCGTTTATATCGCCGGCCAGCACCATGCTCTTGATGCGGTCCCGGAAGCCTTCAGGGTTTTTAGCGGCTTTTTTCAGCGTCAGGTAGCGCTCCACAAAAATATAGACAGCCACCAGCGACAACAACGCCAGCGGGATCATGGCCCAGCCACCGGCCAGGGCAAGGTCAATCAGTTCGACAGAGGTATCTGCCGGCTCAGTGGCAGTAGCAAGCGTAGAAGCAGTATCTGCAGGCGCAGTTTGCGTAATTTGTAATAAGAACGGTGTCATGTTAGTGTTTAAGTACCCAAATTGTTTCTCCAAAGATTTTTCTGTTTTCTCGTTTAAAGGCATGTGCTTCTGCCTCTGTTTTATAATCGGCAACAGCTACCCGGTATAACCTGCTTCCATAGCCGGGCAACAGGATAACCGGCTCATAGCCTTTTTTCCTGATCTGAGCACAGCTGTACTCCGCATTCTCCATGGTAGAATACCCGCCGGTGATAACGTAGGAACGACCGGTAGCGCTGGTGATTGTGTTTTCTGCCGTTTTTGTTTCTGCAGCCGCTGCTGGCTTGCCGGCAGCAACAGCTGGTTTTGCGGATGTTACAGCAGGCTTCACCTCCGCATCCTTAACTTCTTCTTTTACAACATCTTCTGACACCCCAGCAAGAGCATTACTTTCAGCTACAACATCAAATTCTGCGGTCTCCTCAAAGTCGGTTTCAGCAGCAGGATGCGCTTCAGCAAATGTATGCCACGCTTGCTCTCCCTCCTGCTCTGGCGCAAAAAACGGAAGTGCTTCCTGGTATTTCGCGGCGCGTTCGTCAGCCGTCAGGGGTACATAATCTGCCGTGTAGCGGGTGTAGCTATGGTGGGCGGAGCTGAAATTACCGGCACCAAAAAGCGAAATCGGGTTCAGGCTGCTCAGGTTGTAATCGGTTTGCAACGACAGCAGGTAAACAGCCGAAACAGCCAGCCCCCCGATAAACAGTCCGGCTGTAACGTTATAAGCTCGCTGAAGGCGTTTGCGCAGCGGTTGTTTGGGAGCAGGAACCTGCGGGTGCCGCTCCTTACGCAGCGAGCGAAGCACGGCCGGCTCCTCTGCTTTTATTGGTCGCGCTATTATTTCAGGCAGGCCAAAGCTGGCATCGAGCATGTTTTCGCTCTCTGTAAATTCGAATTCCAGTTTCCGGGCTGCATTGTACCGGAAAATGCCGATGTCCTGTAACTGAAACCGGTTCTCTGTCTTTAGCTGTTCTTTTGCCTGGTGCACAAAAGCCATCACCAGCTGCTGTGCTTCCGGCTGACTGATGCCGTTGCTATGCGCGATGGCACTGATAAGCAACCCATCATTCAACACCAGCTTCTCGTTAAAAGCGATGCGTCGGGAAGGCGGCACCAGGGTGTGCTTCACCGGGTGTATCCGGGCAGAAACATACCGGGCAATCAGTCCTCCAAACTCGGGTATCACGACACAGTCGTGATGGTGTAGCAGCTGTTTTATTTGCTTATCAATCATGGCAATTAGAATGAATAAGAAATACCTCCGATCAAATTAATGCTTTTATTCGGATAATGTACAAACCTTTCATATTTCACACCAAGCAGGTTATTGGCCATGACAAAGGCGGTAAACCGGTTGGTGAACTTGTAGTCTGCCTTCACGTTAAGGTCGACGATGTTATCGGTTTCCTTTAACACGGCAGTACCGTCCGGACGCACTACGCGGCCAAACGAGCTCCCAATATAATAAAGTTCTGTGTTAAAGAGAATCTTATCGTAGAAGTTATAAGTCGCGTACACGCTCGACAGGAGTGCCGGGCGGTGAAACGGTTGCTCCAGGTTATCGGTGTTATAGTTGTTATAATCAGTCTTTAAACCGATACGCACTTCATCGGAATAATTAAATACGGCCTCGGCGTATAAATTTATCACTCTTGTCACGCCGTCGTCATATACCAGGTCGAACTTGGTGGAATCGCGGCGGGAGTTGTTGTAGAAGTACAGGTTGCGGTAGTTCTGGATAGCAGCGCGCCCGGTCAGGTGCACGTAATTGGCGATGTTGGCCGAAAATCCACCATACAGCTCCAGCCCTTTGTTGATGTCGGCCACCCGTACATTAGGCGCCAGGAACGGGTTCTCCTGCGTCAGCTGGTATAAGGTAACCCTTTGCAGATCACCCCCGAAGCCTGCGTAAATCAGCAGGTTATCCTCGATTGGCTCCAGCCCCAGCCGAACCCTTGGGTAAAAGTTAAACTGGCGGGCATTGTTCACGGTGTCGCCTGTATGGGCAATGGTGGCACCCAAGGTTACTTTCAGGATACCCAGCTTCCGCTCATAGGTCGGGCTGAGTTTAAAGAAGGACCGGCCTACGCTCAGGGAGTCTTTGTGCGACAGGAACGAAACGTCGGCATCAATTTTCACACCCGATACGTCGTCAATGCCATACTCACTCCGGAAGTTCAGCGCTACGTTGGTTTCGCTCATGTCGTAGCTGTCTTTCAGGTACTTGAAATCCAGGCCGGCATTGTAGAGGAAAGGCGCATCGGTGGTTTTGTTATTAATAAAACCTTCAGCTCCAAAGCGGTTGAACACCTGGCGGATATTTTCTTTGTCAACTTCTACCTCAGGTGTTTGTTTATACCCATAGAAATGGTACACATCCCGGCCATAATTTGCTCTGCCGCCAACGGTAAGGCCACTCATATACTTTTCGCCGTGGGCGCTGATAGCAGAGTTGGCCACGGCAGAATTGCCCCGGTCAACGGGTCCTACGGAAGAGGACACATGGCTCACCTCGGCACCATACGCGCCTTCGGTGCTGCGCTTGTTATGGAAGTAGCCTTTCAGGTACAGCGTTCCGTAGTTGCCAAGACCAGCCTTTACATAATTGCCGTATAACTTGGTCAGCTCATCCTGCTTGATCGTCAGCACTTTTACCTGCAGGTTGATATCCTGAGAAGGCAGTTTATAATCGGTGAAACGGTAGATCACATTCCGGTCGGCTACTGCCGGTGGCGGAATTCGGAATTTCTCGTAGTTACGGGCTGCAACCGGCAGCTCAATCACCCGGTTCTTCTCCACCACTACTTCAGCATCCTGCAGCTTAGCGCCTTCGCCCCAGCCGGTTGTGCCCTGGGCCTGCAGGTTGTTCATGAAACTATAACCCACACTTAGAACGATGGCAAGCGAGGCTATTTTTAACTTATTTTTCATGTCGATGTCTTGACTTTTCTGCTCTTAATCTGATTTCAATTTACCTGGCCGGCTTTGGTTGCGACTGCTGCGGTTGGGTTCTTTGCTGACTTGCTCCGGCACCTGTACCGGCAGCATTCAGTTTGGCCAGTTTCTCTTTTGCTTCGGCCACAATTTCAGGAACAGGTGAGCCTGCTATAATGGATTCTAAAGTAGATTTCGCCTGGAACATATCGTTCTCTGCCACAAAAATATCGGCTATGAGCAGGTAATCTTTGCCCAGCCAGAAATCGTAGTTCGAGAATTTTTTCGGGAATTCAATAAACGCTAAATCGAAGGCTTCTTTGTACTTCTTCTGCTTGTACAGGATTTCTGCTACCAGGTACTGGGCCTCGGCGCCATTTATATCGGATGCGATCTTAGCTGCTTCTTTGAGTTCCGTCAGCGCCTGGTCCAGGTTACCCTGTGCGTAAGTAGCCTTGCCCCTGTACAGCAATGCGGTGTTCATGGCATTGAGGGCAGAATTTCCCTGGCTGATCAGGTCGTTGGCAATGCGCTTGGAACCGGCGTAGTCGTTGGTGAGGTAATAGCTCATCATCAACCCGATCAGGGCATTTGCCTGCTCATTCCGGTTGCTTGCCACATCCCGCAGACGTGAATAATATTTAATGGCTTCCGGGTAGTTCTTGGCCTGGAACTCGGCATCGGCTACTTTCAGGATAGCGCGGTTCACGTATTCGGAACGGTTTTCGGTTACGACCTCCTTCATGCGTTGCAGCCCGACTTCTTTGTTGTTGCTGCGCATATAGGCATCTGCCAGGAAGTAACGGGCGTTGCTCACATAGGTGCTGTTCGGGTACGTTTTAATAAAGGCCTCCAGCTTCGGAATAGCCAGGTTAAACTTCTCACTGAAGTAAAGACCTTTAGCCGCCTCAAACTCAACGCTTTCTGTTGCTGTACTTTCAGGATTTGCCGCCTTAAAGCGGGCCAGGTAGGCATCAAATTCGCTGCTGCGGTCCTGTGTATTCAGAACATCCTGTAAGCTGTAAAGCACACCACTCGCCACCGGTGAAGATGGATACTGGTCCAGCACCCGTTTGTAGTCCTCGATGGCTTCGTTGTGGCGCTGCACGTTGGAGTACGCGATACCGCGTTTCTGCAAGGCATTCGGAACCAGCCTGCTGTCCGGCTTGGACTGGATAAGCGTGGTGAAACCGGTAATGGCCTGTTGATAATTCCCTGATTCGAAATCGAGCAGCGCCCGCTGGTAGATGGCGGCATCGGCATAGCGGGAGTTCGGAAACTGTTCAGCCACCGTCTGCAGGTTCTGTGCCGCCTGCTGCCGCTGGCCTGTTATGCCCAGGATCACCCCTTTCTGGAAATAGGCATAGTCCCGGTCAGGAGAACTGGAAGCCAGCACCCGCTCGTAAAGTCCCAGGGCCTCGCTGTAATTCTTATTTACATAATAAGTATCGGCTAAACGCACCGTTGCGTCGTGGTAATTCGGGTTGCTGGGCTGAATCGCATCGAGATACGCTTTAAAGTGCCCGAGCGCTTTGTCGTACTGCTTGGTATTGTAATAGGCATAGCCGATTCCGTAGCGCGACTTCACATAGTATTCTGCACTGGAAGAAGGACTGTTTCGGAAAACGGCGGCGTAGCTGTTAATGGCATCGTCGTACCGGTGCCCGATGGAATACGCCTCGCCTTTCAGGAAATGGCTGGCAGCTGTCACCTCTTTGTCGTAAGGGTACTGCAGCGACTTATCGAGCATGGCCACCGCCTGCGGAAATTTTGCTTCGTTAAACAGGTTGACGGCATGGTAATAGGTTACCCGCTGGTAAGTCTGCAGGATTCGCCAGCTTTTCTTGGGCAAATTCTCGATGTGGCGGATAGCCTCCGGGTAGTTGTTCGAGGTAAAATAAGCTTCGCTCAGGAGGTTATCGGCATCGGTTCCCAGTTCGGAGTCCGGAAAATCGTTGTTGAAGTTTGCCAGCGCATTGATCACCTCCCTGAAGTTTCCAAGCTCATAATTTACCTGGGCGTATTTAAGCGTAGCAGCTTCTGTCACATCTTTATCGATGCTGTTTTTTCGGGCCTGGTCGAAAGCGGTAAGCGCAAAAGGTTTGTTATTTTCCTTTAGGTAGCTCAGACCCAGGTAATAGGCGGCATTCTGGCCAAGTGCATTTTTCTTTAAGGCAATGTCCTTAAAGTTGGCGATGGCACTTTTGAAGTCGTCGTTTTTATAGGCGGTGAAGCCAATTTTATACTGCACGACTTCATCCAGGTTGCGTTTGCCTTTTGCGTATTGTTCGAAATAAGTAGCAGCCGTTTTATATTCGGCCCGCTGGTAGTAGGCATCACCTATCAGCAGCGCAATTTCGTCGGCCTGCTGGGGCTTTGGCGTGGCTGCTAAAGAAGCTTCGCCGTAGCGGATTACCTCGTAAATATCATTCTCCTTGTACAGGATCTCCGTGATCATGTACGGCACAATGGTTTTATACGCCTCGCTTTTTTCGGCAATCTTAAAATCGTTTTTGGCGGCGGCATAGTCGCCGTTACGGTAGGCGATGTAACCGGCGTAGTAATTCGCGGCATAGGCGAAGCGGTGGTCGTCGTTGCGGAAGCCGGTGGTTTTTGTTTTATCGAAATAGGGCTTGGCTTTGTCGAACTGTTTGGTGGCAAAGTAGGAGTAGCCGATTTTAAAATCGAGTTCCTTGTTTTGCGTGATGCCCAGCAGGTGCGTCGGGGCCTGCGTCAGGAGTTCTACCGCCCGCTCGTAGTCTTTGTTCTCGAAATAGTAGAGGCCCAGTTCGTAATTGGCGAGTGCCGTTTTGGGGTGCGCCGGATAGTTACGCGCAAAAGCTAAAATAAGCTGCTCTGCATCCGGGTGCAGCAGGTATAAACCGCTCAGCGCATAGTAATATTGCGCATCTGCCGTTTTGGCTTCATCGTCTTTCAGCTCAATATACTTGCGGAAAGCTTCCTGTGCCGGACCGTATTTTTCCCGGTCGAACAGCTCGATTCCTTCGTGGAAATACCGCTCCTCCGATGTAAAGACCTGCGTATGCTGCGCCTGGGCCAGATTAGCTCCGCCAACCAGGGCCGATGCAAGCGCTACTTTATAACCTAGCTTCATATGTTAATGTTTTGCCGTGTTTAGGCTCAAAAATATATCGTTTACAATAATAGCCGGAACTGTTCCGGTCTCAGCCCCAACAGGTCCGACACCATCATCAAAGTTAAGAAAAATTGCCGACCTCCCGCCCCTCTTCCGGGTATTCTGCAAAACTAAAACAGCAGTGGCTGTGGTGGCAACGGCTGCAACAAGTTTTTTTGGCCCGGAATGCAAAAATTAATCTGCAGCTGCACTCACCACTCCCACTGCTCCTCCTTTATGCTCTGGAAGAGGCAGCGAAACTTTTCTGCAGCAGCCTCCACTCCCGCTACAGCACCCCGACAAGTTAACGCACTACTAAAAAGGCGGCGGCTGCAAAATATTGTACTGCCCGGCAAAAATTACTTTAAGAGGCCAGTGCCCTCGGCACCGGGTGCAGCACCTTAAACACTAGTTCCCGCAGTATTTCGGCTTCGGCCATGTTGCCCCCGCTGATGCCCTTTACCTGCAGGTCTGCTACCCGGATGTAGTGAATGATGTCGATTACCCGCTGCACATGAAACACCCGCAATGCATGCATGTATTCCTTGGCCAGGAAAGCCCGGTTGCCTAAACTTTTTTTCACTGCCGCCTCCGATTTATCTGCATTCATGTGCAGGCACAAAAGCTTGGTGAAGAAGGAAAACAGCAGGCTCAGGTTCGGGATGAGCGGGTTGTCTTTGGGATTAGCCTCAAAATAACGGATAATGCGGTTTGCCTTCAGCGCATCCTGTGCAATCAAGGCGGTCTGCAGCTCAAAGATGTTGTATTCTTTGCTGATGCCCACATTTTCCAGCACCACCCGCTCGTCGATGCTCTGCCCCGGCTTCAGGTTAATGAGCAGTTTGTCAATCTCGTTGGAGAGGCGCGACAAATCAGAGCCAATGAACTCGCTCAGCAGCATCACCGCCTTTGGGTTGGCCTGCAGGCCTTTTGCCTTCACGTAACCGGTTATCCAGGCAGGCACCTGGTTTTCGTACAGCTTTTTGGTAGTCAGCAGCACGGCATGTTTGCTCATCAGGGTCGCCAGTTTTTTGCGGCCGTCGAGCGTTTTGTGCTTGTAGCAAAACACCAGGATGGTAGAGGGCAACGGGTTCTGCAAGTAGGCCTCCAGTTGCTTTACCCCGTCTTCCCGCTCCAGGTCCTGCACCGACTGCGCCTCCTTCACAATCACCACCTGCCGCTCCGACATCATCGGGAAGCGCTTAGCCTGCAGCAGGACAGTAGCCACGTCCACATCCTTGCCATACAGCACCACCTGGTTAAACCCCTTCTCATGCTCCTGCAGGGCATTGGCTTCTATGTAATCGGCAATAACATCGATGTAATACGTTTCCTCGCCCTGCAGAAAGTATACAGGAGCGAACTGCCGTTTCTTGAGCTGCTCTAAAATGCCTTCGGGTGTATGCGCCATTCGTTCGTGTAAGGGTTGTGGTTGTCGTAAACACAAATTTAAGCCATTGTGCCCAATATCCTCTAATAAAAATCGGGCCAGGTTTATTTTAAAAATACTATATTATTGACCGCTGATGGTAGACTTGGATGATTTTTGTGATTTTGACCGTTGATGGTAGTGATGGAATGATGGGTGTGATTTTTTATTTGTCTGACTCAGGATTATTTTGTCTGAATCAGGATTAAGCGGATTAAAGGATTTACAGGATTTTTTGTCTGAACACGATTAAGAAGATTTAAGGAATAACAGGATTGGGTTTGTCTGTGGTTCGTGCAGGAGACGTAGTTCGTGCAGGAGACGCGGGCACCGCGTCTCTACAGCTAACACACCTGACCTCTTACCTTTCTGTTACAGGGTTGAAAATGTTCAACCCCTACAAAATCTCTACCTCTCTACCTCTTTACCTCCTAAACTCCCAAACTCCCAAACTTCCAAACTTTCTAACTTTCTAACTCCTCAACTCTCTAACTCCAAAACTCCTAAACTATTTTTATCTTTGCCCTGAACAGACGCATTTGATTACATGAATCTTATTGAAGAACTGAGATGGAGAGGCATGCTCCATGATTTCATGCCTGGTACGGAAGAACAACTGGCTTCCGGGATGACCACCGGGTATATTGGATTTGATCCGACGGCTTCTTCCCTGCATATCGGCAACCTGGCGACAATTATGTTGTTGGTGCAACTGCAGCGGGCCGGACATAAACCAGTGGCGTTGGTGGGTGGTGCAACCGGCATGGTGGGCGACCCTTCGGGCAAATCGTCGGAACGTAACCTGCTGGACGAGGAAACCTTACGTGCCAACCAGGAGGGCATCCGGAAACAACTGGAGAAATTTCTGGATTTTAATGCTGGCGCCAATTCAGCCGAGATGGTGAACAACTACGACTGGTTTAAAGAATTCAGCTTTCTGGAATTCCTGCGCGATGTAGGCAAGCACCTTACGGTAAACTACATGATGAAAAAGGAGTCGGTGCAGAAGCGCATCAATGCCGATGAGGAGGGTGACCGTGCCGAAGGTATCTCCTTTACCGAATTTTCCTACCAGTTGCTGCAGGGCTACGATTTTTACCACCTCTACAAGCACAACAACGTGCGGCTGCAGATGGGCGCATCTGACCAGTGGGGCAACATTACCACCGGCACCGAACTTATCCGCCGGATGGACGGAGGCAAAGCCTATGCACTGGTAGGTAAACTGGTTACCAAATCAGACGGCACCAAGTTCGGCAAGTCGGAAGGTGGCAACGTTTGGCTGGACCCGGCCATGACTACTCCCTACAAGTTCTACCAGTTCTGGCTCAACCTGACGGATGAGGAAGCGGCGAAACTGATTAAAGTATACACGCTGCTGCCGAAAGAAGAGATAGACCGGCTGACAGAAGAGCACCAGCAGGCACCACACCTGCGCATCCTGCAGAAGGCCCTGGCTAAGGATGTGACTATTCGCGTGCATTCCGAAGAAGAATATCATGCTGCCGTAGATGCCTCTGAAGTTTTATTTGGAAAAGGTGACCTGGAAACGCTCCGGGGCCTGAGAGAAGATGTTTTGCTTTCTGTTTTCGAAGGTGTGCCTTTCATAGAGGTTTCTAAAGCGAGTTTTGAAGAAACCCCTACCGTAAGCGATTTACTGGCCGAAGTTACCGGCGGAAACATCTTCGAATCGAAAGGCGAAGCCAAGCGCATGATCAAGAATGGTGGTGTTAGCATCAACCGCCAGAAGGTACAGGGGCCGGACGATAAAGTGGAGTATGAGCTGCTGCAGCAAAAGTACCTGGTCGTGCAGAAAGGCAAGAAAAACTACTACCTCGTTTCTGTTATCTAATTAATAATCAACGCATTAAAACAAAAGAGGGTAGCTTGAAAAAGCTACCCTCTTTTGTTTTAATGCGTTGCCGAAGCGTGTAAATTACTTTGCTTCGCTGTTTTTCATGTCCTGAACTTCCTTACGGATATCCTGTGCCATGTTTTTCAGATCCTGCATGCCTTTACGTACACGTGTACCAGCAGCTGCATTTTTCTTGTCGTAGAACTTTTCGAAGTCAGATTCCAGCGACATCACTAAGTCCTTCAGTTTACTAAAGTTGTTGTTCATCAGAGCTATTATTATAGTTAAACAATTGGTTTTGCCGCTCCAATATACAAATTATATTATAACAACCAAAAATTACTATTTTTTAATATAGCCCTTTACGACGCGTTAAGCAGGAACTTGCGACTTCGAGTATAAACCTTTGTCCAGTTTGGATGCAATTTTTTCGAAGGCTGCAATGGTCTCCTCCACATCTGCCAGCGTATGTGCCGCTGTCGGGATAAGGCGAAGCATGATCACGTCCTTCGGCACTACCGGGTACACTACAATGGAACAGAAGATGCTATAGTTTTCGCGCAGGTCCAGGGTAAGCTGGGTGGCATCCGGAATCTGTCCGTTCAGGAATACAGGTGTAACCGGCGAGGTTGTAGTACCAATGTTAAAGCCTTTTTCACGCAGGCCGCTTTGCAGGGCGCCTACCACTTCCCAAAGCTTGTCTTTCAGTTCAGGCTGTGTACGCAGCAGTTCCAGGCGCTTTAAGGCTCCTACCACCAGCGGCATAGGAAGCGATTTAGCAAAAATCTGGGAACGCATGTTGTAGCGCAGGTATTCTACCACCTGCTCGTTAGAAGCGACAAAGGCCCCGATACTGGCCATCGACTTGGCGAAGGTAGAAAAGTAAATATCAATGCCGTCCTGCACGCCCAGGTGCTCTCCGGTTCCGGCACCGGTTGTACCCATGGTTCCGAAGCCGTGTGCATCGTCAACAAACAATCTGAAATCATACTGCTCTTTCAGGGCCACCACTTCATCCAGTTTGCCCAGGTTACCGGACATACCGAACACACCTTCGGTTATCACTAAGATGGCACCGCCTGTATTTTCTGTCCAGCGCTTGGCACGGTCGAGCTGCTTTTTCAGGTTGTCCATGTCGTTGTGGGCATACACAAAACGCTTGCCCTGGTGCAGGCGAACGCCGTCGATAATGCAGGCATGCGACTCGGCATCGTATACAATCACATCGTGGCGGTCAACCAGCGCATCGATGATCGAAACTACTCCCTGGTAGCCAAAGTTAAGCAGCATCGCATCCGGTTTCTGCACGAAATCGGCCAGTTCCGACTCGAGTTTCTCGTGCAAGTTAGAGTTGCCCGACATGATACGCGCGCCCATTGGTGTGGCCATGCCCCACTCAGCAGCAGCCTCCGCATCAACTCTGCGTACCTCCGGGTGGTTGGCCAGCCCCAGGTAGTTGTTAAGGCTCCATGTCAGCACTTCCTTTCCTCTGAACTTCATGCGCGGGGCAATTTCCCCTTCAAGTTTCGGAAATGTAAAATAGCCATGCGCATAATGTGAGTGGCTTCCCAAAGGACCTCTGTTGGTCAACAACTTTTCAAATAAATCCACCGTGTGTAATAAATTAAGTTCTCGAGATGATTTCTGTTTATAGGGCTCGCTTTTTTTAGCGCTCTAATAAAATTTTACTTTAATGCGCTGCAAATTTATATTTTTAATGTATGATAAGCAATTTTATAAAAGTTTGATAAGCAGCTTTTTTAACTACTGCTTTTAAGTTTAAGCGCAAAACACTTTATTTGAAAGAAATAAACCGCCGCTCCTGCATGAGAAAAATAAATAAAATTCTGGTCGCAAACCGGGGGGAAATTGCCCTGCGGGTTATGCGATCGGCAAAAGAAATGGGAATCCGCACGGTAGCGGTTTACAGCGAAGCAGACCGTAACGCCCTGCATGTTCGCTATGCCGACGAGGCAGTGTGTGTAGGTGGCCCCAAATCGGCCGACTCTTACCTGCGGGGTGATGTCATTATCGCTGCGTGCAAGCAGTTGCAGGTCGACGCCATTCATCCGGGCTACGGTTTCCTTTCGGAGAACGCTGCGTTTGCCCGGAAAGTACAGGAAGCAGGCCTGATCTTTATTGGTCCTTCGCCCGAAGCCATTGAGCTGATGGGCAGTAAACTCGCAGCAAAGGCTGCTGTAGCCAGATATAACATTCCTATGGTACCCGGCACCGAAGAGGCCATTACCGATGTGGAAGCTGCCAAGCAGGTGGCAAAACAGGTGGGCTTTCCGATCCTGATAAAAGCCAGTGCAGGCGGCGGCGGCAAAGGCATGCGCATTGTAGAAGGTACCGATCATTTTGAAGAGCAGATGCGCATGGCTGTCAGTGAGGCGACCTCTGCCTTTGGCGATGGCGCTGTGTTTATCGAAAAATACATCGGTTCACCGCGCCACATCGAAATCCAGGTGCTGGGCGATACCCACGGCAACATTGTGCACCTGTTCGAGCGCGAATGTTCGATCCAGCGCAGGCACCAGAAAGTTATCGAAGAAGCCCCCTCCGCTGTGCTCACCCCTGCCCTCCGCGACGAAATGGGCCTTTGTGCCGTTAACGTGGCCAAGGCCTGCAATTATGTGGGGGCCGGTACGGTAGAGTTTCTGCTGGACGAGCACATGAATTTTTACTTCCTGGAAATGAACACGCGCCTGCAGGTGGAGCATCCGGTAACGGAGCAGATAACAGGGCTGGATCTGGTGAAGGAGCAGATTCACATTGCGGAAGGCAACGCGCTCCCTTTTACGCAGGAAGAGCTGCAGCTAAACGGCCATGCCCTGGAACTGCGCGTGTATGCCGAAGATCCTGCCAACAATTTTTTACCTGACATCGGCCGACTGGCAACCTACAAACGCCCGCAGGGCCTGGGCGTGCGCGTAGACGATGGCTTTGAGCAGGGCATGGAAATCCCGGTTTATTACGACCCGATGATTGCCAAACTGGTTACCTTTGGGAAAGACCGTACCGAAGCCATCTCTAAAATGTTGCGGGCTATTGAAGAATACCAGATTACCGGCATAGAAACCACGCTGCCCTTCGGAAAGTTTGTTCTGCAGCATGAGGCTTTTGTTTCCGGTAACTTTGACACTCACTTTATTGACCGGTATTTCAGGCCGGAATTGTTAGAAGAGGCAGCAGATGAAGACACAGAGTCAATTGCCGCCGTTTTGGCTGCTACGCTGCTTTTTCAGCACACCGCTTCTTCCAAACCGGAACAAGCTCCCGACGGCCCCGCTGCTTCCAACTGGCGCAAGAACAGGCTCTCCTGATCCGTACTTTCCATAACGCAACAAAGGCCACCCAAACGGGCGGCCTTTGTTGCGTTATAATTCAAGCTATGAATTCTTAGTTAAGAGAAGCGATGGGATCAGCTTTAGAATCTTTATCGCCGGTGATCGTTCCTTTCGCTACTACAGTGCCTTTCAGCAACAGGATACCAGCTACGTGCGGGGCGGCAAAGGAAGTACCGTAGGCGCCGCTTCCGATTGAACCACCTTTGGTAGTAGTCGTTACGTTCACACCCGGGGCAGAGAAGTCTACAGATAAACCATAGTTCGATCTGCTCCACAGCCTGCCGTAGCTGTCCATAGCTGACACGGTGTACACACCAGGAGCGTTCAGTCGGGCAGGAGAAGTAGAAGCACAATCCACAGCACTGTTACCGGCTGCAATGGCAAACTTTATGCCTTTAGAGGCTGCACTCTTTACCAGGTAATCCAGGGTAGAAGAGATACCGCTACCGATGCTCATGTTCACCACATCACCAGCTTTGGCATTCATGTTCACGTGGCTCACTGCAGAGATAGCGCTTGACAGCGTACCGGCTCCTGAATCGTTGAACACGCGCAGGGCAACTACTGTAGCACCTGAAGCCACACCGATCATGCCTCTGCCGTTGTTTTTAGCAGCAATGATACCGGCTACCGTTGTTCCGTGGCCATAGCCATCTTCTATAGAGGTTGTACCGCTCACAAAAGACTTACTTCTGGATCTGTCTACTGTCAGGTCCGGGTGGTCTGTATCCACACCAGAGTCGATGATCCATACTGTCTTTCCGCGTCCGTCGCCGTAGCCTACGCGCTGGATGTTCCAGGGAACTATCTCTCCAGACATTGGCGTAATGGTACCTACTGTACCTTGCGCGGTGATCGATCCTTCTGCCGAAGCAGTGGTGTTAGAGGAAGTGATGCCTCTGTCAATGTTGATGATCTTGTCCTGCTCTACGTAAGCCACTTCCGGGTTATTACGCAGCTCCTGGAGCTGGTCGGCCGTCAGGCGGGCAGCAAAACCCTTTACAGCTCCCTGGAAAGTCTCTTTCACAGCACCAGATTCAATGCCTGACTGTGCCAGCACCGACTGGCGGGTAGTAGCTTCGCCCATGGCCGAGATGCTGTTGGTAGAACCATCCTGGAATACCACGATGTACTGTCCTTCAATAGCCTGTCCGCTTGTGCCGGAAGTCTGCTGAACATCGGTTGGGGCAGCAAACTGTTGCTCCATCAACTCTTCTTTCTGGCAGCTGGAAAGTACCATGGCTGAAGCGAGAGCAGTAAGAGAGAGTGCTTTTCCGAATGTGAACTTTTTCATAGTATTTGTTTAAGTTGAAAACTTCTTAATCTTAAAAGCTATTCCTTTATATAATTCTTAAAGTAATTTCTTTTTTGGCTGACTTTCATTTTAGCTGTCAGTCAGGTATATAACCAATCCGGAACGTCTATTAGTTCCGATGAGCAAGCCATCAGCCAGCAAGCTACTTCAAAATTATCGTGGGAAATGCTCTGAAAATATTCACTATTTTGAGGGTATATCCGGAAAAAAGGCCACCCCTTTACGTATCATGATACATTCAAATAAAGAAATTGTATTTTACTTTTTAACAACAAACCACCTCTTTAGATAAAATATTTTTAAAATTTTTCTCCTTATTTTAAATTATTACCAAATATCGCCTGAAAACGCATTTTTAATTTTTGAAACGGGGACAGGTAAAAGCTGTAATCGGGCCCTGAAGAAGCAGCTAAGGCAATGGTGGCAGCAGCAGTAATGCTTTTGGAGGGGTTTTAGGTTTGCTGCACCAGCCACCACAGCCACTGCTCCCCGCAAACAGCTGCCTTTTTGTGGGTTAGTAGCATAAACTTCGCTGTTCAAAAAGCCAAAGAGGCTGCCCCGATGAGTCGGAACAGCCTCTTTGGCTTTTTTTGTTATTATATAGCCGCCTAAAGCAGGTCGAAAAAGCTACGTACGCCAATATGGCGCTCTTTGGTAAAGCCTTCGCCGTAGGTCACGCCTATCGAATGGCCAAGTTCCAGCGCCCGTGCCTCCACAAACTTTAAGAACTCAGGCGACGAGATATAGGTATTCGGCGACGAATCATCGGGGTTATAGAACTGCGAGCGAAAAGCACGTATGCTTTCCATCTTGCGCTCCCAATACGGGGTTACGTCCACTACAATATCCGGGGTAATCAGGCGGTCCTGTATGTAATGATACACGACTTTCGGACGCCAGGGCTGTTGCGCTTTCCAGTCCTCTCCTACTGTTTCTATTTTTTTAAGTCCGGCAAAGAAACAAGCTTCCGATACAACCAGGGAACCTCTCCCATGGTCCGGGTGGCGGTCATGCACAGCATTTGCTATGACTATTTCCGGTCTGTACTGCCGTATCTTCCGGACAACCTGCAGCTGGTGTTCTTTGTCGTTGGCAAAAAAGCCGTCGGCAAACCCCAGGTTATCCCGTACTGCGATCCCCAGCACGCGGGCTGCATCTTCGGCCTCGGCCAGTCGTAGTTCCGGTGTACCTCTGGTGCCCAGTTCTCCTCTTGTCAGGTCAACAATGCCCACCTGCTTTCCTGCTTCTACATGGGCAATGATGGTGCCGGCACAGCCTAGTTCTATGTCGTCGGGGTGCGAGGCAAATGCAAGTATATCCAGTTTCATGAAATCGTTTATTTAATTCTTAGTTTTCGGCCCACCCGCAGGGTGGTGCGTGCACTTATACCGTTTAATTTTGTAATCTGGCTAACGGAAACACCATATCTTTTGGCAATACCCGATAAGGTATCGCCGCTCCTGATGCTGTGGTACATCGTCCTGCGTCCGCCGGAGGAGCTGCCCTTTGCCCGGTTGTAGTAATTAAACACCGCCGCCGTAATCTGGAAATTCTCCCCTTTCAGCAGGTAGTCCGGGAAATCGTAGATAAGCTCGGGGTCCAGGGGGTTGCCCATAAACCGCACCTCGTAGTGCAGGTGCGGGCCTGTGCTGCGGCCAGTGCTGCCGCCCAGGCCCAGTAGTTCGCCTGCCTTTACAAATTGCCCGGGCTGGGCAATGGCTTTGCTCATGTGCCCGTACAGGGTTTCCAGGCCATTGTAGTGGCGCACGACAATATAATTCCCATAGCCGCCGCCGTCCCACTTGTTTATCCGGACTACGCCATCGAAGGCTGCATAAATAGAATCGCCGGTATCCAGGTCTATATCTGTGCCGTAGTGCCAGCGGGAGCCCCGGTGCCCGAAATGGCTCGTAACCGGCGTCTTCTCCAGGGGCATGTTGTAGTCGCGGTTGGCAAGTTTATCGTAAAGCGTAATATCTACCGTATCTTTTAGCTGGCGGGCATCCATGCGGTAGGGATTGATGTTGCGTGTGTCCCAGATGGCATAGTAACCGGCAATCCTGATCCAGGAGGAGTCTACCAGCATCTCTTCCGACACTTCCACAATATGCTGTTCTCCCAGGTCGAGTTCCGTTGTATCTTCGCTTACAATAGAAAGTTCTTTTTTCGGATTGAAGTTGATCGATTTCCCAGCATCAGACCCCTCCGGAAATTCCTCATACTTGATCAGGATGGTGGTATCGGGCCTGACATATTGTATCTTGGGCGATTTGACCTTAAACAGGTCTTTCACTTTGCCCTGGGCTGCCACACTTCCGGCACCACACAGGCTGCAAAGCAAAAAGAGTACAATAAAGAAGGGTGCTTTAAAATTTAACATTCGCATTAAATTGGGCGGTGTTGGAGTTTTTTGAAACATGCTTGCAAAATAAACTCAAAAACTGCCGTTTTATTGTAAAAAAGAGCCGTTCAGGCTGGTCTGTCAACTGTAGCTTCTTAACTGTCAGCTTCGTAAAAACCAATTTCAGGGCAAAGTAAGTTCCTATTGGCAACAGAATTACAGCAGAATGCCAGGCAAAGCATGTGCCGGAAACGGAAGCTATCCTCCATCGGCTGTACCACCCACCATTCCCTTAGCTCCTTATCAGGCAATTTCAGTTCTGCTGCACCAGCCACCACAGCCTCTGCTCCTGCATAAGCTGGCTATCGGTAAGCTTTATTACCGCAAAAAAGAACCCGCTACAGAAGCTGTTGCAGCAACTTCTGTAGCGGCAGGAAAACAACAGCAGCAGCTACTGCCAACCTTAATGCAAATCGCGCGAAGCCAGGTAACGCTCGGCGTCCAACGCGGCCATACAACCGGTTCCAGCTGCTGTTACGGCCTGGCGGTAGGTAAAGTCCTGCACATCGCCGCAGGCAAAAACGCCGTCGATATTGGTTTTGGAGGTACCAGGTATCGTCCGGATGTAGCCGTTCTCGTCCAGGTTCAGGTATTCTTTAAAAATCTCGGAATTTGGCTGATGCCCGATGGCTACGAAAAAGCCGGTTACCGGAATTTCGCGCGTTTCGTTCGTAAGCACGTTCTTGAGCCGCACGCCTTCTACCGCCTGCTCGCCCAGCACTTCTTCTGTTACCGAATTCCAGACAATCTCGATGTTTGGCGTCTTCTTCACCCGCTCCTGCATAATCAGGGAAGCACGCATCTCGTCGCGGCGGATGATCATGTATACTTTCCGGCACAGGTTCGCCAGGTACGTGGCCTCTTCTGCCGCCGTATCGCCTGCTCCTACGATTGCTACATCCTGGCCCCGGTAAAAGAACCCGTCGCACACCGCACAGGCCGATACGCCATTGCCGTTCAGGCGCGCCTCCGACTCCAGCCCCAGCCACTTGGCCGAAGCACCTGTCGAGATGATCACAGAGTCAGCCAGGATAACCTGCTGCTCGTCAATCGTCACTTTATGGGGCTGCGAAGAGAAATCAACGGCAGTAGCTATGCCGTAGCGCACGTCGGTTCCGAAACGCTCCGCCTGCTTCTTAAAGTCCTCCATCATCTGCGGCCCGTTTATTCCCTCGGGGTAACCGGGATAATTTTCTACATCGTTGGTGATGGTAAGTTGCCCGCCGGGTTGCAGGCCCTGGTACAGTACAGGACTAAGACCAGCCCTGGACGCGTAGATGGCAGCCGTGTAACCTGCTGGTCCAGAACCAATAATAAGGCATTTTACTTTTTCTATTTCCATGATTTGGGGATGCGATACTAAATTTGGATGCAAGTATACAAAAATTATCGCCCTTTGCCTGCATTTGGCTTTTCAAAAAGGCTGGTACACCTGCCCCTAAAAAAACAAAGCCCTGACTTTTGGCCAGGGCTTTGGAGGTAACTTGCAGTAATTAACCCAGATAGGGTTTCAATGCTTTGCTTCGGGAAGTATGACGAAGACGTCTGATTGCCTTTTCTTTTATTTGGCGTACACGTTCGCGTGTCAGGTTAAATTTCTCTCCTATTTCTTCCAGTGTTAACGAGTGTTCCCCGTTCAACCCGAAGTACAAGGTAATCACATCTGCCTCACGCTTGGTAAGAGTAGAAAGGGCACGCTGTACTTCTTTGCGAAGCGAGTCGTTCATCAGCCCGGTATCCGGCGATTCTTCATCCTCGTTCTCCAGCACGTCCAGCAACCTGTTTTCTTCGCCCTGCACAAAAGGTGCATCCACCGATACGTGGCGTCCGGAGATTTTCAGTGTATCTACCACCTCGGCAGTAGTCAGTTCCAGCACTTCGGCAATTTCTTCCGGAGATGGCTCCCGCTCAAACTTCTGCTCCAGTTCGGAGAATGATTTGGAAATCTTATTCAGGGATCCGACACGGTTCAGGGGCAGACGCACAATACGCGACTGCTCGGCCAGTGCCTGCAGAATAGACTGGCGAATCCACCATACGGCATATGAGATAAATTTGAAGCCCCTTGTTTCGTCGAAACGCTTAGCTGCTTTAATCAAGCCCAGGTTACCTTCGTTAATCAGGTCTCCTAACGAGAGGCCCTGGTTCTGGTACTGCTTGGCTACCGACACCACGAAACGCAGGTTGGCTTTTGTTAATTTCTCAAGTGCAAACTGATCTCCCTCTTTAATCCTTTGTGCTAACGACACCTCTTCATCCGGAGTAAGCAAATCAACTTTACCAATCTCCTGCAAATACTTATCAAGTGACTGGCTTTCTCGGTTCGTGATCTGTTTGCTTATCTTGAGCTGTCTCATCAGATTTGTTATTAATCAATTTATATGTAAACTATTTTTTCGGCTTTGAATTGTTAACACCAGAAAATCGGGCAAAGTTCTTACTTATCCGAAATAAAATCAAGAACTATAGCAGCAGGAGTAGAAAAAAGCACTCCTGGTACTGCGCTTCTGTAGTTAAGCGCCTGTACCAGGAGTGTTTAAGCTAAACAATTAGCCTTGGTTAGGGGCATCTGTTTTAGGCAGAGCCGCTTTGCGGGAAAGCTTGAACTTGCCTGTTTTCTTATCTACATCGATCAGCTTCACCTTCACTTCTTCGCCAATCTCGAGCACGCCATCCATTGTTTCGAGGCGCTCGTGCTTGATTTCGGAAATGTGCAGCAAGCCGTCTTTACCAGGCATGAACTCCACAAAGGCACCGTATGGCTGGATAGACTTCACTTTACCAATGTAAATCTCACCGATTTCAGGCTGGGCTACGATGGCTTTGATCTTGCGCACCGCATCGTCCATGGAGTCCTGGTTGTTGGCGAAAATGTTCACGTGGCCTTTCTCATTCTTCTCTTCGATGATGATGGTAGCGCCAGTGTCTTTCTGGATCTGCTGGATAACTTTACCGCCTGGTCCGATTACCGCTCCGATAAACTCTTTGTCGATGATCATGTTGTAAGAGCGTGGTGTATGCGGCTTGTAATCTACGTTCGGCGAAGAGATAGTTTTGGCCATCTCGCCCAGGATATGCAAACGACCTGCTCTTGCCTGCGCCAGCGCCTGGCTCAGTACATCATGCGATAAGCCTTTTACTTTGATGTCCATCTGGCAGGCCGTGATACCTTTCTGCGTACCGGCTACCTTAAAGTCCATATCGCCCAGGTGGTCTTCATCGCCCAGGATATCGGAAAGAACAGCAAATTTATGGGTTTTCTCATCCGTGATAAGTCCCATGGCAATACCGGCAACGGCATCTCTTACGGGCACACCGGCATCCATCAGCGCTAAGCTGCCTGCACAAACCGTTGCCATAGAAGACGAACCGTTCGACTCCAGGATATCAGAAACAATACGGATGGTATATGGATTTTCGGAATCCGGTGGAAGCACCTTTTTAAGTGCTCGCAGCGCCAGGTTACCGTGTCCTACTTCTCTTCGGCCCGGGCCTCTGTTTGGCTTCACCTCGCCGGTGGAGTAGGCAGGGAAGTTATAGTGCAACAGGAACTTGTTTGTGCCTGATACCATGGCGCTGTCGATCAGCTGCTCGTCCAGTTTGGTACCAAGGGTAACCGTAGTAAGCGATTGCGTTTCGCCACGGGTAAAGATGGCCGAACCGTGTGTAGCCGGCAGGTAATTGATTTCTGTCCAGATCGGGCGAATCTCGTCCAGCTGGCGGCCATCCAGGCGTACACGATCGTTCAGGATCATGTTGCGAACGGCATCTTTCTCAGCCTCGTGGAAATACCTGTTTATGAGAACCGGATCATAGGGATGGTCTTCCGGAAGGGTAGCCATGTACTCTTCCAGCACACTTTTAAAGCCTTTTTTACGCTCTGCTTTTACAGCGCTGCCTCTCTTGGCAACTTCATAGGCTTTGTCGTAAGTAGCTTTGTAGATTGCCTCGCGAAGTTCTTCGTCAGAGCTTTCGTGCAGGTATTCGCGTTTCTCCAGCTTGCCAACCATCTCCGCCAGTTCCAGTTGCGCCTGGCACTGTACTTTAATGGCTTCGTGGGCAAAAGCGATTGCCTCGAGCATTTCTTCTTCCGAAACCTCGTTCATCTCCCCTTCCACCATCGTCACGCTGTCCATAGAGGCACCCACAATCATATCGATGTCGGCACGCTGCAGGTCGTTAACACCAGGGTTAATCACAAGCTGTCCATCAATACGGGCAACACGTACTTCCGAGATAGGACCGTTGAACGGAATATCCGAAACAGCCAGTGCAGCAGAAGCGGCCAGTGCAGCAAGTGCATCCGGCATGATATCCGTATCAGCCGAAATCAGGTTGATAGACATCTGTGTTTCTGCATGGTAGTCGTCCGGGAACAGAGGACGCAGCACGCGGTCTACCAGGCGCGACACCAGGATTTCGTAATCCGAAAGTCTCGCTTCCCTTTTCAGGAAACCACCGGGTATTTTACCGGACGAAGCAAATTTTTCCTGGTAATCCACGGAGAGCGGCAGGAAGTCTACTCCCTCGCGGGCTTCTTTTTGTGAAACTACAGCTGCCAATAGCATGGTGTTACCCATTTTCACAACTACGGAGCCATCTGCCTGTTTGGCTAATTTACCAGTTTCTATTGTTATCTCCCGGCCATCCGGAAGAAGGATTGTTTTGTTTATCGCAGTATAAGGCATCTTCATTATTTTTTTAGCATCAAAAAAGACAGGGCTACCCATTGTGGCCGCTGTCGGTACTGGCAAAAAGGAAAGGCTTGGAATAACTAGAAAAAGAATAGGGAATTCCTGTATGAATTCCCTAGTAAATATAAGCTTATTTTCTGATACCTAGCTCACCGATGATCGCTCTGTAACGCTCAATATCATTTTTGGCCAGGTAGTTAAGTAATCTTCTTCTTTTACCTACCAGTTTAAGAAGACCAAGACGGGTGCCGTAGTCTTTCTTGTGTATTTTAAGGTGCTCTGTCAGGTCAGCGATGCGCGTAGAGAAAAGCGCGATTTGAGCTTCAGCAGAACCTGTATCAGCCTTTGATTTGCTTTGGCTGTACTTTTCAAAAATTTCTTGTTTCGCTTCAGTAGTTAATTTCATTGCGTATTTTAAAATATCAAACTGTTTTTTTCTTAAACCCAGGTAGCCATATAAGCCGCAAAGATATAAAATTTTATCTTCAACAAAAAACAAATTTACTTATTCGTTACAGGTTATTTATTACCAGGGAAATCAGGTTAGTTGTCATAAAATGTTTTCTGCTCCTGCCACCATTGTCTCTGCTGCTTGTCTGAACCGTTGATTTTTTGTCTGAATTTGGATTCGCCAGATTTATGGATTAACAGGATTAAGATTGTTTGTGGTTCGTGCAGGAGACGCGGGCACCGCGTCTCCTGCACGAACCAATCTCTCTACCTTTCTGTTACAGGGTTGAAGATTTTCAACCCCTACATGTTCACTACCTTTCTACCTTTCTACCTTTCTAACTCTTAAACTCCCAAACTCTCTACCTCCCAAACTCTCTAACTTCCTAAATGCTGTCCAGCTTTTTGCGGCGCAGGCGTTCCATCAGTTTGCGCCAGAAGTCGACTTCCAGCAGGCTGGAATCGTTTCTGGCCTGGTAGAGGAAGAACAACCCGATGGGCAGCAGAATAATATTGGCGCCCCACATGCCTAGCCCCACGGAAACCAACCCCTCCCGGGCCCACTTCTCGCCCAGAATGGCCAGCACATACATAATAATAAAGAAGATGATCGAAATGATAACCGGTACCCCCAGCCCGCCTTTCTTGATAATGGCGCCAAGTGGGGCACCGATCAGGAACATGATCAGGATGGCAGCCGACTGCGTATATTTTCGCCATATTTCGATCTCGTAATTATTTGCTTCGCGCCGGGCATGGTTCAGGCGCTCCATATAGCTTTCGATAAAACTCTTGATATTCCGTGCCCTGTTGATCGCGCCATTCGCCACATCCGTACTTATAGGCGGCAGTTCCCGCTCCAGCTGCTTGTCGAGCAGCCTGAAGCCATTTTTTACCTGGCCGGTATCCGCTTTAAAATAAGCATAAAAGGGCTCTATGTTGGGCGGAAACATTTGCACCTCTTTTTCCCGGTGCTGCCGCAGCGAGTCGGTTACCACGTTTAGCTGCCCGATGTTTTTCATCATTTTGTTGTCGGCAAAATACTCTTTCCGGGTACGCTCCAGGCTGAAAGACGACAGGTTAAAGATAATCTTGCTTTGCTCAAAATTCTGCCGCACGTACTGCTCGGTCGAACTCCGGATACCGCCATCGCTCTGCTCCACATAGGTATTGCCGTCGAACAGTTCCAGCACCAGGTAATTGTCGTTGTACTCAGTGTACATGGTTCCCGAATCGGCGAGGATAACGGTGGTATTGGCGCCTCCTTTGGAATGGTCGTAAATCATGACATCCCGCAGCGAACGCCCGTCGTTGAATTTTTCGTTTATTTTGATGCTGTACCCCGGCAGGCCGTTGTAAAAGGCGCCTTCCTTAAAGTTCATGGCAGGCTTTTTCTGGCGGATATCCCAGAGCAGGCTGTAGGCGTTCAGGTTGGCCTTGGGCACAATTCTGTTGTTGAAAAAGAAAGCGCCCACCATAACACCCACCACCAGCACAAACACCGGCATCAGGATACGCGGCAGCGCTATGCCCGAGGTTTTGATAGCCGTCAGTTCGTGGTGCTCGCCCAGGGTACCAAAGGTCATGAGCGACGACAGCAACACGGCCAGCGGCAGTGCCACCGGGGCCATGTTCAGGCTGAAGTAAAAGAGCAGTTCGGCAAATATCTCCCCTCCAAGGTCTTTTCCAACCAGTTCGTCGAGGTACTTGAGCATGTACTGCGTGAGCAGAATAAACTCCACTACCGCAAATGTGAGAAAGAAGGGGCCGATAAACGACCGAAGTATAAGCTTATCTAGTTTTTTCATGTTAGCCAACAAAGCAAGGTAGCGTGCCGGCTGCTACAGTGCCGGTATACTAACAGGTGCCTCCAAAAATCGTGCAAAGATAGGCATTATCATGCGGACTTTACCCACCAATTATCTCGCGCAGGTTCTGGATGAGGTATTCCCAGAGTTCTTCCATCTCTTCCTGGTCGTCTTCCTCCGAATAATCGATTACTTTAAGGTACTGCTCCTGTGTCAGTTCGCTCGACTCGATTGAAAAATCTACATAAGGTGCGTCCGGAACGTGGTTTTTATCATCGTCCAGGAAAATAAAGCGCACCGACCGGTTTACCCGGTGGCCGGTCATTTCGGCAAAGTGGCTGCGCCCGTCCCAGATGAAATTAAAGTTTTTGTTCTCGTCGATTTTGACATCATCGCAAAACCACTGTGCCAGTCCGCCCGGCGTGCTCAGGTAAGGATAAAGCAGCTTGGCAGATGCGTTTATCGGGTATTCGCGCACAAACTTTGTCTTTTTCGTTTTCGTCATAGGAACCTGTCGTAAGTGTTTGAGTAAGTATAGTATTAATTTCCGGTTCTGTAAACATGTTGAAAATAAAATATTTTTTTTCTGGGCGAACTATTGCGCATATAAAAAAATATTACCTACATTTGCAGCACAATTCGGCGGGGTAGCTCAGATGGTTAGAGCGCAGGATTCATAACCCTGAGGTCGGCAGTTCGATTCTGCTCCCCGCTACCAGAGCCCCGGTTCCTAACAGGTTCCGGGGCTTTTTGTTTGCATTGCCTCCGGCTTTGCATTCCAAACGGCCTTTTTATTCTGCAGCACCTGCCACCACAGCCGCTGCTGCTCTGCTGCTACCATCAGACTGACACAACATGTTACACGCAATACCAGCCGGCACAGAAAACAGGCTCTCAGCTTCTTTTTACGACTGATAAAATTTCTTTATCAACTGTTAGCCAATAACTTTTAGGAACCGTAGCTCATTTTTTTGCTGCAGCAGCTGTTTTTACTCCGGTTTACCTGCCTTTACCTCCGGATTTACCAGATGCGGCACCGGCTCTCCTTTATAAAAGGCAACGATGTTCGCTGCTGCTAACCACGACATCTGGCTCCGGGCTTCCACGGTGGCGGAACCAATGTGGGGCAGCACTGCTACATTTTCCATCGCCAGCAAGGGGTTGTTTGGTTGCATGGGCTCCGGGTTGGTCACATCCAGGCCAGCCCCCCAAATGTCACCTTTTTTCAGCGCCCGGATTAGATCCTTCTCCTGGTGCACCCCTCCTCTGGCGGTATTGATAAAAATAGCAGATCGTTTCATCCTGCTGAATGCCGTGCTGTTAAAAATACCTGTTGTTTCCCCGCTCAGCAGGCAGTGCACCGACAGCACATCGCTCTGCATAAGCAAATCGTTAAAGCTGACGCGCCTCGCCCCTACCTCCTTTTCAGCTTCGGGATTCGGATTGCGGTTGCAGTAGATCACTTCCATGTTATACGCCCCTTTGCAGCGCCTGGCCATTTCCAGCCCGATACGCCCCAACCCGAAAATGCCCAGCGTTTTGTTTTTCAGCTCCATCCCCAAATTGGCCTTCGGACTGAAGCTGCGCCACTCGCCATTAATTATCTTCTTGTGCAAATGAAACATCTTCCGGGACACAGCAATCATCAACCCGAAAGCAACATCGGCAGTGGCTTCGCTCATGGCATGCGGGGCGTTGCCCAGTGGGACGCCCAACCGTGTGGCGGTTGCCACATCCATGTTATCGTAACCGGCAGCAAACTGCGAAATGATCTCCAGGTGGCGGCAGCTGTCGAGGAAGGCAGCGTCTATCCGGTCGGCACTGGTACAGAGCAGCGCATCGTGTTGCCGGGCCTCCTCCAGCAGTTCGGCCTGTGTCATGGGCCTGTTTTTTGTCCAGACGGTTACTTCAAATCCTTCCTGGCGAAGCAGGTCAACGCCAACGTCCGGCAGATCTCTGGTGACGAGTACTTTTTTCATGTTACTTGCTGTGCGATTCAAAACAAAGATAGCTTAATTTAACCAGCTGCTGCACCAAAGGCCGCTACCTGTTTACCTTGCCCGGATTATTTCATCGAGGCGCGTGGTGTAGCAGGGCGAGCAGTGTTCCTGGCTCATAATCCACCTTTGGGCGGTGCCCTGTACCCCGTTCTTCACCACCCCATGCCCGAACCGGTCGCGGAGGCTGTCGAGCGCCTGCATGAGTTTGGCCTGCTTTTCAGACTGCTCTCCGCCAAAAAGTGTGAGCTGCACCTGCGTTTCGGGCACCAGCTCCGAGAGGATAACCCCTGTTTTGTTGTAGCGGTAGCCGTGCCGGAACATGCCCCGGAGCAGGCGGCGGGCCTGGTGCAGCAACTCCAGTTCGCTGCCGGTAGGGCCGGGCAAACGGGCGGTGCGGCTGTCGTAGTACTGCTGCTCTTTGGCGGCAAAGCGGCTGGTGGTCAGGAAAACGGTGAGGGCGCCGGCACAGCTGTGCTGCTTCCGGAGTTTGGTGGCGCAACGCACCACGTGCGTCGCCAGCGCCTCTTCGATGTCGGTCAGTTCGGTCAGGGGGCGGCTGAAGGAGCGCGAGGTGCAGATGTTCTGCTTGGCCGGCACCTCCAGCTCCAGGTCGGCGCAGGGCTCGCCACGCAGCTCCCGCACCGTGCGCAGCCCCGTTACCGCCATGTGCTTTTTTACCCACGCATCGGGCAGGTTGCGCAGGTCCAGGGCCGTGTGCACCCCCTGCTGCCGAAGCCGCTGCGCATGCTGCCGCCCAATGCCCCACACATCCTCCACTGCCGTACGCTGCAGTGCCTCTTCTATCGCCTGCGCCTCCGTCAGCACCAGTACGCCTGCTGCATCTGTCCATTTCTTCGATAAGCGGTTAGCCAGTTTCGCCAGCGTTTTGGTAGGCGCCACCCCCACCGACACCGGAATGCCGGTCCAGAGCTTCGTTGTTTCTTTTATCTCTTTGGCATAAGCAGCCACATCGGGGTGCGCCAGGAAATCGCCCAGGTCCAGGAAACTTTCGTCGATGGAGTACACCTCCAGGCTGGGCGTGAACTGCGCCAGCGTGTTCACTACCCGCCGCGACATATCGCCATACAGCTCGTAGTTCGAGCTGAACACCTGCACCCCGTGTTGCTTTACCAGTTCCCGCACCTCAAACGCCGGTTGCCCCATTTTGATGCCCAAAGCCTTGGCCTCGTTGGAGCGGGCGATAATGCAGCCATCGTTGTTGCTCAGCACCACCACCGGCTTCCCCTCCAGCCGCGGGTCAAACACCCGCTCGCAGGAGGCATAAAAGTTATTGCAATCCACCAGGGCAAACAGCGACGTCATAAGCAGCTACAGTTTTTTGACCACGCCCACTATCACTCCCCAGATGCGGCCAGCATCCGGGTTCTCAACTTTCAGGGCGCTGTAGTTGGGGTTCTCGGGCACCAGGTACGTCCCGTCCTTTTTAAACAGCAGGCGCTTGATGGTAAACTCGCCTTCCACAAACGCCAGCACGATTTTACCGCTTTCCGGTTTCACGGAGCGGTCTACTACGGCCAGGTCGCCGGGCTCTATGTGCGCGCCAATCATGGAGTCGCCTTCCACTTTCACCAGGAAGGTGGAGGTAGGGTTCTGGGTGATGTAGCTGTTCAGGTCAATCGGCTCGGCCGAATAGTCTGCTGCCGGACTCGGAAAACCGGCCCGCACCGTTGCCGCAAAAAGCAACAGGACAGCATGCGCCTCGGTACTGATGCCGTGTACCACCAGCTCTTCGGGTGTTATAGGTATTATCTTCGCTTCCATTACTGCTCTTTTACGAAGCAAATTAGCAAAAGCTATATATAAAACTAAAATATTTAGCTTTTAAAATGGTTTTATTTTCTATCCCGTTGATAAACAGGCCTTGTTTAACTAAATATTTTAGCAAATAAAAAGTTGTCTGAACCGTTGATTTTCGCTGATTTAATTGATTACTGTGATTTCTTTGTCTGAACACGATTAAATGATTAATGGATTACTAGGTAAATGATCAATGGATTACCAGGAGCAGCGGCAATGGTGGCTGGAGCAGAACAACTTATTTTGTCTTAACCTTTGATTTTTGTGATTAAATTGATTGGCTTGATTTTGTCTTGCTACATTTCCTGCTGCCGAAATAGGTTCTTTAATTCCTTTCCACCTGCCACCACAGCCGCTGCTGCTGTTCTATGGCAATTATCTATGGCACTTAATAGAATAGCTGAGAGATGCTGTTAGTAGTCATTTCTAAGATTCTTCCCCAATGACAGAATGTTGTAAACTCCAGCCTATTGAATCCTGAAAATCCTAAAATTCCGTAAATCCTGATTCAGACAAAAAATCAAGTAAATCAATAAAATCACAAAAATCAGTGGTTAAGACAAAATAAGTTCTGCAGCTCCAGCCACCATTTCCGCTGCTCCTGGTAATCCATTAATCATTTAATCGTGTTCAGACAAAGAAATCACACTAATCATATTAATCACTGTTAATCAAAGGTTCAGCCACCATACCCTCTCCTCCACAATTTTCATTAAACCCTCAACTTTCTCACAGATTTCCTGTTAAACAGAAAACCGGCTGTTTTGCCTGTATGCACATGAAAATACTCCTCACCGGCGCCACCGGCTACATTGGCAAACGGCTGCTGCCTGTCCTGCTCGAAAACGGGCACCAGGTGGTGTGCTGCGTGGGCGATAAAAGCAGGTTCAGGCCCAACACGCCGCATGCCGCACAGCTTGAAGTGGTGGAGGTCGATTTTCTGAAAGCGGCTACCTTAGCCGCCATCCCCACCGACCTGGACGGCGCTTACTACCTGCTGCACTCCATGAGCGCCACTTCCGGAAATTTCGAGGAGCAGGAAGCGCTGACGGCCACTAACTTCAGCCAGTACATGAGCCGGACGCAGGTAAAGCACGTGGTGTACCTGAGCGGCATTGTAAACGACAAAACCCTGTCCAGGCACCTGGCTTCCCGGAAACATGTGGAGGATATTCTGGCAGCGGGCAGCTACAACTTCACCACCCTCCGGGCCGGTATTATTGTGGGCTCCGGCAGCGCCTCGTTCGAAATTATGCGCGACCTGGTCGAGAAACTGCCGGTGATGGTGGCCCCGAAATGGCTAAACACCCGGTGCCAGCCCATCGGCATCCGCGACGTCATCACGTTCCTGCACAAAACGCTGCTCAACGAAAAAACCTTTAACCAAAGCTTCGACATCGGCGGACCTGATATTCTGTCGTACAGGCAAATGCTGCTGACGTTTGCGGAGGTCCGGCAGCTGAAGCGTTACATTATCACGGTGCCGGTACTTACGCCGCGGCTCTCCTCCTACTGGCTCTACTTCGTCACGTCGGTATCGTACCCGCTGGCCGTGAACCTGGTTAACAGCATGATGGTGGAAGTTATCTGCAAAGACAACCGCATCAACGAACTGCTGCAGGTGAACCCCTTGTCTTTTCGCGAGGCGATAGCAACTGCTTTCCGGCGGATAGACCAGAACCTGATTATCTCGAGCTGGAAAGATTCGCTTATCAGCGGCAACATCAGCACAAAACTTTCTGCTTACATCCAGGTACCGGCAGAAGGGTGTTTCAAGGACAAACAGCAGGTAAAAATAAGTGACCCGGACGCCGTAATGGCCCGTATCTGGTCCATTGGCGGCGACAATGGCTGGTATGCGGCCAACTGGCTCTGGCAGCTGCGCGGCCTTATTGACAAGCTGGTGGGCGGCACCGGCCTTCGCCGCGGCCGCACCTCACCGGACAAAATAAACACCGGTGACGCCCTCGATTTCTGGCGCGTTATTTTGGCCGATAAAGAACAGCGCCGCCTGCTGCTCTATGCCGAAATGAAGCTTCCCGGCGAAGCCTGGCTCGAGTTCCGCATCGAAAACAACATCCTCTACCAGGAAGCCACTTTCCGTCCCAGAGGTGTGAAAGGAAGGCTGTACTGGTACGCGGTGCTGCCTTTTCATTTTTTTATTTTTAAACGCATGGCGGAAAGCATCGCCGATGTTAACTACAAAAAATAATGGCTCCAACTCCCATCACACCCGACGCTGTAATTGAAGAGCTGCTCCAGCTGGCCAACCCCGACTTTAAAGACGGTATGCAGCGGTTTGGCATCGACAGCAGCACTGCTTTAGGAATCCGGCTGCCTGCCTTGCGGGCACTTGCCAGGCAAATCAAAAAGAACCACCCGCTCGCCCTGCAGCTCTGGGACACCAACGTGCACGAGGCCCGGCTGCTGGCCATCTTCATCGCCGAACCGAAGCAGGTAACAGAGGAGCTGCTGGAGTGCTGGGTAAACGACTTCAGCTCCTGGGACATCTGCGACCAGGCCTGTAGCGGCTTGTTCATTAAAACACCCTTCGCCTACGCCAAAGCCCTGGAATGGACCGGCAGCACCGACGAATTCCGGAAACGGGCCGGGTTTGTGATGATGGCCACCCTGGCCGTGCACGATAAAAAAGCGCCTGATACCAGCTTCCTGCAGTTTTTCCCCTACCTGGTGCAGGGCGCCACCGACAACCGGAACTTCGTGAAGAAAGCCGTAAACTGGGCGCTGCGGCAGATTGGCAAGCGAAACCTGTTTTTAAACGGACAAGCCATCGATCTGGCAGACCAACTGAAGCAAAGCGGCAGCAAAAGCGCCAGCTGGATAGCCTCCGGCGCCCTGCGCGAACTTGTTAGTCCGCAGGTGCAGGAACGGCTGCATAAAAAAGAAGCCAGGCGCAGCCGGTAACGCTTTTCTTTCAGGCATTTTTATTTGCTGCACCTCCCAGAAAACACTGCTTCAAGTTTTCAACTTGGAGCTATAATCGAGCAAGTTTTCAACTTGCGTGGCTATGCAGACTGCAAACTCCCACTACGAAAGCTGAAAGCTTTCACCATAAAAAGCTCCAAGTTGAAAACTTGAAGCAGGAAAAATTTTGTTATTTCGTATGCAGAGGACATTACTCCTCCTATCCTGTACTAAAAAGACTTTCTTCAGCCTGTTTCGTCACATCTTTCCCGGCATTCGTCACATTTAGTTTCCGACCTGTTATCTTTCCGGTAAGATTGTATCAAAAAAAACGATATGAAACTGAGAAAGATTGAATTTTGGGCAGTAACCGCAGTTTTCACCTTCCTGATGCTGCAATCATTCCTAAAGACTTACCAATTCGTAGAAGAGTACCAGCTGTCCGCTGAATTAGGTAACTTTAGTGATGTCGATATGTTGGAACACCCAAACAGCCACACCCCGGGATACTGGCATCTGCACCTGTACAAGAGATACCTGTTTCCTCTAGTGAAGTATCTGACACTGTTTACTGCCTTCCTGTTTGTACATTATCACATCTACCCAAAGCTGTTTTTACGAAAGAAATACATGGCTACTGTATTGCTCAGTGTACTTACTTTTATAGTTGTAGTGTTTTCTTTTTCAATAGCTGTTTTCTGGGAAAATGCTTCTAAGGCCGATACATTCAGCTTCATCCGTAAAAATCTGTTGCTGGTGATATTCATAGGCATGGGCTATGTACTATATGTTGTATTAAAAGAAAATGCCATGCGCCTGTACAGGAGGAGCGAAAACGCTTATCTTAGCGCTGCTGCAGCACAGATAAAGCGAGAGTCGACCGTTGTTGGGGCAATCTGGCTGGGGTTCCTCCTGCTACTTGTGATCACCCATGACCCTGAACTAAAATATGAAGCCACTCAACTATGGGCTACACAACTGCCCTATGCCTATGTTTTGTATGCGTTAAACCGGCACTGGCTCCTCCCGGAGTACGAAGAAAACAACAGGCAGCACCAGTCTTACTGGCTAAACAGGCAGCTCCTGAACTACCTGATTAAGCTGTTGTTTTTCTCGATGTTGTTTTTTATCCCGTTTATGATTGCATTTGCCATTTTGCATAAAACAGGCCTCGCAGTGGCAGGTTTCTTTTTACTCTGGAAGATACAGCTTTTGGTAATGATACCTTTTTCCTGGCTAATTTACTATGCAAACCGGAAGAAAGCCAATGAGCTAAGCTCCTTAAAAAAAGAACTCGGGCAAACCTCTGCCAACCTCGATTTTCTGCGCTCCCAGATAAACCCGCACTTTTTGTTCAACGCCCTCAATACCCTCTACGGCACGGCCCTGCAGGAAAACAGCGAACGCACGGCCCAGGGCATCCAGATGCTCGGCGACATGATGCGCTTTATGCTGCACGAGAACATCCAGCACAAGATCCTGCTGGCACGCGAAATCGAGTACATGCGCAACTACATCGAGCTGCAGGCGCTACGCACTTCCGCCTCACCAAACATTGTGATCGAAACAAAAATAGAGGACGTGCTGGAAGAGAAGTTTATAGCGCCCATGCTGCTCATTCCGTTTGTGGAAAACGCCTTCAAGCACGGCATCAGCCTCACGCACAAGTCCTGGATTAAGATTACGCTGCACTACTGGCAGGACAAGCTCTACTTTGACGTGTACAACAGCGTGCAGCGCAAACAGGACCAGGACCCGGAGAAAAACCAATCGGGCGTGGGCCTGACAAATGTAAAGCAGCGCCTGGCCCTGCTCTACCCCAACCGGCACGAGTTGGTGATACGGGAAACAGCAGAGGAATTCTTTGTGCATCTCACGCTGCAGCTGTAAAAGCTATCGGTGAAGTGGCAAATGCAGCAGAAAAATATTACATTCAGAAAGTAAAACAGAACTGATGAAAGCAATTGCAATAGACGACGAGCCGATGGCGCTGGAGGTGGTGCGCTCCCTTGCCGCCAAAGTGCCTTTCCTGGAGCTGAAAGCCTGCTTTACCGATGCCTTTAAAGCACTGGAATACCTGCAGCACGAGCACGTAGACTTGCTGTTCCTCGACATCAAAATGCCCGACATCTCGGGACTGGAGTTCGTGACGAGCCTGCCCAAAAAGCCGCTCGTTATTTTTACCACCGCTTACTCCGAGCATGCCGTCACCAGCTTCGAGCTCGACGCGACCGATTACCTGTTAAAGCCTTTCTCGCTGGCCCGTTTCGTAAAAGCCTGCAACAAGGCACAGGAACTGCTACAGCTCCGCACCCAGGCCGTTGCCCCGAAAGATTTTATCTTCCTGAAAACCGGCTACGAGCAGGTAAAGGTGCATTATGATGAAATCCTGTTTATAGAAGCAGCAGGCAATTATGCCGCATTTGTGCTGGAGCATAAAAAGCTGCTGCCGCGAATGACCATCAACGAAGCAAGCGAACTCTTACCTGCCGACAGGTTCACCCGCGTGCACCGCTCCTACATCGTCGCCAAAGACAAAATCGACAAAATTGAGCGCCACCAGGTAACCGTACAAGGGCATGAGGTGCCGGTCGGCGCTTCGTATATGCAGCAGTTGCAGGTGTGATGGGGTTAGAAGGAAAAATAAAAACATCCGGCAATTAGCAGCAATATAACGGCTTATCCCGTTTAGAATAATAATTCCGGCCACTAATTTAAATGAATCAAAAAATGAAAACAGTCTTATTATCAGGTGAATCAGACTCCGATTTGCAGCTGCTTATCGCGTTAGCCAACAAACTGGGCATCAAAACAAAAGTTTTAACGCCAGAAGATGCAGAAGATTTAGCCATGATACAGGCTATCGAAAATGGTAAAACAGGAGAATATACCGATACAAAGGATTTTATCAAAAGCCTGCGTAAGTGATTGTCCGGATTGACAAGTCTTTTGAAAGAGACGTCAGGAAAATCAAGGACAAAAAAATACTGGAAAAACTCGCTGATGCGATTGAGCACGTGCAGGCAAATGACAAACATCACCTGAACTAAACTTTTATGCAGTTGTTGTAGTTCGTACCTTTGTAACACCTAGCAATCACTTGATACACGGTACAGCTTATGTCTAAACTGAAGAACAGCCTGAAAAAGCTTGGCATCGCCGGCTTCCTTTTCTTCCTGATCAAAGGACTGATCTGGATATTTATTTTCCTGGGCGGCGCCAAACTGCTGTTTGACTAACGGCACCTGAAGCAGCGCAGCTGCCGCATTCCTGTGGTCGCCGGTTAACTTTCAATCCAGGCTCTGGCTGCTGCTTTGTCGGCCAGGTCAAAATACCGGATTTCGGCTGAGGTGAAGGGCTTCATAAACTGCGTTATCAATTCCTGCCACTTCTTCTCGCCTACCATCGCAATGCGTTCATAATTCCGGGCATGCTGCAGGTCCATTTTCAGGTCTTCCCACAGGCCTTTGGCGTTCCAGCCCGTGAAGTTTTCCATCTCAAAGTACCACCTTATTTTTTGGCCACTGGCCACAATGTTGTGCACCAGCGGATTTATCTTTTCCATGTCGTGCCCTTTCAGTTGTCCTTCGGCTTTGGAAGCGATGATGTTGTCGCGGGTAAAATCCAGTATTTGTAGCATAGCGGTTTTTATAGATTTCTCAGTTCCATTTCAGCCTTCGTGATACCCCGCTCCAGGGCTTCCGCTTTGGTACCATGCTGGTCGTGGTAAAATTCTTCGGCAAATTGCAGGGCCAGGTCCCGCGCTTTTTCATCCAGCACCTGCAGCCGGTCCTGGTACTCCTTAAATAAGTTATGACGATAATCTGAGAAACTTTGCAGGTCGATGGTGATGTGCTCCGTGTTCAGCGCTTCAAACACCTGCTGCACGGCTTCCTTCAGGGCTTGCAGTTCCGGCATGTCCAGGTCTTTTGTTTTGATGTGCACGGTCACCACTTTCTTTTCCTCCGTCAGTCCCCATACATGGAAGTGCTCCACCCGCTCCACCCCGTCAAGGCACAGCAGCTTTTGTTCCAGCAACGGCAGGTTCACCCCCTTCGGCACCCGCTGCAGGAATATTTTGACCACCTCCGCCAGCTTCACGAAAACAAACACCAGCACCGCCACATTAATCACGATGGCCAGTATCGGGTCGAGCACCGGGATATCCGCAAAAAGCAGGATGATGCTCACGATGAGCACCGCCACCCAGCCGGCGGTGTCTTCCATTAAGTGAATGGTGAGTACTTTGCTGTTGAGCCCCTTGCCCGATTTTAGTTTCCAGGCGCCAATCCCGTTCAGGATAACACCCAGAATGGCGATTCCAATCATCCATTTCACGTCGGGCATTTGAGGATGCATGATGCGGCGGATGCTTTCGTAGAAAATGTAAACAGCTCCCAGTACCAACACGATGGCGTTGATGAGGGCGCTCAGCATCGAGAACCGTTTGTAGCCGTACGTGTAACGCTCGTTGCGCTCCTCCCGCTCCGATTTCCGCTCGAAGTACCAGCCCAGGCCAAGCGCCAGGCTGTCGGCAAAATCGTGCAGCGAGTCGGCAATAATGGCAATACTCCCGGAAATCAATCCCCCCACAAGCTCCAGCATGGTGAAGGACAGGTTCAGGAAGAAGGCTACTTTGATGTTGTTGCTTTTATGCTCGTGTGCCATAGTCTTTGTTACAACTCTTTTACGGCGCAACCGGCCTTTTCAGCGGAAATACGCGCTATTATTTACCCGCTGCTGCTGGCAGCAGGGAGCAGAGGCTATGGTGGCAGGCGCAGCAGTCCTGAAAAAGCAGCTATGGCTGTGGTGGCTGGAGCAGCAGAACTAAAAAGACAAACAAGGGGCTATAGTCAGCTGTTCAGGACATCTGTGTCCGGAAGAGCAGGAAGGGCAGCACATTAGCGGGAAAAGCGATGCAGCAGGAAACAAATTTGATACAGCCGCAACAGTCCCGGATAACTCAATCAAAATCCATCCGCTGAATCCGAACAGCGTTGAGGATAGCCAGGAAAGCCACGCCTACATCGGCGAACACAGCCTCCCACATCGTAGCCAGTCCGCCAGCGCCTAAGAGCAGCACAATGGCTTTCACGCCGAAGGCCAGGGCAATGTTCTGCCACACCACCTGCTTTGTCTTCTTCCCGACGTTGATGGCGGTGGCAATTTTGGAAGGATGGTCTGTCTGAATCACCACGTCTGCCGTTTCGATAGCGGCGTCTGAGCCGAGGGCGCCCATCGCCATGCCCACATCGGCCAGGGTGATGACGGGGGCATCGTTTATGCCGTCACCCACGAAAGCCACGGTCCGGCCTTCTGCTTTCAGTTTCTCTACCTGCGCTACCTTGTCCTGCGGCAGCAGCCCGCCGTATGCCTCGTCGAGTTGCAGCTCGCCCGCCACTTTCTGCACAATCGTGTCCTTGTCACCGGAGAGCATCACGAGCTTTTTCACGCCCAGCGCCCGCATCCGCTGCACGGCCTGGGGCGCATCGGCTTTGGTTTTATCGGCAATCGTGATGTAGCCGGCATACTGCCCGTCTACCGCCACCAGCACAATGGTTTCTACAATTTCCTTCAGTTTCGCGTCGTAGGACACGTTGAATTTCTCCAGCAGCCGCCCGTTTCCTACCAGCAGTTGCCTGCCGTCGACGGTTCCTTTGAGGCCGTGACCGGAAATTTCCGCTACCTCGCCAACCGAAAACCGCTGAAAAGATTCTCCTGCTGCTCTCACCACAGCCTCTGCTATCGGGTGCGTGGACTTGCTTTCGAGGGCGGCAACAGCTGCCATAAACCACTCCTTATCCGGCAGCACCGTTTCTACCTGCTGCACGTCGAAAACGCCTTCGGTCAGGGTGCCGGTTTTGTCCATTACCACCGTGTCTACCTGCGTCATCAGGTCCAGGAAGTTGGAGCCTTTAAACAATAGCCCGTTGCGCGAAGCCGCCCCGATACCGCCGAAGTAGCCCAGCGGAATAGAGATAACCAGCGCACAGGGGCAGGAAATCACCAGGAAAATAAGCGCCCGGTACAGCCACTGGTCAAAGTCATAGGTTTCCACAAAAAAGAACGGGATAAATACGAGCCCCAGCGCCAGGAAGAACACGATGGGCGTGTACACTTTGGCAAAGCGGGTGATGAACAGCTGCGTTTTGGCTTTGCGGCTCCCCGCCTCCTCTACCAGCTGCAGTATTTTAGACAGCGCGCTGTTCTCGTAGGCAGCTGTTACCTTCAGCTCGATAACCCGCTCCAGGTTCAGCATGCCCGCCAGCACTTTTTCGCCCTGAGTTTTGGTGTCGGGTTTCGACTCGCCGGTAAGCGCTGCCGTGTTAAAGGATGCCCGCTCCGAAAGCAGTTCCCCGTCCAGCGCCACCTTCTCCCCTGCCTTTACCTGCACCACATCGCCTACCTGCACCTCTTTGGCCTTCACGGTGGTAATTCCCTGCGCCGTTACCAGCCCCACCTCGTCGGGCCGGTTGTCGATCAGCGCTTTGATAGACCGCCGCGAACGCAGCACCGCCGCCTCCTGGAAATGCTCCCCAATCACGTAAAACAGCATCACCGCAACCCCCTCGGCATACTCGCCAATGTAAAAGGCGCCCAGCGTGGCCATGCTCATCAGGAAAAATTCATTAAAGAAGCTGCTCCGCAAACTCCGGATCGCATGCCACACCACCCGCCAGCCCACCAGCACATAGGCGATGCCAAAGGTCAGTAGCCGCACATAACCCGTAAACCAGGGCGTGTCGAGGAAGTCGAGCAGGAGGCCGCCCAGCAGCAGGAACAAGCTGATGGCAGTGGGCACATACGACGCTTCCGCTTCATGCTCGGCATGGTCGTGGTCATCGGCTCCGGGCTGTTTTGTTTTGCCGTCGATGGAGCAGCATTCGGCTCCTACATTCGGCCCCGGCGCCTCCGCTGTTCTGGGAGAGGTTATCTCCAGCGGCTTGAAGTCTTCTTCTATATTTTCGTTTTCGCGTTTCTTCATCATTAAGGGGTTTTTCGGCAAGAGCTCTCATACCAGCTGGTGCGAGCTTGTAGCTCGTACCTCATTTATTTTTCTTTTATAGAATACAGCAGCATTATAACAGTACGAGCTACAAGCTCGCACCAGCGCACAAAATACTGTCTGCAGCTGCGACCATTGCCTTAGCTCTTCAAAAAGAGAAAAACTGCTTCAAGTTATGCTGCGCTAAACTTGAAGCAGAACATTTTTACTGCTCTTTCGGACATCTGTGTCCGAAAGCTATCTGCTGGGGACATCCATGCCCCCCTGTACCAGTAGCTGCCTGCCGGGTAACACGGACGCGGACGTCCGCAACAGATGTAGTTCAGGACACAGATGTCCTGAACAGCAGAGAGCAACGTCAACAGGAAGCTTTTACTGTTTTACCCAGTCCGGAAGATATTAGTTGTTGCACTACTTCCTGCCTTCCTGTTTAATGAAGGTCATCCTCTTCCGTGTTCCGCATCTTGGCCAGCAGCGAGTAGGCGCCTTTGGTAACAAAATTGGCAGCAGCGGTATCGACGGCAGCAGGAAGCGCTACCTGCACGTAGCCGCCTTCTTCCACGCCCTTCTCCACGGGCACCATCCGGAATTTCTTCACCAGCCGCTCGCCCTCTTTTTCTTCGCCGGTGTACAGAAAAACGAAATCGCTGCCGGCATCCTGCACAACGGCCTCCCTTGGTAGTGCCGGCACCTGCTGCCCGTCGAGCACCACGTGGGCCTGCACGTACATGCCGGGCACCAGGTCTTTGTCTTCCTCGGCCATGTGCGCGTGCACCCGCACCGTCCGCTCGGGGCTGATTTCTTTCCCGATGAGGTAGATAGTGGCTTTGTGATTCGCTGTTTTTTCGTTTGGCAGGCTGTAATGCACCAGCTGCCCTTTGTGCAGGGCGGCTATGTCTTTCTCGAAAACCGTCAGCTCTACGTGCAGGTGGTCGGTGTCTGCGATGCGGAACAGTACGTCGGACGGGTTTACGTACTGGCCGATGTTGGCATTGATGTAGGTGACGTAGCCATCAATGGGCGCATAAAGGGGAAGAATGCGGCTGATGCTGCTTGTCCGGATGGCGCGCGGATTGGCCCCGATAAGCCGCAGCCGTTCCTCCAGCGCCTCCACCTGCGCCTTTGCGGCCCGGTATTCTGCCGTCGCTTTCTGAAACGTTTTGGCTGCCGTTACCTGCTCCTCCGCCAGCTCCTTCTGCCGCTGGTATTCCAGCTCCAGGTAATCGAGGTGGCTCTTTGCCTCCAGGTACTCCTGCTGCATGGCTACAAATTCGGGATTTTCGATTCTGGCAATCAGCTGCCCCTTCTTCACCCGCATGCCTTCCAGTAACTCCGTGCTCTTCACAAAGCCGCCAAGCGGCGCACTTACCGATGCCATGTTCTGCGGGGGCAGGTCCAGGTGGCCTGTCACGCGGAGGGTGCTGCTCAGGTTGCGCATTTCCGGTTTTCCTAACTCGATGCCCGCCACCTGGTACTGCTCCGCAGTCAGTTCTGCCACATCCGAAGGTGCTTCTTCCTGATGTTCCTCTGCTGGTTCTTCTGCGGGTTCTGTCTCTTGGCTGCAGGAAAAGCACAACAGGAGGCCCAGGAGGTAGAATACATGTATGTTTAAAATCCTTTTCATATCGGATGAATGTTACTTATGGTTGGGTTTGAATGATGTAGTGAAGTTCAATAACGGCCCGGTCGTAGTTGTAGAGTACTTCAAGGTAATTGGTCCGGATACTGAGTGCCCGGTTGAGGCTGAGGAGGTAATCCTGGTAGTTCACTTCACCGGCCCGGTAAGCTTTGGTAGCCTGGGTGATGATAAGCTGTGCCTGCGGAAGTGCTGTCGTTTCGTAATACGCCAGGCTTGCCTGTAGCTTCAGGGCCTGCTGCAAGGCGGTCTTCACGCTGGCCTGCAGCTCGTATTCCGTGTTCAGCAGCATATTCCGGGCGGCTTCAGTCTCCAGGCGGGCCGCTTCGATGCGGTTGAGTTGCGGCTTTGGCCACAACGGGAACGCCACACCAACAGCCACTTCTTCTGCCGGCTGAAAGTTTTCCAGCTCATGTTGGCCGCCGATGGTCCGGTTGGTATAGCCCAGCCGCAGCTCGGGCAGCAGTTTTGCCCGCTCCAGGTTGGCCTCTGCCTGCCGTACCGCCACCTGCCGGCGCGCCAGCAGGAGCTGTGGGTTCTGCTCCAGCATTTCGTCGGTCAGGGTTGGCAGGGCCAGCCGGTTCAGTACTGTGTCTGCTACAGCCACCACACTGTCTGTTGCCAGCAAGGCCTGCAGCCGCTCCTGGAACACAACTTTATCGGCCTCGGCCTGGAAAATTGTATTCTGCACCTCCGACAACTGCGTCTGTGCCGTCACCTTTTCGAGCAGGTTGGTTTCGCCGGTCCGCAGCCGGACTTCGGCGGCCCGCAGGAACTGCGCGTACAGGCTGTCCTGGTAGCGCAGCAGGTTAATCCGCTCCAGCGTGTACACCAGCCCGTAATAGTTGAGCCTGACATCCCGGACTATTTCCCGCTCCCGCTGGTTCAACCGCAGCTTGCTGACCTCCACCAGTTCCCGGTTCAGGCTGGCCTGCCGGGCAAAGACTGTCGGAAAGGGAAGCGCCTGCGAAACGGTCAGGTCGGTGTCATACTCCCCTGTCACCAGCTTGCCGGTAGATACCTGCACCTGCGTTTTGTCGATGTCCCAGGAGGTGCCGCGGAGGGCGGTGCTCTTCTTTACCCCCAGCCGCACGGCTTCTACTGCCGGGTTCTGGTTCAGGGCACGCTGTACTGCCTCCTGCAACGTGTACACCTGCACGTGCTGCTGCTGCTGCGCCTGTACAGGTGCAGATGCGCCTAAAGCCAAAGCAGCTGTAAAGGCAATGGATAGCAGCGTTGCTGCGGAGAAGCCGGGGGTACTGCTGCTACCCTTTTTCCGGTTGGTAAAATAGCTTTCCACCAAAATGAAGAGCACCGGCAACACCACCAGCGTAAGCAAAGTGGAGGAAAGGAGCCCGCCGATGACCACGGTAGCCAGGGGTTTCTGCACTTCGGCCCCGGCAGTGTTGGAAAGTGCCATCGGCAGGAAGCCCAGCGAGGCCACCGTGGCCGTCATGAGCACCGGGCGCAGCCGCACCGCCGTACTGTTCAGCACCACTTCGCGCAAGCTCAGGTTCGTTTCGCGGCGCTGCCGGTTGAACTCGGCAATGAGCACGATGCCGTTGAGTACCGCTACCCCGAACAGGGCGATAAAGCCGACGCCGGCGGAGATGCTGAAGGGCATCCCGCGCAGCCACAGCGCCAGCACTCCACCGATAGCAGACAGAGGCACCGCCGTAAAAATGAGCAGCGAATGCCGGATAGAGCCGAAGGTGAAGAACAGGAGCAGGAAAATCAGGGCGAGCGCCGCCGGTACCGCCACCGACAAGCGCTGCTGAGCCTCCCGCAGGTTCTCGAACTGTCCGCCGTACGTCACGAAGTAGCCGGATGGGAAAATCACCTGCCGGTCTATTTTCCCCTGTACCTCCTCCACCACACTCGCAATATCGCGGCCCCGCACGTTAAAGCCCACGATGATACGCCGCTTGGCATCTTCGCGCTGAATCTGGTTCGGCCCCAGCCGGTACTCCACATCCGCCAGCTGCTCTAAGGGCACCTGCTGCCCGCTGGGCGCCACCACGAACAGCTGCCGCACATCGGCAATGTCCTGCCGCTCATCCTGTTGCAGCCGCACCACCAGCTCAAACCGGCGGTCGCCTTCGTACACCATCCCGGCGGCCTGACCGGCAAAAGCCGCGTTGATGGTCTGGTTCACCGCCTGCACATCCAGGCCGAACTTGGCCAGCTGGGAACGGTTGATATCTACCACAATCTGCGGCAGACCGGCCACTTTTTCCAGGTAAAGGTCTTCTGCACCTGCCACCGTAGCCACTACACGTCCTACCTGCTCCGAGAGCCGGGTAAGCTCCTCCAAATCTTCGCCGAAAATCTTGATACCCACATCCTGCCGCACACCCGATATCAGCTCGTTGGAGCGCAGCTGGATGGGCTGCGACATCCCAAACGTGATGTCCGGAATGGCCTCCAGCGCCTCCGCTATTTTATCCGCCATTTCCTCCCGCGTGCTGGCACTGGTCCATTCGGATTTATCTTTCAGGATGATGGTAATATCGGCCGACTCTACCGGCATGGGGTCGGTGGGGATTTCGGCTGCGCCTATTTTACTGATGACCTCCTTCACCTCCGGAAACCGCTCCTTCAGGATTCGTTCGGCCAGCGACACTTTCTCAATGGTTTCGGATAAGGAGCTGCCGGTCAGCAGCCGCGTTTCGAGGGCGAAGTCGCCTTCCTCCAGCGTTGGAATAAACTCACTGCCCATCCGCGAGAAAAGCACCAGGCTCAGCACGAACAGGGCCAGGGCTGCCACGAGCACCACGGCTTTCAGGTTAAGCGCTGCTCTTATGACAGGGTCGTAGAGGCGCTGAAAAAAGTCCATCATGCGGTCGGATATGTTGCGACGGTGGCTGGTTTTCTTGCTCAGCAGCAGCGCCGACATCATGGGCACATACGTGAGCGAAAGCAGAAAGGCGCCCAGGATGGCAAAGGAAACGGTCAGCGCCATGGGGCGGAACATTTTGCCCTCGATGCCCACGAGCACCAGGATAGGCAGGTACACAATCAGGATAATGATTTCGCCGAATGCCGCAGACGTACGGATTTTCCGGGCCGCTTCGTACACCTCCTCGTCCATCTGCTCCTGCGTTAGCTTCCGGTCGCCCTGCCGCACGAGGTGGTGCATGGTGGCTTCTACAATAATAACGGCGCCGTCTACGATAATACCAAAGTCGATGGCGCCCAGGCTCATCAGATTGCCTGTTACGACGAACAGGTTCATCATGATAAAGGCAAACAGCATGGAGAGCGGGATGACAGACGCCACAATCAGGCCCGCCCGCAGGTTGCCCAGGAACAGCACCAGCACGAAAATCACGATAAGGGCCCCTTCTATCAGGTTGCGCTTGACGGTATCCATGGCGCGCCCAATCAGTTCGCTCCGGTCCAGGAAGGTTTCTATCTCCACGCCTTCCGGCAGCGAACCCCGGATTTGCTCCATCCGCTCTTTTACCCGCTCCACTACCTGGCTCGTATTTTCGCCTTTGAGCAACAGCACGATGCCGCCAACAGCCTCGCCGGTGGCGCTGCGGGTGAGGGCGCCGTAGCGGTTGGCGTTGCCGAACTGCACCTGCGCGATGTCGGAAATAAAGACCGGCGTACCATTTTCAGTATTGTCTACAACCACTTTTTCGATTTCATCCAGGCTCTCGATCAGGCCCTCGCTGCGCACCGTGTAGGCGGTTGGCTTTTTGTCAATGTAAGCGCCGCCGGCGTTCTGGTTGTTGCGCTCCAGCGCCGTGAGAACCTGGCTGATGCTCAGGTTGTGGGCCTTCAGCCTGTCCGGGTCGATGGCGACTTCATACTGTTTCAGGAAACCGCCAAAGCTGTTGACTTCAGCCACACCGGGCGTACCCAGCAGTTGCCGCCGCACAATCCAGTCCTGGATGGTGCGCAGGTCCATGGCCGTAAACTTGTCTTCGTAGCCCGGTTTGGGGTGCAGCACGTACTGGTAAATTTCGCCCAGGCCCGTGGAGATAGGCGCCATCTCCGGCGTGCCCACGCCTGCCGGTATTTTGTTGGCTGCCTCGCTCAGCCGCTCGCTCACCTGCTGGCGCGCCCAGTATATATCTACATTATCTTTAAAGACAATGGTAACGACCGAAAGGCCGAAACGGGAAACAGACCGCACCTCCTCCACCTCCGGAATGGTGGACATGGTTTGCTCTACGGGAAAACTAATGAGCCGCTCCACCTCCTGGGCCGCCAGCGAGGAACTGGTCGTCATGACCTGCACCTGGTTATTGGTGATATCGGGAACGGCATCGATGGGCAACCGCGCCAGCGAATAAATGCCCATGAGCACCAGCGCCAGCGTCAGGATGCCGATGATGAGTTTGTTGTGTATGGAAAAATAAATGATTCTGTCGAGCACCTTCTTTTCGTTTGATTGGAAAACCACATGCATAAGTGCATGCGCACGCTCCTCCGGCTGCCTGTTTGTGCAGCAGAGCGTAATTTAATTGAAAAATAAAAAGCAGGTCAGGCTCTGGGAGGGTGCCAGTACGGAAAAGAGGGAGATGCAATGTCGAAAGAAAGGTACAGGCTATTATCCGGGTTCCGGTGAACCAGCTGCGGTTCTGCAACGGTCTGCGTGACGATTAGCAGGACGGTACCTCCGCAGCACTTACACTCGCAGAGCGGCGAACACAAATCATCTGCATGGGCCGGACTTTCCGGGTTATGCGCCGCCGCTGCGACAGTGTCATTATCCAGGGCCGCTGCCATGGCGCTGTCGGTGCAGGGGATGCAGGCCAGCAGAAAAATGAACATTGCCCAGATGACGGTCAGGTACCTCATACTTACAAAAGTAGGAAATTATTTTTTGGTGGCATATTTCTTTCGGGTAATGCTGTTTGTCCGGGCTACAGGCTGCTACACGTTTCCAGCTTGTTACGGCCAGTAAAGGAGGAGCAGCGGCAATGGTGGCAGGTGCAGCAGAATAGTTGCAGCTGTCATTAAGGTGTAGCCGCTTCCAGGGTGCTGTACTCCATCTGGAGCGCTTTGATTTTCACGTCGTCCTCGGTCGCAACTGCGCCGTTCAGGGCTTCTTTCCGGGTGTTCAGCTGTTCAAAAACTTCATCTGTTAAATCCCACACCTGCTCCGACCAGTCCTTGTGCCGCTCCCGCACGCTCTCCATAAACCGGGTATAGGCCGCCACTACATTTGCCGAGTTTATTTTCGAAAGGTTGGCGTACTCCCCCAGCAGCTCTCTCCGCCAGTTGGCTACCGCCCGCTGCTCGTTATATTCCGCATCCAGCTCACCGAAACGGTTCTTCAGCTGCTTGTATTCTTCTTTTATCCTGTCTGTAAACTGGTCCTGCCGCCGGTCCAGCGCTCTTGTCCGGACCTGGAAATCTTCTTTGGCCTTCTTCCAGTCTTCTTCGGTCAGGTTACCCAGCTGCGTGGCCTTGGTATCTACCCACTCCCGGAAGTTGTTGAAGTCATGCTCCACCTCCTGCTCCCGCGAAACAGAACAGCTGGTAAACAGAAAGCCAGCGGTAAGCACCAGTACCAGTAAAATGTTTGCAGCTTTTTCCATTCTTTGCACATTATATTAACAGAACTATATGTTGTTACGGAATGAAAACCGGAAAGATGTGTCGGGTAAACGGCAGCCTTTAAAACCGGTTGTACAGCGCTCAGACAGGTCCGGCAGCGTTGCCGGCAGCAGGTATAAAAAAGTGTTCAGGTGCTGGAAACCCATCGTCAAAAAAGAAGTAAAAGGAATCCGGTCTGCTACTTGAAGTACATGTTTTTTTCTCCTAAATTCAGCTTGAAGAGGACGAGGAAGAGCAGCAGGTTACCAGTAACAGTTTTACTACGACAACTTATGACAACGCCTAAGGAAGAGTTTATGCGGGAGGCCATCCGGCTTTCGATCGAAAAAATGAAAGCCGGCTTTGGCGGACCATTTGGGGCAGTAGTGGTGCGGAACGGCGAAATTATTGCACGGGGCTACAACAATGTCATCACCTCCAACGACCCGACCGCGCACGCCGAGGTAGATGTCATCCGGAAAGCCTGCCAGGCGCTGGGTACTTACCAGCTAACCGACTGTGAGCTTTACACCAGTTGCGAGCCCTGCCCCATGTGCCTGGGCGCCATTTACTGGGCCCGCCCCAAAAAGGTGTACTACGGCAACACCAAATCCGATGCCGCCCAGGCCGGCTTCGACGACCAGTTTATTTATAACGAACTGAACAAGGAGTTGCCCGAAAGGACAATACCGATGGAACAGCTGCTGCCCCACGAAGCACTGGCAGCATTTGAAGCCTGGCTGGCCAAAACAGACCGTGAAGAGTACTAAATGCTTCCAGCCAGGGCTGCTGCCGGCAAACACTGCATGTTTTTTAGCTCATTTATAAGAAATCCACTGATATAGCATTAGTTATATGTATTTGGCCTGTTCTGCCGTTATTATTTTTTAAACTTGTAGCACCAAAGTAGAGTATCATTACTATAAGAAGTGAGCAACTTTGCCAATGTCCCTTTCCATAGACAACACCCTAACCCCCGGGCCGGCGCCTGCAGAACCGGAAAATTACCTGAACAGGCAGCTACGTGTTTTGCTGTTAGACAATGCAGCAGACGAATTTGTGCTACGGCTCTCCTTCAATTCGTGGAAAGGCGGGCTACGCCTGACTTCAGCTGCCACTGTTTCGGAAGGGCTGCACCTGCTCCGGGAACGTCCGTTCGACTGCATTCTGCTTGACCTGCGGATACCCGAACCGGGTGGGTTTTCGTTTCTGAGCCAACTGAACCTTCTGAAAACAGCTGTACCTGTCGTCGTCATTACCGCTCCCGATGCCGAGCAGCTGGCGGTAAAAGCCCTGCGGCATGGCGCTTCCGATTATATTTTCCGGAACCAGCTTACTCCCGAAAGAGTGTACCACAGCCTGACCAATGTGGTTCGCCTGCACCAGGCCGAACTGCAACGGCAGCATTGGGAAGAGCAGTTTAAAGCCCTGCAGTACCAGCTGGACTTTGTAGTAACGAACTCACCGACAAATGTCTGGAGTTGCGACAGCGCCGGCACCATCATGTACCTGAACGGCGATGCATTCGCACAATTGGGAATTGATACCACAAAGGCCGTTGGCCGGTATTATGCGGATGTGTTTCAGGCTTACCCGCCCATTGTTTCCCGTTTCGAGAAAGCGTTAGCAGGCGAACAGGTACAGTCGGTAGCCGAAACGAATGGCATCCACTTTAAAGCCTGTTATGTGCCGGTACGCGACAAGCAGGGGCAGATTACCGGCATAACGGGCTTTGCGTATGAGGTTACCGACCAGGTTAATTTTGAACGGAAACTTACCCAGGCAAAGGAACTGGCCGAGGAGGCCCTGAAAGTAAAAGAGCAGTTTGTGGCCAACATCAGTCACGAAATCCGTACCCCCCTGAATGGCATTGTGGGCCTGAGCAAGGTACTGCAGCATACAAAGCTTGACCAGGAGCAGAAACGGTACCTGAACGCGATTCAGAGTTCTTCGACCAACCTGATGCAGATTGTAAACGATTTGCTCGATGTTGCCAAGATTGCAGCCCGAAAAATAACCTTTGAGCGTATTTCGTTTAACCTGCACGAGCTTATCCAGGAAATGACAGACCTGATGGAAGCCGAAGTCCGGTCGCGCGGCAACAGGCTTACGGTTGCCATAGCGCCGGATGTACCTGCGTTGCTGCAGGGCGATTCGCTCCGGTTAAGGCAGATTTTACTGAACCTGATCGGCAACGCGGCCAAGTTCACCGAGAATGGTACCATCGGGTTGTCTGCCAACGTATTTTCCAGCTCCGGCCCGGAGGTGTGGCTCGAGTTTCAGGTAACCGACACCGGTATTGGCATTCCGCCCGAGAACCAGCAGGCAATTTTCGAAAGCTTTAACCAGGGCAGCAAAGATATTACCCGGAAATACGGGGGCACCGGCCTCGGACTTTCCATTACCAAAAGCCTTGTAGAGTTACAGGGCGGACAGATCAGCGTAAAAAGCAAACCCAACGACGGCAGCACCTTTACCTTTTCTTTACCCTTTAAAATGTATAATCTCATGGATAACGACGAAAAAGAAACAAATCAGCAAGCGCTGCCACAGGATCAGCCTTTCGGGCAGATGCGCATTTTGTTAGCAGAAGATAATGAAATAAACCAGTTGCTGGTAAATACCGTGCTGGAAGAGTGGGGCTGTATTACCGATACGGTAGGAAATGGCAAAGAGGCTTTGGCAAAACTAAAGCAGAACAAGTACGACCTGGTATTAATGGATATGCAGATGCCTGAAATGGATGGTTATGAGGCGATCATGAAAATTCGTCAGTCCGGGGCGCATTATGCCAAAATTCCGATTATTGCCCTGACGGCACACGCCTCCTCCGCCGAGGTGGAAGAATGCCTGGCCACCGGGGCCGATGGCTACCTGTCCAAACCTTTTGAGCCCGAAGAGCTGCACGAGAACATCGTTCGTCTCACCAACGAGTACCGGGCACATTCCAAATAATTTCCTGGCGTTCAGCACAAAATCAAAAGGGGCTGTACTTTCGTAAGTACAGCCCCTTTTGATTTTGTGCTTCTGGCATCGTTTACTTGCCCATCATTTTGGCTAAGTTGCCCAGGCCGCCGCGTTTGCCGGCCATTTTGTTCATGGAGCGCATCATTTTGCGCATGTCGTTGAACTGCTTCATCAGGTTGTTTACCTGTGTAATGTCGGTGCCGCTGCCTTTGGCAATGCGGTTACGACGGCTTCCGGAGATCACGTCCGGGTTTTCGCGCTCATACGGCGTCATAGACCGGATGATGGCTTCGATCGGCTTGAAAGCATTCTCGTCGATCTCCACATCTTTCAGGGCCTTGCCTACACCCGGAATCATGCCCACCAGGTCCTTAATGTCGCCCATCTTCTTGATCTGCTCCAGCTGCGTAAGGAAGTCGTCGAAGTTGAACTGGTTTTTGCGGATCTTTTTGTTGATGCGCTTGGCCTCGTCCTCGTCGAATGCCTGCTGGGCACGCTCTACAAGCGAGATCACGTCGCCCATGCCCAGGATACGTTGCGCCATACGGTCAGGGTAGAACAAGTCGAGCGCTTCCATTTTCTCGCCGGTCGAGATAAACTTGATCGGCTTCTCTACCACGGCCCGGATAGAAAGAGCTGCACCACCACGCGAGTCACCGTCGAGTTTGGTGAGCACCACACCGTCGAAATCGATGCGGTCGTTGAAGGTTTTGGCAGTGTTTACCGCATCCTGACCTGTCATGGAGTCAACCACGAACAGGGTTTCGGTCGGCTTCACGGCACGTTTAATTTCGGCTATCTCTTTCATCATCGCCTCGTCCACGGCCAGACGACCGGCGGTATCGATGATGACTACTTTCTTGTTTGTTTTTTTGGCGTGCTCGATGGCATTGAGGGCAATCTGAACCGGATTCTTGTTCTCCAGCTCGGTGTATGCCTCTACGCCTACCTGCCCCGCCAGCACCTGCAGCTGGTTAATCGCCGCGGGGCGGTACACGTCGCAGGCAGCTACCAGCACGTTGCGGTTCTGCTTTTTAAGGTAGTTGGCCAGCTTGCCCGTAAAGGTGGTTTTACCGGAACCCTGCAGACCGGCAATCAGGATAACCGCCGGATCGCCTTTGATGTTGATGTCCTGCTTCTCGCCCCCCATCAGCTGCGTCAGCTCCTCGTACACGATCTTCACCATCAGCTGCCCGGGCGACACGGCAATAAGCACATCGCGGCCCATGGCCTCGTCTTTGATTTTATCGGTAACCGTTTTGGCAACTTTATAGTTTACGTCGGCATCCACGAGGGCACGGCGTACCTCTTTGATGGTTTGCGCTACGTTTATCTCGGTAATGCTTCCCTGGCCTTTCAGCGTTTTAAAGGCGCGGTCTAACTTGTTACTTAAATTATCAAACATCTCTTTTTCTGGATTTACCTACAAAAATAGGGATTTTTCGGTTTAGTTTAAACGGGTTTTCCCTAAGATTTAAACTATACCTTTTTAACGCCCGAACAGGCGCCAGAGTTTAACACGTTTTTGTCTGTAACCGGAAATCACCCATCGTCCCTGCTACACCGTCTTCTATCAAGGTACAGCAGTGGCTGTGGTGGCAGCTGCAGCAAATTTTTTCCAACAATATTAGCCTGTTTAGCCCATGCTATTGGAGGAAAAAGGACTGGAGTGAGGTGAAAATTATCTGTTTAAGAAAGTAAGTGTGGAGCAGGTAAGTCTTGCTTAAAAAATCAGTGTCATCCTTAAATCCGCTAAATCTGTGGTTCAGATAATTCTGCTGCAGCTGCCACCACAGCCACTGCTCCTACCGTTGTAAAGCTGCAGCTGGTTCAGCGTTACGACTCCACCTCTCCCATCACCACCAGCTGCTCCAGCGTAGGGTTTACGCTTCCTCCTGCCGGTTCGAGGGTAACAGCAAAGGCCTGGGCCGACCGGATGTTTTTCATCTGCTGCAGCGTAAGCGGCCGCTTGGTTTCTGCAAGCAGGCCGGCATCTATGGGCTTGCCGTTATCCAGCGCCCAGAGTTGATAGGCTTTGCCGGCAGGCGCGGCAGGCAAGGTTACCTGGTCTACAAAAACCTGGCTGCTGGCGGGGTTCCAGAAGATGGTGAGCTGAGCATCCGGGTGCGCTTCCACGCCTGCCAGCGTTACGCGCTTCACATCCGGGTTCCGGTACAGGTCCAGGGCGGTTTCCTGTTGCGCTAAACGCAACGAGGCGGTTTCTGCCTTTGCTGCCAGAAGTTGTTCGGATGCAGCCAGCTGGTTCAGCCGCTCCTCGGCCTGCTGCCATTTGTTGTAGAAGTGCAGACTCAGCAGCCCCGAAAGCAGGAATAAGGTAATGCTGGCCGCAAACATCCAGCGGTAAGCCGAACCTTCGGAGGCAACAGGCATGGGCATCACATACTGGTTATCCGGTTCATCCGGAACGGGAGGTGTGGGAGCTGGTGTGGTATGGAGCTGTGCTAAAATCCTGTCTTTCAGTTCGGGCCTTGGAGACCTGGCATACTGACGGGCATAGGCTTCCATGGCAGCACACGCCTCGTCGAGGGCAGCCCTGATTTCCGGTGATGCGGCTGCACGTTCTTCTACTGCTGCCCGCTCTTCCTGCGTCAGTCCACCGGCTGCATAAAGTTCCAGCACTCCTGATGCTATATATTCGTGGTTATGCACGACCTTTAAAAAGTTTTGCTAAATATTTTACGGCACTACGCGCCCTGGTTTTAACAGTACCCAGCGGAATCTGGTACGCCTCGGCAATTTCGCTTTGTGTCAGTCCTTCAAAGTACATCAGGTCAATTATTTGCTGCTGCTCGGGTTGCAGCGCATCCACCATCTCCCTGATTCCGATATGCTCCGGGTTAAAGGATTCCGGCGCCGTCACGGTGCGGGCACCTGTCGCCAGATCTTCTGCTGTATTACTTACGCGGTAGGCTTTGGTGCGGATTTTATCGATGGCCAGGTTCCTGCAAACATTGATCATCCAGGTAAACAGCCTGCCTTTATGTTCGTCGTAACTGTCAAAGGAACTCCATATTTTAATAAAGGCTTCCTGCAGCACATCCTCCGCCACTTCCTCCGATTTTACAATGTGGGTAATCACACCATATAATGCAGGACTGTACATGTCGTAGAGCACCGACATGGCTGCTTCGTCCCGGGCACGCAAACGCTCCACCAGAACTTCTTCACTGGGCTTTTCTTTAGAAGGCTTAAACAACGGAGTTACCTATTTGGGCCACGGCCTGTTAACAGTTACAACTATTTATCAAAACTTTAAACTGAAACAGATTTTCATGAAGAAGGTTATGTTTGCAGGCAATTTAGCTAAAAAAATAAAATAATGTACAGAGGGAACAGGCATCTCGTGCCGGTAAAAGATATAAACAGAACGAGCTGCCAATAGCAGCTCGTTCTGGAGAGGGAAACAAAATAGTAAGTACTATTCAAAGAGCGAGACAATGGCAGCTACCTGCTCTTTGGTTAAGGGTTCATCGAAAGCCCCTGTGGCAATGGCGGCACTGTAGCCTGATCCCAGGGTTTTTACATCGTTCACAGAGCCTTGTGTCACATTGCCCTCGCCGGCATACACCGGCTGCGCAGCAGAGGGCACATTGCTGTTATCGCCGTTGCCTTCTATCCAGCCTTTGGCGCCCCGCATCCTCCGGATATGGGCCGCATGGCGCGCCTCCACCGAATGAATCTGCAGCGCTGCCGTCAGCACGGTATCGTTGCTCATCACATTGCCTGCCTGGCCTTTGTAGGCCCGCACGCCGGTATCTTCAAACGCCTGGGCCAGCGTCAGGTACGTCTGGTAATTAAGGTTCCAGTCGGGAAAGTTTTTGCCGAAGTTAAAGGTTGGTTCTGCAATCGGGGTGGCATTGAGGCTCTGGATGGTGGTGCGCAGCAATTCCACGTGCGCTGCCTCGTGCGCCTGTATTTTCTGGATGGCTGCTCTGGCAGCCGAATCTACGATTAACGCCGGCTGTGCCAGCCCTTGTGTGTAAAAGTTTCGCTCCAGGTACTCCAGCTTCAGGGCAAAGTTGAGTACTTCTACAATAGAAGTGGTGCTTTGGCCGTATGCTTTCTGAAACACAGAGGCGAGTGCAACCGGTATGGTCGACAAAGCGGCTTTTTTGCCAAAGCTTCCCATGTTTTTAAAGGCACTGCGGCGGGAGTCCAGGCGATTGTGTACTTCCGGGTCAAATTTTTCTATATCCTGAATTATTTTGAAAATGTTCATCGTCTTGCTCCTCCTTATTTAGGTAAATTGTTGGCAGATACTTTTGTGGTGATAAAGGCAGAAGCTGCCTGCAGTACATCTGTCGGCGACATGGCGGGGTCGAGGCCCATGTTGTTTGCCGAATCGGAGAAGGTGCCGTTGGAAATTAGGTCGCGGATAACTGCCGCATGACGGGCTTCCACGGATACGATTTTACCGGCCAGGGTCAGGAAACCGGCATTTTCCAGCAACTTTCCGGCTCCGTTGTAAGCGGCCACGCCTAAGTCTTCGAAAGTCATGGCCGTGGAAAGCACGCTGTTTTTATCGGTGAAATTAATGGAGGAGAAATTTACTTCCAGGTTCGGGATGGCAGAAGAGCCGAGCGCCGCTTTCAGGAAATCGCGGTGAATTCCTTCGTGGCCTTTCAGGTCCTGCATAATCTGCTGCTCGGTTGCGTTAAACAAACCCAGCGACCGGGCTACTACTTCCGTGTAAAAAGCGGCTTCCAGTTGCTCCAGGGCATAGGCATAATTCAGCACACCAATATCGCCGGAGCCCAGGTCGACAGTCTGCGGGTCTGTCATGTTATTATCATCGTCGTCGCAGGATGCTGTCGTCAGCAACAGTGTAGTGGCGGCGGCGGTGGCGCCGGCATATCGCATAAATAACCTGCGCTGCATCGGGGCGGTCAGCACCCGGGCCACACCAGCTTCCTGCGGCTCCGTTTTTTTGATCGGTTTTTCCATAATTTTAAGAGGTTTGATGTTTAAAAACCTGCTACAGCTTTATAAAAAAACCGCAGCATTGCGAGACCTACGGTGCCGGTTGCCCTATCGGATTTAGGGAGGTGATTTTTTTTATGCTGAGGTTTCTTGAACAGCAAAAAAAAAAAACAGCAACACCCGGTGTGCTACTGCTCCCAAAGTTCTGCTGCAGCAGCCACCACAGCCTCTGCTGCTTAGCCAGGCACGGATTTGAGTAATTTCTGCTCCTGCTGGTCCTTTTTTTCACAGCTGTGGCTTGTAACATTTCCGTAAAATGCATTCATTACAGCTCCCGACGCAGCGGCAGAAGCCCGTGTACGTATACAATTGGTATCCAACAAAACGAATAATATGATCATGACACCCCGGTTACTACTCTTCTGGCTCGTGTTCCTGGCAGGTTTTCAGGTGCAGGCACAGGATGAGTGGGAATTGAAGCGCAACGAGAACGGCATCGAAGTGTACACCCGCAAACAGGAGGACGCGCAGTTTAAGGAAATAAAAATTGTTACCGTACTTCCGGGTACGACCCGGGAATTAGTGGCTGCGGTGATGGATGTTGACAGTTACCAGGACTGGGTGTACGGCATCAAAGATTCGTATGTGCTCAAAAAGATCAACAACACTTCCATCATTTATTACAACGAGGTAGATCTGCCCTGGCCCTTCAGCGACCGTGACCTGGTCAATCACATCACGGTTCAGAAAGACCCGAAGTCCGGCAAAACTGTGATTCAGTCCAAAGCCATCCCCGACCATATTCCCAAAAAAGACGACCTCGTCCGGATTCCGTTTGCTACAGCCAACTGGGACATAACGCCTGTTGCGGATAAAGAACTAAAAGTGGTGTATACCTTCCGGGTAAACCCCGGCGGCTCGCTGCCTCCCTGGCTTGTCAACTCCATCGCCACCGTTGGTCCCTACAACACCTTTGTGGAGCTCCGGAAAAAACTGCAGCAATAGAATTTAACAGCCACCTGAAACAGGAGTCTGAAAAGAAAAAGGGCCTCTCTGCTAAAAACAGAAAGGCCCTTATCAGTTTACCAGTTGCTCAGGGTAGCGCTTAAACAGTTAAGCCCACACAGGGAGCGCCGGCCATTATTTCTGCACCGGCACAGTCGGCATATTTTTCAAAATTGGCTATAAATAAAGCTGCAAGCGCCTCTGCCTGGTTGTCGTAGTGTTCTTTGTTGCCCCAGGTGTTCCGGGGGTTCAGCAGACTGGCGGGTACACCGAGGCATTCGTCGGGCATTTCAATTCCGAAAACCGGGTGCGTGGTGAATGCCACATGATCTAAAGCCCCTTCCAGCGCAGCCCTGATCATTGCACGTGTCAGCCGAAGTTTAATGCGGGAGCCGACACCAAAAGGGCCGCCGGTCCAGCCGGTGTTTACGAGCCACACCTGTACCGGGTGTTCGGTCAGCTTCTTGCCCAGCAGCTCCGCGTATACCATGGGGTGCAGCGGCATAAAAGCCTCCCCGAAGCAGGCAGAGAAAGTAGCTTCCGGATCTGTAATGCCCACCTCTGTACCCTCTACCTTGGCCGTGTACCCCAGCAGGAAATAGTAGAGCGCCTGGCTTGCGTTTAACCTGGCAATGGGAGGCAGTACTCCAAAAGCATCTGCTGTCAGGAAAAAAATGTGCTTCGGCGTACCAGCCCTGGAGTATTTTATGGTTTCCGGAATATAATAAATAGGATAAACAGCCCGTGTATTCTCGGTTAAAGAGGTGTCGGCATAGTTTACGGTGCGGGAGCCTTCGTAAAAGGTGGTGTTCTCGAGGATGGTCCCGAACTGCACGGCATCCCAAATCCGCGGCTCCTGCTTATGCGATAAATTAACCACTTTGGCATAGCAGCCTCCTTCAAAGTTAAAAATGCTGTTGGCGTTCCAGCCATGGGCATCGTCGCCTATCAGAAAGCGTTCGGGCACCGTAGCGAGGGTAGTTTTTCCTGTTCCGGCCAATCCGAAGAAAACAGCCGTATCGCCTGCCTGCCCCACATTGGCTGCACTATGCATGGTCAGTATCTTTTGCTCCAGCGGCAAAAGGTAATTCATCACCGTAAACACCGCCTTTTTTATTTCGCCCGCGTAGCCCGTTCCTCCGATCAGCACTATTTTTTTAGAAAAATTGATCACCGTAAAATTTTCCTGGCGCGTACCGTCTTGTTCGGGGTCTGCCTCAAAATCAGGAGCACAGATAATGGTAAAAGCAGGCCGGTGTTTTTCCAGTTCCGATGGCGCCAGGCGCAGAAAGATGTTCTCACAAAAAAGATCGTGCCAGGCCAGCGTGTTTACAAAACGCAGGTTCAGCCGGTAATCGGGGTGGGCACCGGCATAGGCATCGCGCACGTAAAGCTGGCGCTCCAGCAGAAAGGCCGTCATTTTGTGCAGCAGCCTGTCGAACCGTTCAGCTTCAAAAGGAATGTTGCTGTCGCTCCAGCCTACAGTGTCTTTTGTAAAGGCATCTTTTACAATGAAACGGTCGAGCGGCGATCTGCCGGTAAACTTTCCGGTGTGGCAAACCAGGGCGCCGGTATCGGATAGTGTTCCTTCCCTGTTTCTGATGGATTCCTCAACCAGTTCTGCCGTGCTCAGGTTCCTGAAAATCGTTTGTGCATCTTCCCAGCCGGGGCTTGCGGTGTTTGTTTTACTTTCAGCTACTCTCATAGGTAATAGAAAAATCTATGGTGTTACAGGTAAACGGCGGCGGCAAATTCCAACCGGCCACGGCCATTTACTACCTTACACAAATTTAGCCTTCCGGCTGCTCCGGCACTAGGACAATTATGTTATTACCAGGACAAATCGAACATACTGCGGTAACCGGATATCAGGAGCGTATTACGCCTAGCTGTTTGCGGAAAGCCATGGGCGTGAGGCCGGTTCTTTTCTTGAACAGCCGGGCAAAGTAGGCGGGATCGTCGAAGCCGAGGGAAAAAGATATGGCGGAGATGCTGCGGTCTACGTCCGTTAAGGCAAACTGCGCTTCTGTAATAAAATAGTCAATGATAATATCTTTCGGCGATTTGCCCGCTATGCTCCTGCAGATTCTGCTCAGGTGGCCGGCAGAAATGAGCAGCACCCGGGCATATTCTTTTACGCTCTTTTTGTAAGAGTTGCCTTCCTTTATGAGTTGCTGAAACCTCCTGAAGTAGACTTTGCTGCTGTTGTCGGAGGTAACAAGGCTTTTCTGCCCATTCGCAGAAAGACGGTAAAGCTGCACCAGCATCTGGCCCACCAGGTACTGCAGCATGAGCAGGCGACCAGGTAACTGCGCCCGGTATTCCTTCACACACTGCTGCATGGTCCGGAACAATTCTACCGTGGCTGGGGCCGCAGGTGTAACAGACACGACACGAATTTCATCCATCCCAAAAACAACCTCGGCCTCCTGTTGCAGCATATGCTCCAGCACCGTATCTGCCAGGCTGATGATCCAGCCCTCTACATTGGTCTGGTGTACAAAGCCATGCTCTTTGTTTTTAGGCACCGCTATAAAGGCAGGAGCTTTTATAAGCGCTTTTCCGGCACCGTAGTAAAACTCCGTGGAGCCCTCTTCTATTAGAAAGACCTGCAACAGGTTGTTGTGTATATGAGGCTTCACCCTGCCGTGGTACTGCTTGCTGACATCCCCAAAGCCCTGCACGTTAATCAGACCTTGCGCAAATTCGATTGAGTTTGTTCCGTAAATGCCCTTAAAAAACTTTTTTTCCTGCATTTTCTTATAAAAATTTACGCGTTCTCTTCTGCTAAACGTTTTACCAAAATAGAGGTATAATCTGAAATTAATAAAGCAGCAACAGCCATTTATAAAAAACAACACCAGTGCCAGCCAAACCACCATCCGGCAGCGTGCCAAAGGCTTTCTGCACCTGCCACCACAGCCACTGCTGCTCTGCCTTAGCAGGATTTGCAGCAATTTAGGATGCTCATGATCTGGCTAACACCCCTAAAACTAAAAAATGCAGCAACATTTCCACGAAACAATGTAATAAAACAGCACATTAGCAGATTGATATCCGTACAGGCATTTAGCAGAATATTTCTATATATTTGAGCAAACAGACTAGCACCTGAAAAACTTTGGAAAAACAAGACCTGATACACCTCCTCTATATATCCTACTACTGGCCTCCTTCCGGCGGACCAGGCGTGCAGCGCGGGCTGAAGTTTGTAAAATATTTCCCGGAAGCGGGTATAGCACCAGCCGTGCTGACGGTTGATCCGGCACAGGCATCTTACCAGTTAAAAGACGAATCGCTGAAGCTGGAAGTGCCTGAAAACCTAACCGTCTACCGCACCGGCACCTCCGAGCCGTTTGAGTATTACAAGAAACTTTCCGGAAAGAAGGAAATTCCTTACAGCGGGTTTGCCAACCAACAAAAAGCAGACTCGTTCCTGGACAAGGTATTTAAATTTGTGCGCGGCAACCTCTTTATTCCGGATGCGCGCGTGGGCTGGAATAAACATGCCCTACAGAAAGCTGAAGAACTTTTGCAGGGAAACAAGTACAAAGCCATCATCACGAGCAGTCCGCCCCACTCTACCCAGCTGCTGGGGCTGAAGCTGCGCAAAAAGTTTCCGGTTAAATGGATCGCCGACCTGCGCGACCCCTGGACCGATATCCATTACTACGACCAGCTCTACCACACGGCGCTGGCCAAAACCATTGATAAACGCTACGAGCTGCAGGTGCTGGAACAGGCCGATGCCATTGTCGTAACAAGCGAAGACACCAAACGTCTTTTCCTGAACAAGCCTGCCGGCATCGACCCGGACAAAATCCACGTGATCCCGAACGGCTACGACGAGGAAGATTTTATCTATCCTTCCGCCCCGCCAAAAGATACTTTCCTGATCACCTACACCGGCACTATTACCGAAAATTATAACATCGATGTTTTCCTGAAAGTGATGGCGCACCTGCTGTCGGTGCACAACGAGATAAACTATAAGCTGCGGTTTGTGGGGCAGGTATCGGAAGGCGTGCGCCAGCGAATTGAAAAGGCCGGGCTGCTGGGCATTAGCGAATTCATTCCGTACGTACCCCACGACGAAGCGATCCGGTACCTGATGGAAAGCACGGCTCTGCTGCTGGCCATTGCCGACGTGCCCAGCCTCTACTCCAACGTTCCCGGGAAGTTGTTTGAATACCTGGCTGCGAATAAACCCATCATCTGCCTCGGCCCCGTCCACTCCGATACCGACCGGATCATAGACGAATGCGGTGCCGGCCGCCTTTTCCACTACACCGCTCACGACCTGATGCTGGACCACATGAACCAGATGAGCGGCGCCTGGAAAGCAAACCCGAACCTCGATCTGCCCTATATCAACCACAACCGCTACTCCCGCAAAGCCCTGACGGCAGAACTGGCAGGCATCGTTAAAGATTTGGTAAAGAAGGGATAAGGCAGGCAGGCAAGTGATTCCCATTTTTGCCTATAATTTCTGTATCTTGCAGCCAAATAGGTAACCTTTGGGCTGCCTTCAGATGAAGCATAACGTTTAAGCATGGCATTAGACCTTAATCATAAAGCAATACTGGTAACGGGCGGCACCGGCTCTTTCGGGAAAAAGTTTGTAGAGATGGTGTACGAGCGGTTTCCGGATGTAAAGCGCCTGGTTATTTACTCCCGCGACGAACTAAAGCAATTCGAAATGTCGCAGGTGTTTCCGCACGAAAAGTATAACTCCATCCGCTATTTTATTGGCGATGTGCGCGACGCAGAACGGTTCAAGCGCGCCTGCGAAGGCATCGATATCATTGTACACGCTGCTGCCCTCAAGCAGGTGCCCGCTGCCGAGTACAACCCCATGGAGTGCATCAAAACAAACGTGCTGGGTGCCGAAAACGTGATTAACGCCGCACTCGACTGCGGGGTGAAAGAAGTAGTAGCCCTTTCCACGGACAAAGCGGCAGCTCCGATCAACCTCTACGGCGCCACCAAACTCTGCTCCGACAAACTTTTCGTAGCAGCCAACAACATGAAAGGCAAACGCGACATCCGCTTTTCGGTGGTGCGCTATGGCAACGTGATTGGTTCGCGCGGTTCGGTTGTTCCATTCTTCCTGAAGAAGCGCAAGGAAGGCGTACTCCCGATCACGCACCCGGAAATGACCCGTTTTAACATTTCGCTGGAGGAAGGCGTGGAGCTGGTATTTCATGCGCTGGAAAACCACTGGGGCGGCGAGATATACGTTCCCAAGATTCCGTCGTACGTGATCACCGAACTGGCCAAAGCCATCGGCCCGGACTGCAAACAGGAGATTGTCGGCATCCGACCCGGCGAAAAGCTGCACGAGGAAATGATCACCGAAACCGACTCGCTTAGCACGGTGGAACTCGATAAGTATTACGTAATTCTGCCCGCCACGCCTACCTGGTCGTTTGATGAATTTTTAAATGCCTTTAACGGGAAAATGGTACCCATGGGCTTTAAATACAACTCCGGCACCAACGATGAGTGGCTGGACGCCGAACAGCTCCGGGAAGAAATCAGGCTGCACGTAGATCCGAACTTTACAGTTTAGAATAATGTAGGGGCAGGTCTTGCACCAGCCCAATCGTGCACGCGATTTAAATGCAGGAGCAGAGGCAATGGTGGCAGGTGCAGAAACACTTTAAACCTGCAAAATATAATACCTAATATTAAAAAGGGTCTTCCATTGCATGACCTCCAGTAGTTAGCTTGACTGCAGTACGCCCACAAAATCCCCTTCGGGGATGACAAAGGAGGAATAATTTTGTGGAACTGAGTAAATACTATCTGGTATAAATATCCGGAATCCTGCAGTCTTAGAAAACAATAACGTGACAAACAAACCCATTCCATACGGCAAACAGCACATCACGCAGGAGGATATCGAGGCGGTGGTGCAAACCCTGCAGTCGGATTTCCTGACACAGGGGCCGGCTGTGGCTGCCTTTGAAGAAGCTTTTGCTGCCTATGTGGGGGCAAAATATGCTGTAGCGGTAGCCAACGGTACGGCTGCGCTGCACCTGTGTGCGCTGGCGCTGGGGGTAAACGAGAGCTCCCGGGTTATCACCACGCCCATCACCTTTGTCGCTTCTGCCAACTGCATCCGGTATTGCGGCGGCACCGTAGAGTTTGCTGACGTAACGCCCGACACGGCCCTGCTTGACCTGGAAAAGGTGCGGCACCTGCTGGAAAGCAAACCGGAAGGCTATTACAGCGGCATCATCCCGGTAGATTTTGCAGGCAACCCGGTGAACCTGGAAGCGCTCCGGCAACTGGCCGATGCTTACGGTCTCTGGATCATCGAAGACGCCTGCCACGCACCCGGCGGCTACTTCTACGATAGCAAGGGCAACAAACAGCTCTGCGGTAACGGGAATTTTGCGGATCTGGCTATTTTCTCTTTCCACCCGGTGAAGCACATTGCCACCGGCGAGGGCGGCATGATCACCACCAACGACGAAAAGCTTTACAAAAAACTGCTGCAGCTCCGCACCCACGGCATCACCCGCGACCCGGAACAGATGGAAGAAAACCACGGCGGCTGGTACATGGAAATGCAGGAACTTGGCTACAACTACCGCATACCGGACATGCTCTGCGCCCTCGGCATCTCGCAGCTCAAACGTGCCGAAGCCGGCTTGGCAAAAAGGAAACAAGTTGCTGCAGTATACGACGCGGCTTTTGCAGGCGAAGCAGGCATAGAAATACTAGCTACCGATACTGCGGCACTGGCTACAAGCGGCGAAACAGGCCACGCCTACCACCTCTACGTCATCCGGGTGCAGGACCGCAAAGGCTTGTACGATTACCTGCGCCAGCACCACATTTTTGCGCAGGTACACTACATTCCCGCCCACACCATGCCCTACTACCGCCACCTGGGCCACCGCAAAGGCGATTACCCGGAGGCAGAACTGTACTACAGCCAATGCCTGAGCCTGCCCATGTACCCCACCCTGACGGAGGAAGAGCAGGCGTTTGTGATTGAGAAGGTGAAGGAGTTTGTGCAACATGGCAGCTAAAAAAGTAGGAGTAATTACGCAGGCCCGCACCACCAGTACGCGTCTGCCCGGGAAAGTACTGCTTAAAGCCGGAACCAAAACCATTCTGAAACACCATACGGACAGGCTGCGCGGGGCCGGGCTTACCCTTTACATTGCCACTACTACCAACGAAACAGACGATCCGATAGCTGCCTTTGCCCGGGAGGAAGAAATAGCGGTTTGCCGTGGGGACGAGCAAAACGTGCTGAGCCGTTTCTACGAATGCGCCCTGCAGCACCAGCTGGATGTAATCGTGCGCGTTACCTCCGATTGCCCTTTGATTGATGGCTACGTAATTGCCGATGCCGTACGCCGCTACCTGGAACTGGACAATGAGCAGGTTTACCTCTCCAATGCCCTGCAACGCACCTACCCCCGTGGCTTCGACTTTGAGATTTTTTCCTTTAAATTATTGGAGGAAGCTTATCAGAATGCTACAAAGCCGGAAGAACTGGAACACGTAACGCCCTACATCAACCAGAACAAGAGTGGACATGTAATTCTGAAGCATTACACTCGTCCCAGCGACGCCAGCCACTACCGCATTACCTTAGATACACCGGAAGACCTGCTCCTGATCCGGGCGCTGCTAGAGAATTTCCAGGCGGATTGTTTGGGAGCCGAAGAAATTATCCAGCTGCTGGATGAGCACCCGGAACTGGCTCAACTGAATGCAGCGGTAGAGCAGAAAAAGCTTGGAGAATAAAAAAACCGCCATAGCAGAAAATAAGCTTTGATAAGTCTCCAATAAGAAGAGTTATATTTGCTTGCAATTAACCAAACTGACTACCCTACTACATAAAATGGAAAAATTAATTTTCATTGTGCCTTGCTACAATGAAGAAGAAGTTCTTGAAAGCACCTATACAAAATTGGATGATTTACTTTGCAGGCTTATAGCCGGTAAAGAAATCGATAAAGAAAGTAAAGTGTGTTTCGTGGATGATGGAAGCAGGGATAGAACGTGGTCTGTTATTCAAGATTTTTGTAAAAAAAACAACAGGGTTCGTGGCGTAAAGTTATCCAGGAATTTCGGCCATCAATATGCGCTTCTGGCTGGCCTGGAGTCGCAGTTTGGTTTGTTTGATGTATATGTGACTGTAGATGCTGATTTGCAGGATGACATAGGCGTTGTATCGGAGATGTTACTCCGACACAGAGAGGGCGCATCAATTGTGTACGGCGTCCGGCATGACAGGACAAGTGATTCTGTGTTTAAGCGACAAACAGCAGAATTATTTTACCGCATCATGAATAAGCTGGGGGTGAAAACAATCCTGAACCATGCAGACTTCCGGCTGATAGATAAAAATGCGTTGGCTGAGTTTCTGAAGTTCAGAGAAGTTAATCTCTTCATCAGGGGGATCTTCCCGTTGATTGGCTTTAGAACAGCAAATGTTTATTACAAAAGGAAAGAACGGGAGTTAGGAGCAAGCAAGTATCCCCTCAAAAAAATGGTATCGTTTGCCTGGGAAGGAATTACTTCGTTTTCAGTAAAGCCAATGAGGTTGGTACTCCTGTTAGGGCTTATCACCTTTCTATTTTCCTTCCTACTTATCATCTGGGTTTCCATTAGCTATATTAAAGGTTTGGTAATTCCGGGTTGGTTTTCCATTATGATACCGATAGCCGTGTTCGGGGGTATACAAATGATCTGTTTGGGCATTATTGGTGAGTACATTGGTAAAATGTATTCCGAAATAAAAGCAAGGCCGCGCTACATAATAGAACTCATTGAGAACAAGTAAACTCGGGATGCGTCGGATGCGGGTGAATTCGGGAGGTAATGCTGCTTTGCTTGTAGCATTTCTGCTCTTTGTAAGCTATCTTTTGATCTACATTGTACAGCAGCAGGATGCAATCATTACCATTCATGACAACCTTGATTCTGAAGTTATTTACCGCGTTCTTTTAAAATCAACCAACAACTTGTTTGCCATCGGTAACGACGTTGTTATTAACCCGGTGATGAATGGCATTAAGCGCAATTGCTTTAATGTTAGCTCCTTCAATGTCATTACGCTCCTCTATGCTTTCCTGCCGCCATTTACGGCTTATTTGGTCAACTTTGCGCTGGTAAAGGCAATCGCTTTTGCAGGAATGTACCTGCTCTTATCAAAGTACCTGGTTAGGTTAGAAGTAGATCAAAAAAAATTTATAGCAGGCTTTCTGGCGCTGTCTTTTGCGTTGTTACCTTTCTATACCATGTATGGCATAACGATAGCAGGTCTGCCGTTATTCACCTTCTGTATTCTAAACATTCTTAACAGGAAGCACCTGTTATTAAGCTACCTGGTTGTATTTTTATTTCCTTTTTATTCTTCTCTGATTTTAGGTGGATATGCCATACTGTTCGTAACCGGACTGGCGTTTTTATATTATTTATACAAATCTGATAAAACAAAATATCTTCCTTTGTTCTATGTCTTATCAGGCACCACCGTGCTGTATTTAGTAGCGGAAATAAATCAGTTAAATCTGCTGCTATTTGCCGGAGACTTTACTTCCCACAGGACAGGGTGGGATATGAGCTACAGTCATTATAACCTGTTAAAAGTTGTAAAAAAAACAGCAGAACAATTTTTGATTGGTCATTATCATGCGGCTTCGCTTCATACTGTCATTTTGATCTTTGTACCTGCAGTTCTTTACCTGCTCAGGAAAAAATTAACTGAGACAAAACTGTTACTCGCAGTACTTTTAGCGCTTTGCCTGATCTCGCTACTCTATGGAGTCTACAACTGGGAAATCCTGATTCCGCTGAAAAACAGCGTAAAAATCCTGAAAACATTTCAGTTTCACAGATTTAACTTTCTGTCTCCGTTCCTTTGGTACATCTTATTCGCCTTATGTATAAATGAGGTAGCAAACCGAAGCACACTAAAATGGCACAAACGTATCGTTGTAGCAGTGGTAATGCTGAATTTCGTGTACGTGGCTGTTTTAAATACTGAACTCCGACAAAATATAATTCAGATTTTTACCCCGGATAAAAGCAATATCTCTTACAAAGAGTATTTTGCTGAAGACCTGATGTACCAGGTTCGGGAAGCCATTAACAAGCCACAGAGTACCTATCGTATCGTAAGTGTGGGCATTCCTCCCGCAGTTGCCCAATACAATGGCTTTTATACGCTGGACAGCTATCAAAACAACTATCCACTTGCTTATAAAGTTAAATTCAGGCAAATTATTGCTCCGGAACTGGAGAAGTCACAGGAACTAAAACAGTACTTTGATAGCTGGGGAAACAGATGTTATGTTTTTTCTTCTGAAATTGCAGACAAGAATTATTTTGTACTGAACGGGACATCTATTGAAAATTTAGATCTGGACACGAAGGCATTGAAAGGCATGGGAGGAGATTATATTTTGTCCGCTTTAGAAATAAAAAACAGCAACGAAAACAACTTAGCGTTTGTTGGTAAGTTTTCCAGTCCCGAAACACCATTAAAAGTCTATTTATACGAGGTTAATCATGGTGCTGCGACAGCATTGCACCTTTAAAAAACTGTTAATTCAGATCAGGGAGATTTCCTGAAACAGATCATATACACCCATAAGGGAATTTTCCAATGAAAGGAGATTTTGAAAATTTATATCATGAAGTAGAAAAGACTAACTTTTGGTTTAAAGCCCGAAGGAAGTACATTCTTGACATTCTGAAAAACTATCCGAAGAACTTATCAGTTCTTGATATTGGCTGTTCTTCCGGCATCCTGCTCAATGAACTTAAAGCCATTGGCTTTGAAGCGGACAATTTGTATGGCGTAGACATCAGTGAAAAAGCCATTAACAATTGCAGAGCAAATGGTATAGAAAACTCATTTGTTATGGATGCCCAGGATATTTACTTAGACAGGAAGTTCGATATAATCATTGCATCTGATTGCCTGGAGCATTTGAAGGATGACAGGAAAGCGCTCGGGAATTGGGCTGGCTTATTAAAACCGAATGGTATTCTGCTTGTTTTTGTTCCGGCTTTTATGGCCTTGTGGAGTGAACATGATGAAGTAAACATGCACTTTAGAAGGTACATCAGAGAAGATTTAGAAAAAAAGATAAAAGAGAGCGGCCTCGAAATAGAAAAATCAAGTTACTGGAATCTGTTTTTATTTTTCCCTGTGTTTTTGGTTCGGCTGCTTAGCAGGTTGCGATCGAACAAAAAGCAAAACAATTCGGGCGATTTAATTAAGCCCGGCATTTTTAACAACGTGCTTTTTAATCTCATCAATTTTGAGAACAAACTTCTGAAGTACATCAATTTCCCGATTGGCGTCAGCACCTTTTGTATAACCAGGAAAGCAGCACCCTCTCCCCCAGGGTCCTCTCCTCTTTGAGAAAAAAACTAGTAATAGTAACAATCAAGTCGGCCTACTTTAAGAGGGACCTGGGGTGAAGTGAAAACCTGTGGCAGTTTTTCGCAGGCTTCAGCGCTGATGCAAAATTATAGTTAGATGACTCAAAGAAAGTCACGAATCGTTTTCAGGGCAGATGGCAACAGCCGCATCGGGCTGGGGCATGTGGTGCGCTCGCTGGCGCTGGCGGAGGTGCTGCAGCAGGATTATTTGCTTATATTTGCCATACAGGCCCCCGAAGCAAGCCTGTTGCAGAAAATAAAGCAGACATGCCCGCAGGTGATCATCCTGCCCGAAACGCAGGCGTATGAATCGGAGGCTAGCTACCTGGCAGAAAACCACCTGCAACCAACCGATGTGGTGGTGCTGGACGGTTACCACTTCGATACAGCTTACCAGCATACCCTTAAAAACCACGGCTGCAGCCTCCTGTGTATCGACGACATCCATTCGTATCCTTTTGTTGCCGACGCTGTCGTAAATATGGCAGGCGGTGTAGCACCTGAAGCCTACCAGCTGGCACCTTACACCAGGCTTTATACCGGACCGGCCTATGCACTGCTTCGGGAACCATTCCGGAATGCCCTAAAAGAGCATCTGCACCTGCCACCACAGCCACTGCACCTGCTTGTGTGTTTAGGAGGCGCTGACCCGGCTAACCATACTCTCCGGCTGGCGCAGGAGCTGGCGGGCTTGCCTTATGTCGCACAGCTTGAGATAGTCATCGGCAGTGCCTGCCTGCACAGGGAGGAGCTGAGGGAGTGGTCGCTGGAGCAGAAAACTGTTTCGCTTCACCAGAACCTCGAGGCGGAGGCCATGTGCCGCTTGATGCAACGCTGTGCGATAGCTGTTACCTCCGCCAGTGGCATCGCCTATGAATATTGTGCGGTGGGCGGCATCCTGTTTGTCCTGAAAACGGCAGACAACCAGGCAGGCTTCTACCAGTTTCTGCTGGAGCAGGAATTGGCTTTTGCTTATGCACAATTACCGGAATTGCTCCAAAAGCATGCGGTTCCGGAGCTGTTTCAGCAGCAGGTAGTACGGCAGCGGCGGTATTTCAACAGTGGCAACACAGACCGCTACCGGCAGCTTATCCAAACCCTTAGCCTGAGCGCCCGCATCCGTTTGCGCGAGGTAACGGAGCAGGACATGCTGCTGCTGTACGGGTGGGCCAACGACCCGGAAGTCAGAAAACATTCCTTCAACCCGGAGCCCATTCCGCTGGAACAGCACCAGCAATGGTTCCGGTATAAGCTTGCAATTCCCGAAAGCTGTCTCTACATTGCCGAAGTGGATGGTCTCCCTATGGCCCATATCCGTTTCGAACTCAGCAGCAGCAGCGCCCTGCTCAGCTATCTTATCGCACCGGGGTTCCGGGGCAAAGGACTGGGGCATGTGGTGTTGCTGAAAGGAATAAAATTTTTGCAGCAGCAACACCCGGAGCTCAAAGAAGTAGCCGGCCTGGTGCAGCCAGACAATACCGCCTCGGTGCGTGCGTTTGAGAAGGCAGGCTTCAACTATGCAGAACCTGATCCGTTCTATCCACAGGCGTACCGCTTTGTGCTGTCTCTGGTTAAGTAAAGTGTTTTAGAAATGATGAACAACGAAATAAAAATCGGCGACAGGCTGGTTGGTCCCGGTCATAAGCCCTTTATCATAGCCGAGATGTCGGGCAACCACAACCAGTCGCTTGACCGGGCACTGGCTATTGTAGACGCCGCCGCCGATGCCGGTGCCGATGCCATCAAGCTGCAGACCTACACCGCCGACACCATGACCCTGCCGGGCGCTTTCACCATCGAAGACCAGAACTCGCTCTGGAAAGGCCGCGAACTCTACGACCTGTACAAAGAAGCCTACACCCCCTGGGAGTGGCACCAGGCCATTTTTGACCGTGCCAAAGAGCGGGGCATTATCGCTTTCTCCTCTCCTTTTGATGAAACGGCTGTTGATTTCCTGGAAGAATTAGGCGCTCCGGTTTATAAAATAGCCTCGTTTGAAAATACCGACCACCCGCTGCTGAAAAAAGTTGCAGCCACCGGCAAACCTGTAATTATGAGTACGGGAGCTGCCACGTTAGCCGAATTGGATGAAGCTGTCCGCATTCTGCAACAAGCAGGCGTACAGGAGCTGATCCTGCTCAAATGCACCAGCACCTATCCGGCCACACCTGCAAATACGAACCTGCTGACCATACCGCATATGCGCGAGCTGTTCCAGGTACAGGTGGGGCTGTCGGACCATACCATGGGGGTTGGCGCCGCTGTAGCTGCCGTAGCGCTGGGAGCGACTGTCATAGAAAAGCATTTTACCTTAAGCCGTGCCGAAGGTGGCGTCGATTCCGCTTTCTCGCTCGAACCGCAGGAGCTGCAGGCGCTGGTGGTGGAAACGGAAAGGGCCTGGCAGGCGCTTGGTTATGTACAGTACGGGGTGCAACGGGCCGAAGAAAAGAGCAGGCTGTTCAAACGCTCCATTTATGCAGCCCAGGACATACGGGAAGGGGAAACGTTCACAAAAGAGAACATTCGGGTAATTCGTCCGGGGCTGGGACTGGCGCCTAAATATTATGAGGAGTTGTTGGGCAAGAAAGCAAAAGTTGCAATAAAGGCAGGTACGCCTCTCAACCGGGATGTGGTGTAGCAGATGCTTGAAAAAACAGCAGCGCTATACCGCAAAATTCTCCACATCCGGCTAACCGATACGTTTGCCGGGCTTCCGCCGCATGCCCTGGAGCCGGTATCGCCAAACAACCCGTTGAAGCGTCTGCTTAAAGTGCTGCTTTACACCGGCGGACGGCTGGTGCTCAACCTGTTCAAAGTAAATAAACCAATCGGCCACCTGCAGGGAAAAGTCTGGCTCTACGTGGTCAGCCAGAACAACTACGACTCGCTCCGGTTCCTGGCAGAGGCACTACCGGATACCGCCTTTGTGGCAGGTCAAAACAAGAACATCGGTAAATATGGCAAACAGGTAAACAGGCTGTCCTTCCGCTTTAAACTTCTTTACTACTACAAATTTCCCTTTGTACTCTGGTCGCTGTACAAGTCGCACGGCCGCAGAGCGTTGCGTTTTTTCGACCTGGTGTACGATGCCATCGGCTTTTACGAAATCTACCTGCGGCTGCTGAAGCAATACAGGCCTGCCGCCATTGTGTTTGCCAACGACCACAATGCCGATGCCCGGGCCATGCTTTATGCCGCCAAAGCGCACAGCATACCCACCATCTACATTCAACACGCCAGTGTGAGCACCAGCTTCCCGCCGCTTGAGCACGACCTCAGCCTGCTGGAAGGCCAGGATGCGCTCGACAAGTACAAACAATGCGGCCCGATACGGGGCGAAGTGCAGTTCATTGGCATGCCCAAAGCGGATGTGTATATCCAGCACCGCAAAGCCGCCACTCCTGTGCGTTACCTGGGCATCTGCTGCAACACCATCGACAGCACCCAGGGGATACGAGCGGTGGTGCAACTGCTCACGCAGAAGTTTCCGGAATTGCAGCTGACCGTAAGGCCCCATCCCCGCGACACCCGCGATTTCAGTTTTCTGCAAGCGCTAAACCCACATATCGTTTTGTCAGACGCCAAAAAGGAAAATGCTTTTGATTTCCTCCTGCACCAGGACCTGATAATTGCCGGCGATTCCTCCATTCACCTGGAAGCGGTCATGCTCAACATTCCGGGGATTTATTATAAATTTGATAAAGATGTGGCGCTGAACGATTACTATGGCTACGCACAGCAGGGGCTGGTGGAGCAGGCAAATGCTGCACCGGAACTGGCAGCGTTAATCCAAAGCTACAGGCAGCATCGTCCGGATGTGTACCTGCGGGCGCAGTATTATAATGCCACTGTTGGTACAGCAAACGATGGCAGGAGCAGTGAACTGGCTATAACGTATATCAGGGAGTACTTAAAATTTTGAATTGCATGTGGTATCGGGAGAGCAGTGGCAGGATTAACCTGTATCTTTTTTGTTCCCCTTTGATTGGAGACTTTTCCACAGTTCCTACATCTCACGCACAAAAAGAATGGACGCTGCTATAAACTACATCCTCTCCCACTTCCACCGCCTCTACCCGCAAGCGGCCGCTGTTCCGGTAGCCTGGGGTACGGAAGCTGCCGCAACAGGTGTCTGCATCCGGAAATACAGCGGAGATTTCTTTCAGCAGCAGTCACCACACCCACTGCAGGTTGTCTGGAAGGAGTGGCAGGGAAAGCAGGTACCTTTCTTTTTTGAGGAGGATGCTGAGCCTGAGCTCATCAGTTACTACAGCGGCAGCGCCACCATCAACTACGACATCATTTCCTCGGCTTTTTACCTGCTCAGCGGCTGGCAGGAATACCACAGCACCACCCACGACAGCTTTGGCCGCTTCCCCTACAGCGCCAGCATGCAGGCAAAGCATGGCTTCCTTACAAAACCGGTCGTCAACTATTACTTCGGCATTCTGAAAGAGACGATGGAGAAATCTACCCGGGTGCGGCTGGTGCAGAAGCAGTGGCCCGGGCAGAAAAGCTTCGCCACCTGCCTCACCCACGACATCGACCGGATAAATTCAGCCTGGAAAGTAGCCGGGGTACAGCGCTTAAAAAAGGGGCAGCTCCTCCCCTTCGCTAAACTGGCCCTGCGCAAACTTAGCGGGAAAGATGCCTGGCACAATATCCCGGAATTAATGGTCTTTGCCGCTGATCATCACCTGAAAGCCACTTTTTTCTGGATGGCAAACAGTGCAAAATATCACGGCCATCCCAACTCGGATTACGATGTTGCTTCTCCGGAAAACCAGCGGCAGCTACAGTCGTTGCTGCAGGCCGGGCACGAGGTGGGGCTGCATGGCGGCTTCGGCACTTCCGCCAGCGTACATCAACTGCAACAGGAGGCCCAAGAGTTGAGCGTACCGGTACATGGAAACCGCTTCCATTACCTCTCCTATGCCCCCCGCACCACCCCGCAGGTACTCGACGAAAGCGGACTCCGTTACGACACTACGTTGGGCTTTGCCGAACATGTTGGTTTCCGGAACTCCTTCTGCCACCCCTTCTATCCCTTCGATTTTAAAAGCCAGCGCGCCCATCGCTTCCTGGAGCTGCCCCTCTGCCTGATGGATACCACGCTCTACAACCCGCAGTACATGCACCTGCGTCCGTCGGAGGTGCTGCCCTTGCTGCGCCCCATGCTGCAGGAAATTAAGGAATTCGGCGGGCTGCTTACGCTGCTGTGGCACAACGAAAACCTGTCGGACTACCCCGAGCGCCCCCTCCCGGAGCAGGAGAGGCAGTGGTGGCAGGTGCTGCAAAGTATCCTGGAAGAAACAAAAGCTCAGGGATCAACTTTCCTCACCTGCTCCGAAGCAGCTGATGTCTTTTCAACTACTACTTAATTTTTGAGGCTGGTGTGGTGGCAGACTGAACGATTAGCCTTAGTTTTGCAGGCTTAAAGCACTTGCGCCTTTCATGGGAAAACTACAGCGGGAAGGAATCTGGAATACCATCGTATCTTATGCCGGAATTGGCATCGGGTATGTCAATACGGTGCTGCTGTACCCCAACATCCTGGAAGAGGACCAGGTAGGACTTACGCGGCTGCTGATGGCGCTCGCCCTCATGTATGCTCAGTTTTCGGCGCTGGGCTTTAACAGTATGAGCGCCCGCTACTTCCCCTATTTCCGAAACAAGGAAAAAGGGCACCACGGCTTCCTGTTCCTGCTGCTCCTGGTCCCCATCATCGGCTTTGCCATTGTCACCTTCCTTTTTATCGGGGCCAAACCGCTGGTGGTGCACTGGTACCAGGACAGTTCCCAGCTGCTCCTCGACTACTACTATTACATCATTCCGCTGGCATTTTTTACGCTGCTGCTCAACCTCTTCACCTCGTACCTGCGGTCGCACTACAAGACCATTGTTTCGTCGTTTGTACAGGATTTCCTGCTGAAGTTTCTGTCGCTGGTGCTGGTGCTGGTGTATTCGCTGGGCTTTATGAGCTTCCAGTCCTTTGTGATTGCTTTTGTTGGAATCAATTCTCTCCTGGTGCTGGTGCTGATTGTGTATACCATGTGGCTGAAGCAGCTGTTCCTGATGCCATCTTCGGCAGTGCTGCGCATCTTCCCGCTGCGGGAGCTACTCAACTATGGCTTCTTTACGTTCCTGGGCACCATCTCTACCACCATCATCACCACCATCGACCAGTTCATGATCAGCGCCTACAGCCTGAGCGACAATGCTGTCTACTCTACCGCTTTTTTCATGACCACGGCCATTATGATTCCCGCCAAGTCGGTTTTGAAAATAGCGTACCCGCAGGTGGCGGATTACTGGAAAGACCGGGACCTGGGAAATATGGGCAAGCTCTACAAGCAGATCACGCTCGTAAACCTGATCCTGGGGCTGTTGCTGGCGATTGGCATCTGGGCCAACCTCGACAACCTGTTCTCGTTTATGCCCGAAACCTACAGCGCCGGCCGCTACGTGGTGCTGTTCATGTCGCTGGCCCGCCTGATTGACCTGGCCACGGGCATCAACGGCATCATCCTGGCTACTTCCGACAAGTACCGCTGGGACCTGCTGTTTAACATGGTACTGGCGGTGCTCACCATCTGGACGAACTATTATTTCATCCCACTCTACGGCATCAACGGTGCTGCCTTTGCCTCCATGCTTTCCTATACCAGCATCAACCTGGCCCGTTTGTTTTTTGTGCAGTACCTCTACAAGCTGCAGCCCTTTGCCTGGAGTTCTGCCATCATCACGGTAATAGCCATCGTTGCCCTGGGTGCTTCTTACCTCCTGCCCTACCTGGGCAACGTGTTCCTCGACATGCTGGTGCGTTCCCTCCTCATCACCGTCATCTACGGCAGCCTCACGCTTGGCCTGAAAGTGTTTCCGGAGATGAACCAATGGCTGCTGGAGCTGTTGCGAAAGGTTTGGAAGTAGAAAAAATCTGCTGCAGCTGTCACCACAGCCTCTGCTGTTGCTTGTAAGTTTAAAGAAACCTGCTAAAAGTTGAATAACATACAGAGGGAGGCTATATTGAATAACAAATATACTATGGCTGCTTCAGCTTCCGAACGCACTGTGCAGCAGCTTCTAAAGAAACATATTTACAATGAAAACATACCTGTTTTTTCTGTTCATTATATTTACCGGCACGACATACGGACAGAGCAAGTACAGCTACATACACTTTAACAGCCTTATTGAAGTTAAGGGGACAGAATTTGTAATTGCCTCGATTGATAACAATTCGAAACTGGCAAATAATGAAACTACATATCTCCTCTTCCTGGATACAAACACAGGAAACTCTGTGCAAGTTGATATTCCAAAAGGCGGTTATGTGCGCAAAATTGAACAGGTAAAAATCGATAGTCTTGGGATTAATAAAATTATTATTACAGCCAAAACCGTTGACCTGGACCAGAAGAATGGAATTGATTGGACCGATCCAGAGCAAATATTAGTGCTGTCGCCAGATGGAAAGGACAAGAAGCAGATTACTGATGCTAACTTCTTTACAAGGGTCTGGACAGTTAACAGACAAACAGGAACTTTGGTAATTACAGGTCACTATGACACAAACGAAAACGGCAAATATGACAAGAAAGATCAGAATATGATTCTGCTGATAGATCTAAAAACGCTGGAACTAAAAAGTCAATTATAGAAAACCGCTTCTGGGTGTAGTTACAAACTACGCTCAGGTTCTGGTTCTATCCACATCAAAAAAAGCTCAACCAAAATGGTCAATATTTTCGTAAAATAATCACAAACAATACAAAATTAGAGTTAACTATCCAAATTGTGAATTAAATATACTTTAACTTAAAATTAGCGGCAAAATGAAAGCGTTTCTTGCTCCTGCTCTAATAATTATTTTTCTTGTGGCTTGTAATAAGTCTGAAAAGCCAACCAGCCAAACCTCAGCAGGAAATCAAACGCTTGCTACCCAGACTGCCATAGACACAACAAAGGCCAGGCAGGAGCTGAATACGATGGCTGACGAGATTCACAGCTTGTTTAAGAAAAAGGACATTGCCTTTATCGACAAGTATATGGCAAAAGATGGTATTTATTTAGGAACTGATCCGGGTGAAGTATTGAATTATGACGACTTCAGAGCTCAAGAGCAAGAGATGTTTAATGACACTTCAGTTAGTATCCCAGATTATAAAATTTCACGGCGGGACATCGTTATTCATGGGGCATCCGCCCTGATTGTTGATCAGTTCTATTTTCCCGATATCAGCGAAAAAGTAATGCTAAGAAACATTAGCCACGCACGACATGAGCAAGGCAAGTGGGTAGTTGATATGTATTCCTGGAATTTTATTCCTAAAAATGAAGATGTTCCGAAAATTAATCAGGCACTTTAGAGGGTAGACTGCCGCACAAAGACTCAAAAAATTAAAGCCAGGTAAGCTTCCTACTGGCAATTCAGGTTGCCATTCAACAACGACTTGCGCTGTTACTGGCGCTTACACCGAAAATAATTAGCTGAGTTTGTAACAGAAAGGCTACTCCCCATCATCACTCAAAACCCGTTCTTTAGCAGCCTTCGCCTCCACACCTGTGGCCTCTTTCTTCTTCAGGCTGTAAATCCGCTCAATCATCTCCACTACCTTCAGGCCGTCGTGGGCATTCGTAGTAGCGGTGGTCTCATTTCTAAGTGTACTGATGACGTTCTCGATTACGAACTGGTGGTTGGCGGCGCTGCCGGTGTAGGCGCCGTAGTTGTTGGCGGGCTGGCAGGGCTGCAGCTCCGGCACCTCGTAGTTCAAAATGTTGCAGTACTCCACCTTGTTCATGTACTGGCCGCCTACTTTAATACTGCCGTTTTCGGCAACCAGCGTGATGCTGCTCTCCAGGTTCTGGCGCGGCACGGCGGTAGTATAGTTAAAGGAGCAAAGGCCACCCTTCACAAATTCGAACTGGATAAAGCCGCTGTCTTCGAAGTCGGTGAGCTGCTGGTGGTTGAAGTCACGGAACTGGCCTTTGATGTTGGTGATATCGCCAAAGAGCCAGTAGAGCATATCTACGAAATGGCTGAATTGCGTGAAGAGGGTGCCGCCGTCCTGTTTGCCGCAGCCACGCCAGTTGGTGCCGCTGTAGTAGCGTTCGTCGCGGTTCCAGAAGCAGTTTACCTGCACCATATACAGTTGCCCGAGCACGCCGCTTTCCACCACCTCCTTCAGCCACACAGCCGGCGGACTGTAGCGATTCTGCATCACACAGAAAATATGACGCTGTTTTTCCTCTGCCACGGCCAGCATTTCAGCCGCATGCAGCGTGTCCAGCGCCATCGGCTTCTCACACACCACATGGTAGCCCTGCTTCAGGCCTTTGATGGTGTGCGGGTAGTGCAGGTAATTGGGCGTGCAGACACAGAGCACATCGGCAGGTACGCCAGCAGCCAGAAAAGTCTTCAGGGAACTGAAAGCCGGAACACCCGGGTAAGCAACAGCAGCTTCCTCCACGAAACCCGGACGGGTGTCGATGAGCGCCACCAGTTCCGCATCGGGGTTGTTCCGAATCAGGAACGCATGTCGCCCGCCGATATGCCCTACACCTACTACTGCGAACTTTACTTTTGCTGGTAAACGTTTAGCCATGTTGCTCTAAATATGTTTTAGTATGTTGTGCAATGTACTCCTGTTGCTCCTGTGTTAGCTCCGAATGCATGGGCAACGACAGCACTTGCTGCGACAGCATTTCCGACACCGGCAAATCGCCGGACTGGTAGCCCAGGTAGCGGTACGCCTCCTGCAAATGCAGGGGCTGCGGGTAATACACCATACTCGGGATATGATGCTGCCGGAGATGCGCCTGTAATCCGTCGCGTAGCCGCGCCGGTACTTTTAGGGTATACTGGTGGAAAACATGCGTACTGTAGCTGCAACGTGCAGGAACTTCTAAAGATTCCGTTTCGGCAAAAAGCCTGTCGTAAACAGCTGCTACGCGTTGCCTGCCCGCATTGAAATCACCGATATAACCCAGCTTTACCTCCAGCATAGCCGCCTGCAGCGTGTCGAGCCGGGAGTTGATACCCACCTTTTCAAATTTATACTTTTCCGACTGCCCGTGATTTGCAATTTTCTGAATACAGGCCGCCAGGCGGGAATCGTTGGTAAAAACGGCTCCTCCATCTCCCATGCCCCCCAGTGGTTTGGAAGGGAAAAAGGAAGTGGTCGCCACATCTCCGATAGCACCTGCATACTTACTGGTGCCATCGGGCCAGGTATAGACAGCACCCAGCGACTGGGCATTATCTTCAATAAGATACAGTTTATGTTTTGCAGCCACAGCCACCATTTCCGCCATGGCAGCACATTGCCCGAACAGGTGCACCGGAACAATGGCAGCGGTGGCAGGTGTAACAGCCTCTTCAACCGAAGCCGGATCTAAATTAAACGTATCCGGATGCACATCGGCAAAAACAGGTTTCAAGCCCAGCAGGGCTACCACTTCAGCTGCTGCCACATAGTTAAAAGCCGGCACAATCACCTCGGCCCCTGCCGGAAGTTCCAGCGCCATCAGGGCCAGTTGCAGCGCATCGGTACCGTTCGCACAGGGAATGGCATGATCCACCTGCAGGTAGTTTTCCAGCTTTCTGCAGAATGACTGCACCTGCGGCCCGTTAATGAACGCCATCGATTCCATTACTGCACTAAAGGCCTGGTCCAGCTCCGGTTTCAGCCGTGCATACTGCGCCTTCAGGTCAACCATTTTAATATCTTCCATCCCGTAACGGTACTTTCTTAACCAGTGGAGTTTTGAATAACCTGCTCTACCTGTTTTCCGGCAGCCAGGCAAAGCACTTTATGATCTGCTAAATATAAGAAAAATAGTGTTTACAAACCTATGTTCGTAGCAAACGAGGCCGCAACACCTGTTGCAGGTTCAGGCAACCTGACTGCTATAGCAGCTTATTTCTCTTTATACGCCTTTTTTCCGCTCTTCCGGGAGTTTATCGGCAAAAACGAAACTTTACGTAGCATGCGGCGTTCCTTGACTAATATCCACCAAAAATGTAATCTGGTATGACGCGATCCTATTTTACTTTTGTAGCAGTGGCTATTGCCCTACTTTCATTTTCCTGTTCAGGCTCTGAAGAGAAAAATAAAATTCCGGAAGGAGAACAGGCTTACAACGAATTCAGAAGTTTTGTAGTAGCAACAGAAGAAGACGCAGAATCAGAAGAACAAATTGATATTAAAGACACGACCATTGCCCGCCAGGAAATTGATTCGCTTAGATCCCAATACGATACCCTCACCCTGAGAGTAGATAAATATGTTACCCAGTACATTCCACCCCAGCGGGAAGAACTCCTGGATTTACGGGAGCGATTTAAAAGCGCCGTTGATAAAAAAAAGCAGAAAAACGAAGAGGCAAGCAGGCGCTACGAATTACGCCGGAAGCTGTTGGGGATAGAAATAAGCTCTGACGATTTAACCGAAATTACACCCGCCAACATTAAAACAGTCTACCTGAACTTTGTAAACACGGTTTCGCAGGAAATGAGCGCTTATTCTGAAAGCGACTGGCAATTGATTGAAGGGTTCTGGAATGCCCTGAACAACAGGAAATCAGAACTACAGGACAAAATAGAACCGGCAGACCAACGCATTATTGCTGATAAACAGGAAGAATTCCTGGTATTAAACAAAAGAAGAAGTTAAAGCTGCGTGTCGTTCTGCAGCTTGCGGGTAAACAAAAACAAGCGGTAAAGGTCGAAAAAGAACATGCTTGGCCGCGTAGCATACAAATTTTTCCTGATAATTTTACGCATGCCCCGGTAGGCGCTAAGGAAACTTTTCTCCAGCCCCTTTTCCTGTAACAGCTTATAGGCTTTCACCAGTTTCAGGGTATCCAGCTGCTCTCCGCGGACATATAGTTTTACCAGGTTTGCCACCGCCTGCTCTGTTTTTGCCAGAAATACGTCTGTCGGCTCCAGGCCCAGGTGCACAGCCGGATTTTCAATGTGTTTTACCTGTACTCCCTGCCGCTCCAGTTGCAGGGCAAAAAGGGTATCTTCGTGCCCGTAGTCTTTCAGGCTTTCGCACAGCTGGTACTGCAGGAAAAGCGCTTTTTTCACCAGCACGTTGCTCAGAAAAATATTTTTGTAAGGTTCTTTCCGTCGTTCGTCCACAGTTTTAGCTGCACGCTGCCCATATTTCCAGTGCAGGCGGTAAATTCGGTCAGGCGCCTCCTGCTGATAGGCCACACCACCAGCCACCACAGCCTCGCCTGCTGCTTCGTGCAGGTAATACGACACAAAATCTTTACGGGAGGGCAGGCAATCGTTGTCCAGCATCAGCAGGTACTCATAAGCAGCCGCTGTTGCCAGTTTATTCCGGATGGCTGCGCGCCCTATGTTCTGTGGCAGTTCCTGGTAGATGACGTGCGGCAGCTCGGCGAGCTGCCGGTTTATTGCACGAATGCGTTCTTCTGAGGCATCGTCGAACAAAAGGATTTCATACTTCACAGCCTGCTGCCGGCACTGCGCATGCAGTTCCGTTACCAGGGGCCGCACATCGTTGTTAAAGACAGGAATGAGTATGGATAACTCAGTAATCATTGGCAAGCCGGAATTCCTCTACATTCGAGTCAAGCACTCTTCCTTCTTTGCACTTAAGTACACGCTTGGGATAGCGGTTGATAATTTCGTAATTGTGTGTGGCCATGAGTACGGCGGTACCGCTGTTGTTTATTTCCAGGAAAAGCTTCATGATGTCGTCGGCCACGCGTGGGTCCAGGTTACCGGTAGGTTCGTCGGCAAAAAGGATTACAGGTTCGTTGAGCAGGGCACGCGCAATTACCACCCGCTGTTGCTCCCCGCCCGAAAGCTGGTGCGGCATTTTAGCCGCTGCTGCTCCAAGACCAACCCGCATCAGTACTTCCGAAATACGCTGTTTGGTTTTGGATTTGTCTTTCCAGCCGGTTGCCCGCAGCACAAAGCTAAGGTTTTCGGCCACGGTACGGTCGAAGAGAAGCTGGAAATCCTGGAAAATGATGCCTACTTTCCGGCGCAGGAAGGGCACCTGCTTGAGTGACAGTCCGGTGAGGTTAAAATCGGCAACGGCAGCAGAACCCGAAAGCAGGGGCAGGTCTGCGTAAAGTGTTTTCAGCAAGGAGCTTTTCCCGCTTCCCGTGCGCCCCACCAGGTACACAAATTCGCCTTTTTCAACATCAAAACTGACATTGCTTAAAATGGTGTTTGAGTCCTGGTAAACCGCCACATCGCGCAGCGAAACCACCGGGGAAGAAGAAAAATTCATGCTTACTTAAATCTCTAATTTCTGTAGTTTCCCAAAATCAAGGCTGGCAATGAGCGCGGCCAGTGCTTCTTCTTTCCCGCCCAGCCCGTAGCGTTCCAGGTTCTTCAGGGGCCGGTCTGCCCTGAAATACGCGATGAGCACAAAGTTTTCGTCGCGCAGCTGGATATAGTCCGGAATTTTGGCTTTGCCTTTTACCTTGATGATGTACATTGATTTTTAAATTATGAATCGGAGATAATGAATGGTGAATCAGAAACGACGAGGAAAATTTGCAGCTTTCCTTCATTTCTGATCCAGAATCCATTAATCCATAATTATTTGTTTCCTTTGGCGTGGTCGGCCAGGAATTTGGCAAGTCCGTTATCGGTAAGCGGGTGGTTGAGCAGACCAGTGATAACATTTAGCGGACAGGTAACTACGTCAGCGCCAATCTCGGCACACTGCAACAGGTGCATTACGTGACGTACAGAAGCTGCCAGTACCTGGGTCTGGTAACCGTAGTTGCCGAAGATAGTTACGATTTGCTCGATCAGCTGCATCCCGTCGGTGCCCACATCATCCAGACGGCCAACGAAAGGAGACACGTAAGTTGCACCAGCTTTAGCAGCCAGTAACGCCTGCCCTGCAGAGAAAATAAGGGTGCAGTTTGTTTTGATGCCACGCTCGCTGAAGTAGCGGATAGCCTTCACGCCATCGCGTATCATCGGAACTTTGACAACAATGTTAGAGTGCAGTTCGGCCAGGGCCTCTCCTTCACGCACAATACCTTCATAATCTGTAGCGATTACTTCGGCACTGATGTCGCCATCCACAATTTCGCAGATCTGCTTGTAGTGGGCCATTACATTGTCGTGACCAAAAATACCTTCTTTGGCCATTAATGAGGGGTTGGTGGTTACGCCATCCAGCACGCCCATGTCGTGTGCTTCCTGAATTTCCTGCAGGTTAGCGGTGTCAATAAAGAATTTCATATTACAGCATATAGATTCAAACACAAATCTAATGCAATAATCTGAACCGTGAAATGTTAAGGGAGTTTTTTGAAAAAATAAATGTTGAAATAACACTTATGCAGAAAGGGCAAAAAAAGTGGCAAACCGACATCGCGCCGCTACAACCGTCTACCCTTGCTTGCTTCCGCACCTGGGGGAGTTCGACAGGAGCTGGCCGTGCCGATTTGCCGTTGCAAAAGTAGACACTTTTTTTCGTTTTGCAAACTTTTGTTGTAAAAAACCGGCGCAGCAGCGCTAACTAACTGAATGGCTGCAGATTTTTTTTCATCCTGAACAGTGGCTGTGGTGGCAGGCGCTGCAGAACTTGCGAGAGCCGGACGGCTTTGCCGGCACGCCCTGATACGATGCTGTAAACCGCCAGGTATGATCCCTCAAAGTAAAATGAGTCGCTGCTCCTCCCTCCATTGCCTCTGCACCTTTTGCATACAATATTTGGCAAATCAGCCGTTCCTTAACAAAGCCATTACCACCATCTAAGCTATAAAAATGCATTCTGCACCTGCCACCACACCCACTGCTGCTCAACAATCAAAATTTTATTAGCAAAAACTATAAAAGTGCCTTAATTTTGCACATGCCAGAAAAAATTCTCATTCTCGACTTTGGCTCCCAGTATACCCAGCTAATTGCAAGGCGGGTGCGTGAGCTTAATGTGTATTGCGAAATACATCCCTACAATCATGTTCCGGACCTGACCGATGAAGTAAAAGGTGTGATCCTCTCGGGCAGCCCCTGCTCCGTACGTGACCAGAACCACCCCACCATCGACTTGTCGCAGTACCTGGGCCAGCTGCCGGTGTTAGGCGTTTGCTACGGCGCCCAGCTGATTGCACACGAGCATGGCGGCGAAGTTACCCCATCTACCATCCGCGAATATGGCCGTGCCCGCTTATCGGAGCTGCACTCGACCAACCGCCTGATGAAAGAGCTTACCCCGGATTCGGTGGTGTGGATGTCGCATGGCGATACGATAAAAGAAATACCCGACAATATTGAAGTTATTGCCAGTACAGACTCTGTGCGTGTGGCTGCCTACAAGCTGCGTGACCAGGAAACCTACGGCATCCAGTTCCACCCGGAGGTAACGCATTCCACCGAAGGCAAACGCCTGCTCCGTAACTTCGTGGTGCACATCTGCGGCTGCGTGCAGGACTGGACCCCGGATCAGTTCATCGAAAACACGGTAGCAGAAATCCGCGAGACCGTTGGCAACGACAAAGTGGTACTTGGCTTGTCGGGAGGTGTAGACTCCAGCGTGGCTGCCATGCTGATCCACGAAGCCATCGGCAAAAACCTCTACTGTATTTTCGTAGACAACGGCCTGCTCCGCAAAGACGAATTCCAGAGCGTGCTCGACTCCTACAAGCACATGGGCCTGAACGTGAAAGGCGTTGATGCCAAAGATCGTTTCTATGCAGCTTTAGCAGGAATCTCAGACCCGGAACTGAAGCGCAAAGCCATCGGCCGCGTGTTTATCGAAGTATTCGACGACGAAGCGCACCAGGTAGAAGACGTGAAGTGGCTGGCTCAGGGTACCATTTACCCTGACGTAATCGAATCGGTAAGCGTGAAAGGTCCGTCGGCTACCATTAAGTCGCACCACAACGTGGGCGGGTTGCCTGACTTTATGAAACTGAAAGTGGTAGAGCCGCTCAAAACGCTGTTTAAAGATGAAGTGCGCCTCGTGGGCCGTACGCTTAAAATAGACGAAAACATCATTGGCCGCCACCCTTTCCCGGGACCAGGTCTGGCCATCCGTATTCTCGGCGACATTACAGCCGAAAAAGTACACATCCTGCAGCAGGTTGACCATATCTTTATCAGCAACCTGAAAAAGACAGGCTTGTACGACGAAGTATGGCAGGCCGGCGCCATCCTGACACCGGTACAGTCGGTGGGTGTGATGGGCGATGAGCGTACATACGAAAACGTAGTGGCCCTGCGTGCCGTAACAAGCGTTGACGGCATGACGGCAGACTGGTGCAGATTGCCTTATGAATTTTTGGCTGATGTTTCGAATGAGATCATCAACAAGGTAAAAGGGGTGAACCGCGTGGTGTACGACATCAGTTCCAAGCCACCAGCCACTATTGAGTGGGAGTAATGCTGATTTTGAAGGAGTGGCAGAACCTGGTTCCGTCACTCCTTCTTTCACTCATTTTAAAGAGGTTTATGAAGAAACGCTTTCTAAGGCACGTTGCAGGCTTCCTGTTTTCAGCTGCTCTCACCATAGCTGCTGCGCAGGCACAGCAGCTACAGAACTATGAAGTAAACTATAATAACGGGAAAGTACTGCTGAACCAGCAACGGTACGAGCTGGCCATGGCAGAGCTGTTGCCCGTTACGGTAAATGCAGCCGGCAACGCGTACGCTCCTGAAGCCACTTATCTCTACGCCCTGGCTGCCTTAAAAGCCCAAAAACCACAGGAAGCCGTGCTGATGCTGCAGCAGCTAAAAGCGCAGCACCCGCAGTGGTATGGCATGCCGGATGCCCATTACCTGCTGGCCAATGCCCTTTTTGAGCAACAGAAGTACGACGAAGCGCTGGCTGAACTAAATCTGATACGCGCAGCTTCCCTTTCCGCAGATGCAGAAACCCTCAAACGCTTCTACCTGATCCGCCTTACCGACCGGAAACAATACGAAAAGCTGCTGCAGCGCTACCCCAACGATAAACTTGTAGGCCAACTATATGCAGATAAACTGCTGGCAGGCTGGTATAAACCGGAAGACAAAGCTACGTTAGAAAGAATAGTAGCCAAATTCAACCTGGACCGGAACCAGTACTTACGCGCCGATGCCCTGCGCAAGGAAGCCTATAATGTAGCCCTGCTCCTCCCCTTCCAGCTCAACCAGGACCTGGCACAGACGGCTCGCAAAAACCAGTTCATCACAGACCTGTATGCCGGCATGAAACTGGCGCAGGACTCGCTGAGTAAGCAGGGAATCAACATCAATCTGCTGGCCTACGATACAGGCGCCGACACGACCAGTGCAAAGCAGGTGCTGGCAATGCCGGAGGTGAAACAGATGGACCTGGTGATTGGACCTGTCTATAAATCGACGGCCAGGTTAGCCTCCCGGTTTGCAGCTGAAAACAATGTAACCGTCATTAATCCGCTGTCGCAGGACCTGGAGGTAACCGGCAACAGCAACAATGTGCTGCTGTTTGAGTCGTCGGTGGCAACGCAGGCGCAGCAGGCGGCCACTTTTGCTTACCAGAACTTTTCGCCCAAAACGGCCATCATCATCGTCGAAAATAAAAAAGACGACACCACTTTTGCGCATCACTACCGCCAGCAGTTTATTAAGCTGGGAGGCAGGGTAAAAACCTACCGTAAAATAAACTCCGGTCAGGCAGCAGCAACAGCCAGCGTATTTAAAGGGCTGAACCTGGCCGATGTGGGGCACATGGCCGTTTTCTCCGAACAGATGACGGCAGCCGTAAATGCGACCAGCCTGCTAAGTGGCGAAGCAGCCAAACTGCCGCTCATCACCTACGACAAATGGCTGGATATTCACCAGATCACGCTCCGCCAGCTCGACAGGCTGGAGGTTTACTTTATATCTCCCAAATACATCGACAAAATGTCTCCTGCTGCCGCACAATTCAGGCAGAAATATTTAGAAAAGTATAACCTTCCCCCTTCTGTTTATGCCTATGCCGGTTTCGAAATGCTGTACTATTTTGGAACAATCTTAAGTGCACATGGCCCTGCCTTCACCCAGTCCCTGGCTACCATAGGTGTTAAACCAGGCGTTTTTTACCCGGGAATTGGCTATAAAAACACAGGCAGTCCCCAGGCGGAAGTCCGGAAAGATAACCAGTATATTCCCATTACCAAGTTAGAAAACCTGCAACTGGTGGTGGTAAACCCGGTTTCGTATTAAAAACACGACCTTACCCAACAACATGAAAGAAGCAAGCATCAGCAACGAACTTTTCCAGCGTGCCCAGCGCTCCATTCCGGGCGGCGTTAATTCACCAGTCCGGGCTTTTAAAGCCGTAGGCGGTAATCCGCTTTTCATCAAATCGGCAAAGGGAGCTTATATGTATGATGAAGACGGCAACCGGTACATCGACCTGATCAATTCCTGGGGTCCTATGATACTAGGGCACGCAGCCGACGTGGTACAGCAGGCTGTACAGGAAGCTATTCCCGGTTCGCTGTCGTTTGGGGCGCCTACCCGCAAAGAAATAGAGATTGCAGAGCTGATCGTGGAGATGGTGCCTTCTATCGAGAAGGTGCGCATGGTGAACTCGGGCACCGAGGCTACCATGTCGGCTATCCGGGTGGCCAGAGGCTATACCGGCCGCAGCAAAATCATTAAATTCGAAGGCTGCTACCACGGCCACGGCGATTCGTTCCTGATAGCCGCAGGCAGTGGCGCCATCACCCTCGGCGTACCCGATAGTCCCGGTGTTACCAAAGGGGTCGCCCTGGATACGCTAACCGCTCCGTACAACGATATAGAAGCTGTGAAGGCACTGGCAGCAGCAAATAAAGGAGAAGTGGCTGCCATTATCCTCGAGCCGGTTGCCGGCAATATGGGCCTGGTACTGCCACAGCCGGACTTCCTCCTGCAACTCCGCACGCTATGCGACCAGGAAGGTATCGTACTTATTTTTGACGAGGTAATGACCGGTTTCCGCCTGGCTCCCGGAGGCGCGCAGGAACTATTCGGGGTAACGCCTGACATGACAACGCTGGGCAAAATTATTGGCGGCGGTATGCCTGTGGGTGCTTACGGCGGTAAAAAAGAAATAATGGAATTTGTAGCCCCTGCCGGACCAGTCTACCAGGCAGGAACCCTTTCCGGCAACCCAATTGCCATGTCGGCAGGTATGGCCATGCTGCAGTTCCTGAAAAATAACCCGGGTGTTTACAAGCAGCTCGAGCAGACCACCACGAACATGGTGAACGGCATGAAACAAAACCTGCAGCAGCTAGGGCTGAACTACACCATCAACCAGGTCGGCTCCATGTTCAGCATCTTCTTTACACAACAGCCTGTCGTAGATTTCGCCAGCGCGAAAACCTCCGACACCGCCTTGTTTGGCCGCTACTTTAACAGCATGCTCAGCAAAGGCATCTACCTGGCCCCATCGCAATACGAAGCCCTGTTTGTGTCTACTGCCATTACCGATGAACTGGTATCAGAATACCTGCAGACCAATTTACAGGCCTTAAAGGAAGCACATTCCTGAAATTAAAAACTAACACGCAAGCCAAAAGCGGCGGTACCTCTACAGCAGGTTCCGCCGCTTTTTTTGTAAAAACCAGGAGAAGTTTCCGCAATATCAACCAATAGCCTTTTACAATTCTGCTGCCACAGCCACCATTCCCTCACCTCCTAAACTCCCAAACTTTCTAACTCCCAAACTCCCTAACTCCCAAACTTTCTAACTCCCAAACTCTCTAACTCCTAAACTCCTGCAGATTTTTCTTACATTTACAGTAGTTTTAGCGCATACCCATGATTTTAACCGATAAACAGATTTTAGAAGAAATGGCGAAGGGCACCATCCTGGTAGAGCCATTCGACCGCAAGTGTTTAGGCACCAATTCTTACGACGTACACCTTGGCCGCTACCTGGCCACTTACCGCGACGAGGTGCTGGACGCCCGCAGGCACAACGAGATAGATGTATTTGAAATTCCGGAAGATGGATATGTCCTGCAGCCGAACGTTTTATATTTGGGTGTTACGCGCGAATACACCGAAACCCATGCCCATGTACCTTTCCTGGAAGGTAAATCGAGTGTAGGCCGCTTAGGAATCGACATTCACGCCACTGCCGGGAAAGGCGATGTTGGCTTCTGCAACACCTGGACCCTGGAAATATCTGTTACACAACAGGTGCGGGTTTACCACGGCATGCCGATCGGTCAACTTATCTATTTCGAAGTAAAAGGTGGTATCGAAAATTATTACAACACCAAAGGAAGTGCAAAATACAACAAACGCACCATCACGCCGGTCGAATCCATGATGTGGAAAAATGAGTGGTAATTAAATCTGTTTTAAGCCATTAACGTAGAAAATAAGATATACAACCATAGGCCGGTCACGAATTGGCAGGCTTTTTGGGTGTATTGCAATACTTGATAGTAGACGGTTTATTTTAAAAAGTGCCTTTTTTATAGCGTCAGGGGAATTTTTTCCGGTGTTTAGACGTTATATTAACAGAACGCACTAATAAACCTAATACAAAGTAGAACTTATAAAACTATAGAAATTATGAAAAAGTTAATGGCATTATCTCTTCTGTTCTTTGGACTTATGTTCGGTTCACATGCAACCGGTAAAAATCCACTTGTAGAGAAAAGAGCATCTAACTTATCAAATAGAATGATCCGTGGATTGAGACTTAACAACTACCAGTCTACAAAGATAAGAGAGATAAATTCGGAATTAGCGGCCAAAATGCTTGCCGTAGAAGAAGCATACGCTGGCAACCAGCAAATGATCGATCAGAAAATGAAAGAGATTTATGCTGAGCGTGATCATGCGTTGGAGCGTGTTTTAAGTACTGCACAATATAACTCTTACTATGGTAACCGTAAGGTTTATAACCAGGAGGATAAAGAGTTTATGGCTAGCCTTAGAAACGGTACTGATACTGAGCAACAAGCTGAAAGTGTAGCTTCTGTTGATAAAACTGAATCTAATACCTAAGCAGCGCTTAGTTAAATTTAATTAATACAAACCTTCTAAATAAAACAGCAAGAGGCTGCCTTTTCGGGCAGCCTCTTGCTGTTTTATAGCGCAATAAATTTTACTGCTGCCCGTTTTCAGGAGCATTGCTCTGCAGGTGGTTCATCAGTTCTTCGCAAAGCGCGCGCATTTTACTGGCCATTACACTGTCGTTGGTAGCGGTCTGGATGCTCTGCGCCATGGCGCCGATGGTATCGATGTAAAAATACTTCATCTCGTCCACCGGCATATCCTTCGTCCAGAGGTCAATTTTCATGGTGCCGGCTTCGTCACGGTCCCATAATGAAATATTAATGGCCTTGGCAAAGTGTATTTTTTCTCCTGCATCGGTGGCTCTCCAGCTGATGGCTTCCGGTATCCGCTGGTCGTCCAGGGCAATGCTAAAGTATATTTCTGATTTTTTCATATTCGATTGATTAAACAATATACTATCTGATTCTCGTAGTAGGCAAAACTACTCACATAGGTACAAAGTTACATGATGCAACACGGATTCAAAACCTTAATTTCCCTTTTTGTGCTCGCTGCCCTGGCAGGGTGCTCCTCCATTACTCCTTTTTCGAAAAAAGGAAAGCTCCAGACAATTGCTTTTTACAACACCGGAAACCTTTATGACATTCAAAACAACCCTACTACCACCAACGACGATGACTTTTTGCCTACCGGCGCCATGCAGTGGGACCAGGCCAGGTATCAGGCAAAATTAAATGCGCTTGCAGCTGCCATCCAGCACATGGGTGGCAAAGGTGGTCCGGCTGTAATAGGACTTAGCGAAGTAGAAAACCGGCAGGTGCTCGAAGCGTTACTTAACATGCCTGCGCTCCGGAAACACGATTATGAATATATCCTGCACGAATCGGCGAAGGAGCCGGGGCTGGATGTGGCGTTGCTCTACAAACCCAATATCTTTAAGCTCAGCTCCCAACGCAGCATTCCGGTAAATGTAAACGAACGGAACTTTACAGCCCGCGACATACTGGAGGTGAAAGGCACGCTGCTGGGTGAGCCGGTAACCATTTTTGTAAACCACTGGCCCTCCGGCAGGGACAGCAGGAAAAGGGCCGCCGCCAACCTGCTGCGCAACCAGATAGCAGCCCTGCAGCAAGCAGACCCAACTGCCAACATCATCGTAATGGGTGACTTCGACGAAGTTCCCGGCTCTACTATCATGCGGCAGGCGCTAAAAGCAACCGGAAGACCCAACCCTGCTTATAACGAAGAGTTATTCAACACTTTTTACATTCAGCATGTACAGGGCAATGGCAGCTATTTCGGCAGAAATGGCTTTATGATGCTGGACCAGATCCTGGTTTCAAAATCTTTAGTCGATGCAGCGGGTCATCTGCAGTATGTCAGAGGTTCCGCCACCATCCATAGCCCTGCTTCGCTCAAAAGCCTGTACGGAAAATACAGAAACACCCCCCGCCCTACCTACAGCGGCACCACCTATTTTGGCGGCACCAGCGACCATTTCCCGGTTTATATTAAAGTACAGAAGGTAAAGTAGCCTGTTGCCTGTGCCGGACAGGTGCAGCGGCCATGGTGGCAGGAGCAGAGAACTTTTTTGCCGCAAAAACAGGCTAAAAGCAGAAAACAGGTTTGATAAATACTTCACTGTACCTGCCACCATAGCCGCTGCTGCACAACTAAGCTTCTTTAAGCGCAGGCAGTGTAATTAGAAAAGTCGTGCCCCTGTTTTCCTCGCTCTCGATGTCGATGGTGCCGTTGTGCTGCTCTACCAGTTTCCGGCTGATGCTCAGGCCAAGCCCTGTGGATGCTTCGCCGTTCAGGCCGCTCCTGCCTGCCTTCGAAAAAGGCTTGAACAGGTGCGGCTGCAGCTTCTGGGGTACGCCAATGCCATTATCGGAAATGCGCAGCAGCACGTTTTCGTCTGGTTGCGTAACACTTATATGAATCTGGCCATTTTCGGGCGTGAACTTGATGGCATTGGAGAGCAGGTTATCCATTACCCGCTGAAATTTCCCCTTGTTTAAATTTACATACAAGGCGCCTGTAGCCAACGACATTTCCAGTTTTCTGTTCCCCTTCAGCTGCCGTTGCCACTCTGCCTGGACCTCCTTCAGAAAAAGATTCAGGTCTGTTTTTTTCAAAGGGAAATCGGCTTCCTGCTCCAGGCGGGCAAGTTCCACCAGGTCATTGATGAGCGTGCGCGACCTTTGGCAACTGGACAGCACCAGCTCCAGGTAGTATGCTTCCTGCTGGGCCGAGAGCTTCTTTTTCTTGACCTGGGAAACCAGCATTTCGATGTTGGCAAGCGGCGACCGCAGGTCATGGGCCACCACTCCCAGAATCTCCGATTTTGCTTTGCTGATCTGTTGTATTTCCTTCTTTTGCGCCTCTATATTCTGCAGCTGGAGAAAATGATTGAGCCGGTAACTGTAAATCATGCGGGAGAGCACAAAAAAGCACGTCAGGATAAAAGCCGAGCCTATGCTGTTGAGCAGGAGTTGCTCATTGTCCAGTGCAGAAAAGTAGATGCCGGCAGTGAAGGTGGTGCTGACCAGCAGCATCAGCAGCAAGGTCTCCCGCAGCGAAAGGCTCCAGGCTACCGCCACACTCAGCGCTCCCAGCAAATACATGGTCATGTTGTTTTTGGGATTTTGCTGCGGCACAAACGAAACCGCCATACACCCCACTATAAATAACCAGGCATACAAGAAAGTAAAGCTCCTGACCAGTTTGTGTTTTTGCTGCAGATTTCGGTAAAAACGAATGAGGTAAACACCTGCCAGGGCTGCAGCTGATGTAAAGAAAAAGAAGCAGGTAATAATATTTAATTCGGCAGCCTTTGTTAGCAACCGGCCATAGGGTACAAAAATACGGCTGAAGAGCAGCAAGGAAGTGATCCCAAAGCTGCTCCCGGCAAATATCCTGACACTGGCTAAGTTCTGCGTAACATTCCCGCTGTTGAAGGCAGCACCGGAAGGCATAGGAGCAGACTTAAAAAAATAATATTTCAATAGTTAAGCGGCCTTAAATCAAATGCAATTTAAAACCTAAATTTAGGTATTCAGCAGCAAATGTATGGCAGGAAAGCGGAATTATTTCCAAAGGCACAAAATCAAATCATTCCAATTATCAGCCGGACGAGTGTTTCATGGCAGGAGCTAAGGGAATGGTGGCAGCTGTAGTACTGTTTTAGAAGCCAGATTCGGGACAAAAGGAGGCTGTAAACGGAACTGTGTCAAAGCAAGAAAATAATTAACTTAGCTTAAGCACAGTCACCATGGAAAAGAAATTTGATTTTGAGGCTTTTGA
>NZ_QCZK02000037.1 GCF_003347595.2 Botryobacter ruber | reverse complement strand
ATACAGGAAGGAGATTCCTTGTGGTCCATATCACCAAGTGTATGTAGATTCCCTATAGTTACCTTCCTGCATCTGTCTTTTAAAAGTATATAAAATTTGTACTGTATACGCTTGTGGTAAAGGTATGAGATCCCTCCGGGATGACAGGAGGGAGAAATATTTATGTGGAAGCGAATAAAAACTATTTGGTATTAAACATTTACACCTGTTTAGAAACGTTTAAGTAACGGCTGAAAGAAATGCTGTTCCGGAGCAACAGGAGAAGATGCAGGTAGCCTCCTAAATTTTCGCCCGTAGCGTAAGCACAAAATTTCTGCCGGGGGCGCTGATGCCGGAGGCGAAGACGCGGTAGTAGCGGTCGGTGATGTTTTCGAGGGCGGCCTGCAGCTGAAGGTGTGGTGAGAGCTGGTAAGCCGTTCGCAGGTTAAAGGTGTGCCAGCCGGGCATACCGGACGGGGTGGCATACTGCAGGTTGTCTTCGCCCGAGGCGCTGTAGTCGCTTAGGTGTTTCGGCCCGTTGTAGAGTGCATACAATTCTGCACGTAATTTCTTTAGCTGTAGCGTCAGGCTTGTTTTACCGTAGAGCGGCGGAATGTGGTCGAGCGGTACATCGCCGGTTGCTTCCTTCACCCGTCCATAAGTATAGTTCAACGTCGAAGTCAGGGCTAAGGCATTGCTGAGGTCGGCGGCGAGGCTGGCGTTATAGCCATAGAGAAAAGCGCTGCCGGCATTTACATGGGCCATCACCTGGCTGGGCTGCCCGTCGTACAGCACCGTCTCCTGCCCGTTCAACGCAAAAGGCCGCACCACCAGCGCATCGCGGTACCAGGTGTAGTAGCCGGTAGCCTCCAGGTGTACCCGGTCCAGGAAGCTTTTCGAAACGCTCAGCTCCAGAGTATAGGTGTACTCCGGCGCCAGCTCCGGGTTCGGAACAATTACGTTACCCGGCGACGAATCAAAAACTTTGCCCAGGTCATCCACACTGGGCGCCCGGAAACCGGAAGCACCCAATACCGCCAGGCGCCAGTTATGCCCTGGCAGCAGCACAGCACCTACGCTCCCGGTCAGGGCGCCGTTGCGCTGCCTAACCGCATCCTGCAAGAACGGGAAAAACTGCTTGTCACGGAAACGGGCATTTAACCCCACCCAACTGTAGCGCAGCCCCTGCGTGAGCACCAGGGAAGGCCTTGCCTGCCAGGAGTTTGTTACAAAAGCAGCAGCACTCTGCATGGAAGACCCGCCATCGGGGTAGCGCGTAGAAATGGCACGCCGCACTCCCGTAACCATATTTTCTGCAAAAGCCGCTGACTGCACGTTGTTATAGATCGCCTCCAGGCCATAGCTCAGGCGGTGCTGCGCCAGCTGCTTGCTGAAATCGGCACTGAGGCTGTACACGTCCACATCTTCGGTACGATGGGCCAGGCTGTTGCTTCCGAAGCCCCGGTTATGCCGGCTTTCTTCCAGTTGCTGATAGGCCAGCACCACCCGTGCCGCGTCGTACAGGGTGGTGGTGTCGGTATGGGTGAGGGTGTAAGCCGCCAGCAGGCGCTCCTGCGGACCATAATACCATTGCGCATGTTTCAGCTTTCCGTTAGAACCTGTTTCCGTCAGGCGGTCGTAACGCGGAATGTCGGAACTGGTTGAATACTGCAGGTTAAGCCCGTGGCTCAGGTTGTCGGAAGCTTTGAACAGCACTTTCTGCAGCAGGTCGTACTGCGTGTAGCCGGTAGGGCGTTGAACAGCGCTGTCTTCATTCAGCAGCATGGTGTCGCGGTTGCCGATGCGGGCGGCATAGTAGTTCCGGATGCCCAGCTCCCCATACTTCGCCGGTCGGTTCTCTCCCTGCCGCAGATCACCCAGGTCGGTCCGGGTAAAACCGGTCAGCAGTCCCCATTTCCGGCGGCCATAATTGAACTGCGCATGCACTGTTTTTTCGGAGGCGGCGGTACCGTAGCGGGCATAGGCGCCGGCTCTGAAGTTTGACCTGTGGCTGCTGTCGGCAAGCTGCGGCTGCAGTGTCCGGAAGTGCAGCACACCGCCCAGGGCATCGCTGCCGTAAATAACCGAACCGGGGCCCTGCACAATTTCAACCCGCTCCAGCATGCTGTTGTCGAGTGTAATCACATTCTGCAGGTGGCCGCCCCGGTAAATGGCGTTGTTCATGCGCACCCCATCCACCACCAGCAGCACCTTGTTCGCCTCAAAACCCCGCACCACCGGGCTGCCCCCGCCCAGCTGGCTTTTCTGCACCAGCACCTCCCCTGTCTGCTGCAACAGGTCGGCCGTGGTAGGCTGACTCATAAAACCGATTTCCTTTGCCTTCAGCACCGTTACCTGCTGCGGTACCAGCTGCCGCTGCTGCGTAAACTTTCCTGCCGTTACCACCACTTCCTCTATCGACTGGCTGCGTTGCGCCAACCCGACCTGGTACTGCTGCGCCTTGAGCCAGGCCAGCGAAACCGACCGCTGCTGGTATCCTACAAAAGAAAACCGGACAGAATCGGTGGAAGCACCCAGTACCGCCAGGTCCGCCTTCCCGTTTTCATCCGTATAAATTCCTTTCCCTTCCCGGAGTGCCGCTACCGTTACGCCTGCCAATGGTTGCCAGGTAGTCTTATCGAGCACCGTTACCGTTTGAGCGGCCCCCGAAAAGGCGACGTGTAAAAGAAAAAAAATAATCAGGTACGTTAGCCTTGATAGTTTAAACATAGATTTTGTTTAAAAAAAATCCCTGGTCCAGGTGCAACTAAAACAGTTCCTCTTTTGAGGAGCTAAGGCTGTGGTGGCAGCTGCAGAACACTTTTTCCTACAAGATGTGCTGCTGAAGCGTATAAAAATCGCCTTACGGAACATCCAGGCAAAGAATTGAACCACCCGCAAAGCCGGTTACAGGGTAAACTACCCTTAAAAAACTCTGCTGCAGCTGCCACCATAGCCGCTGCTCCTGTATTAAAGCGTTAAAAGCTGCTTGCTGCTTGCAACCTTTACGCAAGTTGCGGCATCCTGTTAGTAGTTGAACCCCTAACTTATAACAAAATATGACAATGCTCAAATACCTCCACCCGCTGCTCCTGCTGCTGCTCTTCTGGCAATGCCAGAACGATAACATGCTTGCTTCCCCGGAAACAGACACCAAAAGTATCACCGGCAAACAGGAATTCTCGCTGCAGGTCGGGGAACAGGTCCAGGTTGCCGGCACACCTGATAAGCTGCAGCTAAAACTACAGAACCTGAACGACTCCCGCTGCCCTGCCAATGCCAACTGCGTGCACTATGGCAGCGCCACGGTTTTACTGCTCGCTACCGACAGCAACGGGAAAACTGAAAACATCGAACTCTGCATCGGCAGTTGTGGCAGCGGCCCCCTCCGTTCCACCCACACCGTCACCACCCTTTCAGGCAACACCACCTACAGCATCACCTTAAAAGAAGTACAACCTTACCCGGGACTTGAGCAGAAAGGCGATGTAAAGAAGGCGATCCTGGTGGTGGAAGAAGCTTCCTGATCGAGCAGCCATAACACTCCCTCCTGCTTTACCAATGCCGTCCACTTAAGAGTAACATGGCGCGAGCGTCCTCGCTCGTGCCGACTATTTTGCGGCCTCTGGCCGCCGTGAACCACGAACAGACCATTTACGGCGGCCAGAGGCCGCGGAATAGTAGAAACGGGCGAGGACGCTCGCGCTATAAAAATTTTAAAGTTGACGGCGTTGGCCATAGCACTCCCTCCTGTTTCCCTGCCACACACAATCAATCCGCTCCCATCTACTGTACCCTTGCTTTCCTGCCACGGAAATTTTGGCGCAACCCGCGCTTTTCATTCCGGGTAAACAAGACAAAAAAGTGAAGCCCCGGTTTATATGTGACATAATGACATAAATAACACCAGTATCCGGGCTTGGCACATGCCTTGTTAATAATCAGGAAAAGTAAAATTATTCAGGAAACTATACTTAAATAATAAAACTATAGAATGGGAAAGATAATAGGTATTGACTTGGGTACAACCAACTCCTGCGTTGCCGTAATGGAAGGTAACGAGCCGGTTGTAATCCCAAACAGCGAAGGCCGCCGCACAACGCCGTCTATCGTAGCTTTTCTCGATAACGGAAACGGTGAGCGTAAAGTAGGTGACCCTGCCAAACGTCAGGCGATCACCAACCCAAAAAACACGATTGCTTCTATCAAGCGTTTCATGGGCCGTCACTTCTCCGAAGTTCGCGAGGAGTCGAAGCACGTATCTTACGATGTGGAGCAGGGCTCAAACGACACGGTTCGCGTGAAAATCGGTGACCGGCAGTACACGCCACAGGAAATTTCGGCTATGGTGCTTCAGAAAATGAAAGCTACTGCAGAAGATTACCTGGGCACTACTGTAACGGAAGCGGTTATTACCGTACCTGCTTACTTTAACGATGCACAACGCCAGGCTACAAAAGAAGCCGGTCAGATTGCAGGCCTTGAGGTAAAGCGTATCATCAACGAGCCAACTGCCGCTGCACTGGCGTACGGGCTGGATAAAAAGCACAAAGACCAAAAAATTGCCGTGTTCGACTTAGGTGGTGGTACGTTCGATATTTCCATCCTCGAACTGGGCGATGGCGTATTCGAAGTACTTTCAACCAACGGCGACACGCACCTGGGTGGCGACGACTTTGACCAGGTGATCATTACCTGGCTGGCCGAAGAATTCAAGAAAGACGAAGGCATTGACCTGCGCCAGGACCCAATGGCCCTGCAGCGTCTGAAAGAAGCAGCCGAGAAAGCGAAAATCGAGCTTTCCAGCTCAAACGAAACTGAAATCAACCTGCCGTACATCATGCCGGTGAACGGAATTCCGAAACACTTAGTACGTAAATTATCTCGTTCTAAGTTCGAGCAGCTTGCCGACGACCTGATCCGCCGCTCCATGGAGCCATGCCGTCAGGCGCTGAAAGATGCCGGTTTATCTACTTCCGATATCGACGAAGTGATCCTGGTAGGTGGTTCTACCCGTATCCCGAAAGTACAGGAAGAAGTAGAGAAATTCTTCGGCAAAAAACCTTCTAAAGGTGTAAACCCGGATGAGGTGGTAGCCATCGGTGCTGCTATCCAGGGTGGTGTACTGACAGGTGAAGTAAAAGACGTACTCCTGCTCGACGTAACACCGCTTTCACTGGGTATCGAAACCATGGGTGGTGTAATGACGAAACTGATCGAGTCGAACACAACCATCCCGACGAAGAAGTCAGAGACCTTCTCGACGGCATCGGATAACCAGCCGTCTGTGGAGATCCACGTACTGCAGGGTGAGCGCCCCATGGCCCGCGACAACCGCACCATCGGCCGCTTCCACCTGGATGGTATTCCACCGGCACCACGTGGTGTTCCGCAAATCGAAGTTATTTTCGACATCGACGCCAACGGTATCCTGCATGTAACAGCCAAGGACAAAGCAACCGGTAAGGAGCAGAAAATCCGTATCGAAGCTTCTTCCGGCTTAAGCGAGCAGGAAATAGAGAAAATGCGTCAGGAGGCAGAGGCAAACGCTGAGGCTGACAAAAAGGCGAAGGAAGAGATCGAAAAGCTCAATGCGGCCGACTCTATGATCTTCCAGACCGAAAAGCAGCTGAAAGAATACGGCGACAAACTGTCGGACGGCAACAAGTCTAACATCGAGAGCGCCCTTGGCCAGCTGAAAACAGCACACGGCGCGAAAGATGTTGCCGGTATCGATGCAGCTATCGAAAGCCTGAACAATGCCTGGAGCGCAGCTTCTCAGGAAATGTATGCGGCTACACAAGGCCAGCCCGGCGGTGCCCCGGGCGCTGACTTCGGTGGCGCAGCAGGTGGTCCTGCCGGAAACGGCCAGGGTGGCGCAGCTGCCGGCGATGGCGGTGTAACCGATGTCGACTACGAAGAAGTAGATGGCAACAAATAATTCGTAAATAACTTACTCATAACTCACAGATAGCCTCCGCTGACATCAGCGGAGGCTATTTTATTTTACCCCCCGCCCTGGTCCTTCTCCTCTTTTGCTTCCTCTTTGTCATAGCTTCCTTCCCGGGCAAAAGTTCTGCTGCCCCTGCCACCACAGCCGCTGCTCCTGAAAAAAAGATGTACTGCAACAGTTTTTAACCGGGAGCAGATAACACCTGTAAGTCACCGGGAGCAGCAAAATAGTAAAAAAACACACCTCTTCCCTTCCTTAATTTTCTCTGAATTTGAACTTTAACCACGAAATGCGTCCTACCTATCATAAATCTAAAAACAATATATACGTCCTTCAAAGGCATATTTTCATTCAAAAACTCACTATATACGAATAAATATATTCTCTAATTTTCGCACATCCCTGGAATTGATTTAGGATATTTTCTTTAGCGTTTCTAAAATTAAAATGAACTAAAGTTGTGCTGAGAATGGTTTGATAACTGACTGACGGGAAAAACATCGTCAGGAAAAGAAATAGCTTTTTACAATAAAGAAGTTTTCAACTTAACCAAATACTATGAAGAAGTTCACATTCGGAAAAGCACTCTCTCTTACCGCCCTTGCCTCTGCTATGGTACTGTCAAGCTGCCAGAAAGAAGAAATGATGGAGCAACAGTTTGCTTCCCCTTCCGAGGCACAGCAGACATCAGAAACCAGCCAGGCCATTGAAGGACAATACATTGTGGTATTCAAGGACGGAACCACGGGAACAAGTTCTGCAGGAGGCGCCTTAGCTTCGGCTTCTGTTCGCCAGGCAGTACTGGCACAGTCTGGCATCCAGGCTACCGCCGTGAAAGAAACGTTCCAGGGAGCTGTGAAAGGTTTTGCCGCCAAACTTTCTTCCGACCAGCTGAAAGAGCTGCGCAATAACCCGGAAGTGGCTTACATAGAGCAGGACAAAATTATCTCTTTAGGTAAAAATAACAACAACGGTAAAGGCAAACCTTCCGGTACAAGTACAACTACCGAAACAAGTACCAGCACAACCACTGATACCAATACAAGTACTACTACTACCGAGCCGACTACCACTACGACCACAACTACCACCACGTCGCCTACTACTACCACGACCACAACTACCTCGTCTGGTACGGTAGCCGCTATCACGCCTCTTTCCGGAGAGCTGGTGCCCTGGAACATCCAGAAAGTAGGTTACGGCGACGGACGCGGTAAGACCGTCTGGATCATCGATTCTGGCGTGGATACCGACCACCCGGACCTGACCGTGGACCTGTCGAAAAGCAAGTCTTTTGTGAGCGGCACTACATCGGTAGAAGATGGCTATGGCCACGGAACAACCGTAGCCGGTATCATTGCAGCCAAGAACAACGGTTCTGGTATGATTGGCGTGGCCTCTGGCGCCACCATCGTAGCCCTGCGCGTGTTTGATAATGCCGGAGCCGGTACGCTTTCAAGTGCGATCTCTGCCGTGAGCCACGTGAACTCTTATGCTAAAGCTGGTGATGTAGTGAACATGAGCATCGGTAGCGGTATCTCTTCTACACTGGATTACCTGGTGAAGAGTGCAGCTTCTAAAGGAATAAAGTTTGCCATTGCAGCCGGTAACAGCGGCGTGGATTGTGCCTCTACTTCTCCTGCACGTGTAGATGCTGCTGGTGTATACACTGTATCAGCCATGGACAGCTATGCCCGCCTGTGGGACCGGTCTAACTATGGTTTAGCAGTAGACTTTGCCGCCCCTGGTGTGAACGTAACGACGACTACAAAAGGTGGTTCTATCGGAGGCGGTGCGTACGGTACTTCTTTTGCCGCACCACACGTAGCTGGTATCCTGCTGCTGAAAGGCACTGTATCCGGCAAAGGAACGATCACCGGCGATAAAGATTCTAAAGCCGATCCGATCGCTTCACTTAACTAAGAACAATTCCATAGTTTGAATAATAGAGACAGCAGAGGCCTCCGGTTGGGGGCCTTTGCTGTTTTAAGCGTTTTTCTAAAGCCCTAAAGCCGGAGATTTTCGTATAGCTTATAGCTTTTACAATCATGTTTAATTGGTTAACTTACGACTATGAAAATTTTGATTGCCACTTTAGCGGTTATTTTGCTAACCTGTAACGAGCCCGTACAGGATAACAGCATTAATAAAAGGATTACAGCCACAGAATACAAAGAAGAACATGACAACACGAAAGATGCTGTGCTGGTTGATGTGCGCACTCCTGCTGAGTTTAAAGAAGGACACCTCCGGGAAGCCCTGAACTCGGACTACCTGAACGGACAGTTTCAGGAAGACATGCAGCACTGGGATAAATCCAAAACCTATTACCTCTACTGCGCCTCCGGCAACCGCAGCGGAAAAGCAGCTAAACTTATGGAAGAAGCCGGTTTTAAAACCATTTACAACATTGGCGGATACGAAGATCTGAAGGCTGCCGGCCTGCCGGTAACCGCTAAAAACCAGAAGCAAAACCAGGAGCAGTAAGCTACTGAAAGCATAACAGGCCTTGCTTCAGCAGTTCGCTGCATCCGCCTCCTGTACACGTCATGCTTATCAACCATAAACGCCTGATTAACAGAATTATAAATTTAAACCCCGGAAATCTTCCGATGTCTTAACGCAAATTTTGTAAACATTCAATAATGCAATCCCGTTTGCATAGAAATGTCACACAAATTTCAACAAAATAAAATTATGGCAACAGAAGATTTAAAAGCAAAAGCAGACAACTTTAATCCGCAGAAGAAAGAAGGCCCCGTAGCCAGAACCATTGAAGAATATACCTCACGGTTACCTTCCGATGTTTTCCTATGGGCAGCCATAGGCTCCATGGCAGTATCGGCCACCCTGAAAATCATGAAAAAAGATGAGGAGGCCTTATTTGTAGGGCAGTGGCCTGCACCTTTCCTGCTGCTGGGAATTTATAATAAAATAGTAAAAGTGGAAGGAAAAGATAAGTACAGCGATTAGGCTGTAAATCTGCTTCCCTGTAAAAGCGGCTGCCTGTTTTATGCGGGCAGCCGCTTTTTTTCTGCCCTGTCCGGGCGTTTGCTAAAAAGTACCGCTTACTCTTGTAGTATAGCTATCTTTTAATGTATCTTAGAACGGTATTGGAGAAAGAAGAAAGCTATGCGCGTATTACACACATCCGACTGGCACCTGGGCCAGCGCCTCGTTAACCTCGAACGCACCGAAGAACACCAGCAGTTCCTGGCCTGGCTGCTTCAGACCATTGAAGAGGAGCAGGTAGAGGTACTGCTGATGGCCGGCGATGTGTTCGACACCGGCACCCCTTCCAACACCGCCCTGAAACTCTACTACGACTTCCTGACCAAAGTCTGCGCCACCTGCTGCCGCCACATCATTTTCACAGGCGGCAACCACGACTCCGTTTCTACCTTAAATGCGCCCAAAGAGCTGCTTGAGTGCTTCAGCATCCGGGTAATCGGCGGCGCCACGCCCGACCCGCTCGACGAGCTGATCGAGCTGAAAGACAAGCAGGGGAACCTGGAGCTGGTGGTATGTGCCGTGCCTTTCCTCCGCGACCGCGACGTGCGTTTATCTGTGCCCGGCGAAACCTACGAAGAACGGGAAGCCAGAATAAAACAGGGCATTGCTGCGCACTACGAAGCTTTTGTACCGCACCTGCAGCCTTACAAGCAGCAGCGTATTCCGGTAATAGCCATGGGCCACCTGTTCGCTGCCGGTGGTTCAGCCTCCGAAAGTGAGCGCGAGATTCATGTGGGCAACCTCGGCCAGATCGGCGCCGACCAGTTTCCGAAGGAGTTCGACTATGTGGCACTAGGCCACCTGCACCGCCCGCAGCAGGTAAACGGCACCCACCACATCCGCTACTCCGGCTCCCCGATTCCGCTCAGCTTCAGCGAGGTAACCGATAAGAAAGTGGTGTACATCCTCGATTTTGAAGCCGGAAAGCTGGCGGACCTGCGCCCGCTGGATATTCCCTGCACCCGCAAACTGGTACGCTTTAAAGGCCCATTGGAAAAAGTAAAACAGCAAATCGCCGTCTACGACAACAGCGCCTATTCCCTGACCGCCTGGGCCGAAATACAGGTGGAGCTCGACACGCCCCTCCCTGACCTGAACCAGCAACTGGAGGCTGTCCTGCAACTAAAACCCGAGCTGCAGCTCCTCATCCACCGCCCGCCCCTCCTCAAAACCGAGCGGCAGGCACTGGACAAACAAGTCCCGGAAGCCGACCTGCAGACCCTGCGCGAGCAGGACGTTTTCCTGAAACGCTGCGAAAGCCAATACCCCGGCGCCGACCACAACGAACTGGTAGCAACATTCGCCGAACTGCTGGAATTGATGAATGAGGTAGAAAGGTAGAGAGTTTGGGAGTTAGAGAGTTTGGGAGTTAGAGAGTTTGGGAGGTAAAGATGTAAAGAGGTAGAGAGGTAGAGAGGTAGAGAGGTAGAGAGGTAGAAATTTTGGAATTTTTGTAGGGGTTGAAGATTTTCAACCCTGTACCAGAAAGGCAGAAAGGTTGGAGAGCTGGCTGTAGAGACGCGGTGCCCGCGTCTCCTGCACGAACCACAGACAAACCCAATCCTGAAAATCCTAAAATTCTGTAAATCCTGATTCAGACAAGTAATCCTGTTAATCCATTAATCTGCTTAATCCTGTTCAAGACAAAAAAATCACAAACGAAAAACCTATCTGCACCTGCCACCACAGCCACTGCTGCTCATTAACCAAAAATTCAGCACATTAACACATTACCAAATTAGCATATTACGCACATGAAAATACTTGCCGTCCGTTTCCAGAACCTGAACTCCCTGAAGGGAGTGCATGAAATCCGTTTCGACCAGAGCCCGCTGGCAGATGCAGGTTTGTTCGCTATTACGGGTCCGACCGGAGCCGGCAAGACTACTATACTCGATGCCATCACGGTAGGGCTGTACGGGCAGGCGCACCGCCACAGCACCGACAAACCGCTGGAACTGATGACGCGCCACACCGCAGAAGCCTGGGCCGAAGTGGAGTTTGAAGCAAACGGAGAACGATACCGCTCCAAGTGGCACATCCGCCGCAGCCGTGGCAAGGCGGACGGTAAAATGCAGGCGGTGCACATGGAGCTATGTATTTTACCTGATGAAAAGCCGTTCGATTTAAAACCGAGCCAGGTGCCCGACAAAGTGGCCGAAGTGTGCGGGCTCGATTACAGCCAATTCCTGCGCTCCGTGATGCTGTCGCAGGGCGATTTTGCGCGTTTCCTGAAAGCAGATAACAACGAACGCAGCAGCCTGCTCGAAAAGATAACCGATACGGGAGTTTACTCCGACATCTCCCGCTTCGCCTTCGAGAAAGCTAAAGCCGAACGGCTGAAAAAAGAGGAACTGGAGCGCAGGCTGGCAGACAACAAACTGCTGCCCGAGGAGCAGCTACAGGCCTACAAAGCAACCATAACCGAACTGACCGAACAGGAAGAAGCGCTGAAACAGGAAACCACGGTGCTGCGGGAGCGGTGGCAATGGCTGCAGCAAATTTCAAGGCTCCGGGAGAAAGCCCGAAGGCAGGCAAGCGAGCTGCAGGAGCAGGAAGCGAAGCTGCAGCAGCTTCGACCGGATTTCCAGAAGCTGAACCAGCACCAGCAGGCCCACCAGTACGTAGGCGAACTCACGCGCATCGAAGCCGCCAACGGGCAGTTATCGCAGGTGCAGACACAGCTGCACACCCTGGAAAAGCAGCTGCCCCTCCTGGAAGTAGAGCTGAAGAAAACGGCCACGGCAGCCGAAGCGGCCGGAAAAGAACAACAGCAACAGGAAAAAGCCGTTCAGGAACTCGAGCCGCTGCTGGCGCAGGTCAGCCGCCTCGACCACCAGGTAAATACCTGCCGCGAACAGTACAACCGCAGCAAAGAAGCCTATGTTGCCTTCGAGAACCAGCTGAAACTGGAGCAAGCTACGCTTCAACAGAAACAGGAAGAGCTGCATCAAATTAAAACCCAAGCCACCACGCTTAAAAAGTGGCTCGAACAGCACCAGGGCGACCAGGAACTGCGGGAACACCTGCCGGAATTCCGTCAGACGCTAAAAGACCTCTCCGACACTGCACAAAACAGCCGGCGGCTGCAAGAAGAGCAAAAAGCAGCGTTGGCCCAGTTACAGCAGGAGGGCAAGCAGCTGGCGCAGTATGCGGCACAACAGGCAGACGTTCAGAAACAGCTCCACGAACTGAAGGCGCAGAAAGAGGAAAAGCTGACGCAACTGAAGACTTTGCTTGCAGCACGTTCGTTCGAGGAACTGGAAACGGCCGCACAGGAAGCACCAGGCAAACTGCAGCGCCTGGAAAAGCTGCTGGACCTCTCGCAGCAGTTCGGTACGCAAACACAGAAGCAGGCGCAGCTCGCCAAAACGCTGGCAGCACATGCGCAGGCCGTTGCATCCCTGACGGAACAACTGGCCGCTACGGAGCAAAAGCAGCAACAGGCTAAAGTACGCCTCGAAGACCTGCAGAAAATTGTGGTGTTGCAGCAACGCATCCAGGAGTATGAGCAGGCCCGCCAGACTTTGCAGCCGCACCAGCCCTGCCCGCTCTGTGGCTCCGAACATCATCCGTTCGTGGAAAACAACTACAGCTCCACGCTTTCGGAGGAGGAGCAGAAACGCGATGCGCAGCAGGTACTGGTTGCAGAACTGCAAAAACAGTTTCAGCAGCTACAACTACAACTGAACACGCAGCTGCACCAGCAAAAAACCGACAACAAAGCCAGCGACGATGCTGCCGCAGAAGCAGAAAAGCTGCAGCAACAGTTTGAAAAGCTCCGGCAGGAGACTGAATTAACCGTTTCCATCACAGTAACTGCACAACTGGCGCAATTGCTCCGGGAGCAGAAGCAGGAGGCAACACAGCTGCAGCAAACCCTGGCGCAGGCACGCACCTGCAGCAAAGCGTTAGAAGCCATGCATACACGGCAGCAGGAGCTCCGCGAACAGCAGGTGCGCACCGAAGCCCGGCAGGAACAACTGCTCCAGTCGCAAAAACTGCTGGAGCAGCAACTGCAAAACCTGCAGCACCAACTCCGCGACTTACACGAAGCACAGCAGGCGCATACCGAAATGGCTGCTTCGTTTGCCGCTACCTTCGGACTGACATTCAAAATTGAAGAAATGGCAGCAACTTATAAGGCATTGGAAGCCCGTGCAGTTGCTTTCCAGCAAAATAAATTAGAATACGAAAAACTGAAAGAGCCCTTTTTCCAGCTACAGGCGCTGGTTCAAAACCTGAAACAGAATACTGACGGGAAAAACAAAGAACTGCAGGAGCGAAAAGAAAAGCTGGTGGAAGAGCACCAGGTGCTGCAGCAATTTAAAGCGGAACGCACCTCGCTCTTTGGCGAAAAAGATCCGCAACAGGAGCGGCAACTGGCACAGCAACAGCTCAGAGCTTTAACAAATCAAGCGGAGGAGGCGCGGGCAAAGCTCCTGCAAAAACAACAGGAAATACGTGAGCAACAACAACGGCAACAGGAATTCCTGCAGGAACACAGCAAAAACAAATCGGTACTGGAAGAACTGCGCCAGGGACTGCTGCACGTGCTCCAGCAGGAAGGCATTGCCACCATCGAACTGCTCAGCCAGATGCTCCTCGACAAGGACGAAGCCAACCGCCTGGCCAACCAGAAAGCGCAAACCGAAAAGCACCTGACCGAGCTGCGCAAAAGCATGGCCGATGTAGAGCAGGAACTGGCCGAAACACAAAAACTGGCCCTCACCACGGCTTCGGAAGCGGAGCTGCAGGAACAGCTACAGGAAAAAACAGGTCTGATGCGGGAGGTGATTACCAAACGGGCACAGCTGGAGCAGTTGCTGGACCAGGATGCGGCGCAGCGTGTGCGGCTGCAGGAACTGGCCACGCAGCTGCATACGCAGCAGCAGGAATGTAACCGCTGGGAGCAGCTCAACCACCTGATTGGCTCCGCCGATGGCAACAAGTTCAGCCGTTTTGCGCAGGGGCTCACACTGGCCAGGCTGGTGGAACTGGCCAACCGCCACCTCCTCAAGCTCAACGACCGCTACCGCATCCTCAAAAATTCAACCGAAGACCTGGAGCTGCAGATTGTAGACACCTACCAGGCCGATGCCGTGCGCCCCATGAATACCCTATCGGGCGGCGAAAGCTTTTTGGTAAGCCTGGCGCTGGCACTCGGCCTCTCCGACCTGGCCGGCCGCCGCACCCAGATCAATTCGCTGTTCATCGACGAAGGCTTCGGCACCCTCGATGCCGAAACCCTGGATGCTGCCGTCACCACGCTCGAAAACCTGCAGGCCGGCGGCAAAATGATTGGCATCATCTCGCACGTAGAAGCCCTGAAAGAACGCATCGGTACCCAAATAAAAGTGCAGAAGCAGCCAGGCGGCGTGAGCACCGTCGAAGTTGTGGGCTGGTAGCTGTATTGCTCTACAAAAAAGGAGCAGTGGCTGTGGTGGCAGGTGCAGCAGCCCTTTTTTTGTCTTGAACAGGATTAAGCAGATTAATGGATTAACAGGATTATTTGCCTGAATCAGGATTTACGGGATTGTAGGATTTTCAGGATTGGGGTTGTCTGAACCAGGATTAACCAGATTAGTGGATTAACAGGATTAGGTTTGTCTGTGGTTCGTGCAGGAGATTTTCAACCCCTACAAAAATTCCTACCTCTCTACCTCCTACTCTCAAACTCTCAAACTCTCAAACTCCTAAACTCTCAAACTCCTAAACTTTCTATCTCCCAAACTCCCTATCTCCCAATCTTTCTACCGCTGCATAAAGCTGAGCGCTATTTCCTTTAACGAGTCTGTAACCGTGTTCGTGGCATCGTCTTCGTCGAGCTCTAAAAGTAGGTTCGCGATCAGGGCGGTCCAGCCGGTTTGGTGGGAGGCGCCGAGGCCCTGGCCGGTGTCGCCGTTGAAGAACTCGTAGAAAAGGTGGTGCTCCTGGAAGTGCTCGTTTTCCGCAAACTCCGCATGGTTGGAATGATAGCGGTATTTCCCCTGCTCATCCTTTTCAAAAATCTTCAGGAGCCGGAGCGTCAGTTCATGGGCAATTTGCTTCAGGTTGAGCTTTTTGCCCGAACCCGTCGGAAATTCATACACATAGGTTGGGCCATAGTAGCTGTAATACTCCCGCAGCGACTGAATGATGAGGTAGTTCAGCGGAAACCAGATCGGGCCGCGCCAGTTGGAGTTACCGCCGAACATGTACGAAGAACTTTCGCCAGGCTCGTACTGGATCACATGCTTGCCATGATGATCGAACTCAAACGGATGCTCCAGGTGGTGCTTCGACAAAGACCGGATGCCGTAATCAGACAAAAACTCCGACTCATCGAGCAGCCTTTTCAGGAGATGTTCCAGCCGGTGGCCGCGCAGCACCGAGAGCATATGATCGCCTTTGTCATTCTTTTCTTCGAACCTGGAGATCAGGGAAGCTAAATCGGGGCGGGTGCGGATGATGTTTTGTACCCGCACTTTAAATTCATACGAATGCTCAAACAGGTGCCGCCCGATTTTCTCGACGGCGAACAGCGGAATAATGCCCACCAGCGACCTGATTTTTAACAGCTGGCTTCCACCGTTCTCAAACTGCACCACATCGTAGAAAAAGGCATCTTCATCGTCCCACAGCGAAATATCCCGCTTCCCGATATGGTGCATAGCCCAGGCAATGTTCAGGAAATGGCGGAAAAACTTGGCAGCAGATTCTTCATAAGCCGCGTTATTAACCGCCAGCTCCAGCGAAATGCGCAGCATGTTCAGCGAGAACATCGCCATCCAACTGGTAGAGTCGGCCTGCTGCATGTTTTTGATACCGGCAGGCATCTTGCTCCTGTCGAACACGCCAATGTTATCGAGCCCCAGGAAACCGCCCTCGAACAGGTTGGTACCATCTTCATCTTTCTGGTTTACCCACCAGGTAAAGTTTATCAGCAGTTTCTGGAACGCCCGCTCCAGGAAATCCCAGTCAGATTTACCCGTTTTGCGTTTGTCTTTTTCATACACCTCCCACACAGCCCACGCGTGCACCGGTGGGTTTACATCGCTGAAGTTCCATTCGTAAGCTGGAATCTGCCCGTTCGGGTGCATGTAGTACTCCCGGAGCATGAGTTGCAGCTGCTCTTTGGCAAAGTCCGGATCGACATACACAAACGTGGTGGCATGAAACGCAAGATCCCAGGCAGCATACCACGGGTACTCCCATTTGTCGGGCATCGAAATGATGTGCCGGTTCGTGAGGTGCCCCCAATCCGTGTTCCGCGTTTTGTTGCGGAGGGGCGGCGTATCGCCCTGCTCCCCGTGCAGCCACTTGTACACATCCATGTAATAAAACTGCTTGGTCCAGAGCAGTCCGCCGAATGCATTCCGAAGCAGTTTTTTATGTTCGGGCTTTAGAGTACCGGGTGTGAGTTTATCATAATAAGCATCCGTTTCGGATTTGCGCCTTGCAAACACCGTATCGAATGTCCGCCACGGGTCAGCGAGCTGTTCTTTGCTTAACCTTACCCGGAAAACCTTATGCCCCCCGGCAGGTATTTCAGCTTTTTGCCAAATGGCCGCCTTGGTACCTATTTTGTCAGGATTTACGGTATGCCCGCCCTTTACCACATAATTGTTGATGCCGTCCTTTACGAAAGGGTACTCGTTTGGCGTATGGTAAATATGTTGGTTATTTGTTTCGTTCTCACAGAAAAGCTGCTCCCCCTCTTCGTGGTAAAGGTAATAAACGCCGCTTCTGCTGGAATCTGATTTTATACAATTTTCGCCCTTCGAGCTGATCAGGGGGCGCTTAAACCAGTTGTTATGCTTCCAGTAGTTTCGGTACCACAGGTGCGGCAGTACGTGAACAGGAGCAGCCTCCGGTCCGCGGTTATACACCGTTACCTTGAGCAGGATATCGTCTACATCGGCTTTGGCGTATTCTATGTAGCAATCAAAATAGCGGTTTTCTTTAAATATACCCGTATCCAGCAACTCATATTCGGGTGTCAGCCGGTTCCGGTGCCAGTTCTCGGTTGTTAAGTTTTCATACGGGAAAGCGGCCTGCGGATACTTATACAGGTACTTGCAATAGGTATGGTCGGGCGAGGAATCGAGGTGGAAGTAAAGCTCCTTTACATCTTCGCCATGGTTGCCTTGTTCGTTTGTTAAGCCAAAAAGTCTTTCCTTGATAATAGGGTCCTGTCCGTTCCAGAAGCCCGGGGCCAGGCAAAGGATCTGGCGATTATCACAGAAACCGGCAATGCCCTCTTCGCCCCAGCGGTAGGCAATGCTGCGGGCCAGTTCATGGGTAATACAGTTCCAGGCATCTCCGTCTACACTGTAATCTTCGCGCACCGTACCCCACTGCCGCTCCGTAACATACGGTCCCCACTTTTTCCAGGTCTTTCTGTCATCGCCACTTGATGGCGGCGCCTCCTCTGTGTAATTATTCACCATCTCATATCACATTACAAACAGTCAATTTATGCTTATTTCAAATAGCAGCTTTATTTTATTGATAATAAGCAAAAACCACCCTGTAAAATTACAAAATTCACCACAAACAAAGCTAACAAAACAACAAATTTATATTTAAACAGACTGTCCTGCCGCACACACTTATCCAATTTTATAATAGTTTATCCCAAATATACTAACAGGTAACCCAAATTCTTCCACCAATGCAGTGCCGACAGCCACTTCCATCGCAAAGCCTGTAAACCAGCTTTTAGCAGCGGCATGTGTAAGTACCGCCAAGGTTCACGCTATACATGCGCCTGCGGCTCGTCCTGTGTTGCCAAAACGGCTTTAAACCTTCTGCTGCACCAGCCACCATTGCCACTGCTGCTGCTAAAATTAACGTTTTCAGGTTGAGGTGGTGCAGCAACACAACTTTTTACCTCCTGTTTGGAGTATATATGCTTTGTTTCACCAGATACGTTTGCTTTTATGCCGGCACCACATGTAAAGTCCTACCACTTTGCCGCCAGCGGCAATATTCCCAACAACCCGGAGCTGCCCCTGCTGCTTTACCGGCAGGTGTTTGCCACCGACAGCAAGCTTGAGAAAAATTTTAAAGAGGCGTTTAAACAAAACAACTGGGGCGGCAGCTGGGTAAATGGCGTGTTCAGGTACCACCACTACCACAGCACGGCACACGAGGTACTGGGTGTGATTGCTGGTTCCGCTACGCTGATTTTCGGAGGACCGGAAGGAAAAGAGGTGGACGTGCAGGCAGGCGATCTGGTGGTGCTGCCCGCCGGCACAGGCCATTGCCGCCAAAGCGCATCCCCCGATTTCAAGGTGATAGGCGCTTACCCCAACGGGCAGGAAGATTATGACATTTGCACGGAGGAAGATGACACAGCCGAAAAGAAAAAGAACATTGCCCGGGTACCGCTTCCTGTTGCCGACCCGGTGGCCGGAGCAAAGGGACCGCTGCTGAAGCACTGGCAGCCAAAACAACATCGGGAAGAATAGCTGTTTCCTGCACAAAATTTAGTTAATTTTATGCCTGGTTCCTGATGCCATTACTATATTTTAACTCCTTATGAACTCAACTTTTATAAAGCTACTCATCCTGGTAGTACTGGGTGGTTACACGCTCTACAGCTGTTCCAATTCCAAAACAAGCACTTCCACTACAACAGCAGCTGCCTCTGGCGCTGAAGAAGCTGTTGTAACTGCCTCCGCAACTGTTGCCCTGGCCGATGGCCCGCTCGAAAAGGCACGGGTTAACTATACCAGCTACTGCTCAGGCTGCCACGGCGAAAAAGCGGTAACCTTTGCCGACCGGCGCTGGAAATTCGGCAATACGGATGCCGACATCTTTAAAAGCATTAAGTTCGGGCACCCGGAAGCGGGTATGCCTGCTTTTCAGGAAGCTTTTACCGACCAGCAGATCGAAGGTTTGGTGGCTTACATCCGGCAAGGCATTACTTCTGTTCAGGAATACAGCTTCGAAAAACGTGAATCCTTACCTGCTATTTTTCACTCGGAAGAACTCAGCTTCCGGCTCGAAACCGTGGCTACCGGACTGGGCGTGCCGTGGGGAATGGCTTTTTTACCGGATGGCGACATGCTGATCACCTCCCGTGCCGGCACCTTGCACCGCTCCACCCCCGGTAAAGCATTGCAGCAAGTGTCGGGCAGCCCCGATGTGCTGGCAGAAGGCCAGGGTGGTTTGATGGATGTAGCGCTTGATCCTGATTTCAAGCAGAACAACCTGGTGTACCTTTCTTACTCTGCCTTTAAAAAGGAAGACGGCAACACCGTATCGACTACTGCCGTGATGCGTGCGCGACTGCAGGGTAACCAGCTCACCAACCAGAAAGTAATATTCGAGGCACTGCCCTATTCCCGAACCAGGCACCACTACGGCTCACGGCTGGCTTTCGACAAGAACGGCTACCTGTACATTTCGGTAGGCGAGCGGGGCAACCACGACGAAAATCCGCAGGACCTGACCCGTTACCCGGGCAAAATCCACCGGATAAAGCCAGACGGCAGTATCCCTGCTGATAATCCTTTTGTAAACCAGGCGGGTGCGGTCGGCTCTATCTTTACCTATGGGCACCGGAATCCGCAGGGGATGGCGTTTAACCCGAAAAGCGGCGAGTTGTGGGCAAACGAACACGGCCCCAGGGGAGGCGACGAGGTGAACATCATCCGGAAAGGAAACAACTACGGCTGGGTGATTACCTCCTACGGCATCAACTACAACGGGAAACCCATGACCGATAAAACCACCGCTCCCGGCATTACCGATCCGATTTACTACTGGGTACCTTCTATTGCTCCTTCGGGTATGGCTTTTGTTACCGGCAACCGCTACAAAGGCTGGGAAGGCGACGTGCTGGTGGGTTCGCTCCGTTTCCAGTTCCTGAGCCGTTGCAAGGTAGAGGACGACAAAATAACCGGTGAAGAAAAGCTCCTGACAGGCATAGGCCGCGTACGCGATGTCCGCATGGGTCCGGACGATTACCTGTATGTGGCGGTGGAAAACGGCAACGTCTACAAAATTGTGCCGGTTGACGCAGTGAGCAACTAGTCCTGCTGTCATTTCGCTTTTGTACCCGCCCAAAAACTTAACAGCAGCTGCCACCACAGCCACTGCTCCTGAAACAGCAGTGGCTATGGTGGCAGCTGCAATCAGTTTATAAGATCGACTTCAACTCCTCAAAGTTGTCAACCGAAGCGATCTGCCCTTCCTCCACATTTCCAAAACCGAAGCGCGCAAAAATAAACGGTACACCGGCGCCCCTGCTGGCTTCGTAGTCGCCCTGGGTATCGCCAACATACACGGGTGTTTGCAGGTTATAATCGGCCACTACATCTTGTATGTTTTCAACTTTAGGCCGGTTTTTGGTGCCATAGCACTGGTGCCCTTCAAAATACTGATGCATGCGGTGGTGCTCCAGGAAAGACTCGATGTAGCCGGTCTGACAATTGCTCACAATAAAAAGCCTGTAGCGCGTCTGCAGGTACTGCAGCGTTTCTTCCAGCCCCGGAAACAGCTCGCCGCCGTACTGGTGCATGTGCTCCAGCTCTTCCTTGGCACATTTGCTTTTGAACTCCAGGCGCTGCTCCTCCGGCAGGTAGGGAAACAGTTTGTCGTAAATCGCTTTGTAGGTCATCCCGGAAATGGACCGGACAACCTCCTGCGTTATATCCTCCCTGATGTAATCCACCTTGTTTCTGGCTGCCTGCCATGCCCTGGCTACTGTACCCGTTGCATCCCAAAGGGTGCCATCCAGGTCGAAAATAACACTATCGAATTTATCTTTCATTGGCTTCTGAATTCTTATAATCTATAAACTTAACCGGATCAGTCCCATTGATGTACTCCTCTATGTTGGTATACCCATCCCCATCCTTGTCTGTAGCAGCGTCAGCCGGATCTTTCGGATTCAGGCCGTGCTTTTTCTCCCAGCTGTCGGGCATGCCATCCTGGTCCCGGTCTTTCGGCGCTTTTGCCGGTGGATACGCAGCAAAGCCACCGTCCGGCCAGTCGGCAGGTGTGGCCGGGATAGTACCTTTCCCTTCCAGCACCGACTGCGCCACATAAGTCGTTATTTTGTCCCGCACCGGCAGGTTGGCGCCGCCCGTGTGCAGCACTTTCCGGTAAGCTTCTTCCGGCGAATCGGTTGTCACCGGGAAAGCCTCAAAAGGCTCGGGCATGACTGTTTCCGGCAGCACCTTCAGGTCGGCAGTACTGCCATTGGGCATGCTGTTGTCTTTGGCGTGAAACTGCGCATAAAGCGACTCGCTCTGGAAGCCCCATTTCCAGGGCTTCAGTTTCGGGGAGTCCGGCCCCTCCTGCTGCACATTACCGATGTAGTTCAGCCGGATATAATCTTCGGGGCTGCCGTAGCCGGCGCCGCCATAGTTGTAGAGGACGTTGTTTCGGTAATCGAGCGAAAGCATTTCGGCGCGGATGTTACGGCGCTCGCCGTGTGCAACCAGGTTATGGTGGAAGGAAGCATAACCCCAGCCGTTCGCGGCCGCCGACATGGAATGGTTGCCTTTCTCGTGCGTGGATTTGCGGGGTGCTCCATAAATGTAAGTCCATTGCACCGTAGAGGCGATGCGGTCCTGGGCGCCATAAAAGTTAAAGATCTGGTCGTTGGCGTACGCTGCTTCGCAATGGTCTACCACCACGTTCATCGCCCGGATATCCAGGCCGTGTGTCTGGTCGCCGAGAACCCGCTGCAACTTTCCGGGACCTTTGGTTTCGCCTACCCGGATGCGGAGGTACCGCAGCACCACATCATGCGCCCGCACATCCACGCCCCAATTCTTTAGCTGGACACCGGCTCCGGGGGCTGTGTTACCGGCTACGGTCAGGTAATGGTGCGTGATAGTAAGCGGCGCTTTCAGTTCGATGGTTCCGGAAACGGCAAAGACAATAATGCGTGGGCCTTCGGCTTCTACGGCGGCACGCAGGCTGCCGGGTATGGGCTTTTCCTTGGGTATCATGGGGTAGCCAGGCAGCTTGGGCCTTCCCACACCCGGGTGTTCTTTGCCCAGGGCATCTACATAGGGTATCCAGTTGCCTTCTCCCAAGGTGGTGGCATATTCGCTTGCCTGTCCGTACAACCCTTCCCGCCGCCCGGGCCTGTTTTCGGGGAGGTAATCTTCCAGGGTGGTAACAATATAAACTTTGCCGCCCCTGCCACCGGGTGTGTAGCTACCATAGCCTTCAGCCCCCGGGAAAGCAGGAAGCTGCGTGTGGAGCATGGTTTTGATGGGCTGCTCCGGCTCCAGGGTCAGCTGTACGTAAACCGTTCCATTGGTGGAGCCGCTGTAATCGCTGACGGTGAGTACTGTTCCTTCCGGGAGCAGGTATTTCTTTATTTTCGGATGCCGGAACGGAAGTTCTTTGGCGCCATAAGGTGCCAGCGCCTGCACCATGCGGTCTATCTTATCAAGAAGCGGCTGGCGAACGGATTCGTCCAGGAAAGGGAATTCGGTCTTTCCTTTTTCCGAAGCTGCCAGCGCTTCCACGCGCCCATGCTGCATGTCGAAACGCACCGGTCTGCCAATATGCACTTTGATAACCGGACGGGCCGGATCAAACACATAGTACTCCACCTCGTAGGCATGCTGCCCGAAAACCGGCAGGCCCGGCCAGCCCGTGCTCCGTTGGGCGTTGTACAGGAGCGGGTACTTTTCGGAGCCCTGTGCCAGACCCAGTTCTGCCGGGAAAACAACATCCTTCAGTAGCAACGGATTTCCCTGCCACGGCTGCTGCACCTGTAGCAGTTGTTCTAGTAAAGGAAACTCCCGGATAAGCGGTAGAGCGGCAGTCGCTTCCGGAAATTTTGCTTCCAGCTTTTCCTGCCGTACCTGGGCCACCGACTTCCCACCCCATGCCAGGAAGAGCAGGATTAACATAATAAGTTCAGGTCTTTTACACATGGTTCTTTCCGGGAGCCGCCGTTTCAGTGTTTAACCATCGGGTTTTGAACAGGTCAAATATAATGGTTGTGTAGCAACAGAACAGGCAGCTGTATCTAAATAAAAGTGATCGTTATCATTCATTGTTTACAGCAGGCGCTGGAGCGCACCTGCTACTAATGGTAATGCCACAGCGCAGTCGGCTCTACAGCAGGGAGAGCTGACTGCGCTGTGGCAACAGCACCGGGTAACTAAAAAAGCTGTGCCGGCTTTTGCTAGTTTATTTTAGCTTCTGCCGGGAGCCATTTATCATCTCCTGCAAAAATGTTTTCCAGGGTATACTGCTCCGCCTCTTTCTTCGTCAGTTGCTTCGACCAGGCCACGCGCTTGGCTGGATTGGCTCCTTTGCCTTTGCTTTGGTATTCGGCATAGTAGGCTGTCTTTTCCTTATCCGGGAACATCTTATCGCCTGGCCAGTGGTGCCAGCCTTCCGCTACAATCTGAGGTCCCATTTCGGTTCGGATGAAGACCGTTTTGGCATGCGGTCGCCAGGGCCGCCCCAGGAAAACCTTATCGACTTCGGGCGCTGCTATTAATTTGCAGTCAATAAAAACATACCCAAACTTCTGGAACTGCCGCTGCGAAGAGGCGGTAATGTAAGAGTTGGATAAACTTTTGATTGTGCAGTCTTTGAAGACACAGGTTGCTTCCCCGAAAATAAAATCGGTGGTGCCTTCGATAAAACAGTTCTCGTAGTACTGGCGGCTGTTCGCACTCGCGGTATATAGCGTGTCCTGGTTACCCAGGATGTGGCAGTTCCGGGCAATAAACCGGTCACCTTCCACATGCAAGGCCACCGCCTGCCCTACCCGCCCGGCGGTATTTTGGATGGTCAGGTTTTCCAGCGTTACACCATTGCCCTGCACCAGCACGGTGTAGGAGGTGAAGGTAGAAAACTTCTCCAGGCCGAAAGCATCTTTACCTCCCGCTACCGGTTTCCCTGAATAATCATCGCCGGTGATGATGGTAGCTTCCGGGCTTTCGCCGATAAGCGAAATATTGGTCTTCCAGGAAGGGATGACGATCTTTTCGTTATAGGTGCCTTTTTTGATCTGGATACGCACCCGCTCCTCGCCTAAATCACGAACCGAATTGACCGCCTCCTGAATTGTTTTGTAGTCCCCGCTGCCATCCTGTGCCACCGTAAGCGTGGACGGATATGTTTTTTGCGCGAATGCGTACGGAACTAATAAAAGAACAAACAGGAAGGTGCTTACAAGGTGTTTTGTCATTTCTCTATCTTAAATTGGTTTAGCAGGTTTGTACCCAAATTTATTTATTCTCAAAAGTCATTCCTACTTTTTAATCTTTAAAGTGAGCTTTTGTAAGTCTTTGCTATCGGAAGAACTGCCGTATTTATTTAGCTTTTGCCGTCACCGGCTTCAGCTGCTGCATGCCCTGGAACACCAGGCGGGCCACTTCTTTTGCTCCTTCCGGCTGGAAGTGGGTATTGTCTTTCTGCCCTTCGGGATAGGCTTTGTATTTACCGGCTGGCAGGTTCATGAAATAATGCTGCGTTACGTACTCCTGCCCTTTGGCGGTGAATGCATCAATCGAAAGTTGTGTAAGGTCGATGAGCTGTACGTTCAGTTCGTTGGCTACGTCTTTTACGGCCTGCGGATACTCGCCGTGCACGTTGCTCAGTTTGCCATCTTTCCAGGGATAATTGCGGTTAACAGGCGTGATAAGAATGGGCGTAGCGCCTTTTTCGCGGGCCTGGTTTACGAACAGCCGCAGGTATTCTTTGTAGCCCTGAATGTTGACATACCGTTCGTGCTTATCGACAGCAGCATCGTTATGGCCGAACTGCATCATCACTATATCGTTCTTTTTGAGCGCATTGTACACTTCGCGCCAGCGGCCTTCTTCAAAAAAGGTACGGGTGCTTCTTCCGCCCCTGGCCCTGTCGTCTACCACCACACTGTCGGCTTTGATGATGCTCTTTACTTTAGAAAGGCTGTCGGAGCGCAGGAATGGCTGGAATACCTGTCCCCAACCGGTTACCGGGTACCGTTTTACCATGTAATCTTCATCGTCGTAGTTGTTGGCATAATCCGCTACCGTAGAATCCCCGATGAGGTAAACCTTAACAATGTCTTTCTTTTTTTGCGGCACAAAGGCCATGGCCAGCAGGCAACTCACCAACAGCAAAAGGCCTCTGAATCTGTGTTTCATAGGTTTTGATTTTTGATAAAATTGAAAAAAAGCAGCAGCAGCGGGTGTGGTGGCAGCTGCAGAAAACTTTTCAGCTTTAAAATGCCTCATGCAGGTGCTGTTTCCGTTCTGCTGCACCTGCCACCACAGCCTCTGCTGCTCTTCGAAGGCTGAAGCTACAGGAGCGATGCTTATCAGCGTATCCTCCCGCTTCATTAAAAAAGCCTGGCGCAGAAAACTACGCCAGGCTTAACAACAACAACTACTACTATTTATTTAACAAAACTTTGGCACTTCCCTGCGTACCGTCCGATGCATAGCGTACGATGTACAGACCAGGCTTCAGGTTGCGGAATGAAATGGTTTTGGCTGTACTTTCTTTTACAAGCACTGAACCGGTTACATTGTAAACTGAAACCAGTGTTTTAGCACCTGTAATGGTAAGGGTTTTATCAGCATAATCGATAAGTTTATTATCGATGTCTTTCTTAATAGAAGTTACACCACCCACAATTAAGGAACCAGTACCTTCGAAAATGGCAGGATGCGTAGTGGCAGTATAAGTGCCTGCAGCCATTTCTGTGCCGTTCAACGTGAAAGAGTTTACCTGAACATTTGTGTTCAGTACTGCTTTTCCGCTGCCGCTGGTGTTTAACCTTAATACATCGCCTGCGCTTTTCTCGTGGCTGAAGAGTACTTTGTTGTTCAGGCCAACGTCAATCAGACCGCCACCAAAAGCATTGGCGGAGGTACCTTCTATGCGCACAACGCCACTGGCATGCGTCGGTGCATTAGTCAAATCCCAGGTACCGGTGAAATTGCTGTTGTTACCGCCCAGCACCAAAGTAGCCACTACTGCTTCGTTTCTGGTGTTTCGCGCCGTGATCTTGGAGCTACCACTGATGCTGCCAGGCAACACCATGGAGCTTCCTGTCGCACTGCCGCTGCTCATCTCCATACGAACGTCACCTAACACTTCGATTGGGGCATCCAGGGTAAAGCCTGTACCGCTGGTCGCATAACTCATCCTGGAACCTGCTTCCATTCTGATAGTGCCTGTTGCTCTGTGAACCCCTCTAAGGCGAACTGTACCTGTGCTAGTAACAAGCATATTGGCTGGAAAAGCCGCGGGACCTGCCGTTTCAATTTCGCGACTTACAATAACAGTTTCGCCTGCCTCTGGCATTAGTTGCGGAGAGTAATTGCCCGCAACATCCCAATAGCCACTAACTGCACCAGTAAATGTAAATGTGCTTGGGCGACCTACTATTACCTTTCCGGTGCCACTGATTAAGCCAGCATTTGTGGCAGCTGTGTACTCACCCAGCGGCTGCATTACGTCGTCGATATAGAACTCGCTCAGGGTAACATCGGCATTGAGTACAAGTGAGGCCCCTGTTACTACGCGTAGCGCAGACGTTGGCTGCATAGCACCGCCGTTCCCAACAGCCAGAGTAGCACCAATACTTACCGTTACACCACCTTTGCCCAATGCGTTTGCGGACTTTGCTTCCAGCGTGCCGGCTGTTACGAGCCAGTTTCCTGAGAAGTCGCTGTTGTTTGCATCCAGTACTACGCGGCCTGCTCCTTCTTTTGTGAAGGTATGCACGCCGTTCAGCACAGCTGTTAGAGTAAGGGTACCTGCCCCGGAGAGCTTGTTCGCTTCTTTTGTAGCGATTTTTCCTCCTAGGGTAACATTCTCAGCAGTGGTAATTTCAGCGCCGCTCATCGAAATATAAGTTGCTGTGCTGTTGTCTGTCACGTTGAGTTTTGCGCTGTTCGACAAGTTAAGGTCAGCCAGGAAGGAGCCGCCTGTGGCCAAAACTTCGTGCTGGCCGTCAACGGTGGCAGATTCACCAACAGCAGGTACTTCGCCCGGATTCCAGTTTCCGGCTACCAGCCAGCCTTTGGTGGCGCCGCTGCCGGTCCAGTTAAAAGTACGCACAGCCGGAGCTTGTGCCGTAGGATCCCAGTTGTCAGAACCACCCATCACATTCTGAATCGTATAGGTAGCTGCTTCTTCAGCAGTTAACGCTTTCAGACCTGCCCAGTTGGCACGCCCACTCATATCGGCGCCTGGCCCGTTGTTGTTGTACTCGTACAGGTGCAGGTCGGGACTGGTATCGGAATAGTCCATGCCCCATTTATCGCCCCAGCCTTCCGGGTGGATCTTTTCCGTCATGTAAGAGTTCATGATCGTCACTTTCGGATACTCATGCCACGGACGGCCAATTCGTACCATCGCACCGTCGTCTCCGGCACGCGGGCTGTTGGTGGCATAGGTAAAGCGGCACTCGTTGAAGACATAGCCAAACGGTTGTGACCTTGGTGTTGAGGGCGCTGTAATCCAGCCGCCGCCCCAGCTGCGGATTTCGCATTCTTCGAACCAGGCAATGCCGGCTCCATAGATATAATCGGTACGGCCCAGCACCAGGCAGTTTTCGAAGTAGCTGCGCTTGCCGGCATCCCACAGGTAAATCGTGTCCTGGTAACCGAGGAAGTTACAGTTCAGGAAAATGTTTTTGTCTGATTTTACCGTTAAAGCCAGCGCCTGGCCTACCGGACCAGCCGTGTTCTGGAAGGTGAGGTTTTCGGCCCGGAAACCATCGCCCTGCAGGGTAATGGTTGCAGAAGTCCGAATGTTCTCGCCTGTCCACTTGGCAGCATCTGCTGTCGGGCATTTACCGGTGGCACAATCAAAGATATGATAGCTGATGATCGTTTCGTCGCGGCTTTCCCCGATAAAAGTAACATTCTTTTTATCGCCCGGAACAATCAGTTTTTCGGTATTGTAGAGGCCACGCTTGATGTAGATGACCGTGCGCCGCTCGCTGTTGGAAGGTACAGCATTGATGGCATCCTGAATTTTGATAAAATCTCCGCTACCGTCTAAGGCAACTACCATATCGGCATTAAATGGCCTTGACTGAGCCTGGGCAGTATACCCCGCCAGAAGCACACAAAGCAGCAATAACAACTGTTGTAAAGGTTTTTGCATTCTCATAAGCTTTTTTAGTTTAGAAAAGGGATAATTAACGTAAGTAAAAATTTAAACAGGCTCTGCTATCTGTTTGTCAGAAAGTGGCAATACAGGAATTGCTTTATTGGGCCACGAACGTATAAGACCTGCCTTTCTGTGTTTCAAGATCAAACAACTGTGAAGCTGGCAGTTCTACTTCTCCTACAGTTGCTTTTGGTGAAATAAGCGGTTCTTTAATGTTCGTAGCCTGGTAAAATTTATTCGGGTTGTCGCCGGTGGCCTTTTTCAAATCCCCTTTACCCTGTAAGGCTAAGGTATTGGCTACCCTGATCCGGCAGTTACCGCCCAGTTTCGAGTGGATGGTCAGTTGCTTCACTTTCCCGTTCTCCCAGCGCATGTCTACCACAAATCCTCCTCTTGCCACCAATCCTTTTACCTCACCAGACTGCCATTTTTCCGGCAGGGCGGGTAACAGGTGCAGGCTTTCCAGGTGACTCTGCAACAGCATTTCGGCAATGCCCGACGTACAGCCAAAGTTGCCGTCTATCTGGAAAGGCGGGTGCGCGTCGAACAGGTTCGGATAGGTACCGCCTCCCTCGCCCTTTTCCGCTAAACCGGCTGGCGTGAGTTGGTCTTCGATCAGTTTATAAGCACGGTTCCCGTCCAGCAGTCTTGCCCACAGGTTTACTTTCCAGCCCATGGACCAGCCCGTAGACTTATCGCCCCGGTAAACGAGGGATTGTTTGGCAGCTTCAAATAGTTTGGGATGACTGTAGGGCGAAACCTGGTCGGCGGGGAACAGGCCGTACAGGTGCGACACGTGGCGGTGCTTGTCGTTGGTGCGGTCCCAGTCGTGCATCCACTCCTGCAGTTGCCCGTGCTGCCCCACCTGCATAGGAGGCAGCCTGTTGCGCATGGCTTTTAAAGAATCTGCAAATGCTTTGTCGGTATTCAGGATTTCAGCAGCACGAATAGCGTTGGAGAATACGTCGAACACCAGTTGGTTGTCCATGGTCGTGCCGGCCGCAATAGAAACGCCGCTCTGGTGTCCGTTTTCGGGCGACATGGAGGGTACTACTACCAGCCACTTATGCGTTGGTTCCTCCTGCAGCACATCGGCATAAAAGGCAGCGGCACCCTTCAGCACCGGGTAATATTCTTTCAGGAACGCCATATCGCCGGTGTAGAGGTAGTGCTGCCACAGGTGCTGCGTGAGCCAGGCGCCGCCCATGGGCCACAGGCCGTAAAAGGCACCGTCTATGGGACCGGTCATGCGCCAGATGTCGGTGTTGTGGTGCATGTTCCAGCCGCGGGCGCCGTACATTTTTGAGGCACTTTCCTTGCCTGTCTCCGCCAGCTCTTTGATCATGGCAAAAAGCGGCTGGTGCATCTCCGGGAGGTTGGTTACCTCGGCAGGCCAGTAGTTCATCTCGGTGTTGATGTTCACGGTGTACTTGCTGTCCCAGGGCGGCGACACTTTATCGTTCCAGATGCCCTGCAGGTTGGCAGGCTGCGTACCCGGCTGCGAACTGGAGATGAGCAGGTAACGCCCGAACTGGAAGTAGAGCGAAATAAGCTGCGGATCGTTGCCACCGGCAAACTGCTCCAGGCGTACATCGGTTGGTTTTTTGATGGCCCCGGTAGCCCCTAAATCCAGCGATACCCGGTCGAAATACCTGCGGTAGCTGCTGATGTGCGCTTCCCTGGCTTTGCTGTACTTCTTTTTCAGGGCACTGGCCAGGTAGCCTGCTGCTTTGGCCGCTTCGTCGGCACTCAGGTCTTTGTAGTTTTTAAAGTTGGTGGCCATCGAGATGTAAATCACAGCTTCGTCGGCACCCGTTATTTCCAGCTTGTCAGCTGTTGCCGTTACCTTACCACCTTTCACCACCGGCTGGATGCGGGCCTGGAATTTCACTTTCCCCTGCTTGTTATCTGCATCGCCAGAAACGCCGGACAGCAACAGCTGCTTATCCTGCGTACGCACGCTGTATTTTTTGTGCGGGCTATCGGCTCCCAGGGTACACGTGATGCTCCTGGGTTTGTCGGCCGTCAGCCTGACCATGATCACTTCATCCGGAAAAGAGGAGAACATTTCGCGTTTGTACGTAACGCCGTTTACTTTGTAAGTAACCGTAGCTATTGCCTGCGCAATGTCCAGGTCGCGGTAATACGCTTCTGCAGCCTCATGCCCGGGAAACGTAATAAACAGGTTTCCGACCGGCTGGTATGGCATGCCGTAGTTCAAATGGGCGGGCGCCTGTCTTGGCACTTTCTCGAGCGCCAGTGCCTGTGCCTCCTTGTGCTTTCCTTCGAAAATCAGTTTCCTGATTTCCGGCAGGCCATCTTTTAATGCTGGGTTAATGTTGTTACCGGGCTCGCCAGCCCAAACCGTTTCTTCGTTCAGCTGCAACTGTTCTTTGGCAGCACCGCCAAACACCATCGCGCCTATGCGCCCGTTGCCCAGCGGCAGCGCTTCGTTCCAGTCAGCGGCAGGCTTGTCGTACCACAGCTTCATGGCTGCATCTTTCTGGGCAAAGGCGTTTGTCAGTACAAATACAAAGAGTAAAATACTGCTCCAGATACTTTTCATTCCGTGTTCTATTTAGGGTTTGATTTTATTCCCGGACAAGTGCCAGCCGCTTCACCAGGCCAGCGTTCCCTTTCCGGATACGCACCAGGTACATTCCGCTGCTGAGGTGGTTGCCGTTCGCATCGGTCCCACTCCACTGCAGGCTGTGCGAGCCCGGCTTTAAGTGCGCATCCAGGAGCAGGGCCACCTGCTTCCCGGTGATGTCGGTTACCGTAACAGTTACCTGACCTTGCTGCTGAAGAGCAAAGGCAATGGTGACAGCATCAGAAAAAGGATTCGGATAAATAACAGACTCCCCTAGCTGCAGCTCTTGGGGCAGGCTGGTGATGTTACCGGCAACCAGGCTGTTTAGATACACTTCGAGGTTGGTGTAGCCGCTGGCATGGAAGGCATATCCGTCTGCTGCATTGTTGGGATTGAGACCGTTCTGCTGCTCCCAGGCATCGGACATGCCATCGTTATCCGCATCGGCGGGGGCAGGTAACGACTGCAGTACCGGCCAGCCGCCTACATCGGCCTGCGAATCGATGATGCCGTTGGTGCTGCCACCTGAACCAGGCGCCGTGTAAGTCTTGTTGCGTACTGTGCCGACAATGCGTTCGTCTACGGCATCGCGTTTGAGCGAAGCGCCAGCATTTTGCAAAACCAGTTCGTAAGCCTGTTCCGCTGTGTGCGTGGTAACGTTATTATCGACAGGATGAGGTTCTGACAAGCGCATGGCTGCTTTGTCGGCTTCCGATACCGTGCCGTAGCTGCCGTGGAACTGGTTGTAGACGCCGTAGGTCCAGTTATCGTCTGTGGCACGGGTGCTGCCGTCTACGTAGTTGCCGTTAATGTAAAACTTGCCCCAGATATCGTATACTTCTGTTCCCTCATTTTTATTTTTATCAGGCGAAAAAATACGTTCCTTTTTGGATGTAGCCGGGCCGGGTTTGTAGTAATTATTCACAATATTGATGTTCATGCCCTCGCCACCATAGGCGCTGTTACCTCCCCAGTTGTAGAAAACGTTGTTGCGCATATCCACCAGGTCGGTCAGGGCGAACGCTGATCCGGCGTATTCCCCGAAGCGGGGGTTGCGGCTATCGTGGTGGGCCATCAGGTTGTGGTGGAACGAAGCGTATTTGCCGCCCCAGATACCGCCATAGCCATGCGCGCCTTTGGCATGTGCCGAATTTCGAAGACTTTCGGAGATGATGGACCACTGCAGCGTAAAGTTTTCGTTGGCATAAAAGGACACACACTCGTCGGTTGACCAGCTCATGGAGCAGTGGTCGATGATTATGTTTTTATGGAACCTGCCGCCTAACGCATCAGCCTCCTGCTGCGCCTCATCGCCCATCCGGAAGCGCATGTACCGGATAATTACATGATCGGCATTTACATTGACAGGATAGTCTTTGAGGGTAATTCCGTCGCCGGGAGCGGTTTGGCCGGCAATGGTGATGTTTGGGTTATTGATGTTTAAGCTGGACTTCAGGGTGATGGTGCCCGAAACCCGGAAAACAACAGTACGCGCCCCGGCCCGGCTTACAGCATCCCGTAAACTGCCCGAACCGGAATCGTTCAGGTTGGTAACAGCATATACTGCTCCGCCACGTCCGCCTAATGCATACTGCCCGAAGCCTTCGGCTCCCGGAAAGGCAAGTTGTTGTGCCTGTAAGGCCCCGCAGCTAAATAAAAAGAGAACTAATATAAGTTTTTTAAACATAAACAAGGCATCTTAAATTGCATGTACAAATATAAAGGAGCGCGCGCTGTCGAAGCCACTGTGAAAACTATGCTCTCTGAATCCGCTGACACAAATGCTTTTTTAGTAGATGTATGCTAAACACCTTATGCAAACGATGGCACAACAGCGCGTTTTTCACAGGAAGCCACAACCGTTATCCTACCATTTGCTATCGGGAATCCTCGTGAAGCAAAATTGCAACAGGCGAAAAAACTAACATTTGTTTAACATAGAACACCCACCAGTGCAAACAGCTTTCACAGCTTAGTTTCTAAAACAAATATACCCGGATTGGGGAGGTCTGAATTTTAAAAATTGGTAAAAAGCTTCCAAAAACTGTTATTTCACGTCAAAAAAAATGTTTTTGGCACCATATCCCTCCTTCTACCGGATAGTAAAAAGGACTTTCTACTTTAAAAAATGGAATAGCTGGTCTATTTGCAGTTCGCCCACAAGATCCACTTACGGCTTAGGGCTGTTTCATTCTAACCTTTTGTGTCATTTCGATGGGTTACACTATTTCAAAGTGCTTAAAGTTTAACATGACAGCGTTAAATGTTTCTTACTCTTAGTGTATGTTCATCTGTATCTACTTGCTCCCTTTTTCATTGTTAACTTTCGCGCTCGTCGGCCGCGCGGCCGCGTTTTCGCATCCGTCGCTGTCTGCAGGAACTACTCCTTGGCTGCCTTCGAATTTTCTTTGAACACTTTGTCCAGGAAGTGAAGCGTGTACTGCAGGGTAGGCTCGAACCAGGGCGAAAAAAGCCAGAACGAATGGGGGGTATCTGGTATGTAGTAGGACTCGTAATGAATGCCTTCTGCCTCCAGCACCTTTATCATGTCCCCTTTTCCGGCATGGAAGCGCGGGTGGGAGCTGGCGATAAACAACACCGGTGGTGTGTTTTTGCCGACGTGCGTAAGGGCGGATGCCTCTGCCCAGGTTTCCGGAACCTCGCTGGAGGTGCCTCCCAGCCACTGGGCTGCCACGGTACCTTCCACCGATTCGGGATGTTTGAAGGCTAACACACCATCTACATTCACAACGGCCTGCACCGCGCTGGAGTGGTTCAGATAATCCCCTTCCCCTTCCAGCTTCGCCAGGCCATTGGTTGTGCCGAGCAGCGAGGCCAGTTGCGCGCCGGCAGAAGTGCCGTAGGTGGCCATTCTGGTGGTATCTAACTTAAATTCTTTTGCGTGTGCCCGCATCCACCGCAGGGCCGCTTTCAGGTCGTGTACCGCTGCTGGGTAAGGCGCTTCCATCGAAAGGCGGTACTCTGCCGTTACCGCTACATAGCCCTGGGCCGCTAACTGCTGGGCCATGGGCCACTCCAGCTTTTTGTCGCCCGAGCGCCAGCCACCGCCATGAATCAGCAACACTCCCGGATAGCCGTTTTTGTTTTTTCTGGCTGGGTAAAACACATCCAGGTGCAATTCCCGGTCGCCGAGCTTCCGGTAGACAAGCTCTTTTTTGCTCTGTACGCCTTTGGGCAACTGCGCCTGAACCGGTTTAATAAACGGGTACTGCTTCTTCAGCTTTTGATAGGTACTGGCCACCGTGTAAGAAGTATCGCGGGGGAATGTGGCTTTTTGTGCCTGGGCGGCACTACAGAACAGCAAACAACAAAATAGCAGGCAGAATAATCTATTCATAACAGTTTTGTACACTAGGTAAAGGTAGTAACTTTTTCAGAAGTTTGGCAAAGCAACAGGTTGGCTTCGTTCTTAAGAATTCTGCTGCACCTGCCACCACAGCCTCTGCTCCTGTCTACAGGTAAGTTGTTACAGCCTCATCGCACTTTTCAAGGTTTAAGCTAAAACGCAGTTACATCAATAATTGCTTTTAGTTTAATTAAGTTTACAAGGTTAAAAGTAGCGACAGAGTTCTTTTAATTGTTTAAGTAAGTCCATAATAAAATGGCCAGTCTACTTAACTACTAATGATTTTGCCTGAAGCAGAAAGGCAGGCTGGGCATTTTATGGTTTCAGGTAGTCCAATAAACAGCAGCCAGTAAAGCTTGTGTTTACTGGCTGCTGACATTCCACTTAATTATATCCTACATTTTGCTTAAACTCCGCCTTGTTCTCTAACACATCAATTTCGATTTGCGGGATAGGCCGTAAGAGGTGGTAATCCTGGATATTGGGAGCTGCATCGGGATTGTATAATTTAACGCGCTCTACCAGTTTACCTGTACGTTTCAGGTCAAACCACCGTAGCTGTTCACCAGCTAATTCACGGGCTCTCTCATCCAAAATAAAGTCGATGTTCATGTCAGATGCTTGTACCATCATAGCATCTACTTTACCAGGCAGGGCTGCCCTTTCCCTTACTTTGTTTACAAAGTCCGCCGCTTCGCCGTTCTTACCCAGTTTCATGCTTGCTTCGGCAGCAATCAAGTACATTTCGGCAAGCCTGAACACAAACACATCTCTTTTACTTTCTACTACGTTCACCGTAGAGCGGGAAGGATCATGGAATTTCCATAAAGCATGGTATCTCCAGCGTGGTTCTTTAGGCACCCCGTTTGGCTCATAAATATCATTGATATCATAAACAGTATACGGCTTTGATGCTTTCTGTTCTTCGCTAAGAGACTCTTTGGAAACAACTACAACCGTGTCACCAAGAGTCATTCCGTCCGGCAATGTTTTTGGGTCATTGGCAAACCAGGCCGTTCTGAAAGAACCTTTGTATCTCGCATCTTTTGTTTCATCATACAGGTCCAGCAGGTATTTGGAAGGCATATATTGCAGTAGTGCCCTGCCGGTTTCCAGGGTTCCGGTATATCCCTTCAGGCCTACAAAGAAAGGCAGGTAGAGCAAGTGCGAGTGGTTTCCGCCCTCCCATAACCAGAAGTACCCTAAGTCGTCGTACCGGCCGTAATCGTTAAACGTGTTGTTTGCAGCGTAATTTACAAACCAGATTACTTCCTTGTTGGTGCTGCCGCTGCTGTTCTCTATGTCCCACAGATCTTTATAACTGCTGTTTAACGCGAAGCCATAATCATTAATTACTTTTTTGGCATAAAGCAAAGCGTTTTCATTATCATTTCTGGTCAGGTACACCCGGGCCAGCATGGCGGCCACCGCTGGCTGCGTTACTCGTCCGCCTTCGGGCGCAACTTTGCCATTCAGGTTGTTGAACGCAATGGTTAAATCCTCGATTATCTGTTTGTAAACATCATCAACAGGAGCACGGGTTGCCATTACTTCCGGCGCTACGGTTTCCTTTAAGCGAAGCGGAATCGGACCGAATGTTTCTACGAGGTGGTAGTAGTAGAATGCTCTTAAAAAACGGGCTTCTCCTTCTCTTACCGCTTTTAAATTATCCGCAAGCGGCGATTCCGGCAGCCTTTCTATGGCCGTGTTGCATGCATTTATTCCTTTGTAAAAGGATTTCCAGACAAAGTAAAGGCCGGTGCCGTTGGTGTTGGCGCCTTGCATCAGGGCATTGTAGCTGTAGTGCGGGTACGTGTTACCAGCCGTATTACCGTAGAGCATTTCATCGGTTCCTGCTTCGGTGAGCAGGTGCCCGATTACCTTGCCATACCAGATACGGGTGGGCGCATAACAGGCATTCACGATGCCTTCCATGCCTTCTGCCGTTTTATAGAAATTATCTGCCGTAACATCGTTCCGGTTTACCTCTTCCAGGAAATCGGAGCATGACGAAAAAACGCCTGTAACGAAAGCTGCTAACAGCACGACTTTTATATAAACTCTTTTCATATTCTTTCTAATTTAAACCTTTATCAATTTTTCCGGCTGCACTACAGTCCTATGTTTAAGCCGAACACCAGTTGCTTGGTAAGCGGGAAATCCAATGAGCCGCCTCTTTCGGGGTCATAATCGCCTATCCTGCTGAAAGTAAAGTAGTTCTTAGCTGTGCCATAGAGGGTAATATCAAGAGGCGCTCCTTTCCCCAGTTGGGTTTTGAAGTTATAGGCCAGGCGCACATCCTTAATTTTAATAAAAGAACCGTCTTTGTACTTTAAGGTAGACAGGTAAGGGTCGGCGCTTCGGCTGGGGCGTGGATAGGCATTGGTAGGATTTTCAGGTGTCCAGTAGTCTACTACGGCAGCTGTGTGGCCCGGGTAAAAATAGCCATGGTAGTCGCTGCTAATGGTCTGGCCAACACGTGCAAAGGTTAATACAGACAGGGAAAGATTTTTGTAGGTAAAATTGTTGTTGAAACCGCCCGTCCACTTCGGCGTGGCCTGCCCTACAATTATCATATCTTTGTCGGCCGTAATTTTGCCATCGCCATCCTGGTCCTTCACCTTAATCATGCCGGGCTTGTTGTTCTGATGGTATTTTAATGCCTCGTCTGCCTCCTCCTGCTGCCAGATGCCAATTTTCTCGTAATCGTAGAAAACGCGGGTTGGTTGACCGATAAACCACCTGTTACCAATATCATTTCCGGCACGGCTCAATTCTACAATCTGTTCGTTAAAGGTGGAAATATTGAAGTCGCTTGTCCAGGTAAAGTTTTTAGTGGCCACGTTCACACTGGAGAGCACCACATCAATGCCGTGCGTTTTGGTTTTGCCGATGTTTGCAATTGTGGAGCTATATCCTGTTAAGGAAGGCAGGATACGGTCCATCAGGAGATCGTCTGTTTTGGTGCTGTACGCATCTACAGTACCGCTGATGCGGTTGCTGAAGAGACTGAAATCAAGACCGAAGTTGAGGGTGGCTGTGGTTTCCCAGCCCAGCTCTTTGTTGGCCAGCAGCTTGGGCCAGTAACCGAAAGCCGCTGTTTCGTCAAACGAAAAGGCTACACGCGATAAGCTTCCCTGTGTCTGGTAAGGCGTAACGGCGCTGTTTCCTGAAACACCGTAACTGGTTCTGATTTTTAAATCGGAGAACACATTTTTAAGTCCTGAAAATACTGGTTCTTCTACCAGACGCCAGGCAACGGCTACCGACGGAAAGTAGGCCCATTTGTGTCCTTCAGCCAATACGGAGGAGCCATCTGCCCTTAAGGAACCTGTTAGCAGGTAACGGTCTTTAAACTTGTAGTTAACACGGCCAAAAAAGGAGCTCAGGGCACTTTCGGTCAGTCGGCTGTTCGTAATGATGTCGCGGCTGTTGGTGCCCAGATTATAAAACTGCGACGAGGCGTAGGGCTGGTTTTTTCCTTCAGCTGAAAGAAGCGTCGCCCGGTTTTTAATTAAGCTGTTACCGGCCATCACGGTAATGGCATGGTTGTTCAGTTCGGCGTTGTAGGTCAGAAAGTTTTCCCAGGTAAAGCCGTTCGATTTGTTGTCTATCTGGGCTGCGCGTGAAAAACCGCTGTTAACACCCGACAAGGTGGTATTGGCACTTTCGAAAACTCCCTGGTGCGTGGAGTTGATATCTACCCCGATATTTGTCCGGAAAGACAGGTTTTTCATAATTTTCAGGTCGCCGAAGCCTTGCCAGAACAGGTGATTGATGGTGGTTTTGTTCACATAATCTTCTGCACTTTCGTCGAACAGGGGGTTCAGGGCCAGCGAACCACCCGGGAAAGGATATTTACGAATGGTACCGTCTTCGTTGTATGGCATACCCAGCGGGCTGTTCTTTATCAGGTTCCAGAAGCTGGTATTCCGCCTGTCCTGCTTAGAAGTGTTGAAGTTGATGATGGTGCCTATTTTTACCCTATCTGCTACCTGGTGGTCGATGTTAAGGTGCTGGACAAAACGGTTGAGCTGGTCGTTTACAAGCAGGCCCTTTTCCTTAAAGAATTCGGAAGAGAGGCGGAAGGTGGTTTTCTCGGAACCGCCTGAAATAGCGATGTGGTTGTTCTGCACCGTTCCGTTATGCACCATCAGATCTACCCAGTTGGTATTCACCCCGTTATTTATCCGCTCCATGGCATCGTTAAAAATTTTGGGGTCGTCGGCAGGACTGCTCCACTGCCCTGCTGACCGGTGCTCTTCCCGCCAGTAATCTACCAGTTGCGGGGTGTTGGTAATGGACGGAAAGGCGGTGAGTGTGTTTACGCCAACATAGTTGTTAAATTCAATTTTAGTTTTGCCTGCTTGTCCGCCTTTGGTTGTAATCAGGATAACGCCATTGGCACCCCTCGAACCATAAATAGCCGTAGAGGAGGCATCTTTCAGCACTTCAACCGAAGCGATGTCGTTGGGGTTGATGTCGACATACGAACTATACTGAATGCCGTCCACTATAATGAGCGGTGCGTTGGAGGCTCTTAACGAGCGGTTGCCCCTTAAGGTAAAGCTCATGGCAGCACCCGTTTCGCCACTGCTGCGGGTAAGGTCTAAACCGGCCACTTTGCCTTGTAACGATTCCAGCACGTTGGTTACCGGTGTAGAAGTTATCTGCTCCTGCGTAACCGACACAACGGCTCCCGTTAAGTCCGATTTTTTAACAGTACCATAGCCAATAACCACCACTTCTTCGAGTGCTTTATAATCTAAAGACATGGTAACATTGATTGCTGCCCGGTTATTAATAGGTACTTCCTTTGTCTGGTATCCTACAAACGAGAAAAGCAATGTTCCCTCCCCACTCGGTACTGTTAGCAGATATTTACCATCAACATCAGTGGCAGTACCCGTTGAAGTCCCTTTCAGCAATACCGTTACACCGGGTATCGGATCGCCCTTATCATCTGTAATTCTACCAGCTACAGTTTTAGCTGTCTGTGCTTTTGCCAGTTCAGTATCCTGTACCTGAAGGCTATTGATACCGGTAAGCAGTTGGGCATGTTCAAAGTTTCGTACAGGGAGTCCTTCTGATTTAGTAGCTGGTGTTATCAGATATGTGCCATCCTTCGATTTTTTGAACTGCAGGTCGAACGATTTCAATATCAACTCCAGGTTTTGCTCCAGCGAGAGGTTTAGCTTTATTACGCTTTCCGGCACAACCAGGTCTTTCACCGCCTGGTCCGAGAACAGGATGTCTACCTTGTAATATTCTCTAAAGCTATGTAGGGCGTCTTTTAATTTAACAGTAGCCGTATTACCGGGTTTTTGAGGGACATTTTGTGAAGGGGGTGTGAATGCCAGACTTTGGGCCTTACTATGAGGCTGCAAACCGCAGAGTAAGGCAATCAGCATACCGCATGAACCTAACCTGTAAACTTTCTTCTTCATATGAGGAGGGATAAAATGTTGAAATAAAACATCTCAGAGTTATCATTTAAAACCGGAAAGCTAAAATACAGGCAATAGCTTTCCCGGCTACCGAATAGCATTTTTTCAAATACCATTAAGATATAGCTATAGCAAGACGACGCGCTGCTGTAACTATAGCAATGGTATTACAGGATGTAATAAATTATCTTTGTATGAGAGAAATTAACTGTGCTTTTTTGCAGGAGCCTTACCTGTACTTATCAAAATAAGCCTGCATGGAATATTGAATCCACCGTAAAACTAACATTCGTTAATCTTTGCAAACATGTATGTTCAGGTTTTCCTTAGGAGCACCTTATTTATTTTTCGGTCAGAATTACGTTAGCATCCTGCCGTTCTACACGAATATTTAAAATCTCCGAAAGTGCCTGCAGCAGTTCGTCTGCGTTGCTCGCCTTGAACGACCCGGATACGGTTACGCTTGAGGTATCAATCGCCCCAGTTTCTACCGTTAAGCCATAGTTATCGCGGAGGATTTCGCTAATCTCGCCCAACGAGGTTTTGTCGAAAATAAATTGCCCGTTCTGCCAGGCAGAATAATTTTCAGGATGCTTTACTTTTTTCAGGGTGAGCTGCTTTTGTCCATGATCCACCGTCACCAAATCGCCTGGTGCCATAATGAGCGGCGTAGCAGCCTGTTTGATTTCTTCTTTATACAGCACCTTTACCTTCCCCTCCTGCAGTACCACTTTGGTGTCCTGGTCGCGGGCAGTTACGTTAAACACTGTGCCCAGCACTTCGACCTGAAAAACAGAATCAGTAGAGACTACAAATTTTTTATCGTCGGGCGTGTGCACCACCGAAAACTTTGCTTCTCCGCTTAACTGCACATTGCGGCTATACTTCCCGAAACCAAAGCGCGGTACACGAAGTGTCGAATTTTCGTTCAGGGTTACCTGGCTGCCATCTTCCAGTAACAACTGGCTTATTTCACCGCTGCCGGTGGCAAAGCTTTTATACAGGATAGCCTCCCGAAATTGCCAGGCGCCAACGTGCACCAGAAACAACACAGCGGCAGCAACCATCCACCGCTGCCAGCGCCCAGACTTCCGCACCGGCTCATCCTGCACCTGGTTCTCATCGGCCTCTACAGTCAGGCGGCTTGCCTGCTCAAGCTTTTCATGAAACCTGGCAATTCCTGCATGAACGTCTGCTGGGTATTGCGGAAACCTGGTCTCCCACTCATGCAGACAGGCATAGAAGAATTCTTCATTAGCAGCCTCTTCCTCCATCCAACGCTCTATTAGCCGCTTCTGCAGGGGCGTTGCCTGCCCTGCGAAATAAGCGTGTAATAGCTCTCGTGTAACTAATGATTGTGATGGCATCTTTCTGTGTTATAATAGTAAGACAACTGAACCTGAAAAAACCCTTACGCGAAACGAAAATATTTTTTATTTTTTTTCAGAAGCTCTTCCTAGGGCGGCAAATACTTGTTTTTTTGAGGGTTTAGGCAGCAAAACAGTTGACTGCACCTGCCACCACAGCCACTGCACCACAACAAGGCCGCATCAGAAAAGCAGGAGGTATATTTTGCGGGAGAAGAAAGAATGGAGGCAGGCTAAATCAGGATTTTGTTGAGGAGGTGCGGTTTTTATTAGAAAAAATAGAAACGACTTACCCGGAAAAGCAAGGGCTGTAAAAAAAACTTAGCAGAGGCCACACAGGAACAGCACCAGGAATAACCAATGCCTGGAAAGAAACTCCCGCACATGCTGGCTCCCTTTCCTGATCTGTACCTCCACCGTCCGGGGCGAGAGCTGCAGTTCTTCCGCTATTTCAGCATATTTTTTGTCTTCAAAGCGGTGCATCAGGTAAATTTTCCGGCACTGGGCGGGAAGCGCGTTGATAGCAGCTTCTACCTGCTGGCACAGCTCGTCATACTCCACAACAGCGTCAGGCTGCTGTGCAAACGATGTGGCAGTGGATTCATAAGCAGCATCCAACTCAACGGACCGCGTAGCCTCCAACTTCAGGTAGTTATAGGCCCGGTTACGAACACTTTTGTACAGGAAGGCGCGGTAAGAAGTGGTTATTTCATGGAAAGTGCCCTTCAAATAAAACTGGCAGAACACATCTGACACAATATCTTCCGCAATGGTTCGGGAGTAAACAAAGCGCGCGGCATGGCTGCATAAGCCCTTGTAATAATACTGGAAAAGCAACTCGCAACCCTGTTTCGGGTCTGTCTCGAAAGCTTTCCTGATGAGCAGCTCGTTATCTGGTAGGGCAGCATTCTGCTCGCCTACAGACAGATCAGAAGCAACTGCATCCGATGTGGTTATGCAAACTTCCTTCTCTACAGATAACAAATCTTTAATCATTTCCATACTTGTCCGGGCAGAAGTTAATTTTCAACTGGCACTGTTATGAAACTTAATTCACCTTACTCCTATCACAGCTTACCTGCTGCTTTTCATTTCTGAAGACACAATAACTAACAATAGTTTGTAAAAATAAAAATTAAATTTGTTCCATGCCAACGTTTGCACAAACATTTTTTTCTGTCATCTAGCCCAAAGGCTTCCAGCAATGTTTTGTTGTTCAAAGATTTACATTAAGAAACAGAATTATCAGTCTGAATTTAAACTTGGAATAGCTGCTTGTCAGACTTCTTCTTTGGCAGCTTGATTTGGAGAAAAAGAATGTTGGACAAGAAGAGCATATACTTGCCAATGGCCTTTGTTTTTAATAATCAGATGAGCTGCAAAGGTTACCACAATCACAAAAAGGGGTCTTTGTTGCAGTTTCCTTACACCTGCTCTACTTTTAATTTCTTCAGGTATTCAGATGGCGTACAATTATATTTCTTTTTAAAGCAGGTACTAAAGTAACCGGCACTGTTAAAACCAACACTATAGGCGATTTCCGATATGTTGGCTTCACCGGCGTCCATTAGCTGCTTTCCTCTTTGCAGGCGCATATCGCGCACAAATTCCACAGGGGCTAAATTAGTAAGGCTGCTGAACTTTTTATAAAACGTTGTTCTGCCCATGCCAGCCGTTTCTGCCACTGCATCGATGCTAAAGTCCGGGTCCGACATGCCATCTTCAACTATTTTGATTACTTCCGTTAAAAACGCTTCGTCTTTGGATGTAATTACAATCTCGCCCGGACTAAGTTCAAGCTGTTTTTTATCGGAAAGCAGGTGATCAAAAATTTTCTTGCGCTGCGCCAGCAGGTTCTTAACAGAAGCAAGTATAAAATCAGTCTGGAAAGGCTTGGTAATATAATAGTCGGCGCCATAATTCAATCCTTCTATCTGGTGCTCTACCGATGTTTTTGCCGTAAGCAGAATAACCGGAATATGGCTTGTGGCCTCCGTATTTTTGAGTTTGTCGAGCAACTGGATACCATCCATTTTAGGCATCATGATGTCACTTATGACCAGGTCCGGGAGCAGTTTTAGAGCTTTTGCCTGTCCTTCTTCGCCATCCTCAGCCTCTTCTACGCGGTAGGCTTTCCCTAACTGATCTGCCAGGAATCTTCGCAACTCCCCGTTATCTTCTACAAGCAGTACCAGGGGCAATGCGCTCTGAACTGCCGGTACGGCTTCCGTTACTTCTTCAGCAGAAAGCAACTCAAGCGGCAGGGCCGGCTGCCCTTGCTCCGCAGCTGTTGGTTCTACAGCAACAATCTCCTCAGGGTGGAAATGCTCTTTTCCGTCTTTTAAAGCAACCGTTACTGTCAATCCTTCGGAAGCATTGTTGTGGGCGAATATTTTACCATGGTGCAGCTCCACAAATTCTTTTGCAAGCGCAAGGCCAATCCCAGTGCCACCGGTATTGTTTCCTTCTTGTTTCTCTACTTCATAATAGAGTTCAAAAATAGCTGCAAGCTTGTCGTTTGGCACCCCAACCCCCTGGTCAATTACCTTGATGGTAAAAGCGTCGTTGCCCGTGTGCTTAATTTCGATGGTAATTACTTTCCCGTTTGGCGTAAACTTCAGCGCATTGGAGAGCAGGTTGTAGAGCACGATGTCTATTTTCTCGGCATCGAGCCAGGCATACAGCTCCTTTACATTGGAAACCGTTTGAAGCAGGATCTGTTTTTCGGCGGCAGCTTCAGCGAAGTGACTGCTGATTTCCTTTACCAGCGACACCACTTCTACCTGCGCAATTTTCAGTTTCATTTTGCCACTCTGCGCTTTCCTGAAGTCGAGTAACTGGTTGATAAAGCGCACCATGCGACTGGTGTTCTTGCGCACCACCTTTATGTACTCGCGGCCTTTTGGCGACAATTCTTCCTGGTTTGCAATAGCCTCAATCGGGTTCACAATCAAGGTTAGGGGTGTGCGCAGCTCATGCGAAATATTGGTAAAAAACCGCAGTTTTAAGTCCGTCAGTTTCTGTTCAATTGAAATTCTGTTTCGCAGTTTTATCATCGAAAAAGCAACTCGCCTTATTATCTCGAGCAGCGTTAGCGTGAGCAGGATGTAGAGCAGGTAAGCCCAGGTAGTTCGCCAAATGGGAGGGTGAATAGTGATCGCTAATTTTTTGGAAGGGATGCTTTCATATATTTCCGGGTCCAGGCTTTTTACTTCGAAGGTATAGTGGCCAGGCGGCAAGTTAGTATAAACAGCACGGTGCTGATTTTTTACATGATGCCATTGCTCATCAAAACCAGCTAAGCGATACGCATAGGCCTGTTTACTACCCCAATAATGATCCAGCACAGTAAAATCGATCCCCAGGATATTCTGATCATGGGCGAGCGCAATCTGCCGGGTGTTGTTAATGTTGTACTTGAGTGGCGAATTTTTTCCGGCCGGCGCTACATCTTTGTTGTTAACCTGTAAATTAGTAAAAGCCATGTTGGCCCGGAGCTTTTTGTTACTGATTTCAGCCGGATTAAAGGACAGGTAGCCATTCCTGGTACCAAAAAGCAACCTGCCATTCGCGAGCTTTGCGGCAGCTGTTTCCGAGAATTTTGCTTTGGGCAAGCCATCGTACGAGTCGTAGTTTCTGAACTGCTGCTTGCCGGGGTCGAACCTGGAAATACCCTTTTCAGTAGCCAACCACAGGTGGCCGCTGTTATCTTCTACCGCACTTAAGATGTAATCATTGGATAAGCCATCTTCTTTTGTAAAAGCCCGAAATTTCAGTTTGTTGTTTTTCGTAACGACAGCTTTGTTCAAACCACCTCCGGAAGTACACAGCCACATGGTGTTCCGGCTGTCCTTCAGAACAAACTGCACATCGTTGTTTCCAAGGCTCGCCTTATCTCCTGCTCTTTTCTGGTAGGTTTCAAATGTAAAGCCTGCTTCCGGATCGGACTTTACAACCAGCAAGCCATCCGTTGTACCTGCCCAAACAGCGCCATCAGGCCCCTCATTCAAATGCCTTACCTTCTCAAAAAATCCTTTCAGATGATGCCGTAAAAGGTTCTTATCGTTTAAAAACCGGGTTTTACCAGCAGTCTGCTCCACCAGGTTCAGGCCGCCACCATAGGTACCTACCCATATCCTGCCTTTGCTATCCTCGAGTATGCAGTAGAGTTGTTCATTATTCAGGCTATAGGGGTCATTGGGGTCGGGCATGAAATGTGTCAGACGGTACTTTGAGCGGGTATTATCCTGGGGTACTGCCTTATATAAACCATTTCCTTTTGTTGCAAGCCATAAATTATGCTGCCGGTCTTCCAGCATGCAATAGATCCCCGAGCCAAAGTCAGCTTCGGAATCCAACAAGCCTGTTACAACTTTCCCCTGCTCGTACACATACAGTTCCGCCCCCTTCGTAGCTATCCAGGTTCTGTTTTTGCTATCCTGGAAAATATATCGTATTTCATTTTCGGATTTATTTGCCGTATGCTGCACCAGGACCTGGTGATCAAAATAATTTTCCTGAAATATTATTTTATTTAATCCTCTGTCGTTGGTGCACATCCACATGACGCCTGCAGGATCTAAATAAAGAGAACTCACGAAATTGGAAAACTGCTGGTCGGGGCTGCCGGGTTTATTGTAGAAATAGTTGATATCATTTGTTGTGGAATCGTAATAGCCGAACCCGCCGCCCTGCATGCTTACCCAGATCCTTTTTTGGTGATCTTCGAAAATATGATAAAACTTAATGGAAGGATGAAAGGTAGCATCTTTGGGCTGAACAAAATGTTTGAACTCCCTGGTAGCCGGGTTAAACATGATTGCCCCCTGGCTTTCCGGCTCTATCCACAACAGCCCTGCGTTATCTTCAAAAATAGAAAGGAAAGCTCCCTTTCCGGGCATAGAAGCAACCGAGGTTTGTACACCTGAAAGATTTAAGGTGATGAGCTGCCTTCCGGAATTGGAGAGGTAAAGCACCTGCTTTTTCCTGGACAGGCAAAGCGAATTGATGCTGCTGTCGCTGGCTTTGTGCTTCCTGACGCGGTTTGTCTTTTTATCAAATGTAACCAGGGTGCCCTCTCCCGTCCCAAACCAGAGTTTATTGGTGCCTTCCAGCACAGCGGTAAAATTCAGTTTGTTTAAAGAATCGGAGCGTATGATTTTAAGGGCATAATTGCCTGCTTTATTCCGGGTAAGCCGACTGAGTCCGTGGGGCGATCCAATCCAGATAGTGCCGGATTTATCCGGGTAGAAAAAGTTGAGTTGGCTGCTTGAACGCGATTGGCCGGTTATCTGCTCGTGCGTAAACCTGCTGATAGATGGCTGTGCTGACGTTGCCTTGCTTACACAGTAAACGCCCTGATTTTTGGTTGTTAACCAGATGTACCCATTCTTTCCCAGAATAACTTTATCAAAAACAATACTTTTATACCCCTTCCGGTTCAGTAGCTCTTCCAGCGAAAAAAAGCTCTCTGTTTTTTTATCAAAACGGTAAATCTGGTTGTCATAGGCTTTCAGCCATAAAAAACCTGCCTCGTCTTCTACAATGCTTACGATCCTGTTATTCTTTAGCTTGGAGTTGTCGCCCGGGTAGGCTTTGTAAGCTACGAAGTCATGCCCGTCGAAGCGGTTTATGCCGTCCCAGGTGCCAAACCACATAAACCCTTCGCGATCTTTGAGCATGGAGGTGACGTTATCATGCGACAAACCTTCCTCGGTCGTATAACGCTCAATTTTACACTTCAGCTGTGCCCTTACCTGTGTTGTTACCCCTAATAAGCACACACCTATGATCAACTTCAACAGTACCGCTATTCTACGCATAAAACAGATAAACTCTCTCCAAACTCAAAACAGGCTAACTTAAGCTCTAGCAATATACCGCTATTCCGACACTCTGTCAAGCGGGAACATCCGGATTGACCAGGACGACCCGGAACATTGTTTATCTGGCTGAAACAGAGGACATAAGGCAGGCCCCCTACCCCAGGAAGCCTCAGCGCTAACAATTGGCAGATTATTTTTTCCGGATAGCTACAGGTGTGGCTATGGTGGCAGGCGCAGCAGAAAAAAAACAGCTCTTTTGCAGCGACAGAAAAGGAAAATCGTCTTGTCTGTTCAAACTGACAACAAGGATTACCAAAAAAATAGCACAGCAAGCGGCCCTTGCCTATCAGGAACCGGCTGCTGTGCTATGCAGGAAAATCGTGTTTTTATTATTTCTCCAACGTCAATGCTGAAGCGCTCAGATCTTTTCCTTTTGAAATTTGCTTCGAGGTATCGTTGAAGTCTTTGTTGTTCAGTTTAACGTTGCTTGTTTTAGGACCAAGTACCTTCACAACCGGTTCTTTTGTCTCGTTGTAGGTAAGGCCGCTTACGCTGATGTTCTTGCTGTTGTAGATGGTAAGCGCAGGTCCCTGCTCTGTAATTACTTTCACGTTTTTCAGCTCAATTCCATCCGCATCTACCGAGGTGATGCCTTTCCGGGCTTTTAGCACGGCATCTTCCAGTTTCACATTTTTCAGGTTCATCTCCGGAAGCCCCTGCAAGGCCAGTGCCTGCTCGGCGCCTGCTACCCGGATGTTCTTCATGTAAATGTCTTTGAAAGCCGGCGTTTCTTCAGTTACAGGCACCATTCTCTCGTCTCTGGCTTCTGTTTTGGCACTTTGGTCTTCTTCCAGCACGGGCGAATTGCCGCCGTAGAACAGGTTAAAGCTGATGGCTTCGGTCGGGATGTCGATCATGTCGATGTTGGAGATGTAGATGTTTTCTACCACACCACCTCTGCCACGCGTGCTCTTAAAACGAAGGCCAATGTCGGTACCCATGAAGGTACAGTTGGATACGTGCACGTTTTTCACGCCACCCGACATTTCGCTGCCGACCACAAATCCGCCGTGACCATGGTACACCACGCAGTTTTTCACAATCGCATTCTCCGTCGGGATGCCACGGTCGCGTCCGTCTTTGTCTTTTCCGGATTTAAAGCAGATGGCGTCGTCGCCTACGTCAAAGGTATTGTTGTACACCAGCGCATTTTTGCAGGACTCCAGGTCCAGGCCGTCGCCGTTCTGGGAGTACCAGGGGTTACGCACGTTCAGGTTGCGGATGATGATGTCCTGGCACATGTTAGGGTGCAGGTTCCAGGCAGGTGAGTTCTGGAAAGTCGGGCCGTCGAGCAGTACCCGCTTGCAACCCACCAGGCTTACCATTACCGGGCGCAGGAAATCTTTTATGGTCGCAAACTCCTCCATTTTGTTGAAGTCGGGCACATTAAAGTTATCCTTTCTGTCGCCGTTTCTAGATTTTTCGGAAGGATACCAGATTTTTTTGTCGTCGCTCATTACGCCGCCGGACTTCACCAGCTTGTTCCACTGGGCATCGGTCATCTTGCTTTTCTTTACCGGGCGCCAGGCATCACCGGAACCGTCGAATGTTCCTTCGCCGGTGATGGCTACGTTTTCCAGGTTCACACCTGAGATGGGCGACTGGCAGCGAACGGTATTCAATCCTTCGAAGCTCACTTTTACCAGCGGATACTCGTCGAAGTTTGTACTGAAAACAACCATAGCGCCTGCTTCGGCATGCAGGTTAATATTGCTTTTCAGGACGATGGGGCCGGTTAACCACATCCCGCGCGGGATAACCACTTTACCACCGCCTTTGGCTGCCACCGCGTCTATCGCTTTGGCAAAAGCCTGGCCGTTATGGGTCAGGCCATCGCCCACAGCGCCAAAATCGGTTATGGATACCGTATTGTCCGGGAAAGAAGTCTCTTTCACCCGCGGCATGTCAAACTCTATGCCTTCGTAAATATCGAAGGCCGGTTTTGCTGCTGCCGTGGTGGTTGCAGCCGCAGCAGCCTGTGCTGAGGCTGTGGTGGCAGCTGCAGTCGTGCCGCTCGGCTGTTGCTGGCAGGCGAACAGCAGCATACCTGCTGCCCCCGCTAAAAAGCTTTGCCTGCTAAAAAATGTTTTATTCCGTTTCATGTATTAAGATAAGTTCAGGTTTCTAAATTCAGTTTGGTTACTTGGCAACCATCCATTTTTGCTTCCAGGCAGGATAAACTTTCTCCACCAAATCCTGCGGGAATTCTGTATACCAGCCATAGCCAGACCGGCGCTCTTGTTCTATTTCAGACAGATTTTCCCGCACGATGCCATCGCGCCCCACAAACATGGGCTTGTTCGTTCCAATCTCATAAAAACGGGCCAGTAAAGGAGGACCTGCAGGATCTTTCACCACTACCCGGTCATAGCCTTTGTACATGGATGGGTCTTTGATAACATCCAGCCGGATGCCAGTGATCTTTACACGTTCCATCCAGGAAATGGCACCTTCTACGGCACGTACTACCTCCGGACCAGGATTCTCAACCTGCAGCAGGTATTTTAATATGCCAATGCTTTCCGAACCGCTGATAGAGGGCAGTTCATAAGCACGGGCTTTTTGCGGCGCAAATGTGTTCTTGTCGTGCTGGGCACACCAGGCCGTTAACCTGCCGTCAACTTTAATCTGTGTTTTCAGGATAACATCCAGTCCCTTTTCAATGGCTTTAGCTGCTTTGTCTTTTCGTGTAGCATCTACAAAGGTATAGGGAGCTTCGTTGTTTGCCACATCCCGCAGCAGGGTCATTACCCCGATCATGGCGCCATCGTTAAAGGTGATGTGCTCATAATAGCCCTTCCGGATGGGGTAGAACTGTGGCCAGCCGCCATTTTCGTATTGGGCTTCCAGCAGGTAATCCATCCCCCGCAGAAACGCTTCTTTGTATTTTTCGTGCCCCGTAGCCGCATACACCTTCGCCAGGTATTCCATCTGGGTAAAAGTGCTTCTGTTATCGATGGTGGATATTTTGCCCTTTTCCGCTTTCGACTGAAGAACTGCTTTTTCTTCGTCCGAAAGAATCGTAGCCATGTCCGTATTCTTGTCCCAGCCACCGTTATCGCGCTGATACAACAACAGATTATCGGCAATACGTTGGGCTTCAGCACCGGCATACCATTCCTGCTTCTGTCGGAGCGCTCTCCCCCACGAAACAGGTTCAGCCGCAGTAACAGCAGCAGGAGTAGCCGTACTGCTGACAGCTTCCTGATTAGCGGTAGTAGCGGTATGAGCCTGCCCGGTACAGCCTGTAAAAAAGATGCTGCATGCTAAACAGCCAACTACCGCGGCGCCTGCGAAGGAAGAAGGACGCAGGGAAAATCTGAAAAAAATATATGTTCTGAAAGATGCAAACTGTTGTCCCATTTTCTATTCACTTGCTGACAGCACCTAAAAATTAAAGTCTTGAAATTGATTCAAATTTTCCCTGCGGAATGATTAATTACTTAAATTGTTCTGTTGTAATGTTGTAATCCTGAACCAATCAAAATCGGCGAAGCCGGAGTCGTTGATCTTGTCCTGGCGAACGGCAAAAACGCCTACTTTGGCACCGATCCATTTGCCTGGCTTGGCAATAAGCGGGGTACCAACAGGTTTGAACTGGTTGCCGTCTTCGCTGTAGCTAAACTGGCAAACAGCTCCCTTATCTACATTCACTCTGAAATAGATTTCGTTGCTCTTCACTTTGCCCAGCAGCTGCTCCTTGTCCGGTGTGCCTTTCTCTGCCTTCTCGCCTTGTGTGTAGGCCAGGTACAGCCCGTCTTTTTTGCTTACCAGCGAAATATGCGCATAGCTGTCGCTCATCACAATCAGGCCGGCGCGCTCGTTTTGCAGCTTTTCGTTTGGTGTAAACTGCATCTTTGTTGTCACCGTGAACTGCTCGGCCGGGAACTTCTGCAGCAGCAGGTTCGGCACATCCCAGAAGTTCTTATAGTTCTCCGGAAGCTGGTCGGTGTAGAGTCGCAGCTTTCCGTTGGTAGGGTTCATAAAAGCCCAGGTAGCTTTCGGGTTTGCATGCCACTGCCACTGCAGCCCCAGCGAATGCCCCTCAAACTCATCTGATTCCTGCGGCGTTACCACCGGGTAGGTTTTGCCAACATCCGGTTTTTTATGTGCCAGCACGGGTTGCCCTTTGCCATCGCCATCCTGGTCTTCACCAATCACCGGCCAGTCGTTTACCCATTTCATTGGCTGCAGGTGCACTACCCGGCCATAAGCCTCCAGGTCCTGGAAGTGAATAAACCAGTCCTGACCTGTTTTGGTATCGACCCAGGCGCCCTGGTGCGGACCATTTACCGGCGTTTTGCCCTGGTCCATCACAATTTTTTCTTCATAAGGACCATACACACTTTTAGAGCGCAGCACCAGCTGCCAACCCGTAGAAACACCTCCGGCAGGTGCAAAAATATAGTAGTAGCCATTGCGCTTGTAGAATTTCGGACCTTCCACGGTCGGGTGATTTTCATGGCCGTCGAAAACAATGACGCCTTCATCAATCACTTTCGTACCCTCCGGGTTCATCTTGTTTACCGTCAGGACACTCTTAATTCCGGCGCGACTGCCAGCCCAGCCATGCACCAGGTACGCCTTGCCATCTTCATCCCAAAGCGGGCACGAATCAATAAGTCCTTTACCTTCCATCACGAGCACAGGCTTTTCCCATGGCCCTGCCGGGTTTTTGGTTTTTACCATGTATATGCCAAAGTCAGGATCTCCCCAGTAAATGTAGAACTCGCCTTTGTGGTAGCGAATAGAGGGTGCCCATACGCCATTGCCATGCTGCGGCCTGGCGAAATGCTCGTAAGGCGGGAGCCGGTCGAGGGCATAACCTATTATTTTCCAGTTCACCAGGTCCTTGGAGTGCAGGATCTGCAAACCCGGGATAACATTAAAGCTGGAGGATGTCATGTAGTAATCATCGCCTACCCGGCACACATCCGGGTCGGAATAATCGGAATAGAGAACCGGGTTTTTATAGGTGCCATTTCCCAGGTCCGCCACCCATACATCAGACACCTTTCCTGTAGGAGCAGGCATGGCAGGCATGGTTGAGGTAGCCTGTGATTTTTCAGCTGATGAAGCGGATGCAATATCTGTTCGTGTTTTTTCGCTTTGACAAGCGCAAATTACCAGTAAACCGAATGTCAGGTATTTTTTAAAATGCATGATCTGTTGTTTTGTCCCTAAATTATGTTTAAGATTCTATATACTATTCCCGTATCAGCGCCACCCGCTTCACTACCCTGTCGTCGCCCAACTGGATCGAAACGAAGTACATGCCGCTGGTCAGGTTGTTGCCATTGGCATCTGTTCCGTTCCACTGCACCGAATGAGCACCAGGGGTAAGGCGGGAGTTTAACAGCTGCACTACCTGCTTGCCGGTAATATCGGTTACCGTTACGCTTACCTGGCCCTGCTGCTTAACAGCAAAGGCTATGGTGGCAGCTGCAGTAAATGGATTCGGGTAGATGATGGTTTCTGTCACCTGGCTTTCCTGTGGTAAGGCTGTTACATTTCCGGCAACAAGGCTGTTCATGTACATTTCCAGGTTGGTATAGCCACTGGCGTGGAAGCCGTTGCGGTCAGCAGCATCGTTCGGGTTCAGCCCGTTTGCTGTTTCCCAGGTATCGGGCATGCCGTCGTTATCGGTATCGGCTGGAGCCGGCAGCGATTGCAGTACAGGCCAGCCGCCTACATCGGCCTGGGAGTCGATGATACCCGGATAGTTTGTATTAGCCCCTCTATAGGTGAAGGTACCGTTGCGCACTTCACTTACGACCCGCGCATCTACTGCATCGCGTTTGTAGGAAGCACCTGCCTGTGCCAGCACGGCCTCAAAAGCCTCCGTAGCAGATTGTGTTACGGATAACTGGGACTCGTAAGGCTCCGTGCGTTTTACATTCGCCCGTTGAGCCGTCGGGATAGAGCTGTCGTAATCTACCCCGCCGTTCCAGTTGTTGGCTGTAACGGTAGCATTGTTGTGCATCACGTTCCCGTCGATGTAGAAGGTACCGTACCCGGCGCCGTAAGCGGTATTGCTTTCAAAGGATACCTGCATAATTCTTTTAAATACACTGGAGGAGGTGGTGGCAGGCCCGGGTTTGTAATAGTTGTTAACGATATTATACTTGCCGTTTTCACCACCATAGGAACTGTTCCCTTTCCAGTTATAGATCACGTTATTTCTGAAATCTACCAGTTCATTCGGATAAATGCCATTGCTTACACCGGAGCGGTAACCGTTAAACCGGGGGTTACGGCTGTTGTGGTGCGCCAGCAGGTTGTGATGAAAAGATGCTCCGTCGCCGCCCCAGATGCCGCCGTAGCCATGGTCGCCCTTATCGTGCGCCGAACGGTTGAGGCTCTCGCTCAGGATGCACCACTGCATGGTAAAATCCTTGTTGGCATAAAACGAGGAAGTTTCGTCGATGGACCAGCTCATAGAGCAGTGGTCGATGATGATATTTTTCTTGTATCTACCCCATAGCGCATCCTGCTCATTTTGAGTAAGATCGCCCATCCTGAAACGCAGGTACCGGATAATAACATTATTTGCGTTTATGTTCAGTTCATAGTTCTGAATGCAAATACCATCACCCGGAGCAGTCTGACCGGCAATGGTGATATCTCCGTTATTGATTTGTAGTTTGCGGGTTAAGACGATATTACCGGAAACTTCAAATACTACGGTCCTTGCACCAGATGCCTCTATTGCTGCACGCAGGCTTCCTGCACCTGAATCGTTCAGGTTGGTTACTTTAATTACTTTACCGCCACGTCCGCCGGTAGTATACTTGCCAAAGCCATCGGCACCCGGGAAGGCTAATTGCTCCTGAGCCTGTACTGTTCCGAAGCTGAACAAACTCAGAACTAATAGTAGTTTTTTTAACATGATATGATTTTTGAAATGCGTAATAAATAAAGGCTTATTACAAAATTAATTTCACTTACAACAAACTATTGCAGAAGCAGTTCCGGCTGCGTTAGCTCCACACTCCTCTACCTGTTACAAACTGCAAATGCAAGTTATGCAATCGATGGCACAAAACCGTGGGGTTTACAGTATTTTTCTTTCTGCAGCAGCCACCATAGCCTCTCCTCCTTATTTAGCCGCAGCCGCTGCAGTCTCACCGGGTGTCCAGTCGCCAAAAATGTTTTTTACGGTATAGGCCTTTGCTTCCTGCTCCGTCAGCTGTTTTGCCCACTTCACTCTTTTGCCGGGAGCAGCACCCGGACCCGTAGAGTTGTATTCGGCATACAGCACCTGCTTTTCCGCCTCTGGTTTGCCCCAGTTGTGCCAGCCTTCGGGTTTTATGTGGTTGCCCATGTAGGTGTTGATAAACACCGTTTTCGCGAACGGGCGCCACGGACGGCCCAGGTAATAGGAGTTGGCGGGGGCATTGCCGGTAAGGCGGCAGTTTATAAATACAAATCCGTAGGGAGCACCTTCCTGGGTAGAGGCAGCCGTCAGGTAACCATCCCCTTTTTTAGCATAAATCTCGCAGTTCTCAAATACGGCAGTAGACCAGCCAAAAATAAAATCGACGGTGCCTTCGATGTAGCAGTTGCGGTAATACTGGCGGCTCTTTTCGCCGTGCGGGTACAGCGTGTCCTGGAAACCCAGGAAGCGGCAGTTGGTGAACATAACCTTGTCGCCGTCAACACGCACGGCCACCGCCTGGCCAACCGGACCGGAAGAATTCTCGAAGGTGATGTTCTCAGCCGAAAACTCATCGCCGAACACAAAGAAGCTCGAGGAACCTGTTGTGCCCATCTCTTCGCCAAACCGGTTCTTTTTAGAAGCATAGTCGTCGTGGGTCAGGATGGTTTTTTCCACGCTTTCGCCGATAAACTTTACGCCTGTTTTAGAAGCCGGCAACACCAGTTTCTCTTTATACACCCCATTTTTGATGAAGATGGTGGTGGGGGTTTTCCGGAAGTCGGGTACGGCATCGATGGCTTCCTGTACCGTCGTGAAGCTGCCGCTGCCATCTTTGGCAACCACAAAATCGTACTGCTGTGCCTTCGCCTGGAACAGGAAAAGGCTCAACAGCAGGCTAAAAACAAATGCTTTTTCTTTCATGATCAGGAGTTCAGGCTGTTAATTGGATGCTGCTGTTTTAGTCAGTTCTTCGAACAGCAGCGAAGCCATAATGAAAGGACCAACCGCCTTGGGGTCGTTGTCGCGACGCGGTTCGCTGATGTAGTAGTCGTAAGTTCCTTCGCGGTACGGATTGCCTCCTAAACCGGCAACGGCACAAACGTTGGTAATGCTCATGGTGCCGTCGCTTTCGGTACGGATGAAGGTATCCAGGATGCCGTTGTAGCCTTTTTGGGCGGCCTGCATGTATTTCTGGTCGATGTAGCCATTCTTCAGGGCCTTCAGCAGGAAATAAGTGTACATGCTGGAGGCAGAAGATTCAAGGTAATTTCCTTCGCGGCCTCCTTTGTCCACTACCTGCCACCACACGCCGGTGTTAGGGTCCTGGTATTTTACAATGGCATCTGCCATCTTCTTCGTCACACGCAGGATGTCCTGTCGCTTCGGATGATCTTTCGGAAAATAGTCCAGCACGTCTACCAGTGCCATCGCATACCAGCCCATGGCACGTCCCCAGACTTCAGGAGATTTGCCCGTAACCGGGTCGGCCCATTTCTGCTCTTTGCTTTCGTCCCAGCCATGGTGGAAAAGCCCTTTCTGTTCGTTCCAGGTGTATTTGTCGACGAGGTAAATCTGGTTGGCCACATCGTCGAACAGGGCGGGCTCGTTAAACGTGGCAGCATACTGAGCCAGGAAAGGCGAGCCCATGTACAGGCCATCGAGCCACATCTGGTGCGGATACACTTTTTTATGCCAGAAGCCGCCTTCTTTCGTGCGCGGATGCGTGCGCATCTGGTCGCGCAGTTCATCTACCGCTATTTTATAACGCTTGTCGCCTGTTTCCTTGTAAAGCCCGATCAGGAACTTGCCCGGGTTTACGCGGTCGATGTTGTAGTCTGTTTTTTTATAGGTTTTGATAGTGCCATCTGCCGTGATCATGGTATCGGCAAAGGCTTTGATGTAGTTGTAGTAGCGCTCGTTTCCTGTTTTCTTCCAGACCTGTTCCACCGCACTGGCAAACAAACCCTGTGTATAATCCCACTTCGGCTTCGGCGCAAAATCGATCATCCATCCCTGCGGGCTGCGCTTCATTTCTGAATCGACCATTTGTATCGATACCGGCTTGATGATGTTGGTTGTCTGCGGAGTTTCAACTTTGGGTGCGGTTGTGGTGGCAGTAGCTGCCGTTGGTTCGCCGGATTTGCAGGAGGCTGCTACTAAAACGACCAGCAAGGCTGCACAAGATGCTTTTTTCATTGTTCTGATTTGACTGATTTTTTCTATTAAGCTGGATTTCAGGCTTCAGAGGTTTTGCCTGGTTTATTCGTTGACGTTTAATCCTGTTTAACCGGCTGCCAGTTATCGTCACCGGCAAGCACAACAGCAGGCTGATAGTTCGGCACTTCTTTTTTATCCAGCTGCCTGGACCAGTCTACACGCGCTCTTCGTGCAGCGCCTGGTCCTTTGGATTTGTACTCGGCATAAAAGGCGGTTTTTTCAGCTTCCGGTTTGTTCCAGTTGTGCCAGCCTTCCCGCCGTATGTGTTTTCCGAGCCTGGTGTTGATGAACACGGTTTTGGCGTAAGGCCGCCACGGACGGCCCAGGTAAACTTTGGTGGCCTCGTCGGACGCTGTTACCTTGCAGTTCAGGAACACAAAACCGTAGGGCTGCTCCTGGGGTGTGGAGGCAGCTGTAATGTAGGAGTTCTTTTTGCAATGGATCGTGCAGTTTTCAAAAACCGTGGTGGCAGGCCCGAATATAAAATCGGTGGTGCCCTCGATATAACAGTTCAGGAAGTATTGTCTTTTGTCTGCAATGCCGGCATACAGCGTATCCTGGTCACCGATAATCCTGCAGTTTATAAACACACAACGATCTGCCTCTACATGTAATGCTACAGCCTGCCCTGCCTCCCGGCCTGCCGTATTTTGAATGGTCAGGTTCTCGGCCCTGAAATCGTTGCCGCGAACCAGCATGGTATAGGAGGTAAACGTATTGATATTGCCTTTCCCGGAATGGTCGTCCCAGCTGATGATAGTGCCTTCTTTACTTTCTCCGACCAGGGAAATATTTGTTTTCCAGGTAGGAATGAACAGCTTTTCGCGGTAGGTGCCATTTTTGATAAATACTTCCACCCGCTCGGGCGGAAAAGAGGGTACCGCATCAATCGCAGCGTGTATGGTGGTATAATCGCCGCTTCCGTCCTGCGCCACCACCAGTTTCTGCTGTGCCTGCGTTGCCAGGGAAAAAAGGAAAAAGAAAGAAAAGACTAAAATTCTAACCGGAATCATTCTTATTAACTTACGATACTGTTCAGGTAAACTTCAATGTTGGTGTATTGCTTGTCGAGGGTGTACAGTGATGCATCAGCAGAGTTGTTCGGATCGAGTTTCTGCTTTTGCTCCCAGGCATCGGGCATCCCGTCTTTGTCCTTATCTGCTTGGGCCTCTCCTTTTTTCAGTTCAGGCCAGCCGCCTACTTCTTTCTGCGAATCGATCAGGCCCTTCTGTTTACCGCCGGGCGCCGCTCCTTTTCTCACATCTTCCACGACCCGGGCATCCACGGCATCGCGCCTGTAACTTGCACCGGCAGACTTTAGCACCAGTTCATAGGCCTCTTTCGCAGGCTGCTCCTGAATAGCTGCAACAGCAAAGGCTGTGGTGGCTCGTGCAGAATCGGGATTATCGCACTGCACGCCGCCGGCCCAGTTGTTTTGCGATATTTCCGGGTAATTTTCGATGAAGTTTCCGGCAACATAGAACTGGCCATAAGGTTTGTAAGGCTCAACCAGCCTGTCTTTTTTTGAAGAGGTGGTAGCAGGCCCTGCTTTGTAGTAATTGTTAACCATGTTGTAGCGGCCTTTCTCACCACCGTAAATGTTATTCTGACCCCAGTTATAAATCACATTATTCCGGAAGTCCACTATTTCGTCAGGAGAGTTTTGCGTGGAGGAGGAGCCGCTGAAGCGGGGCGTTCTGCTGCTGTGGCTGGCAATGAGGTTGTGGTGGAAAGTGGCGCCTTTGCCCCCCCAGATTCCGCCATAACCGTGCGCACCCTTTTCATGCACCGACTGGTTCAGGCTTTCGGAAATGATGCTCCATTGCAGGGTAAAATTACTGTTCCCGTAAAAAGAGGCGCACTCATCGGTCGCCCAGCTCATGGAGCAGTGGTCGATGATGATGTTGTTCTTTTCTTTGGTGCCGCCTATGGCATCGGCCTGTTGGGCCGCTGCATCGCCTAACCTAAAGCGCATGTAGCGGATAATTACGTTATCGGCCTTTACACTCACAGGATAGTTCTTAATGCAAATCCCCTCACCGGGAGCCGACTGGCCGGCAATGGTCAGATCGCCGTTATTGATATCCAGAGGAGCTGCTAAGGCTATGGTGCCAGCTACAGCAAATACTATGATACGGGGCCCTTTCTTGCGGATGGCTTCGCGCAAACTTCCGGGGCCGGTATCGTTCAGGTTTGTTACCACTACTACCTGACCACCACGACCGCCAGTAGTATATTTGCCAAAACCTTCCGCACCCGGAAACGCTAACGCCTGGTTCTCTACGGGCTGGGCTGCCGGTGCTGTGACAGTTTCAGGCTGCTGGGTTGCCGTTGGTGTGGTTTGCTGCGCTGTTGCCTGCCCGGGCTGTTTGGTGCAACCGCTGAAGCTTATTCCCTGAAAAGCCAGGCAGATCAGGCCTGTTTTCAATAGTTTATTGTTCATTCGGTATGGTTCGTTTTGTTCTTGACTAAGGTTGAACTGCTGAATTCAGATAATCTTACTCTTTTAAATGTTTATTGAAGCTCCTCCGAAATTTTTAAATAGCCTTTTACTGAGCAAACTGCTTCGCAACCATCCTGCAGGTTGGTCACTTCAGGAGTATTGCCTCTGGTGGTGTATTTGCCAATCCATTACGCGCCATAGAAAACCGGCAACGTTGCCTCTTCCAGCGCACTAGCTGCCACACCTGCAGGCTTCATGTTGCAGGCAGATAGGCTCATCAACAGGAAAGCCAAGCTATAAAAGCATCTCCAGTACAGCCGGAAATTTAATAGCATGAAGGGTGTGAAGGTTGCTTATGGAAAGGAATATCTTTAAAGGTTGTTTTCGTTAGGAAAGTAAGCGTGATACTATTAATAAAAGGTGCGGCTTAATAAAAGGTGCGGCCATTGCTGACCGCACCTTTTAAATTAGATTTTATTACTTTCTCCAACGTGGATCGCCGGCGGTACTCTTGCCAGCAAACGTTTGGTCCATGATTGTGAAATCTAAACTTTCCGGAGATTTGAATAAAGAAGCTGCGTCACGCCCGTAAGGTATAAGACCTGGTATCTGATATGAAGATGCTGTGACATCATAACCAATGGTACTATAACTACCCATAGCGTCTACGTTTGCATCAGCTCGTACCCCATGAATGGCTGCTGTTGTCTCCCCCTCGTTTGGCCAGCCAGGTCCTAATATTGTGTTATATATTTTCACACCATCGGTTATCGTGCTGCTTGAAGCAGTACGGTAGTATACCAGGTACCGGCCAGGTCGCAGGAACTTATAGAAGGTGCAGTTTTCTATGCGAACAGACTGCGAGTTAGACTTGCTCACAATACCAACTTCAACGCGCGCAAAGGTGCTGTTCAGGAGTTTGATGTTATCAATTTTACTTGCCTCATCGTCAATCGTCACAATACCATAGTTAGAGATACTATCTACTAAACATTTGTTAAAGGATAAGGTGTTAATTGATACAGGACCTCTAAAGCGGGTTATACCTCTAAAGTTCTTGAGCGTACACGCCTCGAAGATGATTTTACCAACAGTAGTCTGAGCACTTACGTTCGGGTTCATTACATATTTACCTGCGAAGTCAGTACCTCTTAAGCTCACATCTTTGAACTTGAGTGAGTCTATTGTGCTACCAGGGACAAAGTCAAAATTGCTGCTCATCACTACCTTGGCAATTGGTTCAAAGCCGAGGCCACTTACAACTGTCAGGGCGCCGCTCACCATAGGAGTGGAAGAGATCGTATACGTCATACCTCTTTCCAGTACAACTACGCTGCCGGCGGGTAAGCCGCTTTGCAGCGTTTCCTGTAAAATAGCTGGGTTGTCTGTTATACCTCTTAAGTCAACAATGTTACTGCCTGGCGCAAACACCTGCGCTGGTTTCGTTGTGTAATACTCCCAACCTCTTAATGTTTCACCACTGTACGCATAGATCACATACTCAGTACCACCAGTCAGTCCGATTACCCTTTTAAACTGGTTGGCAACATCCTCTTCAGTTAATTCAATCTCCTGCACTGGATTTTCCCGATCTTCGACCTTATAAACTTTAAGCGTTGTTGCAGTGGCACCACTATTTTGCCAACGCACTATTGCTGCTACGTCTGTTACATCATTAATGCTTGGAGCCACTAAAATAGTTGGAAACTTGGCCGTTTTCATCTCTCCTAAGAAAGACATACCTGAATTCTTCGCAGGGTCTGCAGCTAATGCCTGCACCTGCACCTGATACAAAACATCCCATTCCAAGTCATTAAAAACAACATAATTGGTATCGACCTGAACAGATTGTTCTATTGTTTTAAACGTGTCGCGGCTAATCTCAACTTTGTAGCCAGTTGCTCCTACATTTTTTTGCCAGTTAACAGCTAGCCAGTTTCCACGAGACTCCATTATCCCTTTCAGGGTTGGCCTGAACAAACGGTCAGGTCCAACCAACTCCTCGTCATCAGGATCGCATGCAGCCAACAGAAGAAGGACTCCTATAAGTCCAAAAAAGACATTCTTGATATTAAAATATTTATTACTCATATATTTAATGCTTTTACCTTAAAAATTATATCCATCATTTCTTAATACACCCTGGCTGTTCAATACAGTCTCACTTGGAATTGGTAGAATATAAGGCACAGGTGCTTGTCCTGACGGATCCTGATAGCCTCTCCAGTTATAAAGAATATAGTTTGCTGGTTCCATCGTGGTGCTGTTAATATTACCAAGCAACCAGGTTTGTCTGGAATAACCATCTGGATTATCACCTACATTTGGCGAGTCTTTAAGAGGTGGCGCAACAGCTAAACTTCTGTACTTGTTTAAGAATGTAATGGTGCCATCCGGATTTCTCTTATAATACAGGTAACGTGGCAAATAAGCGTACTGTCCTGTTTGGTTTAAAGCATCAAGTCCCATCTGGTACAGCGTTTCTTTAGTTTCAGCTACTTTATCACCATACAGGTTCCAGCGGATAAGATCATATTTACGGATCGCTTCAGCACCCAATTCCCAGGCTCTTTCATCTACAAGTGCATCAAAGAAAGCATCTTTGCTGCCAGAAACGGAAGCTACATATTGATCAACCTTAGCAGGCCATGTTGACTCTGGGAAAGCGCGTCGGCGAACCTTTTTCAAAGCCTCAATTGCGTCGGCTGTCGGGCCACCATTCAACTCATTGTCTGTTTCTGCCAACATCAGCAGCACATCTGCATAGCGCATAACAGGCCAGTTTATACCAGTACCTTTCGCTGTAGCGGGCCCCGGAGGGGTCTTTAACCACAACCTGTTCCACTTACCTGGCGCAATTGAAGATACAGCTACAGGCTGCTGAAGCAATTCTTTATCATAATAGATTAAAGATGCAGTTACATCCTGACGGGTGTCCAAGGTATCAAACGAATAATAGTAGTTTACGGTAAGGCTTGTATAGTTAGATCCGGATCCATAAGGATGGGTACCGGCATCTACTTTAATACCATGGTTCCAGGCCACATCACCGAAACCAGGATGGAATGCCACCTCATACAAAATGTCTGCTTGTGAGGTAGGTACAGCAGGCGCATTTTCAGGGGCGGTAAGAACTGCCTGATTACGGAATACCTGTGCAAAACTTGGATTAAGAATATGCGGTTTTAGATCACGGAGTTTTTTGGTATACGTGTTTGCAATCTGATAATACTCCAGATAATCATCATTTCGCTTCATGGTCATATCCGGATGGAGCGAATATCCTCCTCGCGTTAAAGCGATTCGAGCTATCAGGCCCATGATGAATTCACGATTCATACGCTCGACACCAAATGGTACCTGCTCAGCCCACATCATGTTAGGTTCTACTCCAATCAAGTCTTGTATGATATAAGAAAGGATCTCATATCTGCTTGTCCTTGGCTTGTAAAAGTCATCCCCTGCTTTAGTAGCTGTTACAAAAAAAGGCACATCTCCCCATAAGTTTACAAGATAGTAGTACCAAAAAGCTCTCAAGCCCTTTGCCTCCCCTAACAGCTGTTGCATCATAGGATTTCCATCTTTATAAAGTTGACTAGCTTCAATCCCTTCAATAGCCTCATTTGCTCGATTGATGGCCATGTAAGCATTATTCCAAACTACCCTCACATCACTGTTTTGTTCTCTGGCCTCAAAGGTCCATATATCTCTTCGTCCATTGTCACCAGCAGAACTGGAGGCACCACCCATTTCAATATCGGTATTACCCATAAAGTTGTTAGACAACCTAGAAGTGTATGCATCCTGATTGAACAACGCATAAATGGCATTTACAGCTCTTGTCGCATCAGTTTCGCTACTGAAAATATAATCCTGGGTAAAGGATGAAGGAGAAGTAGTAGTCAAATAATCTTCACACGAGGTAAAGAAAAGCGCAACCACAATTGCACTATATCTAAATATCTTTTTCATTATAAAATGACTCAGTAGTTTAAATTAAAATGTAATATTAACTCCGGCAGTGAACGTACGACTTTTAGGATAAGCAGAATAATCTACACCAGGTGTTAACGCTGCATAAGAACTGCTTCTTGTAGCTGTCACTTCTGGATCATATCCTGAATATTTTGTCCACAACCAGGCATTATACACGGTGCCATATACGCGGAGCTGCTTCATACCAACCTTGGATATCAAACCTTTTGGCAAAGAATAACCAAGTGTCAGATTACTTAAACGAAGGAAAGATCCGTCTTCAACTGCATCTGAATGAAACACTGAACCAGAAGTGCTCATAGAGAATGGTGACCAGATAGTGGCATTTGCATTTAAGGCTCGTAATTCTTCCAAATCTGTTACTAGCTCACCAGACGCATTAATGTATTTGAATCTATTATCATAATTCACAGTATTTAGCATATTACCATAAGAAGTTCTATAAATCTGGTTAAACTCAATTCTACCAGTATTATACACATCGTTGCCATAGACCCAGTTAAAGAATGCGGAGAAATCAAAACCTTTGAAAGTTGAATTGATACCAAATCCACCTGTATGTTTAGGCATCGCGTTACCAATTATTTTTCTATCACCTTCTAAAGTGATGACTCCATCACCATTTAGGTCTTTGAACTTAAGTACACCCGGTCTCACTTTCATGCCACCAAGGAAACTCTGCATATCTACCACGCCTTCATTTAATGAGTATGTACCAGCAGAGTAAGTACCTGCGCCAAAATCATAAGATTCAAAATCATCAAAGGTGTAAAAACCATCAGTTACAAAACCATACATTTGGCCAATATTTTGCCCCACGTTTAGTAGGTAATCGTCTGCATTTTTCAGGCTTGTACCAATCCAATTAGATTGAAAAGAAGTACTAGGTACACCTCCAAGGTCATCAACCCTCGAACGGTTAATACCAACATTGAAGTTAGCTGACAACGTAAAATCAGGCTTATCAATGATACTGCCATTCAAAGCAAGTTCTATCCCTCTATTAGATGTTTGTCCAATATTTTGCTGCTGAGACCGATAACCTGTAGTGGCTGGTATGGGCTTTTCTACTAATAAATCTTTTGTTGTATTCCAATACGCATCCACAGAACCAGACAGTCGATCTTTGAATAAGCCAAAGTCAAGGCCAAGGTTCCTTGTTACTGTTGTCTCCCATTTCAACGCGGGATTAGTTAGTATTGTAGATTCTGGCACATAATATGGTTGAGGTTCTTCTCCAAAACCAATTGGTCTGTTTGCTGAAATTACATAGGTTCTTCTATAAGCATTGTCTTGAATTCTATTATTACCAGCCTCACCGTAGCTAAATCTCAATTTAAGATCAGAAACAAGGGATAGATCCTGCATAAAATCTTCTTGAGAAATTCTCCAAGCTGCTGCTGCTGCTGGGAATATCCCCCATCGATTTTCTGGAGCAAACTTACTTGATCCATCGGCACGAACTGTGAAGTTAAACAAGTACTTATCTTTTAGCTGATACTGAGCTCGACCAAAAAAAGAGAACAAATGGTCTGGAGTGCTTACCTCTGTCTCAAGCCTATCTGGAGTTCCCAAAGCCATGTTTTCAAATAACACCTCTGGTTGCAAGTGTGCATCAAAATACTTTGCTCTTTGGAACCTGGAGTTACCACTTCCCATGATCATTTCCTGACCCAACAATAAATCCAGTGAATGAACATCATTGACTGTCTTTGTAAAGTTCAAAGTATTAGTCCATCTGTACTTTTTATTCGTAAAGTTCTGAATTTGACCAAGAGGCAAGTTCCCTCCCACATTTCTGGATTCTCCCGTTAGAGGTCCCCAGAAACGCTTATCTTCTCTCCAGGAGAAATCAACGCCAAAATCTGATCTATAAGAAAGGTTACTCAGAATAAACCAGGTAAGGGAGGTACTCATGTTCAAGCGCTTTGTAGCCCTGTTTCTAAAATCCTGCAAAGCAAGCTCTGTCGGGCTAACAATACTTCTTAAGAACTGATCGTAATCATCAGCAGCGTCTGCACTTGTATTTGGATCGATATCAAAATAATCAGCCAAACCATTTACGGGGCGTGTGGTAATACCATCTCCAATTCTTAAACTTGAACTACCTGATGTTCCAGCACCATCTACATCTTCGTTAGAGAAACGCGTTGCCAGATCCAGCTTCAGCGATTTTGAAATTTCATGATTTAACTTAAAGTTCAAGTAGGTTCTTTGATAAGCTGAGTTGATCAAAATGCCTTCATCTTGGTTATGCGCTACACTTAAGCTCATTTTGGTTTTATCAGAACCACCTGTTATACTAAGGTTATGAAATTGAGATAAAGCCGGATCACCATACAATTCCTCTTGCCAGTCAGTACCCTTTTGTCTTTTATAAAGCTCTAAATCTTCATACACCCCAAAATATCTGTTGAAGTTAGTAAGATCAGTACCTCCTCTAAGTTTTGCATATTCGTATTGCGCCAACACGAATTCGTAAGGGGACAGCACGTCTAATTTTCGGGGCAAGGTACGAGCCTGCATATAGCCATTGTAAGAAACAGATGTTTTGCCACTTTTCGCGCTCTTAGTCGTGATGATAACAACACCATTTGCACCTCGAGAACCATAAATAGCAGCAGAAGCAGCATCTTTCAGCACGTCGATGCTGGTAATATCCGCTGGTGCAATATCATTGATACTATTAACCGGGAAACCATCAACGATATACAAAGGGGAGTTATCCTGTGTTACAGAACCACCACCACGTACACGAATTACTACTTCAGCGCCCGGAGCACCGTCTGTAGTCGTTACCTGCACACCGGCCATTCTACCGGTCATAGCCTGGGCTACATCAGCAACAGGAATCGTTTCAATTTCCTTTGCCGACATGGAAGTAACAGCCCCTGTCAGGTCCTGCCTTTTAGCGGTACCGTAACCGATTACTACCACTTCATCCAAGGCCTTGGCATCGGTAGCCATCGTAACATTAATAGAGGTGCGGCTGTTAACCGCCACTTCCTGTGATTTATAACCTACATAATTAAACACAAGGGTCGCATTTCCGTTCGGAACATTAATAGAATAATTACCATCCATGTCAGTAGCTGTACCGACTGATGTACCTTTTACAAGTATTGTAACTCCCGGAAGGCCAAGGCCATCTGTATCAACTACCTTTCCTGTCACAGTTAAGCCCTGCGCCAGGGCCGCTGTAATGGCTGTAAAGAAAAAGGGCAGCATCATTAAATACCTTACCTTTTTAAGTAACTCATTTTTCATACAACTTTTTATTAATTATTAAACAAGACAGAGATTTTTCTCTTAAAAAATTCACACAATTCAACTATTATTCTACAACCAAATATGATTACATTAAAACTTTACCTGCACAGGTTTAGCTAATTCCTGTGCCGTTTTTTTGAGGTAACTTAAAAACTGTTCTTCTGTTTTTATTCCTTGGGGCTCTAATTCCCAGGCCGCCAGAAAATAATATTCAACCTTGTTATTCACAGGCTTCAGTTTAACTACATGGCTCAGTTCATCCTGGTCAATCCCGATCAGATCGTTCGGGCGAAAGAGTACTGCAATACCCAGGTTATCATTATTAAGGCTTTGGGCGCCATACGTGGCGATATACCCCCACTCCATTTCGTCGCCTTTACTGGTAAACAATTTTGCTTTACTGTCTTTTATCAGCCCAGTACTAAGGTTTTGCGGCTGACCACCATCCACATCAACCTGATAATGAGTCAGGCGGCTACCGCCGTGTATACTTAGTTGTGCATGAATATCCAGTTTCTGGCCGGCTACCTCCCATCCGTAATAATCTGTCAAAATAGAAGAATAGACCGCACCATTCTCCTTCACGCTGCTTCTTAGGCTATCCGTTTTATCTACACGTATGGCTTTGCCGGCATCAAACAGCGCCAATGTACCTACCCCCAGCGTTTTTCCTACTTTGAGCACATCCATTCCCCAGGGCTGCATGTTGTGGTAAGAATCAAATCCGTCCTGCCCCACCTGCTGCAGCACCATATCGGGCGTTTTTTTCCCAAATACATCGGTCGCATTGCGCCAGTCGAGGTAAAACCGATAGCCTACTTTATCAGACTCCCATCCCGGGCCTTCATATCTTATATAAAAGGAGTGATCGGTATGCTCGGCAGGAACACGCAACGAATCTACATTGGCAAACGCTCCACCAATGTATTTCCGGTCTTTAAACGCGCCGCCCATTTTGTGAGACAACTCGGCCTGGGTGCGTTTTGGATAAGCTCGTTTGGATACGCCATTTTCATTATAACGCACTGTCAGGACCTGCACAGCTTTGGGCGCCATTTTATCCAACACCAACACAACTCCTTTATTATATACATCGTGGCGGTTATACTGGCTTGGCACTTCTTTTTCGCCGGCAAACACCACAAAGGCATCAGGGTTAAAATCCGGATGCTTTCTCTTTAATTCTGCCTCACCAAGAAAAACCATCACATCCTCACGCTGCAGATTCACCGGGTTTGAAACGCGAACTTTAAAAGATTTTTTATATGCTTTATTCAGCTCCTGAGCAGAAGCCACCCTTATACCCGACACAAGAAGCAGCAACAGCAACCATCCAAAACAAATATTTTTCCTCAAAATCATTTTATTACAATGACACCAGTTGAACATTTAATTACTATATAAAATACAAAATCAAAAACTAGCTAACAATCGTTCCAACATCTCAACGTATTAATGGCTTTTCCATGGCAATCCTCAAACTTTCTGAAGAAGCCATAACAATCTACTACCGGCTTGCCCACTCATCGCCCTTTAACCAGCCACTCAATTGCTTGCACCTTCCTTTGCGCATATGTTGCTTCCGTAAGAATCAGGCAAAATATTAAGCAAAGTTAAGCCTGGGAGTATGCCTGATGTTTTAAAAATTGGTTAAAAGCTTTTAAAAATCGTTATTTAAAGCCTTCAACCCCCCTTCTTCATATCTACAGCACAATCAATCCCACCAAAACCACACCCTTACTCTATCTATAAAGCCAACGTTGGTATTACCCCCACCCATCCCTTCACAACAACGTTCACCTACACTTGCAACCGCCCACCATCATCCACAAGCTGTTGTTCACACGCCCTGACTTTACTCCTTTTTAGCACAGAAACAAACCCACCCATGCGCAACCGATTGCATAGTTAACAATTTTTCCTGTAATAGACAAACGTTTGTAAGTAATCCTGCTAAAATTTTATAACATCTATTCCCAACTATTTTCCTTGAGCAAAAGCAAAGGTGCTTTCCCTGATCAACAGAAAAAATGACAACTATTTTTTTAAAAATAATTTAACAATTGCGCAAATAATATTTTTTTTTTGCATTTTGCGCAAACGATTACATAAAGGAAATTATTAAGCCTCCGGATTGGTTCTATAAGTATAGAATATAGCTGCTGAAGGATAAGCAAGAAGAGAAGATTTTGTTGTTTGTCTCCAAAATTAAACAAAACGAGCGAACGGTAAAAGTTTATGTTAACACAGGACCCCACAGGATAATCTTCAAAATAACTAACATTAATTTTAAAGATTATAAAAAACTGTGTTAATCTTTAATATGGCAGATCCCGGCGCATTTTAAGCACAAAATTATGATTACAAAACATAGAGTTACCATTCACGATATTGCAGAGAAGCTTAACATAACAGCATCTACAGTATCACGCGCCTTAAACGATAGTCCGCGTATAAGTGATGCTACGAAGAAAGCAGTTCAGAAAGTAGCGAAACAGTTAAATTACCAGCCAAACAATATTGCGGCTGCCCTGCGCAACGGCAAAAGTAACATTATTGGCGTAATTGTGCCAACGGCAGACCGGTCCTTTTTTGCCTCGGTAGTAAGAGGAATTGAGGAAATTGCCAATAACCTGAATTATAAAGTTATCATATGCCAGTCGTACGACAACTACGAAAAGGAACTGCAGACGATTGACGCGCTCCTGAATGCCCGCGTGGATGGTATTATCGCCTCCATCGGAAAAAACACGGAACAGTTCGACCATTATAAAAAGGTAGTTGAAAAGGGCATCCCGCTGGTACTGTTCGACCGCACAACCGATGCGCTGGAAGTAAGCCAGGTGATGATCGACGACTACCTGGGCGCTTACAAAGTGGTGGAGCACCTGATTAAGCAAGGCTGCCGACGCATTGCGCACTTTACCAGCCCGAAAAAAGTAAGTGTATTTAAGGAGCGTCTGCGCGGCTACGTAAACGCGCTGCGCGATTATGATATTCCGTACGACGAAGATCTTGTTATTAAAAGCAACCTGCAGCTGGAAGACGGCAGAAAAAGCATGGAGCAGTTGCTGCAGCTGGACCAGATGCCCGATGCCGTGTTTTCGGCCAGTGATTACGGGGCCATGGGTGCCATGCAGGTGCTCAAGGAGCGAAAAATCCGCATACCGGAGCAGGTGGCGCTGGCAGGTTTCAGTAATGACCCGTTCACCTCCTTTACCGATCCCCCCCTTACCACAGTAGATCAGTTAAGCATCACGATGGGAAAAGTGACGGCGGAGGTATTTTTTGAGCACCTGAAATCAATTGACAAAAGAAACATAGCACAGAAAATTGTGCTGAAACCGGAGCTGATCATCCGGAAATCTACGCTACGGCAGGAAGCCCTGCAGGAGGCGCAGCTGGCGGAAAAAGTGCACTAGGTTAGCTAAATAGGTGCAGTGGGTGTGGTGGCTGGTGCAGTAGCATATGCATACAGGTGCAGAGGCAGTGGTGGCTGGTGCAGCAGAATTTTAGCGTAAAAAATTAGTAGAAATCAAACCTTAAACAAAGTAAACTATACAATTTATGAAACAACTAAACCGAGAAACAGCTAACCTGCCTGCCAGCCGCCCTGTTAAAGTATTGCAGTTTGGTGAAGGTAACTTCCTGCGCGGATTCGTGGACTGGATTATTGATATACTAAATGAGCAGACCGACTTCAACGGGAACGTGGAGATTGTTCAGCCTTTAAGCCAGGGCATCGTGCATATGCTCAACGAGCAGGATGGCCTGTACCATGTGTTACTGGAAGGCCTGCAGGGTGGAAAGCCGACACGCGAATCAAGACTGATCAGCTGTGTATCTGGTGCGCTTAACCCCTACGACGATTACCAGGCTTACCTGCAACGCGGCGAAAACCCCGACCTGCAGTTCATTATTTCAAACACCACAGAAGCCGGTATCGCTTTCGACGAAGCTGACAGAAACATGGACACCCTGCCAAACAGCTTCCCGGGTAAACTGACTGCTTTGCTTTACCACCGCTTTAAGCACTTCAACGGTGCTGCCGACAAAGGCCTGGCCATGATCCCGTGCGAACTGATTGAGAAGAACGGCGAAAACCTGAAGAAAACCGTTCTGCAGTTTGCTGCACACTGGAACCTTCCATCTGAATTTACGGCCTGGATTAACAACTCCAACTCTTTCTGCAATACCCTGGTAGACCGTATCGTGCCGGGTTACCCACGCGACACCATCAAAGAAATCCAGGAAGAACTGGGCTACGAAGATAAGCTGGTTGTGAAAGCGGAGCCTTTCCACCTGTGGGTAATTGAAGCGCCGGAAGCTGTAAGAGCTGCATTCCCGACTGAGAAAGCTGGTCTGCAGGTACTTTTCGCTCCCGACCTTACCCCTTACCGCACCCGCAAAGTCCGCATCCTGAATGGCGCCCACACCACCCTGGTACCAGTAGCTTACCTGCATGGCCTGAGAACGGTGCGCGAATCGGTTGAAGATGAAAAAGTAGGCAAATTCTTAAGAGAAGCCATCTTCGAAGAAATTATCCCGACACTGGACCTGTCGAAAGAGGAACTGGAGCAGTTTGCAAACGATGTAATCGAACGATTCCAGAACCCTTACATCCGTCATGAGTTGCTTTCCATTGCACTGAACTCCGTTTCAAAATACAAAGTGCGCGTGCTTCCTTCGGTGCTGGAGTACCACAAGCGTAAAGGCCAATTGCCAGAGCGTTTGCTGCACTCATTGGCGGCCCTTATCCTTTTCTACAAAGGCGAATGGAATGGCGAGCAGATTCCGCTGAACGATACGCCGGAAGTACTGAGCTTCTTCCAGAATGCCTGGGAGAAAGAGGCTGAGCAGGAGGTTGTAAAAACCGTACTTGCCAACGAAGATTTCTGGGGAACTGACCTGACTAAAATTGACGGCTTCACCGAAAAGGTAACCGAGCAGTTGCAGCAGCTTCAGAACACTGCGGTACAGGCAAAATAATACCCATTCTACAAAGGAAGCCCCCAAACCTGTTCGTGCAGCTTTGGGGGCCCACTCCTGCTAATAAAACATGTATTTAGTCACTATTTCTGAAAACTTCTGTTTGTTATTTGGATATCAGTCTTTAAACTAGTAGAATTAATAAAAGTTTGCGGGAAGTGTTAACCATTTAGTAACACCATTTTCCTGCATTTGAAAAATATGTAATACTACACGACGGCACGAGGCTCCTTTTGCCTCAGCAGAAAAGTATCAAAACGGCAAATGATGAAAAAAATCAACAAATATTCGTTTGGTATTGGCGATCGCTTTGCGCATCAGGGAGTAGCTCAGCTTCAGGCTTTTATAAAGGCCAGAGAAGCCGGCGTTACCATTACACCGGTCTGGAACAAGTCGAACAGGGAGCATTTAACGGTAAATTCTTCTCCGAAAGATGTCAGGAAAGAAGCTGACGAAGCAGTAAAAGCCCTGAACTGGCAATCTGACTACCTGGTGGATGCCGACCATATCAACCTGAATAACGTGGACCCTTTTCTGGAGGTCTCGGATTTTTTCACTATCGACGTTGCAGAGTACATTGGCAAAGCTGCTGCCCCGGATGATATAGCAGCATTTGTGGAAGAGAACCAGGATCACCTGGGCGAATTTTCTATTCCGGGAATCGCTACCAGCTTTTCAGTAGACAAAGATCAGCTTACGAAAATAGCCGGCAAGTTCCTGGCAGCTACGCAGGAGGCAAAAAAGATTTACGATTACATAGCGGGTAAGAAAGGAGCCGATAATTTTATTACCGAAGTATCCATGGATGAAGTGAACGAACCGCAAAGCCCGGTGGAGTTATATTTTATCCTGCAGCTCCTCGCTAAAAATGGCGTACCTGTGCAAACGATCGCCCCTAAGTTTACCGGCCAGTTCTACAAAGGTGTAGACTACCAGGGAAACCTGGAGCAGTTTGCGAAAGAATTTGAAGAAGATATTCTGGTGCTGAAGTATGCCGTGCAAAAGTATAACCTGCCCGATACGCTGAAACTGAGCGTGCATAGCGGTAGCGACAAATTTTCCATCTACAAAACAATCAGAGAAATATTGCAGAAGCACGATGCAGGCATCCATATTAAAACGGCCGGTACTACCTGGCTGGAAGAAATCGCAGCCCTGGCAGAAACAGGAGAAGAAGGCTTACAACTGGCTAAAAAAGTTTACGAAGAAGCCCTAGAACGATACGACGAACTCACGGCTCCTTACGCTACCGTGCTGGCGATACAAAAAGACAAATTACCGGCTACTGACGAAGTTGCTACCTGGTCGGGGCCGCAATTTGCAAGCGCACTGCGGCACGACCAGCACAACCCGCAGTACAACCCAAGCTTCAGGCAGCTTATCCACTGTTCCTATAAAATTGCCGGTAAAAAAGGCACTGCCTTTACCGATGCCCTGGAGCAAAACAGCGAACTGATTGGCAAACATGTTACCCAGAACCTGTGGGAACGCCATATCAAACCTGTTTTTATTTAAATAAACCTAACATCACAATTTATAACCCCATTAAAGTTTAATTATATGTCATTTCTAGACGAGAACTTTATACTTCAGACCAAGACGGCACAGAAACTGTACCATGAGCATGCCAAAGACATGCCGATCATCGATTACCACTGCCACCTTCCTCCTGAAGACATTGCCTCTGACAGGAAATTTAAAAACCTGACCGAAATCTGGCTTGAAGGCGACCATTATAAGTGGCGCGCCATGCGTACCAACGGCGTGGATGAGCGCTACTGCACCGGCAACGCCGACGACTACGCCAAATTTGAGAAATGGGCGGAGACGGTTCCATATACCATGCGTAACCCCCTGTACCACTGGACGCACATGGAGCTGAAAAGACCATTTGGTATCCAGAAAATCCTGAAGCCGGAAACAGCCCGCGAAATTTACGACAGCTGCACCGAAATGCTGCAGACCGATGAGTTCAGCGTGCGCGGCATCCTGAAAAAGATGAACGTAAAGGTGATCTGTACAACAGATGACCCTGCCGACAGCCTGGAGCACCACAAAAAAATTAAAGCAGACAATTTTGGCATTCAGGTGCTTCCTACCTATCGTGCCGACAAGGCCATGGCCATTGAAACGGAAGGTTTCCTGCCTTACCTGCAGAAACTGGGAGAGGCCGCTGGTGTTTCCATCAACAGTTACAAAGCACTGCAGGATGCACTGAAGCAGCGCCATGATTTCTTCCATGAAATGGGTGGCCGGCTTTCTGACCACGGCCTGGAAACCATTTATGCCGAAGACTATACCGACGAAGAAATAAACAAAATCTTTGACAAAGCGCTGAACAAGCAAAGCCTGTCGCAGGAAGAAGTGCTGAAGTTTAAGTCGGCTGTGCTGGAATTCCTGGCCCTGATGGACAACGACAGAGGCTGGACACAACAGTTCCACCTGGGCGCGCTGCGTAACAACAACCTGCGCATGATCCGCGAACTGGGCCCGGATACCGGCTTCGACTCGATCGGTGACTTCAGCATTGCACAGCCGCTCTCCAGGTTCCTCGGAAAGCTGGATAACAACAATCAACTGACAAAAACCATCCTGTATAACCTGAACCCACGGGATAACGAGGTGTTTGCTACCATGATCGGTAACTTTAACGCAGGTTCGACCATACCTGGCAAAATCCAGTTCGGTTCCGGCTGGTGGTTCCTCGATCAGAAAGACGGCATGGAGAAGCAGATGAATGCGCTGTCCAACATGGGTCTGCTGAGCCGCTTCGTGGGTATGCTGACCGACTCCAGGAGCTTCCTCTCCTACCCCCGCCACGATTATTTCAGAAGAATTCTGTGTAACCTGATCGGGCGAGATGTTGAGAACGGCGAATTGCCGGAAAGCGAACTCGACTGGATGGGCCAGATGGTGGAGAACATCAGCTACAACAACGCTAAAAATTATTTCGATTTCTAGTCCTGAAAACCTACCATCAGCCTGAAGTGGCTGATGGTAGGTTTTTTTCTGCTGTTTTTTGGCAGGAGGTGGAACAAACTACGCGCTAACCTGCCTTATATGTCTGTCAAAATGCCTGCGGGCAGGCGAGGGCAGTCGTAGCGAAAGTCTTTCCGGCTTTGCAACACCAATAGCACTAAATGTATGAATCAGTATTATTAATGTTTAATGTTTATGACTAAACCAACTATTACGAACACCGCCACGGAAAAAATCGGTTCCTACCGCTGGACAATCTGTTCGTTGGTATTTTTTGCCACCACCATCAACTACCTGGACCGGGCAGTTATCGCGCTGCTGAAACCTTACCTGGAAACCGCGTTTAACTGGACGGCAGGTGATTATGCCAACATCGAGATCGCCTTTAAGGTGGCGTATGGTGTAGGCATGCTGGGCGTTGGCCGCCTGATCGACTCACTTGGTACCAAACTAGGATATGCGCTTTCCACTGCGCTCTGGAGCCTGGCAGCTGTAGGGCATGCCTTCGTGAGCAGTACCTTAGGTTTTGCCGTTGCCAGGGGCTTCCTGGGTGTAACAGAGGCAGGTAACTTCCCGGCCGCCATTAAGGCGACTGCCGAGTGGTTTCCTAAAAAAGAAAGAGCCCTGGCAACAGGTATTTTTAACTCCGGTTCAAACGTAGGTGCCATCATTGCGCCACTCTCGGTTCCATTTATTGCCGAAACAATGGGTTGGCAGTGGGCTTTCATCATCACAGGTGCAGTAGGCTTTGTGTGGCTTATTTTCTGGTTTATTCTTTATGAAGTACCGGAGCGCCATGCCCGCTTAACGAAGGCTGAATTCGAATACATCCACAGCGATGTTGACGATATGGCTGCAGCATCTATCACGACAGAGCCCAAAGTAAGCTGGTTCAAGCTGTTAAACTTCAGACAAACCTGGGCGTTCGCAGCCGGTAAATTCCTGACCGACCCGATCTGGTGGTTCTATCTTTTCTGGTTACCAGACTTCCTGAACAAGCAATATGGCCTCGAAGGTACTGAAGTAGCTTTACCGGTAGCCTTAGTGTACACCATGTCGAGCGTAGGCAGTATTGGTGGCGGCTGGATTCCGCTTAACTTTATCCGTAACGGAATGGCGGTATTTAAAGCCCGTAAAATGTCGATGCTGATTTTTGCTTTGTCTGTACTACCTATTGTGTTTGCTCAGGAACTGGGTGAATTAAACATGTGGCTGGCCGTGATCATCATTGGTATTGCAGCCTCTGCCCACCAGGCCTGGAGCGCCAACATCTTTACCACGGTATCGGATATGTTCCCACGCAAAGCAGTTGCCTCTGTAACTGGTATTGGTGGCATGGCCGGTACGGTAGGTGGTGTGTTGCTGTCGTGGCTGGTACAGAAGCAAATGTTTGTGTACTACGAGCGCATCAACCAACTGGAAACAGCTTATTTTATCATGTTCCTGATTTGCGGTGGCGCTTACCTGGCCGCCTGGCTGATCATGCATTTGCTGGTTCCAAAGTACAAGCCAGTTGATTTATAAGCAGCTTGTAAACAAGCTGTAAGCTTTATCATTTCATTTCCCGGGAAGGCAGCCACAGTTACGTCGGCTGCCTTTCCTGTTTTAAGAAACCAGCGGCTTCGCTTGAAAATCCCCGGAAGTGGCATTCGCCGTTACAGTTGCACAGCAGCGGCAATGGTGGCAGGTGCAGTAAACTAAAACAGCATTAAAAAACCTTACTGCTCCTGCCACCACAGCCGCTGCTCTTTTAATGAAGATAAGATAAGGCAGGAACTGTGCACCCATGCGGCGCTGTCATTCCAGGCGGATGGCATAATAGTAAACACCGGGCATACCCGGATACACCCCTTCTACCAGCACGCCTCTTCTGGCGCCCTGAATGGAATTCGCCACATCCTGCACGCTGTTAACCGGCTGGCGGTCTATTCTGATAATAACAAAGCCCTCCCGCAGGCCACCCGCATAAGCCGTTTTGTCTTCCAGCAGTCGAACCACCCGTACCCCCCACCTCAGCTGGAACCGCCGCTTTTCAGCAATGGTCAGCGGTGCTACTTCAAGTCCTGTTTTTTGCAGTAGCCTGGCTTTTGCTTCAGCGAGCAATGCTTCTTTACCCGGCTGCTTTTTGAGCTTCACTTGCAGCGTTCGCTCTTTATTGTCGCGCATCACCTGAAGTTGCAGTTTGTCGCCAGGCCGGTGCTGGGCAATAATCCCCATAAACTCCGCGGTGTTGGCCACTGGCCGCTCATCCACCTGCCGTATCACGTCCTGCTCTTCCAGGCCGGCGGCAGCCCCGGCACTTCCTTTCATCACGCTTTCTACCACTACGCCTGCCGATGTTTTCAGCTTCAGCTTCTGGGCCAGTTCCCAGTCCAGCTCCCGTAGCGTTATGCCCAGGTAACCGCGTTGTACCGTTCCATACTCCCGAAGGTCCCTGATGACCTTGGCTACTATGTTGCTGGGTACGGCAAAGGCATAGCCTGCATACACGCCTGTGGGGCTGGCAATGGCCGTGTTGATGCCCACCAGGTGGCCCTGCATATTTACCAGCGCGCCGCCACTGTTACCCGGGTTTACAGCAGCATCGGTTTGAATAAACGATTCTATTGCGGAATTGTCGATGGACTGCAGCACATTGATGGCTCTTGCTTTGGCACTGACAATGCCAGCCGTAACCGTAGACGACAGGTTGAACGGATTGCCGACAGCTACTACCCAATCGCCAACATCAACCTTATCAGAGTCGGCAAACCGGATAAATGGCAGGGCTTTTCCATCTATTTTAATAAGCGCCAGGTCGGTAGCGGGGTCTTTCCCGGCCAGTTTTGCCTCGAATATCCTGCCGTCGTTGAGCGACACCTCCACCTGCTGCGCCTGGTTAACTACATGCAGGTTGGTTACAATGTAGCCATCGTCGCTTACAATAACTCCTGAACCAGACTGCTCCAGCTGTTCCGTGTGCGGTCGCTGCCCCTGGTACGGATCTCCGTCCTGGAACTCATCACCGAAAAAATGGCGAAAGGGCTCCGGCAACTGGTACAGCTCCGGATTTTGGCTTTCCTGTTGCTGTATACTGGCCAATGCCCGAATATGCACCACCTGCTGCAGCGAGTGCTGCACAGCATCGCCAAATCCATCCGGCAACCCACGGGCAGCTGCCCTTTTTTGATTTTCAGGAAGGGCAAAAACAGGAACAGCGGAATCTTCCTTTTCTTCCTGCCTTTCTTGATCCACAAGCTCGATTGCAGCAAAGGTAACCGCCCCGCCAACGGCACCGGCAATAAGCAATGGAAGGATGTTTTTCAGGCCCATTTTTTCCCTGGTCTTTACACAGGAATTAACGCAGCCGCAACAAATCTGTTCCGCCCATTGCCTTTCAGCAGTTTTCTGTTGCCGAAGGTCCCTGAAAAGTTCAGCTGCAGCTGCCACCACACCCACTGCTCCTGTTTCGGGTACAAAAATTATATTTTTACAGGATGACAGGCAAGGTACAGCAGCTTGAACAAGGGCTCCTTAGCGGTAAGCGATAAGGGAGTTAAAAGCCACCTTCCGCATTGGCTTCCTGGACACCGGATTAATTGTTTCCACGATGTTGTCTTTTTTCAGCTGCTCGAACGCCTCCAGGTAATTGGCCCGGATATAGTTTGTGCCGATGTTGTGGTGCCGGTAGATGCTGTCGAGGGGCAGGCCGTTATAGTAGCTTGCTTTGGCTGCCAGGTCGGCTACCAGGTTTTTTACGGAATAGCGGTATTGTTCCTGGAAAAGCGAGAGCTGGTGTTTGATATTGGCCCCGAACAAGGGCACCCCATCTTCCTGGTAATCGCTGTACATGAGCATGAGTTCTTTCATTTTCATGTAAGCGCCATCGTGCTTTGATACAAAAAAGAGGTAGTGGCTTGTCTGGTTCTTTTTAGGCAGGCTGATTTTAAAGCGGAAGGTTTTGTATTCTTTTTCCTTGAAGCTGTCTTCAAAGCAGTCCACCACAAAGTCTTCGCGTGCTGCGGCATCCTGGTAACGCTCGTAAAACTCCCGGATCTTCGCCACACGCGATGCGCCAACTAAAGCGGTGAGCAGCTCGTCGTCCGGCAGTTGCTGTACTGCTGCACGCAACCTGGCGGGTGTAAACAGCATAAACAAATCGAAGCCCCACCTTTTTACCCCTTGCAGCAGGAGCTGTTTCGAAAAGTCATACCCAAAAGGGTCTGCATAAAGCAGTACCGGCGTATCCTGCCCCAGCAGTTTTGCGAGCAGACTGAAACCAGCCTCTTCCTGCAGCATCACAGGTTTGTGCACCAGCTCCCCGTAATAAGGCAGTTGCGTCAGGTTCGCTTTCAGTTTGGCTGCTACTGCTGGCTTCTCATCGTTAAAAAAGGAACGAACTATCTTATTGAGGATGTACTTCTCCGTAGCCCCGAAAATTGTATTGAGAATTTTAACGGGAGTGGCCGGCTTCCCGTCTTCAGGTTTGCCATCGCCAGCATAAAGGTCTATAAAAGCAAGCGAATGGGCGGAGCGGTACCGCTGGCCCTGCAGCATAGTAGTACACCAGGCTTTAAAAAACTCGTTCAGTATCTCTGCTTTAATTTCAGAGGTGGTGCGTTGGGCTCTAAAAAAATCGTTAATGTCTGTGGTAGCCATTTCAGGAAAAATCAGCGGCAACATAGTTTTTCTATAATTCCTATGTGCTTCTGGAAAACTCATTTCATTCACAGGCAAAACAGCCTGGTGTGTTATGGTGCAAAGGTAAGGGAAAATGGGTTTAATGCAGAAACGCCAAAACCTTTTGTGCCAGGCGAACCGCCATCGCTCAGAAACACCCCCTAACCAGCCGACGTATATAGTACCCTGGCTAACGTACTCATCACCTAAAAATGACAAAGAAAAAAGATTCACAAAGCCACAAACATCACAGTAAAGCTCCTGTACCAAAGGGGCGCCTGTTGGCCATAGGCGGGCACGAGAGCAAAGGTGACGGGGAAAACAAATCGGAAGAGCAGGTGCGAAATGTGGACTACGAAAGCGAGGAAATCCTCAGGTTCTTCATAGAGGAACTGAAGGGCGAAAACCCGGTAGTGGCCATTGTGCCCACAGCCTCCAACATCGCGGATGTGTTGATCAGTGAGTATACCAGGACTTTTCAGCAGCTGGGAGTAAAGAAGGTAGAGGTGCTGGATATACGTAACCGCGAAGACACCAAAGACAAAAAATACTGTGAAATAGTGGAAAGTGCATCTAGTATCTTCTTTACAGGAGGCGATCAGTTACGCCTTACTTCCATACTGGGAGGAACCAAAGTGCTGCAGCTGATGAAAGAGCGCTACACCTACGATAATGTTCTGATAGCTGGAACCAGTGCCGGCGCAGTGGCACTCTCAACGCCAATGATCTATGAGGTAATGACACATGGCGGCTACATCAAGGGAGATGTGCGAATTACCACCGGACTTGAGTTTATTAAGAATGTGGCCTTTGATACACACTTTATTAAACGTGGCCGGATGGTACGCGTATCTCAGTGTATTGTTACTAATCCAGGTTGTATCGGGATAGGCCTAGAAGAGGACACGGCCGTCTACATAACCGGTGGAACAAACATGCTGGTGAAGGGCAGTGGCCTCATTACAGTTGTGGATGGCATGGACATTGACTGCACTGACATCTACAAAATAAAGACAGGAGAGCCTTTCTCCGTTCGTGGACTACGTGTCCACCTGCTTGCCGACGGGGAAAAGTATACCCTTCCAACCTTCGATCAGCTGCATATCTAGTCTGCCAATGGCCTTTAGCTTTACGAAACCTGGCGCAAACCTAATTGCGACCGCACAAGGACTTTTCTGGGTCCTGACCGGATCATGGCCATTTGTGCACCTGCCAAGCTTTTTATGGGTAACAGGACCAAAAGAAGACATTTGGCTACTCTACACAGTCGGTGTGCTGATAGTAGTAATAGGAGGCGTTCTGTTAGCGGCCGGCATACGTAAACAGGTAACTCATGAGATCAGGTGGCTGGGCATGGCCGGAGCGGCAGGGCTTACAGGCATCGATGTATCTTATGCACTGAATGATGTGATCTGGGATGTGTACCTGTTGGATGCCGTGGCTGAAACGTTTCTGATCATTCTCTGGCTCTGGTCTGGCAACAAGGGTATTAACAACAGGAGATAAGAATTCAAGCTTTAGCAGGCCGATACTTGTTGTGAAGTATTTAAGATTATCACTAGGCTCTATTATAGAAATGGGTTCACACCGAACTGCTAAGGGAAAATCGTAGGTACATAAAAAAAGCACTTACAAGTTTTACCTAATAAGTGCTTTATTTTCAAGTGATCCCGTTTGGATTCGAACCAAAGACCTACTGCTTAGAAGGCATAACAACAGGTATTTTTGTTAATAATTGATATTTGCAATATATGCGTTTTTAGGCTAAAAACGGGGTTTTTGGTTATACATATTTATTATTCTTTCTTGTTATTTCGAGGGTTTGTGTGCAAATTGTGTGTACATAACAAAATTTGCACACACATGATACCTGTACTTACTTCCGTCATGCTGGATACCCGAAGGCCTTTAAAAGATGGCTCCTTTCCGGTAAGGTTAAGGCTAACGTACCAACGGCAGCGCAAATACTTTAATACTAACTATAACTTAACAGAGGAAGAGTTTGCCAAAACCCAATCAGAGAAGCCCAGGGGGAGGTATAAAGAACTCCAGTTAGCATTCCAGGCCATTGAGCAGAAAGCAATAAAGGTAATCGGCAAAATACCTTCTTTTTCATTTGGGGAATTTGAAAAGAAATTTCTTGGTAGATCGTCCCGGGATGAGGTGTTTTCTACTTATGAGCAACAGCTTATCAAATTAAGAAGTGAAGGACAAGCTGGAACAGCAAGCTTTTATGAGAGCGCCTACTACTCCTTGATTTCCTATACCTTGAAAGAACCGTTGATAGCACGCAAAGGATTAAAACTGGAAGATGTTAAAAAACGAAAAGAGAATCTTGTGAAGAAAAAAAAGCCTCTACTCTTCTCATCGGTGACGGTTGACTTTTTGAAAGGATATGAAAAATGGATGCTCAGCAGGGGAAAGACCTTAACCAGTATTAGCATGTACTTACGTACGCTGAGAACTCTTTTTAATGATGTAATTGCTACAGGTGATCTGAATAAAGATTTGTATCCGTTCGGGAAGAGAAAATATCAGGTCCCGGCGGGAAAAAGCGTTAAGAAGGCACTCGTACTTTCCGACATTGAAAAGATTTTCCATTATGAAACGTGCCATAAGAGCGAGGCTAAAGCCCGTGACCTTTGGGTATTCTCCTATTTATGTAACGGTATTAATGTTAAAGACATTGCCAGGCTGAAATACAAACAGCTTAGTAAGGAAACGATTACCTTTATCCGGGCCAAAACAGAACGCACCTCCAGGCACGATTTGAAAACAATTGTGGCTATGCGTACGCCTGAAATAGATCAGATTATCGAGAGGTGGGGTAATAAACCTGCTCTGTCAGACAGCTATGTTTTCCCAATTCTGACCGATGGTCTAACTCCGGAAGAAGAACTTGCCACTGTAAGGCAAGCGACCAAGACCATGAATAAATATATCAAGCGTATTGCCGCTGCTGTAGGCATCGATAAAAATGTTACCACCTATACGGCAAGACACTCTTTTTCAACTGTTCTGAAACGTGCCGGAGCACCCATCGAATTTATTTCTGAATCTTTGGGGCACAGTAACCTAAAAACGACAGAGAGCTATTTGGATAGCTTTGAGGATAATGTGAAGCGCCAATATACTGCGCAATTGACAGCATTTAAGAATGCTGATAAGGTGTAGTAATTAACCTTTATTCTGACAGTGCTCAATGTCAGGCAATAACTCCACCGTTTACGTCAACAACTCACTTTGTAAGCACCAGTTTTACTACCTTTCGCTGCTTTGCTGTTCTAAGTATTACAATGTACAGGTCTGGAGGCAAATGGCTCAAGTTTAGCTGCGCTTTACCTGAAAAGTTACTTTGGCTCTGGCTGTATACAGTTTTACCCACGGAATTAGCAATTACTATTTCAAAGGTTTGTTGCAGGACAGGACCAGAAACCGTAAAGAGCCCAAGTCCTGGATTTGGTAATATAGTAAGTTCAGCAAGCGAAGAAACTGCAAGATCATCGGAAGCGGCTGTAGGTTGGGACAAAATTACTACCTCCACTGGCAGTGGTGTATGTCCCATATAAATGTTGTTAGAGCTACCGCATTCGTTATGTACTTCTGCTGAAACAAGATATCTGCCGGGCACATCAAAATTAAAGTAAAAATTAAATACGTCGGAATTGAACCGGAAGGTTGTGCTTTTGGGTCCTGTAATCGTAATAGATCCTGCTATGTTGCTTCCGAGGTTCTTATCTATATACATAGCGTTAGCACCTACCCAAGATCCAACACTAAAATCAATGGTAGTAGAGCCGTAAAATAATCCTCCGGAAGGCAGTTGCAACTGCGGCCAACCAATGATGACATATTGTTCAGTGGTGTCTATTCCGCAGCTGTTTTGGACTATCAGCTCCACATTATAAAGACCGGGCTCCGTAAAGAGAAATATAGGATCAGACGACTGCAGCGTACCAGACTGTAGTTGCCAACCCTGCTCAGGTTGTACCGACCAGTAATAACGCAGGTTTCCTCCCGAAGAGTTATCCGTAGTTGTTACAATTACAGGAACACAAGGTGGAACTTGGGCTTCCTCGGCACGGCTCTTCATGAGCGAAAAGTTTGCCTCTGGTTTTCGGGTAACGCTGTAGGTGTATTCCTTTACTACCTCACAGCCCCCGCTGGTTAGGGCACGGATGCGAATTGGATAGTTGCCGATGGCTTGGTAAGGAGCTGCTTCATTACTGACCGGAAACTGGTTAGGCTGGTAAGGTAATTCTCCCCTTCCATCGCTAAAGTCAACAAAGTAAGTTCTTATTGCTTCTTTCGATGCTGCTGAGGACATATTCGCTATCGTAGCGACTACTGAAATTTTATCAGCCTTAACAGAATCGTGCAGACAGTAAACAAAATTATTATCAGTTTCTGAAAAACCTATCTCCGGAACCTGATTAACTGTAACAGAGGTTGTTCTTGCTCCGGATGTACAACCATTAGCACTGGCTGCGAAAACGGAGACGACGTAATCTGATGAACCTCCGCCTGTTACCGTATAAGTGTGTGTTACGGTTGTTTCTCGCCCTGTAAGGGAACTACCATCTCCAAAGTTCCACATATAGAAAGCATCGTCCGGGTTTATGATGGTAAAAGTTACAGGAGTTCCTGAGCAAATGGGACCGCGGGGATTAACATGTACACTGGGCTGAGTAGGCGTAGGGCTAACAGTAACAGTCAATGCATTGGATCGAATGTCTGAACAAGCACTGCCGGAAACAACAACATAATAGCGTCCAACCTCACTCACGGCTAAAGACGAAACTGTAGCAGCGGGTACTGCTACACCATCTTTATACCATTGATAGGATAAAGCAGTAAAGGCTGGAGACGCTTTCAGAGTGGTGGTACTGCCTTCACAGATAGCAGTACCATTGGAAGCGGAAATTGTAGCGGTACACGTTTGAGCTTGTATTGTCTTGTTTAGGAAAATCAGCAGGAATGTAAGCAACAAATAAAAGGGAGTTGGTAAAATACTGCGCATTGTTTTAAATAAAATTGGATCAATAAATTGGGTGAAAGAGAAAAAGTAAATAATGTATTCTCGACAGCGTGCACTCTCCTTACCTTAACTTGGTACTAAAAATGAAATTGGTTTTAAGGCAAAAAGTATTCAGCAGCTGCCACCATAGCCTCTGCTTCAGAAGGATCAACCATGGCAGGAAGTTAAGGAGCAACGGTAATCATGCCCATTATCAGAACTGAGCTTTTAACAAGTCCTGGCTTTGAAAAAAACAGGCAGGAGATAGAAAGACACCATATTAATTCTGGCTCATCTCCTGCCTGTTTAATCAGGTAACTGGTATGTTTTCTTATTTACTCAGAATAATCTGCACCGACTCCGTAAAACTGCCTGCTTTCATGCGGCAGATGTAGGCGCCCCGGCTTAGTTTATTGCCGCTGGCATCATCACCCTTCCAGGTTACAAAATGTTCGCCTGCAGCATAGCTGCCCTGGAACTGCCTTACAACCTGTCCCAGCGCATTATAGATCGTTAATTGTACATCCTGCGCTTCAGGCAGTTCGAAATGCAGCGTCGTTTCTGCGGTGAATGGGTTCGGGTAGTTCTGATACAGGGCATATGCTGCTCCTTTCACCTTAACCACGGCATGCTGCGATTGTATATCCAGTTGAGCGAGGTTACCTGTATAGGCTACACTCTTTGTCAGCATGGAACCAATCTCTATCTTACTCTCTGCTCCGTTTCCGCCAAGAACCTTAAATCTTACCTGGAAAACTTTGCTGCCATTTTCCAGGCTCAGGCTGTTGCCGTTCGGTTCTGCCCACACGGTTGTCAGTTTGCCATTATGGACACTGTGTGTGCCGTAAGCTCCCTCTAGGCCGGCATGTTCTACTCTGGCGAATTCCAGTACCTTCGGATCCCAGTTGAGGGTGAACTGATAGCCGCTGACATCGGTAAAGTCATTCACGGTGACTGGCACGATTACCTCTGTGCCCGGAGCTACCACTTGATTTTTGAATTTAAAAGCAATACTTCCTGCTGATGCCAGCCTGGCGGTGGAGGCGTCCCAGGTATCGTTTACATCCCCCAGCTTTATGCCGGTAAAGTCCTGGTTACTCTGCGCCGACACGCTGCTGTAGGTACGGGTGCTGTCGTATGGGAACGGCATGGCCGGATTGGCAAAGGTGAAACCGCTCTTCACAAAGGCCCAGGTCCTGTTGCCGGGGAAGCTGGTGGTATTGCGAAGTATCAGCGAGCGGATATGGGCAATGTCGAGGGTAGTAACGGAGCCGGAGTTGTTTACATCCGCTGCAATAATCCTGTAAGGCGAACCCAGTGACTGCAGCCCCAGGATGTGGCGCTGTATCAGTACGATATCGAGCGTGGTAACGCCGTTGGCTACCTCCACTTCGGTTCTCCTGGCAGGTGCGAGCGTATAGGCTTCGCCGGTCGCCAGGTTAAAGCTGAAGGCGCCGGAGGCAGGGGTTGTACTAGTTTGGCTGTCTGTAGTACTTTTGGCTTTTACAACAATGTTGCCGATTGGCTCGCCTGCCTGTGAGCGTACAGTACCCGAAACGGTAACCGTAGCTGGCAGAACCGTAAAGTTACTGCTGCTGTAAACTGTTCCTGTTGGTGTGGTTACGCTGATCAGGCCCGTGGTGCTGCCGGACGGAACGGAGGTAGTGATGGTCGCATCATCTACAACCGTATACGTGGCAGTGGTACTGTTGAAAGCAACGCCTGTTGCACCGGTAAAGCCACTACCTGTTATGGTTACGCTCGTTCCGGGGGCGCCGCTTGTCGGGCTAAAGGTAGTAATAGCTGCAGCCTGACTGACAGCAACTGTTACAGAGGCAGAACTGCTGCAGCCATTAACGGTAGCTGTAACCGTATAAGTGCCCGCCATTGCTGCCGTTACCGATGTTCTGGATGGATTCTGTGCTGTTGAGCTGTACCCGCCAGGGCCACTCCACAGATAAGTAGCGCCGCTGATGCTGCTGGCAGTGAGCGAAAGGGTACCGCCACTCGAAACAGGGCTGTTGCTATCTGCTGTCAGCGCCGATGGGGTGGCGGTTACTTCCACTGTTTGGGTTGCCTTGTTGGTACAGCCACCGGCATCGGTGTACACGTATTCTATGCTATGCGTACCCACACCTGCTGTTGCCGGAGTGAAGACACCACTACTGTTCATCCCATTTCCTACCCATACTCCTCCAACCGGTGAGCCGATTAGTGTTACGGCAGCAGCATCTGCACATAGTTTTGCAGGCAGGCCGGTAAAGGATACTGTCGGTAGCGCCTTCACCTGGATGGTATTAGTAGCAGTATTGATACAGCCGTTCTCGTTCGTGTAAGTGTAGGTAATGGTATGGGTGCCAATGCCTGCAGTCAGGGCGCTGAACTTACCATCTACCACACCGGTACCGGAATAAGCTCCTCCTTTAGGCAGACCTCCTGTTAAATTAAAGGCCGGAGCACCTTCGCACACAGGGTTGAAAGCAGCAAGCGTAACCTCGGGCAACGCGTATATAGTTATATTACGAATGTAGGTATCGCTGCAGCCCAGGCTGTTGCTGGCAGTTAGCTGCACCTGGTACGTACCGGCAGCCGTGTATACATGGTCCGGATGCTCTTCTGTGGAGCTGGTACCGTCGCCAAAGCTCCAGAGGTAAGTCATGGAGCCGGAGCTGACGGTGCTTTCGTTCTGAAATGCCACAGGTGAGCCTGCACAGGCATTGGATGCTGCAAACTTCGCCAGTGGTGTGGTGGTGATGGTGATTTCCTGGCTTACGGAACCGTAGCAACCTTCGTCGGAATAAGCGAGCAGTGTGACGGTATAGGTACCGGAACGCTCATAAATGTGGTTTGGGTTCTGCACATCTGCCGTCTTGCCGTCACCGAAGTCCCACTCGTAACGGGCAATAGTACCCGATGCCACACTGGCTGTGCCCTGGAAGGCTACCGGTACACCGGCGCACTGGGTAACGAAGCTGAAGCTGGCTACCGGCCTTGGCTTCTTGAAGCGCGCCACATACAGGGTATCGTTGTTGATGTTGTCGTCCTGAATATCTACCAGCCATACTTTAAAATCATAACGCCCATCCTGCAGCAGGTCCTGCACCTGCTGGAAGGTGTGCTCGATGTCTGTGTTGATTTGTCCTTCGATGGTTTCGGTATAGACAGTGCCGTTATTTACCTGGTACGCAATCTTAATATTGGTAAAAGGAACATCGCCGAACTGGGTAATATTGGCTGTTACGGGCTCGGAAGATGTCTGATCACAATCTAAGGTCGGGCTGATAAGACGGGTAATACCGAAGTCCACCATAAACTCATCTGCTCCTATATCCGGGGCAGAGCTGTTCCTGATTTCACCGTCTATGTCCAGCAAGACGCCTGCTACTGGAATACCGGCTCCATTCAGTGCCCGCTGGTAGGCCCGCAGGTCGGTTGTACTCTTAAAGAAGGGGTTAACGGCTTTGGAGTTGGCATCTCCTCCCACTGCCTGTCCCCAGCTACTCAGGTTGCTGTAGTCGGTGCCGGCATAGTAGCCAAGCCTGCCGCCAGAGGAATAGTAGTTGTTGTAGTCGATGTCGTTGGTACCTGTAGGTGCTGTGGCGATGTAGGCTGCATAACCTCCGCCTGAGTTGGCGAAGATGTTGTTCTTGATAGTAATATTGCTGTTGCTGCCTTGTATAAAAAGAGCCCGTGCCTGACTTAAATCTGTTCCAGTGGTATGCACGCTGTTGAAAACAAGTTTAACATTGGAACTGCTGGTCAGGGATATGCCATAAGTAGTTCCCTGCCCCTGAGTTTGCACAATATTATTTGCAACCATGGTCCCATACAGTGAACTAAGTAACATTCCTGTAGCATTCGTAACTGAGGCAACTCTGTTGCCACTGATTTCTGTTGTTCCTCTCCCAGAGACAATCATGGCATTTCCTGTAGCAGAAGACAATTTCATATTATTGTTTAATACAACATTATCCTGCATAGTAACCGAAGTAGAAATAGAGGAGTTATTTAACTTGATAATACCTTCATTTATCGTGTTGCCTTTTATACTACTACTATTAACTCTATACAACTCAATACTTCCATATGTTATCTCGTTAGATTCCACGGATATACTCATAACAGGTTTATCATAAGTACCTGATACATAAACTATGTTATCCTGGCTTGTAGTATAGTACCCTATTCTCCCCATGACATTGTGGTTGATGATACCATTAGGAGTATAGAGCATCTCTATCTTACTGTTAACTAATCTACACTCAGTAATTGAAACGTTAGTAGAAGAATTCGTGCTTATTTTGCTTCCGTAATAAAAATCTCCGTTAAACTGGCAGTTCCTAAAATCTATATTCTTGCTCTCTTGTTCAACTTTTATTATGTAACTTCTATAGGAAGATCTTGTAAAGCCGAGCTTCTTGAAACTTACGTGTTCAGCACTATTCAACAGTAATGTATAATCAAGAATTGAATTCTCTTGTTCATACCTTAACACAGCTTTGGTACTGTCACCACTCTCCGACTCAAATACGATCATATTAGTAGATGAAGCGCCCATTACTTTGCCAATCACAATCTGCTCATTGTAGACACCATCACGCACTTTAAAAGTAACTGGTCCTACAATTCCAGCATTGTTCAACACAGTAACAGCCTCCGTGAAATTCACAAAGTCAGGAGAGACTCCTCCTATTGTGTAAACACCAGATAAGGCTGCTACCAAGTTCTTTACCGAAGCAGTGTCATTATATCGATTTGGGTCTGGCTGACTGTTGGGGTAACTGACCCTCGCTTCGATATTAAAAAGAGGGGCGCCGGTAAAACTAAATGTATTCAGTGTTACTTCTTCCGCCGCTCCGCTGACTAAATTTCCATTCCAATTAATAGGTGCTTGTACTACTCCATTCACTTGCCAATTAATAGTAGCCGTAGAGAGCATATTCAGGCCTTGATTTCGTAAGAGCACTTTTACTGGTACCTCTGTACCAGTAAGCGGACTCGTTGGAGAAGTAAAAGCATCCAAACCTGCATCCACCGGCGCTGGTGTATATTCTTTAGCTCCAATGTCTGGCTTGCTGGCATCCCGTACAGTATCGTCTATATCTTTGGTTATCCCACTAATAGTAGCACCCGCACTGTTCAGCGCAATGTGATTTATACTCAGTTCAGTCGTGCTTTTAAAGAAGGGATTAACAGCTTTGGAGTTGGCATCCCCTCCCACTGCCTGTCCCCAGCTACTCAGGTTGCTGTAGTCGGTGCCGGCATAGTAGCCAAGCCTGCCGCCAGAGGAATAGTAGTTGTTGTAGTCGATGTCGTTGGTACCTGTAGGTGCTGTGGCGATGTAGGCTGCATAACCTCCGCCTGAGTTGGCGAAGATGTTGTTCTTGATAGTAATATTGCTGTTGCTGCCTTGTATAAAAAGAGCCCGTGCCTGACTTAAATCTGTTCCAGTGGTATGCACGCTGTTGAAAACAAGTTTAACATTGGAACTGCTGGTCAGGGATATGCCATAAGTAGTTCCCTGCCCCTGAGTTTGCACAATATTATTTGCAACCATGGTCCCATACAGTGAACTAAGTAACATTCCTGTAGCATTCGTAACTGAGGCAACTCTGTTGCCACTGATTTCTGTTGTTCCTCTCCCAGAGACAATCATGGCATTTCCTGTAGCAGAAGACAATTTCATATTATTGTTTAATACAACATTATCCTGCATAGTAACCGAAGTAGAAATAGAGGAGTTATTTAACTTGATAATACCTTCATTTATCGTGTTGCCTTTTATACTACTACTATTAACTCTATACAACTCAATACTTCCATATGTTATCTCGTTAGATTCCACGGATATACTCATAACAGGTTTATCATAAGTACCTGATACATAAACTATGTTATCCTGGCTTGTAGTATAGTACCCTATTCTCCCCATGACATTGTGGTTGATGATACCATTAGGAGTATAGAGCATCTCTATCTTACTGTTAACTAATCTACACTCAGTAATTGAAACGTTAGTAGAAGAATTCGTGCTTATTTTGCTTCCGTAATAAAAATCTCCGTTAAACTGGCAGTTCCTAAAATCTATATTCTTGCTCTCTTGTTCAACTTTTATTATGTAACTTCTATAGGAAGATCTTGTAAAGCCGAGCTTCTTGAAACTTACGTGTTCAGCACTATTCAACAGTAATGTATAATCAAGAATTGAATTCTCTTGTTCATACCTTAACACAGCTTTGGTACTGTCACCACTCTCCGACTCAAATACGATCATATTAGTAGATGAAGCGCCCATTACTTTGCCAATCACAATCTGCTCATTGTAGACACCATCACGCACTTTAAAAGTAACTGGTCCTACAATTCCAGCATTGTTCAACACAGTAACAGCCTCCGTGAAATTCACAAAGTCAGGAGAGACTCCTCCTATTGTGTAAACACCAGAAAGGCTGCTATACAAGGTCGCATACAGAGTATCGTTCAGCGCATTCAGGTCCGGCTGCCCGTTCGGGTTCTCCTGCCATATCTTCAACTTGTACTGCTTCCCCTGCTGAAAGTCAAGATTAGCAAGCGTAATATTTTCCTCTGTTTCCCCTATAGCCAAAGAGCCTGTCCAGGCTTTGGAAGTTTGTGCCACACCGTTTACAGTCCATTTAAGGGTAGTGCTCGTGAGGGTGTTGATACCGAAGTTGGCTAAGGTTATTTTGATGGGCTGGCTGCCGGCGTTAAAGGGCATCTCCGGGGCATTCAGCTTCGCCAGGCCGGCATCACGGGAGAGGGGGGAGTAGATGCGGATGTTGTCGATGGCCCAGAAGTAGGAGGCATCGCCTGTCCAGCGGAAACGGATTTTGGCATTGGTAACACCCCCTACGTTTGCAGAAAGGTTGTAGAGCTTTCGTTCTGGCAGGGTGGTACTGTCGGTAAAGGTGGCGATGGTACTCCAGCTGATGCCGTTAAATACTTCCAGCGTGCCCTGCCCATTTTTACCGCCTGCAAAAAAGTGGTCGAAGGTGAGCAGGGTGTTATTGCTGATGGAGGCATCGAAGAACTTCGACTCCAGCACCACGTTCTCGGCACCATCGCCCTGAGAATAGTTGTCGCTGTCGAAAATGGCGTACCTGCCGGTAAAGGGATAGCCGATGTTCCGGTTCCCCAGGTTATCGAAGCGCCATTTGTCGGTGGCTACGCCTGTGACGGTTGTGTTGGCCCACCCTGTAGGCGGCGTGGTTTCCGTGGCAGAAGAAAAGTCTTCGTTCAGGATGTAGGTTTGTCCGGACACCCGGCCTGCACACAGGAGCAGGAAACAGGTTAGCAGCAGGTAAAAGTTTTTCATGCTTTTGCTTTTGAGAAATAACAGAAGTAATGTGTATGCTGTAAAAAAAGAAGAGTAGCTACAGTATTCCCTGCAGCTGCTCTTTATGTTAGTATTCCAGTAGCAGGGCCCGTTTTGCTTCGGTGAACTTACCGGCCTTCATGCGGTAGTAATAAGTACCCTTGCCTACTGCATAACCCTGGCTGGTTCTGCCATCCCAGGTTATGGTGTGCTCTCCCGGAGCATAGGTAGCAGTGTAGGTGCGAACCTCCTGGCCTAAGGAATTATAAATACTGATTGTTACCTCCTCCTGCTGCGGTATGCTGAACCGGATGCTGGTGCTGCCTTGGGTAAAAGGATTAGGTTCATTCTGATGCAAGGCATATGCTAACTCCGTCACCTTTACCAAAGCATGCTGCGACTGTACGTTCAGCTCGGCTAATCCACCGTTGTAGGCCAGGCTATTTGTCAGGTCAGAGCTCACTTCCACTTTGCTTTCGGAGCCATTTTTACCAATAACTTTAAACCTTACCTGAAAAATTTTGCTGCCATTTTCCAGGCTCAGGCTGTTGCCATTCGGCTCCGTCCACAACGTAGTCAGCCTGCCATTATGGACACTGTGTGTGCCGTAAGCTCCCTCTATGCCGGCATGTTCAACCCTGGCGAATTCCAGTACCTTCGGATCCCAGTTGAGGGTAAACTGATAGCCGCTGACATCTGTAAAGTCCTTCACGGTGACCGGCACGACTATCTCTGTGCCCGGAGCTATCACCTGATTTTTGAAGTTAAAGGCAATGTTTCCTGCTGATGCCAGTCTGGCAGTGGAGGCGTCCCAGGTATCGTTAACATCCCCCAGCTTTATGCCGGTAAAGTCCTGGTTGCTAAGCTCCGATACGCTGCTGTAGGTACGGGTGCTGTCATACGGGAATGGCATGGATGGATCGGTAAAGGTGAAGTCGCTCTTCACATAGGCCCAGGTTCTGTTGCCGGGGAAGCTGGTGGAGTTATAAAGAATCAGGGAGCGGATATAAGCAATGTCCATCGTAGTGACGGAGCCGGAGTTGTTCACATCTGCAGCAATAATCTTATAAGGAGAATTCAACGGCACCAGCCCCAGAATATGACGTTGTATTTGTAGGATATCCAGTGTCGTAATTCCGTTCGTGACGTTTACCTCATTTCGTTTGACTGGAGCTAAGGAATAACTACTACTCCCGGTCAGCTTAAAGCTGAAAACGCCGGACTCAGAGGTTGTAAGATTTTGTTCACTGCTATTGCCTTTTGCTTTCACGATAACCCTATCCAGCGGTGTACCTGAGGGCGTCCTAACAGTACCGGAAACAGTCACCTCACTTTGTATAGAGACGGCACCGGCAACGATGGTTACAGGAATAGCCGTGAAGGTGTTGTCACTGACCTCTACCGGCACCGGAGTGCTTGTGACAGAGACAGCAGTGCTGGTGCCCGCTGCTCCAATCAGCTTCAACTTAAGAGCGAAAACAACTGCATCGTCAGAAAGGGTAACCGGTATGGAATTTTCTTCGTGCCAGGAAAACGTTAACTGGCCATTTTCAACTCCCGTCAGCCCAAAATTTGAGCTACCTAAGCCGGGCAAGCCATAAGACTCAACCCCCACAAAAGAAGCTATTGAGCTGTTCCATTCAATACTGCCCTGCATAGACAGGATATTTTTGAAATCCTTCACCCGCACTGGTACCAGCACATCAGAATTAGCAACCCCGCTTACGGAATCTGTGATTAAAGTAACTGAGTTTAAGGGAAAGGATGTATCAGTCGCTTTCACAATCCAATAGTCATTTCCCCCTCTGGATGCTTCTGTTATGTCACCATCGGCTCCTGGGCCAGCATTTCCCCCCACCAGAAAACCACCATCTGTTGTCGTGACCAATGAACCAAAATTATCCCAGTTATATCCGCCGTAAACAACATCCCAAGCTTTGCTACCATTGGGATAAATTTTCACCACCCAATAATCCGCACTTGGTTTGTCGTTCTTGGCTGCCGAAACAGATGTCCCTCCTAGCAGATAGCAACCGTCAGCTGTCATTGCTATTGATCTTAAATATTCTCCACCACTAATCATCTCATCCGGATTTTCGTAGATTTTGTCCCAAGCCTTACTGCCATCGGCATTGAGCATTATTATCCAAAAGACACTGATACGTTCAGTTGCAGATGTCTCTGTTTTGTCACCGTCAGCTACTGAGCTTGATTCTCCCCCCAACAGATAGCCGCCACCAGGTGTCGTTATCAAGGAATATAATCGGTCGGAACTACTCCCTCCGAAGGTTTTATCCCAGGCCTTGCTGCCGTCAGAGCTTATTTTCACCACCCAGTAATCAGATTCACCTCTGGATGCTTCTGTTTTATCGCCGGTTATACCTGATTCAGACCATCCTCCCAGCAAATAACTTCCATCTGGGGTATTAATCATATGAGTCAACTCGTCCGGACCACTTCCTCCAAACCGTTTATCCCAGATCTTGCTGCCGTCAGCACTGATTTTAATTACCCAATAATCATTCCCACCTCGGGAATCTTCTGACTTATCAAAACCAGTTCCTGAAGAAGATGAGCCTCCCAACAAATAGCCACCATCAGATGTGCTGATGATGTGCCAAAGCACATCTTCGCCTGTTCCTCCAAATCGTTTATCCCAGACCTTACTGCCATCGGCATTGATTTTAATCAACCAATAGTCGGATCCACCCCTGGAGTCTTCAGATTTATCAAACCCAATGCCTGAAGAAGAAGAACCGGCCAGCAGATAACCACCATCTGGAGTCACAATCACTGTAGCTATATCCTCATTTCCTGTTCCACCATAGACTTTGTCCCAGACCTTGCTACCATCGGAATTGATCTTTACCACCCAACAATCAGTTCCTCCTCTTGCGTCTTCTGTCTTATCGCCACCAGCCCCTGAGCTGGACGATCCTGCTAACAGATAACCACCGTCTGATGCTATGGCCATGTGTCCGAATATGTCTCCCCCTGTTCCACCGTATCGTTTATCCCAATCTTTCGTCACGGGAGACTGCGCCATAAGAGGTTGTGCAAGTAAACCAAACAGCAAAATCAGCTGACTAAAGCTTAAAAGCTTTCCAAAAGACAGTGACAGGTAGACCTTTTTCATGATTTTGAGAAATAACAGAAGTAATGTGTATGCTGTAAAAAAAGAAGAGCAGCTACAGTATTCCCTGCAGCTACTCTTTATGTTAGTATTCCAGTAGCAGGGCCCGTTTTGCTTCGGTGAACTTACCGGCCCTCATGCGGTAGTAGTAAGTGCCCTTGCCTACTGCGTATCCCTGGCTGGTTCTGCCATCCCAGGTTATGGTGTGCTCTCCCGGAGCATAGGTAGCAGTGTAGGTGCGAACCTCCTGGCCTAAGGAATTGTAAATGCTGATAGTTACCTCCTCCTGCTGCGGTATGCTGAACCGGATGCTGGTGCTGCCCAGGGTGAAGGGATTAGGCACATTCTGGTGCAAGGCATAGCCAGCAATAAATGGAGCAGCCGTACTGCGAAGCTGCACGGTGGCGTTGGTTGTTTTAATGTTCAGCTCCTGTAAGCTATTGTTGTAGGCAACGCTGCGGGTAAGGTCAGAAGTAACAGCCACCTTTGTTTCCGTATTCAACGCGCCAACAGCCTTGAACTTCACATAGAATACCACACTGCCTTCTGCTAAACTAAGACTCTTGCCTGCCGGATCGTCCCAGGTGGTGGTCAGCTTGCCTTCGCTTGCTCTGTGAGCTCCAAAGGCGCCTTGTGCAGCAGCCTCCACTACAGATTGGTACTCCAGCACTTCCGGATCCCAGTTCAGCGTGAACTGATAGCCGCTTACGTTTTTAAAATCATACACCTTCACGGGCACCAGCACTTCCGTTCCAGGAACAACCTGCTGGTCCTGCAGTTGCAGAACCAGGTTGCCTGCTGTGCCTAGTCTGGCAGTAGTGGCATCCCAGGTGTTGTTCACATCTCCCAGCTTCACCCCAATAAAGTCCTGCCCTGTCAGCGTCTCCACCACGTTCGCGTGTACCTGCACCGAATCCTGGAAAGGGAACGGATTTGCAGGATTGCTGAAGCTATGGCTTTGCGGCACAAAACGCCAGAGACGTTTGCCCGGAAAAAAATTATCGATGGTCAGGATTACTTTGCGGATGGTAGCGATATCGATCGTGGAAATGGCTCCGGAGTTATCAGCATCAGCAGCCAGTAGTTTGTACGGTGAGCCAAGTGGCGTAACATTCAGAATGTGTCTTCTGATCAAGGCGATATCCAGTGTGGTGATGCCGTTAGCAACTTCCGTGTCGTTGTTTTTGGTTGGACTGATGGTATAGGTGCCATTCTGCAACACCTCGAACTCGTAAAGACCGTCCGGTTGCGTTTCGTAAACCAATGGTGTTGCTCCACCGGTTGCACTAACGGCGACAGTACGCACCCCCTCACCTTGCTCTGACTTTATTTTTCCGCTGATTTTAACCAGCGTACGTACTGTGGCGGCACCGGCCAATCTGGTAACAGGTACTATAAAGCTGTTCTTTTCTGTTACTTCAATAGGCGTAGGTGTACCTGAAATGGTGATAGGCGTGCTCTGCCCCATGCCTCCTGTTAACCTCAGGCGCAGGCTGAACAGAATGCTGCTGTCGGGTAAGGTATAGGGAATCAGGTTCTCATCATTCCAGGAAAACATCAGATTGCCTGAAGCAGCCTGGCTGGCGCCAAAGTTAGCTGCAGCCAGTCCTGTCAGTCCAAAGTTTTCAACGCCCACAAACGCGGCCACACCGGCGTCCCAGTTCACACTGTATTGCGCGCTCACAATATCGGTAAATCCTTTCACTCTTATAGGTACCAATATCTCCGTACCTGCCAGGCCACTCACAGAGTCCGCGTCAAATGTAATGGGGGGCACATCCACAACGGTTACATTTACAGTACCAGCCTCACTGCTGCAACCATTGATAACAGCCGTCACACGGTAGGTACCGGAGTTGACAGTAGAGGCATTGGCGATGGTCGGATTCTGAGCGGAAGATGTAAAGCCATTGGGACCGGTCCAGGAATAGGTAGCACCGGCTACCGTGCCGGCACTCAGGCTAAGGGTACCTCCTACCTGTACCGGCGATGCGGTAGCTACTGGGGTAGCAGGTACAGCTTTGATGGTGGCTGTAACAGGTGTTCTGCTGCTCTCGCAACCGGCACTGTTTACTATAGCTGCGTAGTAGGTGGTAGTGGCGCTCAGGCTTGGGGTGGTATACGTAGCTCCTGTGGCTCCGCTAATTGCCGTGCCGCCGGTTGCTGCTGTATACCAGCGGTAACTTCCACCCGCTGGTGCACCACTGGCCGCCAGCACGACCGTACCCGTACCGCAACGTTCGCCAGCTGTAACGGACGGTGCTGCCGGCAGTGTGTTGATGGCAACGTTACTGCCATTATCTGTGCCCGTTACAGCAGGCGAAGAGGCGACAACCCTGATTCTGTATCCGGTGCCTTGTGCTGTACCTGTAGGTATAGTTGCTGCTATAGGACTGGCACTTCCGGTACCTATTACCGTTGCATTGGCAAAAGAACCGCTGGCATCGGAGAGCTGTGCTGAAAAAGTATTGTCCGGACTAAAGGTGCCCTGTTTTGTAAAAGAAACACTTACGCTACTGCCCGCACAAAGACTGTTGCTGCTGAGCGCACTTGTCGTGATATAGCAGGCCGGCACCTGTATTCTGCCAGGCTCTAGCAACAACTGCATCGTCTGAAATGTATTGTTCACAAACTCCAGCGGAGTAGGACTGCTAACAAAACTTACGTTACTGCTTGTCCCTAAGGATCCCGTCACTCTAAAGCGTATTGCAAACAAAACAGCCTCGTCTGCCAGTGTTTTACCCGCCAGCGTGGCATCGTCCCAGGAAAAAATGAGGGTACCATTGTCTACCTGTGTCGTGCCAAAATTGGTGCTTTCCATTCCCGGCAGTCCATACTGTTCCACCCCGACAAAACTTACGACACTGGCATCAAATGCTACACTACCCTGGCTTGTAATGATGTTGTAAAAGCCTTGTACCCGGACAGGCACGACCACCTCTGTGCCCGGCAATCCCGCTACTGAGTCGGCAGATAGTACGACAGCTGCTGCTGCTGCTTTTACTTTGGCAGATGTCGCAGAGTTGCCCTTGCCGATAGATGTGTTGTTATCCCCGCCGAAAGATTGCAGCACTGCCAGCAGGACAGCAACTGCAACAAAAGAAAACTGGATGATGCGTTTAGCCATAAAATTTTTATTCAAAACTTCAAAGAGTACAGTTAAGCGATATAGAATAAGGTAACCAGGCACATGTAATTGAAACAGCCATTACCGTATACCCGAAGCAATATTACTATATATTAATAATAGCTTGAATAAAATTGCATTAAAAAAATGATATTAAAAATATAAATGCATATTAATCAGGGCACTTTGTTTTTTTCTTATTTCAGCAAGTGCTTTGTTGTTTAAAAACAATGACTATTATCAGTTTTTAGAACAGAGTATAACTGTAATAAACTTTTTTAATATGCAGCCAACCCGTTAGGGACGCATCTTCGCACCATGAACTTGCTTTAGTGATATCACATTCTGTTTGTCTAAAGCTGATAAGTATTCCAGTTCCTTTTCAGAAGCAGATATTAACTAATGCCGATGTAGTTATCCAGGCGCTGTTCCGGGCATTCGCACCATGCCCTTCTTACCTGATGATTACAAGCTTTTTCGTTTGTGAACCGGCCTTGCTAACTATAGTTACCTGATAAGTACCGGGCTTTAAATCACCTGTTGAGACCACAGAGGACGCCCCTGCTGACTGACGCCGTGACAACACTTGTTTGCCGGACATATCCGTTATCGATAGTTGAGCTTCTTCATTTTGAGTCAGGCCCTGCACCTGCACATGCACAAAGCTGCCTGAAGCCGGGTTCGGATAGAGGCTCAACAGCAGCGCTTGCTCCCTGAGGACGGAAAAAGAGATGACAGGCAGGTATTCAAAAGAACCATCATGGTCCACCTGACGCAGACGATAATAAGAGGTGCCGGCCAGGGGATAAAAGTCGGTAAAGCTGTAGTCGTTTCGGATGGAGGTAGTGCCGGCACCGCTTACATGGGCAATTTCAGTAAATTCGCTGCCATCGGCGCTTCTTTCCAGGGCAAAGAAGTCATTGTTTCTTTCCGTGGCAGTAGCCCAACTCAATTTAACAGCGGTGTTGGCAATTGCCGTGGCCGTAAAGTGCAGCAGTTCTACCGGCAACGGTGCCAAATCGATTATCTCCTCGGAAGACACGGAAAAGGGCGAGAAAGAGGTGATACCGGAACGGGATACGGAGAAGGTCGTGCCGGACACTTCGGCTGTTTGATGTTCAGCTTTGTCCCAGACGCCGTTATGGTAGTGCTTGATATGGCATGAAGTGGCATCAAAACCCTGCAGTTCATCTGCTTCACTCCAGGAAAGGGTAAGGGAAATATCTGATCCGCCTTCTTCGTCTTCACTAATCAGCCAGGTCTTGTTCACCATTTTACCGGTAAGCGCAGAAGATGTTTCAGGAGCATCGTCCGTATAAAACCCATACACCCCATCCAGAATACTGATGCTGAAGATGTCATCCTGTGAGCCGGCTGCAAGTTCAATTTTTACCGGGTTAAAGGTTGTGTTACCAACGGGTAAGGTAGTTCCGTTACCGGCTTTGATGCCTTTGCGCAGACGGCCTTTGCCATTTACTACCACATAGCTGCTTGCTGTACTGCTAATGAGTGCCGCTTCATAACCCAATTCAAGGTCACTATCCCCCAATTCCAGTTTGACACCCTCCTTTAATTCCAGCTGGCCTTTGATTTTAACACTTTTGCTTATCCTGCTCCTGTTCCTGGTTAAGTTATTCTCGAGAATCAACTTTCCAAATTCAGCATTCTGATCGATGGATTCCGGTCCGTCTGGTCCAATAATAACAGTACTCTGCAGGCTCAACTGACCAAAGACAGGTAATCCCGGGGCATTAACTAACAACGTAGCATTATCCGACAGATCAAGTACACCCGCCGTAAGTGACTTACCATCCGTTATTTCCAGTGTTACAGGAATTGAATTATCGCCTAACACCACTCTCGAGGACGCTCCGGCTACTAACCAATTGTCGCTCAACCTGAGGGTTTCTTCGGCCGTATAATTGATGATGTTAAACCTCGTATTGGGATCAGTGAAGTTAATAGGTTGAGTACCGCTGCCATCCCGGCTCGTTCCCCAACTGGAGAGCAATGACAACTCGACTCCGCTCTTGTTGTAAAACTCGTTTGCTTCCGGCACCTGCACTTCCCCTGATTCCAGGGTCAGCGGGACAGCTGCAAAATTTTTATCCACAAACTCCATTGGAGCAGGACTATTCACAAAGCTTACCCCGCTGCTTAGGCCTGGCTCATTTGTCACTTTAAAGCGAATGGCAAAGATAATAGCACCTTCCACGAGCGTCTTTCCCTCCAGGGATGCATCGTCCCAGGAAAAAATAATAGTACCACTTCCTGCCTGTGTCGTTCCAAAACTATGATTACCCATTCCAGGTAAACCAAACTGTTCCATCCCGACAAAGCTTGCAACGCTGGCATCAAAGGCGATAGTCCCCTGGCATGTGATGATGCTTTCAAAACCTCCTACCCGAACAGGCACGACAACCTCTGTGCCCGGCAGACCCGATACCGAACCGGCAGAAAGCATTATTCCTCCGGTAACTGCTGTTCTTGCAAAAGCAGCTTCAACACCCTTACCACTTTCAGTTAACGCTACGTTTTCTCCTCCGAATGCCTGCAATACGACTACTAGCATCACAATAACAGCCAAAGAATAATGTATGATACATTTAGCCATAAAATATACTATTTAAAGCTTTAGAGGAAGCATACAGACGGGGAGGTTTCCATTGAATCAGACATAGCGAATACACATTTATATGTGACGATAAGTGTGGTAGCAGCAAAAACCACATTACAAATCAGTGTGTGAATATTATTTTGCCTAAAGCTGCATCAAAAAGTATAATTTACCAAATTATATACTTAAATATTTTAATATAGTTATTAAATAAAGACCAATTAAAATTATTTTTTTTCTATAAACCTAAAATAGGTTGCAGGTGAAAACTGCTTGTCGGACAAATACTAAACAACAGCAAACTTTAATGTATTGCATGACACTTTATGAAGAATACAAGGAGCGATAGAAAAATAAACAGAAGATAATTTCCAGTTTTACATCAATATGCTGCTAATTAGCCACCTAATGCACGAAGACAAGTAGAAACATTATTCTTTCTATTACAGCTGTACAAACCACTTCCTCTCTACAAGGCCCCTATCTACCATTCAACAGCTAACAAACCGTAAATAAACACAGTAGTACTAATCAAAATTAAATGAAAAGAAAACCGCAATTTCCAGGAAAGGTAAATTAGCCATCGCCCCCGATGCTATTATACTCTCCTTCGACCCTTAAGTCCGTAACTGGGAGTACGATAAAATAGTGAGAGTACTAAATAAGAAGGTAAAGAATCTGCGCTCACTCATCTAAAAGTTGGGTATAGAGCGGAATTGAGTATATCCCCTTCTGGAGCAATTTTCATGCTTGCAGATGAACTATCGGCAGCAAAGCTGCAGAGCTATATGTTCACCCACTGATGTAAAGATCCTGCACATTCCGCTTAAAGCGACTGTGTATTTTTTTCAACAAAAATTCTAAAAATAATATGTGGTGCAACAGGTTGCGCCATACTTAGAGTTGACTGTTAAGTCTTATTCAAAAATCTAGCCCCTGCAGCAAATTTTTCAGAACATGCCTTTTCTGCTCAACACCTTCCTTTTTGCTGTTCAGCACCATATGATCTGCTAAACGCGACTCCCCTGTAATCCCCTTTTTTAGAATCGATTTTAGTCTGGCGTGTAGCTTCTCATTTGTCTCCACTATTTTTCGCATTTCCCTTCCTAAACCAATCATGGCTACATCCTCATGTGATCGTTCGCTCTCATACAGATCAAAGTGTTTCGACCAGATATGCTCGTCCTCCAGGTACGGGTAGGATTGTAGAATACCTGCTATATCTAATAAATCCTTCAGCCGGTGCTCAGGACGATCATCAAAAGCAACTAACTTAAGTATGATGACCGAGGCTATATTACATACGGCATACAGCTCCTCTCCCAATCTAACTTTCTCCAATCCCTGCTCAAACACCTCCCTAAACCCATCCAGGTTAATCGAAACCAGACCTTTCCCTTGTATCATCACCTTCCCTTCTGATTCTATCTCACCAAAAGGAAGCAGATCTACTTGATTCCCATTTGGACTTAACAGGCAATAGGCATTTTCAGTACTGTCCCGATAGCCGTAATCTGCTAAAAGCCTTTCCCTTAACTGATTATATTTACTAATATCAGGTATGTATACGGCAAAGTCTATATCTTTTGTGCCTCTTGAAGCTTCCTCATGGGAAGCAAACCAAACATTTCTGGCAATAGCCCCCACCATAAAAAAGTCGACCCCTATGGCTTTGCATGTAACACTTACCTGCCCCAGTATTTCCTTCAGGCCCGGTGCCATCAAGGCTTCATATGATATTTTGGAGGTATCTTTCATATATTGTTTTAGCAATTTCCATATACCTGGGATTATCACCTTCCAATAAATCGGCGTAGGCAATTATCGGAGGCACGTGATTTTCCTCGCACTTTTCTTCCCAGAATTTTTCCAGAACCTGAATATTTCCGTTCGGATCCGGGATCCACTTCAGTTCCTTCATCAACGTTTTATAATCCTGTCTTGTATACACCGTCCAGTACTCAGCAATCAGGTTATTGGTTAGCAGGTCCCCGGCATTAGCCCCTCCCCAACAGGTATCAGGAGGTAGCGTGTACTCTTTCCAATCTTTCATCTTCTCCAGCGACCGGAACGTGCGCTGCTGCAACTTTGGTTTGAGGTTCTTGGCGTATCCATTTACCCAATCCTGAAGCAACTGCTCTCTTTTATTCCACTTATACTTTTTGCTGTTCAGAGGTAAAATATACTTTTCCTGCAAAAGTGCCTTAAAGACTTTATTGATGGTATCCAAGCCCGTTTCCGCTTTTTCGGCAAGGAATCGATAAGTCTCATTCAAATAACCCGGATGCTGTAACAACAAGTACACCACCTTTAAACCTGTTTTGGTAAAGGCTCTGTTATTGACCGCCTGATAAACCTTTTCTGACCTTCCTGTCTCGATGTACAGCAACAATTGATCATCCGCTAAATACATATTTCCAGCCATATCCGCATATGCGACATTTTCCTGCTGCATAAGCTGTCTGGCATTCGGTGTTATGTAAGCTGCCATAAGCAGTAATGGCTTAACCTCCTGGAGCCTTTGCAGTATTTGAGGCAACATAGCAGGCGTCAGCTCCCGTTTCACCGCCACATGCCAATCCTGTTGATAGCCTTTCCTTCTGATCTGCAGCATACCATCCACTAGAGGTTGATTCGATAAAATACCTTCCTTTAAATGGATCTCGTCAATACCAGGTATTCCCTTTAATTTCTGGGTAATTGTATATAAAATTTCTTTTTCCATGTTCGCAAATGTACGTTGTTCGTATATAACGAACAATAATAAAAAACGAACATTACAGATATAAGTTTAAACCATTTCTGACATATACCTGCGAATTCAGCTTAGAATAAATATAGGTAAAGATTGGAGACAAAGGAAAACAACTTGATAAACAACTTAGGGAGGAAAACTTCAAAAGCCAATATATACATCATTTATAAGGCCACACCAAAGCAAAAATCCATAGGCATTCATTCTGCTGCAAAGGTAGCCAGTCGTCCGGACACGGGAGCAAGGTAGTCCTGGAAAAATGGGTATCCCTGAGGGATACCCATTTTTCCAGGCTCCACCTTGCCCTTAGTCCGTCCGCCAGGCAGGGAGAGCACCATAATCAATTCCTCAAACCTTAAAAGAACAAGATTATGGAAAAGCTCACGAAAAAATCCGGATTGAACAGAGTAGCAGAAATCAAACTGACTTACCGCTCCAAAATAAAACCATCCGAGCGCCCGCAGGTTACCAGCTCCACCGACTGTGCCGAAGTACTCCGCAAAAGCTGGGATATGGGCAAGGTGGAATTTGTAGAACAGTTCAAGGTGATGCTGCTCAACAGGGCTAACCGGGTGCTCGGCATTTACGAGTTATCAACCGGTGGCGTAGCTGGCACCGTAGCAGACCCAAAGCTCATCTTCGCTGCAGCCATTAAAGCCTGCGCCAGCTCCATCGTCCTCAGCCACAACCACCCCTCCGGCAACACCAAACCAAGTGCGGCAGACCAGCAGCTAACCAAGAAACTAAAACAGGGCGGGGAACTACTCGACATTGTCGTACTCGACCACATCATCCTCACCAGCGAGAGCTACTATTCTTTCGCAGACGAAGGGCTCTTGTAGCCTTTCTTTTTGCTCATTGTGACATTCGATTTAAATAACTACAGCGTTTTTTTTAATCAGGAGCCAGTACCAAGCATGAGACCGAATTAATATATAGCACTGGCTGAGAAGTCTGCTTATGAGAAGTAGAGTTGTTGATAGTGCTATAAGTGGAGTTATCCGACATTCAGGCCTTTTATCCGACATTCCGGTTCCCAAAGACATATATATCAGATTTTCTGTCTCCCCACCTCCTCTAGGGATTCTTTTCATTTAGCATAATTTGTGACTGAGCAGTTCTTTTAGAATGCAGAGTGGCAGAATACTTCTACCTCAAAGAATAGGAGTATGATCAATTTCAAAAGTAAGTGGTGGCGACAATTTGGGCCACCATAATTGAGGATGAAAATGGAGCTTGCGGAGATTATTCCTGCTATTCTCCGCACATATGCGGAGAATAGCAGGAATAATCTCCACATACGTTGACGATCATAAGCTTTCACATATTTCAGCAGCCTAACAGGCCTCATTTTACTTGGGAGAAAGGTCGCCACTCCAGTCTACTTGGCGAGGTACGGTATGGACAGGGCGTATAGTAGGACGCATGGAGGGGCTTGGTTTCTCTGTCAGGTCAGAAACCATGTTGCAGACCCTTACGCAGGATGTGCTGAAGTCCACCGAAATTGAGGGAGAAATATTGGATCCGGAACAGGTGCGCTCTTCTATAGCCAAGCGCCTAGGAATGGATATAGCTGGGCTTATACCCACAGATAGAAAATGTAGAGGGAGTTGTGAAGATGATTACACGCGGGAGAAAATTAATCTCGTGACAAACTCACTGCAGATTTACCGTTTCAATATGCTCTGGCTGATACTCCAGAATATCTCCAGGCTGACAATCGAGCTCTCTGCAGATTGCCTCCAGCGTTGAAAAGCGGATAGCCTTTGCCTTGCCATTCTTAAGTACAGAAATATTGGCCATCGTGATGCCTACCCGCTCAGAGAGTTCTGTGACTGAGAGCTTCCTTCGGGCCAGCATTACATCAAGATTTACAATGATTGCCATGGCTAAATAGTTAATTGGTCCTGCTCAGATAGCTGGTTACCTTCTCTGAATATCTCTGCCAAAATGAAAGCAACCAACATAAAGGCCAGGGGAGCGAAATACAGATTGACACTTATAAAATAGTTACTTTCTGTCCTCACTATTGAGAAACACAATACTAAGAAAATCAACTGGCAATATCGCCCTATCCTTGTGAAGGAGGTAATATTTCCAGGTTGAAAAGATTGGTGTTCCAGAGCGGAACCGGCAATCTTTATGCTCTCCTTTAGGGCTAGACCAACAAGAAAGAAAAAGGCAGTTATCTGACCATAAATGAGATAAACATAAACTGGAATCACTTCATTTAGTTTAATTGTTTTCTGGCTGAGGGATTCTCCATGCGCTAGATCGTGAATATTATTGGTACTAAGAGTAAAACCGGAAAGCGAAAGAGACATGTTCCTTTCCGCATCTTTAACTGTGACACCAGCATAACTATCGGGACTGAGATGCCAGTGTATCAAAATCACTGACATTGCTAAAAAAGAAAGTAAAAGCAAGCCGGAAACTATCTTACAGGCATAAAGGGCAAGGTAAAGTAAGGTGTTTCTTTCCATGATTTCTGGGTCTATGTCAGCTAGCTTTTGAATCGATAATCATTACTTGTTTATCGAATTACGATAAAAAAATAACAAAGTCAAAGATTTTGAATGTAAATTTTAATAGCTGAACTTACCGAACAAGCCTCTTCTTCCAGAGTTGCAGCCAATCCCGTAAAATGAGGCAATTCTGATATGTATAATAGCCGCTATTGATAATTGTTGCCAATCATTGCTGGATGTTGCTATTTGGATGACTTTTCGTACTACTTTTTCCAGTAGGTTATTCCATTTACTTCATTTACTTCAATAACAGAGGTACATTCAAACATCCCTTCGCCTATCGTATGTCCCACCAAGCTCAGCTCTACCTTCTTGTTTTCCTGGCGCAACCGCTTCAATTCAAAATCTTTGATTTTACCGTATTCCTCTTCGTTCAGCCAGACAGTCATCACTTTGGCAGAGTCAACCTTTAGATGGAAATACGGCTTATATAACAGTCCATACTCTTTTTGCAGTTGATGGTCAGCAAGAAACATACGGTAATTGTCTGGCAGGTTTTCCTCTCTGCTCAGGCTGTCGATAATCTGTTCATATTCTTGAATTGCTGATTCGGGTGCACCATACAGACTACCAAAGCTGATTAGCTTAAACATAAGCTCCCCTTGCAACTTTTCCTGCTTTGTTTCGGGAGTGCTTTGGTTAGCTGTAAAGGTCTCACAGGAAATGGTAATGAGTACTAGTAAGCCTAAGATAATGCAACGTGTCTTTTTCATAATGATTATGTAAGGTAAAGGCTTTGTGTAAGCGGGGGAGTTTACAAACGGTTAGGTCACTTTTTGCTTACGTTCATCATAAACAATAGAAAACTCCAAGAAAGATTAGTCTACACTATGCTTAGCTGGCTCTTCTTTTCCTAAACTGTCCCTGGTATTTTTTTGAACCGCAATAGCTGCAAAAAGGCTTAGGAGAAACGACATCGCGTAAAAACCTTTTTCACTACGGAGCAAATCAGCATTCCAAAGCCCCACTACCAAAAGAACCACCGCCAGAATGGTAGAAAACCAACTAAGTCCATAGTAGATATTGGTAACAGGAATGCCATCCAGTTGGTCGCGCACACTTTTTTGGAGAGAGATAGCTGAGAACAATCCATACATTAGTATGGTAAAATAATAACCCTTTTCGTTCAGCAACATTTCGGCATTCCACAGCCCGATTATGTAAGCAGTAACTCCCGTAAGTAAAGTGGCCCAGGAGGCCGCTATAAATGCATTTGATGGTTTCTGATTCATTTTTACCTTTCGTTAAGTGATGAAACAAAGGTATACCAGCCCCCATATCTTTCTTTTGACAATTGTCAAAAAAGGAAAAGTATCAAACTTGATTGCGTATCCTGCTCAACGTTTCCTGACTAATACCCAGGTAAGAAGCAATTTGCCCGAGAGAGATCCGTTGAAGAATATGTGGTGAGGTTTCAATGAGTTGTTCATACCGCTCCCGGGCCGTTTTAAACTGCATAGCCATTAATCGCTCTTCCAGTCTTATATCAATAGTCTGGTACAAATTCAGGCAGCGATTCTGCCCATATTATAAAGTTTCCGCATCTTTTGAGAATTATCATCTTGTTCGGGGTCAATTTCGAACGTGCTAATAAATCTCTCCAGTAGCAATTCATTGCTATACTGCATTTTAACATCAGCCATGGAGAAAGCACTTCGCTGTTGGTCTTCCTGGTTGAGGTAATGTGCTGCCTTGGCTAGCGAAACAGCGGTAAGAGCAGCATTTAAGTGGTAGTGCAGTTTTTCCTTGCTGCGGCACTGAGCCTGGGTAAGGCCGGTGTGCTGCTTGGCATCGCGGTAGAGGAATTCGCACTGGAAGCGGGACCTATACCCTCTCAGTACCTGTGCTCCATCCATTTCGATGTCAGTAGAGAAGAAAATCTTGGGAGTTTTCCATCCGCCCTTTCCATTTTCCTGTGGCAGGATTACGACACGGGCTTTCATCTTGAGGGATTTGATGTAAACCAAGCCATGGTAAGCCACCGCTCCCTGCTCTGTCTTAAACTGCTCAAAGACTTCAGCCCGTGGCGCATTTTTATCTACTTTGCCGTCATAGACTTTGGGACGGCCCCTCTTGCCGGTCTTCTCTCTGGTGTAGAGGTAGTAGAGCACCGCGTCGTTGCGCAGGCGGCTGACCACCGTGAAACCGCACTCAAGAGCCGCCACCACATAGTCATGCTTGGAGAAGTAGGCATCCACGCATAGCACCTTGCTGATTTTGAGCAGTTGCCCGGAGATCTCCCGCAGCAGGGCAATGTAGAAATCCATCAGGCTCTGTCCCTGTTGGGGAACCGTCTGCCGGGCATAAAGGTGCATGGCCGTCCATTGGTGAAGGTCCACGCAACTGAAGCCGGCAAGCTCCAGCCCCTTCCTGACTTGCTGGGCACAGCCAGACCAGAAGCGGCCCAGCCCATAGGTGTGCCTGCCGCTCTTGAAAAGATAGCTTGGGTCAAAAGTGATTGCCAACTCCGCAGAGCAATGAGCCATGACCAAGGCAGAGTTGAAGGCAAGGAAATCGAATGTTTTACTAAAGTGCTGCCGGTAAGTAAGCTCGTTGAAGAGGCCCCAACGGCTCAGGTTAGTGAAATTGAACCTGCCCCGCAGGCTGACGAGCAGGCTCATCAGGTGAATAAAAAATTCCCGCTTACGCTTAGAAAGTTTGGGCATTTTCTGCAATATTGTACATGTGAGTGTTCCGATGCTCATAGGTGAAAGTCTGTTGAGGTGTCGTTACCACAAACTACGGCTTTCACCTTTTTTTATCCATCATGTATCTATCAAGCTCACAAAAACGCTACGGACTATTGTTATATAATACTGCTCATTTATTATCCGGACAAGGCGCTCGAGGTCTTTATGCAAATCAAACAACTGGTTCAGAGCTTCAAAACGTATACCCCACAAGGTGGAGTCTTCTAAGATTTGTATATTTTCTATGCCCGGCTTTCGGGAAATAAAGCTATAAAAAGAAGTGACAAAATTATTTTCGAAGCCAAACCAATAGGTAACTTCCTTCCCATCCAGGTTATAATATCCACGCAAACAACCTTTTTCAAGAAAGTACAGATTATTGCAAACCATTCCTTCCTGTATTAGAAAAGAATTCTTTGAAATCTCTACTTTCGTTAAAGCTTGTGAAAGAGCCTCCCAGGCTCCTGAAGAAATGGGGTAGTATTGCGATATGCAATTTAATAAGCTATTCATTCTAAAGCGCTTTTACCTAAAGTTTGGTATTTCCTTGTTAGAAAACAGTAGATCCTGGCCAGATAACAGGGAGTTGTTCCTCTCTTTACACTTACAAAGGAATGGCAGAGCGAACAGGAACTACAGAAATAGCCAGAATTTTGCCTCCTCCATATCCAAAAACACACCCAACTCCATACTACCTTTCATTGCCGGATTTTGCTCAAGTGTCTCCTGAATCAGCGTGTCAGGGGTAAGATCGACGTTCTGCAGGCTCACCACGCAGGCTGTACGGTATTGTAGCCGAAGGTCAAAAGCTGGGAGGAACTCTTTCACAGTCCATAGCTGATCAGCCAAAGTAACATAATTTAGCTTCCGCATATCATTTAGCCACCGCCAGGCCCCTTGAGAGCGGGGATACTGCTGTGCTTCTTGCAGTACTTGCCTGAAAGCGTCTCCGCTGGCATGCTGCAGCCAAGTTAGCTGAATGAACATGTTTTCAGGACTTACCTCTAGCCGGGCATATTCATTCTGAAAAATTTGAGTTAGTTTCATAGATGTTTTGTTTGCCAATTGCACTTTCCTCTTCACCAGCCTTCCTTTCTCACAGTGCATACCTCCGGAAAAGCAACAAATGTAGCAGGGATTATCCAAAGAGTTTACAAAAAAAACCTGCCATTCTCATGAAGACAATAAAAAAGATAAATTCAACCAAGGTATCCACAGAGTCATTTGGCTTTCTTGTGATTTTCATATTATTTGGTTTTATTCATCCCAGAAAAATAATTTAGCTGATCCTGTTTTTACACCTATTTACATTGCAGGGTACCTGCGTTACGTTTTTTCTTTGCCAGGATAAAAAAAACAGGTACAACAAGATGCTGTAACCAAGAATGCTTATATAACCCCTAAGTTGATTGGGAAACTGAACACCTAAAAAAGTTTACACCATGAAGGACCTGAAGAAGTTTCTGATTCGCCTGCAGACCTTTAAGCTCCGCCAGATCCAACGGAAAGTGGCTGTAGGTCCTTATGGCCAAAAGGAAGTGACCTGCTACGACCTCCGGCACGAAACACACTACGACGAGGCCGCTGTCTTCGAAAACAAGCTCAGGCTCCTTTCTGAGATGGCCGCACTGGATCTGCTACCCCTCAACTACAAGCAGCTGCAATTATTCCTGGAGCAAACCAAAACAATAGAAAAGCGTTTCGTGAAATTCTGGGTCAACTTCCACAACCACACGTTTGACTATGGGCTTGAGTATCCACCAGGTTACCTGTACCTGATCAACCTGCCACGCTTGTTTGTGATTCACAACCTGCAGCCAGGTATTGACACGATTGAGATCCGGGAGGAGTTTGTGGATGACCTGAGTGAATCGGTCAAGCTGCGGGAATCAATGCTGGCCAGCCTCATCCGGCAGGTAAAGTCCCTGCTACCTGAAAAGGAGGAGCAGGAATTACCGATAGAAGAACCCGCCCCTGCCCGGACTGTTTCCGCATCACCTCACTTTGTGGACGGTGTAACAGAGAAGCTCTATGAAATCCTCAAAGGATATTTCACCTCAGAGGACCAGCAGCCACTGCTGTCCCTCCTGCAGGAAAACAGGATTGTCTCCTCTCCCCTGCTCTTCCACGGGAACGGTAACCAATTAGCCGACGCTTTCAAGCAGCTCTACGAGGCTAATCTCATTGTGGGCTGCCTTAAAGGAGAACTGGAGGCATGGATAGCTTCAAACTTTGCCTATGTGTACCGCAAACAGCAAAGAACCCTGCCGCCCAACTACCTGGCCGCCATCATCTCCTCCAATGCCAAACCCTGCCAGTCCCCTATCCTGGACGTGCGGAAGCAGCCGGACGGCACCTACACCGTAATTCCCGTCGTCCGCACACAAAAAAACTATACTATCCAGTAGGAAACAGGTAGGATACAGTCCTACCTTCTTGCAACCCATCCAAACAAGCCCCTACCATTGCAGCACAAACCAAAAACAACGCTGCTATGGAGAACTTCACCTTCGAACAACTACCCCATGCCATCAGCCTGCTGCATGAAAAACTGAGCCACATTGAACGGCTGCTGGCTGAGCAACACCCCCACCAGGAGACAGAGACCATCTTCAATGTCTCCGAGGCTGCCGCCTTCCTCCATCTCTCTGTCGCTACCCTGTATGCAAAGGTCAGCCGCCAGGAGATACCTGTCAACAAGCAGGGCAAACGGCTCTACTTCTACAAAAGCGAGCTGGCCGAATGGATTCGGCAGGGCAGGAAGAAAACAGTTTCCGAAATACAACAGGAAGCCGAGCAGTACATCACCGGCAACAGGAGAAGACGCTAATCATAAACCACACGGTCTACCATGGAAACAGCGCACTATCCCTTATCCTCGCCAGAAAGCTACATCCGGGTCCAGACATCCTACTATAAGCGGTGCCGCCAGCCTACCGTGCAGGGGGAATTCACCGAGTGCTGGATTCCCTGGTCAACGGAGACGCTACGGCAGGACCTCTCGCGCCAGCAGATCAGAAAGATCCGGAAGTACGATGGCTTCTGCTGCGTGCCCAGCCACCTGCACCACCAGGAGGCGGTGGGCAACTTCTACAACCTCTACCATCCACTGGACTGGCAGCCTGTGGAAGGTCCCTGCCCGCAGACGCTCCATTTCCTGCGGCACATCTTCGGGGAGCAGTACGAACTGGGACTCGATTACCTGACCCTGCTGTACCAGAGCCCCACGCAGCACCTGCCGGTGCTGTGCCTGGTCTCCCGGGAGCGGAAGACGGGTAAGACTACGTTTCTGAACCTGCTCAAGCTCATCTTCGGGCGGAACGTGACCTTTAACGGGAACAGCGATTTCCGCTCCCAGTTCAACTCCGACTGGATGAACATGCTCCTCATCGCCGTGGACGAGGTCCTGCTGGGGCACCGGGAAGACTCGGAGAAGATAAAGAACCTGAGTACGGCCCGCACCGCCAAGATTGAGGCCAAAGGAAAGGACCGGCGGGAAACGGAGTTCTTCGGCAAGTTCATCTTCTGCTCCAACAACGAGGAGAACTTCCTGCTCATAGAACCGACCGAGACACGGTACTGGGTGCGGAAAGTACCGGTGCTGGAACAGGAGAACATCCACCTGCTCCGGCAGATGCGCCAGGAGATCCCGCACTTCCTCCACTACCTGCTATTGCGTCCGCTCTCGGTGCCGCAGGGACTCTCCAGGATGTGGTTCTCTGAAAAGCAGCTGCGGACCGATGCGCTGCTGCGCGTAATGCAGGGCAGCCGCAATAAGGTGGAGACGGAAATACTCCTGCTACTCAAAGAGCTCTTCGAGGCGACCGGTGACGAGCTGCTGCACTTCACCAACAGGGACATCCTCGAGCTCCTCAAGCGGCACATGCCCCGCCTCTCGCGCCAGCAGGTGCGCCAGGTGTTGCAGCAGGACTGGGGCCTGGTACCAGCCCCGAACAGCCACAGCTACCAAACTTACCTCTACAATGTACAGGGTGAGCTCTACCAGGTACGCCTGACAGGCCGGTACTACACCATTTGCCAGGACTGGATCCGGCAAAAGTTTGATGAATGCGGCTGATTTACGCTCTATCTGCCTGTTTGCCAGCGTCATACCTGCTCATCAAACTATCTTATTATTTGATGAGGAATGATGAGGATGATGAGAAAGCTCATCATAGCTAAACAACATGATGAATGCCTGATGAGGCAATACCACCTTGTAAGTCAATAGCTTATACCACTACCTCATCAACTCATCCAAAATCAGCCTTCGTGAAGGAGGCCATTTTAACACTTGCTTATGAAAGGGAAAAACCATGAATATTCAGCAGATTAACAACAGCCTTGCCATCACCGATTTCCTGGCAAACCAAGGCTTCCAGCCTGCCTACAAAAAGCGGAACGACTGGTGGTACATCTCCCCGATCCGACCGGCTGAGCGTACTCCCTCCTTTAAGGTAAACACTACCCTGAACCGGTGGTACGACCACGGCTCGGGCGAAGGCGGCAAAGTATTTGACCTGGCCCTGCGGCTTTACCGGAATGAAACAATACCGGAGACCATCCAGCGAATTTCAGAGCAGTTTTTCTTTTCACAAGCAACACCTGTGAAAGAGCGAAAACTGCCAGGGAAACCAACAGCCCCAGCAGTACCAGCCAGTCCTGTTGCCCCCTCACCTAAAATTGAGATACAGGAGGTACAAGCCCTGAGCAAAGGAAGTCAGCTGTCTGCTTACCTTTTGAACCGGGGCATCCGGCACAGCACCGCACAGCCCTACTGCAGCGAGGTCAGCTTTTCCATTGGGGAAAAAGAGTACCAGGCACTGGGCTTTCCCAACAGCTCGGGCGGGTATGAGTTGCGCAACGCCTGGTTCAAAGGATCTTCCGCTCCCAAGGACATTACCTATGTAGACCACGGGGCTGCATCCGTTTGCCTCTTGGAAGGATTCATGGATTTTCTCTCGCTCCTCGAGCTGCGGCCACACCTGCAGCCAAAGTCAAACTTCATCATCCTTAACTCCGTGGCCCTGGCAGGCAAAAGCCTGGAGCTGCTCGGCCAGCACAGGCAGGTGTTCCTGTTCCTGGACCGGGATGCGGCGGGCAGGCGATTAACCGAGAAGCTGCTGCATGCAAACGTGGAAGGGATCGATGCCTCCTCCTTTTATCGGAACCACCAGGATGTAAACGAGTACCTGGTGGCCCGGAAACAGCGGATGAAACGGAGCAGGCAAAAGCACAGGCTGGGATAGGACTTCACCTTGAAGCCTCTTTTAAAGGAAGGAGCAAGTTTGTGTTTTTGTGATACAAAAACCTCTTTCCGGCCACTGGCCAGCCCTGTGCTCCCGGTGGTCGCAGCAGGGATTTTTATAGAACCTAAACCTAACAAAGCCATGGAAACAAGAACGGAAGATCAGCAGTCCCCACAGCGAAAGAAGGGCGGCCGGCCCGTGCAGCGGGTAAAGAAAAGCCACACGCTGGTGGTACGGCTAACCGAAACGGAGCGACTCCTGATAAAGGGTAAGGCCCGGGAGGCGGGCATGAAAACGTCCGAGTGGTTTCGCTTAGCTGCCAGGAAAGCGGCAGTCGTGGCACGGCTCAAGCCGGAGGAGGCAGTCTTGCTGCGCATGCTCTCCGGGCTGGCCAACAACCTCAACCAGCTCGCCCGCCTGGCGCACCGGGAGGGGCTGCTGTCGATCCAGGGGAAATGCCGCCAGGCACTCAATGAAATAAACCAACTCCTGCAACAGCTTAGCAAAGATGATCGGAAAGGTGATAATCGGTAAAAGCTTCGGAGGCTGTGTCCGATACGTGGTCCAGAAAGCCGGGGCAGTGGTACTCGATGCGGAAGGCATCAGAACGGAAGCGGTCTCCGCTATGGTGGCGGACTTTAACCTGCAGCGGCAGCTGAACCCGAACCTGGAGAAGGCGGTGGGCCACCTCGCCCTGAGTTGGAGCACGCATGATAAGCCAAAGCTGGATGCCCGGGTGATGGTGGAGCGGGCACGGGAGTATATGGAGAAGATGCACATCCGCGACACGCAATACCTGATCGTAGAGCACCGGGACCGGGAGCACCCGCACGTGCATATCGTCTACAACAGGGTCAACTACCAGGGCCAAACCATCTCGGACAAACTCCAGCGGCAGCGCAACGCGCAGGTATGCCGGGAGATAACCCTCAGGCATGGCTATTACCTGGCCACCGGCAAAGAGCAGGTAAACCGCCAGCGGCTGAAAGGAGCGGATAAGGAAAAATATGTACTTCATGATGCGATTCACCAGTCGCTGGAAAAGGCCAGGAACTGGAAAGAGCTGGAGGCGCTGCTCCAGGAAAAAGGGATTCGCTTGCTATACAAGTACAGGAGCGGAACAGACCAGGTACAGGGAATCAGCTTTAGCAAAGGAGAGCTGAGTTTTAAAGGTTCCGGCATCGCCAGGAGCCTCAGTTATAACGGCATCAGCAAAAAGCTGGAGCAGAACAGGCAGCAAAGCCAGCCGGTGACACAGGTTCCAAAGCCGCAGGATAGAAACGCTGCTCCTCCCGATATACCATCACAAGCACATCATGCAGCAAAGAGCTCCCACCCCGGCACCCTGTTTACCTCGCTTAAAGACACCCTGGCTCCAGCCGTGGGTCCGTCAGAGGAGGCAGGACCTGCGAATGATTATCCATTCAGGAAAAATAAAAAGAAAAGGAAAAAAAGAAAGCACCTATGAAACCAGAAGAACTAGACGAACGATTAGCCGACGCAGAACGCGTACTAGCGCTACACAGCAAACGGCTTGAGCAGCTTGAAAAGCAGGAGGCGCCAAAACAACAGGAACCCGAACCGCAGGAGTACAACAGCCACTTTGAAGAGCTGAAGGCCATCCTGAAGCGCTATGACTTCAGCATACAGGCCCTGCAGATCTATGCCCAGATCAATTCCTTTCGCGACACCATCTCCAAACTGCCGAAAGTACTGCCCGTCAGGCACCATCACCACTTTGAAGACAGGTCCAGGGGCTTACTGATTGGTGGTATTATATTGCTTATCATAACGGCTGTTTCCGTTGGGTTGAGTTTCAGCCTGTACAGGGAAAACAGCAAACTGCAGGAAAATGACATGAAGTATCGGATGATTCGGCAGTCATACCCGAAAGTTACGCTTTGGGCAGATACAACCTACCAACACGATCCAGTGGAGGCGGAGAAGTGGGTTGAGCAAATAGAGGTAAAGTAGTTAGTCACTCATCGTGGGGAAACCAGAAGTTAAATCCGTAATGAAACTAACCTGAATAACAATCTTCTGAAAATAAGCTTGTTTCACTTAATTGGTCAATAGTAAAGCTCTTATTGTCGAATACAATAAGAGAGGCTGTAAACTAAACTGTGTCAAAGGCTAAGAATTGTTACCTTTAACACAGTGAATATGGAAAAGAAAAAGAGTCTTGATCTGGACCAGATCCAGCGCCAGTTTCTGGAGGAATTCAGAAGCGGCAAACCTACCTTTGGTAAAGACGGAGCACTGGCTCCTGTTCTAAAACATTTCCTTGAAGCGGCTTTGGAAGCAGAGATGGACCTGCACCTGGACGAGGAGGAGCGCCAGAAAGGCAACCGCCGTAATGGTAAAGTAAGTAAGCAGGTGCGCACCTCGGACGGAGTGATTGATGTGGAGAGTTCCCGTGACCGCTCCTCCAGTTTTGAGCCTCAGATCATCAAAAAGCGGGAGACGATCCTGGCAGAGAATCTCGAGCCCCGCATCCTGAGCATGTACGGGCTGGGGATGAGCTTAAGAGATATCTCCTCTCACCTGAAAGAGATGTATGATATGGATATCTCCCACGACACGCTCTCAGCGCTGACCGAAAAGATTGTACCCCAGGTGAAAGAATGGCAGGCAAGGCCGCTGGATTCGCTCTACTGCATCCTCTGGCTGGATGCCATGCACTACAAAGTGCGGCAAGAGGGACGCACCGTCTGTAGGGCTGTCTACAACATCCTGGGCATTGACCGACACGGCTACAAGGAGTTGTTGGGCGTGTATGTATCAGAGAGCGAGGGAGCTAACTTCTGGCTCTCGGTGCTCACTGACCTGCAGCAGCGGGGCGTGAAGGATGTGCTTATTGCCTGCATCGATAACCTCAAAGGCTTTGCTGAGGCCATTACCAGTGTCTTTCCGCAGGCAGAAGTACAGAGCTGTATTGTCCACCAGATCCGCAACAGCCTCAAGTATGTGGCCTCCAAAGACCAGAAGGAGTTCATGCGGGACCTCAAGCCCGTCTATCGGGCAGAAAACAAGGAACTGGCTGAACTACGGCTGCTGGAACTGGAGGAGAAATGGGGGAAGAAGTATCCAAAGGTGATAGAGAGCTGGCAGCGAAACTGGGAGAAGCTCTCCACGTACTTCAAGTATTCAGAGCAGATACGGATGCTTATTTATACGACCAATGCCATTGAAGGCTTTCACCGCCAAGTCAGGAAAGTGACCAAAACCAAGGGGGCTTTCCCATCAGACATGGCCCTCTTGAAGCTCATCTATCTGACCCACCAGAACATTAGCAAAAAGTGGAGCATGCCACTGGCCAACTGGAGCCAGACGGCACAACAGCTCTCCATCTGGTTCGGGGATAGAATGCAGCTGGACTTGAAGTAAAAAAGTTTATCCCTGCCGCAGTAATGGCCTAGGCCATTACTGCGGCAGGGACAGAAAAGAAAATCAGCAAATGACACAGTTTAAATTACACTCCCCAATAAGAGCTTTACTATTGACTTTAGAATGTAATCTTTCTGGCCTTTAGTACTTCAGCAAGTAATTGCTTGGCTTTGTTAAATAGCAGCCTGTTTTTCTCATTATTAAGCCATCTTGAATTACCTGAAGTATGTGGAAAAAAAATAATTGATGAACCGTTCCAATCTTCTGATCTTCCAACATAGTCAACCATTTGGCCACTGTACTGACGACCGTAAATTTGAAGATATCCTTTTATGGCAAAGCTTCCCAATGGAACAATAACTTGGGGTTTAATAAGCTCAATCTGTGATTTAAGGTAGGGCAGGCAGTTTTTTATTTCACTAGCAACAGGTACTCTATCCACTTCCACTAAAATTCTTTCGCACAACTCTTTAACTTTTTTCTTGCTAATTTTTCTGCCTGGGAAACACTTCGTAATGGAAGTCTGATAGACAAGAGAATCAAATGAAGAGGGACTTACTCCGCTTGCTGCAAAAATGTCTCGTATGGAGCTACCAGCCTGTCCCTGAAATGCCTGCCCCATCTCATACTCCCTTATTCCTGGAGCCTGCCCAATAAGCATAATGGGTGCATTATTAGCGCCGGCAAATACTGGACGTGCCTTGAGCGGGTTAAGTTTTAATAGAGGATTAACGAAGCGGCCATGGAAAATCTTTTCACATTTGTAGCAGGACCGCATTTCGTTTTCAAGCTGTTCTAGATCCATAAAAGTAGCATATTTTTAAACTAACGATTAAGCCAAACTTTCGTTCTTGAGCTACTGATACAGTTTCTGGTGCTCCTGAAACCTGTAACCGAAGAATTTCCAGGTCTGCATGTATAGCTTAAGGGGTCAGCATCACCGGAATATCTAGACTATGCTAAAAATAACTGCAAAAGCTTTCCAATCTCTTCATTTAGCGACAATTACAAAATAGAGCTAATGATAAATTTAGGCTTATACTTTTGCACCGACTTTTCATAAAACCATCTTACTTCACCGTTATGAAGTTCAACGGCATAACGCCAGCCTCTCTTAAATGAGAATCTTAACTCTCGCACAAAGCCTAAAGCCCCGAAAGTTACTTTTCTTCCATCCTCAGTATAGAAGCCCTTTACTGTTACTTCTTCTCCAAACTAGAATTCAGGCAGAATAGGTGATGCCATATCTTTATTCTTTATAGGTGTGTTTTATTTTTGATTGGTAGTACTATAAAATTCATTTAGTACCTTCTCCATCTCTTCGTTATCAAAGCTTTCTTTTAATTGCATCACCAGCTGCACATTTGGAAGAGATAGGGCTTGTTTTAACCAATTGTTATACATCATCTTGAATGGCTCTATTAACTCACCATTGATTCTGATTTTCTTATCATCCTGTTCCATCAGTTCAAGAACATTAGTGCTTATCTGATTGGGCGAATGTACCTTCTTTACTAATGGCTTTAATGCATAATGGTGCACACCATCCAGAAATGGTTTTAGGTCAAATTCAGGCCAAAAAGCTACTGTTATTTCAGATGGCTGTTTTTTGTTGTTAATGAAAAGCACTTTGGCATCATAAACCAATACGTAGCGGCCTTCTTCAATTTCTAATGCAGCTCCACAGGGAATTAACTGGTTTAAAACCGATTGTAAATGCTTTGTTTCGTTTGCTCTTTGGTTTCTCAAATTTTGGTCTTCATATAACTCGTTTACAAAGTATATTAGCCTATAAACTCCACGAATCATAAGGAGGCCGTTTGGCGCATTTACATCATGTACTTTTCTGTTGCGGATGTCCCTGTAGACATGCAGTACTTCATTAGCATTTGTATGCTCAAAATGGTTATTTGCAACGAAGTGATTGATGAGGCCTTGTAGATTACCTTTATAATTTTTTTCTTCTGTTTCCTGGTAATAGCTTTTCAGTACCTTTTCAAACAGAACAGAAGCTTGTAACAATGCTATATCAATGAATCTACACTCAAAGTAAGCATGCTGCAGGAGCTTGTGAACAACTAGAAACTCTTCTTTAAGTTTCTCTGGTAAAGCAGGTGGTAGTATAAAAGGTTTGGCTATTTTCTCACAAAAATCAGCGAAAGAATCTACGCCTTCGTGTACATCCCAAACCCAATCAGCTGTTGGCAGTTGCATATGTCAGAAGTTTATTATGCAGCCACACTTTGCAGTAACACTAATTATGGCTGATTACAAATTTTAAACTCGCTCGTGAAATAAGTTTGACCTACATAGTAAATTATAGATATGATAACCTTGGTGTATCATGTGTGTACTTAATTAAATTCAGCGTCTGCTAAATACTCTATTTCTCCATGAGGCTTTCCTGTAATGAAAACATCCTTTAAATTAAATTCTTTAGTAGATGTTCCTATCTCTGAGTAAATAGATGCTTTAATAACGGAGTTAAGCGCTTTGTGATAATTGCGGCTGGTAACTTTAATGATAAATTTATCGGTATACCGTTTCTGATCAGGATAGACTTTGCTTGATGAATCAGTCATGATAGTGCAATTTTCACCATCATGTGTGAACTCGTAGGGGTTCTCAACTAAATAGCAGGGGAATTTAATCTCAACGCTAAAACCATCTATCGTTTTACCACTAGTGTTCCTTAATTCTATAAAGCATTCATTTTCAACAGAATCATATTTACTAGCACTTATATTTGCATTACCCGATGTGGCAAGAAACTTCACAATTTCAAAGGGTTCTTTTGGTGGAGTTGATGGAGAGAATTCTGCAAGCTTCCTCGTCTCTAATACTGGTAAGCAAGGTGCAACTTCTGCAAACTCATATACTGGCTGATCTAACAGCTTATAAAAGAGGTCTTGTTGCTTTTCTACCTTTGACAAATCAACAATTTCTCTTCCTTTGATGCCAATAGGTGTGATGTTATCTGATAAACCCTCGAAGGAAACTAAGATGTATTTTTTCGGACTATCGTTTATATCATTAATAAATATTGTGTACTCATTACCAACACCTCCCATAAATTGGTCAGCCTTCTTCTTATAGTCTATAGAAAGAACTATAATGACTTTATCATAATCTGTGAAGGCTTGATGCATCATTTTACCAAAATTGATTGCAGACTGTTCTTGAATAAGCTTTTTATCTAGTTCAGCATTAAAACCATTCTTTCGTAGGAAGTTGGTAAAATCTACAACCTTTTTCTCATGTTCAGGTCCGTCCCATGAATAAGTAACAAATACTTTCGGAGGTGAAGTTTTAGTCACACTTGGTGCTTCACTATCGGCCGAAATATTAGTTGTGGCATTAGTTGCTGCTTCGGTTGTAGTTACTACTGGGTTATTTGATACATTAAGATTTACCTCTTGTTCTTGCTGAGTGTGCACTTCAATAGGTGTAATGGTTCCATTTTCATACACCCAGCCATCTTTCCTAAGGTTTATAATCAACAGCTCTATTTGCTCAGTATAAGGGTTATCAATGGCCCCAAATCCATAATCTTGATTGTGCTTTTCTCGAGCTGCAATAATATCTGCAAAAACTTGGAGTACATTTTTAACATCTGTAGGATTATTCCAATCTATGCTTTTGTAGTACTGCTTAACAAGCGCTCTTCTGACACCTCCATCAGGCAACGCCTCCTCAATGACATTTTCTATATCATTGTCTTCAAAAAAGTTTGAAATTTCCCTTTTAGTGAATTGTGCAAGAATGTCTTCAAACTTACTTTTCAGCCTATTACTTATCTTCATGTATTACTTGAAGTATTTTTCTTCTCTATTAAATTTTACCTTAACTGCCTTACCGCTATTTCATCATCAATACCATCTACTTTCATATAGTAGATAGAACCCTTTTTATAGATAAGAACACTTGGCATATAGGCGTAATGGTAAGTGTAGCTATAAGATGCCTGCTGCCAAACTGTACCATTCATCATCTTGAAAATGGTTTCTCCTTCCCAACCTTCAAATTCACCATCAATCTGTGTTTCCATTATAAACCCTGTAGATGTAAGGCTTGTGCTATAAGCACTAGTTGGCTGCTGATGATTACTTGTCGTAGTATTTTGGACTTCATAAACTTTGCTGGCAATCAGAGCTTGGAGGTCTGAGTTTTGGTTTAACAGTACAGTATGCTGGGCTTGCAGATTACTCAATTCATATCTTAAATTCTCGTTTTCCTGAACTAACTCAACACATTGGTCTTCAGGGCTTACCTGTAGTCCACAACTGAATAGCGTAATACAGGCTACCGTTAAAAGGTAAAAAGTTAACTTCCATATAGATGGTGTTATAATATTAAATCTACAGAACTTAGAATGAACTTTGACTTATACTTTTTTTATATAAGGCTGGCCAGGATTATATGATGTGCTTAATGAGCTTTATTCCAGTTTTTACGAAGTATAGGCCTGCGCACACTTGTTTCGCCGTTTGATGCCTCGCCGGAGTAATGGCAGTATTTTTCTTTGAAATCTTCGTTCTTGAATTGCGCCCAACTCTTGTAAGCGTCATGACACAAAGGTGCTTTGGGGTTAAAAGGTATTTTAACACCTGTACGGATGCAATAGCCAGGCACAAACGTTTTTTCAGCAACAGGCTTAGGTGAATATGCCGCTGCTGTCTGCTTTTGTTCAGACTGGCGGGTAGGCATTTCGCTGTAAACTTTATCGAAGTCTAGTTCATCTTCAAAATCAGCCAGTTTTTTACCGCTTTTAGGAACCGCTTGGCCTTTATACAATGCTTCTGTCAGGTCAAGCAACACTTTGGAGCTTCTGTAATCATCATAGTCTGCATACATGGGCCTGTTAATGTATACAACAGCATTTGCTTCAGCCAGATCCTTACAGGTGTTCCATACTTCGTTATCGTTATTACCTGTAAACTTGCTTAGGAGCTTGTTCTCGTACAATACACCGAATTCTATATTATTTTTGAAGGAGTAATCGTAGAGGTTTATAGAAGTAACAACACCCATCTTTTCGTTAGCATAATACTTGGCGTGCAAGTTAGGTACGTAGATGATGCTTATGTTAGGGAACTGCTTAAAATAGTCAATGTCTGTTTTATTAAAACTTTTGTCTACCCGGCCTTCATTTTTACCAAAGATCAGCAAAATATGCAGCTTATGGTTATGGCGTTGCTTCTCAAAAAGCTCTTTAAAATGTGCATCAAGCTTGATATATGGCGATACAAGCAGTATTTCTTCTTTAGCTTTCCATATAATAGTATCTACTGCTTCTGAAAGCTCTTTGCCTGTAATAAATTTTGACATGATAATATAAGCTAAAAGTTATTTAAGTTTTTTAAATCTGATTAAAATTACCTACCCCTATGCTCTCCGGGGAGGGGAATAGTGAATAAATTTTTTAGTTCTTATGGCGCGAGCGTCCGCACTCGTGTCGAACTATAGTTGGGCCTCTGGCCCAGTTGAGGTACAAACTAAATATTATAATTTAGCAGGGTTAAAATCCTTGCAATAACCTGCTTTTTGTTTTGCATATCCGAAAGAGTGAACCGTACTACTGAATTATTTATAAGTTTTCGTTGCTTGGATGAAAGAGCGATAACACCAACAACGGTTAACATATTTAGGAAGGTTTCTTTAAGTTACTTCAAAAGTATATCATACGCCTTCTTTGAAAACGTCTAAGAATTTAATTGTGTTAGCTAACAATTCTTGAACTCTTATATTAGAAATATCTTTATTATCTGAAGCAAAATTATCTTCAATGTTTCTTTTTGTATTAGTGTACGCTGTACTATTTAGGTTACCCTCAATAATTTTCAAAACAAATTCTTGTTCGCTTACTTCAAACCCCTTCTTATAGGGTACTTGATACCGAATTGCATATGGTTTCAAAAAATGCTCTACGTCTGTATGCTTTTGTAACTCCTCAATTACTGACTTATCTATAACACAACCAGCCCAATTTTGACTTTCGGCTTTTAAATGTGCATTTACTAAACCTTTACCAAACATAGGGTTAACATTATAAGTACCGCCACCCTGATTAACTAATCGATGAGCTATTACTTCAATTTCATCAAAAACTAATGATCCACGCGCGGCGAAATTGAAGAGAATTCCATTCCAGTTGTATCTGTAAACAACTCTGATAAACTCTTGAAAACTTTCAAAGCTATCATCATTTGTCCAGAAGAGTATGGTGTCAGAAATGTTAATACAATTGATTTTCGAATTACTCATGTCAGCTACAACATGACCATGTATAGACTCTCTAAAGTTACCTTCCGACAATGCAGTTTCCATATCACGCATAATATGCATGATTCTCCTTCTAACTTCGTTATGGTCATTATTGGTTATAAATTGTTTATAGCCAAGCAAATCAAAATATGCGATGAATTTTTTCATATAAATTTATTATGAATACTCTACAACACCAGCTTACCCTGTTTACCACCTTTCGCCTTCTTTCCTTTACCTAACTTAACTGCACCAGCCTTAGCGATTCTTATCTTCCCCAGCAGCACGCTAGCAGGTTCATCGTTAGGGTCTTGTGGCACCAGTTCGCCGCGGAAGGCTTTGGCTAAAAGCGCCTGCGGAAGCTTGTCTATCTTTTCTTTTATAGTAGCATAGTAACCCTCTATGGCATCAGCTTTGGCAAACAGCGCTTCTACTCTTTTGACGATTTCTTTTTGCTCTTCTATTGACATCAAAGGCAACCTGAAATCCCTTATTTCTATTAGATGTAAGTCAGGTACTCCAGATCCACTAACTCGTTGTCTTGCTTGTTCAAAAACTAATTCTGAGTTAAATAAGATTTCTAAAAATCTACTATCTAAAATTTTAGAAGGCTTGATTAGGGCAAGACTTACGAAAATACTGAATTCATAAGCCTCTTGAATTTTTGCTGCATAACCATAAGTTGCTCCAACTTTAGTATACAATAGATCATTAGGCTCAGGATTACACCTTTTAATTAGATTAGTATGTTCTTGTACAGATATGTATTTACAATCTTCAGCTGATATTCTAAACGGCCTTACATTCTTCACGCTTAAAAATTTCACACCTTCTTCTATATAAGTTGGTTTAAAGTGTGCTCCATCTGTTATTAAATAAGAGATGTCTTCTGCTCTGACATAGCACCATTCCTCTGGCAAGTCTAGTAAACTAATAGGTTGTTTATCTGACTTCTTGTTTTTTCTATGGTCCTTTGGTTTAGAACGTCCTTCTTCCTTAGCTCTTTTTAGTCTACTCTGAAAGTCAATTTCTAAATCATGAAGTACATCCTGATATACTTGTTCTCCAGTTTGTAAACCCTCCTTATCCTCCCGCCATTCTTCTGTCAGCTTGCCAGTAACAGCTTGGGTGAGGATGGCTCGACGGAAGTTTTTAAGAAGTTCCGGTATACGTTCCAACTTAGCTTTTAGGGTATCGAGGTGCTGAAAGCCTTCATCCAGTTTGGCTACAATGCGCTTTTGCTCGGCAAGGGGTGGGAGGGGGAAGTTTAAACTCCATAGCACTTCAGGATCCACATGGGGTATACCTGTACCTCTTGTATTTGTATTGAGATATCTAAACTGTGAGCGTAAGTAATAGTAAGTATAATCTACATCAACGAGAATAGGCGATAATGCTGCTATAGTTGAGCCTATGGCGCCATACTTTACTTTAGCTACCCAGCCACTTCTAGCACCATCCCAGACTATAGCCACAGAATCATCAGCTACTAAATTAGAACATTCAATGTCAGCATACTGACGAAAATCACCATGCTCTAAAGCTCTTATATCTAAATAAGGTACTGAATCACCAAACTCTTCATTTTTGAGAATTCTAGGCTTTTTACCTTTTTTATAGCTTATTACTTCCTTAAAACCAATTTCAACCCAACCCTCTGGTAATTCTTTCTCCATTATCTCAACAGTTCAATTATCTGGTTTAACTCTGCTTGTATGGCTTTCAGCTCGTCGGCGGCTTCGCGGGCGAGTTCTATCGGTTCTACAGTGTGGATGCTGCTGTAGTTGGCATCGGCAATCAGACCGAGGCCCAACGAGTCGTTCTTTTGGGCAATTTCCTCGCGGCTGAGACAGCTCCAGCGCTCGTCCTGAACTTCGGCGCGGCGGGCGTGGTTTATACTTCCGTCATAGCTGTCTTTCAGCTCGCTTAGCGCCATGCCTCCGGTGTAGGCTTTCACAAAATCGGCGAAGGCGTTGCGGGTAAAGGGTGTGCGCTTACCATAGCTCAGTGCATTGGTGCGCATGTCGTAAAACCATACCTTGTCGGTGTTGCCTGTCTCGGTTTGGCCGCGCTCAAAAAACAGCACGTTAGTTTTTACACCGGCAGCATAAAATATACCGGTAGGCAGGCGCAGGATAGTGTGCAGTTTACATTTGTCCATCAGGTCTCGGCGTATTTTGCGGCCGTCGCCGTCTTCAAACAGCACGTTGTCGGGCAGCACCACGGCAGCCCTGGCGCCGCCACGCTTGTGCAGCGAGCGGTAAATGTGCTGCAAAAAGTTCAGCTGCTTGTTCCCCGAAAGGTACACCAGGTCGTCGCGCGTTGGCCGTTCGCCGCCCTGCTTCGTACCGAAAGGCGGGTTAGCCAGCACCCCGTCAAAATTCTTGAAGCTCTTACCCAGCTCCGAAAGCGTGTCGCCCATCTCAATGCGGCTCTCCAGGCCGTGCAGCTTGGAGTTCATGAGGGCCAGGCGGTGGGCGTCCTGCACCAGTTCGCAACCGCTGAAAGCTTCGTGTACCTGAAAGCGGCGGTCTTCGCTGTTCAGGTCAAAATAGTTGTCGGTTTTGACGCGCAGGTACTGGTCGGCAGCAATCATAAAGCCGAAAGTACCCGCGGCAGGATCGTTCCAGCGTTCGCCCAGTTTAGGCGCTACCAGTTCCACCATCACATTAATAAGCGGACGCGGGGTAAAGTACTGGCCTGCACCGCTTTTCTTTTCACCGGCGTTGCGTTCCAGCAGATCCTCGTAAATAGTGGCAATTTTGTCCTGCTCCACGTCGTCGTACCAGTCGATGGCGTCGATGCTTGTTACCAGCGTTTTCAGGTTTACCGGCTTACGCAGGGTAGTTGAGGCATTGGTATATATTTCCTTCACCGCCGCGTTGTCTGACTTAGTACTGATGGTGGCCAGCAGCTCACGGTAAGTATCGAACAGGTCTTTGTTATCGGTAATGCTTTTGAGCTTTCCCCAGCGGTATTCTTCTGGTATGGCATCTTCAAAGCCTTTCACCTCCGACAGTCTCAGGAAAAGGATATAGGTAAGTTCGTTCAGGTACTGGTGGTAAGTAACTCCGTCGTCGCGCAATACATTACACAGGTTCCAGAGTTTATTTGCTATTTCTTCTGCACTCATCTCGCTTAAGCAGTTTGTATGTATAAATTATCGTTTATGGTTTCTATTACTTCTGTTAACTGGTGCTCAAACACTTTATCAAGCCGCTGGAAGCCACCAGCATCTTTAAAAGGATCTCTGTTCAGATCCTCCAACTGCAGTACCGTTTCGGCCATCAGTTGCTTTTCAAAACGGTCCAGCCAGTTACTCTGGGTCTTATTCCAGGGGCGCATGGCCCGTACTTTATCTACAGCTCGTTTAATGCGCTCTGTTTTATCCTCTATTGTCTCGCTATTCATGGTCATCGCTCGGATAAAAGAGATGATGTCAGCAGCAATATCCTGTTTTTTTGCTTCTTTCCAGGCTTCTTTCAGCGAATTAGTAAAAAAATTATGCAGGCTCAGCTCCATATACAGCTCCTTCAACGATTGTCGGTTTAGCTTCTTCGGATTGGTACAAATAATGTTAAGTGCTGCAATCTTATTCTGATTTTCTTTGATGAACTTCGCAAAGCTCTCCAGGTAATCTTCCGGTTTCTGGCCTTTGCCATAGCCCCTTTTTGTTCGCTTGTACTGATCCTGATGGTCGGAAACAAGTGTAGGAGAAGTGTCCAGCTTCAGTTCATCCAAAAATTTCCAGAGACCGGACAGCTGCACAATTTCATTTACGCTCACCTCAACAGGTTGCTCCAGCAGCTTATCGATCATCTCATCAGGATAGGAGCCGCCCGAAGTATATTTAAACTGCTCTTCGTGGTGGCTGTTCATCTTCTGCTTTTTACGCTGCAGCTTTGCCACCAGCTGCTCTATCTGCTGCCTCGCACGTTCGTTCGTGTCAATGCCAGGCAGTTCCTCAGCCAGCTGCACAAACGTAGTGGTAGGGTTTGTTACTACCGGCTTCATCTGGGTGTAATCCTGCAGCGTTTCGTACAGCTTTACCGCATCAAAAATTCTAAAAGTCTCTTTTTTGATCTCGTCGCACCGGCGGGTAGCACGCCCCAGCATCTGCTCGTAAAGTATCCGCGACTTTATTTTGCGCAAAAAAACTATGTTACATATAGCAGGAACGTCAATACCAGTGGTCAGCAGGTCCACGGTAACGGCAATGTTTGGGTACTTTTCGTTCTTGAATCGCTTTACCTGCTCAGCCGGATCGTAAGACTTGCCGGTTATCTTTTCTATGGCGTTATCGGGTAATTCATTTGTTTTGCTAAATTCTTCCTTTAGCAAAGCCACTAGCATATCCGCATGGCTATCCGTAGCTGCAAAGATTAATGTCTTTTCTTCGCTGTCCGGGTCTAGGTGCTGAACCAACTGCTGAACTACAGTGCGGTTAAAGCTTTCGGTAAGCACGAGTTTGTTAAAGCCGGCTACATCGATCTTTAACTCGTCATCCAGTTCTTCGAGCTCTACAATAGAATTCGTCTCTTTATCAAGCGCTTTAGGCTTTTCGCCTTTCTGCCAGCTAATGCCGTTCTCGTTCAGCTCCGTTTCGATCAGGTAAGGCGGCTCATGATCTATCAGGTAGCCATCAATTACGGCCTCACGATAAGAGTACGTATAAACAGCTGAACCAAAAATCTCTTTAGTGTGCAGGGCAGGAGTAGCCGTTAAACCAATGGCATAGGCATCAAAGTAATCCAGCACCATACGGTACTTGCTGATGTAATCGCGCTGGTCCTTAAAGGCTAGGTCCTCTTCGTCGAGCTGCTTATCCAGCAAATAGCCACGGTGCGCTTCGTCAATTATAATGCAGTCATACTGGTCTACCGATGGCAGTTGCTCGTCTGATTCGTTGTAGAACAGGCGCTTCACCATACCTTGTACAGTAGCAAAGTGCAGGCGGGTATCTACATCCGGTGCTATGTGCTTGAGCTCCTTTATTTCATACACATCCGCAAAGGTATTCAGGTCTACTACCTTGTTATCCTTGAAGGAGTTGATAGCCTGCGTCCCTAACAAGGTGCGGTCCACCAAAAACAGAACCCTCTTAAAACGATTCGTCTGGATCAGGTGGTAGCAAAGACCAATGATAGTTCTGGTTTTACCTGTACCCGTAGCCATGGCTATCAAGGCCCTGCGATCATCAGGCTGTTGTATAATCTTCTTTTCAACCGCCTGTATCGCTTTTATCTGATACTCTCGCAGCCCCAGTCCGCTTTTGTTTTGTAGGAAGTCCAGGGGGGTAGTTTCCAGTTTTTTATTTGCTGCATCAACATCCTGCTCCAGCAGTTTTGCTAATCCGGCAGGTGAATACCAGCCTTGCAGCGGTCTTGCATTATTAGTTGCTTTACGGATATCCAGGAACCATACGCCGCTTTTCGTTTTTATCTGCTCCAGGTAAGGGCGTCCGTTGGTAGAGAAAAGGAACGGTACTTTATATTTATCCCATTTCCCGATTAGCTCAGCATCATTCTTCGCCTCTACTAACTCAGCATAAATTTTGGATTGCCCCAGATCTGTAGAAATATCCTGTGCATACTTCTTGGCTTCTACTAAGGAATAAAGTTCTAAGCCAACGAATAGGGCATAATCGGCCCATTTAGGTCCGGCAGGCCACTCGGCAATGGCCATGTTTCTGCCGCGCTGGGGCAGTATTTTATATTTTTTATAGTTCAGTATATTTGTATCCGCTTCCCACCCGGCTTTGCGCAGCTGCTCATCAATAAGCTCCCTGGTTTCAGCCTCCGACATTTCTATCTTGCTGGCTGCTTTTTCTGAACGCTGTTTTATAGCCTGCTGCTTGTCGTTTGGTAATCCCTGTGTGTTACGCTCTGCCAGAAGCTGATTGAATTTAGCCTCCAGTTCTTTATAATCATCTTCTAGTAATTTCAGGGCGTGGCGGGCATCCAGGTTAGCCGGAATCTGGAACCTAACTCCTGTAATGTCAGAGGGATTATGGCTATAGGTTTCGTAATACCACTTTGCCAGCTTAAAAGCCAATAGTAAATTATGCTTTGCTATATCAGCTTCACCTTCTCCGGAGTGAGAGGCAGTATTACCTGTTTTCCGGATGTGGTGTAGGATATCTTTGATGCTGTAGGGCAGAACCTGCTCAAACTCCAGGCTTTTGAGACGCTGAAACTGCGTATTTTCTTCCGGAAACGCTAAAGCATGCTCTTCAAATAGCTTTACTGTCAATCGCTCCGCAAACAACCTGAGTTTTATCAAGCTTGCAGCAGGATCTGTATGCAGATGATACTCTGCTGATTGTCCTATATTGAACAGAATAGGATATTCTGCTTCAAGAAAGCTAAAGTTTGAAGGTGTCATACAATATTTATCTCAAGTTTCCGGTCTCTAAAGATAAACTTATAAAGATATCAATATATTTATGACAGGGAAAGTAATGTGTAAACTTTAAACTTCTGTTTGAAAGCTAAAAAAGTTCTTTGGCAAAGAAGTGAATAAACGAGAAGTAGATTATCTAATAAAGTTGGAAGGGAATAAGCAGTAAACTTGTATGCAAATTGTATGCAAATAAAAAAAGCACTTACAAGTTTTACCTCATAAGTGCTTGATTTTCAAGTGATCCCGTTTGGATTCGAACCAAAGACCTACTGCTTAGAAGGCAGTTGCTCTATCCAGCTGAGCTACGAGACCATTGTTTGCGGCTAACGAATTAGCCTTAAACAAAAAATTTCGGAATTGCTTCCGAAATTTTTAAGTCGGGGTGGCAGGATTCGAACCTACGACCTCCACATCCCAAATGTGGCGCGATACCGGGCTACGCTACACCCCGAACTGTGCTTTCAAGCTTTGTGTGATTTCCATCACCCTTGGCGTTGATTGCGATGCAAAAGTAAGCGAAGATTTTAAATAGTCAAAACTTTTCTAAAATTTATTTTCGCTTGCGGAGAGGGGGGGATTCGAACCCCCGGTACCCTTACGAGTACGGCAGTTTAGCAAACTGCTGGTTTCAGCCACTCACCCACCTCTCCGGGCCTCTTCCTGCTAAAGAGATTGCAAACATACAACATCTTCCCTGATCACGCAATAGGCCGCCGTAAATTTTGTGGCTTTTCTTTCCATTTTACACCCTCAGCGGCACCCGTTGTTTTCTAACCAGTTGATTATATAGGCTTTATTCTATCTAAGCAACAGAAAAAAATTTCAAACTTTTTTTACTGCACATACATGCACCTGCACCCCACGCGTTTAAAAACGGGTAGCAGGCCCTCCGCCACAGTCTGCTGCTGCTGAAACTAGCGCTACCTTTTGTATATTTGCTGAGGCGTACGCCTTTGCTGATTTTTTCTACATGACCTGGTACCAAACCATCACATTACTCGAAATCCTGTTCCTGATCCTCTTCCTGGGGCTCTACATCGGGTATCTTGTGCGCATCAGGCGGGTGGCTGTTTTTTTTAAGCAGCGTCCGCATGCGGTGTGGTTTAAATTCCTGTTGCGCCATGTGTACATCATCTTGTTAGTAATTGCCATACTGGGGCCTTCGTTCGGGGCCATGAAGAAAGAGATTAAAACCATTGGCAAGGATATTTACATTGCCGTAGACCTCTCCCGCTCCATGGATGCCACCGATGTGCAGCCCACGCGTCTGGAGAAAGCGAAACGGGAAATACTGCGCCTGATCTCCCAGTTCAACTCCGACCGGATCGGCCTGATCACGTTTTCGTCAGAAGCCTTCATCCAAAGTCCGCTCACCTTCGACCAGAACGCGTTAAAGCTTTACTCACAGGTGCTCCGCACCAACCTGCTGCCGCATGCAGGCACCAATTATACACCGGTGCTGGAGATGGTACTTGATAAGTTTAACAAACCCACCTCCTCGCCTGACCAGGAGGAGCAGAAAGCACGGGTGCTGGTACTGATCAGCGATGGCGAAGATTTTGGCGAGGATTACAGCGAGCTGGCAGAGCGCCTGCTGGAGCAGAATATCCGCGTTTTTGCGCTGGGTATTGGCACCCCGGAAGGAGGCCGTATTCCGGTAGCGCAAGGTTTTAAGAAAGACAAAAGAGGGAAAACGGTGGTCACCCGCCTGAACACAGCCTCGCTCGTGCAGTTGACCGAACGCACAGGCGGGCAGTATTACGAAGTAAACGACCGCATAAGCGAAGTGAGCCGCCTCATCAACAACATCAACAGCATTGAAGGCGAGCTCCGCGAAAGCAAAACCGTAGATGTTACCGCCAACAAGTATGTGTATCCGCTGGCACTGGCCCTGTTCCTGATTTTACTGGATGTATTAATAACCGTAAAGCTCATCCGGATATGAAAACCCTGCTGTTGTTCATTTTACTGGCTGGCTTTTTTGGCGGAAGTATCCAGACGATCTCCCAGACAAACCGCTATGTGCGCGAGGCAGCACAGGCGTATGAGCAACAGGATTTTATTTATGCCATTGCGGCTTACGAGTACCTGCTCAATAACCTGGAGGTAGAGGACGACCAGATTCGCCTGAACCTGGCACATGCTTATTACCGGTCGCGTAACCTGGAGAAAGCCAGGAAGCAGTACCAGTTGCTGGCCAATCATAAATCGCAACGCCTGCGGGCACTGGCAGTCCTGCAGCTGGGCAATGTGGCCGTGCAGCAGCAAAAGTTTAAAAATGCACTCAGCTTCTACCGCAGTGCCCTGATTGCTGAGCCAGGCAACGAAAGTGCCCGCTACAACTATGAGCTGCTTAAAAAGTACCTCGACCTGCACCCCGAACTGCTGCAGGAAGAAGAACCGGAAGCCCCTCTCTCAACCGATACGACTGCCGCAGCTTCACCGCCCCCACCTCCCGCTGCGGAGGAAAAGGAAACGCCTGCACCAAAACAGAAACCTGACCCCAGGGGTACCGAGCAGGAGGAAACCGAAACCCAGGAACAGGACCAACAAGGCAGCCAGGAAGATAAAAGCGGCGCAGGAAACCCGAAAGACAGGCAACCGAACAAAAACGAGGCCGGCAACCAGGAAAAAGAAGCGGCTGCAGGCCAGGAAAAGGGGGATAAGCTGGGGCAAAACCCGGATAGTAACGCCAACGGCCAGCGGCAACCGAGCGGCATAGAACCAATTTCGGAGCAGGACCAACGCGCCCAGACCCAGCGGGCACGCTTAGAGCAGATGAACCTCACCCCCGAAAAGGCCCAGATGCTGCTAGACGCCATGCGGAATGCAGAACTGCAGTACATACAGCAGCTTCCCCGGAAAGCGACCAGGAAGCCCGACAGGTCTAAACCGGACTGGTAACCGGCATTGTTGCCTGCCGGGCAGCAGCAGCGGCTGTGGTGGCAGCTGCAGAGAAATATTTTACCCCCGTTTAACAGCAATTCCGTTATGACGGATGAAAAAACATGGGATAGTTGCCATGCCGTCCTGTTTATCTTAACCGCTTCAGAATCAGATACCTCATACACCTTTTGTTATTTCACATTAAAACTACAACATCAATCTGCTTACCAGAACCTCCCGCCACGGTAAACACAGCTTATTTTACTTTGCTGCAGCAGCCACCACTCCCGCTGCGCCAGAAAGTGGGGTTGAGAAGTTGCAATTTTGAGTATATTTGAAACCATCACCCGAACCAAACCACTTTCCCATGCAAGCACCTGAAGCACATTACCGACATCTGGAGCACCTGTACCATTCTGCCAGGATACAGAACTTTTACAGCGGCAGCCAACTGATTGTCCGGCACGGGGAAGCAGAAATCACGCTGCCCGCCGATCCAAAATATTTTCATGGAGCACAGGCCCTCCATGGTTCTGTGTATTTTAAAATGCTGGACGATGCAGCCTATTTTGCGGTAGCCTCGCTGGTCAGGGATGTGTTTATTGTAACAACTTCTTTTCAGCTGAACCTGTTGCGCCCCGTAAACGAAGGCACCATTCGCGCCATCGGGAAAATCAGGTCCAGGTCAAAAAATATGTTTGTGGCAGATGCGGCGCTTTTTAACGAGAAGGGCAAGGAAGTAGCGTTTGGAACCGGCCAGTTTATGCGGACAGACCAGGCACTTTCCAGCCTGGAGGGCTACCAATAAAGGACAAAACAAAAGCGGGAGGCAACCATCTTACCCCCCGCTCCTGCTAACGCCGGCAGCACCGTGCCTGCGTTATCTGTTCATAATCAAAAAGTATAAATCCCTCGTCCTGTTGCAGGTACAAGAAATTGCTGTGTTCGTTTAGGCTACGGCAGCATTTACCGTCTGCTCATAAGCTTCCTCTTTCGCATCGAGCACCGGAAGATACATGGGCAGGCTAAAGGCAAGATCTGCGTAAAGTTTTCTTGCTTTTACATGCAGGGCAAAGCTTTCAAACTCATGCCTGAATGCATTGAAGTGCACACCTTCCGCTATACCGGATGTTATTTTCTGGCGTAATGCTTCTGCCAGGATATCGTCTTCTACATGAACGATATGGTTTACGATGCCTTCCTTTACAAAGGAGCATTCCAGTGCATGGCGATGCTCTTTCAGCAGCATTATACTGCTGTTTTTTAGCCCTTTACGTAATTCGTCAATTTCCTTCATAGATTTTTTTGATTATGATAGCGCATGCCGCCCCTAGCAGAAATACGCTGCTTTATTAATGAATTATTTAGTATTTATGTATATATAAATTCTAGAATATTCGGGGGCTGCAAAATTTATAGTACATCACCCCAACATACATCTTAGCTGGGCTCACTATTAGCTGGTCGTACTATAAAGCGACAAAAAAGAGGAGCAAAAGCAACAGCCTGTCCTCTCTCATCTATTACTGCTTCTATTAATGATTTGTTTCACTTCTTTTGAAATTTCTTTCTCATTTCTTTTCTAAACCGTGCGCTTTGCTGTAACAACCAAGGGCACACCTTTGCCTGCCATGCCGGCCGGTAAGACCATTATCCTTTCTCCCGGATTCCGGCAACAGAGGCAGAAGCCCTGGTTCAATTTTACAGGCACACGGGTCTTGGTGCTTTTTATTTTTTGTATTAATCCAATAAAAAACACATACACGACAGGATTACCAGCCGCAGACATTATTTTTAAAAAAATAATAATTATAAAAATATAATAATAATGGATTCTTGAAATTCAACTTGATGTTCCTCCCCTGTCACCAGCCCCCACAGCACCGGTAGCAAACACATTGTTTTTTGTTGAAGTGTTCGGTAAAACCTGGCATCCCGTAGGCCCGGGCCCAGGCAAGGTGTATCCCGGAAACTCGGATTCGGGGCTTTTCGTTAGAAAAGTAAGGCAGCTGCCTCGTTTTCACCTGCCCTGGCATGCCTAACATATGTTTGTATTTGCTTCTGCATACTGCTAACTTCACATAAGTAAAAACCACAAGATCATGCAAATAAAGGATGTATATATTGTTTCGGCTGTCCGCACGCCTATCGGCAGCTTTGGCGGCGCCCTGGCCGGCCTTTCAGCCACCCAGTTGGGCGCCATTGCCATAAAAGGAGCCCTCGAAAAAGCAGGCGTTGACAAGGAACTGGTGCAGGAAGTGATCATGGGCAATGTGCTCTCGGCCAACCTGGGACAGGCACCCGCCCGACAGGCCGCCATTGGCGCAGGCCTGGGCTATAATGTAGAGTGTACTACCGTGAACAAGGTTTGCGCCTCCGGGACCAAAGCCATCATGTATGCGGCACAAGCCATTATGCTGGGCCACAAAGATGTGATAGTGGCAGGCGGCATGGAGAGCATGTCCAACGTTCCGTACTACCTCGAAAAAGCGCGTTTCGGGGCCAAGCTGGGGCACGGGCAGATGACGGACGGGCTGCTGAAAGACGGGCTGTGGGACGTGTACAACGATTTCCATATGGGCAACGCGGCGGAGAACACCGCCCGGGAGCTGAAGATAACGCGGGAGATGCAGGATGAATACGCCACGAACTCCTATAAAAAAGTAGCACAGGCAGCCGAAGCAGGTCTGCTCAAAGACGAAATCGTGCCGGTAGAAATTCCGCAGCGCGGCAAGAACCCGCTGGTGATTACGGAGGATGAAGAATATAAAAAGGTTAACTTTGAAAAAATTTCCAGCCTGCGCCCGGTCTTCGACAAGGAAGGGACGGTAACAGCCGCCAACGCTTCTACTTTGAATGACGGAGCGGCAGCAGTGCTACTGATGAGCAAAGAGAAAGCCGAAGCGCTTGGCGTGAAACCAATTGCCCGGATACGTGGTTTTGCAGATGCAGAGCAGGATCCCATCTGGTTTACCACCACGCCCTCGCTGGCCATACCCAAAGCGCTGAAAAATGCCGGGGTGGAAGCCGGCGATGTAGATTTTTACGAGATAAACGAGGCGTTTTCGGTAGTCTCTATTGCCAACAACCAGAAGCTGGGGCTGGAGGGCGGAAATGTAAACGTATTTGGCGGCGCCGTTTCGCTGGGCCACCCGCTGGGCGCTTCGGGTGCCCGCATTCTGGTAACGCTCTGCAATGTACTGGACAAGAAAGGCGGCAGAATTGGCGTGACCGGCATCTGTAACGGCGGCGGCGGCGCCTCTTCCATCGTAATCGAAAAAGTATAAAGGTGCCACCCGGCACACGATTTGCGAGAAGCCTTACGTTACCCCGTAGGGCTTCTTTTTTGTAATTTGAACCACGACCATGCATAAATTCCTGTCATTGCTGCTGGCAATGCTATTTACTGTAACGTTAGCAACAGCTCAGTCGAGAGTTGTTACCTACCACGACGAAGAACTGACGGCGGTGAAAGAAGTGTATTTCATCACCCCTGATTCGCTCATCACCGGCTACTACAACCGCTACTACCCCACCGGCGAGCGGGAGGCCTTTGCCAAATTTGTGGACGGCAAGAAAGACAGTGTGTTTACCGAGTTTTACAAAAACGGGCAGGTACGGCTGCAGGTAACGTACGTGGACGATAAAAAACAGGGTCCCTTTAAATCCTACCACCCGGACGGACGGTTGCTGCAGGAAGGCAGCTTTGAAAACGACCAGCAGAGCAATGTACTTAAAACCTTCTACGACAACGGCTCCCTCCGGAAAGAGGCGGCTTTTGTAAACGGTTTCCCGGAAGGGCTGGTGAAGGAGTATTATCCAACCGGCAAGCTCAAATCGGAAATTACTTACAAAAACAGCCAGCAGAACGGCCCGGCCAAAACCTACTTCCCCAACGGTCAGCCTGAAACGGAAGCCAACTACCGCAACGGCATGCTGGAAGGCTCCTACAAAACGTACTACGACAATGGCCAGGTAGAAACAGAGATGGTGAATGTGGCCGGCCAGAAGCAGGGCAGCTTTAAAAGCTACTACCGCACCGGCCAGCTCAGTACCGAGGGCACCTATGTGGCAGGCAAAATTCACGGGCAGGCCAAAGCTTATTTCGAAGATAGCAAGCCTAAGAGCATCATCAACTACCGGAACGGCAACATACAGGGGGCTGCCCAACACTTTTACGAAACCGGTAAACTGAAAGAAGAAGGCACCTACAGCAACAACGGCGACGACCGCAAAATAACCCGCTACTACCCTTCGGGCAATGTGCAGGCAGAGGAGCAGTATAAAAACAAGCTGAAGGAAGGCACCAGAAAGCTTTACTACGATACCCCTGCCCGACAGGTGCACGTTGCTGAAACCTATGCCGCGGACCGCCTGACCGGCGACCGCCTGGTGTACCACGAAAACGGGCAGGTAAAAGAGCGCATTAAATATGAGAACGGGAAAATTGTTGGCACCAGCTACACGTACCACCCCTCCGGCAAGGTAAAATCCGAAACAGAGCACAAAGACGGGCTTCGGTTCGGGCCGTACAAACAATATTTCGAGAGCGGTAAAACCGAGGTAACCGGCCAGCACCGCAACAACAAAGCCACCGGCACCTGGAAGTACTACAACGAGGAAGGCAAGCTGCTGAAAACGGTGCTCTTCCGGAATGGCGAAGTGGTGGAGGAAAAGGTAAAGTAACAGCTTCAGCCATTTTTAGCAGCAGAGGCTGTGGTGACTGGTACAGCAGAACAATCTAAACATTCTGCACCACCCACCACAGGCTCTGCTGCTTCTTTTATCCCGGCAGGCTGTACCAATGACAATAAATCATACACCCACACACGCTCATTCGGATGTTTTCATCCGAATGCTAGCTGCCGGGGATCTCCAGATCCCCGTAAACCAGAAGCCTGTAGCAACTTGTCATCTGTACCGCAGGGAGAAATCCGGTAGCGCTCTAACCCTATAATACTAGCTCTAACTGTATAATACTAAATTGTAAATAACCTATTCCATAAACAACACTCCTTTTGTCATCCCGGAGGGATCTCGTGAGCCAGCTGCTCTTAGGCCGGCTACAAGAAGGTTTAAAATGGAAGATCCTTATTAGCTAACCAAAGTGCAGTTCGCCCACAAAATCCCCTACGGGGATGACAAAGAAGGAATGGCTTTGTGGAACTGAGTAAATACTATCCGATAATATTTTTTGCTGACGGCTGTGATCTCCGTACAAAAGCAAAGAAGGCCTTACTTTGCAGCAAGGCCTTCTATTATTGATTATCAGTTCAGCGCTTATGCTTTGGCAGCTGCCTGTTTCTGTTGTAAACGGATCAGGTTCAGGGCAGAACCAGCCTTAAACCAAGCAATCTGACCTTCGTTGTACGTATGGTTTACTTCGAAAGAATCTTTTGAACCATCGCTGTGGTTTAACACCACTTTCAGCGGCACACCAGGAGCGAAGTTCTCCAGGCCAAGGATATCGATTGAATCGTTTTCCTCCACCAGGTTGTAATCTTCTTTGTTCGCAAACGTCAGCGCCAGCATACCCTGCTTCTTCAGGTTGGTTTCGTGGATACGCGCGAATGACTTCACAATAACAGCACGAACACCTAAGTGACGCGGCTCCATGGCAGCGTGCTCACGCGAAGAACCTTCACCGTAGTTCTCGTCACCTACCACTACAGTACCGATTCCGGCAGCTTTGTACGTACGGGCTGTTGCAGGAACTTTATCGTAGCCACGGGTCATATCATTCCATACGCTGTTGGCATCACCGTTAAATGCGTTGATGGCACCAATCAGCATGTTGTTGGAGATATTGTCCAGGTGACCGCGGTACTTCAACCAAGGACCAGCCATAGAGATATGGTCAGTCGTACACTTGCCTTGTGCTTTAATGAGCAGCTTCAGCCCTTTCAGGTCAGTGCCTTCCCATGGCTTAAAGCCTTCCAGCAGTTGCAGACGGTCAGAAGAAGGAGCAACTACCACTTCTACGTTGCTGCCATCTTCAGCAGGCGCTACATAACCGGCATCTTCCACAGCGAAACCATTCACCGGAAGTTCAATGCCTTTTGGCTCGTCCAGTTTCACAGCTACGCCATCAGCGTTTGTCAGCGTGTCGGTCAGCGGATTGAAGGTAAGGTCGCCGGCAATAGCAAACGCCGTTACGATCTCAGGAGAAGCTACAAACGCGTGTGTATTCGGGTTACCATCATTTCGCTTCGCGAAGTTACGGTTAAACGAGGTGATGATAGAGTTTTTACGGGTAGGATCGTCGGTATGACGTGCCCACTGCCCGATGCACGGTCCGCAGGCATTGGCCAGCACCACACCACCCATCTCGGCAAACGTATCCAACAAGCCGTCGCGGGCTGTGGTGTAACGTACCAGTTCAGAACCAGGTGTGATGGTAAACTCAGCCTGAGCCACTAATTTTTTATCAATAGCCTGCGTTGCTATAGAAGCAGCACGGGTAATGTCTTCGTAAGAAGAGTTGGTGCACGAACCGATCAAACCAACTTCCAGTTTGGCAGGCCAGTTGTGCTCACGCACTACAGCAGCAAACTGCGAAATAGGCCAGGCCGCATCCGGCGTAAACGGACCGTTTACGTGCGGCTCCAGCGTAGAAAGGTCGATCTCGATCAGCTGATCGTAGAAAGAAGCAGGATCAGCAAGCACTTCGTCATCGGCACGCAGGTGTTCTGCTACACCATCAGCCAGCTCAGCAATTTCTTCGCGGCGGGTAATGTTCAGGTATTCCTTCATCTTCTGGTCGTAAGCGAACACAGAAGTAGTAGCACCAATCTCGGCACCCATGTTACAGATAGTAGCCTTACCTGTACAGGACAGGTTGTTGGCACCCTCGCCAAAATATTCCACGATAGCGCCTGTACCACCTTTCACGGTCAGGATACCAGCCACTTTCAGGATAACGTCTTTCGGAGAAGTCCAGCCGTTCAGTTTACCGGTCAGTTTCACACCGATCACTTTCGGGAACTTCAGCTCCCACGGCATGCCTGCCATCACGTCAACGGCATCGGCACCACCTACACCAATGGCCACCATACCCAGACCACCCGCGTTAGGGGTGTGCGAGTCGGTACCAATCATCATACCACCCGGGAAAGCATAGTTTTCCAGCACTACCTGGTGGATAATACCGGCGCCCGGCTTCCAGAAACCGATTCCATATTTATTTGATACAGAGGCAAGAAAGTCGTAAACCTCCTTGTTCTCGTCATACGCTTCTCTTAAATCCTGATCTGCACCAACACGTGCCTGTATCAGGTGGTCGCAATGCACGGTAGAAGGCACAGCTGCCTGTGGCTTACCTGCCTGCATGAACTGAAGCAAGGCCATCTGAGCCGTAGCATCCTGCATAGCCACCCTGTCCGGGGCGAAATCTACATAAGACTTGCCGCGCGCAAAAGACTCTGTTGCGTTACCATTGTACAGGTGCGAGTACAAAATCTTTTCGGTGAGGGTAAGTGGTCTGCCTACTGCGTTACGGGCAGCTACGATACGCTCACCCATACCGGCATAAACCGCCTTGATCATTCCTAAATCAAATGCCATAGTTTTTGCTAATATTATTTTTTATAATCCTTCCTTCTGAAGTTCACAAATGTACAAAACAGGATAGATTTAGAGCAACATCAGACAGAACTAATCTAAATAATAAATGATTAAAGTCGCTATTTAGAATGATTATAGCTATTATTTATTAAATTCTGTACTTTTACCCTATGAAAAAAGCCCCTTTACAATCGTTTAATTTCTTGTTTTTTGCGCTACCCCTGTTACTGACGGGGCTATTTAGCGCCTGCTCTACCAAAACCTCCGACACCCCCCTTCTGAAAACAGGCACCTGGCGCGCATTACTCCACACACAGGGGCAGCAGATCCCTTTTTTGTTTGAAGCTGTGCAGCAACAGGATAAAACTGTACTATACCTGCTAAATGGCGCCGAAAGAATCTTACTCGACGATGTTGTGCAGGAGCAGGACTCGTTAAAGATCAGAATGCATATTTTTGATGCCGCTATTATAACCGCTGTCAGGGATGGCCGCATGGCCGGCAGGTTTGTAAAGAACGACGCGGATGCTTATTACGCAATTCCGTTTACCGCTGAACATGGCCAGGTCAACCGTTTTTCCGAAAATCCTGCCCCCGCCTCCTACGACTACAAAGGCACCTGGGAAGTAATGTTTACCAACCGCGAAGGCAAAAGCACGAAAGCCGTGGGTGTTTTTGAACAGCAGGACAACCAGCTTACCGGCACTTTCATGACCCAAACCGGCGATTACCGCTACCTGGCTGGTGAAGTTTCCGGCGATTCACTGGCCCTCTCCGCCTTCGACGGCAGCCACGCCTATCTTTTTAAAGCCACTCCCACCAATGCACAAACCATACAAGGCGAATTTTACTCCGGCCTTACCGGCTACTCCACCTGGACCGCCACCCGCAACGAGCAGGCATCCCTCGCCAATCCCGATTCGCTTACCTACCTGAAGGAAGGTTATGAAACGCTCTCCTTCACGTTCCCGAACCTCGAAGGCAAACAGGTGTCGCTGTCGGACCCTGAATTCCGGAACAAGGTGGTGGTGGTGCAACTGCTGGGCTCCTGGTGCCCCAACTGCATGGACGAAACGGCTTACCTGGCTCCTTTTTATAAAGAACACCAAGCCAAAGGATTGGAAATAATCGGGTTAGGCTTTGAGCGTAGCCCGGAGTTCGACAAAGCGGCTGCCCGCCTGCAGCGCATGAAAGACCGCTACGATATAACCTATGACCTGCTGGTTGCCGGCACTACCGAAAAAGGGTCTGCGGCGGCGGCACTTCCCGCGCTAAACCACGTTATGTCCTTCCCGACCACGATCATTATCGGCAGAGACGGCAAGGTGCGCAAGATTCACACCGGCTTCTCCGGCCCCGGCACCGGCCGTTATTACGAGGAATGGGTGGCTGAATTCAACAAAAGCATCAGCGAATTGCTGGCAGAGCAGGAATAAAACAGCCTGAAAAGTGCTTAGCACCTGCCACCACCGCCTCTGCTCCTCTAAAGAGCGAAAGCACCGTATTCTGGCTCCGAATTATTTGCTGCACCTGCCACCACAGCCACTGCTCCTACTTTACGGCAGCAGTGGCTTCCGTAACCGGACAATCCGGAAGGTACCCCCCAAAGCGGCGGGTTCGTTCAATTCAATTTGCAGGGACGTATGACTGACGATGGCGCCAATGCTGCGGTTGATGTCGGAAAAAAGTGTGGCAGCCACTTGGTTCAGGAGTTTACGCAGCAGCGAGGGGTGCTGTCCGTCGGGCAGAAATTTATCGAATACCATCACGGTACCACCGGGCTTTAGCACCCGCTCCACCTCTTTGATGCAGGCTACCGGGTCCGGAATAACGGCTATAATCAGGTGGAGCAGAACGGCATCAAAACTATTGTCCGGGAAAGCCAGCTGCTGCCCGTCCATGACCAGTGCCTTTACCGGCAACTGCAGCTTTCCGGCACGCGCCTTTAATGTCGAAATCATGCCCGGCGTAATGTCGGTGGCGGTGAGGTGGGTGTAGCCTTTCAGGAACTCCAGGTCCAGCCCGGTGCCCGCTCCTACAAGCAGTATGGCCGCATCCGGTTTAGCCTGAAGCAGCGAAACAGAACGCTTCCGGTATTTGGCAAACACACGACCAGCCACCAGGTCATAAACGGGCAGGTAAAGGGTGTAGCGCAGCTTGTTCCAGGTATTGGTGTTTATGCCCATTGGCAGCAGCGAAATGTCACGTCAAACAAAAAGAGAAAGCTATTTCTCCCGTTCAATGGTATAAGCAATCAGCTGCTCGAGCGAGGTGCGGGATGGGGAAGGCGGAAAAGTATGCAGGATCGCCAGGGCTTCGGCGTGATACTTGTTCATCAACTGGATTGTGTACTCGATGCCACCGGATTTCTTAACGAAATCAATCACCTGTTGCACCCGCTTGTTGTTGCCGTTGTTGTTCTTCACATCGTAAATCACGCGGCGTTTGGTCAGCCAGTCCGCCTCGCGTAGCGCATTGATCAGCGGCAGCGTCATTTTCTTTTCCTTGATATCGATGCCCACCGGTTTCCCGATTTCGGCCGTACCGTAATCGAACAGGTCGTCCTTGATCTGGAAAGCAATGCCTACTTTCTCGCCAAACAAACGGGCTTTCTCAATCTCTTCGGGCGTGGCTCCCGCAGATGCAGCTCCCACGGCGCAGCAGGAGGCAATCAGCGAAGCAGTTTTCTGGCGGATGATATCAAAGTATACTTCCTCTGTTATATCCAGGCGGCGGGCTTTCTCGATCTGCAGCAGCTCCCCTTCGCTCATCTCCTGCACGGCATTCGACACGATCTTAAGCAGCTCAAAATCATTGTTGTTCAGCGACAGCAAGAGCCCCTTGGAGAGCAGGTAATCGCCAACCAGCACGGCAATTTTATTTTTCCAGAGCGCATTCACAGAGAAAAAGCCGCGGCGGTAATTGGCATCGTCCACCACATCGTCGTGCACCAGGGTAGCCGTGTGCAGCAGTTCTATCAGGGCAGCGCCCCGGTAGGTAGCTTCCGTGATACCCGAACCAAAAAGATTTGCTGTAAAGAACACGAACATCGGGCGCATCTGCTTTCCTTTGCGCTTTACAATATAGCCCATAATCTTATCCAGAAGCAGTACGTTGGACTTCATGGAAGCCCTGAACTTCTTCTCGAAAAGTTGCATTTCCGGCGCTATAGGCGCTTGTATTTCGTTTAGGCTGATGCTCATGTATTAGGCTTACAATATTACGAGGTGAAAATATGGTTTCCAAACACACGGTTGCAAAACGCAGTATAATTATTAAATTGCTGCGAGTCTCTGGTTAAATTGTTAAATGGTTTAATGGCTTAATTGTTAAACCAGCAAAATGGAAAAAATAACTTCTGCTCTTTTTACAATTTCTCCAAAAGTTCAACTGTCCAGCAATTTAACCATTTAACAATTCAGCCATTTAACCTGATGAAAGTAGACTTTGTAGTTTACCCGGAGCATGGCCGCCCTTTTACAGCCGATGCCACTTTTCCTGAAGATGGCCAGCCCAAGCCTATTATTATTTATACACATGGTTTCAAAGGGTTTAAGGACTGGGGACATTTTAACCACCTGGCACAGTATTTTGCCGATAAGGGGTTTGTATTTGTGAAGTTTAACTTCTCCTACAACGGCACTACCCTCGACGATTATTCCGATTTACACGACCTCGAAGCCTTCGGGAAAAACAACTTTACTCTGGAACTCGATGACCTGGAAGCTCTCATTAACCTGCTGCACGACAAGCAGGGGCCGGTGCTGCAGGAGGAACTGGACCTGAACCGCCTGTACCTGGTCGGCCACAGCCGGGGCGGCGGTTCTGTTATCCTGAAAGCTGCCGAAGACGAGCGGGTAAAAGCCGTGGCTACCTGGGCTGGCATCAGCGATTTTGACCAGCGCTGGACGCAGGAGGTCATGGACAAGTGGAAGGCAGAAGGCGTGCAGTGGATCGAAAATGCCCGCACGGGGGTACAGATGCCGCTCTACTACCAGATTTACGAAGATTACATCAAAAACCTGCACCGCCTCCACATCCCGGAGGTGATAAAAAAAGTGCACCAACCCCTGCTTATACTGCACGGCGAAGAAGACGAAACACTGCCTGTACAAATGGCCCACGACCTGAAAAGCTGGAAACCAGATGCCGAGCTGCAACTGCTGCCCGGTGCCGACCATTCCTTTGGCGGCATGCACCCTTACGAAGCAGATGAACTACCCGAGCCTGCCCGTAGAGCAGCTGACTTTACGATAGAATTTTTCAACAAACATGCCTGAACTGTACCTGCTCCTGGGCGGCAACCTCGGCGATCGCATTTCCTACCTAGACCAGGCGCGTAAAAAAATAGCTACCGCCGTCGGTCCCGTAATGCGCAGTTCCGGGCTGTACGAAACTGCCGCCTGGGGCAAAACAGATCAACCGGCCTTCCTGAACCAGGTACTCGAAGTACAAACGGAGCAATCGCCAGAACAGGTACTGCAAATCATCAACGCCATCGAACATGACCTGGGCCGCATCCGGGCCGAACACTGGGGTTCCCGCGTGATCGACATCGACATCCTGTTTTACGACGACCTGGTGCTGCAGACGCAGCGCCTCACCATTCCGCACCCCCAGTTGCACCTCCGCCGCTTCACGCTGCAGCCCCTGGCCGAAATTGCGCCTGACCTGTTGCACCCGCTGCTGCAGAAAAACATCCGGGAGTTGCTACAGGAATGCCCGGATAAGCTGGAGGTACGGGAGGTGTAATATTTGATATTCCATTTGAATTTTCCTGTTACGAAGGCTGTTGTCGCGGTGGTAAAGCTTTCATAGCAAGACAATGGCTTATAACCCCAACATTCACCACAGAAGAAGCATCCGCCTGAAGGGATATGATTACACCCAGGAAGGCTTGTATTTCATCACCATTTGCTGTGCCGAAAATGCATGCCTGTTCGGAAGAATTATTTCAGATGAAACAGGTCAGCCTCAAATGAAATTAAACAACCTTGGTAAAATCGCCCACAATGAGTGGCTGAAACTACCCAATCGATTTCCAAACCTGGAGCTTGACGTATTCCAGATCATGCCTAACCACCTGCACGCTATTTTAGAGATAAAAGAGATAAAAGTACGGGCAGGGTTTACCCCTGCCCCTGCCATTCCCCCTGCCCCTGCTCCGGAATTGGCTCCTGATTCCGCTAGGAGCTTTACCCAGATATCGGATTCCATTCATACTCTTTCTGATTTGGCGGTTACTTCTGGTGCGCGGAATTGGGCAGGGGTAAACCCTGCCCCTACGGTCGGCAATGTAATTGGGGCTTACAAATCGTTGGTGGCCCGGGAATGCCTGAAAATCTTTAAATCAAAAAATGAAACGATGGGCAAATTGTGGCTCCGTAACTACTATGAACACATCATACGCAATGAACGGGGGTATCAGAATATCGCGAACTACATCATCAACAATCCTGCGAAATGGCAGGAGGAAAAATTTTTCACCACCGATACTTCTTCAACTGCTCAGGCTGTGCAGGCACAATAAAAAAAGCGCTTCCGGTTATTTCCCGAAAGCGCTGCTCTTTTCCTAAACCAATAGCTTTACGCTACTGAACTCACCTCTGCCGACTTCTCAATTTTCTTCACAAGTCCCTGCAGCACTTTCCCCGGACCGCACTCTACAAAATGCGTGGCGCCGTCGGCTATCATCTGCTGCACCGACTGTGTCCAGCGTACCGGGGCTGTCAGTTGCTTGATCAGGTTTTCCTTTATCTCTTCCGGATCGGTGTGTGGTTTGGCATCTACGTTCTGGTAAATCGGGCAAATTCCGTGGCTGAAGGTTGTTTCCTTGATGGCTTTGGCCAGCTCTTCTTCCGCAGGCTTCATAAGCGGCGAATGGAAGGCCCCGCCTACCGGTAAGGGCAGCGCGCGTTTAGCTCCGGCCGCTTTCATTTTTTCGCAGGCCTCTTCTATGCCTTTGTTGGAGCCGGAAATCACGAGTTGGCCAGGGCAGTTATAGTTTGCTGCTACAACCACCTCACCCGCTACAGATGCACATATTTCTTCCACTTTCGCATCGTCCAGCCCCAGGATGGCTGCCATGGTAGATGGGTTGGCCTCGCAGGCAGCCTGCATGGCCAGGGCTCTTTTCGATACCAGTTTTAAGCCGTCTTCAAAGTTGAGCACTTTACTCGCAACTAAGGCAGAGAATTCTCCCAGCGAGTGTCCGGCTACCATATCGGGATTAAAATCAGTGGCTACTGCGGCCTGCGCAACAGAATGCAGGAAAATGGCCGGCTGCGTTACTTTTGTCTGCTTCAGCTCTTCTTCCGTACCATTGAACATGATGTCGGTAATGCGGAAGCCCAGTATCTCGTTTGCTTTGTCAAACAGCTGTCGTGCCACTTCGTGCTGCTCATACAGCTCCTTGCCCATGCCCACAAACTGCGACCCCTGACCCGGAAAAATATACGCTTTCTTCATTCGTTAATCTGTCTTATTTGTTAAAAGTAATTACCTCGGTTGCTTCTGCCTGAAATAGCACGCAATAATTCTGCTGCCGCTCCCACCAAAGCCTTACCTGCACCAGCGCAGGCAATAAACCTTGCCTTTCTTCGGACGATGGCAGCACACATGATTCTGTGCTTTCTGCCAGGCGGTAGCGGTTCTTTGCCACCAGCTGCTACACAAAATCACGGAAAGATAAGGGAATAAACCTGAAAAAATAAAACAGCGACCACGGAAATTTAAGCTAGCGGGCAACACGAAGTACGGCTTCGGCCTGTGTGTAGAGGTGGCGACTGCTCAGCCGCGCAGTACCGTTTGCCGGCTTACTTATAGGTTAGCGCCAGTACACCCTTCCCTGGCAAAAGCCGCAGGAGCCATCGTTGAACACGATTTGCTTCTCCTGCAGCGCTTCCAGGTGTAATGTTGTTATCTTACAATCTGTACCCAGCCTTTGTATGTTGCCCGTTGCCTGGCGGGGTCTAACGAAAAGAACTCCACTTCCGCTTCGTAGTAGTAAGTACCGTCCGGCACGCGACCGCCGTCTGTTGTAACGCCTGCCCAGTTAATATTCCTGTCGTTGCCTTCATACACTTGCACCCCCCAACGGTTAAATACCCTGAACTTCATGGACCGGACAAAGACCGTTTTGCTGTCGGGCCGGAATACATCGTTTTTGCCGTCGCCGTTTGGTGTTATGATGTTTGGCAACATAAACGAGAAACAGTTGTCTTTACACACTTCGTTGCTGAAATCACTTACCCTGCCATTTACATCGGTAGCTGTTACTTTATAGCAACCGGCAAACGACTCCAGGTTGGTATGGATAAAAGTAGTTTCGGTGGTGGTGCCCAGGCTTACATATTCTGCGTCCAGGGTTGGCTTAAAGTAGACAGTATAAAAATCGATCTCATCGGTGCAGTCGCCGGTTATATTCGGCTCCCACGTCAGCACATTCTGGTACGGCGGCTGCGTGGGTGACTGCAGGAACAGGTTACAGTCCAGCGCATCGATCGAAAGCTCGGGCGCACAAATCAGTTTAGGCATCATGGCACAAACTTCCTGGCTGTTGTTGAGCAGCGGCTCCGGCAAACTCTCATTTTCGTAGGTACCTACCGTTTGCACATAATAGCAGTAACTTTCGCCCCTGGCTAAGGCGATGTTGTTAAAAGTACCGCGATCGGTGTAGGTACCCGAAGAGGAAGTGGCACTCACACTGTCAATCAGCACAAAGACCCCGTCAATCTGCCGGTAAATCTTATGCTGCAGCACCTCGTTTCGCCACGGCACATCATAGGTCCAGTTCAGCGTAATAAATTTCTCGTCTGTATCCGAGGCAATCGCCTCCAAGCGGACACTCGACGCGCTCGTGCTGTCATACAGCACCGTCGGAGGACCACCCGGAGCAGCTGACTGGTAAAACTCGAGTTTGTACCTGTAGGCATTGTCCTGCGTATTGAGGTTTGTATCCACAAAAGTCGTATCCTCCAGGTTGTTGATGGTGGTTAGCAGGGTATAGGCAGTACCTGGTTCCTGGCCGTTTTTACGGTACAGCCTGTACTGGAACGGAGCCGTCAGCAGTGCGATGCCGGGTCCTGGTTGCGTCCATTTCACGGTTATCTGGCCGGCTGTAGCGTCTGTTTCATCCACGGTAACATTGGTCAGGAAGGGGATATCCTGCTCGATGGTAATACAGGCCTCTACCGAAGCAAGGCTCTGGCCTCTGCCCGGTGCCGGGAACTCAGCATATATTATGTAGCAGTACTCCTTACCCGATTCAAGCCCCTGCCCACCATTTGTATCCAGGAAGGAGGTTGCATCTTTGGGCACTTCGCCTATCATTTGGTAACCGGTACTGGCAGGCACACCCGTTTCACACTCATCCGGTGTAAAATTGGAAGGCCCTTCCCGACGGTAGATTCGGATGGTAGAAGCATTCTGGCATTGGTAGCTGTCCCAGGTAACCTGCACGTTTTTGCCCTGGCCTGCTACCTTCAGGTTCTGCGGTGGTGGCCCCACCACCCGGATAGTCCAGGGCTGCAAATCTACCAGCCTGTTCGTTGCTGTCTGCCGCACATCTTCAGCCCTGAAAACAACCAGGTAAGGCTGCGCCCGCACATCTTCGCAGGTGGTTGACCAACTGAAATCACCTAATGCCAGACCGCCAGTGCTGGCATTGCTTGGCCTGGGCCTGAATGTGGCGGGCGGTATAATGCCGCTGATGGCACTTAATAATATCAGGTCATTATCCGGATCTGTGGCCCTGACCACCCAGTCCAGCGTAGTACCGGCAACAATACAGGTATCTTTTCGCTCCAGCACCGGCGGCCGGTTTGGTCCTTCCTTTACGGTAATCTGCATATCGCGCACTACCTCTCCTATCTTTACAGCCCCGCCACCGGGCACCACCCGCCATTCTTCCACCACAAAGGCCACATTATACTCCCCTGCCCGGCAGGGCGCATCCCACTCCATCTGTCCCGTATGTGGATCTAGGGTAAAAGTAGCCGGACCAGAATCCGTTGAGTTCGGGCAGCCAAACAGGTTATTGGGTAACGTGAAACCAGGCACCGGGATAATATTATCCGAGTTGGCATCTTTGCGGCGTGGCGGCACCAGTTTGAATACCAGACTGTCGCCTTCAGCGTCGAAGGCAGCAGGGTTATGCACAAACTTTTCGCCCACATTGGCTATATCGATAGGAGGATAATTAAAGACAGGTGTACTGTTATAGCCCCTGAAAGGGCTGATATTAATGGTAGTAGCCAGGTAAAAGCTGTGCATATCGGAGGGCGCCTGCAGGTTGAGGATGCGGCCGTTCCGGTTTACGCCTACCCAGCTGATGGTGTAAGTACCTATAGCAGGAAAGGTATGTTCCCATTCAAACACCTCCCGGTCCGTCTCCGGACTGATTTGTGTTACCGGTCCCCTCGGTAAAGTGACCTTAGAATCAGGATAACCATGGTCAACTGTAATCGTGAGGTCTTCTGCCGAGGAAGACCTGTCGGTATAGATCACCATCCTGAAAAAGTAGCGAAAGGGATTTGGATTGGGCGTGGTATCCCGCTTGGCGGTAATGTCGCCTGCTCTTAAGTGCGTGGCCTGTACCTCAGTTAACGATACCAACAACAACATCAAAACCAACCACAAACTGTGAGGCAGCAGAAACCTTAGGCGTAAACATTCTGGCATATGAAAAGGGTTAGGCTGTACGTAAAGGTATTCTGAAAACTTAAATTTCTAATTTTTATTGTGAAAATAAAGGTAAAAATGCGGGTTATAAAAAGTACGAAAATTCTGTACTTCAGTTTACAATTTAGATTGATTCAAAATAAGTTATAATAATTGTTTCATATAATGCCGGCATGTACCTTTGGGGTCAAAAAAACGCACAATTAATATTTAACCTTTAACACATTCAAATGAATTGGTTTACTAAGACGTTTTCCAGTACAGTCGGGCGGAAAATTGTGATGTCCATCACGGGCCTTTTTCTTTGCTCCTTCCTGGTAGTGCACCTCATCGGTAATCTACAGCTTTTTAACGAAGATGGCGGCGCGGCTTTTAACATTTACTCCAGGTTTATGGGTACGAATCCTATCATCCGGACAATGGAAATTGTTCTGCTGCTCGGATTCCTGTTTCATATTTATGATGCAATCGTTTTAACAAAGAAGAATAAAACTGCACGCCCTGTTGACTACGCTGTTAACCGTCCGCAGGAAAATAGCACGTGGTCGTCCCGTAACATGGGTTTACTCGGAACAGTGATTTTGGTTTTCCTGATTATTCACCTCTGGAATTTCTTTGTGCCTGCCCGCTTTGGCGGTCTGGAGGGTGTTGTAATCGACAATGTGCATTATGAAAACCTGTACCTGAAAGTGGTGCAGTCGTTCCAGATCTGGTGGTATGTTGCCCTTTATGTCATCTCCATGATTGCCCTGGCGTATCACCTTATCCACGGTTTCCAGAGCGCCTTCCAGACGCTGGGCCTGGATCATAAAAAGTATACACCCTTTATACAGGCGTTTGGGTATGCCTTCTCTGTAATTGTGTGCCTTGGCTTCGCTGTTATTCCCTTATACTTTTTCTTCTTTAGATAATAACTGATTCTTATATAGCTCCATGATATTAGAAGATACACAAATAAGCGCCGCAACATTAGATTCTAAAATCCCGGAAGGCTCCCTGGCCGAGAAATGGGATAAGCATAAATTTAATGTAAAGCTGGTTAACCCGGCTAACAAGCGTAAATATGATATAATAGTAGTGGGTACCGGCCTGGCAGGCGCTTCTGCAGCGGCTACCTTCGGCGAGCTTGGCTATAACGTAAAAGCGTTCTGCTTCCAGGATTCTCCGCGCCGTGCACACTCTATCGCTGCACAGGGTGGTATCAACGCCGCCAAAAACTACCAGAACGACGGCGACTCCATCTTCCGTCTTTTTTACGATACCATTAAAGGAGGCGACTACCGCGCCCGCGAAGCCAACGTGTACCGCCTGGCACAGGTATCGGTTAACATTATCGACCAGTGCGTGGCACAGGGTGTACCTTTCGCCCGTGAGTACGGCGGCTTGCTGGCCAACCGTTCATTCGGTGGCGCCCAGGTATCGCGTACCTTCTACGCCCGCGGCCAGACCGGACAGCAGCTGTTACTGGGTGCTTACTCTGCCCTGAACCGCCAGATTGCCTACGGTAAAGTAAAAATGTACCCACGTACCGAGATGCTTGATCTGGTATTGGTAGATGGCAAGGCACGCGGTATTGTGGTGCGTAACCTGGTTACAGGTAAAGTAGAATCGCACAGCGCCCACGCAGTTGTACTGGCTACAGGCGGTTACGGAAACGTATTCTTCCTGTCTACCAACGCCATGGGTTCCAACGCAACGGCAGCCTGGCGAGCGCACCGCAAAGGAGCGTATTTTGCCAACCCATGCTTCACCCAGATTCACCCGACCTGCATTCCGGTTACCGGAACGCACCAGTCCAAGCTCACGCTGATGTCCGAATCGCTTCGTAACGACGGACGTGTGTGGGTACCAAAGACAAGAGAAATAGCTGAAAGACTTCGCAAAGGAGAAATAGCGGTAGCCGATGTGGCCGAAGCGGACCGCGATTACTTCCTGGAGCGCAAATACCCTGCCTTCGGTAACCTGGTGCCGCGCGACGTGGCTTCCCGTAACGCCAAGCAAGCCTGCGATGACGGACGTGGCGTAGGTACCTCCGGCCTGGCCGTATACCTCGACTTTGCCGATGCCATCAAACGCGACGGACAGGCGGCTATTGCTGCCAAATACGGTAACCTCTTCGAGATGTACCAGAAGATCACGGACGAGAACCCATACGAGCGTCCAATGCGTATTTACCCGGCTGTTCACTATACCATGGGTGGCCTTTGGGTAGATTACAACCTGATGACAAATGTACCAGGCCTGTATGCTGCCGGCGAATGTAACTTCTCCGACCACGGCGCCAACCGCCTGGGTGCTTCTGCCCTCATGCAGGGTCTTGCCGATGGCTACTTCGTACTGCCTTACACTATCGGCGATTACCTGGCTAAAACGCCTTACGACAAAATCAGCACCGAACATCCTGCCTTTAAAGAAGCAGAAAACAATGTAAAGGCGCTGACCGACAAACTCCTTTCCATTAACGGTACCCGTACGGTGGATGATTTCCACAAGGCACTTGGTTCCATCATGTGGGAGTACTGCGGTATGGCCCGTAACGCAGAAGGTCTGAAATTTGCCAAACAGGAAATCCGCAAGCTGCGCGACGAGTTCTGGCAGGATGTAAAAGTTACCGGCCTGAACGAGGAGCTGAACCAGACACTGGAAAAAGCACACCGTGTGGCCGACTTCCTGGAACTGGGCGAACTGATGGTAGACGATGCGTTGCACAGAGAAGAATCGTGCGGCGGCCACTTCCGCGAAGAGTACCAGACACCGGAGAACGAAGCCCTGCGCGACGACGAGAACTTTGCCTATGTAGCAGCCTGGGAATACACCGGGGCAGGCAACCAGCCTGTGCTGCACAAAGAAGAACTGAAGTTCGAGAACGTGAAGCTGACGCAGCGTAGCTACAAGTAATAAATTAGTTAAGAGTTTAGAGTTAAAAGTTAAGCGCTACAAAGGAGGCGGTGTGATGATTAAAACAGCAGGAGAAGCTCCTTTTCACGATCTGGCTTTTTAACTTTTAGGCTCCATCAGGAATAAATTTCAAATTGAAATAAAATAATGGCTGGTAATAACCCAAATGCTAAACCCATGAACCTGACGTTACGGGTTTGGCGCCAAAAAAACAGAACTTCACCAGGTCAGCTGGTTGATTATAAAGCAAATGGTATCTCCCCGGACATGTCGTTCCTGGAGATGCTGGATGTTGTAAACGAGGATTTGCTGCGTGCCGGACAAGACCCGATCGCGTTTGACCACGATTGCCGCGAAGGTATCTGCGGTATGTGCAGCCTTTACATTAACGGACGTGCACACGGGCCGGAGCGTGGTACTACCACCTGCCAGTTGCACATGCGCCACTTCTCCGACGGCGACACCATTACGATTGAGCCCTGGAGAGCTGCTGCATTCCCCGTTCACAAAGACCTGGTGGTAGACCGTTCTGCGTTCGACCGTATCCAACAGGCAGGAGGTTACATCTCTGTAAACACAGGTGGTATACCGGATGCAAACGTGATCCCGATTCCGAAAACTGTTGCTGACAAGGCCTTTGATGCGGCCACCTGTATTGGTTGCGGCGCCTGTGTGGCAGCCTGTAAAAATGCTTCGGCCATGCTGTTTGTGAGTGCCAAAGTATCGCAGCTGGCCATGCTGCCGCAGGGCAAGACAGAGCGCAAAACTCGCGTGGAGAACATGGTTGCGCAAATGGACCTGGAAGGCTTCGGTGCCTGCACCAACACAGGAGCCTGTGCGGCTGAGTGCCCGGTGGGTATCTCCCTGGAGAACATCAACATGCTGCGCAGAGAATTTATTTCGGCAAAAGCCAGCTCCGAAAACGTTTAATTACGCGAATGCATAAGCAAAAGGCGAGACAGCAAGCTGCTCTCGCCTTTTTTTATTTACTTGCACCTGGGTTCTGAAGCTGCCACATGCATCTTTCTGAGCTTTGAACATGACAGCACCAGCCACCATTCCTGCTGCTCTTTTACCAGCTTGTATGTCTCAGCAGCAGAGGCTATGGTGGCAGGAGCAGAACAGTTCTAAAGCAGAAATGTAACTGGCAGCCAGCTAACCAAGAACTACCGATGCTGCTGTTCCAGCTAAACAATAGCTCCCGGAACGCTGTTACGTAACCAAGCCCTAACGCAACATGATTACAATAATTTCCAGCACCAACCGTCCTGCTTCTGTCACCAGAGCCATTGCTGATTACTACGCTACTTTGCTTCAGGAAAAAGGACAGGAATGCCAGATCCTGGACCTGGCCGCTTTACCCGACGACTTTACCACATCGGCACTTTACGACAACTCCGGCAAGAACGAGCAGTTCAACAAGCTGAGCAGCATGATCAAAAAATCGGAAAAGCTGGTGTTTATGGTACCCGAGTACAATAACTCCTACCCCGGCGTACTCAAAGCGTTTATTGATGGCCTCGACTATCCCAGCCCGTTCAAAAATAAAAAGGCAGCCATGGTGGGTATCTCTTCGGGCATACAGGGCAGCGGCATGGCCATGAGCCACCTGACCGATGTGTTTAATTACCTGGGCATGCATGTGCTGGCGCAGAAGCCGCGCCTCGCGCTCATCAGCAAAAACTTTGATGGCCTGAAAATTACAAACAAATTGTACCAGGAGCTACTCGATGAGCAGATCGAGCAGCTGATTGCTTTTTAGTTGCGGGCGCTGTAAAAACAATCTGCTGCACCTGCCACCACAGCCTCTGCTCCTCCTTTTTCCAGGAACCAAAGCAAAAAGAAAGGCCTGCATTTTTACGTGCAGGCCTTTCTTTTTATGGTATCGCTTAGCGTTAGTCTACATTATCGTGCAGAAAACGGTTGTCGCCTAAAATCTCATTATCATCATTCAGGTTGAAACGGGAGATGTTTCTTTCTGAAGAATGCACCACCTGGTCGAGTGCCACGTTGCGGCGCAGGTAAGCCGGCACATCCAGTTTCTCTTTTATTGCTTCAGACGTAATTTCGGTGCTCAGCATTCGCAGCCTTTCACGTCTTTCTTCCGCCTTGCGCTGCATCAGCTCACGCTCGTTCAGGATGCGCTCCTGCTCACGTGTTCTGGCATCCTCTTCGTTTGCCGCGCTGTTAGTTGATTGCTGAAAACCTTCCAGTTCATACACGACACGCTCGCGTTGCACCGGCTGCTCCACTGGCCTGCGTACATCGTACTCGGGCGTTGAAGGCGCTTTGAAGTTCGGCGTAGCCGCAGGAGCCACTACCGGGTTAGGAATAGGAGCAGCAATAGGAGCTTCAACCGGCTTAGGCGCTTCTATTTTCTTCTCGCTGTTCAGGTCAAAAACTGTTTTTTTTGGCTCCATGATGCCTTCGGCGCTGCTGGCAAAGCCGGTGGCAATTACTGTTACCCGGATGCTCTGGCCCAGCGAAGAATCGATGCCATGACCGAAAATAACCTCTGCTTCCTGTCCGGCTTTATCCTGGATGTACTCGGTGATCTCGGTCAGCTCATCCATTTCCAGCTCCGCCTGCTCACCAGACATAATGGAAAGAAGGATTTTCTGAGCACCGTGAATATCGGTGTTGTTCAGCAATGGCGACGAAAGCGCTTCCTCGGCTGCACGCAAGGCACGGCCTTCGCCTTCTGTCGTGGCAGAACCCATTACAGCGGCACCAGAATCTTTCATTACCGTTTTAACGTCTTCAAAGTCCACGTTCACTTCGGCTGTAACCGTAATAATTTCAGCGATCGATTTGGCCGCCGTGGTTAACACGTTATCAGCCTTGGCGAAAGCTTCACGGATGGTCAGGTTACCGAACATTTCGCGCAGCTTGTCATTGAGGATCACCAGGATGGTATCGCAGTTTTCGCTCAGTTCCTTTACCCCGTTTTCGGCAGCAACCTTTTTCTTTTTCCCTTCGAAAACGAAAGGTGCCGTTACAATACCTACCGTCAGGATACCCAGTTCTTTGGCGACTTTAGCAATAACCGGCGCAGCACCTGTACCGGTACCGCCACCCATACCCGCTGTAATAAACACCATCTTGGTATCGGCGCTCAGCATCTCCCGGATTTCTTCCTTGCTCTCGAGGGCAGCCTGTTTGCCTTTTTCGGGGTTGGCACCGGCTCCCAGGCCCTCCGTCAGGTTTTGCCCGATGGCCAGCTTATTGGGAACGCTGCTGCTTTTCAGGGCTTGTGCGTCAGTATTACATATTATAAATTCTACGTCTTTAATGCCCTGGTTATACATGTGGTTAACAGCATTGCTGCCACCGCCCCCGACGCCAATCACCTTGATGATGGACTTACTGCTAGAAGGTAAGTCAAAAGTGTACATTGAAGTCATGCTAAAATCTCCTGCTCTATTTTGGGTTAATAACTTTGTTTATCGTCTATGTCGTCGGTCAGAAAACCTTTTAGCCTCTGAAACAGGCTTCCGGTGGTGCTGCCACTGTTGCTGCTGCTCTTAGGTGCAGGTTTCTGATAATCTTCTTGTTGCGGCACGTTCTCATAATGCGAAACGCGCTGGTCCAGCGACTGGTATCCGGAGAGTACCAGGCCTACGGTGGTAGCATACATCGGGCTCTTCACGGCATCGATCTTCGATTTGCCCAGGTGCTCGTTCGGATACCCGATTCGCGTATCCATCCCGGTAATATATTCTACCAGTTGCACCAGATTCTGCAGTTGCGAACCACCGCCTGTAATCACGATACCTGCTGCCAGGCTCTTTGAATATCCTGAACGAACAATTTCTGCAAAGATAAGTTCGATAATTTCTTCCATTCTTGCTTCTATGATATAAGCAAGATTTTTCAAAGATATCTCTTTTGGCGTACGATCCCGCAAACCTGGTATAGAAACTATTTCATTTTCAGAAGCTTCGTCGGCAATGGCCTTCCCGAACTTCACTTTCAGCTGCTCGGCCTGGTTCTGCATCACCATGCAGCCCTGCTTGATGTCGGAGGTTATAATGTTCCCCCCGAAAGGTAAAACAGCTGTATGCCGGATTATATTGTCTTTAAAGATGGCTAAATCCGTAGTACCACCTCCAATGTCCACCAACGCCACACCTGCTTCTTTCTCTTCGTCGCTCAGCACCGACATGCACGAAGCCAGCGGCTCCAGGATCAGGTTGTCAATTTCCAGCCCGGCACGGGTGATACATTTATTGATGTTGTTGATGGCGTTAGACTGCGCTGTAATGATATGGAAGTTACCTTCCAGGCGCACGCCCGACATGCCCACCGGATCTACGATGCCTTCTTCGTAATCCACCTTGTACTCCTGTGGCATTACGTGTATAATCTCGCTGCCCGGAGGCGTCACCAGCCGGTACATATCGTTGGTCAGGCGCGCCACATCATCTACCGTGATTTCGTGGTCCGTTACCTGACGGGTGATGCTGCCATTGTGCTGCAGGCTTTTAATATGCTGCCCGGCGATGCCCACGTTCACAACTCCTATGTTAATGCCTGACTGCTCTTCCGCCTGCTTTATGGCTTTCCGGATGGCATCTACCGTTTTGTCGATGTTGCTTACAATGCCACGAACCACCCCTTCCGAAAGGGCTTTGCCCATTCCTAAAATCTCCAGCTTCCCAAACTCATTTTTCCGACCAACAAGTGCGCAAACTTTGGTTGTGCCGATGTCCAAGCCTACTACTATTTTGTCGCTTTGCATATCCTGTATCTATTATTCACAAATTATCTGATCTTCAAATGCTACGTTCACTCTTTTATATTTTTCCCAACCCATCTGGGGCAGAATTTTTTTATAAAAGATCATGAGCTTATTAAATTTTACCTCCAGGTTTTCGGGCTTCCCGAATTCGATGGTATGCTCGCCCACCTGGGGTAAAAACGATATCATCCCTCTCCCATCGATGTGCATCTGGGCCAACTGCGCTTTCCAAAACTCATCTTTCTCAATAAACATCAGCAAAGAGAGATAAGCCTGGCCTGTCGAGTCCTGGAAGAATCCCTTGTCTAAAGATTTTATTAAAGCCGACTTGGTAACAGGAATCACACGTGCCGTGTAACTGTCGGATAGGGGGAGTGTATGTCCCTCTGTATCGATATATACATCCTGGTCTGGTCGTAAAATTCTTGCAATTGGTCTGTTCTGTTTTACCTGCACCTGGATATTTCCATCAAGGCCCCTGTATACGTCAGCTTCTTTTACAAAACTGTGGGCTTCGATGCGCTTCTCCAGGTTTTTAAGATCGATCTGGTCGTTCGGAAGTCCCTCTAACTTTCGTTCCCCTTCCCGCGTGAGCAGGTTCCGTACCTCCTTATCCCCAATAAAGTAATTGTTGTATTCATTATCAATTTTTATTGTCACTTTTTTGCACAATTTTTCATTTTGCCTGGAACCGGCAAAGCCAACTAGTGCCCCGATTGTGATAATGCTACAACCTGCAAAAATTAGAGATTTTATTTTAGTATTCAAGTTCATACTACCCGATTTTCTAAAATATTTTTAATCTGCAGCACCAGCGCATCAATGTCGCCGGCTCCCACGGTTGCCAGCACATCAAAGTCAGCATCCGACTTTAACTGCGCTAACAACTGTTCTTTTGTTAACAGCGACTTTTTAGGGCTCTGCACCTGCTCCAGAATAATCTCGGAAGTAATGCCTGGCAGGGGCTTTTCCCTGGCCGGATAAATGTCCAGCAACACCAGTTCGTCGGCTTTGCTCAGGCTCTCTGCAAACTCGCCAGCGAAGTCGCGGGTACGGGTAAACAAATGCGGCTGAAAGATCACTTTTAACTTTTTATCCGGATAAAGCGCCCGCAGCGAGGTCATAAACGCATCTATTTCCTTAGGATGATGCGCATAGTCGTCAATAAAAACTTTCCCGTTTTGCTCATACACAAACTCGAAACGCCGTTTTACACCTTTAAAGGATTCTACCCCGGCCGCTATCCTGTTGGCTGGCACCTGTAAAATCTGGGCTACCATTACCGCTGCCACGGTGTTCTCCACATTGTGGAAGCCCGGCAGACCAAGCTTCAGTTCCGGCTGCAATCCAAAGGGCGAATCAACTTCAAATTTAAACCAATGCCCATCTATGCTGATGGCGTTTGCATGCGCCTCGCCTTCCTGTAAGCTGTACCTGATTACCTGCACACCCTCCTGTACCTGCTCCGTCAGCCGTGCATCGGTGTCCTTGTGTATCAGCAGGTAACCACCGGGCTTTACCTGGCTGATAAATTTCGCGAACGTGCGGAGCATTTCTTCTTTATCGCCATAGATATCCAAATGATCGGGATCGGCGGAAGTAACAATAGCGATGTCCGGAAACAGCGTCAGGAAAGAGCGATCGTACTCGTCTGCCTCTACCACCACAGTCTCTGTAGCTGCACTGCCCTTACTGATGAGCAGGTTCGAGTTCAGGTTAGTAGCAATGCCCCCCAAAAAGGCAGAGCAATCTACACCGGCTTGGTGGAGCAGGTGCGTGATGATAGACGAAGTTGTCGTTTTGCCATGCGTGCCTGCCACCGCAACAGTAAAGGCATCGGCTGTAATGATCCCCAACACCTCCGAGCGTTTTTTAATCGTATAATCGTTCGCCTTCAGATAGGCCCACTCCTGGTGATCTGCCGGAATTGCAGGAGTCAGGATCACCAGCGTTTCTTCCTTGTGCCGCAGGATTTCCTCGGGCAGCTCGGTCAGGTTGTCGTCATAATGGATGCGGAGACCTTCCTGTTCCAGGGCTGCGGTTAGCGGCGTACGTGTACGGTCATAACCCCAGACCGGATAGCCTTTGGCATTGAACCAGCGGGCGATGGCGCTCATGCCAATGCCGCCAATCCCCAGGAAGTAGATATAATTATATTGCTCCAGTTTCACTTTATCAGGTTTATTAGCTCGTTCACAATTTCGGCTGCCGCAGCTGGCTTGGCCAGTTTTTGTATTTCCTGCGCCAGGCGCTGCTGTTCTTTCTCGTCCTGTAACAGCTGCAGGGCGGCAGGCACCAGTTTCTCCACCGACTCCTGGTCACGCACCAGTTGCGCAGCGCCCTGTTGCACCAGTGCCAGGGCATTTTTTGTCTGGTGATCCGCTACCACATTGGGCGACGGCACCAGGATGGCCGGTTTGGCCACCAGGCACAACTCGGAAATAGAAAGCGCTCCCGCCCGCGATATCACGATGTCGGCGGCGGCATAGGCCAGGTCCATCCGCTTGATAAAATCGAAAGCGCGGATGCCTTTTTCCACCCATGGCTTTTCCAGTTCCTTAGCTTCCGGGTAAAACGCTTTGCCGGTTTGCCAGATCAGCTGGTGCCCCGCCTGTACAAGCTGCTCCAGTCCGGCTGCTATACTATGGTTCAGTGTTCTGGCGCCAAGGCTCCCCCCAATCACCAGGATCGTTTTCTTTTCGGACGTCAGGCCAAAGTGCAGCAGTGCCTCCCGCCTTTTCTCCTGGCTGCCCATGATATCGCTGCGCACCGGGTTACCCGTAAATACCAGCTTCTCCTGCGGAAAGAAATTCTCCATGCCGGGATAAGCCACGCATATTTTGTTCACTCTTTTTGCCAGCAGCTTATTGGTGATGCCTGCATAGGAGTTCTGCTCCTGGATAAGCGCCGGAATTCCCCGCGAGGTAGCAGCGTACAGCAACGGTCCGCTGGCATAACCTCCCACACCCACCACGGCATCCGGTTTAAAGTCCTTGATGATTTTGTGCGATGCCCGTATGCTCGAAATCACCTTTAACGGGAACGAAATATTGTCCAGTGTCAGGCGGCGTTGCAGGCCGCTGATCCACAAACCCACTATTTTATAACCCGCCTCCGGTACCCGTGTCATCTCCATGCGGCCGATCGCGCCCACAAACAGAATCTCAGCATCAGGCTGCACCGCCTTCAGTTGGTTGGCAATCGCAATCGCCGGATAGATATGTCCGCCGGTGCCGCCACCGCTGATGATAACGCGATATGGTCTTCCTTTATCAGGCATTTACCGGTCTGTTTTTTAAGGCTCCTGCATTTACTGGCGCTAAGGCATCCAGTTCCTGTTTGCTTTCGCTGCGGCTCACACTCAGGATAACCCCCAGCGAGATACCTGTAAAAATCAATGAGGTTCCCCCCATACTTAATAGCGGCAGCGGCAAACCTGTAACAGGCCCTAACCCAACAGCAACCGCCATATTGATCATCCCCTGGATAACCAGGCTAAAACTCAAGCCCGCCGACAGCAGTCCTCCAAACGCACCATTGCTTCTGCTGACTGTTACCAGCCCCCGGTACAGCAGCGCCAGGTACAGGAAAAGCACCACCACACCGCCTACCAGGCCATACTCTTCCAGGATAATGGAGTAAATAAAGTCGGAATACGGGTGTGGCAGAATATCGCGCTGATCGCTGTTGCCGGGCCCCTTACCTACCACGCCACCTGTAGCGATCGCGATGTAAGACTGCTCCAGCTGAAAGGGTATTTCCGTAGGATCGAGAAAATCCTGCATACGGCTCATGGCTGTTTCGCCCCGCTGGCCCAGCGCCAGGAAGATAGAACCGAAAACGATGCCGACTACAATCACGCCTCCCAGGTACTTCACCGGCACGCGTCCGATAAACATCAGCAGCAGGCATGTCAGGAACAGGAGCACGGCCGTGGAGGTATTGGTTAAGGCGATAAGTCCGCAGATGGCAATGGTCCAGATGAAGAGCGGTGCAAGCGTATGTTTTAAATCATCCAGCTTTTGCTGCTTTTTGGACAGGATACTCGCCAGGTAAGAGATAAGCGCCAGTTTGGCCAAATCCGAAGGCTGGAACGTCTGGTTGATCACCGGAATCGTGATCCAGCGGGAGGCCTCGTTTATGTTAGAACCGTAGAAATACGTGATAATCAGCAGGGGTGCCGAAAAAATCAGCGCCAGCAACGACAGCTTGGAGTAGTAGCGATAGTCAATTTTATGAGCTGCCCACATAAATCCCAGTCCAACCATAATTAGGAAGGAGTGCTTGAAGAGGAAGTATTCGGTGTTGCCCTCCATTTTTTTGTAGGCAAGCGTACCGGTGGCAGAATACACTACCAGCACACTGATCAGTGAGAACGCCAACACTATCCCCCAAAGTACTGCATCCCCTTTCAGGTTCTGCTGCAACCACTGCTTTACCATATCACACGGGCTATTTCTAAATCGTTTACTTCTTCAGGACTATCTTTTCTACAGCTTCTTTAAAGAGCTGTCCACGGTGTTCGTAATTGTTAAATAAATCGAAACTCGCACAGGCCGGCGACAGGAGCACCACATCCCCCTGCTCCGCCAGCGACCGAGCCAGGCGCACGGCGTAGTTGATGGAGGTTGTTTCTGCCACCACGGGTACTATCCGGCCAAAAGCCTCCTGCAGCTTCTTATTGTCGGTGCCGAGGCAAATCAGCACCTTTACCTTTTCACGCGCCAGGTCTTCCAGCACGCTGTAATCGTTTCCTTTGTCTACACCACCTGCTATCCAGATGATGGGCTTCTTGATTCCTTCGAGCGCATACCACACCGCTTCCACGTTGGTAGCCTTGGAGTCGTTGATGTAGGTAACGCCTTTTGCCTCCCCCACCGGCTGCAGGCGGTGCTCCGCGTTCCGGAACGTTTCGAGTGCAGCAGCTATGGTGGCATCAGCAATACCCATCAGTTTGGCCACGGTTACGGCTGCCATGGTATTGTACTGGTTGTGCTTGCCAATCAGCGGCGACTTTGCCGTTTCCACATCGCCTTCGTAGAACTGCACATCCACCTTCACATGGCTGCCTTCGTACCTTACTTTTGCATCAGGCGCACCTTCAAGCGAAATAGGTACCGTTGTGCCGCCAAACGCTTCAGACTTGAAAGCCGCTTTGATGTTCTGATCATCTGCATTAAAAATGAAGAAGTCGGAGCCCATCATATTTTGCGCTACCCGCAGTTTGGAAGCCGCATATTTCTCCATGCTGTATTCGTAGCGGTCCAGGTGGTCGGGTGTGATGTTGAGCAGCACGGCGATGTGCGCTTTGAACTGGTACATGTTGTCGAGCTGAAAACTGCTTAGCTCCAGCACATAAAACTCGTACTTGTTCTCAATCACCTTCTCCGCCAGGCTCTCCCCGATATTTCCGGCCAGCCCCACGTTCAGACCTGCACTTTTGAGCAGGTGGTAGGTAAGCAGCGTCGTCGTTGTTTTGCCGTTGGTGCCCGTGATGCAGATAAATTTGGCATCGGTATAGCGACCGGCAAATTCTATCTCGGAGATGATCTTTATCCCCTTGGCTACCGCCTCCTTGATAATAGGTGCTTTATCCGGAATACCGGGGCTTTTGATGATCTCATTCGCCTCCAGGATACGCTCGACCGTATGCGTCTTCTCCTCAAAATCAATTCCGGCTTCAGTAAGCTTTTGCTTGTAAACCTCCTTGATCGCCCCCATATCCGACACAAATACCTCCAGCCCCTTTGCCTTTGCCAGCAAAGCAGCTCCAACACCACTCTCTCCTGCTCCGAGTACAGCTATTTTCATGTTTTATTTTTGTGTTGTTGGCTCCTCGTTAGAGTGCCTTCAAAAAATGTTTATGTCATTTCGAATGAAATGAGAAATCTGGTTCTGTTGTGTATCAGATTTCTCCCGGTGGTCGAAATGACAGGGTTATCTTTTCTATTCTGCACCTGCCACCACAGCCTCTGCTCCTTTGTCTGAACAGGATTATATGATTTTAGGATGGTTAAGATTAAAAGTTGCTCCTAAACAATTAGGGTTGAAGATTCCACTTCCCTCAAAACCTACCATTAACTCATAACTTTTAACTCTCAACTCTTAACTATCACCTACCGCAGCTTTAAGGTAATCAGCGTAAAAATTGCCAGCATGATACCTACAATCCAGAACCGCGATACGATCTTGGATTCGTGGTAACCCAACTTCTGGTAATGGTGGTGCAGGGGTGACATCTTAAAAATGCGGCGCCCTTCGCCATACTTTTTCCGGGTGTACTTAAAGTAACTCACCTGCAGCATCACCGACAGGTTCTCGATCAAAAAGATGCCGCACAAAATCGGAATCAACAGTTCCTTCCGCACTATCAGCGCCAGCACGGCTATAATTCCGCCAATTGCCAGGCTGCCCGTATCGCCCATAAATACCTGGGCCGGGAACGAGTTGTACCAGAGAAACCCGACGCAGGCTCCCACAAAGGCCAGACAGAAAATAGCCAGTTCCCCCGAATTCGGGATAAACATGATGTCCAGGTAATCGGCAATGAAGGTGTTACCTGACACATAGGTAAAAATCGCCAGCGTCATCCCGATAATGGCGGATGTTCCTGCGGCCAGCCCGTCGATACCGTCGGTGATATTGGCTCCGTTCGACACGGCTGTGATCACCAGGATCACGATCGGGATGTAGAGCAGGCTGGACAGTTCCCTGGAAATGGCGCCTCCAAAAACAAAGAGCGTACTGTAGTCCAGTTCGTTATTCTTCCGGAAGGGTACGGTCGTGATCATCGATTTTACATCTACCCATTTCTTCGCGGCGTTAACCGCTGAGGTAGCACCATTTTCAAAAATGTATTGCCGCACCACCACATCATCGTTAAAATATAAGGTAATGCCTACAATTAATCCCAATCCGATCTGCCCCATAATTTTGAAGCGACCGGCCAGACCTTCCTTGTTCTTTTTGAAAATCTTGATGTAATCGTCCAGGAAGCCAATCAGACCCAGCCACACCGTCGACACCAGCATCAGGAGGATGTAAATATTATCGAGGCGTGCGAAAAGCAGCGTGGGCACCAGGATAGCGAGTATGATAATGAGGCCACCCATCGTAGGCGTACCTTTCTTTTCCATCTGCCCTTCCAGGCCCAGGTTACGGATGCTTTCGCCAACCTGCTTGCGTTGCAGAATTTTAATCAGCCGTCCGCCGAAAATCATGGCTATCAGCAGCGACAACAGTGTTGCCATGCTTGCCCTGAAAGAGATGTACTGAAATACACCTGCTCCTGCTATGTCAAATTCCCGGTCGAGCCAGTTAAAGAGGTAATAGAGCATGTATGTTGGTTACCTGTTCTGTTTCTGTTTTATTTTGTTTTACTGCCTACTTCCCTAACTGCTCAAACGTCTCCTGCAGTACTTGCTTGTCATCAAACGGATGTTTCACGCCTTTCACTTCCTGGTAGGTTTCGTGCCCTTTGCCTGCCACCAGCACAATATCGTCGGCTTCGGCCAGCATACAGGCGGTCCTGATGGCTTCTCTCCGGTCTGCCACCGTCAATGTTTTTTTAAAATCCAGCGGCTTTACCCCCTTCTGCATGTCCTCCAGGATCGCCTGCGGCTCCTCGAAGCGCGGGTTATCTGAAGTCAGTATTACTTTGTCGCTTAAGCGGCAGGCAATATCCGCCATGATCGGGCGCTTGGCCGCATCGCGGTTGCCGCCGCAACCAATTACCGTAATTACCTTCTGCAGCGGCGTCCGGATCTGCTGGATGGTGTTGAGCACGTTCTCCAGCGCATCAGGCGTATGGGCATAATCCACAATACCGGTAATGCGTGACGCCGACACCACATAATCGAAACGGCCTGCCGCCGTATTCAGGCTCGACAGTACCGTCAGCGTTTCCACCGGGTCTTCTTCCAGCAACACCGCCACCGCGTAAGCACCCAGCAGGTTATAAGCGTTAAAAGCCCCGATCAGTTTGCACCAGATCTCGTGCCCGTCCAGTTCCAGGTGCAGCCCCTGCAATGTATTGTCGAGGATGCGCGCCTTGAACTCGGTGGCTTTGCGCAGCGAGAAATAGTGTACTGCAGCTTTGGTATTTTGCACCATCACGGTTCCCCGCTTATCGTCGGCGTTCACCAGCGCAAAGGCACCGGCCGGCAGCATATCAAAAAACGACTTCTTCGCTTTTATATATTCGTCAAAGGTTTTATGGTAGTCGAGGTGGTCGTGGGTGATGTTGGTAAACACACCGCCTGCAAAGGTCAGCCCCGCTACGCGCTGCTGCACCATGGCATGCGAACTCACTTCCATAAAACAATAAGCACAACCTGCCTTTACCATCTGGTCGAGCAGCGCATTCAGCGCAATAGCATCGGGTGTGGTATGGGTAGACGGAATAACCGTTTCATCAATCTGGTTCTGCACCGTAGAGAGCATGCCTACGTGGTAGCCCAGCTCCCGGAACAGCTTGTGCAGCAGTGTAACCGAAGTAGTCTTTCCGTTGGTACCGGTTACGCCTACCAGCTTCAGTTTGCGCGACGGATGCCCATAAAAAGCCGATGCCATTTGCCCCAGTGCCTGCGACGAATCCTTCACCAGCACATACGCCACAGCTTCATTCAGTTCTACCGGCAATTCCTCGCAGATAATGGCTGCAGCACCAGCCTCCACAGCCTTAGCTATATACGCATGCCCGTCGGCCTGCACCCCACGCACCGCTACAAACACAACACCCTGCTGCACCTGGCGCGAATCGAACGTGATCGCCGTAACAGGCACATTCAATGAACCATGCTTTTCCAGCACCGGAACATGTTGCAATATGTTTTGCAGTACCTGCATCAGCTTAACACAATTATAATCTGGCTGTCTTTTACAATAGGTGTCCCGGGCACTACCGACTGCTTCTCTACCCGTTTCCCCATTCCGTGCACCTTCACTTTCAGATGCCTGTTGCCCAGGAGGAAAAGCGCATCCCGCAGCGTCATCCCTGTCACATCCGGCACCTGCGTATCGTTCACCGGGTTCGGTTTAAAGTTCAGCGAGCGGTTCTGCGGCTCCACGCGTACCCAGTCATCATCCACGCCATTGGTATGACTGCTCACGCCAATCTTGTTGCAGATAAGGGTTAAATCTTCCAGGCTACCGGCTTTCACACCCGGCATGCTGTCCTTGTTTGGTACAACACGCGCCTGCAGCGGCTGGTGCATGGCCAGGTCGCGGGCATATACCTTATCAGCCAGTTCCTTAAATACAGGCGCCGCCACATCGCCCCCATACACGTTCACACCATGCGGCGAATCGATGATTACGATGCAGCTGTACTTTGGATTGTCGGCAGGGAAGTAACCGGCAAAAGAAGTGGAGTAGGTTTTCACGTACCTGCCATCCTTCACTTTTCGGGCGGTACCCGTTTTGCCGGCCACTTTGTAGTCGTTGCTGCGGATGTTTTTGGCTGTACCGTGTTCTACTACACCTTCCATCATGGCACGCAGTTTCTTCAGTGTTTCGTCGGAGCAGATTTTTGGGTTAAGCACACGCGTCTGGAACGAGTGTACCACTTCGTCTGCTTTCCGGATTTCCTTTACAATGATGGGCTGAATCTTCACCCCGTCATTTGCCACGGCATTGTAAAATGCCAGCGTCTGCAGCGGCGACAGCTTCAGTTCATAGCCAATCGACATGGACGTAAGCGAGGTGCCGCTCCAGCTTCTGTCCTGCGTGCTCTTGATGTACGGACGCGCCTCCCCTTCCATGTGGAACCCAAGCGTACTGCCCAACCCGAACTCGTTCAGGTAGTCGATATAGGCTTTGGGATTCTCCCCGAATGTTTCTTCCATCAGCTTCGCCACCCCAATGTTCGAAGATTTCTCGAAGACCTCCTGCACGGTGATTTTTCCGTAACCGCCGTTTTTCGCGTCCGTCATGGTTCTGCCCTTGATGCGGTACGAGCCATTCCCGGTATCTATTGAATCAGTTAGCAGCACATTTTTATTATGTTCGAACAGGGCCATCATCGAGGCTAGTTTAAAGGTAGAACCCGGCTCGGTACGCCCCTGATTACCAACTGCATAATTATAATCCTCGATATAGCCGCCGGTGGTTTTTCCGAGATTGGCAATCGCCTTTATCTCCCCGGTCTTCACTTCCATCATGATCACACAACCATATTCGGCATTGGTCTTTTCCAGGGCCTTGTACAGCGCATTCTCCGCCACGTCCTGCAGGTTAATATCGATGGTAGTCCGGATGTCGTAACCGTGCTGCGGCTTTACTTCGGTACCGTCGTAAATTGGCTTGATACCACCTGCTATCCGTTCGAAAAGCGCTTCGCCGTCGGTACCGGCCAGGTTATCGTTAAAGCTGTATTCCAGGCCTGCACCGTTTTTATCTTCGTTAATAAAGCCAATCGTGCGCTCCGCCAGGATTCCAAACGGTTTGAAGCGCTTCTCTACCTTCTCGAAGATCACGCCGCCCTTGTTCTTGCCTGCCCGGAAGATCGGCCACCGCGACATCAGTTTTTTGTCCTGGTAATTGATGTAGCGGCTATTCAGGCGAATATAACGGCGCCCGGCATGGCGGGCATTGTTTATCTTCATCATGTAATAGCTGGCAGAACGGTCGCCATAGAAACGCGAAAGCAGCAAGGCCAAAGAGTCGATGCCTGCATTATATTTCTCGGTTTCGGCAATAGTCGGGTCGAAAGCCACGCGGTAGAAAGGCAGCGAGGTAGCCAGGATGCTTCTGCCATCGTCGGAATAAATATTTCCGCGCGTGGCAGGAACGGGCTGGTAGCGGATGCGCCGCTCTTTCGAGATCGCTTTCCAGTTGGTTTTATCCAGGTACTGGATATACACAATTTTGTACACGATAACGCACGCAAACAAACAGATGGCCAGAAAGGCCAGCCGCACCCGGAGCAATATGGATTTCTTAATATTCATCTTCAGCAACTTCTACCTGATAGGGTGGAGATGAACTTTCTACGAGGCCCAGCGGCGCCACATTGCGGGCCACTTCAGACTGTTTGCTGGCCTCCATGTATTCGGAGGCGAGCGTGGTATAATCGGCACGCAGATCTTCGGTTTCAACTTTCAGCCGGTCGATCTTGCGGATCGTTTTTTCGGCGTAATGCGTGTTGCCAATATAAAACAAGGCGATCCCGGTCAGGAAGAGCACCTGCGGCATGTATTTAAGCGGAACTCCTTCCTCGAACAGGAAATCTACATTTGCATATTTCTCTAACAGCTTGAATAAGCTGAACCCTTTGGCTTTGGGCTTGGGCGCCTCCACCTCTGGCTTCGTGCGCACCTCGTTTACCTTTGGGGCGCTTGCTTTCTTCATCATCAGGTTAGAAGCCATAGTTGCGGTTGTACTTAAAACTAATTGTAAGCGTTACTTTTTATTCATTTTATTTTTTTCCGGCTACTCTGAGTTTGGCGCTTCTGGAGCGGCTGTTCTGCAGCAGTTCCTCTTCCGATGGCGTAATAGGTTTTCTGCTTACTGCTTCGAGCGGTTTAATTTCGTTCCCGAACAGATCCTTTTCTACCTCGCCAAAAAATTTCCCTTTCGCTATAAAGTTCTTCACCAGCCGGTCCTCCAGCGAGTGGTAAGAAATTACAGCCAGCCGGCCTCCCGGTTTCAGCAGCTCTGCTGCCTGCTCGAGCATTTCCTCCAGCGCCTTCAGCTCGTCGTTTACCTCGATGCGGAGCGCCTGGAACACCTGCGCCAGGTACTTGTTCTCTTTGCCACGCGGCGTACAGGAGCTGATGGCCTGCTTAAAATCGCCGATGGTTTCGATGGCCCGCCGCCCCCGCTGCTCCACCAGAAGGCGGGCAAGCGTCCGGGCATTTTTCACTTCGCCGTAAATGCCAAAAATCCGGTGCAGCTGCTCTTCCGGATATGTCTCCACCACCTCACGGGCGGTGATGCCTGCCTGCGGATCCATCCGCATGTCCAGCGGCCCGTCGAAGCGGGTAGAAAAGCCGCGCTCCGGCACATTGAACTGGTGCGACGATACGCCCAGGTCGGCCAGCAACCCGTCGATCTCCTTCACCTTGTACAGGCGCAGGTATTTCTTCAGATCCCGGAAGTTGGCTTTCACAAAAGTGAAGCCCGGGTGCGTAATCTTTTTCGCCTGCTCCTCCGCGTCCCGGTCCTGGTCGAAGGAATACAGCTTGCCGGTCGTCAGCCTGCTTAAAATTTCGGCGGAATGACCGCCGCCGCCGAAGGTCACATCCACATAGGTACCTTCCGGCTTAATACCCAGGGCATCAACCGATTCCTGCAACAATACGGGGCGATGATACTCCATCAGATAATTGGTTCCTCTCCTGGTTTATCACCCAGAAACTTCTGGGCAAGCTGTGAAAAACTCTGCTGGTCTTTGATCAGGTACTCTTCGTACTTGTCCGGATTCCAGATTTCAACCCGGTTTCCCAGCCCCACTACAATCGCCTCCTTCTCCAGCTCCGCAAAACGGGCCATGGTACGCGGCACGATAAAACGACCGGTACCGTCCAGCTCAATCTCGGTATTCCCCCGGAAGAAGTTCCGCTGGAAGTGGCGGTATTCTTCGTTGAACTCGTTCAGGCTGGCTACTCTATCGTAAATCGCCTTCCACTCCACCTTCGGATACAGCACCAAACACGGCTCGAATCCCCGCATCAGCACCACATGATTGCCCGACGCCTCCGGCAGGTTGGCTTTTATCTTTGCAGGTAAAACCAACCTTCCCTTCGGATCAATCTTGCATTCATATTCGCCAGACAGGAAGTTCATGTTTTTTACAATAAAGCCCGAATAGTTCTCGGAGTATACAAATGTAACGAATGAACGAAACTCCACAACCAGAGTTTACCACTTTTTACCACTTTGTGGATAAATTACGGTTATCCACCCCACTTATCCACATTATCCACATAAAACCGCTTCATTTTGGGTATAACTAAATTTGCAAACAATATTAATTGTTGCTAATATTCGAGGACCACAAAATAAACAATTGATTTACAGATACTTGACATACACAAGCTCATGTAAGCAATTAAGGAAATCAAATCCACAGCAAAAGTGGGAGAAAGTGGAACTGGTGGGGCAAAGTGGGGGAAATTTCCAGTACAACTGGCAGGAAGTGCCGGAACAGGGGTAGCGGCCCCCGGATTAACGTACCGGAAACAGCTTACAAAAGGAGCGAAAGCAGTGGCAAAAAAGGGATTTTACTACGCTCCAAATCAAAATAAAATGTTAAAATATTTAAAATTCGGCATATAAATTTTACCGCCAATAACTTACAGTAGTTAGCATAACTTCCATAACACCAGTCAACTAAACTAACCAACCTACCACAACCGGTTTTGCGAGGTGCAGCGGGAATGGTGACAGCAGCGGTAACAAAAAAAAGCCGTCCCGGAAACGAAAAAAGGTTTCTGCAGCTGCCACCACAGCCGCTGCTCCTCCTGCCTGCCAAAAGCCACAAAAAAAAAAGCAGTAATCCAGGCAGGTTCAGGTGCTTTTTTCTGTAAGGTGTCCTTCTTTTCGGGCATAGCGCTCCCGCGCCTCCAGTACTTTTCCCCGGTTCAGCTTTGCCCAGTCCGACAGCTTGAGCAGCTGCTGCAACAGGCTTTGTCCCAGCGGTGTAAGCGCATACTCTACCTTTGGCGGAATTTCGGGGTAAACGGTTCGGGCAACCAGCCCGTCCTCTTCCAGCGCCCGGAGCGTTACCGTCAGCATGCGCTGCGAAATTCCTGAAATCATGCTTTTCAGTTCATTAAACCGCAGCTTCTGGTTCTGCCCCAGGTACAGGATCGTGTGCAGCGACCATTTATCGCCGAACCTGGCAATGATGTCTTTTACCGGGCACAATTGCTCCTTGCCGGGCTGACATGTTTCATCTTTATTTATCTTTTCTTCTTTCATAAGCATCTGACGCTCAGCATTAGTTACTCTGCCTATACTTAGTAACGACAAAGTGCCTTCTTGACTAATTCAAAAATACGAAATAATTTTGGTTACTAAAAGTAACTAAGTATTGAATTATTACTGTCAAAATTTGGTTTATCTATCATGAGCATACTAAAATCACTGGAATGGCGCTATGCCTCCAAAAGAATGAACGGCCAGAAAGTGCCTGCCGATAAAATAAACAACATCCTGGAAGCCATCCGGCTGGCGCCCTCTTCTATGGGACTGCAGCCTTACACGGTGCTGGTAATAGAAGATCAGGAGCTACGGAAGAAAATACAGCCTATCGCATACAACCAGCCACAGATTGTGGAGAGCTCGCACCTGCTGGTGTTTGCAGCCTGGGATAACGTAACGCCGGAGCACATCGGGGAGTACATCAGCCACACGGCAGCAGTTAGAAACATGCCGGAAGAATCGCTGAACGACTTCAAAAATACATTGCTGAACATGGCTGCCAAAAACACACAGGAGCAGAACTTTGTCTGGGCCTCCAAGCAGGCGTATATTGCCTTTGGTACGGCCCTGGTAGCGGCGGCAGCCGAACAAGTAGATGCCACACCGATGGAAGGTTTCGACAGTGCGGCCCTGGATGAGCTACTGAACCTGAAAGAGAAAGGCCTCCGAAGCGTAACGCTGCTGCCCCTGGGCTACCGCGACACCGACAACGACTGGCTGGCAAAGCTTCCGAAAGTAAGACGGACCAGGGAAAAGCTTTTTATCGTTCAATAAAAAAAATGCTGTGGCAGCAGCTGGCACCGGACCAAAACCGGTACCTGCTACTGCCACACCAAATCCACGAAAGACCATGCAAAAAATTAAGATAGACATTGTTTCGGATATCAACTGCCCGTGGTGCTACGTAGGCGAACAGCGCCTGAAAAAAGCAGTGGCCGCGACAGCAGATAAATACACTTTCGACATCAGTTTTAAGCCTTTTGAGCTCAACGCCGCCATTCCGCAGCAGGGCCTCGACCGGCTGGAGTACTTTAAAAAGAACTATGGTCCCTCCATCCTGTCGCAGTTGGACGCCATTAACCAACGCCTGACGGATGCCGGGGAAGCAGAGGGTATCGCGTTTAATTTTGATGAGCTGAAAACGGTGAACAACACCTTCAACGGCCACAGGCTCATCTGGCTGGCAGGTGCTTATGGCGTGCAGAAGGAAGTAGCCAACGCCCTTTTCTACAGTTACTTTACCGAAGGAAACGACATGAACGACACGCAGCTGCTCACCGAAATCGGCATAGCCAACGGCATTCCGGCAGAACGACTGGAAGGTTTCTTCGAAGGCGAGGAAGGTAAAAAAGAGGTGCGGGAGATGGAGCAGTGGGCACAGTCGGCGGGAATTACAGGTGTACCGGCTTTCATTATCAACGACAAATACCTGGTAAGCGGCGCACAGCCAAAAGAAACTTTTCTGCAGGTGTTCGGACAGGTAGCACCTGCACTGGAAGACATCAGCACCCAGGGCGACAGCTGTGGCATTGGTGGCAGCTGCTAAACACAAAAAACAGCAGCTTATTTTGCCAGAAGCTTTCTAAACAAAGGCTCTTGTTTCAGAGTACCATTTTATAGATAAAGTTAATTCACAAACAGTGCTGAGGCATCCGGTGCCTCAGCACTGTTTGTACCCATCGAGCAAGAACGTTATGGAATCGAATTATACCATCCCGTCCCAGACCAGGATTGGACATGTGCACCTGAAGGTGGCCAACCTGGACCGCGCCCTGAAGTTTTACTGCGACCTGCTGGGCTTTACGCTCACTACCACCTATGGCAAAGACGCTGCCTTCATTTCAGCGGGCGGCTACCACCACCACATCGGGCTGAACACCTGGTACAGTAAAGGCGGCTCTCCCCCACCTGTCAGCAGCACCGGGCTTTTCCATACGGCAATTCTCTACCCGACCCGCAAAGACCTGGCTGCCATTGTGAGGCGACTCATCGAAAACGGTTATCCGCTTGCTGGCGCCTCTGATCATGGCGTGTCGGAAGCCATTTACCTCTCCGACCCCGACCAGAATGGCGTAGAGCTGTACTGGGACCGTCCGCAGGAGGAGTGGCCCAAAAACCCGGATGGCTCACTCAACATGTACACACGCCCGCTGGACCTGAATAATCTGCTTGCGGAACTTAATTAACCGACATAGCTTGTCTGAACCTTAGATTTCCATTGATTTTATTGATTACACTGATTATCTGTCTGCCTCATTGTAATTCCTGTTCCACCAGAATGGCTTGTAAAAAATCAAAGACTTCAATAAAATCAATGGAAATCAAAGGTTCAGACAAAGCACATTAACGCTTCTCTTTATACAACTGCCACCACGGCACATAGGGCTTCTCGTGGTGTTCGTAGTGGTAGCCAAAGAAATAGCAGCTGATAAAGGCCCACAGGTGGTTTTGGGCTTGTGTGGTGGATTTGTGCGGATTATCGGGCGCGTGCTCTCCGCGGTGCGGCAGGTAAGTACCGAAGTAAAACAGCTGAAAGGTAGCCAGGATAGCAGGCAGCATCCAGTACAGCACCACGTTCTCCAGCGGGAAGAACAGCTTGAGCACATTAAACGTGATGGCCATTAACACGAGCTGCCACCAGGTAATGTAGTTTTTCAGGAAGCTGAAATACCAGGGCCAGAAGGAGCCGTGATGATAATCGGGGTCGTGCGCGGTAGCGACGTGCCGGTGATGCTGGTGATGACGGGGCAAAAGACGCGGGTACCAGTTGTAGGCAAATAGCAAGGCTGCTGTAGTGCCAACGGCTCTGTTCAGTTTTGGGTGACCGGGAGCGGCAACACCATGCATGGCATCGTGTGCTGTAATAAACAGACCGGTGTACAGGTGCGTCTGCACCAGGAACAGCAGCCAGGTAAATGGCGAAGAAAAATCAACGGGAGCCTGAAGCAGGTACGTTAACAAAGCAAACCAACTCAGGATGATGACAAAGGCTATCAGGACGCCGGTGTAAGTAGGTTGCTTCATTCAATTTTAGCAAAATAATAACAAGGGGACTGTATTTCGTTAGTAGCGTAACAACTCATCCCGCACTTCTTCCATCAGCCACATGGGCGTAGAGGTCGCACCACAAATCCCGACGGCATCGCCATCGGCGAACCAGTCCTGCTGCAGCTCCTGTACTTTAGAAACAAAGTACGTCTGTGGGTTGGTATCTTTACAAACCTGGTACAGCACCTTTCCGTTCGACGATTTGGTACCCGACACAAAAATAACCTTGTTGAACCGGGCAGCAAATTTTCGCAAATCCTTGTCGCGGTTGGACACCTGCCGGCAGATGGTATCATTGGCCTCCACCTCTACCCCTTTCTCCTCCAGCACCTGCTTGATATTGTAGAAGCTGGCGGTACTTTTGGTCGTCTGGCTGTAGAGGGTAACTTTTGGCGGCAGCTCCTTCTGCAGCAGTTCCGCTACATTCTCGAATACCACTGCGTTATTATTGGTTTGCCCCAGCAGCCCCTCCACCTCAGCATGGCCGTGCTTGCCGTAAATAAAGATATTTTCCTGCTTGTCGTAAGAAGTTTTTATGCGGTTCTGCAGCTTCAGCACTACGGGGCACGAAGCATCAATCAAAGTCAGATTATTCGCCAGCGCTGTCTGGTAAGTTTCCGGTGGTTCGCCATGGGCTCTTATCAATACGGCTTCGTGCTGTAGCTCCCGCAGCTGTGCGTGGTCGATGATACGCAGGCCGCTTTTCTGCAGCCGCTCTACCTCCACGTCGTTGTGCACGATGTCGCCCAGGCAATACAGGTATCCCTGTTCTGCCAGGATGTCTTCTGCCATCTGGATGGCATACACTACACCAAAACAGAAGCCAGAATTCGAGTCGATGGTTACCTGAAGGCTTTTCATACACTTTATACAATTGAAGGCCTAAATTGTTTTGCGACATACCGCTGTTTAAGTCCTTCGTACACCGAAATGGTCAGCAGCAGCATCAGCATGGAGTACATCGTATCTTCTACCGGAATAGAAACAATGCGCAACCCCAGGTTATGTTCGTTGTTGTACCACACCACTGGCAGGTACGTCAGTACGCCGTTTACCAGCAGGAAAGGCACCAGATGCACCAGGTACGCCAGGAAAAAACGCCCCAGCACCCGTGTACCAAAAACCCACACGTGCACCAGCAGCATTGCCGCCAGCAACGCAAATGTAATGGAAGTATACATCCGACCCAGGTTCAGCACCGCCAGCAACGCTAATATTACTACTAGCGTCACAGCCAGCGGCTTAGCATACGGCTGCAGCAGATCCCGGTTGATGTAAGCATTCAGCACCGCGTAAATAAAAACGCAGGCATAAGGTACCGTGATAAAAAAAAGCACCTCCTCCAGCGGCAGGTTAAACAGGTAAATTCCTGTCAGGTATTCCGGGTTGAAGCCCCAGATGCCTGCCCTGGTAAAAAGCACATCCCACACAATGAAAAGAGTTGCATTTACCCCGATGGCAGGCCACAACCAGGGCCAGCTTTTATAAAAGGCTACTTTTTTGTCGAATGACAACAGTAACGGGAAAATAAATGTAAAAATATTCAGGTACAGGTAGATGTACATTTAGATGGTCAGGTTTTGCAAAAGGGCTTTTTCTTCTTCGGTACAATGATCTTTGGTAAGCATAAAATCGCGCATAGTACGAGCCCACGATGCCGATAAGCCACTCTTTTTATAAGCTGTCAGGCTGCTGATAATTATTTTTTTATCCGCCTCTAGGTGCGGGCTCAGGTTAAGGTACCGGGGCACGTAATGTTCGACTGTAAACCGTAAAAACCGGATTTCCGGGTTATCATTATCCAGTTGAACAGCTTTATCAAAAATAGCAGCCGATTCTTTCAGGTGCTTGAGCTTGGAATAAGGATTCCAGACATACTTGGCCATGGTAGCTTCCGAAACAGCTTTATAGGCTAGCACGACAGGATCTTTATCCTTGTAGTCACTCATTAAATCGTAAAAGCGTTTGCCGGCCTCGCTATCGGTGCTGGCCGCGAGGTATTGTTTGCGCAAATCCACCACATCGTAGCCTGCATTGCCGGCTACTGTAGCTGATGCGGTTAGCATCAGGAAAAAGAAGAGTAAGAATTTCAAGTTAAATGGTATTTAGTCTGTACTTAAGGTACGAACCCAGCAACAGCGCCAGCTTCGTGTTGTCATTTATTCTTACGCGTTCTTTCAGTATATTGGTTGCCGGAAGCGCCTGTATCTTCCTGAAAAGCTTTAAATAGTAAATATAAGCCAGATACACCCCCATACGTGCCGATTTGGGCAGGCCCATAATGCCGTGGTAGGCATCCTCAAAATCTTGTATTATATCTGCTTCTATCTCCGCTTTACGGGCATTGTTAAAGGTACTGATATCCACCTGCGGAAAGTAAATCCGTCCTCTTTCGTGATAATCGCTTTTCATGTCGCGCAGGAAGTTTACCTTCTGAAAGGCAGCTCCCAGACTACAGGCCGGCTTGCGCAGCCGCTCAAACATTTCGGAATCACCGTCACAGAAAACCCGCAGACACATCAGCCCCACCACCTCTGCCGAGCCATAGATATATTCTTTATATAACGCCGTATCGTATTTATGATCGTCCAGGTCCATCTCCATGCTTTTCAGGAAAGCCTCAATATACGCCAGGTCAATCCCAAACTGATTTACAACCCCCTGGAAAGCATGCAGCACCGGGTTCAGGCTTATCTGTTGCTCGATGGCTGTGTAGGTTTGCGCTTTAAAATCCTGCAGCAGCTCGCGCTTTTTGTAGGCATGAAAGGTATCTACAATCTCATCGGCCAGCCGCACGAACCCATAGATGGCATAAATGGGCAGGTGCAGCTTCCGGTGCATCGTCCGGATGCCTAAGGTAAAGGAGGTACTGTACGACTCCGTAATAATCTTGCTGCACTTCAGGCAGGTTTCTTTAAACAGCTCCATAAACGAACTTGTTTTGCTTGTTAAGTGCAGCTTCGCCAGCTACTGGGAATTCTTTTACGACCTCGCTCGCCACAACCTGTCCCGAAATAAGGGAAGGCGGCACCCCGGGCCCCGGCACCGTTAGCTGACCGGTAAAATAAAGGTTATTTACTTTTTTGCTTTTGAGGCGCGGTTTCAAAAGAGCCGTCTGCAGCAGCGTATTGGCCAGCCCATAGGCGTTTCCTTTAAAGGCATTGTAATCTGCGATAAAATCGTGGTGTGCGTAGCTGCGTTTGTACACTACGGCGCTGCGTATTTCCTGGTTTGTATGGTGTTTCAGCCGCTCCATTACCAGGTGGTAATACTTTTCGCGCATCTCTTCTGTGTCCTCGAGCCCCGGTGCCACCGGTATCAGAATGAACAGGTTTTCGCATCCTGCGGGAGCCACGCTGCTGTCGGTAACGGAAGGTGCCGATACGTAGAAGAGCGGTTTGGCAGGCCATTTCGGGTCGGTATAAATTTCGTGCGCATGCGGCCCGAAATCTTCGTCGAAGAAAAGGTTGTGGTGGTTCAGCCCCTGCAGGCGCTTGCTGACGCCCAGGTAAAAGATGAGCGACGAGGGCGCCATCACGCGGCTGTTCCAGTAGCTATCGGAGTAGCTTCGCCAGGCAGGTGCGAGCAATTTTTGCTCTACATGGTGGTAATCTGCACTTGCCACCACAATGTCTGCCTCAAAAGCACCGGTGCTGGTGAGTACTTCCGTAGCCTTGCCCTGAACGACTTTTATCTCCCGCACATCCTGGTTATAGCAGAACCTTACCCCCTGCTCCTCTGCCACCTGCACCATCCCCTCGATTATCTTATACATACCGCCCATCGGGTACCAGGTACCCAGGCTGATGTCGGCGTAATTCATCAGGCTGTAGAGCGCCGGCGTGTTTTCGGGCAGCGCACCCAGGAACAGGACAGGAAATTCCATCAGCTTCAGCAGCTTCTGGTGCGAAAAATAGCGGCGTATGTGTTTAGAAAAAGACTGGAAAACATCCATCCGGAGGACATCGAGCAGCAGCCTGAGGCTCAGGAATTCGGTTACAGAACGGCCCGGTTTGTACACCAGCTGGTTGATTCCTACCTTGTATTTGTACGCCGCCTGCTCCAGGAACCTGTCCAGCGCTTTGGCGCTTCCCTGCTCCAGTTGCTCAAATACAGCCCGTAGTTGCGGCAAGGAGGCGGGCACCTCCAGCGCATCGTCTTTCCCAAACACCACCTTATAGGAAGGGTCCAGGCGCTTCAGGTGGTAATAATCTGCAGCGCTCCGGCCAAACTTTTGGAAGAAAGACTCGAACACGTCGGGCATCCAGTACCAGCTCGGCCCCATGTCGTAGGTAAAGCCGCTATCCGAAAAACTTCTGGCGCGGCCTCCGGGCGTAGCATTTTTTTCCAGCACCGTTACCGCGTACCCCGCCTGCGCTAAACTGGCAGCTGCCGATAAGCCTGAAAATCCCGAACCAATTACTACTACCTTACGCTGAGCCATAGAAGAAAGAAATTACGAATGGTTACACATCAAACTGGTACACCTGAAGCATTTGTTTTAATTCTTTTCGTGCAATGTGGATACGGTTCTTTACTGTTCCAATGGGAATCTTGAGCATCTCTGCTATTTCGAGATACTTGTAACCACCGAAGTACATTAAAAAAGGAGTGCGGTGCTCTTCACTCAGATCTGCTATGGCCGCATCTATATCGTTCATGACGAAAGTTGCTGTCCCTTTGTTTTGCGTAACCAGGTTTGCATCGGCAGAAGCATGCAAAAGGTAGTCTGTGCTGTCGATGTTGCTGCTTCGCCTGGTAACTTTATTGTAGTTATTAATGAAGGTGTTACGCATAATGGTGTACAGCCACGCCTTCAGGTTAGTGCCTGCCATAAATTTTTCCTTGTTCATCAGTGCTTTCAGCAGGGTTTCCTGCACCAGGTCTTTTGCGTCGTCCGCGTCGCGGGTCAAATGCATGGCAGCGGGTTTTAAGGTACCGGCGGCACTCTGCACAAAGCTGCTAAATTCTGTAGCTGTCATGATTGTTAAGAAAATTAATTTTGATGTTAAACAAATATACGCAACCCAAAAACAAATAGCTAAATTTTGTTTATGTTTTATTTATAATGTTTAGACAAGAAAAATCACAAAATCAATCAGAATAATATAACAAACCCTAAAAAATCATGATTATCACCTAATTATCAGCAAGTTGTTAAACAAAAGTAGCTTCACGCCTCTCTTCTACCCAACCATCCCGTTAAACAAAACAACCCATCCTGTTGAACCTGCTACCTAAGCCGCTGCCCACGATTGATGCGAAATTCTCTTTCGCCAGAACTTACGGTTAGTAACAAGCAGCAGAGGGTGTGGTGGCTGGTGCTGCAGAACAAATCCGGCCCGCATGAGCGCTTGCAAAGTATCCCGGGTAGTGCTGGTACAGGAAGGAAAGAATGGCTTTGCCGGAGGACCGGCAAAACCGGTCCTCCAAAGCGAAAGGAAGCTGATAAAAAAGCAGAGGCTGTCGTTTCGGACAGCCTCTAACCTAATGGAATTGAATTGAAAAACAGGAAAACCACGAAGAAAAACGAATGAAAATTAATGATTACGCTATATTCAAAAACGGAAATACAAACTACCAGCTGCTAATCGTTTGCAGCTTCCTCTGCCAGTGCCTCCTCAGCCAGCAACTGCACCCGCTGTTTCTGCTGCGAAGGCAAAGACAGGAGCGGAACATTTGCCTGTGCCGACAACTTGCCCACAATGCTCTTATTTAACAGTTTCTCCAGGAACGTATGCTGGGATGGTATCAGGATGAGCAGATCGGACCGTTGCTCCTGCACATACTGCTGAAGACCTTCTGCCACATCGTCGCGTTGCTTAAACACTACTTTGTAGGTGATGTCATGGAGATGCACATCGAGGGTATCGAGGGCTTTGTAAGCTTTGTCGCGTACCTCCTGCTGGCTGCCTTCCTGGTACAGGTGCAGGACCTGTAACTTGCTTTTGATAACGGCAACAAAATCGCGGAGCCAGTTAAGGGCAATATTCGAGGGCAGGAGCGTCAGGTTGAGCGCCAGCACCACGTTTTTTAACACTTTATAAGGCACATCTGTTGGTACGGCCAACACAGGCACCGGACTGTCCTGGATTACGGCAATGGTGGTATTGCCAAGGAACACGCTGCTGAAGGCACCTTTTCCTTTCATGCCCATAATCACCAGGTCTGCTTTATACAGCTGCGTCGCAATCAGGATCTGGTCAAAGGCTAACCCGAACCTGGCCACACAGCGGATTTTCACATCCTCTTTTTTAGCCAGGGCAGTATCAAGCTCAATCCTGTGAAAACCACTCTTGGTTTGCGTCAGGAGCGCCTCTGCTTCTGAACTTACTTTTTCTGTGCTGATAAACTGCATCGCGAAATCTTTGCAAAGAGCCTGCTTCGCAGTTTCCGCATATTTCTCCAGTTCCCGACACTTCTCCGCCTCCATTGCCGCGATCATCGTATCTATCTCGACAGTATCGGGCGTATAGATGGTTTTGTAAAAGGCATGAAAAAGAATGATTTCAGCTTTGGTTTCTTTCGCAATTTCAAGTGCATAGGACAAAGCATTCTGAGCTTGACGAGAGTAATCTGTAGGAACGAGAATTGTTTTCATAGTACTTTTCAATTAAAATTTACAACCACCCTATATAAAGCCTTGCAAGCTATGTATTAAATTTCCGATAAATTCAACTGAAAAGAAATGACCTGCAGCTGCTGATTACATGACTGTTGTCATCTATTTTTCAGCCCTGTCTTTTCTACTGCAGCACCTTTGGTTCCGGAGCAGTGGCTGTGGTGGCAGGTGCAGCAGACTTTCTGCAGCCCCTTTTTCACAAAGAAAAGCCAAGAAAGCCAAACCCGCTTTCGTTCGGTCTGGATGTGCAGCTCCGACAGAAGCAGCACACCGAGCAGTTGTGCCTTTTGGACGGATGCTTACTCCTTAAGCCAGTTGCGCCACAAAATCGTGGATACAATGGAAACGTTTTACATTGGACGGGAACTGCAGGAAGTCATGCTGCACCTGCAAGCCATACACCAGGATGGTGCTCTCGGGAAAGGAGGAAGAAAGTTTGTTCAGATAGTGTTGCACCTGGTCCCGTTCCGGTACCGAGGTAAGAATGGTACACAGGTAATCGGCCTTGAAATGCTTGTAGCTCAGCTCCAGGTCTTCGTACGGGAGGTTCTGCCCCAGGTAGAGTGTCAGGTAATCATGGGACCGGATAATATAATTCAGGTAAAGGAGCGCGATTTCGTGCATCTCGCCTTCGGGCAGGAAGAGAATATAAGTCGGAGTGTCCTCATTTCGCTTCACCACCTGCCCGTCTATAGCCACCAGCACTTTCTGGCGTATCAGGTTACTGATAAAATGCTCGTGTGCAGGGCTGATGTTATTTGTCTGCCACAGGATGCCGATCTTGTTCAGGAAGGGGTAAATGACATGCTGCATGGTTTGTTTGAAACCAAGCTGGAGGGTAACAGTTGAGATGGTTTTATCGAACCGGGCTTCATCCATATCCACCATAGCTGCCACCAGGCCGTTGATGTGGTGGGCAAACTCATAGGCTTTTTCACAAACCTGCTGCACGGCCTGGTTCAGCTGCTCCGGGTTCATCTGCGCAATCCGTGAAATCTTAAACCCCTTTTCGTTCAGAAGCGAAACATTCAGCAATACCTTCAGATCGGCATCGTCGTAAAAGCGGATGTTTGTTTCGGTTCTTTTCGGGTTTAGTAGTTTATACCGCTGCTCCCATGCACGTATGGTATGTGCCTTGATGCCGGATAAATGTTCAAGCTCTTTAATTGAGTATTGCCCCACGGGATGTTCGTTGTTGTTTTTTGCGACGACTGACTTGTGCTAACTTAAAATACTTCGGCGCCACCCAAAGCATGCCATAGGCCTCAGCGCCATGTTTTCCGCTGACGCTATGATGCACCTTATGCGCTACGTTTAATGCTTTCAGGTAAGGATTGGATGTTTTGCCAAACACTTTAAGGCGGCGGTGGATAAACACATCATGAATTAAAAAGTAAGCCACACCATACCATGTTATGCCCGCGCCAATCCAGAACCTGTAGTCGATGGGCTCGCTTCCGAAAACGAAAAACAACATAGCCAGCAAACCATAATAGGCAAAGAACAAGTCATTCAGCTCAAACGCATGGGTATGACGCGTATGGTGAGACTTGTGCAGCCACCATAAAAAACCGTGCAGCACGTACTTATGCATGGCCCAGGCCACACCTTCCATTGCCACAAAAGTTACCAGCATAATTGCCAATCCTGTTACCATAAACAACCAACAGCAAACTAACCAAATGGTTTAACCGGAAAAAGAAAAATTTACCACGAAAGAGGCTCCTTGTTCAGGAAAGCGGCAATCCCCCTCCTGCAGTCTTCGCTGCTGCGGGCAACGGCATTCATTTCGGCGGCGTATTGCAGGCCTTCTTCCAGCGTTTTGCCCTGCACCCGCGCAATCATCTCTTTGGTTACCTCCATCGACTGCCGCGAGTTCTGGTTACACAGCTTCTGGGCGAAAGCGTTTACGGCAGTTTCCAGCTCTTCTGCCGGCACCACCTGGTTTATCAGGCCGCAGGCCTTTGCCTCTTCTGCTGTAATCAGGTCGCCGGTCAGCAGCAGCTGCTTGGCCTTCGCCTCCCCCACCTTGCGGAGCAGGAACACCATCACGATAGCCGGTATGAAGCCTATTTTCACTTCGTTGTACCCAAATTTAGCTTCGGGTACGGCAAAAGCAAAATCGCAGATGGCCGCAAGGCCGCAGCCACCGGCAATGGCATGCCCGTGAATCCGGGCAATTACCACTTTTTTCAGGGTATAAATATAGCGGAAAAGCTCCATCAGGTGGGTCGAGTCCATCAGGTTTTCGTGGTAGTCGTACTGCTGCAGCTGCTGCAGGTATTCCAGGTCGGCCCCGGCACAAAAAACTTTTCCTTCCGCCTGCAACACAACTACTTTACAGGCTTCGTCGTCTTCGGCAATGGCAAAAGCCCGCTTCAGTTCCGACACTACCTCGTAGTTGAGCGCATTGCGTTTCGCGGCCCTGGCAAGCGTTATATACCCAATACGGTTCCTGACCTCATAATGAATAAACTCCATTGTTTGCTTTTCCGCCGGATTTAATATATCAGTCATAATCTTTCTAAAATTTAATTTTTCTTAAAAACGGCCTGCCGGTTCCAACTATACGAAATTAAAAGGTAAAGCACCGGAAAAAAACAGTCTTGCAACTCAAACAACCGAAGCTGCAACTTCCTAGTGGCGCCCCTGGTTTTTGGTTTCTGCAACAAGCACACCAGTAGTTGCTGTTAAAACAACAGAAGGCAGAATTTTACCCGGAACTGCTCCGGCAACTCCCTCTGCTAGCTCCCTTTTACTTTATTAACGAGATATTCAGAAAAACTTATCAATTTTTTTTAACGTTTATAAAGAAAGCTGTTGCTAACTAACGTTAGTTTGTGTATATTTACAAACTCAACTCTTTACAACAGTTATGGCTAGTTGTTTTTCCGGTAAGTCAGGAGAGAATTACAGTCATAACAAACCATAGCCGGCACATCCAAATTGTGCAACAGGCTGATTAGAAAAGGATTACTACATCTACTATATATTTTAACGCTACAAAATTCTAACTGGCAGCGCTGCCCGGTTATTCTTCTACCGGGCGGCCCTGGTTGTACTAACAAATGGTGCTTTACAGCATGAACGGCTATGTATGGAGGAGGAAACATATTTGAAGCAACTGTTTTCGATGATTTGCAGGCGGAAGATCCTGTTAAATTAGCGGAGTTTGAGGCACGCATTGCCCGCGGCGAGAAAATTGAACCCGACGACTGGATGCCGAACCTCTACCGTGTTCAGCTTATCCGGATGATCGAGCAGCATGCGCACTCTGAAATAATCGGCGCACTGCCCGAAGGCTCCTGGATAACCCGTGCCCCGGGTTTCCGGCGAAAGCTGGCCCTCATGGCGAAGGTGCAGGACGAGGTGGGCCATGCCCAGTTGCTCTACAGCGCAGCCGAAACGCTTGGCAAATCCAGGGAGCAGATGCTCACTGACCTCATCAACGGGAAGTCGAAGTACTCGAACGTATTTAACTACCCCACTTATACCTGGGCCGATGCCTGCACCATCTCCTGGCTTATTGATGCCGGGGCTATTGTAAACCAGGTAGCCAATTCCAAAGGATCGTATGGCCCGTACTGCCGTGCCCTGGAGCGTATCTGTACCGAAGAGGCCTTCCACCTCAAGTATGGCCACGACTCCATGGTGTACCTGGCTACCGGCACGGAGGTGCAGCGCAAGATGGCACAGGAGGCAATTAACCGCTGGTGGGGCCCCATCATGAGCTTTTTCGGTCCGCCGGATAATGTTAGTGTGCATACCGAAACCCTCATGCGCTGGAAAGTAAAAATCGCCTCGAACGACGAGTGCCGCCAGCAGTTTCTTGACATGTATGTGCCCAAAATCTGGGAGTTGGGACTTACCATCCCCGATGACAAATTAAGAAAAGACGAAGCCACCGGCAAATGGGTGTACACCGAGCCGGACTGGGAAGAGTTTACCCGCGTAATTAATGGCGATGGTCCCTGCAATGCAGAACGGCTGGCGGTACGCCGCAGAGCCGAAGAGCGTGGGGCCTGGGTAAGGCAAGCGCTGCTGAATCCGAAAGCACGGTATGTGCGACCGCTGGCATAATACAGTTAACCAAACTGACGCCATGGAAATTGAAAGTGTAATAGCATCTGTTGGGCTGCCGGTGCCACTGGTTCTGCAGCAGTAGGGAAAATACTTGAAAGGAAAAAATTATGAACTTGCAATCGCTTGATCCGCGTGTAAACAGGCTGAACATACCAGCCAGTACCATGACACCCATGGCGCCTAAATCCGTTTTAGACCAGTTTGCCACTTATGAAGCGTTTATCCAGAAAAAAGAAGGCGCTCCGTTTACCTTTGCCGGGGCGGTACATGCCCCAAACCCGGATGTAGCTTTTCTGTTTGCGAAAGAACAGTACAGCCGCCGCTCTTCCTGCACGGGCATCTGGATCGTGCAGACGGCCCACGTGAAGCTGACGCCTTATGCCAGCGACGAAGCCTCCATCTACGACTCATTTGATATTGACAAGCCGGAAGGGGTAACGCGTCCCCTGGAGCCTTACGAGGTATTCCACCAGCAAAAGCGCGGAAAGGCGCACACGCACGTGGGGCGGGTGGGTGCCACTTCCTACGAAGAAGCCTATGAACTCGCCAAAAACAAGTTCAGTCACCTGACACCGGTGGTAAATGTGTGGATCATCAAATCGAAAAATATACTGCAGTCGGCAGAAGAAGACAAAGACATGTGGGTAACAACTGCCGAAAAGAAATACCGCGAAGCCGGCGCTTACCGTGTGATGGAACGAATTAAGCGGTTTAAGAAAGAACAGCAGCGACGGAGGTCTAAAATATGAACGCGCCGGCCCTGAAAGACCTGCTCTTTAAACTGGCAGACGACCAGCTGGTGCTGGGCCACCGCAACTCCGAATGGACCGGGCTCGGCCCCATCCTGGAAGAGGACATTGCTTTTTCGTCGATGGCGCAGGACAAAATCGGCCACAGCCTCGCCTTTTACACCCTGCTGCATGAGGAGCTGGGTGAGCAAGACCCGGATACGCTGGCCTTTACCCGACCTGCAACCGAATTCCACAACAGCCAGCTGGTTGAATTGCCCAACGGCGAATACGACTTCAGCCTGATCCGCCACTTCCTCTACGACAATGCCGAAATTATTCGATTTGAGTCGCTCAGCCAGTCCAGCTACACACCCGTGGCCAAAGTTGCCACCAAGCTGAAGGGGGAGATAAAATACCACGTGCTGCATGCCAACACCTGGCTTACCAACCTCGGCAGCTCCACCGAAGAAGCCATCCTTCGCCTGCAGTCTTCCCTAAACGAGCTGCTGCCTTACGCACTGGGTATGTTCGAACAGTCAAAATATGAGGCAGAACTGATCGCCGACGGCATTTATTCCGGTGAAGAAGCGATTAAAACGGAGTGGCTGAAGCGCATTAAAAACGTGCTGGCAAAAACCGACCTCCAGCTACCGGACCCCGACACCACTGCGCCTGTCCTGGGTGGCCGCTATGGCACCCATACCCCCCATTTGCAGGCGTTGATCGACGAGATGTCTGAAGTCTTTAAATGCGACCCGGGCGCTGAGTGGTAAAATGGCTTACACCAAAGATGAAATACTGGAGCTGCTGCAGGAAGTAAAAGACCCTGAAATACCGGTGCTGTCGCTGGTAGATTTGGGCGTGATTACGGATGTGGACATTACCGAGGCGGGGCATGTAACGGTGCAGATGACGCCTACTTTTTCGGGCTGCCCGGCCATGGAATACATGAAACAGGAGGTAGAGCAAAGCCTGGAGCGGCACGGCATCCGCAGCCACACCGTCAAAATGTCGTTCGACAAGCCCTGGGACAGCAACAAAATATCCGAACGCGGGCGCAAAGCGCTGCAGGAATACGGCCTGGCGCCCCCACCCAAATACGACCTGATCCTCGACCTGGACATCCTGGACTACGCCACCTGCCCCAACTGCCACAGCACCAACACCACCATGCGCTCCCCCTTCGGCCCCACCCTCTGCCGCTCCCTCCACTACTGCAACGACTGCCGCCAAATGTTCGAGCAGTTTAAGCCGCTGTAGGAGCTGCAGCAGAAATACAAGATCGCAAAACCAGCAGCAGAGGGAATGGTGGCAGGGGCAGCAGAACTTCTAAACCTGATTTTGCAGGAAAGCCAGCTTACATCACTGTTCCCTTACATGGTTTATAAAGAAACGATAATGTTAACTGAAGAAAGAAATTTTCCGGCTTTAGCTCTGGCATATCAGAAACAAAGTTGGTACTTCCTATTTCCTGCCAGGGATTGGTTTTGATATAGAAGTTGTAACCTGACTCCAACCCGATTCTGAACTTTCCTGGTTTTACACTTTCTTTTCTCCCTAGTTCATACAAGAACCTTCCTCCTAACACAGCACCATGGTTTTCCTGGGTTCGCATGTTAATGACTTTCGAGTCCTGAAATTGATTGTCAAAAAGCGAATTAAAACTGTTAGCTTTCGTTCTTCCATCATTGTATTCAAAATTCATATCAGTCATTCGATATCCCGCCAGTAAATCCAGATCGAAACGTTTGTATCGGAACAGCACTTTATAAATCGTACCCCCCAAAGAAAAGGTATTCAGGGCAAGATAGGTGTCACGCTTATAAGTGGCTGTACCAGCCCAGTGAAAGTCCAGCGAAATTTCATCGCCAAGATGGTTGGCTATGGAAAGGCCAAAAGCTGCTGCGAACAGATCTTGGTCAAACGACCCCACTTGTAAGCTATTCAGCCGCTCATTAAAAGCATCCATTTGAAGGGTATTTACTCCCAAGCTTACGAAAGCGCCAAGCCTGTCTGACTTTATTAAAGAAGTTCTTTCCTGATCCGCCGACAGTCCTTCGTCCTGTGCCTGTAACACAAATGGAACTAATAACATCAAAAATAAGCAGTAGGAGCATCTTAAAATAAATCCGGTTACTCCTGGTGTTCCTGTTTTCATAGCTTTACAGATTTAATTATCACGCTTATTTGTTTTAACTAACGTCAAAATAATTTACTTATTTTAATATTAAAAAGTATTTAAAAGTAAAATAAATCTACTACACCTGCCACCATTCCCACTGCACCACAGGCAGATAAAAAAAGCCCCTGCAACAGAAGCTACAGGGGCTGCTATCTCTACAATAATAAATTTTACAACTGGAATAAATTTTACAGCTGCGCCATCTCGGCCTGTACGAACTCTGCCAGGCTGCGGATATAGTCGGTACTGAAGTCGAATTTGATGCCGGCGGCTTCGTACACCTCTCCTATCGAAACGGTATAGCCTAAGCTGAGCGCCCGCTTGTACGCCTCCAGCCCCCGCTGCGGATTTTCTTTGTAGCTCTTCCAGACTGCAATGGCACCGAGTTGGGCCATGGCATATTCGATGTAATAGAACGGCACCTCGAAAATGTGCAGCTGCTTCTGCCAGATGAATGGCTTGTATTGCTCCAGCCCCTCCCAGCTTACTTCCTGGTGATTAAACTGCTCAAATACTGTCACCCAGGCCTGGTGCCGCTCTTCCTGCGTATGCTCCGGGTGCTCGTAAATCCAGTGCTGGAACTTATCCACGGTAGCTACCCACGGGAAAGTCTGCAGCACACTCTCGAGGTGCGTCTTTTTGGCGCGGCGCAACTCATCGGCATCCTCGAAGAAAATATCCCAGTAATCCATCGAAATCAGCTCCATCGACATCGACGCCAGTTCGGCTACCTCTGAAGGCGGATGTTTAAAGGCATTAAGACGCAGGTCGCGGGTCAGGATGGAGTGTACGGCGTGGCCGCCTTCGTGCAGCATCGTGATCACGTCGCGCAGGCTGGAGGTGGCGTTCATGAAAATAAAAGGTACCCCGATCTCATCCAGCGGGTAATTGTAACCACCGGGCGCTTTTCCTTTCCGGGATTCCAGGTCGAGGTGGCCCATGGCGCGCATGGTGGCCAGGCAGTCGCCCAGGAAGGTATCGAGTTTGTAAAATACCTGCACCGTTTTCTCCAGCAGCTCCTCTCCCGATTTAAACGGCTCCAGCGGCGCTTTCCCGGTTGGGTCTACATCCAGGTCCCAGGGGCGGAGCGTGTCCAGACGCAGTTTTTCTTTTCGGTCGCGGTCGAGCTTTGTCATCAGGGGCACAATCAGGTTACGCACCGATTCATGAAAATCGAAGCAGTCCTGAGGCGTGTAGTCGAAGCGGCCGAGGGCGGCAAACATGTAATCGCGGTAATTTTCAAAGTCGGCATTCCGGGCTACCTGGTTGCGCAGCCGCCGCAGTTCGTCAAAGAGATCGTCGAGGCGCTGGCGGTCCTTTATGCGGCGGTCCTGAATGGCGCGCCAGGCTTCTTCCCGCACTTTCCGGTCGTTCCTTTTCAGGCGGTCGGCAGCGCGTTGCAGCGTCAGTTCTTCCCCATCCAACGTCACGGTCATGGCGCCTGTAACGGCGGCATACAGCTGCTGCTTGGTACTGATCTCGGTGTTGAGTGGGATGTTCTGCTCCCTGAAAATCTCCAGCGCTTTGTTTACGCCACGCAGGTAAATCCGGTACCGCTCCTGGTCCAGCCCGTTCACGTAAGGCGAGTGCATCAGCTTCAGGTTTAGTTCATGGTCGTAAGGGGCAATGTGCGGCTCTATTTCCATAATGAAGTACTGAAACGCTTTGGTTACCTCCTCGTTCTGCGTATCGCAGGTCATCCGGATGTAGCGCCAGCCCAGGTCTTCCGACAGCACACTTTCCAGCTCGCTCCGGTCCAGCATCCATTTTTCCAGTTCTTTAACCGAGTTGATCTCCCGGGTTTTCAGTTCTTCGAAGTAAGGCTTTATCGTTTCCCAGGTATCAACTTTAAAGTCTTCGGAAAGGTATAAGCGAGGTTTTCGCTTCGGAATGTCTACAGTAGGTTCTATATTCATAGTCTATATCTTGAAAGTGGAATATAAGCACTTCTTCTGAAAGTATAAAAAAAGAGGAGCTATAACTTTACAGCTATAGCTCCATTAACCCGATTTTTTCAGGTTTTGTTACTTAATTTCGATAATTACATCGTTGGTCAGCGGATGGCCGACACAATTGAGCACATAGCCTTCATCCAGTTCTGTATCGGATAAGCCTTCGCGCTCATCGAGGTGGACTTTGCCGCTCAGGCACTTGCCACGGCAGGCGGTACAAAGACCCGCCTGGCAGGAGTACGGCAAGTCGATATCCTGCGCCAGCCCCGCTTCCAGGATGGTCTGGTCGGGCGGTACCTCCACCTTATATTCCGCGCCTTCATAAATAAGGGTAACCGTTTGGGTCCTGATTTTACCGTCGTCTCCGGCAGCCATTACCTGCCCGTGCGTTTCCTCCTGCTGCGCAGTTCCGGTTTTTGTGCTCACAAAACTCTCGCGCAGCACCCGCTCTGCCGGCACCTGCAGCACACGCAGCGCTTTCTGCACCTCCTCCATCATCCCCTGCGGACCGCAAACAAAGTAAAGCGCATTCTCCGGCTTCGTCAGTTCCAGTCTTTCCAGAATTTTAATGACCATGCTCTGGTTCATGCGGCCATGGTGCTCACACTTGTTTTGTGCAGCAGCGCCCGTCAGTTTGGCAAAAAATCCCGATACGCCGTTTTTCTTTTTTGGCAGGTGCGCACAGTGCACGCACTCCGATTTTGGCTGGCTGTAAATGTACTCCACCTGCAGCCGCTCCGGGTATGTCTGCTGTAGCTGCTGCAACTTATCTTTAAAAATAACAGCCTCTTCGTGGCGGTTGCCATACAACAAGGTCACTTTGCTCAGAGGCTCCTCCAGCAGTACCGCCTTCAGGATAGCCATGAGCGGCGTAATGCCACTGCCTGCCCCAAAGAGCAGGATGTGCCGTTGCGCGGCAGGATTGGTGGTAATGTTAAAATTACCCATCGGCTCCAATACTTCCAGTTCCTGCCCCACCGTTATATGGTCAGGCACGTAGTTAGATACCAAACCGCCCGGCACGCGTTTGATCGTGACGGAAAGCCGTGGCGCTTCGTGTGGTGTGCTGCAAAGCGAATAGGAACGGCGCTCGGATTTGCCATTGATGGGCAGAATCAGCGTCAGGAACTGACCGGGTTTATAAGCGATGGACTTTTTTTCAGGGTGTTCAAGATGAAGTGTGACAGTGTCGGAGGTTTCGTGTGTTACTTCCACCACGTGCAGCTTCAGGTAAGGGCTTTGCATTTTTTATGTAAAAAATTTCCTGTTAATTTTAATAGAGCACTGAAACTTTATTTCAGGCTTAAAGTTACAATAAAAATAAAGTGAAAATTCCTTTAGCAATTTCCAGTAAAAATTAACACTTTTATATAATCTTACGTACATTCCGGAGTCAATGGCAACAGGTTGACACGATATTGACAAAACTGAAATTTTTAGCTCCTTTTTTTAAAAGAATCGCAAAATATCGGTTAGTAACTCATTTTGACCCCTACATAATCTTTTTCTAAGCTTGAAAACACTTATTACTGATGCTATATAAATTAACCCTAAAAAACTGTGATAAAACCGTAGTTGTTGATGATGTCACCTACGAGTATATTCAAAACAATGCGTACCTGCAGCAGATAGAATTTCTGAAGCACCTGCGCATTCACTCCAACGGATACGCCTTCTTCCAGAAAAACTGGCCGCTTAAAAATGGCAAGTACCGCAACGAAACTATTTACCTGCATAAGCTGATAGGCGAACAACAGCTCGATAAGCCGGAAAGCGACATCAGGCTGTATGTCCACTTCAAAAACGGCAACAAACTTGATTGCCGGCTCGAGAACCTGGAGTGGGCGCCGCTTTGCAAAATTGTGCGAAACACCACTAAAACAGAAAATAAGCTGGGGGTACGGGGCGTGCATAAAGAGGCTCAGAAATACCGCGCCATCATTCATTTTAACAAACAACGGATCAACCTGGGTACTTTCGACACCCTGCAGGAAGCAGCCTTAGCTTACAGCCAGAAGTCGGAAGAACTTTTTGGAAAGACAAAAAGCCTGAAAACCTTATCGAAGTGCATGGAAGAAGTACAATAGTTCTTCTTTAAACCGCATTCCCACGGGTACAGACAGCTGTAAAAAAGCTTAGTTAATCGGAACAACCTGAGTGTAATACTGAGGCGGAACAGGCATGCCTTTACTAGAATACTGGTAGCGAACCTAGACACCGCGCAATCGGGTCGGCTTGATTGTTCTGCAGCTGATAAAGAGCTGCCGCAAACCGACCTGCGCGTTACCGTTGCCTTCGCTAATTAATTTAGGAGTAGGGGTTGAACATTTCAACCCTAAAAAGTTTTTCTGCTCCAGCCTCCATTGCCTCTGATGGTTGTCTGAACCGTTGATGGTAGGATGGCATGATGGGTGTGATTTTATGTTTGTCTTTTTATCTGAATCAGGATTTACAGAATTTTAGGATTTTCAGGATTAGGTTTGTCTGAACACGATTAAGAAGATTTAAGGAATAACAGGATTAGGTTAGTTTGTGGTTCGTGCAGGAGACGCGGGCACTGCGTCTCTACAGACATTGATCATTACAATCTCTCTCTTTGTAAAAAGGGTTGAAGATTTTCAACCCCTACAAAAATTCCAAAATTTCTACCTTTCTACCTCTCTACCTTTCTAACTCCCAAACTCTCTAACTCCCAAACTCTCTAACTTCTCTCAGTCAAACTTAATCGCTTTTACCGGTTTGATACGCGACACCATGGCGGCCGGAATCAGGATGGAAAGCATGGTGAGTAAGAGGGTGAGCACATTCAGCAGGAGGATCATTCCAATATTCCAGTTAATGGGTACAGTGCTCATGTAGTAGTTCTCAGGGTCCAGGGGGATCAGCTTGAACTGGTCCTGGATGAGGCAAAACCCAATTCCGAGCAAGTTGCCCCACAGCAGTCCTTTTAGCGTCAGCTTTAAGCCTCTAAAGTAAAAGATCTGCCGTATCTGCCCGTCTGTGGCACCAATTGCTTTCAGCACGCCAATCATGTTGATGCGCTCAATGATCATGATGAAGACGGTAGAAATCATGTTGAAGGTGGCTACAAAAATGATCAGCACCAGGAAAATGATCACGTTCTTGCGGAGCAGTTTGAGCCAGTCGAATAGCTGCGCATGCCGTTCCGTTATCTTCTCCAGTTGCAGATCGTAATTCATCTGGTCGAACACCTGGTTTGCCACCGGGTCAATCCGGTTAAAATCCTTCAGCAAAATTTCGACACCACCCACCAGCGTATCAGGCCAGTTGTTCAACTCCCGTATCAGCTGCAGGTCACCTATCACAAACACCTCGTCAAACTCCTCCAGGCCCGTGTTAAAAATGCCCGACACTTTCAACTTCCTGGCCCTGGGCGGATTCTGGACAAAGAAAAACCTGGCTTCATCACCCACCTTCAGGTTTAGCTTGTCTGCTATCCGGCGACTTAACATTACGTCTTTCGACGATGCTGTATCGTTAAAAGAAATAAGCTTTCCGGAATCGAGGTTCTGCTGCATGGCTCCGAGCCTGTAATTCTCATCCACGCCTTTCAGCACCACCCCCAGCACCTCGTCTTCCGTTTTGATGATAGCCGTTTTCCGGGCAAAATGCTGGATATGGTCGATACCGGCCACCGCGTCGGTTGTGTTAATGCCCGTGGAGGTGCTGATGGGGGCACCTTCGTAGGAATTGTTCGTGTCGTATTTGCTTATCTGGAGATGGGCGCCAAAACTGAAGATCTTGGCCCTGATCTCGTTCCGGAAGCCTTCCAGGATCGCAAACGACACAATCATGATCGCAATGCCGGCAGCTATGCTTATAATTGCTATTTTTGTGACCGACGAGGTAAATGACCCGGATCTTACCCTGGAAATTTTATCTGATATGTACTTGGATATGTTCACGCAACAGATTTCTAAACAGCCTTAAAGATAGGTATGAAATTTGACTTCTACCCTATTACGATGATACAGCCTCTTGCTATACTATTTATTACCCTGCTCCTGGGCCTGGGAAACTGCTCCGCCAGCCAGACAACGCACAGCACCCGCACCACACCTGAAGTTCAGGAGTCGGAAGTTCTGCAGCACCCGTCACCAGAGCCACTGCACACCGGCGCCGCGCAAATGCACCGCTACCTGCCCCTGCTACAGGGCAAACGGGTAGGACTGGTCGTAAACCAAACATCCGTTATCGGTCAAGCGCACCTGGTAGACTCGCTGCTGAGCCGCGACATACAGGTAACCACCATCTTTGCTCCCGAACATGGTTTCCGGGGCGAGGCTGATGCTGGTGCACATGTAAAAGATGCCAAAGATACCAAAACCGGTCTGCCCATTATTTCCCTGTACGGCAAAAACAAAAAACCGCTGCCGGAGCAGCTACAGAACGTAGATATTCTCGTTTTTGACATACAGGATGTTGGCGCCCGCTTTTATACCTACATCAGCACGATGCATTATGTAATGGAAGCCTGTGCCGAAAACAACAAACCGCTGCTGGTGCTCGACCGCCCAAACCCGAACGGGCACTACGTGGATGGCCCTGTGCTTGAAAAGGAGCACGCCTCTTTTGTTGGTATGCACCCTATTCCGATCGTGCACGGACTAACCGTGGGAGAACTGGCCCGGATGATAAACGGCGAAAAGTGGCTGAACGGGCAGCGCCAGTGCAAGCTGACGGTGATACCGGTTGCCAACTACACCCACAAAACCGACTATACCTTACCAGTGCGCCCTTCGCCCAACCTGCCCAATGCGCAGGCTGTTACGCTTTATCCCTCACTCTGCCTGTTCGAGGGCACGAACGTGAGCGTGGGACGCGGCACGGAAACGCCTTTCCAGGTAATCGGGAGTCCGTATTACAAACACAAAAGCTTTTCTTTTACTCCTGTCAGCATGCCCGGCGCCCAGGATCCGCCCTACAAAGGCGTAACCTGCTATGGCCTCGACCTGACTGCGCCTGCCAAAGCTACACCCTTTACGTTGGCTTATGTGCTGGAAATGTATAAAAACTCTACCAACCAGGAAAAATTCTTTAATAACTTTTTCGAGAAACTAGCAGGTACGTCCACCTTACGCGCACAGATAAAGGCCGGGAAATCCGAGTCCGAGATAAGAGCAAGCTGGCAAACAGCCCTCGCCGATTATAAGAAAATGCGCAAGCACTACCTGTTATACCCGGATTTTGAATAAAACTATGCCAACCAGAGAACTACGCATCGTGTTTATGGGCACGCCTGATTTTGCAGTGCCTACCCTGCAAACACTTGTTGAAAATAATTACCAGGTGGTAGCTGTCGTTACTGCACCCGACAAACCCGCCGGACGTGGTCAGAAACTGCAGCAGTCGCCCGTTAAAGAATATGCTGTTTCGCAGCAGATACCGGTGCTGCAGCCAACCAACCTGAAATCGGAAGCTTTCCTGGATGAACTGCGCAGCTACCAGGCTAACCTCCAGATAATTGTAGCCTTCCGGATGCTGCCGGAGGTGGTGTGGGCGATGCCTGAATATGGTTCTTTTAACATCCACGCATCGCTCCTGCCCCAGTACCGCGGCGCCGCCCCGATAAACTGGGCGATCATCAACGGCGAGCAAGAAACAGGCGTCACTTCCTTTTTTCTGAAGCACGAAATAGATACCGGCGACCTCATATTCCAGGAGCGCGTACTGGTACTGGAAGAGGACGATTTTGGCACCATGTACGAAAAGCTGAAGCAAGAGGGAGCAAAGCTGGCGCTGAAAACCGTACAGGCCATTGAGCAGGACCAGGTACACCCGCAACCGCAGCAACCTGCCGCCGACACCAAACATGCGCCAAAGATTTTTAAAGAAACCTGCCAGATAAACTGGAACCAACCGGCCGAACAGGTACGTAACTTCATCAGAGGCCTCTCCCCCTACCCCGCCGCCTGGACCAGGTTTAATGGTAAGACTTTTAAAATTTTCAGAGCAGAGGCAGTGGAGGCAGGAGCAGCAGACCTGGAACCGGGCCAACTACTCACCGATAACAAAACATACCTGCATGTGCAGACTGCCGCAGGCACCCTGGCCATACTCGACCTGCAGATGGAAGGAAAAAAGCGGATGCCGGTACAGGACCTGCTGAGAGGATATACTTTTAACGTGTAAGCAAATGATCGCAATTGTAGTAGCCGCCGACGAAAACAATGTAATCGGCAAAGATAACCAACTGCCCTGGCACCTGCCCGCCGACCTCCGTCACTTCAAAAACCTGACCATGGGCCACCCCATCCTGATGGGCCGGAAAACGTTTGAGTCGATTGGCAAACCCTTGCCCGGCAGAACTTCCATCGTTATTACCCGCCAGTCCGATTATAAGGCTGAAGGCTGTGTAGTGGCACATTCGCTTGAAGAAGCTATAAAAGTAGCCAAACAACAGGACGAAAAAGTTTGCATAATCGGCGGCGCCGAAATTTTCAAGCAGGCACTGGCCCTGGCCGACACCCTCTACTTCACCCGGATACATGCCATTTTCGACGGCGACACGTTCTTCCCCGAAATTTCGGAACAGGCCTGGGAGCAGGTAACAGCAGAGCGCCACCAACCGGACGAGAAGAACAAGTACAGCTATACCTTTAAAGCGTACAGAAGAAGAAACAGCGGCTTGGCTTAGAACTGCTTCTCTTTCAAGCTGGCTAGCAGCTCTGCTCCAGCCACCACAGCCTCTGCAGCATAGACTCTTTAAAAAAGCCAGTGGGATTCAGTCAGTAAACACGAAAAGCTCTGGCATAGAGGAGCAGTGGCTGTGGTGGCTGGAGCAGCAAAGGTTCTGGAAGCCTTAGCTTTACCTGATTCATAAAAAAGGAGCACCTTCCGGGGAAAGTGCTCCTTTTTTGTTCGGACAATTAGCGTTTGCTATCTCAGGATATAAACCTTTCCGTAGCCGTTTTTGAAGGATTTATCACCTGAATTAACCCGGTGCTTCATTTCCTCCTCCTGCTGCGCCATCACTACCCGGTACAGGTAAACTCCGTTTGCCAGTTTATCGCCGTAGGTATCGGTACCATCCCAGGCATATTCTGTTTTGTTGTTACCAATTTTAATCGGTCCAAGCTCCTCTTTCAAAATCTCTTTTACCACTTTGCCTGTCACAGTCAGAATCTGGATTTTGAAATCAGTGGGCACCGTGCTTCCTGTCAGCGTGAAAATGAAGTTGGTTTTGGTAGAGAACGGATTCGGGAACGGGTAAAAGTTTGATATGGCCGATTCGTTTTCCACCTCAAAGTTGACTTTGTAAGGTGCAGTACCGGTTGCCTGACCCGCCACGTCGCGTGCGCGTACCACCAGGGTATATTTTCCGTTTTCTAATGGCGATGACTGATACTCCATTCTGAAATCATTTTTTTCATCCGCCGGATAAGACCGAACTTTATCCGTGTTCATCACATCCACTACACTCTCATTTCCCTGCTCATCCAGCAACACCATCGAAATGGTAGAAGGGTCCTGCAGGTAGGCGCCTATATTCTCATCATGCACCGTAACACTAATAAGCGGGCTCGGCGACACAAGTTCACCATCAAGAATATGGACACCATCAAAAGCAATGTCCATGGTAGGATGCAGCCTTGGCGCTACATTAAAGGCCACTGAATAAACATTGTTACTGTAGCTTTTTTCAGCCTGTATCCGCGGATTTACAAACATCAGCAAGTTGTAGTCACCTACTAATGTAGCCGTATTCATGGTATGGCTGAAGTTAACAGTTGTACGCGCTTTAACAGCCTCAATCTTTAAACTATCGATAACCGGATTCTGTAAGCCATCACCCGTTAAAGTCACTACCACTACAACGGAATCTTTGAAGTCGAAATCAGAAATATTCTGAAAAGCCATCGGAATGGTAATGCTTCCGCGTTTTGCCTGCTCCGAAAGGATCTGCTCATTTACAGTCACCAGGTCAGGCCTGATGATACCTTCCGGTGTGTTATCAACATATGTAACCAGCCATTGCTTCAGTTGTGGAGCAGTACGCGCTGCAGTATCGCTCAGGAACACGGATAGTTGCAGGTTCGGGAATACGCTTGCATCAATGTTGGAAATACTGAAATGCTTTTCCTGCACATCATCAACAAGCACCTCCTTCTCACCTGCTGCATTTATCCCGATTACACTCAGCTTATATTTATCATCCGCATCATTTAGTTTAATTTCATGGAACAGGCTACCCCAACTCTGCGCCGGTCCTATTACAGAAGAGGTAATTGTACCGGCAGGCTTTCTGGATTGTAACTGTGCTGTAAGCATAATACTCTGCGACGTTTGCGGTTCTGCAGTAGCAGTTGCCTCGTTTGCACTACCAGCTGCTGCCCCTTTCGTTCCTACAATTGCAAAGGGATAACCGTTTTTCAGATTACCGATCAAACCTGAACCTATATTTCTGAAAGCCGTCTTAAGTTCTTCCGAAAAACTTTCGAACGGTACTTTGTTTACACTGATAGCTGCCACATGATACCCGGCAGGAACAGCATTCAGAAAAGCTGCAACCTTTGTCCTGTTGGCTTCTGTGTTCATGTCACCAAATTCAAAAACATGAGGTACTGTGGAACAACCTGAGAAGCCAGGAATTGAAGTTACTCTTTCCAGGGTAATGTTATCGAACACAATAAAGAACATCCGGGCAGTAGCTGATGCATACGGTGCGGAACAAACGGCACCCAGTTCATTATACTCATTCACAAAAAAGCCATAAGAATCACTGGTAAAACGGATATCGCCACCTGCAGTTCTCATCACAATATTGGAGTAAAAAGGACTGAACTGCCAGGACAGTTCCTGTTGATCCAGTTTTTCAATATTAGTTGTCTGCACCTTGTCAAACTGACCATAATGGCTTTGCGACCAGCCGTATGAGCCGTTATTGATAAACCGGAACGAACTGCTTGCCCACAGCGTGTCTTCTTCGGCTGCATATTCCTGAAAACGGGCACGCCAGTAATACACAGCACTATCCGATTTTGAACCTAAATCCGGCAGCGTTACCTCCCAGGTGGGCAACACTTCATCTGTAACAATTTTTGTTTGCTTTAAATTACTATTGAACAGCTGGGTGGTATCCAATTCGAAATAATAGTTCTTCCGGGTATTGTTTGCCTGCGTTGCCTGCACAGAAATGTTGACTTTCTGCGTATTCACAATACCATAGTTTACTGGATTTATAGCCAACAAACCACTTGCCGGGAAGAAATGCTGAAAGCGGCCAATGTTATTCTGCTCATTCAGTTCATCTACAGAATTTGTGTTATCCAGAAAAATTTCGAATTGGTTTACACCTTCTGCCGCAACATCTCTGTTATCGAGGGTGAGAACTAACTTTTCGCTTCTGTAAATCGGTTTTATCTTCATTTGCGTAACGATGGATGAATTATCAGCCAACGTTCGTTTTACAGAAACATTTATGGAGTCGGTAATTACTTTTCCTAAATTGTTGACATTTAAGATAATATTAAACGCCTCTGCACCGGATGTCGCCAAACTTCCATCGGTTGCCTGTACAGTAAACTGCCCGCCCTCTACCAGGTAATCAGGTTTAGCTGGAGCATAGGGATGCAAAGCTGGATCGCCCTGGAGTATCATTTGCGTTACCATGGCAACGGCTATATCATTTCCGGTTGTTCTGTTCACCCGCCTTACTGTTTCTTTTTGAATTTCTCCTAAGGTTTTGCCATAAAAGAGAGGATCCTGGAATGCCACTGTATAAAAATTGGAAGAATACAGGTTCAGGAAAGTGGGATAGCCCGCTTCGGCATGTGCAATTAGTGCCACAGCGCCACGGTCAGCTGTGTTCAACCAATCTTCTCCAAAGGATGTAGTATTTGGAACAAAGATATCACCAACGTTACAGCCATTCATGAGCATAATAGGATACTTTCCTTTATTCCTGTAGCTACTTAATGCTCCGGACACATACCCAATATCCAGATCGGTTGAACCCGGGGAACTGTGTCCAAAGAAGGTAATCAAAGAAAGGCCGGCATTTACTTCTTTGGAAACATCAATAGTTTCAACAACTTCGCTCAGGTTTTGCCTGTATTTTTCAATGACGTTGGCTCCCAGAAATGGTCCTTCTGCTATGCGCTTATACCCTTTCAGATAAGAAGAAATCTGAGCGATTTCGGTTGGAGTTTTACCGCCCCCTAACTGCAGGATATTTTTCCTCCAAGCGGGCCCTTCGGGTACAGCTTCATACTCCTTTATTTTATTCAGGTAACTAATAATCTCTTCTGGTTTGGTTACAGAAAGTCGGCCGGTAGGAATTTGAGGTTCATAGGATGAATCACGAAAATCGGCAGAAAGGAAAATATCAGAAGCCGGGGCAATTCCGGTAGGAACCAGATCCACTTCATGTACTTTAGGATAACGGGCATTTATTTGGTAGTAACTGTAATTGCCAGGATAAATGACATTATAGATACTTGAAGCATACTTTACGCCTTTTCCTAGAAGAAACAAATGCTTCGGCCGACTGGATGTCTGCATAAATTTCATCATTCTACGCATAGCGTTGACGGAAAATTCACCATAATGAAACTGATCTACTACCTGGTCCATATGCACAAGAAGTGTATCAAAACCACCTCCTTGTTCTGAGGCTCTATAGCCTGCATATTCCGCTGGTGCGCTTAATGCAGCACCCGCTACTTTTTTCATCAGCCTTTTATTTGTGATGATGATATAATTATGCGCGTCCGCTTCAATATTTCTGAAGTTAACTTTATAGGGCTGTCCTACCGGTTTAAAGGGTTTTGCGGTATTGGCTAAAAGCAACTTTCTGGTGATAGTATTCCCCTGCACCACAAAACCTTTGGCTACACCATTGGTTATATTCCCTTCGTTTCTAATAATATTACCCTGATCGGTTACATCATAAGCAACGGCTGTGGCGGGAGCATTGGCAAATTCAAAGTAAACTTCCGGAGAACGGGTAGAATCTGTGTAGAAGAACATACTGTTTCCAGAAAAAACACTTCGTTGCGGAAATGTCAGTCGGCTGAAAGAAAAGGCAATCTGGTTTTCCGTTGTAGGATAGGCATCGGGCTGAGTTTGTAATGTAAGCACACCTTGCGCATTCACATCCGTAAATTCAATTTCTGCCGCCCCTTTTGTAGTCCCGGAACCATTAATCTGATGTTTTTTCAGAAGTTTAACACCGGCTGGCGTCACAAGATTAACTGCAAAATCATGGGTTATTTCATTTACAGCACCTATTCCGTACTCTAATTGGGGCTTTGGACCGTTAGTTGCAACATTCGTTAAAGTAGCAACAGCGTAATTCTTCGGATTCCGGGAAGAATTAGAAAAGTATCCCTCCCCAGCATCTAGCCAGGACATCCGGTTCTGTCCATACGATTTACCATAGTAATAGGCTTGTGGTAGTGTGTAAGTTATTTTCTGTAAATGATAAGGCTCAGGCGTTCTGCCATTAACCGCAGGATTTTCCAAACGCATCCGTTTACCCCCTGTTGCCGAATACGTCAGAAAATAAGCAGCTGTATCAGTGTAAAAGCTAAAGAACTGGTGCATCTGGTGTGCAGGATCTTTGTATAGTTCACTATCCAGTGCACCATCGTTTCGCTCTCCGTAGAACTCAATATAATCTTGTGCATCAAGCCGGCCATCCTGCTCGCCTGCAACATAAATAGATACTTCTTTACCACGCCTGAACAGCTGGAAGTGCTGCGGATTCACCCCCGACAAACCAAGGCTATCCAGGTAACCGGCACTGATTCGGTGGAGGCCCGTATTTACGACCTTTAGTTTATAGTATGTCTGCGAATAGTTTATCCACTCGTTCCCATAGATGGCCTGCGCATTTGCCGTGTTAGCAGCAACTCCACCCTGAAACAGTAAAAAAACAAACAGTAAACGTTTAATAATGGTATTTGTACTCATCGACTGATAAGATAAAAACAAGGTTAATTAAATGAATAGCCCAAGGATACAATCACGGAAGATGAATTAACCCCGGAAACGCCGCCACGCTCTGAATCATTCATACGTGAAAGGGCAAGGTCGATATTCAATCCGTGTGTTTTAAAGCCTACTCCAAAATTAGGTTGCACACGCTTCGTCATATCGCCGTTAAAACTTCTGGTTTCCTGATAATTGTTAAAGCCTCCCCGAACAAAAACAGTATTGGCATACGCCAGCTCCAAACCCAGGTGCGGGTCCACAGAAACTACGTCAGATTTTAGCAGCACGTTACGTTTGCCATCAAAGGTAAAATCCACGTCGGTGGCTACCAAAGCGCTCAACTTATCACTGAACCTGACCGATTTACCCACTCCCAGCACAAGGCGCGGAAGCGTCAGCTCTGCTGTGTTGGAGGGAAGGGCGTTTCCGGTTTGCAGATATGTATCTTCCAGTGCCTCCATATTGTGGGTCCAGGCGGTAAAGGTGGTCGTAATGTCTTTGGCCATTACCCCAAACTGCCAGGTCCCACGCTGCAACTGTGCACCAGCATCCACACCAAATCCCCAGGCATTGGCAAACTCACCAACGTTGCGGTAAATAATTTTGGCGTTTACCCCCAGCTGCAATCCTTCTATTAAATTACTCCTGCGGGCATAGGAAAGCAACATGGCATAATCGGCTACCGAGAAGAAGCGGATGCTATCGTACTGTATATACCCAAACTCATTCTGCAACCTGCGGGTGTCCGCAATATCGTCTACCCCAAGCCGGATGACAGAAACAGCCAGGGCACTGCTACTGTCGAGGGGGGTGGCAAAGCTGGCGAAATCGTTCTTAGCAATGCCGGCAAAAAGCTCGGAGTGCATCAGACCGACATTATACTTTTGCTTTAACCGGAGTAACCCTGCCGGATTCCAGTAACCTGCCATAGCATCCTCTGTTATAGCAGCTTGCACATTGCCCATTCCCAGGGCCCGGGCGCCAATACCTATGTTCAGAAATTCATTGCTATACTTTGGAGTGGAAACCTGTGCAGAGGCGGGAGTAAGTCCTATTAGAAACAACGCTGCACCTAAACAAAAAAGGGCAATTTTATTCATAGTTACAGTTTATCGAAATTTTATTTGTTTTTAAAATTAAAAAATTGCTCAAAATACAGGCACATATCAGCGAAAACTATTGCATTAACACCACTTGATGCTGAATAGTTGAATTTTTAGCTCATTTATTTTTACCAAAAGTAGGGATTTTCAGGGACAAACGTCTTTTTAAAGAAACGCTCATAAAAAAATTACGTTACATTTATTATACAGTACCTTGTTTTACATAGTACCTTATTATACATTTGCATCAACCTCAAAAATCATCATGAAAGTAGAAAACACACAAGTACAGATGCGGAAGGGAATTCTGGAATTCTGTATCCTGGAAATCATCTCTCGTGGTGAAGTATATGCGTCGGATATGCTGGAAGAACTGACTGCGGCTAAAATGATTGTGGTAGAGGGCACGCTTTACCCTTTGTTAACCCGCCTCAAAAACGCTTCACTGCTCGATTATAGCTGGAAAGAGTCTACAGCAGGACCACCGCGCAAATATTACACCCTTACCGATACAGGCAGGGAGTTCCTGCATGAACTCCGGATTACCTGGAGCGAACTAGTTGCCTCCACCGATTACATCATTCAAAACAAGAAAAGCTAAGCAACTATGAAAAAGAATATAAGCATCAATTTGCAAGGCATTATTTTCCATATCGAGGAAGATGGCTATGAGCAGCTGAGCACGTACCTGGCTTCTGTCAGAAACTATTTTTCTACCTACGAAGGCCACGAGGAAATAATTGCCGACATAGAGGCCCGCATCGCCGAGATTTTTGCCGGGCATCTTTCGCCTGCCAAACAGGTTATTACCCAGGAGGATGTGCAGAAGCTGATTGCCCAGATGGGTAATGTAAATGATTTTGAGCAGGCAGAGCCGTTCGTGGAAGAACCAGCTTTTCACACTGCCTCAGCCACTGGCAAAGCTGCTGATCCGGGTAACACCAGTTCCGCCGGCTACCAGGCACCGGAAACAGAAACTACAACCGGTCCTAAAAAACTTTACCGCGATTTTTCCAATAGAATAATAAGCGGTGTGGCTGCCGGAGTAGCAAACTACTTTAGTATTGATCCGCTCTGGATCAGGCTGCTTTTCGTGTTCCTGGTGGTACTGGCGCCATTCACTGCCGGTCTGTCGGTGGCCTTTGTGCTGGTAGCTTACATAATTTTATGGATAGCACTGCCGGTGAACTACAGCCTGCCCGAGTCAAACGTAAAAAAGCTGTTCCGCGACCCAATAGATAAAAAACTTGGCGGTGTGGCGAGCGGAATTGCCAGGTATTTCGGGCTGGATGTAACCGTTGTGCGTGTCCTGTTCCTGGCTTCTGTGCTGCTCGGTGGTACAGGGCTGCTGATCTACATCGGGTTCTGGATAGCGGTACCCGAGGCATCAACGCTCACCGAACGGATGCAGATGCAGGGCAACCCCGTTACCTTGTCGGGTATCGAGCAGACACTAAAGGAAAATCTCCGTTTTAAAGACCAGAACGGCGAGGAAACCCCTGTTGCGAAAGCCCTCCTCCTGCCCCTCCGGTTGCTTTCGCAGTTGCTTAACTGGTTCGGCAGGGTGCTTGGCCCCTTGTTCAGTGCCCTTATTTCGCTCATCCGAATTTTTGCAGGTGTTTCGTTACTGGCTGTTTCCATAGCACTTACATTCGGTCTTTTTATTGGCCTGCTGGTTGCTACCGGGGTTATTGATGAATATTCCGGCTTCTGGATGAACGATATTCCTATGTCGGTTTACCTGGGCGGTTTCCCGGAGTCAGGAATCATTTCTGGTTTTATTGCAGGGCTTATTCCCCTGCTGCTGCTCTTTATTTTAGCAGTCAGTTTGCTGGCGAAGCGTTTCTTTTTGCGCCCTATTGCGGGCTGGTCCATGTTTGGTGTGTGGCTGGTGAGTGTTTTTGTACTGATTGCCTCGATTGCCATGTTCAGCCAGAACTTCAGGCGTTCGGGTGAGGTAGAACTTGCACAGCAACTACCCGTGGAGGGCTATCAGACGCTTATCCTGGATGCTTATGATATGAACCGGGAATATGGCCGGGTAAACATTGAGCCGCAGGGCCATACCAACAGTTTTGTGGAGATCAGGCAGCAGCTGCAGGCCAAAGGCAGGACCGAAGACGAGGCAAAACAAAATGCCCGAATGGTTTCGTACCGGGTGGAGCAACGCGATTCTGTCCTGATGTTCGACAACGCCTACAAGTTTAAGGACGGAGCCGTTTTCCGCAAGCAGGAGGTGCATGTAACGTTGCTGGTGCCGGAGAGCAAGCAAGTGCGTGTCACGAAGGATTTTGTGAACCTGGTACCCGGCTCCAGTTTCGAAGGGAACTACAGCAGGGAAAAGATAGTGCGCAATACCTGGCAGATGCAGGGCAGCCAGTTTGTATGCCTCACCTGTTCCACCGACACCCTCGACACCCCAACCAGCTCACCTGAATTTGTGTATCAATCCGAATCCGAAGCAACAGGCATGGCAGGCAGCGTTCTGATGGATGCAGAATCGTATGGCGACCATATGGAAAACTACAACTTCAGCGGTTTTAACCGTATTTCCGCCAACGGGCCTTACCACCTGCAGCTCATCCAGGGAGACAACTATGCTGTTAGTGCACGAGGCGACAAAGACGATATCAGGAAACTCCGCATTTCGAAAGACGGTAATGAACTGGAAATTAAATCAAGTCATACGATTGGCAACCTGTTTGACAGGCAGAACCCGGTCCTGATCCGGGTGACGGTGCCTGAGCTGCGTGCCCTGGAGCTATCCGGAGCCATAAAAGCAGATGTAAACGGTATCAGGACAGCGAAGTTTGACCTTTCGATGACAGGCGCCATCAAATCAAATATAAACGTGGAGGCCAGCACTGTTAGCGTAGAAATGACCGGAGCATCGGAAAGCACCATGACGGGCAGAACCGAAAACCTTGAAGTGGAAATGGCGGGCGCCAGCAGCCTGGATGCCGCGAACCTGCAGGCGACAACGGTAAAAACAGAGTTAATGGGTGCCTGCAAAGCAGCTGTTTATGCCACCGGATCGCTGAAGGCAGAAGCCGCAGGCGCAAGCAGTATCCGCTACAAAGGCAATCCGGCTGATGTAACCACCAACGTAGTGGGAGCCAGCAAAGTTGACAGGGATGAGCAGTAGCCTGGTGGTGCCGCTAAGGCTATGGTAGCTGGTGCAGAACCGTTTTTCAGCGGCTTTAAGCGCCGGAAAACGTTACTGCAGCTGTCACCATTGCCTCTGCTCCTGCTTATTAACCCTTCGAGGTGTAGACCTGTTCGAGCCCCAGTTCCTTCCCTTTCTCCAGCAAAAAAGCATAGGCTTCGTCAAACTCATTCCGGACGGTTCCTTCCAGGATGGCCTCGGTCAGCATTTCCTTCAGCACGCCTACGGTTTTGGATGGATTTATGCCGAAGGTTTCCATGATGATTTCCCCGGTAATTACAGGCTGGAAGTTGCGTAGTTTGTCGCTCTCCTCCACCTCTACCAGCCGTTGCTCCACCTTGTCGAAGTTCTGCAGGTAGCGCTTAACTTTTTCGTTGTTCTTGGAGGTGATGTCGGCGCGGCAAAGCTTCATGAGCGCGTCAATATCGTCGCCGGCCTCGAACAGCAGGCGGCGGATGGCAGAATCGGTCACGGTTTCTTTTACCAACGCTATCGGGCGCAGGTGCAGGCGCACGAGTTTCTGCACAAATTTCATGTGCTCGTTGAGCGGCAGTTTCAGGTCCTTGAACAGTTTGGGTACCATGCGCGCGCCTTTTTCTTCATGCCCATGAAAGGTCCAGCCCACTTTGGGATGGTAGCGCTTGGTATCGGGTTTGGCAATGTCGTGCAGAATAGCAGCCCAGCGCAGCCACAGGTCATCCGACACCTCCGCCACGTTGTCCAGCACCTTGAGCGTGTGGTAGAAGTTATCTTTATGCGAGTTGCCTTTAATCGTTTCCACGCCCTGCAGCTCCGTCATTTTCGGGAAAATGAGCTGGAGCAAACCCGACGCGAACAGCAGCTTAAAGCCATACGAAGGCACCGGCGAGAGCACAATCTTGTTCAGCTCATCCGTAATCCGTTCCTGCGACACAATTTTAATGCGATCCTTATTATCAATGATGGCATCAAAGGTTTCCGGAGAAATATCGAAGCCCAGCTGACTGGCAAAGCGGATGGCGCGCATCATGCGCAGCGGATCGTCCGAAAACGTGATATTCGGCTCCAGCGGCGTCCGGATAAGCTTCTTCTGCATGTCCTTCACCCCCTCAAAGCGGTCTACCAGCGCTCCATAATCTTCCTTGTTCAGACTGATGCCCAAGGCATTGATGGTAAAATCACGGCGTTTCAGGTCATCTTCCAGGGTACCGGTTTCTACTTCCGGCTTGCGCGAGTGCTCGCGGTACGATTCTTTCCGGGCACCAACAAACTCCACCTCCCACTCCCCGGAGCGCAGCATTGCTGTTCCGAAGTGTTTGAAAACCGACACCTTTGGTTTGTGCGGCAGCTTCTGGGCTACGGTAGCTGCCAGTGCAATGCCATCACCCACACATACCACGTCGATGTCCTTGGAAGGCCGCTTCAGCACCAGGTCCCGCACAAACCCGCCAATCACAAAGGCATCAACATTCAGTTCAGCCGCTGCTTCGGCAATTACTTCAAAGATGGGATGTGCTGGTAGTTGTAGTGTATCCATGTAACAAAAAGTGCCTCAGCTAGCTGAAGTGCTACCCGAAACGCAAAAATAAGGAGATAAATCGAAAGGACCTTACGCCTCCGGCCCTAACTACTCCCGCAGCACCCGCTGCTCGCCGTTCGACTCAATTTTTATGATACGGGATGGCCTGGCTGCCGTCGTTTCGTCCTGCCGCAGGCGCACAATGTAATCTACCCGGTTTTTTATTTCCTCACTAATGTCAGAAAAAACAGCAGGCGCTGGTTCTCCGCTGATATTAGCAGACGTAGACACCAACGGGCGACCGAGTTGCAGAATGAGTCGGTGGCAAAAATCGTCCTGCGAAATACGTATGGCAACGCTACCGTCGGATGCGATCAGTTCTTCCGGCAGGTTCTTAGCTCCAGAAAACACAAACGTTGTAGGCCGTTGCTGCTGTGCCGCCAGCCGCTCAAAGTCAGCGGGCACATCCGCTACATAATGGCGCAGCATCTCCACATCCGCCACCAGCACAATCATCGATTTCGATTCTTCCCTTTCTTTGATGCGGTAAATTTTTTTTACAGCTTCCGCATTTTCCGCATCGCAGCCTATCCCCCACACTGTATCGGTAGGATACAGAATTATATTACCTAAAAGCAGCTCGTCTTCCGCCTGCTCTATTTCGTTGAGTAAATTTTCCATAAATTTCATGTAAAAAAGTTAACTGCACCTGCCACCATTCCTGCTGCTTTTGCCTGCACATTGGTTTATGCGCTGAAGGTGATGGACAGGACTAAAAGAACAAACTATCCGGCCACACCCGCCATCAGCACATGGGCACATTAAAAAATCAGCACCTTAACTCCTGATTTCCTGTGTCAGCTCAATCAGGACCCCGTGGGCACTTTTGGGGTGCACGAAACACACGAGTTTGTTATCAGCCCCTTTTTTAGGCTGCTCGTTCAGCAGCACAAAGCCCTCCTGTTTCAGCCGCGCCATTTCAGTTACAATATCTTCCACCTCAAAGGCCACGTGGTGTAGTCCTTCGCCTTTTCTGGCAATGAATTTAGCGATGGCGCTGTCTTCCGAAGTAGCCTCCAGCAACTCGATTTTGGTGCCTCCGACCTTAAAAAAAGAGGTATTCACCCCCTCCGATGCCACTGGTTCTGTTTTATAGGGCACCACCCCCAACAGCCGCTCGTACACCTGGTTGGCCTCGCTGAAACTCTTAACCGCGATTCCTATATGCTCTACGTTTCGCATTTTATTTTGTAATTAGTCTGATTAAGCTTTTTTTCGTAAATTTGCCCTAAAGTAAAACTTATAATTTTTACTGATTGTTATAAACCTGAATCATTTTTTGACAATTTAGTGCTATGCTAACACTTCCTATATACTTAGACAACAATGCCACTACACCGCTCGATCCGCGTGTACTGGATGCGATGTTGCCTTACATGACCACTATGTTTGGCAATGCTGCTTCACGTAACCATGCGTTCGGCTGGCAGGCTGAAGAGGCCGTTGATTATGCCCGCGAGCAAATTGCCTCGCTTATCAACTGTTCTCCAAAAGAAATTATTTTCACTTCCGGTGCCACAGAGTCCGATAACCTGGCGCTTAAAGGGGTGTTTGAAATGTACGCCTCCAAAGGTAATCACATTATCACGGCTACCACCGAGCACAAAGCGGTACTGGATGCCTGCAAGCACATCGAAAAGCTGGGCGGTAAAGTTACCTACCTGCCCGTAAACGCCGAAGGTCTGATTGACCTGCAGGAATTGGAAGCAGCCATCACGGATAAAACAATCCTGATTGCGATCATGTACGCCAACAACGAAGTTGGAGTGATACAACCGGTGCGCGAAATCTCTAAAATCGCCAAAAAGAACGGCATCCTGTTCTTTACCGATGCTACGCAGGCGGTAGGCAAAATTCCGGTGGACGTAGAGGCTGACGGCATCGACCTGATGGCTTTCTCTGCCCACAAAATGTACGGACCGAAAGGCGTAGGTGCCCTGTATGTGCGTCGTAAAAATCCACGTGTTAAAGTTACTGCCCAGATGGACGGTGGCGGCCACGAGCGCGGTATGCGTTCCGGTACGCTGAACGTACCCGGCATTGTTGGGTTAGGCAAAGCCTGCGAACTGGCAAAACAGGAAATGGAAGCTGATACGGCCCGTATCTCTGCCATGCGCGACCGCCTGGAAAAAGAGCTGCTGACGCTCGAAGAATCTTATGTAAACGGTTCGCGTGAGCACCGTTTGCCGCACGTTTCCAACATCTCCTTTAAATATGTAGAAGGCGAAGGCCTGATGATGGGTGTGAAAGACCTGGCCGTTTCTTCCGGATCGGCCTGTACTTCAGCCTCTTTGGAGCCATCTTACGTATTAAAAGCATTGGGTTTAAGTGATGACTTAGCGCACTCTTCCTTGCGTTTCGGCCTGAGCCGTTTTACAACCGACGAAGAAATTGACTTTGCCATCAACCACGTAAAAGAGGCTGTAACGAAACTGCGTGAAATGTCGCCTCTGTGGGAAATGTTTAAAGAGGGCATCGACCTGAACTCTATTGAGTGGGCGGAGCACTAAGAATTCCAAGCTAAAGCAGGAGAATGCTTTGTGCTGACTCCTGATTTACTTTAACAGTATATTTTTAAACTTTCAAATAATTAAAGCTATGGCTTATTCAGATAAAGTAATAGATCATTATAACAATCCGCGTAACGTAGGCACGCTGGATAAATCAAAAGCAAACGTGGGTACCGGTTTGGTTGGTGCCCCTGAGTGCGGCGACGTAATGCGCCTGCAGATTGAGGTAGACGAGAACCAGGTAATTACCGATGCCAAGTTCAAAACCTTTGGTTGTGGTTCAGCCATTGCCTCTTCTTCACTCGCTACAGAATGGCTGAAAGGCAAAACTGTTGACGAGGCGCTTTCTATCGACAATATGGAAATTGTAGAAGAACTGGCGTTACCTCCTGTTAAAATTCACTGCTCTGTACTGGCCGAAGACGCTATAAAGTCTGCCATTAACGACTACAGAGTAAAGAACGGGTTGCCTGCGCTGGAACTGAACAATTCTCATCACTAGCATACTATTAAGTACACTTTTATAAGTGTACTGATTCAAAAGCAGATTGGCAACCACTTAACGTGTGGTAACAGTCTGCTTTTTGAGTTTAAGTTAAAGTGGTATTTACGTTGGCCAGGCTTGGAACACAAGTGTTTATTTACATGTTATGACAACAGCAGGCCAGTTAAACTAGTAAGATTATGATAACAGTATCAGATAAAGCAAAAGAAAAGGTGCTTAAGCTAAAGCAGGATGCACAGCTCGACGACTCCTATCGTCTGCGTGCTTCTGTAGCAGGTGGCGGCTGTTCCGGCCTCTCCTACAACCTCGATTTCGACGACGAGGTGAAGCCCATGGACCAGGAGTTTGAAGACAAAGGCATAAAGGTAGTGGTAGATATGAAAAGCTTCCTATACCTGGCCGGCACCGAACTCGACTTCTCCGACGGCCTGAATGGCAAAGGCTTCTACTTCAACAACCCGAACGCTACCCGCACCTGCGGTTGCGGCGATAGTTTTTCGGTGTAGTAAAAGGATTAACAATAAAAATGAAAAGCGGCTGTTCCAACGGGAGCAGCCGCTTTTCATTTTTATAGAAAAAGATGATCTGGAAGAAATTATGGCAAAGCTGTTTTCTTAATAAACTTTATCTTTAACCTATCTTTGATCATTGTACGCATTTTCAAACTGCCATTCATGTTGAAAGTTGTATTAAAGAAGGCATATAAGTTAATTCCCTTCAAAAAAGCTTTATACCGACTTCTTAAAAGATCTTTTGGAACACCCCCTTTACGGGTTTATCAGCACCTGTATTTCTTCGGTGAGTTCGAAGTAAGATTTGATTCAACAAAAACTTTCAAACTGCAACACTATGGCTATCCTATCGAAAATGAGATTTTCTGGAAGGGTCTTTACGGCGGATGGGAAAAAGAGTCGCTGAAACTGTGGTCGAGGTTTTGTCGTGATGCCCAAGTTATTGTGGATGTCGGAGCCAATACAGGCATTTATTCACTTGTTGCAAAAACAGTAAATCCAGCTGCCAAAGTCTTTGCCTTAGAGCCGATACAGCGGGTATACCAGAAACTGCTGCACAATATTCGAATAAATAATTTTGATATAGTAGCCATAGACAAAGCAGCTTCTAACAAAAATGGCAAAGCTATTATTTACGATATTCCTGCCGAACACCAGTACAGTGCCACCTTAACCCTCCGACATCACACCGCCCAAGCCAACACTGTTCCAACAGAAATCGAAACAGTTACACTGGCCTCGTTTGCAGCAGCACATCAACTTAACAATATTGACTTAATAAAGATTGATGCAGAACGGCATGAAGCAGAGGTACTGGAAGGTTTCCTCCCACTCCTTCACTCTTATCGTACTACTTTCTTGATTGAGATCATTGATTCGGAAGTTGCAGCCAAAATACAAAATTACTTTGCAGATAAACCTTATTTGTATTTCAACATTGATGAAACTCATGGATACAGTAAAGTTGATACTATTGAAAAAAGTAATGGATTTAATTACCTTTTTTGTACTGAGGAAAAGGCTAAAGCAATGGGATTGATCCCGTAATATTCTAGCATAAAAAACAGAAAGCGGCTACTCGATCCTGAGCAGTCGCTTTCTGTTTTTTATACAGCTATTCTAGTTCTTCTTCAGCAACTTGATCGTTTTAGCGCCTTTACCATTCACCATACGAGCCAGGTACATACCTTCAGGCATGGTTCTGCCGTCCACTTCCACTGTAGTTACTTCACCTGCCCTGGCTGAGCCAGCTTTCAGCTGCTTTATCAGCACACCCTTCATGTCATACAGGTTGATGACATACTCGCCTTCTTTTTCAGCGGTAAACTCAATGGTTGCCTTGTCTGAGAAAGGTACGGGGTAGACAGTTAGCAGCTCCTTTGTTTCTGCTGTTTTCAGTGTATTTGTAGCTTCTGAATTCAAGATACCCGGAGCTGGAACTGGAACCGGACAGATAGTTGTACCAGAGCTACAACCGGCTTCAGAAACAACTTCTACCTGAAAGCCGGAACCAGCCGGAATGTTACTGAAATAAAAGACTACATTGCCGTTTGGCGGGCTATAAGACGAAACAGTATTATTTGCATCTACATCAGCATCTTGAATGTAATCTCCGTTCTCATCAAGAATCTTCACTCCACTGATAAAATCACCATCTTTATCTACAATATAATAGGTAGCTCCATTATCGGTACTGCTTTTTGTTACTTGAACCTTAAACGTTGCTTCATCACAGGCTGGAGGGATATATGAAGCAACAGGGGGTGTTGGTTCAGCATTCACTGTAACGGTAACATCGTCAAAATCACTGCCACAGGATGGGGTGCTGTTGCTGGTTACGGTCATGCGCAATGTTACACTACCTGAGCCTCCGGTTATGGTCACTGAAGGATCTTCCAGAGTTGCATCATTGAAACTTACTCCCAAAGTATTGGGATTGCCACTTGGTGCAACCGTCCATAAAATTGTTCCATTGCTGGCGGTGCCATTCAAAGAGAAGGTGTTACCTGTAGAAATATAGCATTGTGCTGCAGGATCAGCACCAGCATCTGCATCAGGATTGGGATTCACTGCAAGTGTGCCGGAGGCAGACGCAGAAACACAGCCAGTTGTTTTGTGTGTAATTACAACACTGTAGGTACCAGCTATACTGGTTGAGAAACTGGATACGTTCCCTGGAGCGGTCGCTCCGGAAGGAATTGTCCAGGCGTAGTCGTAGTCGTTAGCAACACCAGTGCCAGGAGTGGCCGTGATTGTAGCGGGGAGGTTACTAGTACACACAGTGGGCGAGTTTACTGTTACAGTAGGGTTTGAATTTATCGTTACCTCCACTGAGACCTTGTCCGTACATGCATTCTGTTGATCACTTGCTGCTTTTATCCAATAAGTGCCGCTAGCGCTAACAACTGAACTATTTAACTCATTGCTATTTTCATCATCAGGATCGCCATCCCAGTATGTAATATTTACACCAGATATGTCGCTGGTAATTGCATCTGCCAGGTCAATTGTATTTGGTGAGCAAACCGGAGTTGGATCTTCAGCGGTCAGGGACACATTAATATCTAGGTTAATTTGAATCGGTGTAACAAAATCAGTCAGGTTAGCCGACACAGCCTGTGAAGACTTTGTCATTACAAACATAGAAGAAATAGAGCCAACGCAAGGTGTAGAAGTGTTTCTGTAAATTTCAGAAATATTAAATGCTACCTCAATCAAAGCGTTGGCTTGATAAGAAGAACCTCCAAAAGCGTCATAAGGCACCCCAGTTAATGTAACGGCGTTTGTGGTACCGAATGCTAAATCATTTATGCTAACTCCTGGAGGCAACACAATTGGAGCCCACTGATACACCCCATCAACAAGCTTCCACTCTTCCAGATACAAGTTGGCACTACCTCCACCACCTGTAAATTCTGCTGAGACTTGAACGTCGCCTGGGGTACGTCCCCCGGTAAGATCAGAGGCTGCACTAGTAAATGTTCCATTATTATTTTGAGTTAACATTTTCTGATGAAGTGCTATAGATATAAAGCTGTTACCATTGGTTGCTTCTCTGTCACCTGATAAAACAATCCAGATATCTCCTGTACCTGGACCCGGACCTGGATCAGAGGCATAGTGCATCAACAAGTTGTTTATATCATTTTTTGCTGGACTCGGATTACCCTCTATCCATTTCATAGTATTTGGGTTGTCATTTTTCTTTTGTCCCCCCGCAAAAACATCGTCACCTGAAGTATATAAATCTATACTATGATAGGTAGTAGTATTATTCAGAGGGTTTCCGGAAGCATCTAACACGTTGCCCCCAGATCCTGAACCTACTGCTCCTGGAAGCCAATCGCCAATGTTAGCCGTAGGTGTGTTTGCTCTCAAGTCTCCATCAATGCCAAAACCTCCAGGGGGAGGGGCAATTGGTGCAACTCCAGGTGATACAGATTGAGCAAACGCCATATTACTCATCAACACACCTGCCACTATCATCAAAGCGACACGCCACAGCCCCCGCAGCTGTACCGTTAGTGCATCATTTGTTCTGTTTAGATTTCTGATAAATGTTTTCATAAAAGGAAAATGTTTAGGATTGAGAAAGTTGAAAAATTGAAAAGCAGGGCAGGAGAAAAATGTGGTTGTTGCTTTTGGGGCACAGGCAGCACATTACAGGAGTTGGTTTTCTAATCGTTTCAAATATGGGCCGGAGCTGCTCCGGCAGATCGTGTTATTTTCAATATTTAAAGACAATACAAGCCCACCCCACTTTTCAACGGGTATTGTTCAATCACCTTATATCCTATTCCAGTTTAGGAACATCCCCCCACTCTGCGATCTGTTACTCAGATTTCGAAGCAAGTAGAATTACTTATGCTTTTATTTTAAAAACAGGCATTTCACAAGTCTCTTTCCCAAAAAGAAAAACCACCTTTAATTTTTTAAAAAACAGGTACTTACCTAAAGAAATTACAGCTCTAGGGTACAATACCATAATACCTGGCAATCAAAAGAAAGATAAAATATTTAATATAATAAGTTATTAAAGTGATACGACATAGGTAATTTTTGGAGATTCTTTCACTGATTATCTTCGTGAAATACTTATTTCAGCTTGTAAACGGGTGATTTTAGTGGCCTAAAAAAATCAAAAAACCATACACACAATACAATTATGTTTTAACAATAATTATTTTTAATATTTTATTAATATTTAAATAACTTTGGCCAACGTTTTCTTATTAACCAGCCTGTTAGCCCCTGTTACAAAGCGGGTCAATAGCAGGCAGCGCAAAGTGGCGGCAACAGCGCCCGCCTGTTTCTTAAGTAACACTGGATAGCTGGTTTTTAAACTGCTGCACCTGTCACCACAGCCACTGCTGTACCTGAGTTTTATTCTCCCCACCTTCTGAACTGGCAGCTGTATCAAGGAACCAACAAGAGCAGGAACCGTAACATAAACTTCCAACCTGAAGTTTTTTCAGTTCCAAAAGCTAAAGCAGCAGTATGGCATACCAACCAATTGAAGACTATGGAATTATTGGCGACCTGAACACAGTGGCCCTGATTGGGCTGAATGGCTCCATCGACTTTATGTGCTTCCCGGATTTTGACTCTCCCAGCATTTTTGCCGCCATCCTGGATGATGAGAATGGAGGATGCTTTTCTATACAGCCCACTTATGATGGCATGAAGAACAAACAGCTGTACCTCCCGGACACAAACGTGCTGCTGACCCGGTTCCTTTCTGACGACGGCATAGGCGAAATCACGGACTTTATGCCTGCAGAAGAAGTACACCAGGGCAACCAGCTGATCAGGAGAGTGTCCTGTGTGCATGGCGATCTTGAATTCACGATGCGCTGCTGTCCCCGTTTCGATTATGCACGCTCTGCTCACAAAACAGAACAGATAAGTGAGCATGAGGTCATTTTTTACAGCACCGGGCCGGATGGTATCGGCATCAGGTTGATGAGCACGGTGCCCCTGCAGGTAAAAAATGACGAAGCTTATGCTGAGTTTGTTCTGCAAACAGGAGATAAAGCAGACTTTGTGCTTTATAATATCACCTGCGAAAACCCACCGGTAACAATTCTGGAAAAATATGTTACCAAGAGCCTTTACGATACCATCAACTTCTGGAAAGACTGGATTTCGCAGTGTACGTACAAAGGCCGCTGGATGGAAACAATCAACCGGTCAGCCCTGGTCCTGAAGCTCATGACCTCCCATAAATATGGCTCTATTGTGGCAGCTCCCACTTTCGGATTACCCGAACAGATTGGGGGCGTCCGGAACTGGGACTACCGCTACACCTGGATCCGGGATGCCTCCTTTACAGTTTATGCCCTGCTCAGGCTAGGCTATAAAAAAGAAGCCAGGGATTTTGTAGACTGGGTAGACAGGCAATGCGATGATGTTGGAAGTGCCGGTCATCTCCGGCTCATGTACACCCTGGATGGGCAGCTGGACCTGGAGGAAAGGCAGTTAAATCACCTGGAAGGCTTCAGAGGATCCAAGCCTGTGCGCATCGGCAACGGCGCCTACGACCAGGTGCAGCTGGATATTTACGGGGAACTCCTCGACTCTATTTACCTGTACGACAAATACGGCGAACCGATCTCGTTTGAATTCTGGAACGACCTGCGGCAGCAGGTGGAGTGGGTATGCGACAACTGGCACCGCGAAGATGAAGGCATATGGGAGGTGCGTGGGGGCAAACAGCATTTCCTGTATTCCAGGTTGATGTGCTGGGTGGCCATAGACCGGGCCATGAAAATAGCAACCCATCACTCCTTCCCGCTTCCTTCCAGGTGGGAGGAGGAGCGTGATAAAATATTCTTCTCCATTCACCACGACTTCTGGAACGAGGAGCTACAGTGTTTCGTGCAGTACCAGGGCGCCCACACCGTAGATGCTGCCACCCTGCTCATGCCGCTGATCCGGTTTATCAGCCCCAAAGACCCGCGGTGGCTTTCAACCCTCAAGCGCATAGAGGAAGAACTGGTTTCTGATGCGCTGGTATTCCGCTACCGTGTAAACGAGGAGTTTGATGGACTAAAAGGCAACGAAGGCACATTCTCGATGTGTACGTTCTGGTATGTGGAATGCCTGGCTAAGGCCGGACAAATAGACAAGGCACGGCTGTATTTCGAAAAAATGCTCGGCTATTCCAACCACCTGGGCCTGTATGCCGAAATGCTGGGACTGAAAGGCGACCACCTGGGCAATTTCCCCCAGGCCTTTACGCACCTTGGTCTGATTAGCGCTGCCTTAAGCATAAACGACATCCTGGAGGGAGAGGAAAACAAACGGAAGCTTTAATGCTTCTTTGCAGCGTCCCTGCAGACTTCCATTTTATTTTACTGCTGCTGCCACCATTGCCTCTGCACCTGCTTATTATCGAAAAATACCTGTGTTCGGGAGCAGAGGCTGTGGTGGCAGCAGCTGCAGACCAGAAAACACTATTTCAGGTAAAAAAAATAGCCTGCCCCGTCATCCGGAGCAGGCTATCTTCAGTATCAGGAAAAGCAGTTTCACTTAATAAGCTCTTCCGCCTTTGTTTTCTACATAATTCATAAAGGCCCTGTTTACCACTTTCGTACCACCCGGGGTTGGATAGTCGCCGGTAAAGTACCAGTCGCCTTTGTGATTCGGGCAAGCCAGGTGCAGGTCCTCGATGCGCTGGTAAATTACCTCCACTTCAGCTTGCACATCCACGGCTTTTACAATCTCGGCTACTTTTGCTGAAACCTGCTCCGGCGTGAACGGATCATATAGCTCTTTCACAAAGTTTTTCTCCATAAAAGCTGGCGTTCCGGCAGCCGCTAAACATTTCTGGTACACCTCGTGTACTTTGGTTTCCATGCCATGATCGCGTAGCAGTCCAAGTACTGCCCGGAAGGCCACAAACTCCTTCATTTTGGACATGTCGATACCATAGCAGTCGGGGTAGCGGATCTGGGGGGCGCAGGAAACGATGATGATTTTCTTCGGCTCCAGCTTGTCCAGCATCTTGATGATACTTTTCTCCAGGGTAGTTCCACGTACAATCGAGTCGTCGAGCACCACAATCGTGTCGATGCCTTTTTTCACTACCTCGTAGGTGGTATCGTACACGTGCGTTACAAGGTCGTCGCGGCTGTTGTCGTCGGAGATGAAGGTGCGGAGTTTGGCGTCTTTGATAACCAGTTTCTCGGCGCGCGGCTTAAACTGCAGGATTTCGTCCAGCTGCTCTTCAGACAGTTCCTGGTTCAGGATGGCATTGCGGCGATAACCGCGCAGGTACAATTCAATCCCTTTCATCATGCCGATCCACGAGGTTTCGGCTGTGTTCGGGATGTAAGAGAATACCGTGTTTTTCAGATCGTAATTGATGGCTTTAAGAATCTGCGGGCAAAGCAGCTTGCCCATGTTCTTGCGCTCATTGTAGATTTCCGGATCGTTGCCACGTGAAAAGTAGATACGCTCAAAGCTGCAGGATGTCTTTTCCTGCTGCGGTACCACCTCTTTCAACTCTGCATCACCTGCCTTGTTAATAATCAGTGCATTGCCCGGAGTAATTTCCTGGATGGCGCTGTATTCAATATCGAAAGCAGTTTTTATGGCAGGTTTTTCAGAAGCCACTACCACTACTTCATCATCCATGTAATAATAAGCCGGACGAATACCGTTCGGGTCACGAACCACAAAAGCAGCGCCGTAACCGGTAAGGCCGGCCATGGCATAACCGCCGTCAAAATCTTTGCAGGCGCGTCGCAGCACACGGTGCAGGTCCAGGTTCTGCTCAATGAGTTGGGTAATTTCCTGGTTGGTGTGGTGTCCTGCTTTATGAACGTCAAACTGGCGCTGGTTTTCCTCGTCCAGGAAGTGGCCGATTTTTTCGAGTACCGTAATGGTATCGGATTTGTGTTTCGGATGCTGCCCCAGGTCAATCAGTTTCTGGAACTGCTCATCCACGTTGGTCATGTTGAAGTTACCGGCTACCGCAAGGCTTCTGCTGCGCCAGTTATTTTCGCGCACCATGGGGTGGCAATTGTCCACGTTGTTAATGCCGTGGGTACCGTAGCGCAGGTGGCCCAGGTACACATCGCCCAGGAAAGGCATATTTTCCCACACCCACTGCGTATCCTCCACTTTATCCGGATGGTCTTCCTTCAGGTGGCGGTATTCTTTGCCTATTTTACCAAATATGCTGTCAATCGCCCGCGTCTTTACCGACCTGAAGCGGCTGATGTACTCGATACCAGGGATGGCATTGATTTTTATACTTGCAACCCCTGCACCGTCCTGTCCGCGGTTGTGCTGCTTCTGCATGAGCAGGTACAGCTTGTTGATTCCATAGAGAGGAGTACCATACTTCTCTACATAATATTCAATCGGTTTACGCAGCCTGACCAAGGCTATACCGCACTCGTGTTTTATAGAATCGCTCATTTCTAAGTTTAAAAAGTCGATGTCAGCAACCGTTCAATCCATTCCGTAAGCAGGTCGGGTTTAAAAAACAAGACCAGCAACGGTAAACCGAACAATGCAAGCAGCAATTTATTCGATAGTGAGATAACTAAATTTTCTTCTCGATAATTCCCTTTAAAGAAAAGGTAAAACGGTATCTTGATATAGTAGAATAACGCTACGCCGGTAAGTAAAATTCCAGAAACCAGTAATACTAACAGCATCGTGTCGTTTGTATGGTTATAGGCCTCCCATAAATTGGTAAAAATGAACAGTTTACCCATGAAGCCTGCAAAGGGCGGAAGCCCGGTAAGCGAAAGCAGGTACACAAGCGCCATTGTACCCAGGAAGGGATAGAAACGCCCCAGGCCATGAAAATCGGTGAGCTTTGTGACCTTAAACTCATCTTCAGCCAGCTGCAGCACCAGGAAAATGCCGAAATTCATAAACAGCAGCACCGTGAGGTAAAACAGCACGCCCGAAGTATAGTTCGTACCCACCGCCAGCAGGGCCGCCAGCAGGAAACCGGCATGCGAAACAGAAGAATAAGCCAGCAGCCGGCGGGGTGTCTGCTGCCGTAAAGCCGTAAAATTACCGATCACCAGCGTTACAATGGCCAAAATTCCCAGCAACAACCACACATCCGGGAAAGCCGAAGCGGGACCAGTTGCAAAGAAAGGAGCAATAAAACGAAGAATCACCAGGATACCAGCCATTTTCGGACCGGTAGAAAACAGCGCCACCACCGGCATCGGCGCCCCCTGGTACACATCCGGCGCCCAGAAATGAAAGGGTGCTGCTGAAATTTTAAACAGGAATCCGGCAAACACCAGCACGGCTGCCACCGTCACCATCAGCGGGTTTGCCTGGAGCAGGGCCAGTCCGAATGCTTCACTGGTGTGGTTGAGGGTGCCGGTAAGGCCATACAAAAAGGACATGCCATACAGCATCACCCCTGCCGAAAGCGAACCGTACAGGATATATTTTAAACCTGCTTCAATGGAGCGTTTATTTTCTTTAAGAGTAAGCGTGAGAATATAAGAGGCAATCGAAACCAGCTCTATGGCCAGGAACAGCATGAGCAGGTTCACCGATTTGGCCATCAGGTTGAGGCCCAGCACCAGTAAGAGCAGGAAAGCGTAATATTCGCCACGACCCTTCTGCAGTTCGTCGAGCCGCTTGTTCAGCACCGACAACAGCACCGTACAGATACCAACCAGGCTAAACAAAATTCCGGAATACTGTGCCAGCCCATCCGAAAACAGCAGGTTCAGGAACTGCGGACTTTGCCCCAGCCTTCCTTCGAGCACCTGCACCACCAGCGAGGCAAAGAAGCCGGTCAGCGCCAGCCACGGGAGCATGCTTTTTATAGTAGCAGAACGGAAAAGGTCGAGGGTAACAAGCAGCAGGAAAAACAAAACCAGCAAAAACTCAGGCAGCAGCGCGTCGGCCCCTGCCATGATGGCTTTGATCGTTTCAGATAAATTAACTGCCTGTTCGTTCACGGAAATCAAATTATCGAAGATAAAACACCCTGCAGCTGCTCCTGTCCGTTTACCAGCACCAGTTTCGTAAAACCACTCACGGCAACGCCAATCTTATCCAGCAGCAGGGACGGGAAAATCCCGAAAAGTACTGCCAGTACCGCCAGGGGCACCAGCATCAGGTATTCTCTTAAATTCAGGTCGCTGACCAATGCTTTTTCGCGCAGATCGGTATAAATCCAGTACTTGCCGAAAAACATGCGCTGCAGCGCCCACAGGTAATAGGCCGCAGCCAGCAACAAGCCGATCACCGCCACCACCGTCATCCAGCGCGGCAGCAAGCCGGTTGCTTCCGAGGCGCTGAAGCTGCCCAGCAGCACAAGCAGCTCCGAAATAAAACCGGAGAAACCGGGCAGGCCAAGCGAGGCAAAAAAGGCAACTACGACAAAAGAAGTATACACCGGCATCTCGTTCGCCAACCCCCTGAAATTCTGAATGAGGCGGTTGTGCGTCCGGTCGTAAATAACACCCACCAGCAGGAAGAGCATCGCCGAAATAATGCCGTGACTGAACATCATGTAGATAGCGCCGTTCACACCTTCCGTTGTCATAGAGGCCACCCCCAGCAACACGAAGCCCATGTGCGAAACAGACGAATAGGCAATGAGCTTTTTCAGGTCGTTCATGGCCAGGGCACACAGCGCGCCATAGATAATGGAAAGCACGCCCAAGCCTCCGACCAGGGTAGAGAAATAAGCCGCCGCATCCGGGAAAACAGGATACACAATCCGGATAAGTCCGTAACCGCCTACCTTTAAAAGAATAGCTGCCAGTAACACTGAAATTGGGGTTGGCGCCTCTACGTGCGCATCCGGAAGCCAGGTATGCACCGGCACCACGGGCACTTTAATGGCAAAACCGGCAAATAAGAGCAGGAAGAAAATAAACCGCAGCGGCTGGTTCCAGAGCTGGTACCCTGACAGCGTGTGCAGCAGGCTATCCGGGATAAAGTTGGCACCGTCCATCATGGCCGGTATACTGAAGGTTCGCACCATGTCTGCTGCCTCAATGGTTTTGTTCTGCAGCATCTGCTGTACCTGTTGCAGCACCTCCGGCGTCAACTGCATGCCTTTCTCCAGCAGGCCCAGTTGCAAGGCAGTCGCCTGCGGATCGATAACAGAAGTGTACAGGCCGATCATCGCAATCAGGATAAACAGCGAGCCGACCAGTGTATAAATAAAGAATTTGATAGCCGCATATTCCCGCTTCGGACCACCCCAGATGCCAATAAGGAAGTACATGGGCAGGAGCATGAATTCGAAGAACAGGTAGAACAGGAAGAAGTCAAGTGCCAGGAAACAGCCCATCACGCTGGTTAGCAGCAACAGGTAGAGCAGGAAATAACCTTTTACGCTTTGCGTAATGGTCCAGGAGGAGATGACACCAATCACCCCGACAATGCCCGTCAGGAGCACCATACTCACGCTGATGCCGTCTACGCCTACAAAGTATTCGATCTGGAAACGGCCCAGGCTGCCGAGCGAAAAATTAATCCAACTGAGCCGTTCTACAAACTGGTAGCCCTGTTGACCGTCGGCAAAGGAATTCCCGTTAAAGCCCAGGAACAGCAACAGCGAAAGCCCCATCTGGAGCAGAGCGCCCGCCAGCGCAATCCCTTTTATCGGCAGTTGCAGGCGTCCCGGCACCAGCATCACGGCCAGCGCCGCCAGCAAAGGCGTAAAAATCAGGCTGCTAAGTATAAAATCCATGTATGGTTTCTTTCTGGTTATTAGTTGTTAGTTATTGGTTATTAGGGAGGGCATGAAGAAAAACAATTCTTTCTGCACCAGCCACCACATTCTCTGCTGCTTTGTCTGGACTGCTGATATCAGGATGAAATGATTTTTGTGATTTCACAATTGTCTGAACCTGGATGAAGCAGCTTAATGGATTAACAGAAACACAACCGTAACTTCCTAACTCCTAAACTCTCTAACTCCCAAACTTAAAATATCCTCCCCAATAACAAATAACCAACAACTAATAACTAAACAAGTCGCAAAATTATAAATCAAAACAGGACAATGTATAGCATCATCAAAATAAATCCGAAAAGCGAGTAAGCCACGTACGACTGCACTTTTCCGTTTTGCAGTCTGCGTCCGTACCAGCCAACAGCCTGCGACACCGCTCCCACCAGCCACACCATACCATCCACTACCCACCTGTCGAAAAAGGCCACGATTTTTGAGAAAACCACCACCGCAATGCTGCCATTGTTGAGCACATAATCAATCCCTTTCCTGTCGGTGCGGTGCAATTTGCGTGCGATGAACAAGGTTGGCTGCACCAGCGCTTTGTCGTATAGCTGATCGAGGTAAAAGTGGTTGAAGGAGAACTTTGCGAAGGCGCTTTCCGGCTTGTCCTGGTACAATTCCTCGCCTGTTTTCTTCCTGTACTTGCTGATGGCAAAGCCAACGCCAAGCACACCCAACACCGCCGACAAGGCACCAAGCATGATATGTGCCGTATGATTTACTTTATCCTGGTCGGCTATGGCACGCACGAAATCAGCACCTAAAGGCCTGTTTTCGCCGGACAGCACATTGATGCTGATGCCTTTCAGCAGCCAGCCACCGGCAAAACTGAATGGGTTGATCGAAAAGAAAATGCCCAACGACAGCACAGCAAGCAGCACCACCGGAATAATCATAATCCACTCCACCTCCTTCTGCTCCGACAAGCGCAGGTCCCGCACATCAAACGGCAACCGGAAATTACCAAAGAACATGAACCACATGTGCCGGCCCATGTAATAAGCCGTCAGCAGCACCACCGAAAAGCCTATGAGCGGTACCGCAAAGGCCAGGCTGTTGCCCCTGGCGCTCATGGTCTGCGCCCAGGCCCAGGTACCCGCTAGTATCGCATCTTTGGAAAGGAAACCTGAAAAAAGCGGCAAACCGACGAGCGCGGCACCAGTTATCAGGTAAGTGTAAAACGTTAGCGGCAGCACCTCCCGCAGGCCTCCCATGTTCCGGATGTCCTGCGCATCTATTTTGTGCAGGTGATGGTGGTGTAGCCCCCGGTGCATGGCATGTATAATGATACCGGCATTTAAGAAGAGTGCTGCTTTGAAGAACGCGTGCGTCGTGAGGTGGAAAAGCGAAGCGTCGTGTGCGCCTGTTCCCATGCCCATCACCATGTAACCGAGTTGTGAGATGGTGGAGAAAGCCAGTACAGCTTTAACGTCGTATTGTGTAAGCGCCGCAATAGCGCCCAGTAAGGCGGTGATGGCACCTACAACAGCAATAACCGTGAGCGCATCGGGCGTAAAAAAGGCATAGCAACGGGCTAAAAGGTACACACCTGCTGCCACCATAGTCGCTGCGTGGATGAGCGCCGACACCGGCGTGGGTCCCTGCATGGCATCGGGTAACCAGACCTGCAACGGAAACTGCGCCGATTTTCCCACGCAGCCCATGAACAGCCCCAGTCCCGCCAGTGTGAGAAACAGCGGGCTTATCTGAAACAGCAACTGCTTGCCTTGCAGTGCATAATGTACATTGAATACGCCCTGTGCCCAGCTACCGGAGCTGATCAGCGCCCGCAGCGCCTCCAGGTCAAAGGTGCGGAAAAGTGTATAGAAGGCGAAGAGCCCGAGCAGCAGCCCGATATCCCCCACCCTGTTTACCAGGAAAGCTTTTTTGTTGGCAGCAACGGCCGCAGGTTTTTCAAACCAGAAACCAATGAGCAGGTACGACGACAGGCCCACCAGTTCCCAGAACATAAAGAGCAGCAACAGGTTATCGACCAGCACGATGCCCAGCATGCTGAAGGTAAACAAGCCCAGGAAAGCATAGTAGCGGCTGTAGCCTTTGTCGTCGTGCATGTAACCTACCGAGAAAAGCTGCACCAGCGTGGAGATAAAGGTAACCAGCACCAGCATCAGTACCGTGAGGTTGTCGAGCAGGATGCCGGCGGTAAAATCGGCGAGTGTGCCTTTGGCAGCGGGAAGGCTGAACCAGGTAAGGCGGCTATGGTAGGTGGCGCTGTTCCAGGTCTGCACGAAAAGCCAGCCTGAAAGCAGGAACGAAAGTACCGAGATACCGATACCCAGCCAGTCGCCCTGGCGGGGCAAGCGTTTCCCGAAGAAGAACAGCCCGAAAAAAGCCAGCAGGGGCAGCAACAGCACCACCAACGCAAGGTTCGTCTGGGATGTAGCGGCCAGCGGCTCTAAATGCGAGGAAAGCTCCAAGTATAACTTTTTTTACGTGTCCGGAAACTCTGTGAAGGCTTTTGCCTAACAGGCGACAAAGGTAAGGAGAATGGTTTAGTTTTTATAGCTTTAAATTAATCTAAACCTGATTTGGTGATTTGGAGGGAGGAAGCAAATAATTCATATTTATCTTCATTATTAATTTCTTGTCATCCTGGAAGGATCTTGTAGGCAAGAACCTAAAATGTAAGCTATGAAAACCGTATTATTTAAATTGATAAAAGGCGTTTATGGATTAGTACCTGATCTAGCATTTAAGCTGCTCGCCTACAAGATCCTTCCAGGATGACAAATGGGGCAAAGAAAGCAGCAGTGGCTGTGGTGGCAGGAGCAGTAACCTTTATTCTTCCCCTACAATCTTGTTTAGGTTGGCTGTTTTGAAATACTGGTACACCCGCAGTACAATCGCCAGCGCCACAGCAGATTCGGCCGCTATTACGACAATCACAAACAGCGAAAACAGCTGCCCCTGCAGCAAAACAGGATCATAGCGGCTGAAGGCGACCAGGTTCAGATTGGCGGCGTTGAAAATAAGTTCAATGCCCATCAGTACCAGCACCGCATGCCGTTTTGTGATCACGGCCAATATGCCCAGGCTGAAGAGTAGCGCGCTGAGCAGGAGAATATGTTCTAACGGAATCGGCTCTATCATTATACTTTCTGGTTTTCGGTGGCGATGTAAGCAGCTCCCATGAGCGCGATCAGCAACAGCAAAGAAGCAACTTCAAAAGGAAGCACAAAATCTGTCATCAGCTTAATACCGATGCTCTGCACGGTGCTTTTCTGGTACCCCAGCACATCGGTCTCCGCCGCCTGCAGCCAGGGCAGCAAACTGAAATTTGTTTTCAGGATGGTATAGCACAAACCGGTACTGACGAAGAGAAACACCAGCGTTCCCCAGATTTTGTTCGAGCTTTTGGAAAGCACTGAATCATCGTGCACACGGCTGCTGAGCATGATACCAAACAGAATCAGCACCAGTACGCCCCCGACATACACCATCAGTTGCAGCACCGCCACAAAATCGGCAAACAGCAGCACGTAAATACCGGCCAGACTCAACAGCGTAACCAACAGCGAAAAACCTGCATACAACAGGTTGCGCGTCAGTACCAGGTATCCGGCAGAAAGTACCGCCAGTGCGGCGAAGATGTAGAAAAGCATGAGTTCTGTTTATATTGAAAACTTCCTGGTTTACTTACTTAATAAATTTTAACACTATAAATAAGAGCAGGAACACAATAAATGTTATCAAAGACAATACTTTATTAAATTTTAAATCAGGTCTTGTTTCCGGCACATCGTGTGGAGGATAAGCTATCTCCCACTTTTTATTATTAGCAAACGTCATCAATAGTTTTGGCGTCACGGGAATGCGCTTTACCATCATATAAGGCGGCTTGAAAAATAGTGCACCAAAATTTGTCCCTTCCTCATCCCCATGAAAATACCACAAGTAATCAGACATATCTACATTAAAATTTGGGGCATAAGCATCAATAAACTCATGGAAATCATCCCCTACTAAATCCAGATCAGCATATATATCTGAATCCTCATTAACATCTTTGTACGGCGAATACTTAGCAACAAACTTCAGAACGTCTTCACTAGAAACCATACACTTACCCCTGCTTCTTCCGCGCCGCCAGAGCCGCTGCTTTGGCAGCAGCCATTTCCTCCTGCTGCTTCTCAAACAGTTGCTTCTTTTCCTCTGCCTGTTCCGGTGTGAGGTTGGTGAAGTGGTAGACCATGTTTTTGATATCTACTTCACTGAAATCGTAGACCGGTGTCATGGTGAGGCAGTCGGTGGGGCAGACGGTTGTGCAGAGGCCGCAGTAGCAGCATTTGGCCATGTCGATGTCGAACACCGGGGCGTACAGGCGCTTTTTGGTACCGTCTGAAGTCGAACCGATTTCTTCCGTGGCTTTTACTGATTCGATGGTGATGCAGTTAACGGGACAGATTTTGGCGCAAAGGTCACAGACAATGCAGTCGTCGATCTCGTTGTGCAGGCGATAACGGCCGTTGTCCGGCACCGGCAGCGCTTCGTAGGGGTAGCAAAGCGTCACCGCTCCCTCTTTCTGATCGAAGTAACTTTCATCCGATACATATTCGGAGGAACGTCGTTTTCCGGCCTTCAGGAAGTGGCGCATCGTCAGCCGCGCACCGCTCACCAGCGACTTCACCACAGCCACAAATCCGCTATTTCTTTTTATTGCAGTTCTTTCCAATTTTTCTACACCATTTTGTCATCTCGACCAGAGGGAGAGATCTGGATATATCAGGCACATCAGATCTCTCATTTTATTCGAGATGACATTAAAAAACAATGACAGTTATGAATCACACCATCAGCAGCCGCCATACTCCCGCTACCAACACCACGGCCAGGGCTGCCGGTGTCAGGACTTTCCAGCAGAGGTGCATGAGCTGGTCCACGCGCAGGCGCGGGTAAGTCCAGCGAGCCCAGAGCTGCAAAAACAGCAGCACCAGCGTTTTGGATATCAGCCAGAAAGCGCCCCAGAATATTCCTGTAATACCACCCGGGTTTCCGGTTGTCAGGTTGGCCAGCGCCAGCGGACCAAAGTTGGGCAAAGGCGTGTTCCAGCTACCCAAAAATAAAATTACCGCTACCAGGCACACCAGCACCATCATGGCATATTCTGCCAGAAAAAAAGTGGCGAACCGGAAACCGGAGTATTCCACGTGAAAACCCGCCACCAGCTCCGACTCTGCTTCCGGAATATCAAAAGGCGCGCGGTTACATTCGGCCAGCGAGGCGATGAAATAGATTACAAAGGCCACCAGCATCACCGGCGCCCGGAAAATATTCCAGGTAAAAAAACCACCCACATAAGTAGTATTGATGCCCAACGCTTCGATGCCGAAAAGCCAGTTAAGTTCGTACTCCAGCCCCGGGAAATAATTGATCAGCACCCCCTGCTGGTAACTTATCTCCTGGAAATCGAGCGACTGGCAGATCATCACGACCGACAGTATCGCCAGCCCGGCCGGTATTTCGTACGAAACTATCTGCGCCACCGAACGCATGGCGCCCAGCATGGCGTATTTGTTGTTCGAGCCCCACCCCGCCATCAGCAGCCCCACCACATCCAGCGAAATAATGGCCAGCAAGTAAAAAACACCGATGCCGATACCGGCAGGCACGAGGGTTGGCGCAAGCGGGATGACGGCAAAACCGGCAAATACCGCTGCAAAGATCATGATGGGCGCAATGGCAAACAGTTTTTTATCGGCAGCGGCGGGAATGATGTCTTCTTTCTGCAGCAGTTTGAGCACGTCGAGCAGGGGCTGCAGCGTACCGTGCGGCCCCGCCTCTGTTGGCCCCACCCGGTCCTGCATAAAGGCAGCTACTTTGCGCTCGGCATATACCACGACAATAACGATCAGCAGCATGAGCCCAACAGCAAGCACAAAGGCAAGTAATGGCATGAGGGTTTCGTTTGGTTATTGCCGCAAAGATAGGAGATTCAAGCGCTAATGTGCTAATTTTGACCGTTGATAGTAGGATTAAATGATGGGTATGATCTCTAAAATAAGCTATTCAATACTTTACCTTCCTTATTTAGGCAAGATAATGCAGGTACAAACTGCCGTCTGACCGGACCTATTTCTTAAAAACCCTTCCTGATAAAACGCAGCTTTTATTTGCTCCAATTCTGTAAGCATGATAATACCCCGTACTGCTGGGCACATGATGGATGCCAATTTCATCGCGAGTTGCGGCTGTGGTAGCAAATGCTTCCGTCTTTTCATAAAGCGTGTAATCCAGCCCATCAACTGCCTTGAGCAACACAATGCCGGGCACTCCATCTCTGGCGATCCACTTCCCTCTTATCACCTTGTTATCCTGCGTTACCCAGGTGTAGGTGCCATTTGCTTTAACTTCTAACGGAGGTAACTTCATTCCTCCGCTGAACCTGCGGTAAACATCGCCATTTTTCGTGAACGTAGAAGTTGCTCCTAGTACATGCACTTCCCATTTTCCTATAAAAAAATTGTTATTTGGTGTTTGGCCTGGCAGCAAAACGTTGTAGCACGGATAAGTATATTTCCAGGAAGCATCTTTTTCATCCCGCACCGTGTACTGCCTTTTCTCAGGATCATACGAAACAACTTTTCCGAAATTTTTACCCGTTAAGAAACCAAGCTCATCATACATTACACGGTCGCCTACTTTTATGCCGGCAGCTGTGCTTGCAGTAACTCCACGTGTTTTTCCTGGTTTGGGCGCAGCAACTGCATCTTTAACAGCTTTTTTCGCCGGTTCTGCTACGGCAACTTCGTTTTTACTTTTTCGGATGTTATAAACATGAAACCAGTCGCTTGTTTCAAAGCCATCGCGCTTGTACCGGACTTCATATTTTTCACCATCCTTGCCCATTATCTTGCCTGTGTACGTATTGCCATTATATCTTCTTACGTCTACTAAACTGCCAACTGCAAACGAGGCTTTCGAATCTGGCTGAAAACGCTTGTTAACATACGTTGCATTGTAACGGGTGTCGGTGGCGTGGTTACTGCAGTATTTCTCCCCGTTCAGGTGCACCTGGTAGGTACCATAGCCATAATCTGTATTCTGATACTCGCCTACGATAATGCCATGGGTAGCATCTCCTGCAGTAAACACTTCCACTTCATCGCCTAGTTTAAATTTATTCTGCGCATAGCCAGTAAGCGGAAAAACATGCAGCAAAAGCATCAATGAGATGTAAAGATTTTTCATACTTAATCGGTTTAAGACAAAGAACAACTCGCTTTCGAATTTATCACGAAATTTACAAAAAACTTAAAATTAAGATGATCATATTTAAGAAACTGTAGCGTTTTTTTGCACATAAGGCACTACAGAATAGCTAAAGGACTATTTGCGGATGTATTTGCAGGAAGGGGATTCCTGGTTGTCCTTAAGCTTTTCAATTCACCATCTTGACAATCTTTCCATCAAAACTCGCCACAATCAGGTAAGTACGGGAGCAGCGGCTATGGCGGCTGCAGCAGAAAGCTTTCACTCAATCCTGCGACCTTACCCAGCCAATAATGCGTAGGGGACCGCCGCTGCCGTCTTTGATTTTCATTGGCAACGCGATAACGTAAATCTCTTTCTCCGGCAGTTGGTCCAGGTTGGCTACGTTTTCGAATACGGGAATATTCCGTTCCAGCAACACCCGGTGGGCCTTGAAATCTGTTGACTGCCCATAATCAATGCTGGGTGTATCCAGGCCCAGCGCCTTCACACGTCGTTGTGTAACCAGCCATTCGGCAGCAGCAGGATCGAGGCCGGGGAAGTGCAAGTGCGGAATGGCTTCTGTGCCTTTCTGGTCGGTGCCAAAGTATTTTTTTGCATCGGGATAATACTGCCCATAACCGGTGCGGAACAGGATTATGGCGCTGTCAGGCAGCGTTCCGTTTTTCTTTTCCCAGGCTTCTATATCGGCCACTGAGATCAGGTAGTCGCTATCCTTTAACGCTTTCTCCGATACGTCTATCACCACGGCAGCACCCAGCAGGTTTTGCAACGGAACCCGGTCAACTGTTTGTCTTCCTTCGGCGAAATGCACAGGCGCATCGAAATGCGTACCGCCGTGCTCGGGTGCTGAAAAGGCGTTGGAGCTGTAAAAATACCCGCCTGGTGTCGTGCCGGCTGTTTGCGTATCCAGCTTAAACCCTGTCGGATTGTTGGGCCAGTAAAGCGTTTCTTCAGAAAATGGATAAGTGAGGTCGACCCAGTTGCCGCCGGATAAAAAGGCATCAAGACTTTCCTCCTGCTGTTGATTTTGGCAGTTGGTGAAGAGGAATAGGAGGAGGAAAGAGATGAGGTATGTCGCCTTCATTGCAGAGGAAAGTTTGGATGGAACTATAGAGACTAATCTTAGACTCTTGAAACAGGAGCTACTGTGTATGCTTCCGACTGCTGGCCAGTTAGTTAACTCCTGCTTTATTCACCGACTGTCTCCAGAATTTTCCTGACAATATTTTCTGATATTCTAAAATCAGTCTGCTGCACTTGATTTAGAAGAGGCAACAGCTTTTCTATATGGCCCTGTTCCTTTGCTTTGACCAAAATCCCGAGGCTGCCGGTAATTTTCAGATTTAGCGACTTGGCAACCTTTCTTGCTTTTAGGTCATCGAGTGCTACCAGAGCGTGGGGTAAATCAAAAGTCAACGAAATGGCACTTGATTCTCCTTTGTCTAAAATCTGCGCTAGTGTATGTTGAAGGGCTTTATTTCCTGCTTCTTTTACTTTTATCCAATTGGGTAAGGCTTTACCAAATTCTTCTGCAATTTCTGGTGTAACATAGATGCAGGAGTAGCAATTTCTAAGCAGTTCAAGCCTGTTTATTTTGTCAAACAAAATCAAGCAACTGGTATCACAGATTATCAGTTCAGGCATTGGTGATGTCAGATAATAAATCTTCTTCAGATTTGCTGAACAGCGAAAATCCGTACATGCCCATTATTTCTATGAAGGCCCTTTTGGAAAGTCCAGCTAAATGAGCGGCTTGCCCCAAAGAGAGTTTTTCTCTTTCATATAGTTCTCCGGCTAACAGAATTTTCAGCTCTGATTCATTTATATCCAGATTCTCAGGTAACGTTAAACTTACTGTCCGCATGTTCGACTATTTTTATAAATATAACCGTTTATTAGTATGTTTTGTTGCTTTTGCTTAAGCCCAATATTGAATATGTTTATATTGAATTGCAAGTGGTTATGACTTCTAAATTGCGAGAATTATAACATATAACATGATAAATCCATTAGCTATCAGACCAAGAGCATGAATAACAAGTTTTGCAGATGCATTAGCCTTACTCCTTTTGGCAAAAAAAAGCTTCTTCCATTGTAACACTACTTTTAGCAAACATTCCTGCAGCTAGCCCACAAGATCCTTGACAGGATGACAAAAAAGGTGAGGCTACTGTGGGAGCAATTAAATACTGTTTTGAATTACAACCACCCCACAATTTCCCCTTAGCACATCAGCACATTAAAAAATCAACACATTAAAAAATCCCCCTACTCCACCACATGCGGCACGAACTGCGACAGGTTGGTGATAATGCCTTTTTCGCGGCGGAAGCCGATGGCGCAGCCTTCTCCGGCCCAGAACACGCCTGCCTGATATTGGTTTCCGGAGTTATCTTCGGGCAGGTCGCACCAGCGCTGGTATACCTGCTGCTGGTTGTCGTATTCGCCTTGGGTGCGGGTTACGCGGCCACGGTCCGAGATTTCGAGGCTCTGGCCTTCGCGGCCGAAATAGGGTTTGCGGATGTACTTGCCGGTGAGCGGCTCCAGGTCGGCTTCCAGCAGGAGCGGGTGGTACGGGTAAGCTTTCCAGAGCCAGGCCAGCATGCCTTTGCTTTGGAAGAGCAGCGTGTAAGCCGGATTGGCAATCAGTAAGGTGCGGCTGCGGGCAAGGGTGGTCAGGCTTTGCAGCAGCTCGGGCTCTTCCCAGGCAATCTGCTCCCAGGGCAGGAGCTTGAACAGGAACGTAAACTGCTGCCACTGCCCGTCTTCCAGCTGCGCCCACACGCCTTTTTCGTCGCCCTCTGTGGAAACACTCATTTCTTCTGCCGGGCACAGGTGCGCATCGAAGCCTGCCTCGCGGGCGGCCTGCGCGAGCACGGCGCAATTGGTTTCGTCTTCGGCACTGGCACCGAAATAGGTGAGCAGCAAAGCGGGAGGCAGCTCGTTGTTGAGTTCGCGCCAGGTCCGGAACTGCTCCACCAGCGCCTCGTACAAACCGGAATACTGGTTGGCGTTATGCTTTCCTGCTGCTGCCAGGCTGGCCCACTGCACCACGGCTGTTTCGGGAATAGAGGTGGCGGTGTCCGCGTTAAACTCCAGCAGCTTCGGTCCTTCGGGCGTTTGGGCCAGGTCGAAGCGGCCGTACAGGTGCCAGTGGCGGTCGTCGTTCCACGACTGCCGCACCAGCGGCCAGAGGTTTTCAGGAATTCCCAGTATGTTCAGGAACGTATCGGGCAGCTCGTCTGGGATGGCCTGCACCAGCATGTCGTACAGGTTAGTGGCTGCTTCCAGCAAGGCTTCGGCTTCTGCTTCGGCTAGCACCACCGCCTCGCCCGGCACGTAGTTGGTGCAGCCTTCTTCCACGCACCAGTCCCAGCCCAGGCCGCGCACGGCAGTTTCTACATCGCCGGAGTGGGTGGTCAGGCGGATGGTGGCATTATCTTTAGACATGCAGTTTCAGTTTGATTGTTAGAATGGAATTTCCGCTAATCAGCAGCAGCTGAGGGTGTGGAGGCAGGTGCAGAACGGTTTTTCTTATAATTTAGGACCCTGCCCCACTGCTGCGGCCACCGAAAAAGCCTGTCCTGCCCGATTTGGGTGCAGTAGCACGCTGACGGTAGGTCTGCACGTTCTGTCGCCAGCCCTCAGTGCGCTGCATCACACTGGGATTTGCATAATATGCGGGATTTGGCGACGACATACGGCCGGCCATAAAACCCATGCCGCTCCACCACAACACGCTGCCCAGGCCAAAGCCACCGTGGCGGTAAGTTTGCTCGTTATTGGCCACTTCACGCATGCGGTTTTCCAGCGCCAGGCCCTGCAGGGTATCGATGCGGCCATCGTTGTACTTTAAAATAGCCATGCTTTGCCCCGGGGCGGTGGTGCGTTCGTCGGTAATTTTCCACTGGTCGGGCGCCTCTTCCGTCAGTTCGGTAACAATGCCATCGGGCACAGCTACTTCTTCTTCTCCCGCATTCCAGTCGTTGTTGCTCCGGTTGTCGCCGCAGCCGGTCAGGCCCATACAGGCAGCCGCTGCTACTATAAAGGCATTGCGCTTAAAATCGCCGATGGTCAGGTGTCGTTTTTTCATGTGGTGTTGAGCTGATGTGACAGGTACGTTAGGTATTATTTCTTACGGAAAGGAAGGCAGGTTTGTCGGAATAAAAAACCCGTATTAGTAAAAGCACTCCAAAAAAGTATTCTGCTGCTGCCACCATACCCACTGCTCCTGCTTGAGCAAGGGCAAAGGCGATGGAGGCAGGTGCAGTATAAATCTGAACCGCTACTCCCACAGCGGGTAATGCTCCAGGTGCACTTTCCGTTTAAAGAAGATCCGCGTCGATTCTTCGAACGAACGGGTAAAGTCCGAAACATAAAATTTATGGTCGCCGACCAGGTGCGCTGATGCCATGTGCAGCTTCTCCAGCGTTTGCTTTACATGGGCCGCCACAATCTGGCTGGCATCGAGCACGTCTACTTTCCGGGCATAAAACTTCTCGATCTGCTTTCTGATGAGCGGGTAATGCGTACAGCCCAGAATCAGCGCCTCGATCCCCTCCAGCTCCGGGTCCGACAGGTAAGCTTCAATCACACTCTCCGAAATAGAATCGTTAAAAAAGCCTTCCTCGATCATGGCAGCCAGCAAAGGCGTCGCTACCGATTTCAGGTTGATGTTCCGGTCGAGTTCGTCTACTTTTTTCCGGTACACATTGGAATTGACCGTCTGCTTGGTGCCAATCAACCCAATGGTTTTGGCAGGATAGGTTTCACCGATATAGGCGATAACAGGATCTATCACGTTGAGAACATGCGCTTTGCTGCCCACATACTCCTTTACCAGCTCATAAGCGGCTGCCGAAGCCGAGTTACAGGCAATCAGGATGAGCTTACAGCGCTGCCTGATGAGCAAATCGCAGATCTTAACGGCATAGGCCTGAATGGCTGCAGTAGATTTGTCGCCGTAAGGCAGGTGGGCTGTGTCGCCAAAATAAATGAGTTGTTCTTCCGGCAGCACATGGGTGATGGCCTGCGCCACCGTCAGTCCGCCAATGCCGCTGTCGAAAATACCAATAGGCTGTTCTCTTTTGTCCTGTACCATAGGAGGCGAAGTTACTTAAAATCAAGCAAACATCTGCTTGCCAATTTATTGCATATTTTACATAAAATACTTCACACAGGAATTATTTACCTGCACCATAAGTTATATTATTAAAACAAATAATTGCCCACCAGTTGCTTAAGTGGTTAAATATCTATATATTAACAACAAACGATATAGATATTCAGGATGCGGCTTCTTACCAACACCAGCACAAAAATCAGCTGTTGGCAACAGCAGGAACACCAGGTATGGCATAAATCAAAACGCATGGTTTAAGCTAAAAAAATATGATTAACCTAAACCATAAATTTATGTTAACAGCTCTATCAGCACCAGCACTCGTTATGAAGAAATCTTCCCTATATGGCAGCTTCAATAGCAGGCTTGTTGCGATGCTGATCGATAATATTTTACTCATTTTCTGGTATTCCATTATTTTCAATTTTTCTACAGACGACCCGCAGCTGCACGCTAACTGGGAGACGGATGTACAGACCCTGAACTTCCGTGCTGAAACGTTGCTGCTGGCGTTAAAGTCTATGTTTTTTAACGTTTACTTCCCTGTAGGCCACTGGCTGTACTACACGCTGCTGGAAGCTTCGCCCAAACAGGCTACCATTGGCAAGTTCACCCTGGGCCTGAAAGTAACCGACCTGCGCGGGAAACGCATCAACCTTCTGCAGGCGAACCTGCGGTACTTCACCAAGTTTATCTCCCTGCTCCCGCTCATGCTGGGCTTTTTCCTCGTCTTTTTCAGCAGGCGCAAACAAACGCTGCACGATTTTGTTGCCCGCACCGTTATCGTGTCACATCATTAAACTGCTGTAGCCAGAGAATCTCTGAAAAAAATAAAACAGGCCGGTTTCGCATCGGCCTGTTTTATTTTGGCGCTATCTAAACGCAGAATTGCCTAAATTTGAAGTATGAATTACCTATCTGCAGAAAATATAGCAAAAAGCTTCGGCGACCGCTGGCTCTTTAAAAACCTGAACTTTGGCCTGAGCCAGGGGCAGCGTGTGGCGCTGGTCGGCGTTAACGGCTCCGGCAAAACTACGCTCCTGAATGTGCTGGCAGGGAAGCTGCCGCCGGATGAAGGCAGCGTGAGCACGCGTAAAGAAATTACAGTCGGCTACCTGGGGCAGAACCCGGAGTTCGACGAAGAGCTGACCGTACAGCAGAATATTTTTTCGGGCCAGAGCGAGGTACTGGACCTGATCCGTGATTACGAAGCAGCCCTTGCCGACCCCTCTACCAGCGCCGCCAGAATGCAGCAGCTCATGGAGCGCATGGAAGAACTGCAGGCCTGGGATTTTGAACTGAAAGTAAAGCAAATCCTCTCCAAACTGGGCATCAACAACCTCGACACGCCGGTAAAAACACTTTCCGGAGGCCAGCGCAAACGCGTAGCCATGGCCCGGGTGCTGATAGAGGAGCCGGACCTGCTGATACTGGACGAACCTACCAACCACCTGGACCTGGACACGATCGAGTGGCTCGAGAACCTGCTCTCTACCCAGAACACCACGCTCCTGATGGTTACCCACGACCGCTATTTCCTGGACAAAGTAGCCAACGAAATTGCCGAACTCGACAATGGCCAGCTATACACCTACAAAGGCAACTACAGCTATTTTGTGGAGAAAAAAGCCGCCCGCGAAGAATCGGAAGCCGCCGAAACAGAGAAAGCCCGCAACCTGATGCGCAAAGAACTGGACTGGATCAGGAGGCAACCCAAAGCCCGCGGCACCAAAGCCAAATACCGGGTCGATGCGTTTGAGGAACTGAAAGAAAAAGCAGCTAAAAAAGTAGCAGGTCCTGCACTGGAATTGTCGGTAAAAACCACGCGCCAGGGAGGAAAAATTATCGAAGTCGACCATATCTCCAAATCCTTTGGCGAGAAAAAGATTGTCGACAACTTCTCCTATGTGTTCAAGAAAAAAGACCGGATCGGCATTGTAGGACCAAACGGAGCGGGAAAGTCCACCTTCCTGAACATGCTCACGGGCAAACTGGCCCCGGACAGCGGCACCGTGGAAGCCGGGCAAACAACCGTGTTTGGCTACTACACCCAGGACGAGCTGACGTTTAAGGAAGACCAGCGCGTGATCGATATAGTAAAGGAAATAGCCGAAGTGGTGGAAATGGCCAATGGCGAGGTAATTACAGCCGCCCAGTTTCTGCAGCACTTCCAGTTTGCGCCGCCCCAGCAGTACACCTTCGTAAGCAAACTGAGCGGTGGCGAGAAACGCCGCTTACAGCTGCTGCGCGTGCTCATCAAAAACCCGAACTTCCTCATCCTGGACGAACCTACCAACGACCTGGACATCATCACGCTGAACATCCTGGAAGATTTCCTGCTCAACTTTAACGGTTGCCTGCTCATGGTGTCGCACGACCGGTACTTTATGGACCGCCTGGTTGATCATTTGTTTGTATTTGAAGGCAAAGGCAAAATACGCAACTTCCCGGGCAACTACACCGATTACCGCGAGTGGCTGAAGGAACAGGAAAATCAGCCAGCGGAACAAAAGCCGGCAATCCCTGCCCCTGTAGCGCCAAAACAGGAACAGCCATCCGGCAAACGCAAAGCTACTTACAACGAAAAGAAAGAGTATGAAACGCTTGAGAAAGAAATAGAGCAGCTGGAGGCCAGGAAAACAGAGCTTACCGAAGCCATGACAGCCGGCACCACCACCGACCACACCCAACTCACGTCCTGGGCCACCGAACTTGAAACGATAAACGAGCAACTGGAAGAAAAGGAATTCCGCTGGCTGGAGCTGGCTGAACTGATGTAGCGCTTCCGTTTTCAAATAAATAAATTCACTACACAATACCGCCGGTTTTACTCCGTTAGAAAAGAAGATGACAGACCAGCCGCTTTCCGGCTTTGCTGTTATTGGCTTAGGTCATGAGCAAAGGCGTAAGCAACAAATAATGTGTGGATTAGCAAAAGCGGCCAGGTTTAGCATTTGGCCGCTTTTGTATTTTAATGCGTCAGCTCGTGGTTCATCATAAAGCCAACTTTGCGGGGTTTGGTCAGCTGCGCGTTATCCAGCTTTTGTTTTAGCGTAATCCGCTCTATCTCGCTTACATCCTGCCCCATCAGGTCGTTGTTGATGGCCGCAATAATGGCACTTTCTACAATGATGCGCAGAATGTGGTCGGTCACTTTATTTTTGGCAATCTGGTCGTAAGACAGGTCCATCTGCTTTACCCCCTCAATACAAAAGTGCTTTTCTATGTTCACCAGCATCCGCCCCACCAGGTACCCCGGATCATCGAGGCGGTTGTATTTGATGGTATCGGCCATAAAGTTATACGCCATGATATGCCCGAAGAACCTGCGACGGAAGTCTTTCTCCACATACTTGTTCCGCATGATCTCATAGCTATCCGGAAAGGTGATAATATTGGAGTGCATAACGAAGATGAGGAGATCCCCGGAAAACTTGATGTGGTATTCGTGTTCGCTTACATTTCTGTATTCAATTACCACATCCGCATTCTGCCGCGTAATCCTGTCGGTTAGTTCTGCCACAATTTCCACCGAAATCTGCTTCATGCGCTCAAAGGTTTCTTTGGTATTGCGGTAGATGATCTGCTTTGTTGCTGACTTTTGCTGTAAGCCATTTATAATGTCACTTAATCTGTCTTCTTCCATTACTGCCTTCGCCATATATTTCAGGTGCTATAGGTGTGGTTTATGAACTTAAATTACAGGTTTGGACGCTAAACAGGCAATTAATGTTTCCCAAAAATGTAATTCAGTTTACTTGCCTTCCGCTGTTCCCGGTCTGCCCGGCTAAACTTCCGGAGCACATCCCTGTTGTGTTGCCCAGACGAAGGTGGCGCAGCCAGTTTATCCGTTGTAGCTCCTGCTTCACCTGAATAGCAGCAGCATCGCCCTGAATCCTTCCTAAAAACATTGCTGCACCTGCCACCACACCCGCTCCTCCTGCCAAAACCGCCTGGCACCTGCCACTATGCCTCCAGTTCCGCCATCAGCTCCTCATTCAGTTCCAGGTTATGGTACACCTGCTGCACGTCATCGTCGTCTTCCAGGGCATCAATCAGTTTCATTATCTTGCGGAGGGCTTCCAGGTCGTTTACTTCCACTGTGGTTTTTGGAATGCGCTGCAATTCGGCGCTCTCTACCTCCAGTTCCAGCTCTTCCACCTTCTTTTGCAGCGAACCAAAGTCTTCCAGGGCGCAGTAAACCGTAAAGTAATCATCTTCAAACTCCACCTCCTCAGCACCGGCATCTATCAGTTCCAGCAACAGCTCTTCCTCATCCGGCTGCTGCTCGCCTTTCCTGACCACAAACACCCCTTTGCGGTCGAAAATAAAATCCAGCGAGCCTTTCGGGCCAAGGCTGCCGCCGTTTTTACTGAAGATGGTGCGCACGTTCTGCAGCGTCCGGTTCAGGTTGTCGGTCATGGTTTCTGCAAACACCGCCACACCGTTGGTGGCATAACCCTCGTAATTTACTTCAGTGTAACCACCATCGGTTCCTTCGCCTTTTTTAATGGCCCGCTCCATATTGTCTTTGGGCATGTTGGCCGCCTTGCTTGTCTGTATCGCCAGCCGCAAACGCGGATTCCCGGACGGGTCTGAACCACCTTCCTTCACGGCTACCGTTATTTCTTTGATCAGCTTGGTAAACATTTTAGAACGTTTAGCATCTACTGCTCCTTTTTGCCGCTTAATTTTCGACCATTTACTATGTCCTGACATAAAATATAGTTGTGTAAATATATTTTACAAATTATATATAATCATGAATCGTCAAAGCAGAAATATATAAAATAAACCGGTTACCGCAAAAAAAAGGCGGCCCTGCTTGTTCAGCAGGGCCGCCTTTTTAAATAATATAGATAAGCCTGTTTTTACGAAACAAGCCAGAATATAGCATTGATTATGTTCACCCCAATGAGTAAGCTCATATTCGGTGATTCTTTAATAAATCTTTTCATGGTATTCAGTTGTGTTAAAGCTTTTGTAATATTCCTACTTACATAGCTGTGGCTATTTTGACTTATTTTACGCTCGCCTACCAAATAAGTTTCGCTTGCAGAGAACATCATACCCAGCTTTAGATAAAATAATATTTTTATACTTTTTGTTAAATTATTACAGCAAAATTAACAACAATATTTAAATAAAAAAATATTTCATCAGAAATAATTCAACAAATTATAAGATTATTAAAAATATCCATTTTGGCTTTTTACCATCCTGCAGTGGAAACCGTTGTTGATAAATTCCTGCAGGTGCGCTATCTACTTATATATAAGTTTATTATATTTGCATCGTTATCCACATTAGCCACCCCTGAACCATCTTCACCACTCCCTAAATATAAGGAATTTACAACACCTCACTTAAAGTATTACTTTAAGTAAAACAGGACAAACACGCTTACAATCATTCTTTTTTATTTCCTCCACCCCCAGGGCAAAAACAGTTCTTCCTGCTGAGGCAACAGACACATTTTTACAATTAATAATTTAAATTATCATATAAAATGTTACTACAGCTGCCACCAGAGCCTTTGCTCCTGCCTGTTGCGCGGCAAACGTGGGTATGGTGACTGGTGAAGAAATACTCCTAACAACACATTCCTGGGCGTTCGTGCTGAAGAAGTATTTTATTTTTGTATATTTACATACAATAAAACTGCGGGTTCAGTAAAAAAACCTGCAGCTCAAGCGATTAATTGACTCATCAAAAATACTGACACTTTGGATTTTCATTCATTCAACCTCCACGACGATGTAATTACCGGCATCGAATCGATGGGCTATAACACCCCCACTCCGGTGCAGCAACAGGCGATTCCCCTTATCCTGGAGAGGCAGGATGTGATTGCCTGCGCTCAGACCGGCACCGGAAAAACGGCAGCTTACCTGCTTCCGCTGATAGACCGTGTTTCGCACGGCAACTACAACTTCACCAGCACCCTTATTTTAGTGCCCACCCGCGAGCTGGCCAAGCAGATAGACGAGCAGGTAGAAGGCCTGGGTTATTTTGCCCCGGTAAGCTCTATTGCCATTTACGGCGGCAGCAAAGGCGGCGACTGGGACCAGCAGAAACGTGCCTTAACCGGCGGCGCCGATATCATTATTGCCACTCCCGGCCGCCTGATCGCGCACATGGCCATGGGCTATGTAAAACTCGACCAGCTGCTGCACCTGGTACTCGACGAGGCCGACAAGATGCTGGACATGGGTTTTATGGATGACATCCTGAAAATTGTGAGACAGCTCCCGCAGCACCGCCAGACCCTGCTCTTCTCGGCTACCATGCCGCGTAAAATCCGGGAACTGGCCAAACAGATCCTGAAAGAGCCGTCGGAAATAAACCTGGCCATATCCAAGCCTGCCGCAGGAATTGACCAGCGCCTTTACCTGACGTACGACAACCAGAAACTGCCCTTGCTGGAGCACCTGCTCCACGACCTGGAGGTGCACAGCATGATCGTGTTTACCTCCCGCAAATCGAATGTTAACCAGATTGTGCGCTCGCTGCAGAAGATGGGTTTCGAGGCCGAAGGCATTCAGTCGGACCTGGAGCAGGCAGACCGCGAAAAGGTGCTGCAACGGTTCAAGAACCGGCAGGTACGCATCCTGGTGGCAACCGACATCCTGTCGCGGGGCATCGACATCGACAGCCTGAGCCACGTGATCAACTTCGATATGCCACAGGATGCCGAAGATTATGTGCACCGGGTAGGGCGCACGGCACGCGCTTCGTCTACCGGCATGGCCATTACCTTTGTAAATGAAAACGATATGTACCGGGTAAAAAAGGTAGAGCACCTGATAGAGCGGGACCTGCCCAAACTGCCTTTACCGGAAACCTTAGGCAGCGGCCCCGCCTTCGACCCCACCCGCAGGTTTGATAAAGGCCGCGGAAAAGGCAGCCACACCCGCTCCCCCAAGCGCAGAGGCCCCAAACCCGTCTCAACCGATCATCCCCACAAGGAAGGTACCAAAGCAGCGGCAGCACCTGCCCGCCCTGCAGAAAAAGCGCCGCGTGCCGAAGGGCAGCAGGAGCGCAAAAAGCCCAGCCGCAAACGAAACAAGAACCGGAACCGCAACAGAAACCGTGATGCGTCCGGCAGCCCGAAGCCACAGGGCAGCCAGCAGGCACCGCAGGATCAGAACTAATATACAAAACAGCAGGGGCCGCCAACAAGCGGTCCTTGTTTTTTTTAAGCGCCGTTGCCGGGATTACCCCTGCTTTGCCACCTATTTCTAATTTTATCTGTTCGCACACAACACCCAACTCACCAAAAAGAGTATAAGTAGTTTGTAGTTTCCAACCGCTTACATAAAAAAGAACTTATATGAGAAGCATCAAAAAAATTCATACCGCCGCCTATGCTCCTATTGCCGATCTTAAAACATTCTCGCCGCTGCCGTCCAGGTCGCTGCAGCAGATAGACCCGTTCCTGTTTCTGAACCACCACGGCCCGCAGAAGTACAGCCCCCGAAACAACGGGCTCCCTTTCGGGCCGCACCCGCACAGGGGCATGGAAACCGTAACCTTTATACTGGAAGGCGACATCATGCACAAAGACTCCGGCGGGCACGAAAGCGTTATCACGGCAGGCGGCGTGCAGTGGATGACTGCCGGACGCGGCCTGATTCATGCCGAAGTTTCGTCCGATGCCTTTAAACAGCAAGGCGGTGACCTGGAAATCCTGCAGCTGTGGCTCAACCTGCCCTCCCGCCTGAAAATGACGGAACCGTTCTACAAAGGACTTCAGAAAGAGGATATCCCGACAGTTGACCTGGACAATGGCGCCATCCGGGTGAACCTGGTATCCGGCACGATCGGTGACACAAAAGGTGCATTCGAATCGCTGATTGGCGTACACCTGAGCACCATCGAGTTTAAATCGGACGCCGAACTAAACCTGCAGGTGCCAACCGATCATAACATCTTTTTTTATGTGATCCGGGGAGAGTTGACGGTAAATGAGCAAAAGGCCGAAGCGTTCCAGCTGGTCGAGTTTAACAACGATGCGGAAGATGTACACATCGAAGCGGCAGCTGACAGTATCCTGCTGTTTGGCCACGCAAAGCCCATCGGCGAACCCGTTGTAGCCCAGGGCCCTTTTGTAATGAACACCGAACAGGAAATTCACGAAGCCTACGACGATTACCGAAAAGGAAAATTCGGCAGCTGGAAGTAAGAAAAAGAAACTATGAAAGCGTTAGTACTGATAGACATTCAGAATGATTTTTTGCCCGGAGGCGCCCTGGCTGTACCGGAAGGCGACCAGGTCATCCCGATCGTGAACAGGATACAGGAACATTTCGACCTGGTAGTAGCCACACAGGACTGGCACCCGGAAAACCATAAAAGTTTTGCCTCTAACCACGAAGGCAAAAACAATTTTGAAGTTATCCAGTTACAAGGGCTAGAACAGGTGCTCTGGCCCGACCACTGCCTGCAGGGAACGCCAGGTGCTGCTTTCTCCGAAGATTTACAGATGAACAAGGTAGAAGCTATTTTCCGGAAAGGGATGGACCCGGAAATAGACAGCTACAGCGGCTTTTACGACAACGGCTACCTGAAGTCCACTGCCCTGGCCGATTACCTGCGCAACAAACAGGTTTCGGAAGTATATGTAGCCGGCCTGGCAGGCGATTACTGTGTGTACTTTACCGCCAAAGATGCACTAAAGGAAGGCTTTAAAACCTTTGTAGTAGAAGATGCCTGCCGCCCCATCAGCCTGGAAGGATATGAACGAGCAAAGGAGATAATTTGTGAACTGGGCGGCAACCTGGTACACAGCAGCACCTTTTGCTAGCGCTGCAGCTTACAATACCAGCCGCTCAGCCTTGCCGGCTTAGCGGCAACATTAGAGCCTGATTATAAGTTTTTTATTATTTGGGCAGAATTAATAGAAGAAACATTGGTTTAATCCTTACAAAAGAGGCATTTTTTAAATTTCAATGTATCTTTGTAGTCCTAAAATAACGTCATGCTTACAACCGATAAAATATTAAACAATGATCCTGATGTAATTCTGATAGGAGCCGGAATTATGAGTGCCACACTCGGTGTGTTGCTGAAGGAACTACAACCCGATTTAACCATTGAAGTATTTGAGCGGCTGAATGTTGCTGCTGCCGAAAGTTCCGATGCCTGGAACAATGCCGGTACAGGACACTCTGCCTTCTGCGAGTTAAATTACACCCCTGAAAAACCTAATGGCACTATTGACACGACCAAAGCCATTAACATTGCCGAATCGTTTGAAGTATCGAGGCAGTTCTGGGCGTACCTGGTTAAGCAAAACCTCATTAAGTCGCCTGGTAATTTTATCAGGAGCATTCCGCACATGAGCTTTGTGTGGGGCAACAAAAACGTAGAGTTCCTCCGGAAGCGTTACGAAGCGCTGCAGGAGTGTCACCTGTTCAATGAAATGGTTTATACCGAAGACCAGGAACAGATGAAAGAATGGATGCCGCTGATCATGGAGGGCCGCAAAAAGGCCGAAAAAGTAGCCGCAACCCGCATGGACATGGGCACCGACGTAAACTTTGGCGCCCTGACACGCGACTCGTTCCATTACCTGAGCTCGCTCGAAGGCGTATCGCTGCATTTCAACCATGAGGTAAAAAAGCTGAAGCAGGAGGAAGATGGCTACTGGAAAGTAAAAGTAAAAGACCTGGAAACAGGCGAGAAACGGAAAGTACGTGCTAAATTTGTTTTCATTGGCGCCGGAGGCGGTTCCCTACCCCTGCTGCTAAAATCAGGCATTCCGGAAGGAAAAGGATTCGGCGGTTTCCCGGTAAGCGGGCAATGGCTGAAATGCGTGAACCCGGAAGTTATAGCGCAGCACCAGGCCAAAGTGTATGGCAAAGCGGCCGTAGGTTCGCCTCCTATGTCGGTGCCTCACCTCGACACACGGGTAATCAACGGTAAAAAAGAGCTGCTTTTTGGCCCTTATGCCGGCTTTACCACCCGCTTCCTTAAAAACGGTTCGCTGTTCGACCTGCCGTTCTCGGTAAAAGTGAGCAACCTGCGCCCTATGATCACGGCCGGCATCAAGAACATGCCACTCACGAAATACCTCGTAAACCAGGTACGCCAAACGCCGGAAGACCGCTTACTGGCGCTCCGCGATTTTGTACCGACAGCCAATATCAAGGATTGGGAACTCGAAGTTGCAGGCCAGCGGGTGCAGGTGATCAAGAAAGATCCGAAACATGGCGGCGTACTGGAATTTGGAACAGAAGTGGTAAGTGCCGCCGACGGTTCTATTGCCGCCCTGCTGGGTGCCTCGCCAGGCGCTTCTACAGCCGTTTCTATTATGATCAGCCTGTTGCACCGCTGCTTTCCTGATAAGGTGAATTCACCGGAATGGCAGGCTAAGTTAAAGCAGATGATTCCTTCCTATGGTGAGTCGCTTGGCAGCAATCCAAAGCTTGTGGCCGAAATCAGAGCTTACACCAGCGAAGTGCTGGAACTGGCAGAGGTGCATCAGCCAGCGGTCTAGCGATATAAAAACCAAAAAAGCCTCAACTCTTGAATAAAGGGTTGAGGCTTTTTATATGCTGATTTTTTGATAAGATGTAAATGGAGGAGCAGTGGTTGTGGTGACTGGAGCAGCAAACTTTCTGGTTCGGACATCAAAGCCATCCCTTCATCACTACCATCAACGGTTCAGACAATTTACTGCACCTGCCACCACAGCCGCTACAGCACCTGCCCGAGGCCGAACAGCAGTACGAACAGCAGCGTGGTCATCGCCATCTGCTTCAGGTAAGGGTCCAGTTCCTGGGAGGTCTTACGTTGCCACACATTTACGCCATTGATGTACACCAGCGGCAGGGCCAGCACAAACAGCAGCTGCCACCAGCTTTGGAACGTTAGCAGCACGTACAGGAAAGCCGACAGAACGCCTCCCAGCAGCAGAAACGCATGATACACACGGGCACGCTTCGGCCCCAGCCGCACCGGCAGCGAGCGCTTTCCGGCCAGCTTGTCGGAATTTATATCGCGGATGTTGTTAACATTAAGCACGGCCGTCGAAAAGAAACCGCAGATAAGGGCAGGCAGCACCACCAGCCCGCTTAGCTCCTGTGCCTGCAGGTAATAGGTTCCCAGCACGCCCACCAGCCCAAAAAAGATAAACACGAAAAGGTCGCCCAGGCCGGCGTAACCATAGGGTTTGTCGCCGGCGGTGTAGTTAATGGCTGCCCAAATGGACGCCAGCCCCAGGAACAGAAACACCAGGAAAAGTAGAATACCGTCGGTGCCAAATGCCACCCACAGCAACAGCACCCCCGACAACAGCGACAGCATGCTGAACAGCAGCATCCCTTTTTTCATGTGCGCAGCCGTGATGTACCCTGCCTGTACTGCCCGCATCGGCCCCTCCCGGTGCACGCTGTCGGCCCCGTGTTTGGAATCACCGTAGTCGTTGGCCAGGTTCGAAAGTATCTGCAGGAACAAAGTGGTGAGTACGCACAGGGCGACAATGGTGCCGCTAAAAACGCCATTGGCAGCCGCCATAAAGCCGCCCATACCAATGCACGAAAGTGCCAGCGGCAGCGTACGCGGCCGGAAGGCAGATATCCAGGCTTTTACCATGCCTGGTTCGGAGGAGGAGGATGTTTGGGTGGTGTTGTTCAAAATAGTAACTGTGAGTAACGGGGATGGTACATGAGGTGAGCAAGGCGCAGCCGCAGCTTTGCTCATGTGCCGTGTTGGCGGCTGGAATTTTTATTTTCCACAACCTTATCTCTTTCATTAATCAGTTTATTGATTCGTGGCTGTATATACCAGATCCCAATCGGCCATATTAACAGTAGAACTAAATCTCCTGCATACTCTCCTAGCTTTGCTTCCCTTCCTAATTCTATAGACTTAAGTTCTTTCATAGGAAAGGCATGAACATTTAGGTAAGCAAAAATTACATAATAAATAGGTAACGCTGCAAAACCGTTGAATTCATAATGCTGTCCATCTCCAAAAGCTAAGGCAACACCAACAATTATCAATATTATAACCCCATTAATTAAAAATAGATTGTAGTTTAGTTTGATATTTTCTGGGACGAACTCGTATAGTTCATTTCCTAAAATCATAGGAAAACTAACTATTGCTACTAGGAATGGAATAGCGAATATAGTTTCCAATATAGAGGAATCATCAATGCTAATATTACCTATAAAAGACAAAAGGATAAGAAATATAAATATCTGCCAATGTTTTGCCTTTAGTACTACTCTCATTTTCTTTAATTATTCTTACCGCCAACTAGCAGATAGCAGTAATAACTCTTCAAATATACGCCTCTGTCTGCACTATGGATGAAGTTGATATTATCAAGCAGAACCTAACCCTACTTCTTTGTAATCGCACTTATCAACACCTCGTCCATCGGCTTTACCTTCGAGGGATAAAATCCGATCACGTTGCCGTTCTCGTCAATAAGATACTTGCTGAAGTTCCAGGCAGGGGTTTCGTGGTTGGGGGCGTGTTCCTCGAGCCAGACGTATAGCGGGTGCCGGTCTTCGCCTTTCACAGAAATTTTGTCGAACATCTGGAATTTGACGCCATAGTTTTTCTCGCAGAACGCCGCTATTTCTTCACTGGAACCTGGCTCCTGTCCGCCAAAGTTGTTGGCCGGGAAGCCAAGAATCACCACCTGGTCCCCGTAAGTTTCGTGCAGCTTCTGCAGGTCAGCGTACTGCGGCGTGTAACCACACTTCGAGGCCGTGTTTACGACCAGCACCTTTTTGCCTTTGAACTGCGAGAAATCCACCTCGTTGCCTTCCAGGGTGGGCATTTTAAAGCTGTAGAAGCCGCTTTGGTTCTGGGCTTGCGCGGTAGTTGCCGTGGTGTCCATAGCTGTAGTACTTTTAGTTGTGTTATTCGGTTCGGAGCAGGCGGTACTCAACAACACGGCCAGCAGTGCCACTGGTTTCAGAAATGGAGAGATTGATCTTATCATTTGTTCTTTTTTACTTCTAATAAATAGTAATTTACGTTTTATGCCCTCCCGAAACAAGCCCGGGACATCCGGCTTCAAAGGTAATTTTATAAAAAAAATCTTCTGCAGCTACCACCATTGCCTTTGCTGTTCAAAAAAAACTGCTTCAGGTTTTCAACTGCTGATTCGGATTTGCAATCCGAATCAGCTTGATCTTTTTTATCTGAATCAGGATTTACAGAATTTTAGGATTTTCAGGATTAGCCTATCTGCTATCAGACACTCGCAGGAGCTGGGCACACTGCGAGGTCTTTTGAGGCAACAGAATATAGCTGTTACTTCGCTATAGTGATGCTACATAAATCCTGAAAATCCTAAAATTCTGTAAACCCTGATGCAGAAAAACACACCTGCAGAGGCAATGGTGGCAGCTGCAGACATTTTTTCCTAACAAATTAGCCTCAAAGTAAGGCAAAAGACTCGCAACTACATCCGCTCCGGCACCTCAATTCCCAGCAGCGCCATACTTTCGCGCACGAAACGGGCTACCATGGCAGAAAGCGCTATCCGGAAGCTGCGGGCCTGCTCGTTTGTTTCGTTGAAGATGGAAATTTCCTGGTAGAACCGATTGTAGGCCTTGGCCAGCTCGTACGCATAATTGGCTATCACGGAAGGAGCATAATTATCGCCTGCTTCTTTTACCGCCACCGGGAAGTTCACCAGCTGCGTAACAACCTCCTGCTCCGCCTCGTGCAGCTGCGAAAGGTCGTTAAACGATACTGCACCTGCCACGATACCCATGTCTGCTGCCTTACGCAAAATAGCCGAAATACGGGCGTGGGTGTACTGAATAAACGGACCGGTATTGCCCCGGAAATCGATCGACTCCTGCGGGTTGAAGAGCATACGCTTTTTCGGATCTACTTTCAGGAGGAAGTACTTGAGCGCGCCCATGGCCAGGGTGTGGTAAAGCTGCTGCGCTTCTTCCTGCGTAAAGCCTTCTATCTTTCCTAACTCCTCTGTCTGCTGACGGGCCGTATCCACCATTTCGGCTACCAGCTCGTCGGCGTCCACGACCGTTCCTTCCCTGGATTTCATTTTACCCGATGGCAGGTCCACCATGCCGTACGAGAGGTGGTAAATACCTTCGGCGTAAGGCTTGCCCAGCTTTTTGAGCACCGCCTTCAGCACCTGGAAGTGGTAGTTCTGCTCGTCGGCTACCACGTACAGCGACTGGTCGTAAGGGAAATCCTGGTACTTGAGTTCGGCCGTTCCCATGTCCTGGGTGATGTAGACGGAGGTGCCGTCGGAGCGCAGCAGCAGCTTCTGGTCGAGCCCTTCGTCGGTCAGGTCTACCCACACCGAGCCATCGTCTTTGCGGTAGAACACATTTTTATGCAGCCCTTCTTCCACCCGCTCTTTGCCCAGCGTATAGGTTTCGGACTCGTAGTAATATTTATCAAAGTCAACACCGATGGTGCGGTAGGTCTGGTCGAAGCCGGCGTACACCCAGCTGTTCATCTGTTTCCAGAGCGCCACCGTTTCCGTCTCGCCCTGCTCCCAGCGCTGCAGCATGGCCTGCGCTTCCACCATCAGCGGTGCTTTCTTTTTGGCTTCCTCTTTGTCCATGCCGGCGGCTACCAATCCTTCAATCTGCTCTTTGTAATGCTTATCGAACAACACGTAGTATTTGCCTACCAGGTGGTCGCCTTTGATGCCGCTGCTTTCGGGTGTTTCGCCGTTGCCAAATTGCTGGTAAGCCAGCATCGATTTGCAGATATGAATGCCCCGGTCGTTTACCAGGTTTGCCTTAAGCACGTTATGGCCATTCGCCTTCAGAATTTGGGACACGGAATAGCCCAGGAAGTTATTGCGCAGGTGGCCCAGGTGCAGCGGCTTGTTCGTATTTGGGGACGAGTACTCCACCATCACGTTCTGACCGGTTGCCTCGCCTTTACCAAAATCCGGGTTCTGAATCAGCTCGCGCAGTAGTTGCAGCCACACCGCATCCTGTATTTCCAGGTTCAGAAATCCTTTTACTACATTGAAATCCTTTACTTCCGGCGCGTTCTCTTTCAGGTAGGCCCCCAAGGCCTGCCCGATCTGTTCGGGTCCTTTGCCCACCGTTTTGGTATAGGGGAAGGTAACAAACGTATAAGTGCCTGCAAATTCTTTTCGGGTTGGCTGCAGGCTTACCTGGGCGGCATCAACAGATACCTGGAATAAAGCATTCAGAGCCTCGCTCACGCGCTGGCTGATGGTGTGTTGAAGTTGCATTTAGTCGTTGGCTGTACTATTAGATTCTCTGTGTAAGATGGCCTGTGTGGTTGCCTCCAGAATGCTGAAGGCGTTCTCGGCCATGGTATTTTCGGTGTCCAGGGTTGGGTTTATTTCTTCCATTTCGTAGCAGCAGACACGCGGGTCCTGCACCAGCTGGTAACATAAGGCTTTAGCCTCCTCTACGGTCAGCCCCACCTCTACCGGTGTTCCTGTTCCCCTGGAAAACTTCGGATCCATGCTGTCTACGTCAAACGACACATAAACGAGGTCGCAATCTTTCAGATGCTCCAGGGCCTCCTGCGCTACCTGCGTGGCGCCCTTGCGCTTAAATTCCTGGTAACTGAAGTTCCGGATGCCGTATTTGGCGATGAGATAATCCTCCGGTTCTTCGGTGTCGCGCACGACAATGTATACCAGGTGCCTGTGCTCCAGTTTCGGCCCTTCCACCCCCACCTTCTTCATCGACTCCCAGAAAAAAACGGTTTCAGGAGCAGGTTCATTTACTTTGCGGTCCAGGTTGTCTTCGTTCAGGGCAATGGCCAGGGCCATGCCATGCACGTTGCCGGAAGGCGTGGTATAAGGCGAGTGAATATCGGCATGCGCATCTATCCAGATCACCCCCAGCGTTTTATCCGGGAAAGCTGTTTTAATACCGGCAATGGTACCTGCTGCATTGGAATGGTCGCCGGCCAATACCAGCGGAAACATACCAAATTCCAGCGTCTGCGCCACCACATTGCTCACACTTTTTAGCACCGGCAGAATGCTGTCGATGTGGTGCGCCATCGGGAACACATCTTTGTCGAAAAGCGTGTAGTTCAGGTCGGGCACACTGATAGAGTTGAAGCGCTTGAAATAATCGGAACCTTTGTCCAGGCAAGCTACTTTTAAGGCGTCAATTCCCATACCGGCCCCTCTCGTACCGGCACCTAATTCCGACCTAACCTCTATCAGCTTTACTTTTTTCATTTTTATCGAACAAAGTTATTGCAAAGATTGTAAAATACAGTCAATATTGCATATCATCTAAAGACAATAATGGCCTTAAATGGATAAATACACCGACCTCATCCACCAGACGTTTGATTTTCCGACAGAAGAATTTCAAGTGGAAAACAACGAACTACTCTTCAACGGCATTCCCCTGATGGAAATCATCAGGCAATATGGCACTCCGCTTAAATTAACTTATTTACCCAAAATCAGCTCACAGATACAGAAAGCAAAAAAACTGTTTGCCGAGTCTATCGAGAAGCTGAATTATAATGGTACTTATACGTACTGTTACTGCACGAAGTCGTCTCACTTCTCTTTTGTACTGGAAGAGGCCCTGAAAAACGACATCCATATCGAAACTTCCTCCGGGTACGACATGCAGATTATCCGGGCGCTTTACAACAAAGGCAAGATTACCAAAAACACCTATGTGGTGTGCAATGGCTTTAAACGCGAGCGCTACAAGCACTGGCTATCGGAGCTAGTAAACGAAGGGTTTGTAAACTGCATGCCCATCCTGGACAACCTGGAGGAGATAGAATATTATAAAGAGCATGTTACTGAGAAATGCAAAGTAGGCATGCGCCTGGCATCGGACGAGGAGCCGAAGTTTGAATTTTATACCTCGCGCCTGGGCATCCGCTACAACGATGTGATCGAGCTCTACGAAAATAAAATAAAGGACGATCCGAGGTTTGAGTTGCGCATGCTGCACTACTTCATCAATACCGGCATAAAAGATACATCCTATTACTGGTCGGAACTGAGCCGCTTTGTGCATAAATACTGCGAGCTTAAAAAAGTGTGTCCGGAGCTGGACACCATCGACATTGGCGGCGGCTTCCCGATCAAAACCTCCATCCAGGCAGATTACAACTACCGCTACATGATAGAGGAAATTCTGCGCACCATAAAGCGCATTTGTGAAGCAGAAGGCGTGCCCGAACCAAATATTTTTACAGAATTCGGAATTTTTACAGTAGGCGAAAGCGGGGCCACCATTTACTCTATTTTAGACCAGAAGTTACAGAATGACAAGGAGTTATGGTATATGATCGATGGTTCCTTCATCACCAATTTACCAGATGCCTGGGCACTAAACCAGCGTTGGCCACTACTTTCTGTAAATCATTGGGACCAGGAATATCGTAAAATACAAATAGGCGGGATAACCTGCGATAGTCAGGATTATTACAATTCTGAAATGCACTCGTTCCAGGTGTTTTTACCAAAAATACCAAAGGACCAGCCGCTTTACATCGGCTTTTTCCATACGGGAGCCTATCAGGAGTCGCTGAGCGGATATGGCGGTATTAAACATTGCCTCATACCTGCTCCCCAACACGTTATCATTGACCGTGATGAGAACGGGGAGCTGAAGTCGTGGCAGTTTGCACCGGAACAGACAAGCGAGGCGATGTTAAAAATCCTGGGTTACGAGGTGTAGTTAAAACAAAAAAAGAGATAACTTTTTATAACTTTTTAACGTTTTAATTTTTCTTTTGCAGAGAATACCGTATGTTTGGGAACTCATTTTTTAATATTTATTACGATGAAAAAGTTACTACAAGTTGGGGCGTTTTTCCTGGTGATCAGCTTCGCATCATGCAAAACCTATTGTCCTGCGTATAGTTCAGTACAGCCCCATGAGAAAGCTGAACAGGCAACTGTTACAGCTTCCAGCGCTCCTTCAGCCGAGGCTGAAGCCGACATCAAGAGCTAGCTTTGAATCAGCTTTTAGCTTCAATCATATAAAAAAAACCGGCGCTCAGGCCGGTTTTTTTATGTCTTTCAGAATCAGCTGCGTTGCCTCCCACAGGTCCTTTGCCTGAATCTGGTGGGTTCCGGCCCGGTGGTGCTCCCCCACCAGTATCGTTCTCACGCCGGCTTTTTTGCCTGCATCAATATCGCGCTTCACATCGCCAATCATCCACGACTGGTTTTTATCAATATGATATTTCGCCATAGCCCGCTCAATCATCAGGCTGTCAGGCTTCCGCGACAGCGAGGCAGAGATGGTATGATGCCCGGGCGCAAAATAAATATCGTCAATCAGCGAGTCGCAGCTATCCTGCAGTTTCTGGTGGCAGGCCAGCACATCTTCTTTTGTAAAGATGCCTTTCGAGATGCCGCTCTGGTTCGTGATCACTATCAGCAAATAACCGTGCTGCTTTAGCAGCGCCAGCGCCTCGGGCACACGCGGCAACACCTCAAACTCTTCGAGCTTATAGGCATAGCCACCAAGTTCGCGGTTCAGCACACCGTCGCGGTCCAGGAAAACACATTTTTGTTTATGCATAAGACTTGTATGGTTGAGACGCTAAAATTACTATTTATTCGTTCGACTTTCATGTAATATTTAAATTTTCCGGGGGATAGCTTGCGTACTATAGATGAAGCTCATCGTTGTATCGCCAGGAAAGATGCAACAGGTACCCTTACAGGCATAATTGTATTATAAACACAAAAATGAGAGTAGCGATAATAGGAGGAGGCATTTCGGGACTGGCTTTAGCATACTACCTGCAGAAGCTGGGGATCTCTTACGATCTGTTTGAGGGATCAGCAGAAGTAGGCGGCAATATCCGGACAGTAAACATAAACGGCTACCTGCTGGAATGCGGCCCGAATTCACTGCAAATGACGGATGAACTGCAGGAGATGATCAGTGAATTAAAGCTTGAAACAGAAGTACATCCTACGATAACCGTTACCAACAACCGGTACGTGCTGTGCGATGGCTCTTATCAAAAGATACCCTCCTGCCCGTTTTCACTTCTTCGCAATGGCTTCTTATCAGGTGCAACAAAAAGAAGAATTGTAGCGGAAAGAAAAGTTCCGGCGGCCTTTATCCCCTACGAAACCGTTACCCGTTTTTTTGAGCGGCGGTTCGGCGCCGATGCAACTGAAAAAATCATTAATCCCTACATCACCAATCTGCTGGGCGGCGACCCGGACCACCTGCTGATAGAGAAAGCACTTCCGGAGTTCAAGGCATTCGAATCAAAGTACGGCTCCGTGCTGCGGGGCCTGGCAAAGCGCCAGAATGGCTCCGGCAACAAGTCCTTTACGTTCAGAGGAGGCATGAGCACACTGCCACAGGCCATCGCCGATAAGCTGATTTCGCTGCATACGGAGCGTAAAATAGAAGTGATAACCCGCAGCATGGGAAAATACATTCTTTGCTCTGCCACTCCACATGACATGGAAGATAAAGAATATGATGCCGTTGTTCTGGCGCTTCCGGCGCACAAGGCGGCAGACCTGATGGATTTTACATTCCCCGGCATATCGGCTGCCCTGCAAAATGTAAATTACCCACCCCTGGCTGTGGTACACAGTATTTACAACAGGCACGATGTAGAGCATCCTTTGGATGGTTTCGGCGCACTACATCCAAAAACGGAAGCACCATTCTCCAATGGCGCTGTATGGGTGAGTTCCCTGTTTAATGGCAGGTGCAAACCCTACGAAGTTCTCCTGACTTCTTATGTAGGCGGAACACCTTATGCAGCACACGCAAACCTGCCTGAAAAAGAACTGCTGGAGCGGGTGCACGAAGAAAACCAGACAAATTATGCCATCAATGCTGCCCCGGTTTTCCAGCATGTCACTTACTGGAAAAAATCTATGCCGCAGTATGACCTGTACATTGAAGATGCCCACGAAATGGCCCGGATGTTTGAAGAAGCCAATATTTTTGTTGCGGCCAACTGGCAGGGCGGCGTGCTTGTTTCCGACTGCATCCGGCATGCCAAGGAGCTGGCAAATAAAATAAATTTAAAAGCTCCCTTAGCTCAAAGTGCCTAAGTTAGGTATATTTGGGGCATGGAAAACTCGTTGGTGATTATCCCAACCTACAACGAAAGGGAAAATATTGAAGCTATGGTAAGAAAGGTACTGTCGCTGAGCCACCCTTTTCACCTGCTCATTATTGATGATGGATCGCCGGATGGAACGGCCGATATTGTGCGTGCACTGCAGCACGAGTACCCTGGCCGCCTGCACCTCGAAAGCCGGCGGGGCAAGCTTGGCCTGGGCACCGCCTACATCCACGGCTTTAAATATGCACTTCGCAATGGGTATGAATATATCTTTGAAATGGATGCCGACTTCTCTCACAACCCGGAAGATCTGGTCAGGCTTTACGACTCCTGCTCCCAGGAAGGCTACGATGTGGCCATTGGCAGCCGCTATGTGCAGGGGGTAAATGTAGTAAACTGGCCCATGAGCCGCGTACTCATGTCTTACTTTGCCAGTTATTATGTGCGCATGGTCACCGGCATGCCGATTGCCGACACGACAGCGGGCTTCAAGTGTTACCGCCGCCGGGTGCTCGAAACCATTGAACTGGACAAGATCAGGTTTGTTGGGTATGCATTCCAGATCGAAATGAAGTTCCTGGCTTTTAAGTATGGGTTTAAAATTCAGGAAGTGGCCATTATTTTTACAGACCGTACCAAAGGAGAGTCTAAAATGTCGAAAGGCATTTTTAAGGAAGCAGTGTTGGGGGTGATAAAAATGAAAATTGCCAGCTATTTCCGGCACTTCGACCGCTATTAATAAGTAAGGCTTCCCGTGCTTGGTTCGCCTCTTCAACCATAAACATCCCGAATTTTTAGTTCAGCCTTCTTTACATCTGCAGCTAATCCGGTAACTTTACTTTTTCTTCTAATTTAATCTTATCTGATAAAGATAATAAGTCTTTAGTTTATGGGTAATACCATTGTCTTCTGGATACTTTTTAATGCCTTTGTACTTTTGCTGCTTGGCCTCGACCTGTTCGTTTTTCATAAAAAGGCCCACGAAGTAAAAATAAAAGAAGCGCTGCTCTGGAGCTTGTTCTGGGTAGTGCTGTCGCTGGGCTTTAATGCCATTATTTACTACTGGAAAGGGCCTGCTCCCGCCCTTGAATTCCTGACCGCCTACCTGATTGAAAAGTCGCTGAGCGTCGATAACCTTTTCGTTTTCATCCTGATATTCAATTATTTTAAGGTGCCGCTCATGTTCCAGCACAAGATCTTGTTCTGGGGTATCCTGGGCGCACTGGTGCTGCGGGCCCTCTTTATCCTGGTAGGCGTGGCGCTGATTGCCAAATTCCATTTCATCATTTACATCCTGGGCGCTTTCCTGGTGTATACGGGTGTAAAAATGGCGTTTACGAAGGAGGAAAATGAGCTGCACCCAGAGCAAAACGCTTTTCTGGTGTGGATAAGCCAAAAGCTGCGTTTTACCAAAACGGCCCCGGAAGGAAAGTTTTTTACCAAGATCGATGGTAAAACCTACGCCACGCCCCTGTTCCTGGTGCTGATCATGGTGGAAAGTACCGACGTGGTTTTTGCAGCAGACTCCATTCCTGCTATCTTGGCTATCTCCAAAGATCCGTTTATTATTTATACCTCCAACGTGTTTGCACTGCTGGGGCTACGGGCACTGTACTTTGCCCTTGCCGGTATTATGCAGCTTTTCCACTACCTGCACTACGGGTTGTCCGTTATCCTGGCATTTATCGGTCTCAAGCTGCTGCTGAGCGATATTTATCACCTGGACATGCGTATTGCGCTGGTGGTGGTAGGCAGTATTCTGACTATTTCCATCGTAGCTTCTTTGCTGTTTCCGAAAAAAGAAAGTGCGCTGCCTCCCCCACCTGATTTACCTTAAATTCAGGTCCGGGAAAACCTCTTTGGCTTTTTCATTTTTCACAAATAACAACTGTTACTTTGAAATTTATTTAACAATAAGATAATATTGTAAATAATTTTTCAACAACAACTTGCTTTGTATTAAAATTTATCAGTACCTTTAAGCATTCAAAAGAACAGATTATGTTATCAGTCAATAAACAAGCATTTAACCAGAAATCGATTTGCGCCTGTAACGGGGGGTGATGGCTATGCTTTGCATTGATTTATAAATGAAAAGATAAACCTGGAACCCCGCCCAAAGCGGGGTTTTCTTTTTTAAATGCCTATAAATTTTATTAAATATCCAAAATGCCATGAGCACGAAAACACTTAGCATGAAATTAGCTGCCGGCACAAACAAACTAGCCAAAACAACAGCCCCTGTGGTAATAGCAGGTCCATGCAGCGCAGAAAGTGAGGAGCAGATGTTACAAACAGCCCTCGGTCTGAAAAAGCTACAAAGTGTCTCCATTTTCAGGGCCGGCATCTGGAAACCCCGTACGCGTCCGGGTAGCTTTCAGGGCGTAGGCACTGTTGGGTTGGAATGGCTGCGAACTGTAAAACAGGAAACCGGGCTACGCACCGCCTGCGAAGTTGCCAATGCCGACCATGTTGCCGAAGCCCTGAAACACGAAGTAGACATCTTATTGATAGGAGCGCACACTACCGTTAACTCGTTCCTGGTGCAGGAAATAGCAGATGCTGTAAAAGGAGTGGATATACCGGTGCTGGTAAAAAACCCGGTAAGCCCCGACCTGCTGCTGTGGATAGGCGCGCTGGAGCGTTTCAACAACAGTGGCATCTCTGACCTGGGCGTGATACACCGCGGCTTCTCCACCATCGACAATGCCCCCTACCGCAACCACCCGAAATGGGACCATGTGGCGGAGCTGAAAAGCCAGCTGCCCGACCTGCCTGTGTACTGCGACGCCAGCCACATTGCCGGCCGCCGAAGCCTGCTGCGTCCGGTTAGCCAGCGTGCGATTGACCTGGGCTACGATGGTTTGATGGTGGAAACCCACCACAACCCGGTAAAAGCCCTCAGCGATCCGCACCAGCAGCTAATGCCCCCGGAACTCGACATGCTCCTGCAGGCGCTCAACATGCAGGGTAATGACCCGGAAGAAGCCAGAAGCGTGGTGCTGCAGGAAGAGTGGCGCAAAGAGATCGAGTACCTGGACGATGAACTGATGGACCTGCTGGCCCGCCGCACCGCTTTATCCGAAAAGTTAGGCACCAACCGGCAGGGCAACAGTTCAGAAGCCGAAGAAGCCTGGGATCAGGTGCTGGAAAACCTGCTGCTGCAGGCAAACAGCTTCGGGATGAACAAGGAGTTTGTGAAAACGGTATTCCAGGAAGTGCGCAAGCAGTACGCTCAAACGCACCTGTACTGCGATATGGGAGCCTAGATAGATATTGGTTATTCGCTATCAGTTATTGGGGAGGTCATGTTGGGTATTAGGATGATGACCTGAGAGCTGTGGGTATGGTGGAAGGGGCAGTCGGGTTTTGGAAGATAAATTTCTAAAAAAACAATAAGCCCCTGCCACCATACCCACTACTCCTGGCGCAGAGCCGGGATATGCAGTAAATTTTAAGGTAAACCGGCCTGAAAGTCTGCTGCAGCTGCCACCATAGCCTCTGCTCCTGCTTTACCGATTTTATAAAAACTATAGCTATTTAGCAGCTATTTTCGATACATAGCCAGCTCCTTTTTAAGGATTTACTAACAGATGGTAACAACCTTTTGTGGTATCGTAAATAAAATTGAAAATAAATTTGAAAGTCTAAAAAACATTCTGTAATATTACAGCGCAATTAAAAAAGATATGGTTTTACACAACGCTTTTTACTTTAGCTTTTACTTTTTTGGTACCCGTCCGGGGCTCCACAGGTAATGCTATTGCGTTGTTCAACATAAAGCAAAACTAACGAAGCCCCGCCCAAAGCGGGGCTTTTTTAATAATATGGCTCAGGAATTAAAAATTGCGATTCAGGGTGGCGCTGCCTCTTTTCACGACAAGGCTTCGCGGGTGTATTTTGCGCAGCAAAAAGTTGCTGCTGTACCGTGCAGTTCGTTTCCGGAGTTGTTCGAAACACTGGAGAATGGCGAAGCAACCTATGCCGTAATGGCCATCGAGAATGCGCTTTCCGGCAGTATTCTTACCAACTATTCCCTGTTACTGCAGCACGATTTCAGCATTATGGGCGAACTGTGGCTGCCTATCGACCAGAACCTGATGGCGCTGCCTGGCCAGAAGATGAAAGATATTCATACGGTGCTGTCGCACCCGGTGGCCTTGCTGCAGTGCGGCGATTTCCTGAAGCACCACGCGTACATGCAGGAGCAGGAACGTTCAGACACCGCCGAAAGTGCACGCGAGATTAAAGAGCAGGACCTGAAAGGCGTAGCAGCCATTGCCGGAAAACAGGCTGCTGAACTGTATGGGCTGGAAATTCTGCAGGAAAACATCGCCGACCGCCAGGATAATTTCACCCGTTTCCTGGTACTGTCGCGCGATCATGTTCAAAAAATGCTGCATGCCTCCGCCGATAAAGCAACGCTCATCCTGCAGCTGCCTTATTCTTCCAGGATGCTGGGTGCCATTATTCACAAACTGTATACCCTTAAAATAACTGTTTCGCTCATCCAGTACATCCCGGCTCCGGCAGGAAATACGAGTCAGAACATCGCACTGGACCTGGAAAGCAATGATTACTTCAGGTTGCTGAACGCCATCGAAGAGCTGGAGCCTATGGTAGATAACCTGAAGCTGCTGGGGCTATACTCGAAAGCGGGCATGCCACAGTACCTGGAATTCGGAGAAAAAGTATTATCACACGCCTGAAACATAAGTCAACATGATTATTCCTAAAGCCGACCGTCTGGCCCATGTGCAGGAGTATTACTTCGCCAAAAAGCTGGCAGAGGTAGCTGCCCTGAATGCAAAGGGCAAACAGGTGATCAACCTGGGCATAGGCAGTCCTGATTTACCGCCGTCACAGGAAACTGTCGAGGCGCTTACTAAGTCAGCTTCACAACCATCCGGACATGGGTACCAGCCCTACCGCTCGCTGCCGTCGCTGCGCAAAGCCATGGCCGACTGGTATGCCGACACATTCGAAGTAACGCTCGATCCTGAAACAGAGGTACTTCCGCTGATGGGTTCTAAAGAAGGGGTATTTCACATTGTCATGGCCTTCCTAAACCCCGCCGACAAAGTGCTGGTGCCAAACCCGGGTTATCCGGCTTATGCTACCACCGCCCGCATGGCAGGTGCCGAACCGGTTTTCTATAACCTGAGCGAAGAGAACGGCTGGCTGCCCGATATGGCGCAGCTGGAGGAACTGGCCAGCCAGGGAGGCGTGAAACTGATGTGGATCAATTACCCCCACATGCCAACCGGGGCACAGGCCACACAGGAAGTTTTTGAGCAGCTGGTAAGCCTGGCGCGCAAACATAATTTCCTGTTAGTGAACGATAACCCCTACAGCTTGGTTTTACCTAAGAGCAAGCCTAAAAGCCTGCTTACCGTGCCCGGAGCCAAAGATTGCTGCCTGGAATTAAATTCCCTGAGCAAGTCGCACAACATGGCGGGCTGGCGCGTAGGCATGATCCTGGGCCGTAAGGACTATCTGGACACGATCCTTACGGTTAAGAGCAACATAGACTCAGGCATGTTTCAGGCAGTACAGCATGCCGCTATCGAGGCGCTGCACAACAGCGAGGAATGGCACCAGGAGCGCAATGCTATTTATGCCGAAAGGCAGAAATATGTGCACCAGCTACTCGACATGCTGCAGTGCAAATACCAGACAAATACTGTCGGAATGTTTGTCTGGGCCCGGGTTCCGGATCACATTGCCGATGTGGAAGCTTACCTGGACAAGGTGCTTTACGAAGCAGGCGTGTTTTTAACGCCAGGCAAGATTTTCGGTAGCCAGGGCGAGCGCTATTTACGGGTATCGCTTTGTGTACCGTCAGAACAAATAGTAGAATCAATTAAACGAATTAAACAACATAATATAATTTACAGTTAATTATGAGCTCCAATACTTCAACACTTAAGTTAGCCGCCAAAACAAAACTATTGAATGGTGGACCGCTTCCAACCGTTATCGCAGGTCCTTGCAGTGCGGAAAGCGAAGAACAAATGCTTCAGACAGCCCGCGAGCTGCAAAAAGATTCACGCGTAACGGTATTCAGAGCAGGTATCTGGAAGCCTCGTACCCGCCCGGGCATGTTCGAAGGTATCGGCACGGTTGGCCTGGAGTGGTTGAATACTGTAAAAAAAGAAACCGGTCTGCTTACTGCCACGGAGGTAGCCAACGCAAGCCATGTGGAAGAAGCGTTAAAAGCTGGTATTGATATTTTATGGGTTGGCGCCCGTACAACTGTAAACCCTTTCTCGGTACAGGAAGTAGCTGATGCTCTGCGAGGTGTTGATGTGCCTGTATTGGTTAAAAACCCGGTTAACCCCGATATCCAACTGTGGCTAGGCGCGCTGGAGCGTCTCAACCAGGCTGGCATTACCGACTTAGGTCTGATTCACAGAGGATTCTCTACGCCTAATAACAAGCCTTACCGTAACCACCCGAAATGGGAAACTATCCAGCAGATTCGTGCCCTGGCACCAGGTGTTCCGTTGTTCTGCGACCCAAGCCACATTGCCGGTCGTCGCGATTTGCTGGAAACTGTAAGCCAGCAGGCACTGCACTTAGGCGCTGACGGTCTTATGATCGAAACACACTGCAATCCTGATAAAGCCTGGAGCGATGCTTCGCAGCAGCTTACCCCGGAAGCACTTGCCAACATGCTTACTGCCCTTGATCTTGATTCGGAGCATGTGGCCTCCAACGAGCAGCTGCAGGATCTTCGGAACCTGATCGATAAGCTTGACACTGAATTACTGAACATCCTGTTCCTGCGTTCTGATGTTTCCAAGCGAATTGGTGAATATAAAAGAGCAAATGGTTTAGATATTTTCCAGGCGGGCCGTTGGAACCAAATGGTAGAGAACCGACTGAAAACTGCTAATGAAATGGGCTTACAGGAAGGTTTTGTACAAGCTGTTTTCGATGCCATTCACCAGCAGTCAATGGGCATCCAGAACGAAGTAATGGCTTCAGGAAGTAAAGTGGAATCTGAATCACAGTCTAAATAGTCATAATTTTTTACAGGCAGGTATAATGGCTTTTTGTAGCTCTGCCTGAAATAAAAAAGCAGCCCCGCTATAAAGCAGGAGCTGCTTTTTTATTTTCCGAAGCCTTGGTTTTTCAAAAAAGCAGCGACTTCGGGCACAGTTTTTTATTTTTTGTTGTTAGGCAACAAAGTCACTTTTAACCCTTGGTCATGATAACCACTTTTTCGAACACCGTCATCGGTCGCCTTCGCTTTATCGGCATACTGGAAGGTATTTCTTCTCTTATACTGTTTGGCATCGCGATGCCTTTGAAATACCTCGCTGATATGCCTGAAGCTGTAAAATATGTAGGCTGGGCACACGGTGTGCTTTTCCTGCTGTACATTGCAGCTCTGCTTCAGGCAACGCTGCTGTACCGCTGGTCTTTCCTGAAACTGGCGGCTGGTGTAGTTGCCTCGCTCCTTCCCTTTGGTCCCTTTGTGTTTGATGCCCGCCTGCTAAAGCGGGAAGAGGAAGCGCAGCAGAAAAAGAAACTGGTGAAGCAGAAAGTATAACGTCGATTCTTTTACCCACTAAAACAGCAAAGCCCGTCCGGTCAGGACGGGCTTTGCTGTTTTAGTGCATATTGTTACTTTATAAATACCGCTCCAGGTACTGCGACATTTCCTGCTGCACTTCCAAAGCAGCTTCGCGGGCTTTTTCGGCAAAGTCCTTACCGGAGGAAGCGTAGATAATACCGCGCGACGAATTTACCAGCAGACCGCACTGCCTGTTCATACCCAATCGCGAAATTTCTTCCAGGCTACCGCCCTGAGCACCTACACCAGGCACCAGGAGAAAATGATCCGGTACAATGGCACGTACGCGCTCTACGAAATCGGCACGGGTGGCGCCTACTACGTACATCAGTTGGTCGGCAGTTGCCCAGGTGGCGCTTGTTTTTAACACTTTCTCAAACAGGTAAGCTGGTTCCTCACCTTCCGTTTTCAGCATCTGGAAATCCTGGCTACCAGCGTTGGAGGTTAAGGCCAGCAAAATCACCCATCGTCCTTCCTTCGTCAGAAATGGCTTAACCGAATCGGAGCCCATGTACGGAGCCACTGTTACCGAATCGAAATGCAACGTTTCAAAGAAAGCGCGTGCGTACAGTTCCGAGGTATTGCCAATATCGCCCCGTTTGGCATCGGCTATGGTAAAAATATCCCCTGGAATGTGCTGCAGCGTTTTTTCGAGGCTCACCCACCCCTGCGGGCCCTGCGCCTCATAAAATGCGATGTTTGGTTTATATGATACACAAAGGTCAGAAGTGGCCTCAATTATCTGTTTGTTGAATTCAAAAACAGGATCTTCCGAGTCGAGCAGGTGCTCGGGAAGCTTCTGCGGGTCTGTGTCCAGCCCCACGCATAAATAGGATTTCTTTTTTAGTATCTGCTCGAATAGTTGTGCTCTGTCCATGGTACTTTATCTTTTTACTTCTGTAAGCAAAACTACGATTTTTTGGTTATTAGTTATTCGTGACTTTGTTGCAACGGATATAAGAAGGGGATATAGCTTGATTAAAAAGTAGAGTTGTAGCGTATCTTAGAAGCGACCAAACTTTTAAGAAGCGAT
>NZ_QCZK02000036.1 GCF_003347595.2 Botryobacter ruber | reverse complement strand
CTGTTGCGACAGAGGGGAATACCTGTGGCTTATAAAATAACGTAAACCAGCTCTAAGAGAGAAATCTTGAAAAGGACAGACTCGTTGCAACAAAGTCGTTGTTGGTTATTCGTTATTGGGGAGGGATGAAAGTTAGAGAGTTTGGGAGTTTGGGAGTTAGAAAGTTTAGGAGTTAGAAAGGTAGAGAGGTATAATTTGTAGGGGTTGAAGATTTTCAACCCTTTATACAAATGGCGGATAGAAAGTCTTTTGCTCCTGCCACCATTGCCTCTCCTAAAAGAAAAGGCCTGTCAGGGGACAGGCCTCGGGGAGAAGATTCTAAAATGCTGATTCACACAAATAATCAAAAACATCATTTTAATCACACGAATCAGCGGTTCAGACAACAGTACACCTTAGGCGGCTGCTCTAAAGGACTGGTCGTTAGCTGCCAGCAGCGGCTCTACCTTCTCTCTCAGCCTGTCGGTTACAAAAGAAGGTTGCAGGTGCTCCGGTAGCTGCGCTACAAAAGCCTGGTACTGCTGCAGCCCCATGGCCTGCGCCACATAGCATTCGTGTACGCCGTTGAGGTAGCTCACGATCTGGACCAGCGACTCGTGGAACAGCCTGAAATCTATGTCCGACTCCACAAACCGCTCTATCTCCCGCTGGCTTGCCGAAATGCGTAGACGCGCCAGCAAATCGAAGATGGTGGTATAGCCCACGCGCCATGTTAGCTGCTGCCAGTGCTGCGGTCCGAATTTCTGCAGTATTTCACCGGTGCGACTGCTCCGGATGGCGGTGGCTGGGTTTGCCTGCACCTGTTGCCTTACCGTTCTGGCTTTGATGCGGCGGGTGGTGCGCAGGAACTGGCCTATCTGCGATTGTGCTTCCAGTTCTTTTTCCGCTAACTGCAGCCCTGGTTTGTAGTGTGCCAGTGGCAGGCGGTGCACCTTAAAATCGTCGTAATGGCCAGAGGCGTAAAAGCCAATTGCCCGCGGATATGCACTTTTCACGACCAATCTGCCTGCTTCGCGCAGTACCAACGCCTCTGCCTCGGTTTTAATGTCGCGGGTATACAGGAAGGCCTGTAAGCCGGCAAATACTGTGTAGTAGGCCTGCGGGAATGTCCAGTGCAGGGCGTAGCGCATATAGGCTTCGTCGCCCAGCGTGGCGGTGGCGCGTAAGGCATACTCAGTGCTCCAGCTTTTCAGCAGCAGTTGCTTAATAGCCTCTGCATCCTGTTCGGAAAGCTCAGGTGGTGTTGCCCTGAAATAAGGAAGCGAGCTTAAACCGCTATCGTCGAAGTGCTCCAGGTGGTGCGCAATGGCAAAAAAATAATTCAGAAACACCTGTGCCGGAATTGACTTCTGCCATTCCTTATCCTCCGGTTTCTGCGCTTCGGGGTATATCGAAATAATGTTGTTTTCTTCTTTCTCCTTCATATAATTAGAACAATTTTTAAGGTGCAGGAGTTGCAGAAAGAGCTGTAAATATAGATGTTTTAGTAAACTAAAGTTTTTGATAATCAATAACTTGAAATTTATTCGAGAAGTTTTTTTCCTGTCGGCCTGGAGCTGGAACAGCGGCAGCACACGATGCTTTTTTGGTAGCTGCCGGGCAGGAAATAATAAGCTGCTGCATCCGGTAAAACATCTGCCCGGAAAGCAGGGTATGTAGGGTATAGCTTTAAAAAATGGTTACTATGGACATCAGTTACATCATCAATGCGTTGGGTGAGGATAGAGCGTTGTACTTTAATGCCGTGTCGCCCCCGATTCTGCAGACAAGCAATTTTGCCTCCGATACGGTAGCAGACATGCGTCAGAAGCTGACCCAGGAGGCGGAGGCGACCCTGTATACACGGGGCAACAACCCAACCGTAACGATACTGGAGAAGAAGATTGCGGCGCTGGAGGGGGCGGAGCATGCCATTGCCTTCGGGAGCGGTATGGGAGCCGTGTCGGCGGCGGTGCTTTCGCAGGTGCAGGCAGGCGACCATGTGGTGAGCGTTCGGAAACCCTACACCTGGACCAATGCCCTGATGCGCCGCTTCCTGCCCCGCTTTGGCGTAGAAGTAACCATGGTAGACGGTACCAACCCGGAGCATTTCAGGCAGGCCCTCAAACCAAACACAAAAGTTATTTACCTGGAAAGCCCCAATTCCTTCACGTTCGACCTGCAGGACATTCCTGCCATCGTCTCCATGGCCAAAGCGCATAACCTGGTTACCATTATCGACAACAGTTTTGCCACGCCCATCAACCAGAAGCCGCTGGAACTGGGCGTGGACCTGGTGGTGCATTCGGCTACCAAGTACATTGGCGGCCATTCCGATGTGATGGGTGGTATCGTGTGCGGCTCCAGGGAGATGATCAATAAAATTTTCGGCTCTGAGTTTATGGTGCTGGGGGCTGTGCTCTCCCCGCACGATGCCTGGCTGCTGCTGCGGGGCCTGCGTACGCTGCCCCTCCGGATGGAGCGGGTGGCGGAGACGACGCGGCAGGTGGTGGCTTACCTGGAGCAGCACCCGAAGGTGGAGCGCGTACATTTCCCGTTTCTGCCGTCGCACCCGCAGTATGAGCTGGCAAAAAAGCAACTGCGCAACAACACCGGCCAGTTTTCTATCCTGCTCAAAACGCAGGAGATGGAGCAGGTAGAGCTGTTCTGCAACACGCTGGAGCATTTCCTGATGGCGGCTTCCTGGGGCGGGCACGAGTCGCTTATCTACCCGATTGCTGCTGCTTATTCGCCGGGCAGGCTGAAGCCAAAACTGCCTTTTAACCTGGTGCGGTTTTACATCGGGCTGGAAGATGCTGCTTACCTGATAAAGGACCTGGAGAATGCCTTTGATAAAATGGCAACGGGTTGATAGAGTGTGTGTTGCGTACGCGTTTAAAAGTCTGCTGCCGCTGCCACCACAGCCTCTGCTCTTTTTTTCTGTTAGGTTTAGAGGAGCAGAGGCTGTGGTGGCAGCTGCAGCAGAACAAAAAGGCATAAAAAAAGCCGGCAATACTACCGGCTCCTTTTATGTATGTGCATTTTGATTGTTACTATTTCATATCCTGGATGATGGCCACCGCTTCTTCTATGTAAACATCTTTACTGATGCCCTTGATGAAGTCTTTGTTCCTGGCCATTTTGATCGTGTCGGAATTAATGGTACGCAGATCGGCTGCAAGGCGCTCCACATCCAGCACCGGCACTTCTTTCTGGGCTTCCTCAAATCGTTTTGCTTCCGCTTCCGCTTTTTTCTCCTCTTCCAGGTAGGTGGTGTACTTGAGCGAGCGGGTGGTATTGTCTGATAAGCGCTTCAGGCGCTGCGCGCTTTCCTCGATAAGGCTAAAGCTCTTGTTCTGTGCAATGCGCTTTTTGCTGTTGGCCTGGATATTGGCAAAGTTGATCTTGCTGCTGGTCCATGGCTTATACTTGGCAGGCGCAATTTCATCAAACGGCAACGGGTAATCCTGCTCTTTCTCGCCCATTTCCAGGTAGCTGTAGGCATCCGGAAGCACCACATCCGGCTTCACACCGCGCAACTGCGTAGTGCCGCCGTTAATACGGTAGAACTTCTGGGTAGTAAGTTTCAGCGATCCAAACGGTTTAAACGCATTGAACTGCGAAGGCAGCATCTCGTCCAGCTCAAAGAACTGCTGCACGGTGCCTTTACCGTAGCTTGGGCTACCTACAATTACAGCGCGTTTGTAGTCCTGCATGGCCGCTGCCAGAATTTCGGAAGCGGAAGCACTGTTTCCGTTGATCAGGATAACAAGCGGACCGTCATACTGTACCTGCGGATCACGGTCGTCGAGCACAGCTGACTGGCCGGAGGCAGCTTTCACCTGTACCACAGGACCTTGTTCGATAAACAGGCCAGCCATTTCGATGGCGTCAGAAAGTGAACCACCGCCGTTGTTGCGCAGGTCAAGCACCAGGCCTTTAATGCCGGCAGCTTTCAGCTTCTCGACTTCGCGTTTTACGTCGGCGCCACTGTTGCGGCCGCTCTTACGGTTAAAGTCGGCATAGAAGCCCGGAAGGTTGATATAACCCACCTTCTGCGGACCATCGATAACAGCAGACTGTGCAAAGCCATCTTCTATAATGATCAGGTCTCTTACAATAGGAATAATTTTCGTGCTGCCGTCGGGCTTTCTTACCGTCAGGCGTACTTCAGTACCTTTCTTGCCCCTGATCAGCTGGATGGCATCGTCCAGGCGCATGCCTTCCACCAGCACCGGCTCGTCGTCGGCCTGCGCTACTTTTACAATAGCATCGCCGGGTTTCAGTTCTCCCTGCAGGTGCGACGGGCTGCCCGGTACAATCTCCATCACTTTTATCTGTCCGTCTTTTTCCTGCAGCGAAGCACCAATGCCTTCCAGGGCGCCGGAGAACTCAATATCAAAGTTCTTCTTCATTTTAGGAAGCAGGTAGTTCGTGTGCGGATCGTACACGTTGGTAATGGCGTTGATATAGGTGGCACGTCTTTCTTCACGTTCCATGCGGCCCAGGCGTTTGTACAGCTCCTCATAAGATTTCAGCACGTTTTTGCGGGCTTCTTCTTCCAACTGCTCAAAAGTTTTCTTTTCTGCCTTTGCATCGCTTTTCAGGGCCGCTTCCTGCCGTTCCTGCAGGTTTGAAATCTGTACCAGGGTCTGGTATTTTAACTGTTTCCGCCATGCATCTTTCAGTTCTGATTTGTTTTTAGCGAACTGCAGCTTTTTACCATCCAGCTCAATGGTTTCCTCTACATTGTAGTCGAATGGCTTGTCCAGAATTTCCTTGAAATACGCTTCAGATTCTTTGGTGCGCTGCTCTATCAGGTCGGCGGCGGCATCAAAAATTTCGTAGCTGCCAGCTTTCAGCTGGTCATCTATCTGTGTTTCGTACTTGCGCAGCAATGCCACATCCGACTCTAGCAACAGCTTTTTGTTGTAGTCGAGGCGTTGGAGATAAAGATTGAAAACCTTTTTCGAAAAGTTATCATCCAGCTTTTCAGGATGGAAATGCCCGGTATTGAGGCCCTGCATCAGGGCTTTTATAAGAATTTCGCTTTTCCCCTCCGGTACACGGTTTTTATTATAAAGTATAAAGGAGGCTGTCAGGAGTATTACTGCAAATACCGACAGCACTATTTTAAATCTGGTTGTCAAGGATAACATCTATTTAATTTAGTTGAACCAATAAGTAATACGCAAAAGTAATGCCGTAGATTTCGCTTACCGGTTAGTATTACTTTAACCTGTAAGGTATACAATTGTTATGAAACAACAAAGTGCCGGCTCTGCTGATTTTTTGTTGTGTCCGGCTTACGTTCCTTCGTATGTTTTTAGTATAACTGTTGCGTTGGCTTTTTCGTTTCCTTAGCGGTAAACAATAGATTATTCTTTGAAGAATTTTAATAGAAGGTGCATCGGGTAAATGGCAACGGGCGGTAGGGAGGCTAACCAGGACGTTGTCTCCGGAAGCTGATCATGAAAACCTGGCTGTGTGCCCGGGGCGATGCCGGACGTGCAGGAGTCTGTTAAAATAACCCGGAGGGGAGGAACATGAAAACAATTCTTTTTTTTGGTGACAGCCTGACTGCAGGCTATGGATTGCAGGCTCCGAACGCCTATCCTTCCATTATTCAGAAGCGGTTGCAGGAGGAGGGGTATACTGAATATAAAGTAATTAATGCCGGCATGAGCGGCGATACCACAGCAGGTGGCGTGCACAGGGTGGAGCGCTGGCTGGACCAGCCGGTATCCATTTTTGTGCTGGCCTTGGGAGCAAATGATGGCCTGCGCGGGATACCTGCCCGCGAAACATCGCAGAACCTGCAGGAAATTATAGATAAGGTGAAGCGGAGGTGGCCGGAGGTGCAAATTATTCTTTCGGGTATGGAAATACCGGATATCGTGCCCGGACGTTACGCCGCCGAATTTCGGGTGATCTTCCGGGAACTGGCTTTAAAGAACAATATTCCGCTGATTCCCTTTTTACTTGAGGGCGTAGTAGGCATGCGGCACCTGAACCTGCCGGATGGGGTGCATCCGAATGCAGAGGGGCAGAAGCTGCTGGCAAACCATACCTGGGCTGTACTGAAAGATGTGCTGTAAAAAAGTGAAGGCGGAGCAGCAATGTTGCTTCGCCTCACCTGCAATGCAGTTTACCTACTGCTAAGCGCCTCTGTTTTTGAGGTCCAGCCTGTAAGCCATGGCATTGGCCATTTGTGCATGTTTTTCTTTTAGCGTATTTACTGCCCAGAGTTCAAAACTGTTCGCCTCAATTTTCTTCCCTTTGCGCTCCTTTTTAAGTTTCAGCACATCGTTAAACTCATCAATGGCATCTTTATGGGCGCGGATGGTGGCATCCCAGTATTCCATGTCAAACTCGCCCGGCTCTGTGTCCCGGAGTTTCTGTAAATGCTTTTGCTGTTTATCGGTAAGGCTTTGGGGCAGGGTTATGCTTTCAGAATCTGCATAATCTTTTAGCTCCTGTTTTTTGGTAGTGTAAACATCTACCATCAGTTGTGCATACTGTTTAACGTCATCGGTTTTGCCTCGTTCCAGTGCCAGCTTAGCGAGCTCCAGCTGCATTAAACCGGCGTTGGCTGCTTCCGGAATCAGTCTTTTCTTCTTTTCAGGGAGCGAAACGGTGTCTCCTGCTATGGCAGTTATCTCTCCGTCTGCAGCTTCCTGCCCGCTATTTGAGTCGCACGAAAAAATGGTAAGCGAGCTTAAGAGAAAACAGGTAACTATTAAAATATTTTTCATAGTGATATATGTTTGGTGAGTGGTCATTTTTCTAGCATACGAAACTGTAAAAATTTGTTTGCCAAAGTGCCCTCAGTTGCTCAGAACGGTCTATAAAATGGTTTTAAAGTGACATTAAAGCTGAATTTAAGTCTGCTGCACCCGCCACCATAGCCGCTGCTCCTTAACCAGGAAAGGCAATAAGGAGCACAGGTGAAAAAGAAAAGGCCTGGCTTCCTTTTTTCACGAAAGCCAGGCCTTTTCAGACTGTTTATTCTATCTATGTTGTACATCTAGTAATAAATGTGCTCGCCCCGAACACTGTGGAAATGCTTCTCAAAATAGCGGGCATCCTCTGCTGAATGTGGTCTGAAGGCCAATACAATATTACCTTCCCGGATACCGGATTCGTACACTTTAGCACGTTCTTCGGGTATGCCGGCTCCCACCAGTGCCCCGATCAGGCCACCAGCCAAACCACCGGCGCCAGCTCCTGCCAGACCGGCAGCTAACGGACCAGCTACCACAAGGCCTAAGCCCGGAATGGCAACCGAAGTACCAATGGCAGCAATGGCGCCCACTATGGCACCCAATGTACCACCAATAGCCGAGCCGGCTCCCGTACCTTCCAGCGATTTATTTCCCATTTCTGTTTCCACCTTGTCGTGGCCGAAGTGGCGCTTTCTGGTATCGTCAGACATCACCACATTAATTTCGTCTTTGTCATATCCGCGGGCACGAAGTTCTGAATATGCGCGTTCTGCACTTTCCCTGTCGGTGAACATGGCAGTCATCATGCCGTCTTTATCTCTGTAATCTGTCATAATTTTATTTCTTAGTTTTAATCTGAGTTGTTAATATATGATTTGGTAATAAAGCTAAACGACTTCTAAAAGTTATAGTTGCAAAGGAGGATACATTTTGAATTGGATCATCCTGCTGCTGGTATAGTTTAGGAAATCGTTCATTCTTTTACTTGTTGTAAGGGCCGATCACCTCAGTGGGCGTAACAATAGCATCAACTACATGGATAACACCATTCGACGCTTCTATGTTGTCTTTAACCACTGTTGCGCCGCCAATCGTGATCGTCTGGTTGTTTACTGTGATCGGTACAATTCTGCCGTCTTCCAGCGTAATGCGCTGGCTGCTGTTAAACTGGGCAGAACTTACTTCCGAAGGCAGAATATGCGCGTTAAGCAAATCAATCAGCTCCACTCGGTTTTCCGGTTTCAACAGATATTCCAGTTTTCCTGCCGGTAACGCAGCAAAGGCCTCGTTAGTTGGCGCAAACAACGTGAAGGAGCGGTCTCCGGCTTCCAGTGCAGCCATCATACCGGTTGTGCGCAACAATTCCACGAAGGTAGACAGGTTGCTGCTGGTTCCGGCCAGCGCCAGGAGGTTATACGATTCGGTGTTCTCGATCTCCTCAAACATATCGTGATACGGGATTTCGTCTGTTAGTACTAGACCACCGCTCCTGGTTTCCGCCTCATACTGCACCTGGAAGTCGCCTTCCATTGGTTCTGTTACAGCTACTGATTCGGTCTCCGTCATGGTTGTGGTATCCATTGCTGTAGTTCCCGTCTGGTTGTCGGAACTGGCACAGCTGAATAAGGTAACACTAAATACAGCTGCCGCTGCTATTGGGTTTATTATTCTCTTTTTCATAGCTCATGTTATTAGGTAACAAATACTACACGCCCCGCTTCGTTTCAGGTGCTGATGTAAAGGAGCAGCCCTGTGGCAGGGGGTGATGTTATTATTAAACTGGTTTTTACGGAAAAATGTTATCCGGAATGGTATTAAAAATGGATAGGTTGATTTTAGAGTAGCTTGTTTTACTTCTTGTTGTATTCGTTTTGCTTGTAAAATAGCCTGTTTTGCTGATGGATTAATTGCCGAATTACTTTCCTGGTTAATTTAAATAATTAACATTTTTTTTAATTAGTGCAAAAATAAAGGTGAGATGAAAGGTGTTGGTGCTGCCAGCCTACAGTTGGGTTTTCTGCTGCAGTCGGAGGCGTGGATTTAGAAATAAAACAGAAGCCCCTTTCATGGTGAGAAGGGCTTCTGAGTTATGAATAAGCTGGTTATTTCGCTTCCTTGTAAGGATTAACGGGTTGAACAACAGCATCAACTACATGGATAACGCCGTTAGAAGCGTTTACATCAGGTTTTACAATTGTTGCACCCCCAACATTAACTTGGCGGGAACCGTCGTCTGAAACTTTAACCGGGATGTACAAGGTGTGTCCGAACTGGATTTGCTGGTTATCGGTGAATTGTGCAGCCGCTACAGGCTCCACTAACATATGTGCCTGAAGTAATCTTATCAGCTGGTTTCGGTGCTCCGGTTTTCGTAACTCCTCCAGCATACCGGCAGGCATGGCGTCAAAGGCCGCATTGGTGGGCGCAAAAATAGTGAACGAGCGTCCTGTATACTCTTCCAGCGCCGTTATCATGTCTGCTTCGTCGAGCAGTTCTACAAACGTGGAGAGTTCGCTGCTTTTTTTAGCCAACTCCAGGAAGGTGTAATCTGCTGTGTTCGCAACATCGGAAAACATGTTTTCATACGTGCCGGCTTCTGCCGGTGCCAGACCTGCACTTCGTGTTTCCGCCTCAAACCTGGTCATAAACTCTGCCTGTTCGTCTATCATCTCACCTTCGCTTACAGGTGTAACGGCCGTAACCGATTCATCCAAGGTGCTTTCGGAGGCAGTGGTGCAGCCGAATAAGGTGAAAGAAAATACAGCTGCCGCTGCTATTGTGTTTAATATATTCGTTTTCATAGCTTCAGTTTTAGGTAAAACAAATGATGCATCCGCAGCAAGAATAAGCTTCGGATGTTATTTATCTATTAAACTGATATGAAAAGAAAATGTTATGAAAATTGTACTATAGGAGGGGGAGGAGAAGGGTTAAGCTGTTGCTGTTGCCTAACCCTTTTTAGTTGTTTGCTGCTTAATTATATACTTTTACCACAAAAACATAGTCTTTTAGCTTTTTGAGCTGCTGCGGCCTGTTGTGGCCCGATAAACTGTTATATTTTGGTGAAGTCAACAGTTTGAAGTTGTCGGTAGCCGGTAGTTCGGATATCACTTTAAGTAGATATGCTGACTTAACGGCAAAGGCGGCGCCTTCCTGGCCTGCCTGTTTGCCACTGATAATCCCGATCAGGTTGCCCTTGTCGTCGAGGAGCGGACCGCCGCTGTTGCCTGGGTTTAGCGGTATGGAGATCTGGTAAGCGGTAGTGTCGCCTTCGAAGCCGGAGGCAGAGCTAAGCGAGCCTTCCCCGAAAACAATATCTTCGCGCGGATAGCCCAGCGTAAACACTTTTTCGCCCAAATCCGACTCATCTGTTTTAAACGTGTAAGGCAGTTTGCCAAAACCCTCAAAAGAAGGATCTTCGATTCTGAGGATAGCTAGGTCGTGTACTTTGTCGCGGTATACTTCGGTAACTTTATACTTCAGTCCGGCCTTGTTTTCTACCATCACAGAATCGGCGCCGGCTATTACGTGCGAGTTGGTAACCAGGTAGCCGTCGGAGCTGATGGCAAAACCGGTGCCACTGAAACGGGCCGGGCGTGGCGCAACTTTTTCGGGTTCCGGATTAAGGATGCCGTTGATGAGCGCACGCTGCTCCTGTTTGATCTTCTCGACCTCACGGCGAAGCTCCACATAGCGCGCCGACTGCTGCTGCACGGGCTCTTTTAGCTGCTGCACGCTCCAGAGGGTGCCAAACACCGACAGCAACGATACACTGGCTGCCACGGCTACTGTCTGCATATGCTTTTTCCAGAAAACCTGCCACATGGCCGGCGTTGCAGGCGCAGGGGTTACAGCTACAGGAGCGGCCTCTGCTTCCATGGAACGGTGGATGTTATTCAGCTTTTGTTTAAGTGACTGCCGCTGCCCATACTGCTGTATTGCCTGAAGCAGTTGTTTATGCTCACGTACCTTGGTGGCAAGTCGTGGATCTGTCTGGAGCAGCGCCTCGAAGGCGGCTTTCTCCTCTGCAGGCATTCCACCACCCAGGTATCGCTCTATTTGTTCATAAATGCGGTTATCAATCATCTTTTATTTTTCTAAAACGTTCCGGAGCGGTAACGCCAATCTATATTTCGGGTTTGTACGTGGCAAAAAACATCTTCTTTAAACGCTGCAGGCACTTGTACTTCTGGTTCTTAGCTGTGTCGGAATTGGTGTAGCCAAACTTCTCGGTTATTTCCTGCATGTTCTGCATGTTCAGGTAATAATCTTCGAGCAAAGAACGGCACGGTTCGCCTAGTTGTGCCAGTGCTTCAGCCATGATGCCAAACTGCCGCTCATTTTCTTCGTGCTGCTGCACGTCTTCTTCCATGGGCAGGTACTCTTCGGCATCGTTCATTTTTACGGCATAGCGGCCTTTCTCCGCCAGCCTTTTCAGCCATAGCCGCCTGCACACAGAGTACAGGTAGGTTTTAATCTGGCAACTCAGCTCCAGGCTATTGTCTTTTATCTTCTCATAAAAAACAATCACGCCTTCCTGGTAAATGTCTTTTGCTTCGTCGTCGGTGCCGCTGTTGCTCATAATGAAATGAGAAATCATCGGGAAGTAGAGTTTGTACATGTACGCAAGAGCCCTTTCGTCGTCTTCACGAATGCCCCTGATTATCGCCTCATCCGTCCCATACAAACTGTTCTTCATTCCGTTCTAGTTTTAATACTGAAAAGCGTGTTTTGTAACCCAAAAAAAATAAATAAAAAAAAATAAAAAAAGCCGGGTTACCTTTTGGAGTCTCCTGTATAAAGGTCAAAATCGAAACCAAAATACTTTATTTAACAACACAAGATGAAAAATTTATTTAAAATCGCTTTCGTTGCTCTTGCTTTAACTACTTTCACTGCTTGCGGAAACGAAGAAGCTGCTACTGAAACTGAAGTAACTGAGACTGAAGTTACTGAAACTGAAGTTCCTGCTGAAACTGAAGAAGTTGTAGTTGATTCTGCTGCTACTGAAGTTCCTGCTGACACTACTGTTTCTGTACAGTAATTAATACCTGAACTACAACTCTGCGTTTATAGTTCTAAAAAGCACACAAAAACGGTCCTGTACTTTAAGTAGTGCAGGACCGTTTTTATTTTGTAAACCCGGTAGTTTAAGCCACTGCCGGGTTTGCTGTTTTTCCCCGGAATTGTTGCCGGTTTGGCTGCTATAAAGCAGCAGCGGCTGTGGTGGCAGGTGCAGAAAACTTTCCGAGTAAAACTTCTTTTATTTATTTACCCCTTTGCCTGTTTGCGCCGTTCTATTTCTTTTTTGATGAGGGTAAGCTCGCGGCTGCTCTGGCCGGCGATGGCAGTGTTTTCTTCGGCACGGCGGATGAGGTAGGGAATTACTTTTTCCACGGGGCCATAGGGTACGTATTTGGCAACATGGTAACCTGCCCGCGCCAGGTTAAACGAGAGGTTATCGCTCATGCCGTAGAGCTGGGCAAAATAAACCCGCTCGTCGGCTGGTGCTATTTTATGCTTTTCCATCAGTTGCAGGAGCAGGTAATTGCTTTGCTCGTTGTGTGAGCCGGAGCAGAGGGCAATGTGGTCGAGGTGTTCGGTGCAGAAGCGAAGTGCCGCGTCAAAAAGCTGGTCTGTTTCTGCTTTTGTGCTGTTGATGGGGCTGGGGTAACCTTTTTCCTGTGCCCGTTCCCGCTCTTTCTCCATGTAAGCGCCCCGCACCAGCTTAACCCCCAGGTGGTAATTTCCGCTCAACGCATTTTCGTAATCCCGTTGGAGCACCTGCAGGCGGTCGTGGCGGTAGAACTGGTAGGTGTTGTAGACGATGACTTTTTGCTGGTTGTAGCGCTCCATCATGGCGTAAGCCAGGTTGTCGATGGTGTCCTGAAGCCAGCTTTCTTCGGCATCGATTAAAATGCGCACGTTGCTGCTGTGGGCGTGCCTGCACAAGTCATTCACCCGGTCGCGGCCGCGCTCAAAGGCAGCACGCTCATCGGCCGACAGCTCCTTGCCCTGCTGTACCTTCTCCAGTAAACTGACCGGCACCAGACCCGTTGTTTTAAAAACTGCAAACGGAAGGTGCGGGTGATCTTTGGCCTTGCCGATGGTGCGGAGAATTTCGTCGCGGGTGGCGTCGAAGCTTTGTTCTGTACCTGCGCCTTCTACCGAATAATCCAAGATGGTGCCGGTGTTGTTTGCTGCCAGTTCCCGGATCGTTTTGTCAACATCCGACAGGCATTCCCCGCCGCAGAAATGGTCGAAAATGGTTGGCTTTAAGACAAACCTGACCGGCAGGTGAAGCCTCTGTGCAAAATGTAAAAACCTTTCACCAGTTTTCACTAGCGTGGTGCTGTTCATCGCTGTAAACAGGGCATACATTTTATATAGCTCAGCATCTGTTCTGGTTGAAAAAGCAACAGCAGTATTGTCGAAGGATACGGGTGGTGCAACTGTGGCCATAGGTGTAGTGAACAATTGGGAAGCCTGCTGCCGGAACCTCTTCCAAAATATTTTTTCTAGCGAACAGGCTGCAGGCTGGTGAGAATTATACGTCTGGCGAGAGTAAAAGGTAGCTTATAGCAGCAGAGGGTGTGGTGGCAGCGGCAGCAAATGTCTTAACCACTGATTTGTGTGATTTTTATGATTAGCAGGATTAAAAGTGATTGTTATAGCTTCCCATCCTTTTTTTATGTTTATCAGTTAAATCAATAAAATCACATAAATCAGTGGTCAAGACAAAGGTGCTGCTGTTGCGGTGGCATTTTTTGGCTATTTCAGACGGACGTCTGGCTGCGAAGTATAGCCGCAAAGTGTAATTCAATTAATTTTGCTTTCTGATTTGTCTGCTTTTAGAGTAACTTGCCTCTTTAAATTAACCTAGTTATAACCAGCGCGTGACAGAAAGTATACATTTTGGGCATGATGCGCTGCAGCACCTGAAGGACCTGCTGCAGAACCGTGCTTTTTCGAAAGTGGTAGTGCTGTTAGACGAAAACACACTGCACCAGTGTTACCCGCGGGTAAAGCCTTACCTGCCGGAGCACCATCTTATCCAGATTAAGAGCGGCGAAGAACATAAAACCCTGCAAACCTGTGAGTTTATCTGGCAACGCATGACCGAACTGAACCTGGACCGCTGGGCGGTGCTCGTGAACCTGGGCGGCGGTGTGATTGGAGATATGGGTGGTTTCTGTGCAGCTGTTTTTAAGCGCGGTATTCACTTTGTGCAGGTGCCCACCACGCTGCTGTCGCAGGTAGACGCCAGTGTGGGCGGCAAAACCGGTATCGACTTCCATGGCCTGAAAAACCACCTGGGGGTGTACAAGGAGCCACAGGCGGTGTTCATCGATTCCGCTTTCCTGCAGACACTGCCGCCACAGCAGATCAAATCGGGGTATGCCGAAATCATAAAGCACTGGCTGATTGCCGATGCCGCCAAGTTTGAGGAGCAGCGTTACATTGGCCTTTTCACGGATAACTGGGATGAGCTGATCCAGCATTCGGTGTCCATAAAATCGGAAGTAGTGACAGCTGACCCTTTGGAAGGAGGCTACCGCAAGGTGCTGAACTTTGGCCATACGGTGGGGCATGCGGTGGAAACTTACCTGATGGACAAGCCCGGGCGGGAACTGCTGCACGGTGAGGCCATAGCGGTGGGGATGCTCTGCGAAGCTTACCTGTCTGTGAAAAAAGAACTGCTCACCAAAGAAGAGCTGGATAAGATAGAGACGTTCCTGGTTTCGGTTTACGAAAAAGTAACCATCACCGAAGAAGACCTGGCAGGCATCGCGGCGCTGGCCCTGCAGGATAAAAAGAATACGAAATCAACTATTAACTGTACCCTGTTGAAGGGCATCGGGCATGCGGTGTACGACCAGCCCATCACCTTGTCCGATATTCAGGAATCGTTACGCTATTATCAATTACTATGACCAAAGCTGTTACCCTTACGCATCCGACCGGGAACCTGAAGGGAAGTATAAAATTGCCTGCCTCCAAAAGCGAGGCAAACCGTGCTTTAATAATTGCGGCACTGTCTGGCGAAGCCTCTCAGTTGGATAACCTTTCTGAGGCCAACGACACCCAACTGCTGCAAAGGCTGCTGAAAAGTGATGCAGAAACCATTAACGCCGAAGACGCCGGAACCGTGATGCGCTTCCTGACCGGCTACTATGCTGTTACTGGTCAGCAGAAAATACTGACCGGCACACCCCGTATGTGTCAGCGTCCTATTAAGATATTGGTAGATGCCCTGCGTGAGTTGGGTGCCAACATTGAATATTTGGGCGAGGAAGGTTTTCCGCCCATGCGCATCGGGGGCTTTAAAGGCAGCGGTCAGAACAAACTGAAAGTGCGCAGCGATATCAGCAGCCAGTATATTTCGTCGCTGCTGATGGTGGGGCCACTGCTGCCAGAAGGCCTGGTGCTGGAGCTGGAAGGCAAAATCGGGTCAAGGCCTTATATCGAGATGACGCTGGCGCTGATGCAGCACTTTGGCGTTACTGCCGATTTTACGGACAACACTATCACCGTGCCGCACCAGCAGTATAAAGCTGCCAGTTACTCTGTGGAGTCGGATTGGTCGGCGTCGAGCTACTGGTACAGCATGGTGGCGTTGGCGAATGAGGCGGAGATAGAGCTGCTGGGCCTGCGTGAGAAATCGTTCCAGGGCGATAGCGCCATTGTTTCGATCATGGAGCACCTGGGCGTGCACACGGAGTTTACGGAGCGCGGTGTAAAACTGACCAAGCGCCGCCACGAGCACCACTTCGCCTACGACTTCTCCGACTGCCCCGACCTGGCGCAAACCATCGTGGCCTTATGCGCTGCCATGGGCGTGACACTGGAAGCAACCGGCCTGGAAAGTCTGCGCATCAAAGAAACTGACCGCATCCAGGCCCTGCAGATAGAGGTGCTGGCCCTGGGCTGTTCGTTCGAGGAAGTAACGGAAGGTGTTTTCCGGCTGAATCCGGGTTTCATCAACAGCGACAGCTTCACGTTCCGGACCTACGAAGATCACCGCATGGCGATGGCTTTTGCGCCAATGGCACTGTTACGACCAACTACTATCCTGGAGCCATCGGTGGTGCGTAAGTCGTACCCGCGGTATTGGGAAAACCTGGAGCAGGTGGGGTTTGAGCTGCAGAAGGAGGAATAGTTAGCAGTTTACTACTTCATATCTTTAGCGAAGTGCGAGGGGAAACCTTTGCACTTCGTTGTTTTTAACGATCAGGATTTGCTGCAGCTGCCACCATAGCTACTGCTCTTTTATACTGTTGCGCCTGCCTTTTCAATTACTTCCTGTAAATATGCAGGCGCGTGTAACAACCTGCTCCCATACCAGCTGAACATTTCCCCATCCACCGTCAGTACCTTTGCCTGCGGGCACAGCGCCTGGAATTCGGCAATATGTTTTTCCTTGAACGGGTAAGGCTCTGACGAGAGCAGGATCAGCTGCGGATTAGCCTGTTGCAGTTGCTCCGGCGTTACCTCCGGGTAGCGGGGCAGGTGGGCAAACACATTCCGGAAACCGCAACGCTGGAGCATGTGGTTGATGATGTTGTGGCTGCCAGCCGCCATGTAAGGTTTCCGCCAGATAAAATAAGCGGTGGAGACAGGTGGTGTAGCAGGTCGTAATGTTTCAAATCCAGCACTGATGCTTTCTGTCAGCTCCTTTGCCCTGGCTGCTGTGCCTGTTATTTCGCCCAACTGCTGTAGCATCTGCAGCGCGTCGTCCAGCGTGTAAATATCGCTCATCCACACCGGGTACTGCTGCCGGAGTTGCTCTATGCCTTCCTTATAATTTTCCTCTTTGTTGCCGATAATCAGGTCGGGCTGAAGGGCCGCAATGGCTTCGAAATCAAAATTCTTGGTGCCGCCAACTTTTGCCTTCTGCTTTAGCTGCTCTTCCGGGTGCACACAAAACTTGGTAACGCCCACTATTTGCTTTGCCAGGCCCAGGTCAAACAGGAGCTCGGTTTGCGATGGCACGAGCGAGAGCAGACGCTGTGGTGGCTGGTGCAGAACAATTTTCTGGCCCATCTGGTCGGTAAAGGTGCGGGGGAAGCTCATGCGGAGAAGTCGTTAAAAAGCCCCACAGGCAGATGGCTGCTGTGAGGCTTTTGGGGTTTTGGTGTCGGATTGCAAATCCGACAGGCTCAGTGAAGACGGGATTGCACATCCCGTCAAGCTAAACATTACATACTGGCAGTTATTCCTCTAGCTCAGGTAACGGAAATCCTGCTTGTCCTGGATGGCGAGCAGGGTTTCGTAGATGAGCTTGATCACGTTCTCCACGTCGTCTTTGTGCACGGTTTCTACGGTGGTGTGCATGTACTTGAGCGGGAGCGAGATGAGCGCTGAGGCTACCCCAGCGTTGGAGTAGGCAAAGGCGTCGGTATCGGTGCCGGTGGCGCGCGATACGGCGGAGCGCTGGAACGGAATTTTCTTGTCCTCGGCCGTCTGGATGATCAGGTCGCGCACGTTGTTCTGTACGGCCGGTCCGTAAGCTATTACAGGGCCTTTGCCGCAGTGGATGTCGCCGCTGGTTTTTTTGTCGTACATCGGCGACTGTGTGTCGTGGGTTACGTCGGTGATAATGGCTACATCCGGTTTAATGCGGTGCGCAACCATTTCAGCGCCGCGAAGGCCAACCTCTTCCTGCACGGCATTTACAATGTACAGCCCGAAAGGCAGCTGGTTGTTGTTCTCCTTCAGCAAACGGGCTACCTCTGCAATCATGTAGCCGCCAATGCGGTTGTCGAGGGCGCGGCCCACATAAAAGCGGTTGTTAAGTTCCGTGAACTCATCTTCGAATGTAACCACGGAGCCCACATGAATGCCCATCGCCTCTACTTCTTCTTTGTTAGATGCGCCGCAGTCCAGGAACACGGTTTCAATGGTTGGGGCTTTTTCGTTTTCCAGTTTGCGCACGTGAATGGCGGGCCACCCGAAAATTGCTTTCACGATTCCTTTTTTGGTGTGAATGTTTACCCGCTTGGAAGGAGCGATCAGGGCATCGGAGCCGCCGTTGCGCTTCAGGTAAATATAGCCTTCGCTGGTAATGTAGTTTACAAACCAGGAAATTTCATCGGCATGCGCTTCGATCACGACTTTGTATTCTGCTGCAGGATTTACCACACCCACTACAGTACCATAAGTGTCTACAAAATACTCATCGATGTAAGGTTTAATGTATTCCAGCCAAAGCTTCTGACCTTCTGCCTCGAAACCGGTGGGAGAGGCGTTGTTGAGATATTTCTCTAAAAATTCGTAATTATCTTTACCCATGTAGTTTATCGTATGATGAGAAAAGGTCCTGTGGTAGTTACGTGTATCTACCGATAAAGACCAACATTTATCTGAATATTTCTTTTTATATATATTATAAAGGAATGTTTCCGTGCTTCTTTCTGGGGACTTTCACTGCCTTATTCTCCAGCATTTTAAACGCCTTTATCAGCTTGGCTCTGGTTTGAGAAGGTAAAATTACTTCGTCCACAAAACCACGGTGAGCGGCACGATACGGCGTGGCGAATTTGTCTTTGTATTCCTGTACCTTTTCGGCCAGTTTGGTTTCCGGATCGTCGGCTGCGGCTATTTCGCGTTTAAAAATTATTTCGGCAGCTCCCTGGGCACCCATCACGGCAATTTCAGCGGTAGGCCAGGCGTAGTTCATATCGGCGCCAATGTGTTTGGAATTCATTACGTCGTAAGCGCCACCGTAGGCTTTACGGGTGATGACGGTGATGCGCGGCACGGTGGCTTCGCAAAAGGCATAGAGCAGTTTGGCGCCGTTTGTAATGATGCCGCGCCACTCCTGGTCGGTGCCGGGAAGGAAGCCGGGCACATCCTCGAGCACCAGCAGCGGGATGTTAAAACTGTCGCAGAAGCGGACGAAGCGGGCGGCCTTTGTGCTGGCATTGATATCGAGTACGCCGGCCAGTACGGCAGGCTGGTTGCCTACAATGCCAATGCTGCGGCCAGCCAGTCGGGCAAAGCCAACCACAATGTTCTCGCCAAAGTTTTTGTGCACTTCAAAAAACGAACCTTCATCAATTAGGCCCTCTATCACTTCGCGCATATCGTAGGGCTGGTTCGGGTTTTCCGGTACAATGGTGTTCAGAACGGATCTTGTTTCGTCGCCGCTAGCTTCGTAGGGGAGTGCAGGAGGAAGTTCTTCGCAGTTTTGTGGAATATAGGTCAGTAGCTTTTTGATGTAGTTGATGCACACCACCTCGTTGGCGCACGAAAAATGGGTAACGCCGCTTTTGGTGCTGTGGGTGCTGGCGCCCCCCAGTTCTTCGGAAGTAACAGTTTCGTGGGTAACGGTTTTTACTACGTTCGGTCCCGTTACAAACATGTAAGAGGTGTTCTCCACCATCAGGATAAAATCGGTAATAGCAGGCGAGTATACAGCGCCTCCTGCACACGGTCCCATAACGGCAGAAATCTGCGGAACAACGCCCGATGCCAGGGTGTTCCGGTAAAAAATATCGGCATACCCGCCCAGCGACATTACGCCTTCCTGGATGCGGGCTCCTCCCGAGTCGTTCAGGCCGATGACGGGAGCGCCATTGTTCATGGCCAGCTCCATGATCTTTACAATCTTTTCGGCATGGGTTTCGGACAGGGAGCCACCCAGTACGGTAAAGTCCTGCGAGAAAACATATACCAGTCTGCCATTGATGGTGCCGTAGCCGGTCACCACCCCGTCGCCCAGGTAATATTGCTTGTCCAGTCCAAAGTCTTTGGAGCGGTGCATTACAAACTTGCCTATTTCCTCGAACGAGTTTTCGTCCAGCAGAAGGTGGATACGCTCACGTGCGGTCAGTTTTCCTTTCGCATGCTGCGCCTTTATCCGCTCCTGGCCTCCGCCCAGCAATGCTTCAGCATTCTTGCGTTCCAGTGTCTGCAGATTGCGCTTTCTTATGTCTTCTGCCATATCGGATTGCCTGTCTTTATCGTTGTGTAACCTTCGAATTTCAAATATAAAAAGGATGTTGAATATTTTGTAATATTCCTGTGAAATATTCGGATAACATCTTGAACAGATATTGTTCTTTTGTGTTTTAGATACTTCAGGTAAAAAAAGAAGGGCTGCCCCAACAGGCAGCCCTTCTTTTTATTTTTATTCGGATTACTCGGATGACTTATCCTTACCAGAAGACTTGGACGGTTCCGGAGCAGCTTCGTCGGAAGCGCCCTGTGCTGAGCCATCGCCTTTCTTCGAGGTGAAAGTGAGTTTTTCTTCACCCTCTTTGTAGTCCACCTCAATTATGTCACCCTGGTTAACCTCTGCTTTCAGGATCTCCTCCGCAATCGGATCTTCGATGTACTTCTGAATCGCACGGTTCAACGGACGGGCGCCATACTTCGGATCGTAACCCTTTTCTGCTACAAAGTCTTTGGTTTTGTCAGTCAGTTTAATGGTATAGCCCAGTGTTTTCACACGTGCAAACAGCTTGCTGAGCGAGATCTCGATGATCTTGTGCATGTCTTCACGGTTAAGTGAGTTGAACACAATCACATCATCCAGACGGTTCAGGAACTCAGGAGAGAACGTTTTCTTCAGGGCACTGGCAATAGTGCCTTTCATAATATCGTCCACATTCTCCTGCTTGCTCTTCGACATGAAACCGATACCGGCTCCAAAATCCTGCAGGTCGCGGGCACCGATGTTCGAGGTCATGATAATGATCGTGTTACGGAAGTCGACCTTGCGGCCCAGTCCGTCCGTCAGGATACCATCGTCAAGTACCTGCAAGAGCAGGTTGTACACGTCCGGGTGCGCTTTCTCGATCTCGTCGAGCAGTACCACAGAGTAAGGCTTACGACGGATTTTCTCAGTCAGCTGACCCCCTTCTTCGTAGCCCACATATCCCGGAGGCGCACCCACTAAGCGCGATACGCTGAATTTCTCCATGTACTCACTCATGTCGATACGCACCAGCGAATCTTCTTTGTCGAACAGGTAGGTTGCCAGCACTTTAGCCAACTCAGTTTTACCTACACCTGTCGGGCCGAGGAACACGAACGAACCGATTGGTTTTTTCGGATCTTTCAGACCAACACGCGTACGCTGTATCGCTTTCACCAGCTGACCAATGGCTTTGTCCTGACCGATTACTTTGCCTTTCAGCTCTTCGGCCATGTTGAGCAGCTTCACGCCTTCGTTCTGGGCGATACGCTTCACCGGAATACCTGTCATCATGGCAATAACTTCTGCCACATTTTCCTCTTTTACGGTATAACGTTTCTTTTTGGTCTCTTCTTCCCAGTTACGTTTGGCCTGGTCGAGCTGGTCGATCAGTTTTTTCTCCTTATCGCGCAGCTGGGCGGCCTCTTCGTATTTCTGGCTTTTCACCACGCGGTTTTTCTCTACCTTGATGTTCTCGATCTGCTCTTCGAGCTTCAGGATATCATCGGGCACAATGATGTTGTTGATGTGCACACGGGCACCGGCTTCATCCAGGATGTCGATGGCTTTATCCGGCAGGAAACGGTCGCTCATGTAGCGGTCGCTCAACTTCACGCAGGCCTCAATGGCTTTATCGGTATAAATCACGTGGTGGTGATCCTGGTATTTGTCTTTGATGTTGTGCAGGATCTCCATGGTTTCCTCCGGTGTGGTAGGATCTACCATCACGATCTGGAAACGACGGGCCAGCGCGCCATCTTTCTCGATGTACTGGCGGTACTCATCCAGCGTGGTTGCGCCAATGCATTGGATTTCGCCACGGGCCAGGGCCGGTTTAAACATGTTGGAGGCATCGAGCGAGCCGGAGGCGCCACCGGCACCTACGATCGTATGCAGCTCGTCGATGAACAGGATCACGTCCGGGGACTTTTCCAGCTCGTTCATTACGGCTTTCATACGTTCTTCAAACTGGCCGCGGTACTTGGTGCCGGCTACCAGCGAAGCCAGGTCGAGGGTAACCACGCGCTTGTTAAAGAGCACACGGCTTACCTTTTTCTGCACAATGCGCAGGGCCAGGCCTTCGGCAATGGCTGTTTTACCAACACCAGGCTCACCAATCAGGATCGGGTTGTTCTTTTTGCGGCGGCTCAGGATCTGGGCCACGCGCTCAATTTCTTTTTCCCGGCCCACAATCGGGTCCAGTTTATCTTCTTCCGCGAGTTTGGTCAGGTCGCGGCCAAAGTTATCGAGCACCGGGGTGCGCGACTTTTCACCGGCTTTCTTGCTGGTGCTTCCGGCACGTGAAGAAGAACTGCCAAATAATTTGTCAGAATCATCAGAATCGTCGGTGTCGGACGATGCCAGTGGATTATTGCTTTGATAATCCAGAGAGTCTCTTATTGCTTCGTAGTTCACGTTAAACTTTGCTAAGATTTGAGAAGATATATTGTCTTCATCCCGCAGGATGGATAATAAGAGGTGCTCAGTACCAATAATATCGCTCTTGAAGATTTTAGCCTCCAGATACGTTATCTTCAGTACCTTCTCAGTCTGCTTCGTAAGCGGGATACTGCCGGTAATGTTGCTGTTCTGCGTTGCGGTGTTTCGGGTTGCTTGTTCCAAAGCATATTTTAATTCATCTATCGAAACGCCGAGCTTCTTCAGCAGACCAATGGCGGTACCTTCTCCTTCCCGAATCATGCCCAACACCAAATGTTCGGTTCCGATGTAGTCATGACCAAGTCGAATAGCTTCCTCACGGCTGAGCGAGATAACCTCTTTTACTCGGTTTGAGAATTTAGCTTCCATGTATACTATAATAATCTAAAAAATTGTAAAAACAGGTAAGGCGTATAAAGAAGCCTTTGATTCTGAAACAAACCGCAGCGCCTTATGTTCACCTTACGACAGCCTTATTGTAAGTAAGAAAGTGATCTTGGTCCTTGTGTAAACAACAAGTCAAGTATACTTAACTCTGTTGCAAAATGTTTGCCAAACACCTGACTATACGGTTTTACGTGCATTTTGTCAGGATAGATTTTAGGATGTATTCTATTTCTTAAATCTAACACATTTTCAGCTACCACCGGCTCGTATTTATCGGTAAACATCAGCGGTTTACTAATTTTAAGAAATTTTAAGTAAAGCCGCAACAGTTCGGTATTAAATTCAAATAAATATTTTGGCTGCTGCGCATACACTTCTTTAATGTAGTCGCTATAGAACTCAAAATAAGGCGCTTTGCCGTAAGCCGACTGGATCGTGCGCCAATGTACGTTCACCCACTTCTGGCCGTAATCAATCTCTATTTCGGTAATAAGGGTTTTTTCCTTGCTGCTGCCTTTAAGTATTGGGATGCTCAGCGCCTGTACGCCCTGGGCCGTGAGCACATGGCAGCGGTTGCGGTAGCTTTGCTTTACATAGTTCTCGTGCTGCTCCAGCATCAGGCTGTCGGCCCTGAGGGCATGCCAGAAATACTGCACGGGCGGGTTGTAGAGGGTTTCGGTTAAGAGAACCATGGAGTTTGGGAGTTAGAGAATTTGGGAGTTAAAGAGTTAGAAAGTTAGAGAGTTTGTAGGGGTTGGATACTTTCAACCCTGTTGTACTGCCTGATACGCGAAGTAAGCAGGAAATCTTAAATTTCATAATGCAGCTTATGTGCTGTAACTTTGGAGGGAGCTTCTGCTGCATGAAAAACCGACCTGATATACCACTCCGTTACTACCCGCTCTGGTTGCTGCTCAAGGGATTGTCGCTGCTGCCGTTACGTGTGCTGTACCTGCTGTCAGATTTTTTATACCTGCTGGTGTACTACCTTATTGGCTACCGCCGGAAGGTGGTGGACCAGAACCTGCGCAATTCCTTTCCGGAGAAAGGGGAGGAGGAGCGTAAGCTGATCGCGAAACAGTTCTACCGGCAGTTTGTGGACATCATCATCGAAATACTGAAACTCGGGTCGATGCGCAGGGAGGAGATGCGGCGGCGGATTCATTTTACCAACCAGGAGGTGCTGGATGAGTATGTGCAGCAGGGCACACCTGCCATTACGATGGGCGCCCATGCCGGCAACTGGGAGTGGATTCTTTCTGCCGGAGCCGTGCAGTTTGGTTTTCCGGCCGAAGGAATTTACAAGCCCCTGCATAACCGTTTCTTCGAAGCCTATATGCTCCACATCCGCTCACGGCTGGGCGCGCGCCTCATTCGCATGAAGGATACTATGCGCGATTTTATCCGTAACCGGCAGGTGCCCCGCGTTATAGCCATGCTCTCGGATCAGACGCCCCCGCTCGGGGAGGCGCAGTACTGGACAACTTTTATGAACCAGGACGCTGCTTTTTATGTAGGGGCCGAGAAACTGGCCAATACCTTTGGCTATCCGGTGCTTTATCTGGAGGTAACCCGTGCGAAACGCGGACATTATGTACTCACGTTTCACCCGATAGGAATGGGGAATAAGCAAGCGGCTGACGAAGGGGAATTCCCCATCACCGAAACGTTTGCCCGCATGCTGGAAGCAACCATCCGCCGCAACCCCGCTAGCTACCTCTGGACCCACCGCAGGTGGAAACACAGGAGAAGTTAGAAAGTTTAGGAGTTATAGAGTTTGGGAGTTTGGGAGTTAGAAAGTTAGAGAGTTTGGGAGGTAGAGAGGTAGAAAGGTAGAATTGGTAGGGGTTGAAGATTTTCAACCATAAACTTTATTTCTGCTCCTGCCACCACTGCCTCTGCGACCGCTGATGGTAGTGATGAAATGATTTTTGTGATTTTAAATTGGTCTGAATCAGGATTTTCAGAATTTTAGAATTTTCAGGATTGGGTTTGTCTGAATAATCTGTCTGAACAAGATTAAGAAGATTTAAGGAATAACAGGATTGGGATTTTAGTCTGTGGCCCGTGCAGGAGACGCGGGCATCGCGTCTCTGCAGCCGTACCCCCAACCTCTCTGCCTTTCTGGTACAGGGTTGAAAATGTTCAACCCCTACCAATTCTACCAATTCTACCTTTCTACCTTTCTACCTTTCTACCTCCCAAACTCTCTAACTATAAAAACTGTTCGATGTCGCCTGCGCCTTGCCGGAGTACTTCGAAGTTGTTGGAGGCGTCTACTACCGTGGAGGCTACATTGTTGCCATAGCCGCCGTCGATTACCAGGTCTACCAGGTTCTTGTACTTTTCGAAAATCAGTTCCGGGTCAGTGCTGTACTCTATTACTTCGTCATCGTCGTGGGTGGAGGTGGAGATGATGGGGTTGCCCAGTTCCTGCGCCAGCTGCAGGGCAATTTTATTGTCGGGTACCCGGATGCCGACCGTTTTTTTCTTGGAACCGGCGTAGCGGGGCACTTTGCTGCTGGCCTCCAGCACAAACGTAAACGGCCCCGGAAGCGCCTTTTTCATCACTTTATAAACCGGAGTTTCTATTCTGGCATAATCCGAAATGTGGGTAAGGTCGTAGCAAACGAAAGAAAGGTTCACTTTGTCGGGCTTCACACCCTTAATCTGGCACACGCGTTCCACCGCCCTTGCATTGTGGATGTCACAGCCAATGCCATAGATCGTGTCGGTGGGGTAGATCACGATTCCGCCGTTGCGTAAAATATCTACCGCCTCCCGTATCTTTTTTTCCTGTGGATTGTCGGGGTGGATTTTCATCAGAATAGCGTTGCTCATAGTTGTTCATGGTTAAAGTGAATGATGCTGCACATGCAGAAGCATAAGTTACACATACCGGCAATCAAGCGCAAACGTTTCGTCTGATATTGGAGGGAGAACCATAGTACTGATAGGCTAAATGTTAACAGTCTCGACGCTCGATCGGATATGGCTGTGTCGTAAATCCACTTAATTCCGGTTCAGGCAAAAAAGCTAATATGAAATCAATTGCATCATTTCATTCTAACATCAACGGTTCAGGCAGGAGCAGCAGTGGGAGTGGTGGCAGGAGCAGAACACTTTTGAGGCGCTTTTCTGTGCTGAACCAAGTATTTGTGACCGGAAATATGCTTTTGTTGGATGGGTAAACTTTAACGCAGGAAGCGTTGTTGTGCTGAGTACCACCGCATTGTGCCGTTTCTGAAAGCTGCGGCACGCCAGCCTCAGGCAGAGGCAGCTTTTGAAAATTTTGCGGGAATGCGTAAGAATAGTATTATTTTTGAAGTTCAGATAACAAAGGATGCAGCCTGAAGCTAGCTGCAAACAAAACAACTATGGCTAAGAAAGTCACGACTACTACCAGAAAAAGAAAAGAAAAAAGCATGCTGGTGCCGGGCATCATAGTGCTGCTCCTGTTCCTGTTTGTAAGTTTTTCGTACTACGCGTACCAGATTGTGTATACGCCGAACGTAGATACGAAAGGGGAAGAAGTATTTGTCTACATCCCGACAGGGGCCGATTACAAAGAGGCCCTGGATTCGGTGGAGGCTACCGGTGCGATCATAGACCCCTTGTCGCTGCGCTTTATGGCCAGGCTGATGGATTACGACGAGCTGGTGAAGCCGGGCCGCTACAAGATAGGGCATGGCTGGGGCAACCGCCAGTTAATAGGCGTGCTGCGCCTGGGCGAGCAGGACCCGGTGAACCTGACCTTCAACAACATCCGTCAGCGCAAAGACCTGGCTGCGAAACTGGCCGCCAGTGTGGAGCCTGATGCAGCCGAGATTGACAGCTTGCTCCGCGACCCGGACTACCTGCAAACACTTGGCTTCGATACCACCACGGTCGTGAGTATGTTTATCCCGAATACCTACCAGGTGTACTGGACCACCTCTGCCAAAGACCTGATCGACCGGATGAAGAAGGAGTACGATAAATTCTGGACAGCAGAGCGAAAAGCAAAAGCCGACAAACTTGGCCTGACGCCGCAGGAGGTGTCTACGCTGGCTTCTATTGTGCAGGCAGAGCAGGGCAAGCATGCCGACGAGCGTCCGCGTATTGCAGGCGTCTACCTGAACCGCCTGGAGCGCGGCATGCTGCTGCAGGCCGACCCGACCGTTGTGTTTGGCGTAGGCGACTTCACCATCCGGCGTGTGTTAAATGAGCACCTCCGTTACGACTCGCCTTACAATACCTATATGTACAAAGGCCTGCCTCCGGGGCCGATTAATGTTCCGGATATTTCCAGCATCGATGCCGTGCTGAATCCGGAGAAGCATGAGTACATTTATTTCTGCGCTAAAGACGATTTCTCCAGTTACCACGCCTTTGCCAGAACCGAAGCAGAGCATCTTGCCAACGCCAGGCGTTACCGCAAAGCGTTAACCGAACGAAACATTATGCGGTAGGGTGTGGTTATTAGTTGTTCGTTAATAGTTATTGGGGAGGTCATCGAAATCAGGACGTTTAGGAGTTAGAGCGTTAGCTGCACCTGCCTCCAGACCCTCTGCTCTTTTGTCTGAAACAGGATAAACAAATTACCAGGATGAAAGGCAATGGAGAAAGCAGTAGAAATAGTTTCCATAACTTTATAACTCCTGAACTTTCTAAATTTTAACTAACCTATGTTTGAATCAGAAGTGCAGATACGGGTACGCTATGCCGAAACAGACCAGATGGGCTATGTGTACTACGGCAATTATGCGGCGTATTACGAGGTAACCCGTACGGAAGTGTTCAGACGGCTGGGCATCAACTATAAGGAAATGGAGGCAGCCGGTACCATGATGCCGGTGCTGGAGTTGAAGTGCAAGTACATCCGTCCGGCCAAATACGACGACATGCTCACCATTAAGCTGTTCGTGAAGCACAAGCCAAAAGGATCGCGCATCCTGTTTGAGTACGAGGTGTATAACGAGGAGAAAATGTTGCTGAATGTGGGCGAAACCACCATGGTTTTCGTTGATATGAAAACAGGGCGGCCTAAAGCGGTTCCTGAATTTATTCATGAAAAGTTAGATCCCTATTTTACTGCATGAGGTTCAACCAGCAATATCTGAAGCGACGCAGAGCCTACCGCAAATTCATCATCTTCCTGAAGAGGTGGCGGTTTGGTGGTGGTCACTACTCTTTTTACGAAGTGGTGGACGTGCTGCTCGGCGAACTCAGGCTGGATTCCATAACCAAACGTGCCTCGTACATGGCCTTTAACTTTACGCTGGCCATTTTTCCGAGTATTATCTTTTTGTTTACCCTGATTCCCTATGTTCCGAGCGTGCTTTCGCTCGACCTGAACGAAAGTATCTTTAATTTCCTGAGCGATGTGCTGCCCGAGGAAATGTATTCCGCCGCCTACGGTACCATAGAAGATATTGTGAACAAGCCCCGCGGAGGCTTGTTGTCGTTCGGTTTCCTGTTCGCGCTGATCCTCTCCACCAACGGCATTATGTCGCTGATGGATGCCTTCGATAAAAAGTATAAAACCTTTTACAAGCGCCCCTACCTGCGCAAGCGCGTAATAGCCACGGTACTTACCGGAGCGCTCATGCTCATCCTGTTCCTGGCGGTGGCCATTATCTTTTTCGGGCAGTGGATACTGGATGTGCTGGTGTTTTACGAGATCGTGACGGAGAGCTATACCTACACCCTTATCGTTATGCTGAAGTACATTGCTGTCATCCTGCTGTTCCTGCTGGCTACCTCGCTTATATACTACTACGTGCCGGCAGTGGAAGATAAATGGCCCTTCTTTTCGGCAGGGGCCGTGGTGGCTACCGGGCTAATTTTTGTCGTGTCGATGATTTTCTCGATGTACATCAGCGCCTTCGATTCTTACAACAAATTCTACGGGTCTATCGGAGCGCTCATCGGTCTGATGGTGTGGCTCGACTTTATTTCAATGATCCTCATTCTAGGCTTCGAAATAAATGTGAGCATCGACAGCGTGACCAAACGCCTTACCACCAAAAGCGCGCGAGGCAGTATTGCTCACTAAAAAGTCTGCTGCACCTGCCACCATTCCCGCTGCTGCATTGGTTTGGCTAAAAACAGCTGAACTTTGTTAAGCAAACTCATGTAAGAGGTTTAGGGAAAGCGGGAAGTGAAAAAATGTGGTTCAGAATCAATTGTTTAGGTTGCAGGAGCATAAAACTGTTAAAAAATATTGTCGTATAGTTTTGATAATTGAGCGCCGTGCTATACTTTTGTGCTCATAATACAGAGAGGTGGCAGAGTGGTCGATTGCGGCGGTCTTGAAAACCGTTGACTGTAACAGGTCCGGGGGTTCGAATCCCTCCCTCTCTGCTGGTAATGCTACCAAATGCAGTGAAAAGCCCGTAAATCGTAGGATTTCGGGCTTTTTTGTTTTTACACCCCCGCTAAAACATTCAGATTTTCTCAATCCTTAGGGGTTCTATTCGGTTACCCGAAATTAATTTTCTTCCGGGTAACCGAATTCCTTGTAAGATTTTGGCTTTCAGTAAGATGTACAGGATTTGTACATCTTGTGGAGCCTTGGTTCAACTATTATTTTTAACCAATGAAAGGAGAAAACGGAATGGACACAAAAATCAGCATCCTGTTTTACGGCAAGACAGCCAAAACTACCAAAGACAATCTACTGCCCATCTACCTGCGCGTGACCATCAATGGCAAGCGGTTTGAAACCAGTACACACAGGCACATCACCCCAAGCAAATGGTCTGTTGAGGCAGGACGTGTGAAAGGCAATTCAGAAGAAGCCCGCAGCATTAACACCTACCTGGATACGCTCAGATCGCAGGTGTATGCCTACCAAAGCGAGCTGCTGAAATTGGGGAAACCGGTAACGGTGGAGACTTTCCGGGAAAAATGGCTGGGCATAGAGGAGAAGCCTGTTATGCTGCTGGAGGTATTCCAAAAGCACAACGACCAGGTAGAGAAGCTGGTGGGAAAGGATTTCGCCCCAGGAACACTGGAGCGGTATAAGACATCCCTTCAGCACACCCGTAATTTTATTCTGTGGAAGTATCAGGAAGAGGATATCAATATTAAGAGACTAAACTATGGTTTTATTTCAGACTATGAGTTCTGGCTCAAGTCGGTCAGAAGCTGTTCCCACAACACCACCATGAAATACCTGGCCAACTTCAAGAAGGTGATTCATATTTGCCTGAAGAACGGATGGCTGCAGCGGGACCCTTTTACAGGTTTTAAATTTGCGAAGAAGGAAGTGGTGCGGGAATTCCTGACGAAAGAGGAGTTGCAGAAGATGGCGGCCAAAGAGTTTGAGATGGAGCGCCTGGAGCAGGTGCGCGACATTTTTTTGTTCAGTTGCTTTACCGGCCTGGCTTATGCTGATGTGCATAAACTGAAGCGCTCGGAAATTGTGACCGGTCTGGATGGGGAGAAGTGGATATACACCAGCCGCCAGAAAACTGATACTACCTCCCGGATTCCTTTGCTGCCAACAGCTCAAACGTTACTGGAGAAGTACAGGGAGCATCCTCAGTGTGTGAACCAGGATAAGGTGCTGCCGGTGCTGAGCAATCAGAAAATGAACGCCTACCTGAAAGAGATAGCAGATGTGTGCGGCATTCGCAAAAGCCTGACCTTCCACATTGCCCGCCATACCTTCGCTACGACTGTTACGCTCTCCAATGGCGTGCCTATCGAGTCGGTGAGCCGGATGCTGGGGCATACGAACCTGAAAACGACACAGCATTACGCCAAGATTCTGGATAAGAAAGTAAGTGAGGATATGCAGATGCTGCGGCAGAAGCTGGTGAGTTTGTAAGCTGTATTGCAAAATCTTATAAGCAGGAGGGGCTGTTCAGGATGAAGGAGCAGTCCCTTTTTTATTTTTGCGTGTCCTCGCTGAGCGGTAACGTAAGGTGTTGGCTCGGAAACATTTTTCTACCTGTCACACGAAAGGAGCAGAGGCTATGGTGGCAGCTGCAGAACTCTTTTTGTTACTGTTTTTTATGTTAAACCTGTTTATTTTCAGATTTCTCCTTTATTTATTACTAAAATACTATATATTTAGCTCATTAATGTGATAACACAATACTGCCCTGGCTCCTGCTGAACCTATGAACCAAAATCCCGAACAGATTGCCCGTGACTATATCGACAAGCTGTTGGTAGCTTCAGGCTGGCTGATTCAGGACAAGAAGAAAATCAATTTAGCTGCCGCAACAGGCATCGCAGTAAAAGAATACCTTACCGATGTAGGCCCTGCCGATTATGTGCTGTTCGTGGATAAAAAGCCGGTCGGTATTATCGAAGCGAAGCGCGAGGAAGAGGGCCTGAAGCTGACGGCGCACGAAGAACAGTCCACGGACTATGCCACGGCCAAGCTGAAGTACATCAACAACGGACCGCTGCCCTTTGTGTACGAAAGCACCGGCAACGTCACCCGCTTCACCGATTACCGCGATCCCAAACCCCGTTCCCGCCCCGTCTTCACCTTTCACCGGCCCGAGACTTTTCAGAAATGGCTGAAGGAAGAAAAGACGCTGCGCGGCCGCTTCTGCGACATACCGGAGCTGCCGGAAACGGGTCTGCGCGAGTGCCAGGTACAGGCCATCACCAACCTCGAGAAGTCGTTCCGGGAATTCCGGCCGAAGGCGCTGATTCAGATGGCGACCGGCTCGGGCAAAACCTTTACGGCCATCACGGCTATTTACCGCCTGCTCAAATTTGCCAAAGCTAAACGCATTCTGTTCCTCGTCGATACCAAGAACCTGGGCGAGCAGGCCGAGCAGGAGTTTAAGAAGTACGAGCCGCAGGACGACAACCGCCTCTTCCCGGAGCTCTATGGTGTTACCCGCCTGAGCAGCTCCTTTGTGCCCACCGACAGCGAGGTGTACATCAGTACGATTCAGCGGCTGTATTCCATCCTGAAAGGCACACCGCTGGACGAGCGCGACGAGGAAGAGAACCCGAACGAAGGCAAATGGCAACCGAAGGAACCCCTGCCGGTGGTGTACAACGAAAAGGTGCCGATGGAGTTTTTCGACTTTATCGTGATAGACGAGTGCCACCGCAGCATCTACAACCTCTGGAAACAGGTGCTCGATTATTTCGATGCCTTCCAGGTGGGCCTCACCGCCACGCCCGACAACCGCACCTTCGGCTACTTTAACCAGAACCTGGTGTGCGACTACGGCTACCAGCGGGCGGTGGAAGACGGGGTGCTGGTGCCTTACAACGTTTTCGAGATTGTAACGAAAGTAACGCAGGGCGGCGCCAAGCTGGAGCTGGGTGAATATGTGGGCACCCGTGAAAAGCTGACCCGCAAACAGTTCTGGAACACGCTCGACGAGGAGGTGGAATACAAGGCAACGCAGCTCGACGACAAAGTCGTAAACGTGAACCAGATTCGCCTCATCGCCAAAGCCGTGCGCGATAACCTGCTGCACATGTTCCCCGACCGGCTCGATAAGGACGGCAAATTTGAAGTGCCCAAAATGCTCATCTTCGCCAAAAGCGACAGCCACGCCGACGACATCATTAACATTGTGCGGGAAGAGTTTGCCGAGGAAAACAAGTTCTGCAAAAAGATAACCTACCGCTCCGACGAAGACCCCAAAAGCGTGCTGCAGCAGTTCCGCAACAGCTACTACCCGCGTGTGGCCGTAACCGTAGATATGATTGCCACCGGCACCGACATCCGGCCGCTGGAGGTGCTGCTCTTTATGCGCGACGTGAAAAGCCGCAGCTATTACGAGCAGATGAAAGGCCGCGGCACCCGCACCTGCTCCCTCGAAGAACTCAAAGCCACCGGCACCCCGTCCGCTCGCTTCACCAAAGACCATTTCGTGATCATCGATGCCATTGGCGTGGAGAAGAGCCGCAAAACCGACAGCCGCCCCCTGGAGAAAAAGCCGGGCCTGTCGCTCAAGGAGGTGCTGGAAGGCATTGCCATGGGCAACACCGAAGAGGCCATGCTTAGTACGCTGGCCAACCGCCTCATCCGGCTCGACAAGCAGCTGAACGAAAAGGAGAAAACAACTTTTGCCGAAAAAGCAGGCGGCCAGTCTATCAACCAGGTGGTAAAGCAGCTCCTGCACGCCCACGACCCGGACACGGTAGAGGCCATCACGCAGCAGGTAAAAGCCGAAAACCCCGGTGCTGCACCTGCCACCATTGCCTCACAAGCAGCAGAACGGCACCAGGAACTGGTAGAGCAGGCTGTGGCGGTGTTTAACGATTTCGAGCTGCGCGACTTTATCATCGACATCCGCAAAAAGTACGACCAGATTATCGACCACATCAACCCCGACGAACTGGTGACCATTGGCTGGGTAAAAGACAACAAAGCGGACGCCGAAAACCTGGTGGCCGATTTCCGGGGCTGGATAGAAACCCATAAAAACGAAATCGTAGCTTTGCAGCTCTTTTACGGGCAGCCCTACCAGCGGCGCGCCCTCACCTTCCGGATGCTGAAGGACCTGGTGGAGACGATAAAAAACGCCAAACCCACCCTGGTGCCGCTTAACATCTGGCGGGCCTACGAGCAGCTGGAAAAAGTAAACGGCCAGCCCAAAAACGAGCTGATGGCCCTGGTGGCGCTCATCCGCCGGGTAAGCGGCCTCGACGACACCCTGACCGCCTACGACAAAACCGTGGACCGCAACTTCCAGGACTGGGTGTTTAAAAAGCAGGCTGGTAACCTGAAGTTTACCGAAGAGCAGATGGCCTGGCTCCGCATGATAAAAGAATACATCGCCAACAGCTTCCACATCGACCGCGACGATTTCGACCTGAGCCCTTTTAACGCGCACGGTGGGCTGGGGAAATTGTGGCAGCTGTTTGGGGAAAAGACGGATGAAATTTTAAATGAATTGAACGAAGAGTTAGCAGCGTAAATGGAATTAGAAGTAACAGATGCTGAGAGTGCTATTGCAAAACGATGGAAGCTCGTAAAGTTAAAAGATTTATGTAAAGAAAAAGAAGGCTTAAGAAGAGGACCCTTTGGAAGTGCTATTAAGAAAGAGTTTTTTGTACAAGATGGCTATAAAGTATATGAGCAGTCAAATGCTATTTATGATGATGTAGAAAGAGGAAGGTATTTTATATCGGAAGAAAAGTATCAAGAGCTAATAAACTTCAATGTTATTCCTGGAGATCTTATTGTAAGCTGTTCAGGCACGCTTGGTAGAATAGCTGAAATTCCATCTAAAGCAAAACCAGGTGTAATCAATCAGGCTCTATTAAGAATTAGGCTTCTAGATCAGGTTATTTTTAAAAAGTACTTTTTGTATTACTTCCGTTCAGCTGCTTTTCAAAGGAAGATCTTTGATCAATCTCAAGGAACTGCAATGTCAAACCTGATTGGCATCAAAGATTTTAAAGAAATCGAAGTTTTACTTCCATCGCTTTCCGAACAACGAGAAATCGTTGCCAAACTAGAAGAACTATTCAGCGAGTTAGACAAAGGCAAAGAGCAATTAGAAACCGCACGGCAGCAACTAAAAGTATATCGGCAGGCTGTTCTGAAGTGGGCTTTTGAAGGGAGGTTTACTAATCCAGAGGTTAAAGAAGGTGAGCTGTCGGAGGGGTGGAAGTGGGTGAAGTTAAAGGAAGTAGCAACAGATATTTCAGATGGTGATCATCAGCCACCTCCCAAAACAACTACGGGCGTTCCATTCATTACAATTTCCAATATCAATAAAAGTACTAACACAATAGAATTCTCAAATACATTTACAGTTAGTGAAGAATATTATAAAAATTTAAAACAAAACAGGAAGCCGACCAAGGGTGATATCTTATATACAGTTACTGGTTCCTTTGGAATTCCTGTGCTTGTAGATTTTGAAAAAGATTTTTGTTTTCAACGTCATATTGGATTGATTAGACCATTGGAGACCATTAATCAAAAATGGTTATTTTATCTTCTTCAATCACCAGTAGTATACCATCAAGCTAAAGCAACTGCTACTGGAACAGCACAGAAAACTGTTTCTCTCAAATCACTTCGAAATTTTGATATTCCTTTTGCTCCTTGTGAAGAACAATACCAGATAGTTCAGGAAATAGAAAGCCGACTGAGTGTATGTGATAAAGTGGAGGAAACTATTAACCAAAGTTTGCTACAGGCTGAGACGCTACGGCAAAGTATTTTGAAGCGGGCGTTTGAGGGGAAGCTGGTGAAGGCAAGTCAAATGGCTATAGCGATTATTAACGAAACCTTAGTGTAACGAATTTATCATTATTATGTCAAATCATATTATAGATTTCGAAGGAGCTCAACTTGAACATCTTCATGAACTATTCAAAAAGATAGCAGAAGGCAATGTGATTTTGTTTTTAGGAGCAGGGGCATCAGTCACTGATGAAAAAAAGTTTATGAGCTATGAAGTAATGGAGCTGTACCAAACCAAATTAGGTCGTGATTTTGGAACAAAAGATATCGTTGAATTCGTGGATATGCTTCAAGAGCAAAGGGATCTTTCTAGAAAAGACTTCGATAATTTTGTAGACAGTTTATTAAGACGATTACCAGTTACGGAGGCTCATAAAACCCTTGCTTCAATTCCCTGGCGTCAAATCATTACTACAAATTATGACTTATTAGTTGAACGAGCATTTGATGAAGTTGCAAATACATCAAATGAGAAGTTTAAATTAATTCGAGTGAGAAAAAAACAAGAGTATAGCTTCCATACAGCAAACAATGAAGTCAAGTATATAAAGCTTAATGGAAGTATTGAAGATAAGAAAGAATATCCATTAGTATTTTCCTCTAATGATTTCAAAGAAGCTCGAAAGTTTTATAAAAT
>NZ_QCZK02000035.1 GCF_003347595.2 Botryobacter ruber | reverse complement strand
CTCTATCTCTGCTTTTGAAAAAACACCTCTTAATCAACTACTTAACAACACACAAATACAAATGCCGGAAAATAACATTTGTAACCAATTGAAAATCTTTTAATTATACTTGGACACTAATGATAAATTACCTATGATGCTGGGTTAATTATCAATGTGTAGGTCGTGTAGTCAACTACTCAAGCAGCTCATACAACCAAACATTTGTAAGCCAAACGTACAACCATAACCACACTTACATAGGGGCCAGGAATACAAATGAAGGGGGGAAGCTTTCCAGCAGGCCCTTTGAATTTGTAATCCGTATTCAAAAAAGTAAATCCTGTGAAAAGCGCTCCACAGGATTTACCTCATTAATCAACCTCAACTTTTTCAGGAAAGGGCTGGTTTAGTTTCTGACAATTTTATAGTTACTCATCTCTCCGGACCCTCTTTTAACTTTTACAATATAGACACCAGATTCAAGCTTACTTAGATTAAGCTGATTGTGAGCCTCCGTCAATTGAACATCTATTAAAGTCCTGCCGGACAGGTCCATGATACTGACTTGTACTTTTTCCTTATTAAAGCTATTGAAGTTAATGTTCAGGACGTCACTTGCAGGATTCGGATAAATGTTGATGCCTTCCGAATCCTGTATAGCTATCGCACTGGTTGTACTTGCAGAAGGATTCGTACAGGTAATCTGGTTAGCCGCAGCGTCATACGTCAGTGAGGCATGGGTAACATTATCTACACAGAAATCAACAGTAGAAACAATTTTTGCCGTTGCTGTTGTTTGCAATGTTACCTTACCATCTGTGCCGGTCACCCCGGATACCGTTTCATTAAACGTTCCGCTGAAAGTACCTGCCACGGTTGCTCCAGCAGCAGCACTACCCAGGTTATCCTGGATAGCTACCTGAACCGTACCATACTTCGCACCTTTAGGCGCAGCTGCGGTTCCTGTCGTAATAGAGGCAACATGAGCAGACGAAGCTATTACTGCTGCCAGCTGCGCAACTTCGGTTGCTGACAAGGCATAGTTGTACACCCTGAAATCGTCGATACGGCCATTCAACAGCGGGTCAGGATATTGGCTGCGGCCGATGTAGTTCAGCACCGGTTTGAAGTCCAGGGGGCTGATGGTAACAGTATTAGACTCCGCTACCAATGTGCCATTTACATACAGGCGTCCACCGAATGCCCCCAGTGTTACCGCCACGTGCGACCATTGCCCTGTAGGCAATGCGGGAGCGTCCAGCATTTGTTCCCCGCCACCATTCTTAATGGCAAACCGCAAGGTTCCTGCTCCTGAGCCAGGGGTTAAAAACATGTTTTCGGCCGTGCTGTTGCCAAAATCGAAGATGCGTTGCCAGGCCCCACCCCCGTTCCAGTAAACCCACGTGGCAATTGTAATCTCCTGCTGGTTGGCTACATCGGCCGGCAGCTGTACGAAGGCATCCGTGCCGTTGAGCGCTATTGCTTTGGGACCAACCTTGCCTGCAACATATGATGTGCCGCCCAGCTTGGCGCTGTGGTTCAGGTTGACGGAGCCGTCCAGGAGGTTGTCCTCGAACTGGTAGTGGGCTACCAGCGCATTGGCACCAGTAGGTGTTGCCGATACTTCAGAGGAGTAAGCCGAGCGGTTCAGGGAGCCGTCCACTGCTTTGATTTTGTAAAAATACTGCACCCCTAACGTAGCCGAGTTGTCCACAAAAGAGGTGGTAGTTACATTGCGGGCGATGGTGTTGTACTCTCCTGAGGCTGACTCTTTACGGAAAATAGTGTAGCCTGCTACGTCCGCTTCCGGACTGGCAGTCCACTCCAGCCGTACAGACTCCGCATTCGCTGTGGCCACCAGGTTACCCGGTGCACTGGGCGCGGTAAACTCTATAGGCGCTCCTACAGGAAGCAGACGCCATTGCTGGTTCGGACTGCCATTCTTTTCCCACTGTATTACATTTCCGCTTCCATCGGCATTAACACAATAAGAGCTTTCCCTGCTTCGGATATAGAACCAGCCGTCCCCGGCATAGTCCAGGTACCACTGCTGATTACCGCCCCACCCACCTAAGGTCCACAGGCCGATGTTGGCCCCATTGTCCAGGGAGTAGTTATTCAGGTCTAATGACATCGTACTACTGAAGGCAGGCTTGATGCGGTAATAGCTGAAGTCACCTCCAACGCGTGCGTCAACAGGCGTCACATCCCATTGCTGGGTACTTGCGCCCGCGTAGCTGCCGAGCAGGGCATTGGCGCCGTCACCGGTTCCGTCCACCTGCAGTACCTGGCCGCTCACGCGATTTACTAATTTGTAGCGCCCGCTGATGGCGGGTTGAATGTCTTCGCCCCAGGTGATGTTGATTACCCTTTCGGCATTGGTCTGCCCGCTCTGGTAACCGGTACCGCCCGGCATTTCCAGTACAAACTCCCGCTGCGGACCGATTCCGTCGTAGTACACCACCCGGTCTTTGGATATGTAATTATAAGTGGTGGTGACCGCCTGCCGCTCGGAGGTGCCGCCGAAAGCCTGAATCTTCCCCTCAGGGGTACGGTAAACCGCTGCTGCCGTCCAGTTTGGCCGGTGCTCAGCATAGCCTAATCGCTGCCCGTCAAAGGCCTTCACCATCTCGCCCCGTGCCAGCTCTGCTGGTCCCCACCAGATACCGGTCTGCATCCCGTATTCATAGCCTACCAGGCCTTCCACTACATTATGCAGTTCATCGTCGGTAGCATGGTGGCCATTGGCCCTGACGGTTTGGAAGAAATTAGCAAAGCTATCAAAACTGCCTGCCAGTTGGTGGGTATTTCCCTCGTTCACTCCGGCAGGTTTAAGGAAGTTGTACCAATCCAATGCGGCATCGCAGTTCAGGGTATTGCCTCCGGAGAGGCGTATGTTGCTGAAAAACGGGTTGTTCTTCAGCAGGGCTGTAATATTATACATATCCTGCTGGGACCCCTGCCCCCATCCATAATCGGGCTCATTAAAGGCACCCACTGTTATCACACTGTGCCCGGCATCCAGATACCGTTGAGCCGATACCTGGATCAGCTTCTCCCAGCGATCAGGGTAACCCACGTACCAGGGATCCACCGAGGGGTGATCACAGTTCAGGGCCAGTTTTGTATTGGGGCCAACATAGGTATTAATCAGGTGGAGCCGCCAGTTGAGGTCGTTCAGCTGCTCCTGGGTCAGGTCCTGGCCGTTAACCAGCGGATAGGTGGGCTGAAAGGAAGCTCGTACAATATCTACCTGGTTGAGCCCCATGAAGCGGATGGCCCGCCGGAAATTCTGTTCGTCAGGCCAGGCAAGGTCTGCTCCGAAGCTTATTGTTTTGGATATACCGGGGGCTGTCAGGCTGAAAGGCACCACACGGTGCGGAATAGGATGGGCAACTATGGTGCTGCTCGTGCTGGTTGTTTGTGCATTAATTTTGGTGGTTCCAAATCCAAACAACAGCAACATTACTAAGGTAATATTTTTTCTCATTGAACTTTTTAGTTATACTGTGAAAAGTTGTTTTAGCAGCTACTTATTAAAATAGCTGTAACAGGCTAAAAGTCATGGGATGTCACACCCAAAGCAATAGAGAGAATTCCTTAAGCAATAGGTAAAGGTAAGTGAATAGTGTGTAGCCAGGCCTAACTACCAAACGTTTGTTAGACAAATTTATACTCTTGCTCTGATTCGTAAGGGGGGCCAGATTTCAAAAGACAGAGGGGTATTTTTTATTTATTAAAAACTGCTCCACTCCGGGCCCTCTGCAAACAGTAGACTTCCGCATACTGCGGCGTTACCTCAGAGCAGTGCTGGCAGTCATTGAGGGGAAGCAGGTTTAAAGGAGAGCTTACAAAGGTCTGCAACATCAACTCCTGCAAAAGAGCAGTGGCTTTGGTGGCGGGTGCAGAAGAACAAAACACCTTTAGCGGCCTTGCAGTGTAAGGCCGCTAAAGGTGTTTTGCAAAAAGTTGAGCAGAGAAGAGCCCACAATGCCGTCAACTAAAAAACAAAAAAACTGTCATTTCGACTGAAAGGAGAAATCTGTTGAAGCAAGATTAACCTATCAGATCTCTCACAACTACGCTGGCTCCCTTTGGCTCTCGCTTCGGGAAAAGTATCAATGACAACAAAAGAATTAAGTTGATGGTAGTGGGAGAAAACTTGTAGCGCTTCAGGTTAAATTACAACGGCCTACCCACTCTTAGCTTATCCCCTGAATCGTCCACTTCAAACAATGTCGGAATGCGGATGTAGCGCCCGTTCTTATCTTCTTTGTGGCTGTGCACCGACAGCAGCAGCTTACCTTTAAACGTACGGAACAACATGCCGTGTCCGTAATCGGGCGGTGTTATCGGGTCTTTTTCGTGTATCCAGGGACCATCGAGGGTGCCGCTCTCGGAATAGGCTATGCCTTGCGTGTATATGTTATGAATCCAGCTGGTCCACAGCATGCCGAGTTTCCCTGTTTTGGTGCGGAACAGCCAGGGCCCGTCGGTTACTTTATTCGGAATAATGTTACCGGCTTCGTCACGTTCCTTACTCCAGGGAGACTCGCTTGCCCGGAAAAGCAGTTTACCTTCGCCTACCGATCCGCTTAAGTCTGGTTTCAACTCTATTTTTTCGATGGTGCCGTCCCAGTTTTGCAGCCATTCGTAACAGTACACCATGTAAGGCTTTCCGTCTTTATCTACCCAAAAAGTACCATCTAAGGTAGGTTTGCCGGCAGGCAGGTAGGTTGGGTCCTGCATGGGCACATAAGGTCCGTCGGGTTTGTCACTGACCAAAATATGACTGGCCCGGCGCTCGATCACATTTCCCCGCACCGTATCAATTTTCACATCGCGGTTTGTGAAGGTAGCGAAATAGTAGTATTTGCCTTTGTACTGGTGCAGCTCTGCCGCCCAGATCATCGGGCTCTTCCCCATCCACGAGTCCGGGTCGGTCTTTACAACCTTGTAGGGGCCAGTCCATTTTTTCAGGTCCTTGCTTTTCCACAGCATTCCGCCTGTGCCGGTCATGTAGTACATACTTGTTTTTTTGTCAGCCAGGATTGCGGGGTCGCTCAGGCGGATAGAATCCAGGGGCACATCCGTTTTTAGCACCGGCTCCCGGTTTTGTGAAAATACGGGAGCCAGGCTGCTGGTGAAGAAGGCCAGTAGAAGTAAGACGCTTTTATAGCTCATAGTATGGTTAATAAGTCTGTAATAAGTACTTCCCATTCTGTATTAAATATGTTCGGAAGAAGAGGCTTAATGCTGTATCCCAAACCTCTCTTTCCGCTCGCTCCTTCCAAACTGTTCACGCCCGTTGCTGCTTACTTAACTGGTTTGGACACGTGCCACAATAGCAAGCTGTACCGCTGCCCATCAAGAGCAAGCACTAAATAAAGGAAAAGAAAAACAACAACAATTACAATTTATAATACAAAATTTCAAATCATAAAATGTGTAACTGCACCTGCCACCACAGCCTCTGCTGCCTCTACCTGGCACTCGTCATGTTGCCTTCTTTTTTATTCACTAGAACAACCCCGCCTTGCGGCTGGATGGTAATTTTCACTTCGCCCTTTTTATCTACTTTCAGCTTTTTCAGGTAACTTGTTCCACCGGGGTTGTCGCCATAGAACTGCAATTCCTTGCCTGCCAGCATCGGGAGTTTGACTTTTAACTGAACAGCTTCTTTCTGGGCATTGATGCCGGCCACGTACCACTCCCCCTCATGCTGCCTTGCCAACACACAATACTTTCCCGGATACCCGTCAATGAAAACTGTTTCGTCCCAGGTAGTAGGAACCTGTTTCATAAAATCAACGGCGAAACCAGGTGCATCCTGCAGGTTATTGGGCGTGAGGGCAAAAAACTGGACCGGGTTCTGGAAAAGCACGGCGGTTGCCAACTGAAAGGCATCCGTTGTTCTCCTGTGGTTACCCCCATCGTTGGTGCGGTTGTAGCGCTTGTTCAATACCACACCGCCAAACTCCATGCTGCCCACAGCATTCCGGATAAACGGATGTAGCGTGGCATGAAAAGCTTCCATGTCATTGGCACGCTGGGTGAACATCAGGTTTTCAGAAGCCAGCACGGCTTCGCTGCCTACATAGTTCGGGAACATACGCTCCCATCCTCTCGGCAGGGTTGTACCATGAAAAATTACCATCAGCTCATAATCATTTGCATCCGACAGAATATCTTCGTACAAGCGCATGGTTTCCTGCTTGTCGCCTCCAAAGAAATCCACCTTAATGCCTTTCACCCCGTTTTTCTTCATCCACTGCATTTCCTTTTTGCGGGCAATGGCGGTGTTCATTTTATTTTTCGGGGTTTGAGGCGCATCGTTGGCTACACCGTTGGAGTTGTACCAGAGGAAAACACCCACATCTTTTGACTTTGCATAGGCAATCAGTTCTTCCATGCGCTGGTAGCCAATCTGCTTGTCCCACAACGCATCTATCAAAATAAATTTATACTTGAGTTGCGCAGCCAGGTCAATGTATTTTACCTGGTCGTCGTAGTTCATGCTGTTGTCCTGCCACATGATCCAGCTCCAGGTGCCTTTGCCGTACGTATACTTGATGGAAGGCTCATACAACGGTTCTACCACATCAAAAGGAATGGTAGTTTCTACAACAGGCTTCAGGTTGTTGCCTACTGTAATGGTGCGCCAGGGGGTAGTGGCAGGAAGACCGATAGCGGCTCCGGTGCTTCCGAAGCCGTTGTTTTCCATTTCGTCCGGGAATGCGATGGTGTAAGTCCCGTCAGGAGTTGGGTCGCTTAAATGGGAGCCGCAATAAAGTCCCTGTACGCCTGTTTCCGAAATCAGTGCCCATTTTTCGCCAATCCGAAACAGACAGGGAAATGTATACCCCATCCCATCTGCAGAACGGGCAGCAATGTCCTGTTCAATCTGATACCCCTCCTCATAACTTGGCTTTGTCCGTGCATAACCAACCATGCTTTTCGACTGGGGTGTCAGGAATCCTTTAGCATGCTGCGGCAAATTAAAGCCGGTAGCTTCTTTTTCCACCACAAGTGCCAGCGGACCTTCAGACTCGGGAAGCTCATACCGGAAGGCGATATTGTTGTTACTAACCCGGAACTCAACTTTAAATAATTTGCCGTCTTTGTTCTTTAAGGAACAAACCAGTGTATTGGCCTGGTAACGGATTCTGGAACGCTTAATTTTTTCCAGGCTGTACTCCTGGTCGATGGCACCGCCCTCTGCGCCCACCCAGCTAAGCTCAGTGGCGTAATTCACCAGATTGGTGGTCAGACCAAGAGGAGAATTTTCCAGAACTGCCTCCCCGCCATAAGTCACATGATAGAATGGCTGACCATTTTGTACAAAAACATCAACTTGTAACTGCTTATTGGGGCTAGCAACATTTCCCTGCCGGGCCTGGGCCAGGACCGGAAGCATTATCAATAAGTTAAGAACGAACTTAAATAATCTGCTTGTGCTTTTAATTTTCATGAGTATGTTGTTGTACTACCTATGCCAAAGAACTGACTACAGCAAGTTTTAAATTTTTCCTGATATAAAATAGTAGTAATCTTTTATGCCGTGTAGCAGCCAGGCACTCCAGGTATGACCAGATGAACATATCAAACACTAAGTACTCTTACTTTTTTAAATGCACTGCACCTGCCACCACAGCCTCTGCTGCTCTTTTTTTGCTTTAAATATTTAGTCCCTAAACCCGCCGGGTTTTCATTTGTAACTCAAGCCTGTGGGAGATTTGCTTTTCCCGGTCCTGATGATGACCGTTTCTCGCTCCAAACCCGGCGAACTTACTTCCAGTCTGATCTCGCCGGCATTCTGCGTGCTTTTCAGGATAACCATGGCACGTCCTTTCCAGGCTTTGCGCTCGTTGCCTGCATAAGAATCGGCGTCTTTCAGATTGGCATTTCCAACTGCGGCAATCACGCCTTCTCCTGTCACGTTGAACTGGAGCAGGTTTTCGGCATTGGGTTCAATATTTCCTTCGGCATCGGTTACCTCAACCATTACATAAGCTAAATCCTGCCCGTCAGCCTGTAGTTCTGTCCGGTCGGCAACCAACTTTATCCTGCTTGCTTTTCCGGCGGTTTTTAATTTTCTCGACTCTACTTCCTTATCTCCGGCAACACCTACTGCTTTTAAAGTACCTGCCGCATAAGGCAACGTAAACACAGCTTTAAACTCCTGCTCTTTGGCCGTCTGCTTTTCCCCGATAAGTTTGTCGTTCAGGTAAAGTCTAACTTTCGGATGCCTGGAATATACTTCCACTTGTATCTCCTTGCCTTCGTGGCCGGGCCAGTTCCAGCTTTCCCAGGTGGGCCACACCGACCACATGGTTTCTTTTATTTCTCCAAAGTAACCGCTCGGCTCTTTTACAGCCATATACAGTTTTTTATCTTCATTGTACAGCAAATCCCGGTAGTGCGAAATTGGTTTTCGCCAGCCTATCAGGTCAATGTCGCCGCAGTATGCTCCATGCCACGGAAAGAAGTCCCCTTCCCAGTGTTGTCCTGCTTTTTCACCAGTATAATAGTAGCGGCCGATGCTTGATTCACCCAGGTAATCCATAGCCGTCCAGACGAAGTCGCCGATGATATACGGGTGCTCCTGCACCAGCTTCCAGTTAGCAAATGCATCTCTTGGGTACGATTCTGTCTGAACTATAATCCGGGCAGGCACACGCGCATGGTCGGAGGCAGCCCGGTGCAACTGGTAGTTATAGCCCCCGATATCATGTGCAGCAAATAATGGATCGAATATCTCCCAGTCATTGTCCCAGGTAGTCATGGCGGAGGTTACCGGGCGTGTCGGGTCAAGTTTGCGTACATGACTGGCCAGCATAGTAGCTGTTTCAACTGCTTCGGGCTTCTTTCGTTCGATAATCTCGTTGCCTGTGCTCCAGAAAACAATAGACGGATGGTTACGGTCGCGCAGGACCATCGCCTCAATGTCCTGCTGCCACCACTTATCAAAATGTTTGGCATAATCGTGTGGCGTTTTGCTTTCCCGCCAGCCGTCAAACGATTCGTCCATCACGATAAGTCCCAGCCTGTCGCAAGCGTCCAGAAATGCTTCCGATGGCGGATTGTGAGCAGTGCGAACAGCATTAAAACCTGCTGCTTTCAGCAGCTCCACTTTTTTATACTCTGCCCTGTCGTATGCAGCTGCTCCCAAAATGCCGTTGTCATGGTGCACACAGCCTCCGTTAAGAATGACCGTCTCCCCATTTAATTGAAAGCCCTTCTCGGTACTGAACGCAATGGAACGAATACCAAAAGAATTATTGACTTCGTCGAGCGTGGACCGGCCTTTCACCAGCTTTACCTGTGCCTCATACAGCACTGGCGTTTCAGGAGACCATAGCCCAGGCTTCTCTACTATGATGGACTGAACCACTTCTTTCTCGCCATTGGCTGGTACTGTAACTTCCGCATCCCCTTTGCCAGCACTTTTGCCACTTTTATCGGTCAGTTGTGTAGAGACAACAATGCGCTGCGACGATTTCTTATCATTTTTAACCAGCGTTTTTACCTGAACAGTTGCCTTCTCCCTGCTTACCCCGGGCGTTGAGATGGCTACGCCCCACTGGCCGATGTGAACAGGGTTGGTTACCGTAAGCCAAACATGGCGGTAAATACCGGAACCGCTGTACCACCTGCTATTCTTCTGCTGAGCATTATCAACACGGACAGCAATAACATTTTCCTTCCCGTACTGCAGGTATGGTGTAAGGTCGTAGAAGAAAGAGGAGTAGCCATAAGGACGCACCCCAAGTGATTTTCCGTTGATGAACACTTCGGAATTCATGTAAACGCCTTCGAAGTAAACCGAAACCTGCTTCCCCTTCCAGGCAGACGGGGCCTTGAACGTTTTGCGGTACCACCCGATCCCGGCCGGGAAATAACCGCCGTCGTTGCCCATCGGGTGCTTCGGGTCCAGCTTTCCTTCTATACTCCAGTCGTGTGGCAAATCGAGCGCCCGCCAGTTTTTATCGTCAAAAACCTTTTCACTTGCTTCGGGTTGGTCGCCCAGTGAGAATTTCCAGTTGTAGTCTAAAAGCTGTCGCCTGTTATTAGTGGCTAACTTCTGGGCACTCCCTTCGAAGCAGCAACACACCAGTAGCAGTGCAGCGGCGAGTAGTGTAAGATGTTTATTCATATCAGATATTTTGTTTCCTTTTCTATAGCCCGGATCTTTAGAACCAGCGGCAGTAAAAGCGCCTATGCAGCTATTTTAATTCTGCTGCACCTGCCACCATAGCCACTGCTGTTCACTCAGCCAGCACTTTTATGATTTTTTGTTTACTGATGTTACACAGAAGGTTATTCATCTCCCTTTTAAAAAACTAACTATTAAAAAAATGATCTGCTCATGCTACCATTGCCGTTACTCCTCAAAAAGAAAAAACTACTTTAGTTTCCCAGAAATGCTTCCGGACAGGTCAACTTGCACAGGTAGGCAAAACCGATCAACCACCCCGAATGCTTTCAGGGTGGTTGATCAGTTTTGCTACAGTTTAGCAAGCGAGGCCGTGTACAGGCAATCTCTGCACGCTACGCCTGCTCTTAATAAATCAGATGTGTGCATCAATTCACCCGCACCTTAAAGCTTCTTTACCTGGGTGTAATAGAATTCAGGCGATTTATCGGAACGAACTCCAATACGTGCAAATACAGTAGACAGACTGGCCAGGTTGGCAGGTAAGGTAGCACTAACCGTTACTTTCTCGCCGGAAGTTATGCCTGAGATATCGATGTTTTGTGCATAATCTTTAAAGTTTTCATCGAGCAGAACGCTCTTGTTTAGGTACAGTTTAACATCTCTCAGGGCAGCATCCTCAACTATTTTTTCAACTACAAACTCGGCAGTAACAGTATTGCCATTCCTCGTAATCGTTTCGTCCCGGATAATAAAATAGGGAGTCACCCCGATATTCTGAACTGTGTTTCCTTGTACATTTACCACAACAGTATCATTGGGCATATTTTGCCACGGGGCGCCGGCAAGCCGCACGAGTTTGTACTCTCCGTCGAACAAACGTGCTGAGAAAGTGCCGTCCTGCGCGACATGCACCGGTATCTTCTGGTTAAGTGCGTAACCATCCTGCCAAAGCTCCAGTTGCACTCCGTTTGTTCGAACACCTACCGGATTGCCATTGTAGGTGACTGTACCTGTCAGCATTGACTTTGGTGGTTCGTAGTTATCTTTTTCACAGCTGGTTAAAGCAAAGCTTACAAACGCTGCAAATAGTATCAATATTCTTTTCATTTTATATTCTGATTAATTTTTAGAATAGTACTTTATTTACTATCCGCAAATATCCATTCGTTCTTTTAAACAAGTATCTTATTTGCGAATAGTAAATTCAGCTACTTTATAATGCCTATTGGAAAGGGTTCGGTTTCAGCAAAGGATTGTTATCCAGTTCACCTTGTCCAATGGAAGAATAATAATTGGCTGGTCTAAAGAACCTGGCTTGCCGGAAACGGACAGGACGTACTCTTTCAAAGATAAATTTCCCATCGTCCGGATGCCCCTGCCTTACAATCTGGTAGGGGTACAGGCCATATACCACCGCATCGGGGTCATTCTGGCTTCCGTTCCAAACCTGGTCGGCAATTCTCCAGCGCTTCAGGTCCCAGTAACGGTGATCTTCAAAGGCCAGCTCCACACGGCGTTCGTGACGGATATCCTCCATTGTAAGCGATGTAAGGCTGTTGGCCGGAAATCCACCGTGTGCTTCTCTTACCTTGTTTATGTAATTTACGGCATCTGCATTACCCAGCTCAAAAGCGGCTTCCGCTGCATTCAGGTAAATTTCACCCAAACGAAATACAGGCCACCAGTTTTCGCCAAGTGTTGGCCGGATACCCGCATTGGGGTCCTCAGAAACAAATTTTCTAAGATAGAATCCGGTGTTACTTACAAACTGCGCATCGTTTATTGGTCCATCAAGACCAGTTAGTGTTCTGCCATTCTCCTGGCTTCCCAAGCCTCCGGTTCTTAGTTCGTACCCGTTACCATTCCAGACAGCAATTCCGGCCTGAATATCAACTTCTTCGCCACGGAATTCGCTACCCGGGTAAATTACGGTTGCCCGAAGGCGCTCATCCTTATTGGCAAAAATGTCTTCAGGCTTATTATAAACAATATAATTACCATTGGCATCTTTAACTCGCAGGGTTCCTTCACTTCCATCCAGGTACTCGAAACTTTCAACCAGATTGAGTGACGGCGAAACCATCGATGACCCTTCAATATCAGTTCGGAGGCTTCTGGTAACATTATCGTAGGTGAAAAAGTTAAGTTTTTCACCGCTTCTAGAAAAGTCTTTTGCAAATATTACCTCCGCTGAACTTTTGTCCATAAACAGGTTATAGAAGTCATTGCTAAGGCTATATTTTGTACTTTCTATAATTTCCTTCGAAGCAGCAAGAGACTTCTGGTAGTAATCGTTCGCTCTGCCGGCCGGGATGCCTACTTCCCCTCCCGGTAGGGTAACAGGCGCATTCATTAAGTTATTATACTTCGCCAGGGAACCTGCATAGAGCATTGCCCTGCTCTGAAGCGCCAGCGCAACATACTTGTTCGCACGAGTCTTACTATCCGCCGTCATTGTAAAATTATCCTTAATGGCCTGGAGCTCGTCGTATATAAAATCATATACCTCTGCTTCTTTTGCACGTGGCCTTTGCAGAGGAGTTGCATCACCACTACCGTCGTAAATCAACTGTTCGGTAATAATAGGTACGCCTCCCATTCGCTTAACCAGTTCAAAATACACCAGTGCTCTCATAAACCTGAGCTCTGCATTAAACTGCTTTTTCTGCTCTTCGGCTAAGGGCGATAATTTATCCAGGTTCTCGAGTGCCAGGTTAATATCCCGGATAAGGCGATAGTCCCAGTATCTGCCGTAATCATTTCCAAACTGGAAGTCGTTCAGCCAGTTCTGGTCCGTATGCCCCGACCACATGGCGTCGTCCAGCTGCGCCATTGCCTGGCTGTTAAACACGGCGCCAACCGGGATTCTGTCGTAATAATTGGAGAGCATACTTAAGATCAGGCCAGGGTCGCTCCAAAGCTGCTGATCGGTTATCCTGTTTTTGGGCTGTCGTTCCAGCCACTCATCGGTGTCGCAGCTTGCCAGCAGGATAAGAGCCGACAGCGCCAACCATGTTATTTTAGTGAATATCTTTGTTAACTTCATTGTGTTCATGTTTAGAATGTCAGATTGCAACCCACCATTACCGTTCTTTGCTGCGGATATACCACTGCGGCTTCAGCCTGTATCTCCGGATCTATTTGCAGGTGACTAACAGTGTCTATCGAAAATAAATTAGAGCCGCTTACATAAACCCGCGCATTGGATAACAGGGCTTTCTTAGCCCAGCTTGCAGGAATGTTGTAGCCAAACTCGGCATAATTCAAACGTACATACCGGATTGGATGCAACCAGAAATCAGAATTCCGGCCATTGTTCAGGCTGGTGTTGTTCCTGATGGCAGGATAGCGGCCGGGAATCCATTCGCTGTTCGGGTCATAAGGATCGGCGCGGTGCCACCTGTCTGTTAGCAGGTAAGCCGGGGAATTACCGCCTGCATGGAACGCGTTTCTAAGCTCATAATTCTGGAACCACGACTGCATACCCGCACCGGCAAAGTTCAGGTTTAAGTCGAATCCTTTCCACTTTAAGCTAATATTGGATCCAAAAGAAACCATAGGAGACCATCCACTAGGATACCCGATCGGAACTTCATCCAGCCAGTTGATAACGCCGTCTTCATTCACATCCTTATAGATGATATCGCCTGGAAGCTGCGTTCTGTTGTTTTGCCCGTCGTTGTCGATAGGGTGATTCCTGATTTGCTCTTCCGACTGAAACTGTCCATCAGATTGTAACCCCCACCAGATACCTCCCCAACGGTCCTGGCTCGAGGTGCGCCATTCGTTATAGGAGTTTCCAAAACGTGGTTTATACCTGTCCACCGTACGGAACCGGGAATAAGTAGCATTGGCGCTTATACTGTATTGTAGCTCACCAACATTATCCTGGAAAGTAATTATTCCATCAGCTCCCCGATACTCATCCTTATTCAGGTTTTCGGGTGGCAACGGATATCCTACTTCACTCGGAATAAGCACATCATAACGTCCTGCAGGACGGCCGGAAATCACTTTTCTGAAAATGTCGGCAGTTAAGGTCAGCTTGCTGTCGAAGAAGGCGGCATCAATACCAGCATTGTACATGGTGTGCTTTTCCCACGACAGGGTTGTTATAGGAGGATTGTTTGGCGACAGGCCGGTTACCAACGTTCCGTCCAGTACCGATCGTGGTACTACAGCATTGTTGTCAAACCTACCGAAGCTGTATCCGGCAAGGTACCCAAAAGGTGGAATACCGGCTTCCTGTCCTGTCTGGCCAACAGAAGCTCTTAATTTCAGATCGCTGACGGTATTTTTCAGCCCTTCAAAAAATCCTTCATCCGAAATTCGCCATCCTGCTGAAACCCCGGGAAAGAATCCCCAGCGGCTATCAGCGGGGAAAAGGTAAGAAGCATCGTAGCGCCCGAGCAGTTCGAGCATGTACTTATCCTTGTAAGAATAATTGATCCTGCCGAGGTAACCTGCCCGTGCCTGGTAAGTCCATTCGTCGCCATAGCCGGTAAGCAACTCCAAGGAGTTCAGGGGAATGTAGTTGTTTGTAGGAGCTGCTGCAAGCCAGGTCAGGTCTCTGTCCCAATCGTTTAATTCAAAACCTGCAACGGCAGAAAAATTATGATCCTGACCAACTGTTTTCGCATAATTTAACTGGAACTGATGATTGCGCGATTCCGATTTTGTCTTCGTCTGGAATCTCCATCTTGCGCTTTGTCCACCTGTTCTGAGGTAGGCGTTATTGGTTGCATCGTAATTGTAGAGATCGTAGGTGTACTGAAACCCGTTGAACAAGATATTCGTGTAGTTTTGCGAATAGGTGTATTTGGCAGTCAGGCCGAAGTCAAATACATATTCTGCAAACAGGTTCACATTTATGGCCTTCGAATGGCTGTCTTTATAACCTACAATATCACGGTCGAACAGTGCAGGGTTCAAATCAGGCCTGTTCGGTAAATTCCGGATATATTCCGGATTCCCATTGGCATAAGGCCCCACAGTCGGCCGGTTCGAAAACATGGCTAACATAGCGCTGAAATATCCGTCTCCGCCTTGCAAACCTACATCGCGCGTGTCCTCTAACTTAACAGAGGTTTGGGTGCCCAGGGTAAGTCCTTTGAAAATGTTACTCGACAGGTTAAGCTGGAGATTACTTCTGTCGTAATCAAAATCTTTCATCAGGGCTTCCTGTTTTAACCTGGAAAGCGAAAGGAAGTATTTTGTATTTTTTGAACCGCCGTCTACACTCGCATTGATATGATATTGCGGTACATTTTTCCTCGTAATCAGGTCATAATAATCATAGCTTTCGTATCCGGATTCAGCACCTGCACCTGCTTCCCACTTGGCAAGTTCTTCCCTGGTGTAAAGGGTACTCGGATCTATTCCTGCATTCTGCGCTGCTTCCACCTGGCCCCGCACATACTGCCCAGCATTTGCCAGCTCAGGGAAACGTGTCAGGTTTTGCCAGCCATAATAGCTATTGATATTTACCTTTGCTTTATCCTGATACTTCCCTTTTTTGGTGGTGATCAGTACAACGCCATTGGCAGCCCGTAAACCGTAAATGGCTGCTGACGCATCTTTCAGGATAGAAATGCTTTCGATGTTTTCCATGCCTATGGTATTAAAGACATCGTTTCCTGAAACCCTGGAAATACCCAGCCAGTCTCTGGATGCATCGCCACCATAAGGAATGCCGTCAACTACAAACAGGGGGTTACCCATATTGCGGACTTCCAGCTGGATACCCCGCCCCGGACGGGCATCCTTTGCTCTTGTGGTCACGCCGGGCACCTTACCGGTAAGTGCGGCGGCTGTGGTGGTAGCGGCTGTCTGGTTCAGCAACTCCGAGTCAATACTACTTACTGCAGCCGTTACCCTTCTTTTAGATTGCGTACCATAACCTACTACCACTACCTCATCGAGATTTCTGTTATCAGTACTCATGGACACATTAATTACGGTTTGTCCGCCCACTCTTTTTTGTTGGGTAAGCATACCTACAAATGAAAACACTAACGTATCGCTATCCTGAACTCCTGAAATCGTGTATTCCCCCTCGATACTGGTAACGGTTCCCTTAGAAGTTCCTTTTATAATAACACTTACACCCGGTAAAGACACTCCTGAATTATCTGTTACTGTTCCTGAAACAGATTTTTGCTGTTGATTTCCTGTTGTACCAGCTGTTCGGTTCCTGGTATAGGCGTGCGCCTCTGATAAAGACATCCCGAAAAAGGATATCATCAGGAGCATCACTGCAATTTTTTTGTCTTTATGCTTTTTTAGCAACCACGGACTAAATCCGAAGAGACATTTGTTGTTTTTCATAATGTTGTTTTAGACTAGAAAAATAGAAAATGTAACATTAATTAAATAAGAAGCACAAATCGTCTTTTCCTGCTACTTCTTCAGACGACAGGCCATAAAATTTTTAACTCATAGGCATTATATATTTATCTGTAAATTATACACTTATTTTTTCAACAAAAATTCCTCCTCCCTGCCAGCTGCACCCTCCAAAGTTTATTTACCTGCTTTCGAATGTTTGGAGCGAATGGCCATCCAATGTCACGTCCAGCAGCTACTTGGTGGCTATTTTAATTCTGCTGCACCTGCCACCATAGCCACTGCACATCACGAAGTGCTCTTATTCTTCGAGGTCAGCCTCGAGCTTTTTCACCTGTCCGGGCTTGAGTTGTAGGTCGATTATCTTATCGCCGTACCTTACTTTTGTCTCTGTGCCGTTTATGCTGCGGATTGTGGCTGAAACCAGTTTGTTCTCTTTCCACTCCATATCCACTTCTTGGAGCAGTAACTAGTTGTAACATATAGAAATAGTTGTTAAGTAGCTGTACTAAGATTCGTTCTCTGCTACAGGGGCATATTACTTAACTCCAGCTTACACTTGCTATCCATAACTGTATAGGCTGCTCCCCCTGCGTTTGTACAAACAACAGGTTTTTAATTTTACATTTTCTCATCCTCAGCCAAACCTAACGGAGGTTCAGCTGAGGATGAAAGATACTCTATCATGGTTATACTTCCCATATGCGCATTCCGCATCAGCGTGGCTACCCGCCGACAGAAAACCATAATTCCTTGTACACTTCATACAACAGCAATTCTGGGGCTACCCTAGCGACAGTTGCTCTTTACATCAGCTACTTCAGGAGATTTTAAAAACGACTGCAATATCATTAAAGGGAGCATCTTTAGGCAAAGCTATTTCCAGCGCATTTTCTTTTTGCTCGAACTCGACATCTCTTTTATGCCCCAGCATTTTCACTTTGCGAACACGCTTTGTTTTTCCGGCTTTTTTTGCCAGAGATTCAATGCTAATACTGTCCTTTTCCGGCTTGCCCATTACGATAGCATAAAGATCGTTCTTTTTAGTGGTGAACCTGATATCGTCGCTTGTAAAAGGCTTTCCTTTGCCCTCATTGAATCCTTGGGCATGCAGTACAGGTGCCTCTTTTTGTGCAGGTCCCTCACCGAACATATGCCAGGGCCTTGTTCCGATAATGGCTTCTCCGTTGGTCTCCATCCAGTCTGCTATTCCCTCCACCACTTTTCTTGCCTTGTCGTCTATCGACCCGTCGCCCCGCAAAGGAACGCTTAACAGCAGGTTCCCATTCTTGCTCACCACATCAGCTAACATATGTATTACTGTTTTAGCCGATTTATAGTGGTTTCTATCATAGACACGCCGGTCGTAGTGCCATGAACCAATACAGGTGCAGGTTTGCCACGGTTCAGGTTCAATTTTGTCACTTTGTCCTCTTTCAATATCCCACACCATGCACCTGCGCTGCTGCTCATCTAATATTTTGCCATTGATAACAGCCTCTAACTTTCCTTTATTCAGACTCATGCTGCGGTTATAGTAATCGGCGGCTATCTCCAGCCCCACATTGCTAATCGGCCATAGGGGTAACGCCGTATCATCGAAATAAACGATGTCCGGATTATAATTGGTAATGAGTTCCAGCGTCCTGTCGCGGAAGTTTTCGCAATAGGATTTTGAAGGAACACTAACACCCGTATCCACATCCCAGTGCCATTGCTGGTGTATCCTGTTATTATCTTCGCTGCCGCTGCTCAGCGGATGGTTTTGCGCATATAACTCCTGCGGGTCGTAACCTTCCCACCACTTTCCTGTACCATCCTCTTTTTTTAATTTCCCATCATATGGCACCCCCTTTTGCGGTCCGTTTTTATCGGAGCGCTGGGCTGTTTCGTACCAGGTCCAGGCATGGGCGGCATGAACGCTGACACCAAATCGCAACCCCCTTTTTTTAGCTGCTTTTTCCCATCCGGCAACAATATCTTTTTTGGGGCCTACATTCGTGCTGTTCCATTTTTGATGACTACTGGCATATAAATCCAGGTTATCATGATGGTTGGCCAATGCCATAAAATATTGCGCGCCTGTTCTTTTGTATAAATCCATCAGCGCCTCCGGATCCCACTTATCGGCTTTCCATTCGTGGATAACATCTTTAAAACCAAAGACAGACGGATGCCCATATTTCTCTACATGATATTTGTATTGGTCGGAGCCCTCCATATACATGCCGCGGGCATACCAATCGCCCCGTTCGGGTTGGCACTGGGGGCCCCAGTGCGCCCAGATGCCAAACTTGGCATCCCGAAACCACTGCGGCACCTTGTAGTTCTCCAAAGAAGACCAATCCGGCTTAAAAGTAACATCTTTGCGGTAATCAGCCCCCATTGCCAATTGGCTCAAATACATGGTAGGTATGGCTGCGCCCAAAACTTTAATTACTGTTCTTCTATCCATTATCGCTATACGTTCATTTATGAAAGTATTGATTTTTTGCTTTGCCTGAAACCTAGTTTAACCTGGTAATAAAAAATAATCCTGAGCGGCACGCCATTCTATAACCCTGCCCAAGCTGCTTTGCTTATTTACAGGATTACCGGTAGCCAATAGCAGGTGCGGCAAATAGGTGGCGGCTGCCCCTGCTGTCGCTAAAATTACCAGAAAGTTTCTCCTGGAGTCCTTGCGATGCTGCTTATTGTGATTCAACCGATATGTTTAAATGCATAAATAAGTTAATATAATTTCAACAACAATGGAAAAGTGGTAAGTAGTAAGCATCTCTGCACCTTGCTCACAAGTTCTTTCCAGGATGACAAAAAGAAAACAACTTAGACTAATCTAGTCCTGTTACTTAGCATCTTTCAATCTTTTGGTTGTTTTTGCCTTATGAGAAAATTACCGGAGTTCAAAAATCTTATTCATCAGCACCCACTTCTCCCCTGGCTTTGCCCAAGGCAAAGGCTGCTGAAACTTCCACATCAACTGCTCCCATTCCTGTACTGCTGTGTTGGCTGCATCCATGGCGGCTTTGCGCTCGAAACTGAAACGGTCGTCGGTTTCCATTATCATAAATAGACGGTTGCCAGTGCGGTAAATTTCCATGCCCGTAATGCCGCTGTCGAGAATACTCTTTCTGATTTCGGGCCAGCTGTTTTCGCTTTTGTGCCAGTGTTCGTATTCGGCTATCAGGTCCGGGTCGTCGATGAGGTCGAGGGCTAAACAATATTTATTCATGTGTAAAAGAAGCTAATTTCCAGGAGAAATGACTGCTGCACTCGTTGGTTAAAGACAGACGCTGTTACTTACAAAAAGAGCAATTAATCTGAACTCATCCGGTTGATGAACAATCGCACCTGCCACCATAGCCACTGCTGCTCTGTTTGACTGAGATCACCTCCGTCTACTACTATTTTATTTGCGCGACACTTTCATAGGCCTGGCATCAGTAGCAGGCTGCACCCCTTCTGACGTCATCAGGACACGTTTCATGCTGCCATCGGGGTTATAATAGAGGTAATCGATGCAAACGGAGCGCCTGTAACTACCACCGCCTGTCGGAATGCCGCCGTTGTGGTAGATGAAGTAGGACTTGCCTTTATAATCGATAATGGACTGGTGATTTGTGTTGGAGTTACCTGCTATTTCGTTCAGGATTCCCTTAAACTCCCAGGGGCCGTGGATGCTGCGGCTCATGGCATAGGCAATTTTTTCGGGGAACTGGTAGGCATACGACAGGTAATACCAGCCATTTCGCTTGTGTATCCAGGGGGCTTCTGTGTAATTGGGGAGCCCTTCAATCTTTTTGAAAGGACCGTCCATCTCAATCATGTTCTCTTTTAACTTCACATAATAAGGCACCGTGTTTCCCCAGAACATGTAGGCCTGCCCGTCATCATCAATAATAACAGAAGGGTCGATATCGTCCCAGTGTATTTGGGTATCTTTGGTCATATCGTTCGTTATTAAGGCTTTGCCAATAGCATCTTTAAAAGGACCTGTAGGTTTGTCTGCCACTGCTACACCAATTGATTTCCCGTGAATAGAACCGTGTTCCACGGTGGCAAACCAGTAAAACTTACCGTTTCGCTCAATCACCTGCGAAGCCCAGGCATCGCCTTTTGCCCAGGCAAAAGTTTTAGCCGTTAAGGGTACCGGGTGCTCCTTCCAGTTTACCATGTCGGTAGAAGAATACACCAGCCACTCATTCATATGGTAAAAATCACGGCCTTCATCGTGCCCCGCATATAGGTACACGGTGTCTTTATAAACCAGCGCCGCCGGGTCAGCTGTGTATTTATCCCAGATGATAGGATTGCCTGGTTTTTTGGCAGGGTCCGTAACTGGTGTGGTTACCTGCTGCTCTTCTGTTGCAACACTTCGGGCAGCCTGCGGTGCACAACCAGTAAGCAGGATACCCGACAACAAGCTGATTGCCGTACTTACGTTCGTTTTTACTTTGAAAAAATTATTTTTCATGTTCTTTAAAACTTAAAATACTTCATACATACAGAGCCAAAGCTTTTAAACAGGCGCTTCCCGCCGGTGTAGGTTGCTGAAGCCCGTTTAATTCACAACAACTGTCGTAACAGACCGTGGCGGAAGCCGAATGCCATCCTTTATTATCTGTACAGGCTGTGCCTTCAGGTTTTCGTCGGGTGCGGCAGTGGTAACGTAGCTGCTGAAAGTCTTTGCTTTGCTAAAACCCTGGCCATTCAGCTTCAGTTGCTGCTCCTGCGCCTGGTAATTGATGGCTACCACAACTGTTTTTCCATTGCCATCTGCAAAGGCCGAAACCATCAGCTTTTGTGCTGCTTCCTCAGCACCCAGGTTGTCGCTTCGCCGGATGTGGAGGCGGTGCATTCCGGGGCGGACAAACAAACTGTAATGGCCCAATGCCCAAAGGTTTTTAGTCGCGGCAAAATCCCCATCCGTAAAATCTTTATTAGGCTGAAGCGCAATCAGGTAGTAACGGGTATCAGATTCAGCCCTGCCCGGCTCGTAGGCATTCCAGAACTGCCAGGCAGCGGCATTGCCTGCCGTCAGGTCCTGGTGGATGAGTTTTGCAAGGAACAGCCCGCAATCCATAGCACTCCGCCTGCCCCTGGCTCGCTCCCGGAAGCCATCGCCTAACATCGAATACTCAGATTGCCAGAACTTAATGCCATGCTGCTGCACCGTTTCGGCCAGCTGCTTCCGCGTGGCAATAATGGCACTGTCTCCTGCGTCTGTAAAGTAGCTGTGCCCTGCCACTAGTTTAGGAACATGCTTCAGGTTACCCAGGTAGAGCTTGCTGCCGGCATCGTACAACGCCTGCACCTGCCGCGAAGCAGCGCCTGTATCGCCGTAGAGGTGTTTAAGTGTAGCGGCCTCCGTTGTGAGAATCCGGGACTTTAATTGCTTTTGCTCCAGCGACTTGTCCAGGGCAGTTATTACCTTGTAAATTTCCTCATTCTGCCAGGGAGTGCCCTCCTGCTTGGCTTCCCCAAACTTTCCGGTCCAGTCCCATTGCGGTTCATTTACAGGGCTGATGTAATTAAAGTGTATGCCTGTTTCATCAAAGTGTTTTATTACCTCTGTCAGGAAATCGGCATAAGCCTCGTATTTATCGGGCCGAAGGTTAGACCTGAAATCTTTAGTTGTTTTAAAACCCAGGCCGTTTTGTGTAAATTGAACCGGAGGGGTATTGGAGAAAGCAATCAGGTTTTCGACACCGTAGCTTTTTGCTTTTTGCAGAAACCACCTGTAGCCGGACTGCTTGCTCCAGTCGTAGGTGCCGTCGGGGTTCAGAAAGCATTCTACCCGGTGGTGTACACTTCTGATGCCGCTGCTGTCGCCCTGCTCGGCTGTGCCGCCGCCAATGTTAAACCGCCAGGCCGATAGCCCTATGCCTTTCGGATTGCCCTGCGCATCTGTCTCTTTACTGAAGAGCAGCTCCGCTATCCGTTCCTTCTTTTCCTGGGGCCAGTTTCTTCCTATAGCTTCTGAAAACCAGCAGCCTGCCGCGCCGAAATTATCTATTGCCTGTGCTCTGGCAGCAGCATCTATAGTTATTTCAACCGGCTTCAGGACCTTTTTATTTTCCTGGGCTTTGCCATTACCGATTACTCCCAAGAGTAAAAGCAAGCCAAGAATATTTATTTTTTTATAAAAAGCATTCATTGCCATTAAAACTTACTTACCCAACTTGTATAGCTTCTGAGGATGTAATTTCAGTAATCACGTTAACACCCTAACCGGTTTATTCAACAGTACCCGGTTGGGATAGCTACTGATGTTACAACATAAAACTAGCAGCCTCACAAACATCCATGTAATTTTTTGATTGAACCACTGTTCTACAAATGTACCCTTCTCCCAGGCATTACAGGGGGGGTGAGACAGCTAAAGAGGGGGGGGAAATTTCTAAAAAGCCTGCCTGGCACAAACTAATGTTTATTTCAGTGACAGCCGTTATCCCGGTAAATATCTGTTGGTAACGCTGATATTCAGCCACCTGCAGGCAAGTTGCCTACCTTGCTCCCGCTTCTGGCATAGTGAGAGGCAGTAAGAAAGACGGGAGTAAAAAAACGGAAGCGACTGTGGCAGCGCAGGCACGCTGCCGCCTTCTAAGAGAAGCAGTACAGCGGGCCTGTTGTGGGTGCCCGCAGAGCAGAGGCTGGCCGGATAACAGGTAGAGGCTGCACGCCGCCGGTACCGCAGCGCAGCCGATGGCAGGAAGGATGGATGACGTTGTTCAGTGGAAGTACTTCTTCCGTTTATCCGGGAGGGGGCTGCGGCATTAGGTGGCGGCAGTTACGGCGGGCCTGGTCTTTGGAGCAGGCTTAAAATTTCCACCTGGCAAACGCCTCTATCGCCTCGTACTCTGCCAGCCCCAGCTGGTTGTAGGCTTTTGCCATCTCGCTGGTACGGTCCTCGGCCCTTACCCAGAATTCCCTGGCATCATCTCCCGGGAAAACAGGCTTGTCCTTTTGCGACTGATGTTTAAAAATGGCCTGCCGCTTTCTTTCCACTTCCTGCGGCGAAAGCGGAACGGCCATGTCTATCTCGTGCATCTCAAACTCATACCAGGCGCCACGGTAGAGCCACAACCAGCAGTCGTTTATCCAATCTTCTGTGCTCCTGAGCCGCTGCAGGGCCTCCAGCACAATATCAAAGCAAACCTTGTGCGTGCCATGCGGGTCGGCAAAATCGCCTGCGGCAAACACCTGGTGGGGCTTTACCCTATTGAGCATGTCCATGGTCTGCTGAATGTCATCTTCAAAATCAAGCACTTTCTGCGTTTTAGCCCGGTCGTAGAACGGCAGGTCCAGGAAGTGAATGCGCTCATCGGGCAAACCGGCAAACCGCGCAGCCGCTCTTGCCTCTCCCTTCCTGATAAGCCCTTTTACTACCTGAACAGCTTTGATATCGGCCTGGTTGGGCAGCTTAACCGCCAGTGCATCCCGCATAACAGTATACAGTTCCTCCTGCGCGGTAGTATCCTGTTGCTGGTGCCTGGCAAAATCGATGCTGAACTCCACATAGCGCAACGCTTCTTCGTCCCACACGGCTGTGTTTCCGGATGTCTGGTAGGCCACGTGCACTTCATGCCCCTGGTCGGCTAAGCGAATAAAGGTACCGCCCATGGAAATAGCGTCATCATCGGGGTGTGGCGAAAACAATAATACCCTCTTCTTTTCCGGCAGCGCCCGCTCGGGCCGCTGGCAATCCGATGCGTTTGGTTTTCCGCCGGGCCAGCCGGTTATGGTATGCTGCAGCTTGTTAAACACCTGGATGTTGATGTTATAAACTGGACCTTGTTCTGTAGCCAGTTGCGCCATGCCATGGTTGTTGTAGTCTTCTTCGGTCAGCTTCAGAATTGGTTTTCTAACTGTCCGGGCCAGCCAGATCACAGCTTTCTTTACAAGTAACGGCGTCCACTGGCAGTCTTTCACCAGCCAGGGTGTATCGAAGCGGGTTAACTCTGAGGCCGCATCCGCATCCAGTACAAAATCCACGTTGTCCGACAGCTGCAGGTACGTGGCAGGTACCTCCGAAGTAATTTTGCCTTCCACTGCCTTTTTGATAATGGCAGCTTTCTTCTTATGCCAGGCCATCAGGATAATTTCCCGTGCTTTGAAGATTGTACCTACACCCATTGTTATAGCCTTTGCAGGCACATTGGCCTTTCCGCCAAAATCCCTGGAGGCATCCCGGCGGGTGAGGTCATTTAAGGTAACCAGGCGCGTGCCGGAGTTGGGAGCAGAACCAGGTTCGTTAAACCCGACGTGCCCCGTCCGGCCTATACCCAGGATTTGCAGGTCCAGCCCTCCGAAGGAGCTTATTTTCTGCTCGTATTCCAGGCAAAAAGCTTCAATCGCTTCCGGTACCAGTGTACCGTCCGGAATATGCACGTTGGTTTTATCAATATCGATGTGGTTAAACAGGTGCTCGTTCATGAAAGCCACATAGCTTTGCTCTGCCTCAGGTTGCATCGGGTAGTATTCATCCAGGTTAAACGTAACAACGTTCCGGAAACTCAGTTCTTCCTCCCGGTGCAGCCGTACCAGTTCCGCATACACCTGGATGGGGGTAACGCCCGTGGCAAGCCCCAACACGGCTGTTTCGTTTTTTGCCTGTTTTGTTCGGATCAGAGCGGCAATCCTGGCAGCCACAGCCCGGCTAGCGGTTGCTGCATCTTCGTACACGAGTACGGGTACCTTCTCAAACCTTGTTTCCTCTAACAAATTCAGCCTGGTTACATTCATAAGCTGCGGCTTTTATTTTTCTGTGTCGTCATTTGTAATGGTCTTCTGCACTTTCGGCGCTTTCTCCTTGAATTCCATTTTATTGAATCGGTAAGTCAGGCTTACGCGATATATGCGGTTATACGAGTAGCGCAAATTCGTGCTGGTAAACAGATCGGCATTGGTAATGTGCCGGGTCTGGTTACTCCTGCTCAGGAAATTCTCTATCGTAAAGCCCAGGGAGGTAGTCTTACCCCAGAAGTCTTTACGTAAGGATATGTTGTAACGGGGCAACATCGTGCTTTTTCCTTGTGCTTGTATACGAGGAGAACTGAAAGCGGTAGAAAACTGGGAAACAAGTTCTTTTGGAAACCGGTAGGTGCCATTCAGCTGCACATTGTACACCAGCCCACTCCTGGAAGTATGCTCGTTCTGTTTAAGAGACGAATTATAGGTAATGCCGTTAATCTGGCTGTAGTAGAGGCCAAGGGTACTTCCAATATTGCCGTTTTTGTTGATACGGCCCGAAAGACTCAGCGAAGTCCCGATTGTGTTGCTCCGCCCTACATTCATGAACGTGGTGGTTATGGCATCGATGGAGTCGTGTGGGGCTACCCGGCTCGGGCGCCTGTCGAAGGTTCTGTAACTGCTGATGTCGTTATTTGCCAGGCGCCAGTAAGCGGTGGCTCTGAGCGTGACGGTTTTAATGAACCTGCTGTAGCTGAGGGTGGTGCTGTGAGATACCTCCGGTGATAAGTCGGGGTTGCCAACGCGTATGTTACGTTCGTTTGTATCGTCGAAAAACGGATTGAGGTAGTTTATCTGCGGGCGCAGGATGCGGGTAGAATAGCTCAGCCCAAGCCGCTGCTCTTTCCTGAGTTTCAGGCTCAGGCTCAGGTTTGGCATAAAATTGCTGTACGGCTTGCTCAGCGTGGCTCCGCTCGAAACAAAGTCTGCAAAAATGGAGGTGTACTCATAGCGCCCGCCTGTCCGGAGGGTATACTTCTTCTTTACGGTTAGGGTGTGTGAAAAATAAGCCGAGTATATATTCTGGGTGTAGTTAAAGATGTTGGTGCGCCTGGCATCCGCTGTAAGCGGCTCCTCCCACGACGAAGCCGAAGAAACCAGGTAATTGCTGGTAGCATCCCGGAGCACGGCTTTTACCCCGGTTTCAACCCGTCCTATCTTTTTAAACGGATGTTCATAATCGGCCTGCAACGACAATTCACCGTTTTCACTGTTATTATTATTCTGTTGGATAAGGTTGATTACACTTGCGGCATTTTCGCGGGTGGTTAAATTGTCAAGCCGGCGGGTAGTGCCGCTGTACATCATCATCAGGCTGAGCGCCTGGTTTTTCTTTTTAAAATTGCGGGTATAATCCAGGTTTAGATCAATGCTGCCGTTTGCACTTTCTTTGCCGGTTAAGCGGCGGTTCCGGTCGAGCTCCCTCCCGAAATCAGCTTCTTTCGAGGATGTTTCCACGCTCCTGTTTTCCTGGTCCGTATCAGATGCCGTGTTTGCCAGTTTCAGGGAGGCCCTGAGGCTGTTCTTATCGTTCAGGTCCAGTTCACCAACCAGGTGTCCGTTTAGCCTGGTGCCAGACTCTCCGAAGGTGTTGTCCTGGTTCACAATCCGGCCCCTGTTGTATACCTGCTCTACTTCATTTTTACCAAAATCGCTGTTACGGCTACCGTTCAGACTGCTGCGGAGGTTCAGTTTACCTTTGCGGGTGCTCAGGCTGAGGCTTGCACCTTGCGTACGGTTGCCTCCTGTAATACCGGCACTACCATTGTAGCCCTGCATCGTTTTATTTTTCTTTGTAACGATATTAATTACGCCTCCAATACCCTCAGCGTCGTATTTAGCAGAGGGCGAGGTAATAACTTCTACTTTTGCTATAATATCTGCCGGAATCTGCCGCAGGGCTTCTGCCATGTCGCCTGCCATAATGGAAGAAGGCTTTCCATCCATCAGCACCTTTATTTTCGTTGTCCCCAGCATCTCCAGGTTGCCGTCCGGGTCTACGGTTAAACCGGGCACATTGCCAAGCAGGTCTGCCGCTGTACCGCCTACAGCATTTACATCTTTTTCAGCGTTATACACATAGCCGTCGTCGGTGTCTTCCACCATTGGCCGTTCGGCCGTTACCACCACTTCCTGCAAAGCCAGGTCTGCTGCCAGTAACTCTATGCTGCCCAGGCTGACACTGTTGCCGGCATCGGGCACGGAAATAGCTTTTGTTTTGGAAACGTAACCAACATAACTCAGCAACAGGCTGTAGTCGCCCGGCGCTACATTGGTAAGCACAAACTTTCCGGCTATGTCGCAGGCTGCTCCTGTCAGCACCTGCCCTGCTTTGTCTTTTAGCGCAACAGTGACAAACGCGACAGGTTGCTTTGTTCCGGCATCAATAATAGTACCCCAAACAGACTTATTCCCATCTGCAAAACCATTTACAGAAAACAACAGAACAAAAGCAGCAATTAAAAGCAGCAGACGTTTCTGCCAGTTTTGGTGGATATTCTGACGCATGGATGTACAGGGAATTAACTTACTTTCAAAATGTTTACAGGCAACACCTCCCGGCAGTTCCGGCAGCAAAACCGGCAACCAACCGCTCAAAACTGTCCACTGCACCCGCCTCCACAGCCTCTGCTCCACAATAGTTTATGCAAACGCAGCAAAACTATAACAAACCGCTCTTTAAAGTTGGCTGCACCAGCCTCCACAGCCTCTGCTCCTCTCCTGCTGCTTAGACACCGGCAATTCTGTTTCGTTTAAATTTCAACAGGATTATAATTAATTTTAAACCAGTTAAAGGTGGCAGCGGTACTGGCAGGGCCTTTGGCGCTCAGGCCAACCCGCACCCCTCTGTCCCAGGGCGGCAGAAAAGAGCCATCGACCGGCGCTCCGTTGTTTAGTTCATTCCAGCTGTAACCATCTCCGCTCCAGGCAAATGTCAGCTTGTGCCCCTGCTGCACCGTTAGCTTAAACTGAAGTGTTTCCTGTGGCGGAGCTGCAACACGGGCTAGTTCGCTGGCTTCTTTTCGCTTCACCTGCCAGAGCACAATACTGTCGTTCTGCAAGGCTATACCGATGGCATTGTTAGGGTCGCCGAAGGCAGAAAGCCCGGCCCGGGTCCCCCTGGGCAGCGAGCGGCAGTCCAGTGCGGCAGTGGCGGTGTAGTCACCGGCTTTGGTACGCTGGCCAAGCATGGTGCCAATCTGCGCTGCAGAGGCTTTGAGCAACAGTTGCCCGTTGTTCGTATCGCTTATCGTATACACCGGCGCCTGCGTAACGGACCATTGCCAGCTTTTAGCTAAGGTCGGGCTGTTAAACTCATCCTGCACATCCAGCTGCACCACCGCTTGCTGCTGGTAAGGGGCCGGCGCTGTTACACTTGGAGCAGATTCTTCAAAATAAGGCCAGCCGTCTTCACGCCATAAAATCTGGTCCAGTAGCCCCTGGCGGCCCGGGTAAACAAAAGTGTTGGTGGTGTAAGCGTGGTACAGGAAAAAGTCGCGGCCCTGCTGGTCGGTTACAATGGAGCCATGCCCGGCGCACTTCCAGGCTTCGTTCTGCTGCATGATCGGGTTACCGGAAAACTTAACCCAGGGGCCGGTTAATTTTTTAGCCCGGGCAACTCCAACGCCATACGTACAGGCGCGGCCGCAGCATTTATCACCAGCATAAAAGGTGTAAAAATAGCCGTTGCGCCTGATAATGGCCGGACCTTCTACCAGGCCGCCTTCCCAGGTATCGGCATCGTTGCGGAACAACTCAAACTTTTTGCCCAGCAGGGCTGTGCGCTCCTCGTTCATGCGCTGGCCCCAGAGCGGCGTGGGCAGCTTCCGGCTGTTGCCATCCTCTTTCCAGACCAGGTACAAATCGCCGTTTTCATCCCGGATAGGAAAACCGTCGATAGCACCGGCCTCCTGGCAAACTATAGGCCCATGGTCTTTGTAAGGACCCGTTGCGCTGGTAGCACTGGCTACTCCCACGCACAGGCTGCCGCCTTTTTTGCGGGCGGTGTAGTAGATGTAGAACCTGCCGTTGTCGTACGAAATTTCCGGAGCCCAGAAATTTGACTCAGCCCAGTCCGGCAGATTTTCCGGGAAAACATGACCGACTGTTTCCCAGTCTACCAGGTTCCTGGAGTGGAGCAACGGAAACAGCGGCGCCCATTCCGATGATGTAGCAGTTGCCCAATATTCCTCTCCCACCCGCACCACCGAGGGGTCTGCATAATCGCCGGGTAACACGGGATTGTTGTAAATGGCAGATTCATCGCCCGCCATTTCGGACTTAACCTGCGCCGCAGTGCCCTGCTGGTCGGGTTTTTCCTTTAAACTACAGGAGGAAGCAAATAAACAGCTAAGGCTTAACAGTATCAGTAATCGTTTCATAAATGTTATTTTTTATCCAGCCTGCAAAACCTGCTTCGGTTTTACAGCGGTACAACTATTCTTATATAAGATCATCTGCCGTGCCCGCTATCCGGCTCCTTTACAACAAGTGATGTACCGGAGCAGGAAGGGCTGAAGACCAGGAAACTTACTTTTGCACAGCGAATTTATAGACAGTGCTGGTACGGTAGGTTTCACCGGGTTTTAACACAGTGGAGGGGAACGAAGGCTGGTTCGGCGAATCCGGGAAGTGCTGGGTTTCCAGGCAGAAGGCAGTCCGGTAATCATCTTTACTGCCGCCTTTAAAGGTATTTTTACCCTTCATAAAGTTGCCGCTGTAGAACTGCAGCCCCGGCTCCAGGGTGTACACATCCATCACAATACCGCTTTTATCGCCTGTCACGCTGGCAGCCCTGGTCATGCCCGTGCTTTTCTCCTTGTTCAGCACATAATTGTGGTCGTAGCCTTTGCCATTGGTGAGCTGCTCATTTTCCGTTTCAATACTGGCACCGATCGGAGTAGGTTTGCGAAAATCGAAGGGAGTGCCCGCCACCGGCGCAAGCTTACCAGTAGGAATCAGGGTGGCATCTACGGGCGTGTAGGTGTCGGCATTGATCTGCAGCCGGTGCCCCAGAATGTCGCCGCTGCCTTCGCCGTTCAGGTTAAAGTAGGCGTGGTTCGTCAGGTTCACCACCGTTGGCTTGTCGGTAGTTGCCTCGTAGTCCATCCGCAGTTCGTTCTCATCCGTCAGGGTGTAGGTAACTTTTACGTGCAGGTTCCCGGGAAATCCCTCTTCCATGTCTTTGGCCAGGTACTGAAACACAACAGAGCGGGCATCGGGTTGCTGCGCCTCCCACATAACTTTCTGAAACCCTTTTTTGCCACCGTGCAGCGTGTTTGCCCCGTTGTTCACCGACAAGGTATATTCTTTCCCGTCCAATGTAAATTTACCATTGGCGATTCTGTTGCCGTAGCGCCCGATGGTAGCCCCGAAGTAAGCGTCGGTGTTGCTGGCGTAAGCGGCCACGCCGGACATACCGGCCACTACATCCGTCATTTTCCCGTTTTTATCCGGCACCTGCAAGCTTACTAACCGGCCGCCGTAATCGGTGAAGGTAGCCTGTGTGTTGTGCTTGTTGGTGAGGGTGTATAAGTACGCCTCTGTTCCATTTTTAAGCTTGCCGAATGGAAGCCTTTTTACTGCTGCTGCACCTTCAGCCGCAGTGGCTGCAGCATGTTCGCTCTTACCCTTTTCAGCTTTTGTCTCACAGCTTTGCAACAAGCCGGTTGCGCCTAAACCCAAGCATGCGGTAAAGAGCAGCAGGAATAATGTATGTTTTTTGGTCATGATGATATGAAAGTTTTAAAACAGCAAAACGAGTATTCCGGACCTGTCCGCCAGGCAACCTGGCAGGTCCCGGCATTATTAACTGCGGCCAGGGCGAGGCTACAAATGCTTAGTTCACTTTTGCCTTCTTGCCGGCAGCACTTCGGTTCTGGTCCTGGGCGGTGAGTTGTTTTATCAGATTTACTTCCTCCTGCCGGTAAGGCTGCCCGTTGGCACGCAGGATATCATGAAACCAGAGCTTAGGCTCACTGGCATAAGCGCTCGACCAGGAATCCCAGGGATAAATAGTATTTGATTTTCCGGCCACAAAGCCCCAGTTAAAGGCCGCCACTTTGTATTTTTTGGCAACAGGCATGGAGCCTTGAAAGGTGCTGTTATTTCCCCTGGACATATACTCGGTGCACAACAGCGGCCTGTTGTAGGGCAGCAGCCATTTCACCCGCTTCTCAAACTCTTCGGCGCCGTCATAATTGTGGAAAGAGATTACATCCGAGTTTTCGAGTTGTACTTTTTCCATGGCGCCCAGTTTCTCCCAGGATGACCAGTCGCCGCGCCAGATACCCGAGGTAAGGGGCTGGGTAGGCTGCGCTGCTCTGGCCCAGTCAAAAACCTGCGGCAGGAGTTTCAGTACCAGGTCCACTTTGTTTTTGGGTTCAAACTTGCCGTAGCTCGAGTCGTTTGTGTTATCCGGCTCATTCCAGACATCCCACGCCAGAATGCGGTCATCATTTTTAAAATGGCCCACAATGTCCTTTACATAGCGTTCGAGCACCGGGTACCGCGTAGGGTCCAGCAGTATTTCTGCTCCCGGACTCTGCACCCACCCGGAGTTGTGCAAGCCCTGGATGGGAGCCCGCTGCTTGCCTAACCGCGGAAAAGGATCCCAGCAGGAGTCGAACAACACAAACATGGGTTTGATGTTATGCCTGGCACAGATATCCAGGAACTGGTCCATGCGCTTCTTAAAGCCTGCTGCATCCTGCACCCAAAGCTGGTCCTGCAGGTACACCCGCATGGTGTTGAAGCCCAGTTGCGCAGCCCAGCCCAGTTCCATATCAATTGTTTTGGGGTCGAAGGTTTCTGCCTGCCACATTTCCAGCTGGTTAATGGCATTTTGTGGCAGGTAGTTGCACCCCGCCAGCCAGGGCTGCTTCGCATACCAGGCATTTGCTTTTTGAACGGTCCAGCGTTGCTGTGCCTGCAAGGCAGGCCCGAACAGAAGTGTGAACAGCAGCAGCGGCACCAGGATTTTAACGTGTTTTTTCATGGCAGATAACGAACAGTAGTGGTTTAGTTTGGTTTCCGGGGCAGGTGGACAGGCCAGGCAATATTTCTTTTCCTGTTAGCGGCCTCACCGTTCCGGCTGATTTTACTGCAGGCAATATTACATTTTGCTACTTACTCCGCGTGTCACATTTGTAGGAAAAGCTAGCAGGATTGTAGCCAGGAGGAGCAGTGGCTGTGGTGGCAGGAGCAGAACACTTTTTCACGACCGGAATAGTACACCTGCTGCCATGCCGGCGCCTGTTCCTGCCGGTGGAACAGCAAAAAAACCCTTGCCGCAGGCGTTTTCTGATAACGGCCCGCAACAAGGGAAAATCAACACGTAAGGCTTTGGCAGAACAGCTTCCGCTGCTGCTGTTTCTTATTTATCCGTTCTGAAAGAAGAAGCCGGCAGACCAGCTTTGTTATACAGGTTGGCGCCTTCGGGGTTATTGGCCCAGGCATACCTCACGGAAACGGGGTCTGGAACAGAGGCATGCCACACAATTACTTTATCGCCTTCGATCCTGGCGTTGGCCCACACGTACTTTTTATCGGGGCCTGCAATGGCAAATTGTTTCAGGTCGCCACCACCTTTAGCCACCAAACCTCCTCCTATATGATCAAAAGAGAGCACCAACCTGTTCTGCTCTGCCTTCACCGACTTTAAAGTCGGCCCGGAATAAACGACTTTACTGTCGCCGTAGGCCACTTTCCGGGCGGCTAACGCTAAGCGGAGCCCAACATCTTTTTTGTTTTTAGGATGAATATCCTTTGCTTCTCCTATGTCATGTATCACGGCCATGGCAGTATTAGGCAAGGCAAGTGTCATGGCCTGCGCTTCCCGTAGTTCAGCCCAGTCGCTTTCGGCAGGCATATCAGGTGCTTTCTGGAAATTTGCCAGCTGCACATACAGAAACGGGAAATCACCCTGCCCCCATTTTTCACGCCATTCTTTGATTAGTGCCGGGAACAGTTGCCTGTACTCCCTGCCTTTCTTTGCATTCGCTTCGCCCTGGTACCAGATTACGCCCTTTATACCATAAGGTATCAGCGGCGAAACCATTCCGTTGAACAGTACTGTTGGTTTGCGCCTTTCCTGCATGCTTGTCAGTTGTTCCCCTTCTGCGGGCTCGTCGGTATGTTGCAAATAATGCGGGAAATCCTGCAGGGTGCTGGCACTAACCCATGCTTCAGCGGGAGTTCCTCCGTAAGAGGTATGCAGCAAGCCAATCGGCACTTTATATTTACTGTAAAGCTCCCTGGCAAAAAAGTACCCTACAGCTGTAAAGCCCGACACATTTTCCGGGTTTGCCTGTTTCCATCCGCCGGATTTCACATCAACTGCCGGTTCGTACCGGACGGCAGGTTCTACCTTAAAATGCCTGATCTGGGGGTTAGCCGATGAAGCAATTTCAGCGCTGTATTTTTCCTTTACCTTGTCCAGGGTAAACTGCATGTTCGACTGGCCCGAACAGATCCACACATCCCCAATCAGAATATCCTCGATAACGATGGTGTTGTTACCTTTCACGGTCATGACAAACGGACCACCTGCTTTTGTTGCATCAACAGATACCTGCCACTTTTTATCGGTTCCGGTTTGTGCGTTGTACGTTTTTCCGTTGAAGCTAACGCTCACTTTCTCGCCCGGTTCCGCCCAGCCCCATACCGGAATGGGCCTGTCCCGCTGCAGTACCATGCTGTTGCTGATAAACCGTGGCAGCTTAACATCTGCCAGAGCCGCTGATGCGCAAAAAAGGATTACCAACAAAAAGCGTACGCTGAGAACTATTGAATTCATGATTTTGAAGAGTTGTAAAGGCTTGAATAAATATAAAGTTTTTGGGGAGCGGCCACGCAAAAGCGGCCACTCGTCAGAAGAGCGTAAGTGCGGTACCGAACAGCATTTTGCCATTCAGAACACAAACCTGGTGCAGCTGTTTTTATGCCGGTTTACACGCGTCCCATCACGCCGATGCCATTCCCTTTCCAATCCGGGAACAACACGTTTGCCTGCTCGATCTGCAGGTGCCGGCCGGCTACTTCGCTGAATACACTTCTGAAATCGGTGGTAACAGGTAAGTCGCGGCCATCTTCCAGGTTTTCGATGGCAAGGGTAGGCACCTGTCCGTGCACCAGGCCGCCATGTACATCGTTGCCCAGGACAAACATGCAGGAGCCGCGGCCATGGTCGGTGCCGTTGCTGCCGTTCTGCTTTACGGTGCGCCCGAACTCGGTCATGGTCATCAGCGTCACCTCATCCTGGTAGGCTTCCAGGTCGGTCCAGAAGGCCAGCACGCTCTGGCTCAGGTCGGTTACATTGCGGGCAAAAGTACCTTGTGCCGTTCCCTGGTTGTAGTGCGTATCCCAGCCTCCTGTTTCGGCAAATGCTACTTCCAGCCCCACATCCATCTTTATCAGCTGTGCAATCTGCTTGAGCGAGTTCCCCAGCGGGCTGTTGGGGTAACGGGCATTGTTGGCGGGTTTATAATTCTTTACATCCGTTTTCTGCAGCATCTTAAGCGCCTCAAAACTCTCCTTTCCGGTCCTGTTGAGCAGCGTGGAAGAGGTCTGGTCGTAGAGGTCCTCGAAGCTGTTTGCGGCGGCATTTGCTGCCCTGGCATTCCCCCGCATCTGTATCGCAAACTCCTGCAGGTTACTGATAGCCACGGCAGGATGGTCGCCATAAAAAGATTTGGGAAGCGAAGATGTCAGGCTCACCGCCTGAAACGGCGTGGCAGCTTCGTGCCCCAGCAACCCTACTGCCCGGTTCAGCCAGCCACTGCTGGTGCCTTTGCGGAAAGGCGTGCCGGCTTCCATATAATCCTGGGCATCGAAGTGGGAGCGGGTTTTATTCGGGGAGCCTACCCCATGCACAATGGCCAGTCGTTTTTCGCGGAACAGGGGTGCAAAGGCTTCCATGGCAGGATGCAGCCCGAACCGACCGTCCAGGTCAATCAAGGGATTTGCAGCACTTCGGGCAGCCGACATAAACAGGCCGGGACGCGCCTTCTGCAGGTATTCGTCTGTAAAAGGCGTTACCGCCATCAGGCCATCCATGGCGCCGCGCTGAAAAATGGTAACCAGCACCTTGTTTTTCTTGTAAGGCGACAGAATTTTACTGCTGCCGGCAGCCTGCGCCAGGAAGTTGGGTACTCCCCCGAGTCCGGCCGCAAACAGTGCCAGCGCCCCTGATTTAAGAAATCCCCTTCTGCTTGTCATAAGTTCCTTGATTAAAGGTAGATTGTTACTTTATAAACCCTGCGCTTATCTCCGCTGAAATTCCGGCGAGCCAATGATAATGCCCACCACCTGCGCCAGCATCATGTCCTGCCCGTTCGAGGCCTGCTCCTGCCTGGCGGCGGTCTTTTTCCGGGCTTGTCTTTCTTTTCCTTTCCGGTTCATGAGCATAACTTCTTCTTCTTCCATCAGCTGATCTTCCTGGTCCGGGGCTAATTTACTGGCTGCATTATTTACTTTGGTGCTGTATTCCGGGTCGTTGACAAGCGGCGTCAGCCGTTGCACCGTTTCGTCCAGGTTGCGCTCGGGCAGCAGGTAATTGCTGTAGATCCGGAGCGCATGTTCCGCACTTTCCGGTTCGCGGTTCTGGTGCAGGGCCGCCAGGTCCAGTTGCACCCCGGGTATGCGCCGCGATACCAGCGCCAGCCCAAAGTTCATGCGGGAGAGTAATGAGCCGGTATTAATCCAGAACTGCCCTTTATCGGGGAAGCCGGTGGGGGCCTGGTAGGCATACATTTTTTCACCCATTTTCGCTATCCAGAATGCTAACGGTGCCGGATTGGTTACCTCTGCATTCAGACTGCGCACCGAACTTATTGCCAGCTCAAACGGCGACTTTGTTTTTTCGCGCAAGGCTTCTTTGCTCCAGAATTCCGGCGACGAAACCATGGTAAGAAGCACCTGCCTGATGTCGCCATCTGTTTTGGTAAAGGTTTTGGCCATCTTATCGATCAAACTCTTTGACGGGTTATCGCTCACAAAACGAACCGCTAACTTGGAAGAAATAAAACGGGCAGTTGCCGGGTGCTTTGCCAGCATGTTAATCAGCTTTACCCCTTCTTCATAGCCCCCGCCTGCCGGAAAGCGTGTTCCCATTACTACTTTCTCTCCTTTATCGTGCCGGTTGGCAGCAAACAGGAAATCGCCTTCACGCACAAAGCCCTGCCTGGCAAAATAAGCACTGTTGCCGTTGCTGTTCGCCGCCTGCTCCTTCCTGTTGATCGTGTTGCCGTTTAAACCGGGGAAGATAGTCCAGCCGGTCAGGACGCGGGCGGCCTGGGTGACATCCTGCTGGGTATAGCCGCCATCTACGCCCAGGGTATGCAGCTCCATAATCTCCCGGGCATAATTCTCGTTTAGTCCCTGCTCTTTTCTGGCTTTCTGCACCCTTTCCATCACCTGCTTCTGCTGCACAGGGCTAAGGCCTGGCTGCTGCCGCCTTAACTGCTGGCGCATGCGTTGCTCCCGCCTTTCCTGTTCAGCAGACGAGGCATCGGTGGGAGCAGCACTCATAAAATTATCGAGGTAGGTAAGCATAGCCGGCGACTGGGCCGTTGCCAGCAGGATTGTTTCAAAATTGCCGAGCGCATTGGGCCTGATCACGTCGCGTTCGTAGGTAACTATAAAACGGGCGCAGTCGTTATCGCTGAGCGACACATTAAAGTGGTTGAACCAGAAACTGGTAAGTACCTCCTGCAGCTGGTTCTGCGAATACGTGGCCCGCAGTATTTTCTGGTTTTGCAGCTCCCGGTTCAGTTCATTCTGCAGCTTGTAGTTGTTCTGCAGCATGTAGGCCTGAAGCGCCTTCCGGTATTCTGCCCTGTTTTCTTTTTCTTTTTTTACAGCATCTTTCGCTATGGCTCCGTCACGGATCGCCATTTTCAGGAGTTGCCCGCCTTTGGGATAGGTGCGGGCAATCTGCTCGTTCGTCATCCGGAGGGAGTTGTAACCTGCCAGCAGTTGTTCTACCCGGTCCTCCGGCTGGTTAGCGGCCAGCTGTTGCGCAAACCAGTTTTCGAGTCCCATTTTCACCACCTCGTCTACCTGCCCGGGCTTTGCCCCGTAGGTAAAGCGGCTTAACAGGTGCGCTGCCGCCTGCCGTTCTGTAAGTCCTTCTTTCTTGTAAGGGAAAGCTTTTTTAACATAGCTAGTGGCGTTTTTAAACGAAACGAGCAACATACCACTCAGGAGCAGCACCAGCACGACAACGGGATAGGCAGACTTGTTTTTCATTTGCTGACAAAGGTAAAGTTGGGAATAAGGACCTGGCACCCTCCTCCGGGTGCCGCAACTGCAGGTTTTGGTTGCCGCTGCAACACCGAAGCCTGTACTACCCTGTTAGAGCGAAAAACAGCCCGAAGGTTAAATGGAACCGGAAAATTATTTCTTCCGCAGTTTTTTTCCGTTGTTGTTCTCTGATGGTGCCTCCATAGCCACTCCTGCTGTTACCGGTGTACCGAAAACAGGTTCGCCCTGCTTGTCCCAGGTAAACTTTTGTATCCTGATGTCCCTTTCCCAGCCAGGCTGGGTAGATACTTTGGCATGGTACACAATCCAGTCTTCGGTGCCGTCGGGGGAGGTAGTGAAGCTGGCATGCCCCACCCCATATACCGTATCGGTGCCCTGGAACACGGGTCCTTTTTTAACCCAGTTTGCAGGTTCCAAGGGGTTTAAGGTCGTATCCTGCAACATCAGCTGTCCCAGCCTGTACTCTTTCAGCCACGACTCGCGGCAGGAGTAAATAATAAAAGCTTTTCCGTTTTTGCGCAGCAGCTGCGGCCCTTCATTCAGGTCCAGGGGCCCTCCGGTTTCCCAACTTTCTTCAGGCGATGAAATCTTAACCCGGTTGCTGCTGATAGTCCAGGGGTTGCGCATGGCGGCGATGTACAAGTGCTGTTTGGTTTTATCGGTAGCTGCGTTCTTTTCCCAGCCGGACCATACGGCATACAGCTTTCCGTTCAGTTGCACAGGGGTTAAATCGATTGCCCAGACAGGCGCTGCGGAAGCATGCCCGATACTGTCGCCGGTATAGAGCATCCCCTTGTCGCGGTAAGGCCCGAAAGCATCATCGGAAACAGATTCCAGCACACCGGACCGCTGATGAATAAAGGGTTTTCCTTCTGCTTTGGCTGCCGCATAGTAGATATACCATTTGCCATCCAGGAAATGAAGTTCAGGCGCCCAGACGCTTGCCATGTTCCAGCCTGTTTCCGGTTTTTTCCAGACCACTTTCCGTTCGCCCAGGTCGGTAAGCTTGTCGGACCTGGACACCCAGATGCCCCCCTTCCCGGAGCCGCAGGCGTAGTAGTAGCCGTCTTTCCTGACCACCCACGGGTCGGCTCCCTTGCCAATTGGGTTGGTAAAATACCCTGCACCTGCACCCGTTTTTTCAGTTGTTTGTGTTGCGCTGTTTTGTACAGCAACGGTAGTACAGCCCCAGCCAAAGGCACAACAGGCTACCAGGAAAACAGTTTTTTTAATATTCATCCGGTCAAAATATGCTAAACTATATCACGCCATGCACAAGACTTGCCCATGAAAGGTTAAAAGCATTTGCTGCACCAGCCACCACAGCCACTGCTCATCGGGTAAGGGGTCAGGTAGCAGGCTGCTCCGCGTTCACCTCGGTTTTCCACTTGTTGAGCAACTGCTGGAGTTCTTTTACTTTGTCAGGCATTTTTGCTGCCAGGTTATGTTTTTCTGCTGCGTCTGTTTTCAGGTTATAAAGCTCCACCCTGTTATCGGCATAAAACTGGATCAGCTTAAAGTCGCCTTTACGAACTGCGCTGGACATGCGGTCTTTCCAGTTTCCGGTTTCGGCAGGATAGTGCCAGTATAACACATCACGGCTGAGGTCCTCCCCTTTGGTGATAAAAGGAGCAAGACTAACACCATCCAGCTGGTGCCCCACCGGTGGGGCAGCGTTGGCAAGTTCCAGGAAGGTCGGATAAAAATCGATACTGCTAACCGGAACCGCTGTCTCACTTCCAGCCTTAATTTTGCCTGGCATACGCATGATGAGCGGCTCCCTGATTCCTCCTTCATACAACCAGGTTTTGTGCATCCTGAAATCCCCGTTATTGCCTACATTGTTCGCACCACCGTTATCAGAGAAGAAAACCAGCAACGTGTTTTCTGCCAGCCCGTTTTTCTCCAGCTCCAGCATAATGTTTCCTACGCCTGTATCAATCCGTTCCAGCATGGCAGCCAGGTAAGGGTTATCGGCGTGCTTCGACTGGTGTTTTTTATTTTTTGGACCATCAAACAGTTTGTCGGCCTGGCCTTTTCCGTATTTGGCATCAAACTTTTGCTTGTACTTTGCTACCAGGTCCTCGGGCGCTTCCAGTTTGGTGTGTACACTGTAGTAAGAAAGGTACAGGAAAAACGGCTTGTTTTTATTCCGCCGGATAAATTCCATTCCCTCCTCGCTTTGCCGGTCAGTCAGGTATTCATCCTGCTTTCCGCTCGTAAATGTGCTTATTTTGTCATAGGGATAAAAGTAATCGCCATCGGCAATGTACTTGGTTTCGGTACCGATCACTTCATTAAAGCCATGCTTATCGGGGCCGCCTTTGTTTTCCTTGAAATCGGTATCCAGGTGCCACTTGCCTACCAACCCCGTATGATACCCGGCTGCCCCCAACGCTTCGTTAACGGTTATGTACTTCGCAGGGTCCAGCAGTCTACTGGTATGCGGGGCCAGGAAATCGGTAATACCAACACGGGCCGGATACTGGCCTGTTACAAAGCTGGCGCGCGTTGGCGAACAAACCGGCGCTGCCGCATAGGCACTTGTAAACTTTATACCTTGCGAAGCCAGTTTATCCAGGTTAGGCGTTTCGTTGAAGCTGTTCCCATAACAGCCTAACTCCCCCCATCCCAGGTCATCGGCCAGGATAAAAACAATGTTGGGCTGCTGCTGTTGCTGCTGTTGCTGCTGCTTCTCCGGAACCCCTGCAGCAGTCGCTGTAACAGAAGATGTTCCTGCTAATTTGTTCTGGCATGCCGGTACCTGCAGACAAGCGACGGCCAGAACATACAAAAGTGATTTTTTCATGTAGATAAAGTAAATATGCGCATGGCGGAATGTCCTGCCTGCTTAAAACCTAAGCTAAGGATACCGGGCAGCTGCCTTAACAGTGCGCCCGATAGCAGGAACAATATTACGCAGGTTCAGAAAAACAAACTATCACTTTTGTGGCTTACACTGGCAAAAATGTAGCAGCAGGCCGCTTTCCTGTTGCTGCACTACCAGTATCGCCCGAAACGCCTCCGGCAGAGTTTAAAAATCCTGCAAGGGTACTAAACTTAAGCATGTTATTAATGGACGTTATGCTCCCACTTTACGCTTATCCTGAACTCAAAAGCAGGGGCGCCAGGCTAACTGTTAATTAACATTAGTAAGCATTTTTTTCAACAATTTTTAAAAAACATCTTACCTTTACTTCTGCTTGCAAATTAGCCGTAATCAGCCCTAACTGCTATTGCCAGACAGTAGAATAAATTTTCCGCCTATGTTACCAACTAAAAAACTGTTTGCGTTTACGCTTATGCTGTTTCTGGCTGCCTTTTTTTCAGAAGCAGTCGCCAAAGACAGGATCCATTTCCGGAATTACACCGTTACCGACGGGTTAAGCTCCAATACCGTATGGGCTATTTCGCAGGACGAGCAGGGATATATGTGGTTTGGCACAAAAGACGGGTTGAGCCGGTTCGACGGCTACCAGTTCAAGTCTTTTAAATTCGACAAGAAAAACCCGGTTTCCATTGGCAACAACTTTATCAGGAAGATCTTTAAGTACGATGACAAAACGTATTGGGTAGGTACCGAAGAGGGTATTTACCTGCTGGATCTTGAAAAAGAATCTTTCCGGTATTTTGAAAAACTGGGGCCTCAGTTGGTGTTTGACATTATCCGGGATAAGCGCGGGAATTTATGGATTGCTACCGGCAGCAAAGGCTTGTTCCAGTATAATCCGAAGACAGAAGCGCTCCGGAATTTTGTTCACCGCCCCAATAACCCCCAATCCATCTCCATGAACCTCGTCCGCAACCTGACAGAGGACAACGACGGGAATATCTGGATTGCAACCGTGCGCGGCCTCGATGTGCTGGACCCCGTTAAAATGACTTTCAGACATTATTATGCTTCGCAGGAGCCTGGCAGTATTTCGCACAGCAACATTATTGAGTTGTACAAAGACCTAAGCGGCAATATCTGGGTGGGCACCCTTACCGGGGGGTTAAATTTGTACAATAAAAGCACAGACACATTTAAACAATACCTGAAGTCTGACAACAATTCTATTAACGATAACATTGTCCGGTCTATTTACCAACCCAACCCAAACAAGTTATACATTGGAACAGAGAAAGGCTTAAATATCCTGGATATTCCTACACAAACTTTTACGCATCACACAAACAAGAATAACGATCCCTTCAGTATCAGCGACGATGCCATTTACACTATTTTTGAAGACAAAGAAGGCGGTATCTGGCTCGGTACCTATTTTGGAGGTGTAAATTATTTTCACGGAAAAGACACCAACATCGAGTTATACTACCCTACCGGCGAACAACGGGCTTTATCAGGCAATGCCGTAAGTACTTTTTTAGAGGATGATGCCGGCAAAGTTTGGGTAGGAACCGAAGACGGCGGGCTCAACTTATTTGATGTACACTCCAAAACATTTAAGCAGTATCCTTTTGAGCCCTGGCAGGAGAACCTGTCTTACCACAACATCCATACGCTTTACAAAGACAAAAGCGGCAACATCTGGATCGGCACTTTTTCGGGCGGTTTAAATATTTACAACCCCAAAACAGGAAAAATAAAACGGTACCTCTCTAACCAGGACGATCCTACGACGATCAGCAACAACACCGTTTATACAATTAACGAAGACCGGAAAGGTAGAATCTGGGTCGGAACGGTTGCCGGTGTTTCGATCTACAACCCGGAGAAAGACAACTTTACCCGTATCAACGATCATAACCTGACAAGGGCCTGTATTTACGATATTTACGAAGATGACCGTGGCGTGATCTGGTTTGCCACCTACAACTTCGGGCTGATTGCCCATGACCAAAAAACAAACAAATGGCGGCAGTACTCCAAATCTGCCGACCCGAATTCGATCAGTACAAACAAGGTTATTTCCATTTTCTGCGATAAATCCGGGAACTTGTGGCTGGGAACAGAAGGCGGCGGTTTAAACTTTTTCGATCGCAGCAAAAACACCTTCAAGGTAATTGATGAACAATACGGCATCTCCAGTTCTATTGTATATGGAGTGCTGGAAGACCCTAAAGGACAGCTCTGGCTGTCGACCAATAATGGGATCTATAAGTTTGATCCTAAAACCTACCAGAGCAAACGGTACGGAAAATTTGACAAGCTCCAGAGCCGCCAGTTTAACTTTAAAGCTTACCTGAAGGCATCGGACGGAAACTTTTATTTTGGCGGCATCAATGGCTTTAACGTGTTTAAACCGGACAGCTTAAAAAGCATTAACTCCAAAAACGCAATCGCTCTTACCAACCTGCAGCTCTTTAACAAAGATGTTACCATCAGCAGCGAGAAAAGCCCTTTAAATAAGCTTCTCCATTATTCCAGGCACCTCACCCTTTCGCACGACCAGTCGGTTGTCAGTTTCGAATATGCCGCGCTTAGCTTTATATCGCCTCAAAAAACAAGCTATGCTTTTAAGATGGAAGGCTTTGACAAAGACTGGAACTATGTAGAGGACCAGCGCAAAGCAACCTACACAAACTTACCCGCAGGCGAATACACTTTCCGGGTAAAAGCCACCAACAACGACGGCACCTGGAACAAGCAGGCTGCCTCCATGAAAATAACGATTCTCCCGCCATTTTATAAAACCACCGTTGCCTATCTTTTCTACCTGGCACTTGCTGTCTTTGTTTTTGTTCTGGCCAGAAGAGCTGCCATACGCAATGTGAAGCGGAAAAATAAGATCCGCCTGGAAAGGCTGAAAAACAAAGAAGAAAAAGAGTTCTACAAGCAGAAGATGGACTTCTTCATCACCATGGCCCACGAAGTCCGGACGCCTTTGACCCTGATTACAGCACCGCTGGAAGACCTTATCGCCTCGGGCAAAGGTGGCCCCGAGGTGCAGGAGCAGCTCCGGGTAATGGACGATAACTCCAACCGTTTGCTCACGCTTGTAAACCAACTGCTCGATTTCAGGAGAATCGAAAGTAAAATTTATACCATTAACCTGGAGCAAATGGAGCTCGTGTCGATGGTACAGGCCTTGTATTCCAGGTTCTCGCCTATCGCCCAGAAGCAGGACATCCGGTTCTCGATGAACACGCACATAAACCGGTTCATTGTAGAAACAGACCCGGAGGCGCTTACCAAAATACTGAGCAACCTGCTGAGCAATGCCTTTAAGTTTACCCGCACCAGCGTTAAACTAAGCATTAATGCACCTGTTAACAACGAAAATGGCCGGCAGTTCTTCTCTATCAGCATCGAAGACGACGGCATCGGCATTCCGAAAGAGCAGCTCGACAGCATTTTCAAAAAGTTCTTTAAAATTACCTCCGGCAAGCACCACTACAGCAACCTGGGCGGTACCGGTATCGGGCTTGCACTGGCAAAGTCTTTATCCATAAAGCATGGCGGCGACCTGTTGGTGGAAAGCGAAGAAGGAGTAAAAACTACTTTCACGGTGCTGCTTCCGTTTAAGGAGTGCGACCAACCGGCAGCAATGCCCGAGCCGGTGGCTTTAGCTGCAGATGAAGACAATACCCCTGAACCAGATGCTGCAGCGGAAAACAGCGGAAAAACTACCATCCTGCTGGTGGAGGATGACGAGTCGTTGCGCGATTATATCTCTAAAGGCCTCGAAGGCGAAAACTACCGTTGCGTTACTGCCCAAAACGGGTTGGAAGCCCTGGAGTGCCTGGATAAGGACGAGGTTGACCTGATTATCTCTGATTTAATGATGCCTGAGATGGACGGCATTACATTGTGCCAGCAGGTGAAGAGCAACATTGCGTTCAGCCATCTTCCGTTTGTGTTGCTAACGGCACAATCTAATTCCGATGCAGAGATAGAGGGGATAGAAAGTGGTGCAGACTTTTACATTACCAAACCGTTTAAATGGCGCCACCTGAAGGTGGTAATCAAAAATCAGCTGGAGGCAAGGGCAACCCTGAAGCTAAAGTTCTCGCAGCAGCCGTTTGCCGACACCACCACCCTCACCACCAACACCCGCGACAATGCCTTCCTGAAAAAGATCGTGGAAACGATAGAAGAACGCATCACCGATCCGAAGCTGTCGGTAGAGGAGCTGAGCCGCGAAATGGCCATGAGCCGTTCGTCGCTGCACAAGAAGCTGAAGTCGCTCACGGGCCAGGTGCCAAACGAATTTATCCGCCTGGTAAGGCTCAAGCACGCAGCCAAGCTGCTGTTACAGAACGAGTACAACATTTCGGAAGTAGGCTACATGGTGGGCTTCAACTCCCACTCCTACTTCTCCAAGTGCTTTGTGCAACAGTTCAAAATTACACCAAGCGAATTCACCGAAAAGCACCTGCAGGAACTGGAGTCGACACAGGGATAGCGGGAGTTATACAAACAGCAAAGGCAGCGCTATGAAACGCTGCCTTTTTTGTTCTGCACCTGCCACCACTGCCTCTCCTGCTATGCAAATCATACCAGAAAGTATTTACTCAGTTCCACAAAACTATTCCTCCTTTGTCATCCCGGTAGGGGATCAATAGGGCCCCTACCCCAAACTGCAGTCAAGCTAGCTACTGGTGGTCATGTAATGGAAGGTCCTTTTTACTATTTGGTATCAATCTGTCTTGAGAGCCTGCTCCGGGAGCGGCTTCGACTTCTCTATCCGGTAGCTGATTTTGTCGGTAAAGGTTCTGCCGAACATGTCTTTTACCTTTACTTCAATCACATGCACGCCGGGCTCCAGGTTAGACGGGATAGAGGCGCGCCAGAGGTGGGTGCTGTTGCGGGCATTGCTGGGCCGGCGTACCGGTCCCGGGAACAGCTCTTCGGTGGTATCCCACTCATTTAGTTTGTTTAAAAACATCGGGTCAAAATCCGGGTAAAAAGCCATTCGCTTCCAGGGACCATCGTCTACGCGGTACTCCAGGATATCTTTTTCGCTGCCCATAAAGAAGTTGGCATACAGACTGGCAGTGGTGCTCTTCAGTTGGGGAACCACTTTAGGCGCATAGAGGGCCATGCGGTAGTCACGCGGCTTGGTGGTTACTTTGTAGTCTATCACGTACTGATTGCCGGTGATGGTGAGGAAGGCGTAGCCTTTGGGTGTGCCGTCGGGCATGGTAGCTTCCGGTGTGCCATTTGCATCCAGTTTGCCCGAGTACCAGTTACCGGAGGTGGTGCCGGCATTGTACTCGTGGTGCGGCCTGTCCTGCAGCCAGCCGTCTTCTTTTGTAAAGAAGTCCTGTTTCTGAATATGGGTGTGTGCCGAAAGCGACAGCGTGTGCGGGTAATCTTTCAGTAGTTCGAACAGCCGATTCAGGTCCTTCTGCCGGAAACCGGGCTTGAGCGGAATATGGAACGCCAGCACCACCAACCGGTCTTTGGGCACATGCTTCAGGTCGTTTTCGATAAAGTCCAGCTGGTCTTTCCGGAAGCCGGCCCAGTACTTGCTCTTGCCACGCGGGTCGGGGTACAGGATATCGTCCAGCACGATAAAGTGGGCTTTGCCATAGTTAAAGGCATAGTTGGCAGGGCCGAAATGGGCTTCGTAGGTTTCGTCGGAAAGCGAGTCGGCTTTTACATCGAAGTTCATGTCGTGGTTGCCCATCAGGTTGTACCACGGAATGCCCACTTTCTTCACCGCCTCGATGTAGGGGTTAAACAGGGCCAGGTCGTTGCCCACCAGGTCGCCCAGGCTCAGCCCGAAAACCACATTCTTTACTCCTTCTACTTCCGACACCACACCCCGGGCAAAGAAATCTACTTCCTCTTTGCTATAGGGCTGTGGATCGCCGAAAACAAGTGTTGTAAAGGCATCGGTCTCAGGGGAAGGCGATAAGGCAAAGTTTACCGATTTGGGAAGCGGACCGGTAGGCGCTACACCTTTATACTCAAGACCAGCAGGTGAACCACCCGGTTTATAAATGTAGTAAAACCGGGGCAGGTTATTGGCATCTGTCGGGGTTTTGTAGCCCGACGGTTTGATAACAGCAATAATATTGTCTTTACCGATTGGCAACGTGTACTTTCCCTTTTTATCGGTCAGCACCACCTCCAGCCCGTTGGTTACGGCTACCTGGGCTATTCCTTTTTCGCGGCCATCCATTTTACCGTTCCGGTTGGCGTCTTCAAACACATAGCCCTGTACCTTCGACTGCGCCTGCACCGACAGTGCCAGCAGCAGGCTGCCAGCCAGTAACGTAATTTTCTTTTGATTTATCATGGTTGAAATGGTTAATACTACCTGAAGCGCTCCAGGCATGCAGCAGAGACTGTGGTAACAGCTGCAGTTAATTATTCATGAGATATTTAGTAGTCTACTATTGCTTTTCCGGATGTTTTCATCCGGAAAATAACTGTTGGGGATCTCCAGATCCCCGTAGACCAATAGGAGCAGGAAGAGGACATGGATAGAGATTTCTGCTGGTTCACGGGGATCTGGAGATCCCCAACAGTTGACTTTCGGATGAAAACATCCGAAAGAGCCTTGGAGCCTTGTCAACGTATGTGCAACGGGGACACGGATGTCCCCCGGCAGAAAGCTTCCGGACGAGGACGTCCGGAAGAGCAATTGGGCAACTGGAGCAACTGGGAGCAACTGATTCCTGAAGCGCTACAGGCTTGCAGCAGAGGCTGTGGTGGCAGGTGCAGTTAGTTTTTCAGGGTATATCCTGTTGCTCCAACAGAGGTGCGCCAGCCGGACAGTTCTGCCTGTAGTTCTTTCACCTTCTCCGGGTACTGCTTTGCAAGATCGTTTTCTTCGCCGATATCCTCCTTCAGGTTATACAGCTGCACTTCGTTTTTATCGAAAAACTCGATCAGTTTCCAGTCGCCGTTGCGGATGCTGCCGCCGGACCTGCCCCCCAGGAAGTGGGGCTCGTCGAGCGGGTAGTGCCAGTAGAAACTGCGTTTTGGTAAAGTAGCCGAAGGTTCCGTCAGCACGCGGGCAAAGGATATGCCATCGAGCTGCTGCCCCTTGTGTTCTGCTCCTATGGTTTCTTCGAATGTCGGGTAAAAATCGAAATTGACTACGGGCTCGTTCACCACGGCTCCTTTGGCAAAACGGGAAGGATACCAGACAAGGAGCGGCTCCCGCACACCGCCTTCGTAAAGGGTGCTTTTACCGGCTCGCAGTGGTGCGTTGGTGGTAACATTGGTTTCGCCGCCGTTGTCGCTGGTAAATACGATGATGGTATTTTCGTCCAGCCCCAGGCTTTTGAGCTTCTCCATGATCATGCCCACCCCTTCGTCGATGGAGTAGAGCTGGGCGGCCAGGTGCGGGTTGTTCTTGGGTGCGCGGTAATCGGCCGGAAACTTTTTGTAAGGGTCATTCTGAGCATTTTCCCTGGATGGTTCGCTGGTACCGGCTCCGGCCTTATTCCGGAAGCGATCCACCAGCTCCGGCTTGCCGTGCAGCTGCGTATGCACCCCGTAATGGCTCAGGTACAGGAAGAAAGGCTTGTCCTTGTTCCGCTCGATAAACTCCACGGCCTCCACATTCTGCCGGTCGGTCAGGTATTCCTTCTCGTCGGGTAGCTTCTTTTCTATTTCGCGGTTGAAGTGGTACGGGTGGAAATAAGTGCCGTTGGCAATACCCCGGTTCTCGCTTACGATTACTTCATCAAAGCCATGCTTATCGGGCAGGGTTTCTTCGGGAGCATTGTGGTTGAGGTAACCGGAGAGGTGCCATTTGCCTACAATCCCGGTCCTGTAGCCATGCTGCTGCAGCATTTCGGCCATGGTAACATAAGCGGTATCCAGGTGACCGGCCGCATCCGGGCGCAGGTAATCGGTGATGCCAATGCGGGCGGGGTACTGGCCGGTCATCAGGGCGGCTCTGAACGGAGAACATACCGGTGCGGCAGCATACGCATTGGTGAAACGCACTCCTTCTGAAGCAAGCTTGTCGAGGTTCGGCGTTTCGTTAAAGGTGTTGCCATAAGCGCCCAGTTCCGAGTAGCCCAGGTCGTCGGCCAGGATAAAGATGATGTTGGGCTTACGGGCCTCCACCGCCTGCTGCTCCTGCTGCGACGTGGTAGATGAAGAACAGGACGTAGCCACAGCCGCCATAACAAGGGCTGCGCAAAGTTTCTTTAGCTGGTTATGCAAAATGTATCTCATGTTACAGTAACTTGGTTTTTAAACTGATATTTCCGGTCAGAAGTCAATGCCCGTCCCTTGCAGGAATCTCGCCTTTCATATACCGCTCGTAAAAGTTGCGGACTTTCGGGTTCATATTTTTGTATGCATCAAAAACAGCACCCTGCCCAAACATGCGGGGGTCCTGCTGCGCTTTCAGTTCCTGCTCCAGGATTGCTTTTAAGGCTGCTTTCGTTTTTGCATGCGCCAGCTCTCCTGCCACATTCTTCATCGAAAAAGGGTCTTTCTCCAGTTGATAGAGCTCTTCCGCTCCTCTTTTACCGAAGGAAGCAGCCCATAAATACTGTTGTGCCGGAGAATCCCGGGTAGCTAACACCGCTGTTTTGGTGGGGCTGCTGTCGGTGTCGAGGTAGCCGGTTTCGGGGTTGCCGCTGGGCCAGCGGTCGGGTTCGTAGTTGATGGAGTAAATGTAGTTGTCTTTCACAATGGCCCGTACCGGGTAGCCCCAGTCGTGCGGACGCCCGATATCCGTTCGTTCCCGGCCCAGCAACACATAGTTCCTGCTCTTATCTACCTGCCCTTCCTTAGCGGAGGTAAAAATGGGAAGCAGCGATTTTCCCTGCACGGGCTGCATGCCCCCCTGCTCCGGACTTACGCCTGCAGCTTCCAGAAAGGTAGGCGCAAAATCGATGAAGCTCACGTAATCTTCTATTTTTCTGCCGGTGCTTTTTATGCCATTCTTCCACATAACAGCCAGCGGCAGGTGGTTGGCTGCTTCGTACACGTGCCCCTTCACCCGCGGGAAAGGCATGCCGTTATCGGAAGTTACTACAATGATGGTGTTTTCCAGCTCGCCCCGCTTTTCGAGTATCGCCAGCATTTTACCCAGCTGCGCATCAAAGTATTCCACTTCGTAGCCATAGTCGAGCATATCGTTTCGTACCTCTTTGGTGTCGGGCCAGTAATCGGGCACCTTGTCGATGTCGGATAACTTCTTTTTCCCCTGTTCCACACCCGAGCCATATTTGTAGCCCCGGTGCGGCTCGTGCGAACCATACCAGAAACAGAAAGGCTCTTCTTTGGCTTTCCCGTCCAGGAACTTTTCAAAATTGGCAGCATAGTCTATGTTGGAGATACCGCCGGTAGGTGGCTTGGTTCTGGCAGCATTAAAAGCAGGTCCTGTTACTTCGCGCCGTTTGCCGTTTACCTCCCCCGGGTTACCGGGTCCCCAGCCTTTTCCGGTAAAACCAACCTGGTACCCGTTCTTGTCCAGCTCTTCCATAAAGGTGATGAATTTTGCAGGAAAAAAAGACCAGTGGTTGGCGGCTTCCTCCAGTTGCCAGGGGTTACGGCCCGTTAAAATACAGGCCCTGGAAGGAGAGCATTTGGCATTGGGTGTATAAGCGTTGGTAAACAGCAGGCCCTCTTTCGCCACCCGGTCGAAGGCAGGGGTTTTCACCCAGGTATTGCCATAAGCACTCATGTGCGCCAGAGAGGCATCATCTGCAACACAAAACAGGATGTTGGGCCTTTTGCTTTTCGTGCTTGCCTGCTTTTCCGGCAGGGGTTCCTGCCAGGCTAAAAGCGTTGTGAGCAACAGCAGAAAGGAAGTGTATTTAAATAAATATGTCGTCATACAATTGTGCTCAGATTAATCAGTAGTGGTAAAGCCCGAAATCGAATTCAGAATCTTCTGCTGCATTCTGCAGCTCCAGGCCAATTACATTCTTGCCCTCCTTCAGGTACCGGGCAAACTCACTGATGTTTATTTCATCGTAATGGCGTTTCGTCAGCGTATACCTGTCGTGTATCAGATGGCCGTTCAGGTAGATTTTCAGGTCGCCGCGGGCAAATACTTTCAGGGCCATTCTATCGGGCAGGTCGTTTTTTACAAAGCTGTTCACGGCCCAGAGTGTCTGGCCTTTGCTTACTTTCACGGGACCGGTCGTTTTTTTAAATGCCGGGCTAAAAGGGTTGTGGTTGTTCCATTCCCGGCCCGGATAGGTAAAGGAGGTCATCAGCGGGGAGGCCTCTTCCTCAGAATCTTTCAGGATGATTTCCTGCTTGTTGATGTGCTGATAATACAGCGGTTCGTGCAGGATACGCGCAGTGGCAACAGGTACTTTTATTATTTCACGGTCGTAGGTCATCAGGCCGTTTACCTCCCCTTCCACATCGGTTGTCTGGGTGTAAATGGCTGCAGCAAGGCCTCTTGCCGTAAGCGGGTACACATTATGAACGAGTTTGACGTATTCGTCTATCAGTTGCTGCGCTGTAAGATAGGTGCGGTAGCCCCAGTTGCGCTTTTCGGCGTTCCACAGGTGGTCTTTTACCGGAAACCCCAGCCCCCCGAATTCCCCTAACACCAGCGCCCGGCCCGGATTTTGGGCACTTGGCTCGATGGAGGGCCCCGGGTACTGATGGGCATCGTACATATGCCCAACGTTACGGTCTGTCCAGCCGCTGGTGCCGTCTACCAGGCGGGTAGGGTCGTACTGCCGCGTCCACTCCACCACCCGCTCCGTGTCGTACTGGCCCCAGCCTTCGTTAAAAGGCACCCACACGACAATGGAAGGAAAAAAGCGCAGATGATCGATAATGGACTTCCACTCATGCTCAAACTGCTGCGCCGATGCTTTCGGCCGCTCCCAGTCTTTCGGCGCGTCGTGGTTTACGTGCTGCTCCGGGTGGCCCAGTTTCAGAAAGCCCGAGGGCATGTCCTGCCACACCAGCAGGCCCATGGTATCGGCATGAAAATAAAAGCGTGCGGGCTCTACTTTAATATGCTTCCGTATCATGTTGTACCCCATCGACTTCACCACCTCCATGTCATATTTCATGGCTTCATCGGAAGGAGGCGTCAGCAGACCATCCGGCCACCACCCCTGGTCCAGCACGCCCCACTGAAAGTAAGGCTTGTTGTTCAGGAATAATTTTGTGTATCCGTTGTTATCCTGCCCCAGCGCAATCTTGCGCATCGCAAAATAGGAGGCCACTTTATCCAGCACTTTTCCACCCCGCACAATTTCCAGCTGGAACTGGTACAGGTTGGGGTACTCCGGGGTCCATAACTGCGGTTCCGGTACTGCTACCGCCAGATCTTCCTGGTAGGGCACTTCCTGCTCAGCAATTACATTGTCCTTGTAAGTTACTTTCAGGCGCACCCGCTCTTTACCGGTGTTTTTGTACAGGCTCGATTTAATTGTTACCAGCTTCCGGTCGATATCCGGCTCCGGCACCAGCGTACGGATACCGGACGGGCTTACCGGCTCCAGCCATACCGTCTGCCAGATACCAGACACAGCCGTGTACCAGAAACCATGCGGTTTAAGGATCTGCTTTCCACGCGGTTGTATATCCGAATCGGTCGGGTCCCACACCTTTACCACGAGCTCCTGCACCCCGGGCTTCAGGTATTTTGATACATCAAAAGAGAAGGCATCGCTGCCGCCTTTGTGTTCGCCCACCAGTTTGTTGTTCAGATAAACGGTAGCCTGCCAGTCTACGGCTTCGAAGTGGAGAATGGCATTTTGCTTACGCCATGATGCAGGCGTTTCAAACGTGGTTCTGTACCATAGCTCCTGGTCGGGCAGGAGCGGTTTGCCCACCCCCGACAAACTGGACTCTACCGCATAAGGCACCAGTATTTTACCGTCGAACTGTGCTGGCTGTGGCAATCCTTTCTTCCGGATGGCATATTCCCACAACCCGTTCAGGTTCTGCCAGTCGTCGCGCACCAGCTGCGGCCTCGGGTACTCCTGCCAGGCATTTGCGGGGCTTACATCTTTTGCCCACCTTGTTTTTAGCTTATCCCCCACCGGTTTCCAGCCTTGCGCTTTGGCCTTGCCTGCAACAAGCAGAAGTAATAAGAAAAAGATTGTTAACCTCTTCATAAAAAATCAATTAAAAAAATACAGCTATCCTACTGCCGTTGCGATAGCTTAATCACCACTTCCAACTCCGGTAAGCGACAGCTGACAGCAACAATGATAGCAAAAGAGGTTGACAGGGATTAGCACAATTGTAGGCAATGCTGCTATTTATGTAGCCGCTCCCAAATAAAGCGCCTGAGCAGGAATAATTGTAGCAGGAGGGCAGGATAACGACGCCACTGCAGCCTCCAGCAGTGGGTGTGGTGGCAGGTGCAGCTAAAAAAATAAAGGAGAAAAAACGTCTGTCCGGAAGTAAAAGCTTAAAAAAAACGTAAACTCGGGAATTATAAGTTTTACAACTTATAGTAACTGCTCATGCATTGCCTCTGAATTATCGTTCTATAGCTAACTTATGCGCTCCTCGGCCGCGCGGCCGCGTTTTCGCTTCCGTCGCTGTCTACATGAACCTGCCCTCGCTCCGCTGCGGGCTGCTGAGCAGAGCTCAGCACCGGAACATGTAGAAGGCTCCTCCTGCGAAAACTGGAAAGGTTTTATGCTTCGATCTTAGAACAATAGTGTGTCCTTGTTTTGATTCCCGAGTTCACGTTAAAAAAAAGCTGTCCACCTGTACCATTGCGTTTCCGGCAACAGGCAGGGAGCAGCATCATAAAAAAACTACTTTTTACAGCCGGCTTTCAGATCCTGCAAAAAAGTATGCTGCAGCTGCCACCACACCCGCTGCTGCACGCAAGCGGCAGTACATACAGGAGGAATGGCGTTTTATCCTGAAAAAGAAGGTTGCAAAACGAGCAGCGAAGGCAACGGCAGGTTTATCACCTGTTTGTCCGGATATACTCCTTCATCTGGAGCAGCTGTGGGTTATTAGGATAGTGTCCCAACAAACGTGCCAGGTGCTGTTCTGCTTTCTCGAAGCTGTTGTTTTGCAAATACAGGATGACCAGTGCGTTTCCGAAGTCATACGAATCAGGAAATCTCTGAAGCCCTTTCAGGTAAACTGCTTCTGCCGCTTCGGCCTGGTTTGCGCGCTGGTAGGCCAACCCCAGGTTATACAGCGCTCTTGTATTGGCTTTATCCAGTTGCGAAGCCTTTTTCAGGTTTTCGATAGCCAGCTCCATTTCATTCGTCTCGGCATATAAAAGACCTAGCGAGTAATAGCCTTCTGCATACCCGGGCTCCTGTTGCAGCACCACATTAAACAAGGCAATGGCTTCTTTTGTATTTCCCTGCCTGTTTTGCAGGTAAGCCAGGTTCAGGCGTGCCGGATTAAAGAAGGAATCGATGGAAAGGGACCGCTTATAGGCCACCTCGGCTTTCCGGACATCACCTTTTCTTTCGTAGTACTGCCCGGCTTCCATCTGGCCGCCCGGGAAATCGGCCCTTTCTTTTAAATTGATCTCGAGCTCTTTGGTTGCCTTCTTGTAAGGCGCCGCAAAACTTGCCGGAACGCTGCTTGCCGGCAACGTAGCCAGCGCATCGGCTGCCGCTATACGCACCGACCGGACAGGATCTTTGAGCATGGGCAACACGTGGTTCTGCGTCTGCTCCAGCGGATACGCATTCAGTTCCTTGAGGGCCGTGTACCGGATAATGGGTTCAGCATCGGATAATGCATTTACAAAAACAGCCAATGTGCCCGGATCGTTTTTCAGCTGCCCCAGGTACCATAAAGCCGTTGCCTTTACAATGGGCGGTTGCTTTTTATCGTTCAGCAACGTAACGAGCCCCGCTGCCGCTGCCGGGTTACGGGTGCTGGCAAAGGTGAGCGCATCCGAGAAGTGTGGCTTCCGCTCTTTCCCAAACCATTTTTCGATGGCATTGGCTGCCCACTGCGCCGTTTGATCGGTGTGGCACTTGTTACAGGCATTTGGCGTACCGTACACCACGCTCTGGTCTGGGCGCGGAACCCGTAAACTGTGGTCCCGCCTGAAGTCGTTGCCCATGTAGGTGGTGCCGGGCATGTGGCAGTTCACGCATTTTGCGCCCTCTGTGTTTACGGCATGAAACGTATGCGCCGGCACATCGAATTTTTTCTGGTCGTGGCACTGGCCGCACAAGGCATTGCCGATGGCTTTCAGTTCGAGGCTGTGCGGGTTATGGCAGTTGGCGCATTTCACGCCGTTCATGTACATTTTGCTTTGTGTAAAGGAAGCATATTCGTAATCTTCCTCTTTTATCTGCCCATCCGGATGATACAGGTCGTCTCGTAAAACGGCCGGAACATAGTGGTCCATAAAGCTTCCCTGGTGGTCAAAAGCTTCCGTTATCTGCTCGCGCCGGGCATGGCAGCGGGCGCATTGGTCTACCTGCTCCACCGACGTCAGGTTGGAGGTCTGGTGCAGGTGCTGTTCTGCCTGGTAGGGGTCGCCCTTTTTAATATTGTTTGACTTGATAAAATCGACGTGCGCTTTGCCCGGGCCATGGCACGACTCGCAGCTGACATTGATAATGGAGAAGGAAGTAGCAAACGAATCGGCTTCCGGGATGTAGTTTTTATGCACGTTGGTGGAGTGGCAGTCGGAGCACATGGTATTCCAGTTCAGGCCGCCTTTTGTCCAGTGCAGCCACTCCTTCGGGTGCACTTCAAGATCGGGATACAGGTCGAACCATTTATTTTTTTTACTGTCCCAGGCTGTGCGCAGGCACTGCAGCTTACCGCCCGGAAACTCCACGATGTACTGCTGCAGGGGCTTTACCCCATAGGTGTACTTAATTTCATAATCGGCGTACTTTCCGTCGGGGCCTTCTGTGTTTACCCAATATTTGTCGTCTTTCCGGAAAAATTTATTTGTTACACCCTGGCTTTCAAATACCTGATCCTCAAAATCGCCCAACACAAATTCGGAAGTGGCTTCCTGCATGGCCAGGTCATGATCCGATTTATTCCAGTCGCTGAATTCCTGCTCGTGGCATGACCTGCAAGACTCACTGCCGATGTAACTTGCAGCTATTACGTCTGCTGTCAGCAGCTCTTTTTTGCCTGCGTCTGCAGCCTCAGGTTTACCCTCCAGCCAGAAGTAAACAATTTGTACGCCAACAACTACGGCAAGAATTAACAGGACTATCTGCTTCCGGTTCACTTTGATATTGCTTTAGGTTTCAACAGCATCTTATCACTTGCCTAAGGTAGGCTTCCAGAGGAACAAAATCAAATTATTAACAGCCTATGTTATAGCATAACCGATCATCAGAACAAAGCCACCCGGGTAGTACCCGGCAAAGCACCGGCTTTGCCGGAAGCGGTAAACCTATCGTGCGCCCTGGGTATGCCCGCAGCTTAAAATTCTTTCTCCCCGAACTCGCTCTCGGTAAACTTCACTTTCTTACCCAGCTTGTTGAGGTTAAAGCTCAGGTTAACCATAACCACATCTACCTCATAAATGTAATTGGTGGTCGTAAAAAAGTCTCTGCCGCGGGTGGTGATGCGCTGCTCATTGGAGTTCAGCAGGCCCATATCCATGTTCTGCCACTGGAGCGTTGCCGCCAGCATACCATCCATAAACGTTTTCCGCAGGGCCAGGCTCGGGTTGTAGAAGCGGGAGTCTTCGCCCTGGGCGGTGGCTCGCTCCGAGATGTAGTTGAGGGTCCACTGCAGGTTCAGGGTATTCGACAGTTTGAAATTGGTGTTGGCATTGAGCGAGTATACCAGGCTGGAGTTGTTCACCTTTACCGTGTTGTTGAACAGGGCGCCTTTTATTTTGTAGTCATACACATTACCGCCCAGGTACAGTTTCCACCAGTTTACAGGCTGTATGTCCACACCTGCTTCCAGGCCAAGGCGGGAAGCCCTGCCGGCGTTGGTATAAATGCGGCCAAGCACGGTATCGGCATACACGTTGTTTACACGGTTAATCACGTTCTTGATGTCCTGGTGGTAGAGCGTGGCAAACGCAGAACCAATGTTAAAATTCTTCACCAGCCCCAGTTCCGTCAGGTTCACAAACTCAGGCAGCAGTTCCGGATCGCCCTGCTCCAGTGTTTCGGAGTGCTCGCGCTCGGGAAGCGGGTTCAGCTCAAAGCTGGAGCTGCGCTGCACCCGGCGGCTGTAGCCTGCTTTGGCTTTCAGATCGTCGTTGAAGGAATAGAGCACGCTGGCCGAAGGAAAGAAGTTGCTCAGGTTCAGGATGTGCTCTTTGTCGCGGATGATAAAGCTGCGGGCGGCATATTCGTAGCGCAGTCCGCCTACATACTCCAGCTTTTCCGTTTTACCCGAGTACTGGCTGTAGGCCGAATGGATCTGGTTGGTCAGGTTTACATTGCCGCTGAACTCGGGGTAGTAGATAAAGTCGGGCGAACCCTTGTCTTTTTGCTTGTACACAAACTCGCCATCGTCGTTGTGGTGCCGGAACTGGTAACCGCTTTCCAGCTTGCCTGCTCCCAGCGGAATTGCATAGTCTGCACGCAGGCGCAGGCCGTTGAGCGGACGCACGTTGGTGTTCTCGGTGTATTGCAGCGTATCGATCATTTCCTGGCTCTGCAGGTTCAGGTTTTTTGTAAACCCGGACAATTTATCGCGTTCTACTAATGCCGAGAGCGAGAGCGAGGAACTGTTCTGGAATTTGTGAGTGTAATCCAGGTTGGTAATCAGGAAATCGCCGCGTTTTTTTACCAGGTTGGAGTTAAAGTAGTTGCTCCTGCCAATCACTTCGCCTGTAGAAACGTTGCGGGTGGTGTTGGTGTAGTTAATGTCGGCCAGGCGGTATTCGGTACGGTTGCCGTAATAAAAGCCGGTTTGGAAAGTATTGTTTGCATTGGGCGTGAAACTGACAGCGGCACGGGCCGAGTGGTTGTATTTATCGAAACTGCGCTCGCCTACCGACGGAAAAGAGGTGAAGCGTTCGCCGATGGTGGTATTCACATCGCCTACCCGCCTGCCGGAAATATCGTTGCGCACATAGCTGCCGCCTACCGACACATCCCAATTCTTTTTCCGGAAGCTGAGGGTAGCATCGGCGCCATATCGTCGGGCAGGCGCTACGTTGTCGTAATTTTCGATGCTGGGTAAACCACCCTGCACGTTGGCCAGTACGGTTATGCCGTCGGTAGCGCCCTGTTTGGTCGTGATGTTGATAATACCGGCTTTCCCGTCGGGGTCGTATTTAGCAGAGGGCGCGGTAATTACTTCTACATTCTCGATGGCGTTGGCCGGAATCTGGCTCAGCAGCGAGGCGGCATCTGACTGCACCGGTTTGCCATTGAGGAACACCGTGAAGCCGGTGGTGCCGCGCATGCTTATCTCGCCCTGGGCATCAACCGAAACCGAAGGCATGTTCTTGAGTACGTCTACGCCCGTGCCGCCGGCAGCAGTCTGGAAATCTGCCGCCCGGAACACCTGCTTGTCTATCTGGTGCTGCACCACGGCCTTTTCGCCGACCACCTGCACTTCCTGCAGCATCAGCTGGTTAGGAGCTAAGGCAATAGTACCTAACTTGAGGGCCTGGTTTCTGGAAACCCGCAGGTTCTCCATCTTGGTCACTTCAAACCCCAGGAACTGCACCTGCAGGTGGTAATTTCCTTCTTTTATCTTACTCAGCTGGAACCGTCCCTGGGCATCGGTCAGGCCGCCGGAAATAAAATTATTATCTGGAGCACTTAAAAGCGTAACGGAGGCAAACTCAATTGGCTTGTTGTCGATTTTACTTACGATCTGCCCCTCTACAGCACCCGATTGCGCCAGCACCTGAAATGCCGACATACACATTAAAACAATGGCAAATAACTTTTTCATATAGTAACTAAAAACTGAACTACGAATGGAGCTAAAGGAGATAATTTTATAAAAGTGATCCTGACAACAAATGTAATGTCAGGGGCTCAACTGCATTAGCAAAATTGTAGCAGAATGTAACAACTATGTAGCACAACCCGATCAGGAGCGATAATCCGGGTACTGCACCATATGATTTCTGCAGAAACCCACGCCGGGGTGCCCTTATTAATTTTGCCCGGAGCACAGAAAATTACAATCTGCACACGGGGTGCAGGAGTAGCGACTGGAGAAAGAAAATGTGGAAGAAGTGCCGAAGCGGGTATGGTGGCCGGTACAGCAGAAAGCATTTGCTTTACCGGGCGGCAAAAGCGGCAGGACAGGAAGTGAAAATGTGCAGCGGGTATGGTGACAGGTGCTGTATGCAAAACGGAACGCACTAACATTCTGCTGCACCAGCCACCATACCTACTGCTGCTGTTTAGCCTATGCGGTAAACAAAAAAAAGTGTTCTGCTAAGGGAACGAAAGCAATACCTTTCCAACAAAGGTCATTTGACCTTTTCGGGGAAAACCCGAACCCAAACCAGCTGATTACTGATGGGATTCGGAGCTTTTAAGGAAATGAAAACTGTTCTCGTCGATGCTCAGTTTATCCGGGCCACCGTTGGCGTCTTTGGAGAAATTGAGTTTTACCACAGCTGTTTTTCGGGGTCCGACTTCAGTGGCAGACTGGTGTGTGTGGAATACATAAAACATGTTTCCTTTTTTATCCTGAACCACATCGCCATGCCCCGTTCCATTCTGCCCAATGTTGGCTTTGCTGATGATCGGGTTGCCCTCGTATTTTTTCCACGGACCGTACGGGCTTTTGCTGGTAGCATAACCAACGGCATAACTTGGCCACTTAAAATGGTTGGCGCTGTAGATAAAGTAGTAGGTGCCTTTGTGCTTGAGTACGGTTGGCCCCTCTGTTACAGACCAGGCATCATTTTCGGTGTTCTCCCAGGTGTCTGTGGCCCTGATACATTCCTTCAGGGTTTCCATTTTCATGGCGGAAAGATCGTCGGTCATTTCGGCTACAAACATCCTGTTGCCGCCATCGGCCACCCGCACATGGTACATGTATTTTTTGCCATCGTCATCTACAAACAGGAAAGGGTCTATCTGCCTGACGGGAGCCGCCAGGGCTTTTTTATCTTTTTGGGTAAAAGGGCCAAGCGGGCTGTCGCTCTCGGCTATGGCAATACTTTCGTTGGCCACATAAGCCATGTGGAATTTGTTGTTGTACTGAAATACCTGCGGCGCCCAGAACTTGGCATCTCCAAAGCCATCTCCTTTCTTAAAAGCAAAACCCGCTCTTTTTCCCGCCGGGCCTTCCCAGTTTTGCATATCCTTCGAAGTATACACCAGGAACCCCTGGCCGGTGTTGCCCCCGGTGCCATACAGGTAATAGGTACCCTTATGGAAGAACATGGTAGGGTCGGCCAGCAAAATATCATTTCCCTGGCTAACTGCAGTTTTCTGCTGTGCCTCAGCAGGTTTGCAGCTAACGGCACAGGAAAGAAGCACCAGGCAGAAAAAATAGTTACGTGCGTAAGTGAAGCTAAAAGCTGAAAATTTCATATTCAAAAAATGTATCTAAATTTGTTTGGCTAAAGAAAGAAAAGAAACGCTGAAAAACTACCGGAGCACGCACAGGAAAGCCTGAATGACCTAAAAAAGTTGTCTGCAGCTGCCTCCATACCCGCTGCTGCTAATGAGGTTTTTCGTACACTCTGTCCATGGCGGCGCCTTCGTCTCCCTGCTCTTTCATCCATTTCTGAAGCTCCAGGGTAAATGTTTTTATCGTAGCGGCATAAGCAGGATCATTGGCCAGGTTGTTCAGTTCCCAGGGGTCTTGCTGTGTATCGTAAAACTCGACGGCGGGCCTGTGTACAAGCCGGTTGGTGACAAATTTTGCTTTTTCAGATGTTTCTGCCTCCGCCTGCCAGCTATCCCACAGGACTGTATTTCTGCCGGGTGTCATCATGTACTTGATGCGATAATCTGCTTCAGGGGTAAGGTTCAAAATTAGTTTATACCTGTCGTTCCGGATGTTGCGGATAGGGTAAGCAGGCCCTTCCGGAATGTTGTTGTGCACCCCGTACGCGTATTGCCGGTGCTGCTTCGCTTTACCTGCAACTACAGGCAAAAAGCTGGTCCCGTCCAGGCCGGCAACGGCTTTTCCCCCGGCCAGCTCGATCAGGGTAGGCGCAATGTCTTCGTATTGCACCAGTGCATCGGTCTGGCTACCCGGTTTCACGTTACCCGGATAGCGCACAATCATGGCACTTTTAACCCCGTGGTCCCACAGGTTCCATTTGCCTCCGGGGAACTGTGGCCCCTGCTCTCCTAAAAAAATGACCATGGTGTTTTTATCCTGCCCGGTCTCTTTCAGCATTTTCATGACATCGCCTACTTCATTATCGAGCTGTCTTACCTCGGCCAGGTACCTGGTAAACAGCTGCCTTGTCTCCTTTGTATCTACCCAGTGAGGCGGCAAGGTTAGTTTAGCCGGATCGAACTCGGATGGGTCGCCTACGGTCCAGGGGGCATGCGGATTGGTGCTCATCACAAACAGGCAGTATGGCTTCCGGCTGTTGCTGACAAAGCTTCTGAGCTGATCCAGGTTGTAATCAGCCGTTCTGGCCACGCAATTCGGTTCAAACCCTTCTATAATTTCAAAAGGGAAAACACTGCGGGGCTTTGTGCTATGGTCTTTCCCGGTTAAAGCCACGCGGTACCCCAGGTCACCCAGGTAATGCCCGATGCTTTTCTGGTTAGGATGCACCTGTTTGTGGTTCTGAAAAGAACCATGTTTTACCGGGTATAAACCCGTAAACAACGATGCCCGGATAGGGATACACATGGCTTCCGATGCATATATCCTGTTAAACCGTAAACCTTCTTTTGCCAGCGCATCTATCTGTGGTGTTTTGATATTTTTACCGCCATAGCAGCTGAGCTCATTGCTGGCCAGGTCATCGGCCATAATAATCACAATGTTAGGCTGATTCTTTTTTGCTCCGGCACCGGCTTGCTTCTCCTGCGCATACAGCTTCCCGGAACACAGCAGCAGCAATAGCCCGAGCATTGCCTTTGCTGCCGTTTGCAAGTACATTCTATTCATCTGGTTCTATGTTATTTAACAGGTTATTTTTTCCCAACCAATATTAATGAAACACGAGCTGTACACCCCTTGTGGTACCTAATCCAGGAAAACATACGGCGCTACCGGCTTTGCTCCTTTTACAGGTGCTTTTGCCTCCGGTATTTCTTCGGGACCTGTTTCAGCATCGCCCTGCTTCTGCCGCCAGTCAGCCAGCTGTTTCCGGAAATCTTTCAGCATGCCGGCATATTTCGGGTTTGCAGCAAGGTTTTGCGTTTCGTGCGGGTCTGCTTCCAGGTCGTACAGTTCCTCCGCCGGGTGGTGGTGGTAGCGCTCCAGAATGGCAGCGGCCTGTTTGTCGGTCTTCGCTTTTTCTACCCAGGAGTCCCAGTACTCGCGGCCGCCGTCGTGGTCTTTGGCTTTATCCATGTGCGTGTGGTACACATTTTCAGGGGCCAGGTTCAGGATGTATTTGTAACGGGATGTACGCAACATGCGCGATGGCGAGCGGTTCATATGCCTGTCGCCGGTGTGGGAGGCAAACACTACTTTCCGGTGTTCGTCCTGCTTTCCCTGCAGCACCGGGAGCAGGCTCTGCCCGTCGATGTTTCCGGGCGCTTTTCCGCCGGCTATTTCCACAAACGTGGGCAACAAGTCTGCCTGCGACACCAGCGCATTGGTGCGTGTGCCTGCTTTTACCTGCCCGGGCCAACGGATGAGCAGAGGAGTCCGGATACCATAGTCGTAGAGGCTCCACTTGGCGAAAGGCCACTGCGGTCCCTGGTCGGCAGTAAAAACCACCATGGTATTCCCGGAAAGCCCGTGCTGCTCCAGGCTGTGCAGCAGCTTGCCCACGTTCCCGTCCATTTTGGTGATGTCTTCGTAATAACGGACCCGCGATTTACGGGTATCTTCGGTGTCGATGTGGATAGCCGGGATATCAACTTCCGCCGGAGCGTACGTTGATGTTTCAGGCCAGATCACATGCGGGCTGTGGTCGGCCACAATCAGCAGGAAAGGCTGGTCGTGCTGCTGGCGGGCTAACCACTTATCCACCGGGGCCATGTTCAGGTCGTAATTAAGGCCGGGCTTCTGCTCGTGGCCGGGCTCCGGCACATTGGTGCCGGAAACACGCTCAAAGTCGAACACCTCTTCGGGGCCTATGTGATACTTGCCGGCAATAACTACCCGGTAGCCCAACGGTTTCAGGTAATGGATAAGGGAGCGGGTGCCATCCTTTACGCCACTGTGGTTGCCGTGGGCGCCGTGCCGGAAGGGCATGAGCCCGGTAAACAGGGTACTGCGTGAAGGGCCGCAGGTGGGTGAACCGGCAAATGTTCGCGTAAACAGAAGAGACTCGTTGGCAAACCGGTCCAGGTTAGGCGTTTTCACGACCTTGTTACCATAAGGGCCTGTATCGGTGACGCCCAGGTCGTCGCCGATAAAAAGAACAATATTGGGTTTTGCCGCCTGCACTGCCTGCGACCTGTATAACTTATTGCTCCAGGCGGTTATCCCAATTGCCAGCGCCATCAATAAAAATACACCATACACTTTATACTTTTCTACTTCTGCCTTGCCAGTGCCAAGCGGGTTCCAACGTTTTTTCATGTTGTTCATCAATCCATACTACTTTTAGGTTGTGTAAACGCTGCTGCACCTGCCACCATAGCCTCTGCTGCCCGAAAACAGGAACCCAGCTTGCGACTGCTGCGCTTATTGATAGACCGGGCTTGGATACACATGCTGCTCCTTTGCCATCTTTTCCCAAAGCGCTGCCATTTCCTTTACCTTGTCAGGATATTGCGCGGCCAGGTTGTTAACTTCGGTTTTGTCTTCTAACATATTAAACAGCTCCCAGTTCGCCTTCGCCCCCAGCCGCACCAGCTTCCAGTTGCCCTGGCGTAAAGCGGCGGCGCCCAGGTGTTCCCAGAAGATCACCTCGTGGCCTTTCTGCTCTTTGCCCAGTATGGCGCCCAGAAAACTTTTTCCTTCCATCGGGGTAATCTGCCTGCCTTCATAAGTTTCAGGATAAGACGCTCCGGACACATCCAGGCAGGTGGCCATGATGTCCATTACGTGGGCCGGGTGCCTTGAAATGGCACCTTTGCTTTTTACTTTCTCCGGCCAGTGCACGATAAAGGGCGTAGCCATGCCGCCTTCGTATACTTTGGCTTTAAAATAACGGAAGGGGGTGTTGCCTACGCTTGCCCACTCAGGGCCAATACCCGAATGCACCATCTGTGAACCGGGCAGCGCCTCCTTGTCAACAGGAAACACCACGGGTACTCCCCTGCGGGTGCTGCCCGCCCGGTCGAACCCGGGACCGTATTTGGATGGCCTTTCGGAACTGGTACCGTTATCGGACAGGAAGAAAATAAGGGTGTTGTCCAGTTCGCCTTTTTCCTCCAGCTTCTTTACCAGTTTGGCGATGGTCTGGTCCATGCGGTCGATCATAGCGGCGTGTACAGCCATGGCGCGTGCATCAAAGACTTTATCCGGATTGCTTTCCCACTGCTTTTCGGGGAACATCCAGGGCGAGAGCGCAGCAGTTTCTTTATCAAACAACCCAAGCCGGAGCATTCTTTCGTAACGTGCTTTCCGGATAGCCTCCCAGCCTGGCTTGTAAGTATCTTCGTATTTCATGATATCCTGGTGCAGCGCCTGCAGCGGCCAGTGCGGCGCCGTGTGCGCAACATACAGGAAGAAAGGCTTGTCGTCTTTGGTAAAATCCTCGACATAAGCCACCGCAGAATCGCCGATGGCCGTGGTGTGGTAGTAGCCTTCGGGTACAGATTTAACCGGGGCCGTACCGTTTACCAGGCTGAAGGGATCAAAATAGTCTACCACTCCCCAGATATTGCCATAGTATTTGTCGAAGCCACGGCTGGTCGGATACTGCTCCAGGGGCCCGAACTGCGGCTTGTCCACCTGGTGTGCCAGCCACTTCAGCTGCTCTTCTTTCTCCAGCTCCTCGGTTTGCGAAATATGCCATTTGCCTACCATGCCCGTATGGTAACCTGCACTTTTAAGTAATTCAGCTATCGTAACTGTGTTTTCGGTCAGGTAGCCCCGGTAGCCGGGCGTATTTTTGTCATGCGTCATGGCGCCCACTCCTGCCTGGTGCGGGTAAAGCCCCGTCAGCAGAGAGGCACGGGTAGGGCAGCAACGGGAGCTGTTGTAAAACGACGTAAACCGCATCCCGTTTTCTGCCAGCCCGTCCAGCGCTGGTGTACTAACTTCGCCGCCATAACAGCCAATATCCGAGTACCCCAGGTCGTCGGCCATGATGATGACAATGTTGGGCCGCTTATCCTGACGCTCTTTCAGGCTGCCGGCCTGTGGGGTGCACCCGGCAAAGCAGGCAACACCCAACAGCAGCAAAAAAAAATTGTTTCTCATGGTATCTACTCTCTTACGCTGTTGCCTTATAAGCCTGTTGCTGCACCGGTGGCACAAGCTTTCACATAATATAACTTTACCAACACAAACAGAAAACACCTTATTTTGCAAAATTTAAACTATTTCAACAGCAGCACATCAGGCAAAAGCCATTTATACCTGTTACTGAAATGTGTATAATCCAAAATCAAACACAGAAGCGTTAACCACATTCGACAGCTCTACCACCAGGCTGTTCTCGCCTTTTTTCAGATACCCGTCGTACTCGCTCAGGTTAATCTCGTCGTAGTGGCGCTTGGTGTTGATAAACTTATTTACAACCAGCTGACCATTCAAGTAAACTTTCGTATCGCCGTGGCCCAGGATGCGCAGTTGCAGGTTTCTTGGAATATCATTTAAGTTAAAAGACTTCGCTGCCCAGCGGTTATCGCCTTTCTTTAACGTAACAGGACCTTTCGCCAGGGTAAAATCCGACTTATTCAGGCTCTTGAGACCGGGGATAAAAAGCGGCTTATCGGTAATGAGCATGTTTTGCGGGTTTATCTCCGAATCCTGGAAGAGGGCGACAGACTTACCGGGTGTATTGTAAAGCGGCTTGTGCAGGATACGAAGCAACTCCGGTTCTATCTTCACTTTCTTACGGTCATAGGTGATCAGGCCGTTCACTTCGCCTTCCACGTCGGTTGTCTGGGTATACACGGCAGCTGCCAGCCCCCTGTGAATCATGGGGTACATGTTGTGCATCAGCTTGGCGTACTCCTTGTGCAGCTCGTCGCTGGTTTGGTAGGTGCGGTAGCCCCAGTTGCGCATGTTCGGGTTCCATATTTTGCCTTCGATGGGCAGGCCAAGACCGCCAAACTCACCCAGCACAATAATTCTGCCCGGGTTTTCTTCGGCAGGCTCCATGCCAGGTCCCGGATAATGATGCGCATCGTTCATGTCGCCCACGCCACGGTCGGTCCAGCCGCTCACGCCGTTAATGATACGGGTCGGGTCGTACTGCTGCGTCCAGTCTACCAGGCGCTTGGTATCGTACTGTCCCCAGCCTTCGTTAAACACCACCCACACCACGATGGAAGGAAAGAAGCGCAGGTGATCGATAATAGACTTCCACTCCTGCTCAAACTGCTGCGCCGATGCTTTCGGTCTGCGCCAGTCTTCTTTCGCCTCGGCTTTGATATGCTGAATTTCCCTGTCTTCGGTCTTAAAACCGGTCACCATATCCTGCCACACCAGCAGCCCCACGGAGTCGGCATAGTAGTAGTAGCGGGATGGCTCTACCTTGATGTGCTTACGCAGCATGTTAAAGCCCATTTCTTTGAGCATATCCATATCGTAGCGCATTGCCTCTTCGGAAGGAGGCGTAAGCAAACCGTCAGGCCACCAGCCCTGGTCCAGGGTACCGTACTGAAACAAGGGCTGGTTGTTGAGCATCAGCCTTTCGTAGCCCATCGCGTCTTTGCCTTTGGCTATTTTGCGCATGGCAAAGTAAGACTTTACCTTATCGAGTGTTTTGCTGCCGTCCTTCAGCTGCACCTCCAGGCGGTACAACTCCGGGTAGTAAGGCGTCCAGAGTTCCGGGTCCGGGATAGCTATTTCAACAGGCTTGTTGGCAGCAGCTGTTTTTTCGGCAACTACTTTGTTATCTTTCAGCACTTTAATTACAAGCTGCTCGTTACCGCCTGCTCCGTTTACCTGGTGCTTAATAATTACTTTGTTCTGATCGATATCCGGCTCCGGGAGAATGGAAGCCACATATGCCTTCGCCACCGGCTCCAGCCACACTGTTTGCCAGATACCTGTTACAGGCGTGTACCAGATTCCTTTAGGCTCCAGCACTTGTTTGCCCCGGGCCTGCGTATCGGTATCGGTAGGATCCCAGACAGACACCACCAGTTGCTGCTGCCCTCCTTTTCTAAGGTACCTGGTAACATCAAATGAAAAAGGATCGCTGCCACCCTTGTGCTCACCCACCTTTTTACCGTTCAACCATACTGTTGTTTCCCAGTCTACAGCATCAAAGTGCAGCAGTACGCTTTTGCCTTTCCAGCCGGCAGGCACCACGAAAGTTCTGTTATACCACAGCTTCTGGTCGGGCTGCACAATTCTGCCAACACCCGAGAGGCTCGACTCGGCGCAGAACGGCACCAGTATTTTACCATCGAACTGCTTTGGCTCCTTCGCTTCCCGGGGCACGATTGCATAATCCCAGTATCCGTTCAGGTTCATCCACTCCGACCGCACCAGCTGTGGCCTCGGGTACTCACGCCAGGCATTTTCTGCTGTCACTTTCTCTCCCCACGAAGTCTTCATCCCCACCGGGTTCAGCTTCTGCTCCTGTGCTTTCGCCAGGAAACTGCAGAGGAAAGCCGCAACTAATAACACGCTTCTTCTCATCTCAATCTAATGTTATTTATCTGTTTTATCTTTGGTTTAATTTTCCGAATTGCTAGCGATACAATATTAGAAAGAGACTTGCAAAGGGTTTATCACAATTGTAGCAAATGCTAGGACATATGTCGCCCACACCTAATAGAAGCTATTTTTGAAAGGGAAAGCTACATTTTAGCTTAACAATGATTTGTTTGCGCGAAGCTATTCCCGAACGCACCAAGCCGCTCTTACCACAACCTTCCTGTTCACCCCCAACATCACGACCACACAGCTTATGCCAGGCAGCAGAGGAAATGGTGGCAGGTGCAGTTTACCAGAAACAAACCAGGAGCGGCAGGCGGAATATAACATATCCCACACAGGCTTTTTCTCGCCAGCCGGAGCGGCTGCACACACCCTGCTGCACGCACCAGGCGTTATGTTTTGCCGCTGCCGGCCCAACAGCACCAAACCGGTTTCCTGGGACTTAAAAGCAACAGCCGCATCTTAATAATTAACAAATATTAGTTTGTAAATACCAGAAAATATCTATCTTACACACCATATAATTATTCTTTACAACACCCTTTCCCATTACCTACTGTATTTTATAACTTTTACGTGTTATCACTTATGAAGCGCGGGCACCGCTACCTGGTAAAGAGAAGTTGTTTTCTCTTCTTGCATCTGCTACTCCTTGTGTTCTGCGCACAGGCCTGGGCGCAGAATACCTCTAACAAAGGGAAAGACTTCTGGATTGCCTACATGGGGCACATAGACGGGCAGAGCAACAGCAACGCCCAATCCAAACTGAGCCTCTATGTTACGTCTGACGTTACTACGACCGGCACCGTAGCGGTTCCCGGCATCGGGTTTGTGCAAAACTTTACGGTTACGGCTAACAATGTGACCATTATCAACATACCGCAGGCGGCTTACATCGGCAATTCGGAGGTGGTGGAGAACAAAGGGATTCATGTAACGGCAGAGGAACCGGTGGTGGTGTACTCCCACATCTACGCCAATGCCCGGTCTGCCGCCACGCTGGCCCTGCCCACCAACACCATGGGCCGCGAGTACTATGCCATGAGCATCGAGCAGAAAAACACGAACAACCTGATTGGCTACAGCGAGCTTGTGGTAGTGGGCGTGGAAGACGATACGGAAGTAGAAATAGAACTCACTGCAGAAAGCTTCGACAAAAAACAGCAGCCGGGTGTGCCCTTTACCGTAAAGCTCAACCAGGGCGAGGTGTACCAGGTAAGGGCCGATGCAGGCAAAGACCTGACCGGGAGCCGCATCAGGACGCTGGTTACTCCCACCGGCGGCTGTAAAAAAGTAGCCGTTTTTTCGGGCAGTTCCTTTACCGGCATTACCAGCAGCAGCATTCCCACCTGCCCCGCCAGCGGCTCCGGCGATAACCTGTACCAGCAGCTCTACCCGCTCAGCGCCTGGGGGAAAAACTACATCACGGCGCCTTTCAAAACCCGGACCGCCGGCGACATTTACCGGATTATGGCCGGTGCCCAGGCAACCCGTGTCAGCATCAATGGTAACACGGTGGTGCTGAACCCCGGGCAGGTGCATGAGTTTGTTAGCACCACCGGCAATTATATTTCCGCAGACCAACCTGTTACGGTGGCACAATACGCCACCACCCAGACCTGCGACCGCAACGGCGTGGTAGGCGACCCGGACATGGTGATTTTGAACCCGCTGGAACAGACGCTGACGAACATCACCCTCTACTCCTCCCCTTTCCAGAACATCACCGGGCAGTACATCAATGTGCTCATGAAAACCGCCAACACCGGTCTGCTCCGGCTGGATGGCCAGCCCGTTACCCAGTGGACGCCCATCCCCTCCAACCCCGCCTATTCTTACACCCAGGCCGATGTGGCTGCCGGTAACCACACGCTGGCAGCCGACAGCGGCTTTAGTGCCATTGCCTATGGGTTTGCCAATGTAGAATCATATGCCTACTCGGCAGGTGCCAACCTGAAAGACCTGACCAAATACATTGTTCCGCAGCCGGTGGCGGGACCACAGTACAGCACGGGCTGCGAAAACAAAGGCGCCATCTTTAAAGTAGTGGTTCCTTATACCCCCACATTCCTGCAATGGGATTTTGGCGACGATCCCGATGCCCCGCTTACCGACGGTGATCTAGCCACCCTCTCCAGCCCCGCGCATGTGTACACCACCAAAGGCAGCTACACCATAAAAGCCATCATCGGCAAACCCGTCTCCAACGACTGCGACACCCAGGACGAACTGACCTTTACCTTTGATGTGTTTCCGAACCCGGAAGCAGCCTTCGGCGCGGCAGAAGCATGCGCCCGGAACGAGATGCATTTTGAGGATAAATCGGTAGCGGCAATAGGTACTACCATTACCAAATGGGAATGGGAGTTTGAGCCGGGAAAAACAGCTACGGAAAGGCATCCGAAGCATACGTTTGAGCAGCCGGGCGTTTACCCGGTTACGTTGAAAGTTACCACCAGCGGCGGCTGTACGGCCACTAGTACGCAGGAGGTTACGGTGCGTCCCTTGCCAGTACCGGCCTTTACTGCCGAACCGGTTTGCGAAACGCTGGCTGCTGCTTTCACCAATGCCTCTGCTGTTGCGGAAGGAAGCATTTCCCGTTACGAATGGAATTTCGGCGACCCGGCATCTGCTGCCAATACCTCCACAGCCACCAATCCTTCGCACAACTTCACAAAAGCAGGAACTTTCCGCGTGATACTGAAAGCCTACTCCGACAAAGGCTGCGTGGACTCGGTTGCGCAAAATATCATCATTTATCCCAAACCGATACCTGCTTATACCTTACCCGAAATCTGCCTGCGCGACGAAGCGGCTTTTGTAAACGAGTCAACCATCGAGAGCGGCACCATGACCTACCTCTGGGACTTTGGCGACGGCACCACCTCTACGGAAAGAAATCCGAAGCACCGCTATTCGGAGGCGCGGCTATATAAAGTAAAGCTGACCGTTACCTCCGACAAAGGCTGCGTGGCCAGCAAAGAAACTGACTACGTGGTAAGCGGAGCCGAACCGGAAGCAAAGTTCTCAGCCAGCAGTTTCTGCCAGAAAGACGCTGTGACCTTTAAAGATGAATCCACGCTTTCGTTTGGCACCATCAAGCGGTGGGAATGGGACTTCGGAGACGGCAGCACCTCCGACGAGCAGCACCCTACGCACCTGTACACGACGCCAGGCCTGAAAACCGTAAAGCTTACTGTTTACTCGGGCGGCGTGTGCTTCAGCACCACCACCCAACAGCTAACCATTATCCCGAGCCCGACGGCCGCCTTTACCACCGCCAATGTCTGCCTGGAGGAACCAGCACTTATTACGCAGGCTTCGACCATGACCGGCGGCACCATCGCCTCCTACACCTGGGATTTTGGCGACGGAACATCTCCTGTAGCAGTTACCACCCCCACGCCACCCCGGCACGTGTACCAGGCAGCCGGTACCTACCAACTAAAACTGACGGTAACAGCCGGCAACGGCTGTACCGACATGGCCGCCGGCGAAATAACCGTTTATCCCAGACCGGCAGCGGCTTTTACCGCAGCCAACTTCTGCGAGAAAGACGTAACGGCCTTTACCGATGGCTCCACCCTTTCTTCCGGCGCCATCAGCAGCTGGTTGTGGGAGTTCGGCGACGGCAGCACCTCTACACAGCAGCACCCCCGGTACACCTACAAAAGCCCGGGCACCTTTATTGTTAAACTGACCGTCCGCTCCGACAACAACTGCACGGCCTCTGCGACCAGCACCGTTACCATCAGCGCCCAGCCCCGGGCCAAAGCAGGCCCCGACCAGCTGGACCAGTGCGGCAGCAGGAGCACTACCCTGCAGGCAGAAGCACCTGCCGTGGGGGCGGGTACCTGGAGCATGGTGAGCGGAAGCGGCGGCACCATCCACCAACCCGACCAGCACAACAGCAGCTTTTCGGGGCAACCGGGCGAGCAGTACACCCTGCGCTGGACCGTCCGCAACGGCACCTGCCCCGATGCTACCGATGAGGTGTTGATACGCTTCAACCCGCTCCCCTTCGTTTCGGCGGGCGCCGACCTGGAGGTACTGGAGGGCGAAAGCATTAGCCTGGAAGGCAGCGGCGACGGCACCTACCTCTGGGAACCGGCTGAAGGTTTAAGCAACCCCCGCGCTGCCAACCCTTCCGCCAGCCCAACTGAAACGACGGTTTACAAGCTTACCATGACTACAGCCGCAGGCTGCACTGCTTCTGACAAGATGCAGGTAACCGTGCTCCCGCGCCTGAAAATTCCGAACGCCTTTTCCCCGAACAACGACGGTATCAACGACACCTGGGTGCTCTACGGCATCTCCGCTTACCCGCAGGCCAGCATCCAGGTATTTGACCGGTGGGGCAGCCTGGTGTACGACGGCGGTTTCGACCAGGCATGGGATGGCAGGCACAACGGCCGGCAGCTGCCCATGGGCACCTACTTCTACATCATCAAACCCAACAGCAAGCACAAACCCATGAACGGGACCATTTCCATTGTTCGATAAGGAGGCAACGCCATGAAAAAACTTTACATCCTGCTTTTCGCTTGCATAGGCTTCGCATTACCCGGTCGGGCGCAGCAGAAGCCGCACTACGGGCAGTACATGCTGAACAGCTATTTGTTCAACCCATCGCTTACCGGTATCGAGAACTACACCGACGCCCGCATGAGCTACCGCAACCAGTGGACGAGCATGGAGGGGGCGCCTGTTTCGATGTACCTGTCGGCGCACGGCCCGCTGAACAAACGGGACCGGAGCAGCTCCATCCTGTCGTTGCCGGCACAGGGGCAGAACCAGATTATCAACAAAATCCGCTATAAAAAGGAAAACGACTTTGCGCAGCTCAGCTCCCATCATGGCCTTGGCGGCACGATCTTTATGGATAAAATCGGTATGGAAAAACGCTTCGGCATGACAGCCTCCTATGCCTACCACCTGCCTGTGCAGCGAAACATGAAACTGTCTTCGGGCATATCGGCCGGCTTTACCCGCTACAGCATGGACATGGACAAGCTCGACTTCGGTCCGCACGCCGACCCCGTTATCGGGCAGTACCAGAAAGCGCTGCTGCTACCGGAACTCAGCCTGGGCACCACCCTCTACGGCAAGAATTTTTACATTGGGGCCGCTGTAACACAGTTGCTCCAGGACCACATTAACAAGTACAGCCTGTCAGGCAACAAGCAAAAACGGTTTGTGAATCATTATTACCTAACGGGAGGAATTGAGCGCCGCCTGACACCGGAGATAGCCGTTACTCCTTCGGTGCTGGTGAAAAAAACAGATGCGAGTCCTGTGTTTATTGATTTGAACCTGCGGGTGTCGTACCTGCGCCAGGCCTGGTGCGGGGTGTCGTACCGGCACCAGAATGCCGTTGCAGCCCTGGTGGGGTATAACTTCAATACATTTATGACGGTGGGCTATGCCTACGAGGCTGTTTCCTCCAACATCAGCCAGTACAGCTCCGGCACGCATGAGCTTATGCTGGGTTTTGTACTGAGCAATTCATACCGGACGGTTAATCCGGGGGAGTATAAGTGAGGGATTTCTGCCATCAGACACTCGCAGGAGCTGCGCACACTGCGAGGTCTTTTGCAATTGTTATCGGTGCCGTAGGCAGAAATTTTATTCTTACCCATATTCAGTCCCCCCGACAAAATGCCTGTGTTCAGCCCTGACGGGGGCCACGGCATGGGTGAAGGCTCCCTGCTATTCTTACTTAAAATTGATACCTGTTTCTATGCAACCAGCCAGGCAATTATCAAAAAAGCAGACTCCCCGCCCTGGACAAGGCTAAGCTTGGAGGGTAAAAATGGTACTATTAAATAATTCCTGCCACCAGTTACAGCTTCGCTCAAAATGGCGGTATTATCGGCGCAACTGGCGCAAAAGCAATTGTTCTAAAGAGCAGAGGCTGTGGTGGCAGGTGCTGAGGACTTTTTTAGCTCCCTATTGCGCTATACTGGCATCCCGGGCAAAAGCAGCTGCCGGAACAGGTTGCTTCGTAATGCCAGGTCCTTCCCATTGCAGGTCCAGCGACTGTTTGCCGGTTGCTTTGTTGGTATAGTACAGCCGGAACGGGTGGAGGCCGGCTTTTAGCAGGACTTTCCCCTGGCGCTCCGTGCCCGGCTTGTAGCCGTAGTCGGCATCGATGATGGTGGCCTCGTGCAGGCGCAGCAGTACACCGGCGTCAGCTTTAAGGGAGAACGTGTAAGTGCCGTCTTCGGGCACGCGCAGGTAACCCTCGTAACAGAGCACTCCTGCTTTGCCCTTTCCTGCCACAACCGGGTCGGGTTGCGCAGCCTGTCCTTCGGCAGATGCCTGTAGCCCAGCTACTTCCGGGAGCCACAGGAAACTACCCGCATATGCTTTCCAGGTCAGGCCTGCTTTTGTGTTCCTGTCTCCTACAGCAGGCACCGGCTCGTTGTCATAAGGGCGTGGCGCTTCCGTATCCGGACGGCGCAGCTGAAGCACTTTTTCTTTCAGCTGCTGCTGCAGCGCTTCCATGCCCGGTGCTTTGGCCAGGTTCTTTTTCTCCTGCGGGTCCTGTACTACGTTGTAAATCTCAAAGTCGTCGGCGTGGGACTTCACATCGTAGCGCACGCCCACATGGTCGCCCAGGCGGAGCAGCTGCATCTGGTTGCGCCTGCGCTTGCGGTGGGCAGGTGCAAACTCCGGGAAAGCAGGTGTGGCGCCTCCGTTAAAATACTCCACATACACCAGGCTCTCCATTTGCTGTCCCTTGCCGGTTAGCGAAGGCAGCAGCGAAACCCCATCCGTATTGGCGGGTGCCGGATAACCGGCGGCATTGGTAAAAGTGGGGAGCCAGTCGTAAGCGGCATTGGGCGTCTGCACCATGCGGTTGGCTGGTATCTGACCGGGCCACCAGGCCAGCGCCGGCATGCGCACACCTCCTTCCCACACATCCCGCTTCACGCCATCAAACGGACCGAAGCTGTTAAAGAAGTCGGGGTTATTGTCCATTTTAGGCAGGTACGACTCCAGCGACGGGCCATTGTCGGAAGTAAATACCACCAATGTGTTGTCGTCTATTTTAAGGTCTCTGAGCAATTGCAGGATGTCGCCAACGGCATCGTCGATGCGGCGGACGGAGGCGGCGTAGCGTTTGTACACATCAGGCCAGGCTACTTCTGCTGTTGCCGGATTTTTGTCGTGGTCGTAGGTAGCGTTGGCGTAGTCGGGGTGCACCCAGGAGTCGATGGTGCCGGAGGCGGTGTTAATCATCTGCCCGGGCTTGCCCAGCCACTGCAGACCGCCCTTCAGTCCGCCGCCCGCAGGATAAGCCTGGGTGGGATACTGTAAGATGGCATGAGGCGTATCGTAAGCCAGGAATACAAAGAATGGCTTTTCAGATTTTTTGCCTTTTACCTGCTCCGTTATCCACTTTTTGGTGGCGGCGGTCCAGAGGTCGGCGGTGTAGCATTTGTCGAGTCCCGCTGAAATTTCCGTGCGGTTCTCCCACACTTCTTTGGGGCCTTTGTGCGGTCCTTCTTTCGGGTAATGCTCGTGCCCGTCGCCGTGGCGCATGTAGCCTAGGTAATAGTCGAAGCCCCGGTTAAGCGGGTGGGCGGGCCAGTCTGTTCCTTTCCCTTTGCCCTGCAGTCCCCATTTGCCGATAGCTGCCGTGGCGTAGCCTGCCGTCTTTAACACGGAAGCAACGGTATGGTTATCGGCAAGGGCTTTATCAAACTGGTTGTCGCGCACGTTGGCGTGGCCCTGGTTCTGGCCCAGCAGGAAGGAGGCCCGTGAGGGTGCACAAACCGGTGCGGCGCAGTAATGGTGCTGCAGCACGGCGCCCTGTTCCGCCATCTTATCGAGTTGCGGCGTGAAGTTCCAAGGCTCGCTTCGGTCGCTTGCTTTCTGCCGCTGCTGCTGGAACAGCACCCCCAGGTCGCCGTAGCCCAGGTCGTCGGTCAGGATAAAGATGATGTTCGGCTGCTTTTTCTGCTGCGCCAGTACAGGGGCGGCAAAAAAGCTTCCTGCCAGGAAAAGGCTGACTGCGAGGTGGTATATGATTGTCATGGGAGTTGGTGTACTTTGCTATTTAGCACTTCCGGAAAAGTCCCGGCTGCTTCTGTTATAAGATGCTGTTTTGTAAGGCCTGACTTATAAGCTTTGCCAGCTCCTGGTAACCTTCTTTGGTATAATGCACATCGTTGGGAGCCACCGCAAATTTTTGGTGGATTTTCCTGGAGTTCGAATAGATATCGTTTACCTTTATTCCATTTGCCTGCATTACCGCTTTGGCAACGGCATTATATTTTTCAGCGTCTTCCACAAATCTGCCCGGCTCATTTTCCGGAACGTAGGTTGTGGTAACATACACCAGCTTAGCGTTTGTTTTCTTCAACACCTTTACCAGCGCCTCCAGGTTAGCGCTGTACTGGTCCAGGTTAGTTGTTAATTTACCCTTCACCTTATCTCTGCCGGCTTCACCTTTTACCTCGGGCAGGCGGTAACACAAATCCCAGAGGCCCCAGTTAAACTGGATCACATCCCAGTCCTCCTTTCCCAGCCAGTCGTTTATGTTTTTAAGACCGGTGCCGGTGTGCTGTGCATTACCTTTGTTGTGCACCAGCAAAGCCTTTCCCGCCAGCTGTTCCTGTACAAAAGGGAAGTAACCGATAGAAATAGAATCTCCGATAATGAGCACTTTCTTTTTAGGCGGCGCCCAGCCGGAAAACAACATCACAAGGGCAAGGAGTATGGTTATTCTTCTCATGGCTAACGTAATGGCTATCGTTTTAGGTCGTCTGCACCTGCCACCACAGCCACTGCACAGCGTTTGGTTATAAGTTCTTCCGAAGATCATTTTCCAGGTTCATCAATACCTTGGCCGGATACACAACGCTGTTGAGCCACAGAGGCAAATTATGTTCTGTAAAAAACGTGGGATACTCCCCCTCATGGGCCTGCTGCACTACCGTAAAGGAATTGGCAATAGCTTTGGCTTTAGCCAGGTAGAGCGGTTTCCTGGTTTCTTTATAAGCATGCCAGTAAGTGTCAACCATTACACCGGCAGCGCGCCCTACCGGGTACCAGAACACGTACTGCTCCTGCACACTCGGCGTTATCCAGTCTTTAGAACTGCGGCCGGGGGTTTTGTTTGTGGCGGCATAGGCACGTGGCTGCTCCCACACAACAAACTGGTCTTCGGAGAACCGCACCAGTTCTTCGGCCAGCTGTACATGGCCCGGGTTATCCCTGCTGTTGTTGAACAGGTAGATGGCCAGGTCGCAGGCCTGTTCGCGGCTCAGGTTCCTGTAAGGCGGGCGGGCGTATACATCCTCAAACTGCCCCTGCCAGTCGAATGTTTTTACCGGATGCTCCATAATCCAGGCGAGCGCTTTCCGGGTGGCACTCTCTAAGCCGGCCACCTGGTAATCGTTTTTCAGGCGGTCGAAGTAATTGATAACTGCGGTTGGGATAACGATGTTATCGGCCACCGGTTTGTCGGTGGCATGATGCACAAACTGGTACCAGCTCCCTTCAGGCATCTGGTTTTTCAGGTACGTTTTTGCAATGTTCTTCGCCGCCTCCAGGTATTTGGCGTCTTTCGTGAGGTCATACAAATCCAGGAAGGCAACGCCGGCATCCACTCCCATCACGGTAAAGTTGTTCACGGGATTCATGTGCGACCTTTTCGCTTCAGCCGGAAACTTTGTCCCGTGGTAGGTAGGCACAAAAAACTCCCAGGCGGTGCCGGGCTTAAAGCGGATGCCGAGCATAAAATCTGCCACGATGCGGGCCAGCTCGGTAGCTTTCCGGGCTTCAGCGGTATTGGGTTTCAGGCGGGCGTAGGTAACGGCTCCTATTACCAGCGCACTCTGAATTTTGGCCGGGTAGCGGTAGTTCAGATAGCTGGGGTCCGGTTTTTTGTGGGTAAACCAGTACGTTACATAAGCTTCGTTCATGAGGCGCTCCAGGGCGAGCATGGCGCTTTTGTCGTAGGGCAACACAGCCTGGCGGTAATTTCCAGTAAACGGTGCGGCCCGGTAATGCTTTCCTGTACCGGCCAGCCCAAGGTTTTCGCCGGAGGCGGAGAGGCCGGTTACCCTGATCTCGAAATTGCCTACCGGTACTTTTGCCCACACCGGGCTCAGGGCTTCGTATGGCGCTTTGGCTTCGAAGCTGTAGGTCTGGTTTCCGGCTTCGGATATAACCTCGTAACGGTAGGTAACAGCATTGGCAACAGGCTTGAAATCGAAAGCCGGAGCATAGATAAACCGTTTGGCTGCTTCGTTCCAGAACGGCACTTTACCAGGTACACCCGGTCGCACCGGCACCGTCGACTCTTCCAGCGCCAGTTCCGCAAAAGACGTTTGAACTGTGCTTTCAGCTACCGGCGTGCCGGTGCTGCCTGCCACTGCTCCTGCCGGTTCCGCCGGTTTACAGGAATGCAGCCCGCCCGCCAGGGGCAGCAAAAAACAAAGCAGTAATTTTTTGTTCATCATATCATATAGCTCATGCTTTGCCGGGCTGCCAGCGAAAAGAGTTTAATTTTTTACAAGTGGTAATACTTTTGGTGTCGTACTGGGGCCTTCCACTACTAATTTTCCATCCGCCTGTATCTTCATCTTATCGATAAACACGACCCGTTCCTTGCCTGTTGCTTTGGTACGGCCGTGGTAAACACAGTACAGCTGTTTACCGTCGGGCGAGTAGGCAATGCTGTTATGGCCTGTACCGGTTACGTCGCCACCCTTATCTGTATTTTTCTCCAGTACCGGGTTGTTGTTGGCTTTCAGGAAAGGGCCCAGGGGATGCTTTGAGGTGGCATAGCCTACGGCATAGTTTTCGCCGCCAAAGTGATTGGCCGAGTACATCATGTAGTATGTATCGCCGTGCTTAAAGGTATAGGAGCCTTCGGTCCAGCGGCGGTTTACTTCTTTGGAGGTAACCGAACGGCTTTCCCACTCCGCCTGGGCATCGTTCATTTTAACGGGCGGACGCAGCAGCAGCACCGGTTCGCCTGTTACGCCGCTGAAATCAGGCTTAAGTTCGACCCCATAAATCCAGCTTTCCTCTATTTCATCAAACAGGTTTGTCTTCTTTGCCCAGGCGGCTACTTCGCTTTCCACCGGGTGCTTGTAGCAGCAGCGCGAGTAGTACAGGTACATTTTACCACCCGGTTCAAAATACACATTCGCATCTATAATTGGGTACCCCGGGTCGAAGAGCGGTTTGTCGCTGATGTTTTTAAAAGGGCCGGTTGGTTTATCTGCCACGGCTACACCAATCCTGAAGTTTTCGAGTTCATTGGTCGGATTGTGCCGCCAGTCGGCACTGTAAAACATGTAGTATTTGTCTTTTACCCGGTATACTTCCGGCGCCCAGAAGTTTTTTACATCCCAGGAGCCCGGGGTATTGCCGTAAAATACCTGTCCTTCGTTTTTCCAGTTCACCAGGTCCGGAGACGAGTAGGTGGCAAACCCTGCTTTTGCTCCTCCCCCCGTGCCGTACATGTAATACTGTTTGCTGGTCTCGTCATACATCACATACGGATCGCCGAACTTTACCTTTAACGGGTTTTGATACATAGCAGCTTCCGTTTCTTCCGGTAAAAACTGCCGGGCCAGGAGACTGATACCCGTCAGAAACAGGGCAATACCCAAAACAAAAAATACTGTTCTCTTAAGCATAAGTTAAATGTTATAATGATGATGACTAAAAAACAAAAAGGTGGATTTAAATAACCGCGAGGGCTGCAGGTTTACACTAAATTTTAAGTCAATATTAATATTCCTCCCGGCAATTCCAATTCAAACGACTATCGTAACAGCAATTTCAACAAAAGTGATAGCAGCTGCTCCCGGTATGGCTTTATTTTGAATAAAGAAACCTGGAACCGAAAATCAATAGATTTCATGCAGGATCTGCGGCACTTAGAGCAGCCACTTGCCTGCCAACCGAACTTAACTATACCCTTTTATGAACAAAACCTTAACAAGCTTTCTTGTACTTTTCCTGGCGCTGTCCGGTTTACACTGCGCCGCACAAAAGAGAACGGGCTCCCCTGCAACAGCCGGTAAACAGCCGAACATCCTCGTCATTTTCACCGACGACCATGCCCTCCGGGCCATCAGCGCCTATGGCTCCGACCTCACCAAAACCCCGAACATCGACCGGCTGGCTAAGGATGGCATGTTGTTCCGGCATGCCATGGTAACCAACTCCATCTGCGGTCCCAGCCGTGCCGTGCTGCTCACAGGCAAGTACAGCCACCTGAACGGCCTGGCTACCAACCAGCCAGGGGAAGTTTTTGACGGTTCCCAGACCACCTTTCCGAAACTGCTGCAGCAGGCAGGCTACCAGACTGCCATTGTTGGCAAATGGCACCTGCACTCCGACCCAACCGGGTTTGATTTCTGGAAAATCCTGCCTGGCCAGGGCGATTACTACAACCCCGATTTCCTGACAGCCAACGGACGTAAACGGGAGCAGGGGTATGTAACCGATGTTATTACCAACGAAACACTGAACTGGCTGGATAAAAAGCGTGACAAAAGCAAACCTTTCCTGATGATGTTCCAGCACAAGGCCCCACACCGCGAATGGCTTCCGGCTCCGGAACACCTCACCCTGTATAAAGACAAGAAATTCCCCGAGCCTGCCACGCTCTTCGACGATTACGCCAACCGCGCCAGCGGCGCCCGCAACCAGGAAATGGAGATCGGAAAGCATATGCGACTCATGTCAGACAACAAGTTGTTTGAGCCAAAACATGCCGCCAAAGCACCAGGCAACCCGAACAGCCCCTACGGGCGCATGCTCCCGGAGCAGTGGCAGCCTTTTTACATGGCTTACCAGGAAGAGAATGCAAAGTTCCTGGCCAGCAAACCAACCGGCAAAGACCTGGTACGCTGGAAATACCAGCGCTACCTGCAGGACTACCTCCGGACGGTAGCATCTGTTGACGAAAGTGTGGGCAAGGTACTGGATTACCTGAAGCAGGAAGGGCTGGAGGAAAACACCATCGTGGTTTACAGCTCCGACCAGGGCTTTTACCTGGGCGAGCACGGCTGGTTCGACAAGCGCTGGATGTACGAAGAATCGCTGCACACCCCACTGATCGTACGCTGGCCGGGCGTAACCAAACCTGGCTCCGAGAACAAAGAAATGGTACTGAACCTCGACCTGGCCGAAACGTTCCTGGAAGCCGCCGGCGTACCTGTTCCCCACGAAATGCAGGGCCGGAGCCTGGTGCCCCTGCTCAAAGGCCAGACGCCCAAAGACTGGCGCCAGGAGGTGTACTACCACTACTCCGAATACCCTAAGCCGCACCGGGTTCCGCAGCACTTCGGCATCCGCACCGATCAGCACAAACTCATTTACTACTATGTATTGAACGAGTGGGAGTTTTTCGACCTGAAAAAAGACCCGCAGGAACTGAAGAGCGAGTACAACAACCCGGCCTATGCTGCCAAAATCAAACAACTGAAAGAGCAGCTGCACAGCCTGCAGACAAAGTACCAGGATCCGGTTGCACGTAACATCAACTTTTAGAGCAACTTCCCGATGAATGCCAACACCTGGAGAAGTAAACTCCGGCGTATGCTGAAGCACTTAAGAGGCCTCCGCATACGCCCCAGGCAGGAGGATAAGGAGCTGCTGCTTTACCAGCACCAGGTCCTGCACCAGTACGATACCTAAACAAGGAGCAGTGGCTCTGGAGGCAGGAGCAGAAACACTTTTAGTCTTCTGCACCTGCCTCCAGAGCCACTGCTCTTCATTTTTAAGTTCTGGAGTTACACCTATCCCAGCTACTTCCACTCAATAGGCAATCCATTCATGCGAGGAAGAGCCGTCGGCGAAGAGGTCCAGAACAGCGAAGGCGGGTTTGAATTCATGGAAGTCGCCTTTCCACCAGTTGCCCGATACGGCTCCGTTTACCAGGTATTTCACGCCCAGGAAGTTCAGCTCCTCCTGCATGTGCAGGTGGCCTGCCAGGCATAGCTTTACGTTTTTGTGCTCGTTAAACAGGTTCTTTATCTCCCAGGCATCCTGGTGCATCAGTGCCCTGCGCTCCCACTCTAATTTAGCAGGCTCATCCTTTTTTAGGCCGTTAAAGAACTGGCTGCTGAAGGTGAGCAGCGGAATGTGCGAGAGCACCAGCACGGGCGTCTGCGACGGCACGTTTTGCAAATCGTTCTGGAGCCAGTCGAACTGCTGCTCGTCCAGTTTGGCCATGTAATTGAACTGGTCGGTATGATGGGTGCTGTCCAGCACCACAAAATGCCAGCCGCCTTTGTCGAAGCTGTAGAACCTGTTGTCCAGCCCGAACGACTCCACCGCCCACTGCTTCCCGTAGCGTTTGTCCTCGGTGACGGCTTTATCTTTCTTCCTCCCCCACCCCCACACGTCGTGGTTGCCGATGCAGCTGACCACCGGCAGGCTGTTTTCGCTTTTAAGCACGCGGTGCCACAGGTCCCACTGCTCCCTGGTTTTCGCCTTGTCTTTGTTCAGGGAATCGAAGATGGAATCGCCCCCGTTCAGGATGAGGTCCGGTTTCGGGTTGAGTGACTGGGCAGCATGCAGCGCTCTTTCAAAGCCTTTGGCGGAGGGGCCGCCGGGCTGCAGGTGCACATCGGTTAAGTGCACCACCCGCAGCGACCGCTTTTTAGCAGTTGCAGCAGAAGTTGAGGTTAAACCTGAAGGAGCACAAGCAGAAAGCGTCAGCGCCGCACCCGTCAGTTGCAGAAATGTTTTACGGTTCATGTTATGTTATCAGAAAGGTCCACCCGCAGTTACGCTTATCGCTTTCTCCCCGCCGGGCATGTTGCCGCGGACGCCTTTTGTTTCCAGTGCCTTTCCGGTTTCGCGGTCGTACCAGTCTTTGGTCAGGTTGCCGGGGTCGGTATCGGCGGTTTCGGTTTGCCATTGCTGCATCACTTTCCGGAGCTCTTCCAGTTTTTTGGCGTAAGCAGGCTGACCGGCCACGTTGTTCAACTGCAGGGGGTCCTTACGATGATCAAACAGCTCTTCCTGCGGCCTGGGCGCCAGGAAAATATCGGCCTGGGCGGCTGTTAGTTTACCGGCATCGCGCAGGTTCTGCAGGTCCTTGAGCGCCGGCGTGGTGCTCGTGCCCGGGTCTGAATTAGCCAAGTGCGGGCGCAGGTTCAGCACATACAGGAAATCTTTGGTCCGCACCATCCGCTCCATGGCCTCCAGGTCGTGCCAGTTGTGCTCGGAAAACACATAGTTCCGGAAAGGCTGCGAAGGGTTCTTGAGCAAAACCGAAAAGCTTTTCCCCTGAAAATTGGGGCCGCTCTTTACACCGGCCAGTTCTAAAAAGGTAGGCGCAATGTCGATGGCGCTCACCAGGCTTTCGCTCACGGCGCCTTTCTTCGTGATGCCTTTGTTCCACTTTATCACAAAAGGGGTGCGCATGCCACTGTCGTATACCCGCGTTTTGGCCCTCGGAAAAGGACGCCCGTTATCGCCCATCACCAGGATGATGGTATTGTCCAGCACGCCCTGCTTTTTCAGCTCCTCTTCTACCTTTCCGATAAAATGGTCGAAACGGGTTACTTCGTCGTAAAATTTGGCCATGTCTGCACGGGTAGGTGCGGCGTTGGCCATGTAGGGTGGCGGTGTTACCTGGTCCGGGGTATGGGTGCCGCTGAAAGGGTTCTCGCCCCAGGGACGGTGTGCATCGTCAGCGGCAAGCCACAGGAAGAAGGGCTTGTCCTTGGGTCTTTCCTGCAGTGTGGTCACCCACATGTCTTCGCCGCCGTTGCCGTTCTGCTTCTGGTTGAGGTGCAGCTTATGAAAAGCCCGCTTCGGAGGTTCGCCCAGGTGCCATTTTCCGGCCTGCGCGGTGTAGTACCCGGCCTGCTGCAGCAGCTCCGGGAATAGGGCAATTTCGTTTGGCATGACGGTATGCAGTTCTGCCGCGCCGGTATTGTGCGGGTACCGCCCCGAGATAATGCTGGCACGGCTTGGGGTACAGGAACTGGTGGCTACGTAGGCATTCGTAAAGCGCAATCCTTCTTTCGCCAGACGGTCGATGTTGGGTGTTTTTACTTCTTTGTTCCCATAGCAGGCAATGTCGTCGGCGCCGATGTCGTCACCGATTATCAGCACAAAATTGGGAGCGTCTTTGGCAGGCTTTTGCGCCCGGGCATTCTGCTGCAGCCAGGTGAGGCTAAGCAGAAAAACTATGGATATTAATACTAATCTCTTCACCAGATATAATTTAGTAGAGGTTAAGGTCATAAATTTTGTATTGTTCAGAAACTGCCTTTAAAGCTCTTTTTCCTGTAATAGAAGGTAATGATATTAAATAATCTGCCCCTTTGTGTTGGCAAGACGTCGATAATGGTAGGGACAGGTCGCGACCCAATGCCGTCAACTTAAGTATCTTGATAAGTAGATTGTCATTTCGACCACCGGGAGAAATCTGGTGTATAAACAGAATAAAACAAAATACCAGATCTCTCATTGCATTCGAGATGACAAATTCTTCTTAAGTTGACGGCATTGGGTCGCGATCTGTCCCTACGAAAACGGATTTGCCCTGCGAAGTAGCATCAGATCCACTGCACCGATCCCTCCTCCAGATTACCCACTTAAAACATAACTGCACTCCCCCTAATGGCTCACCATAATATGCTCTATCTCTTCGAGCTGTTTCCCTTTGGTTTCGGGAATGTATTTGTAGCTGAAGAGCAGGTGCAGCAGGCAACTGCCGGCAAAGATCCAGAAGGTGTTGGCGGTGCCGAAAGTTTCGAGCATCATCGGGAAGAACTGCCCCAGCAATCCTACTGCCAGCCACACGGCCAGTGTGCAGATGGTGACGCCCTGCACCCGGTATGCCGAAGGAAATATCTCGTTGATAAGTATCCAGGTAACAGGCCCTAACGACAAGGCAAAGCAGGCAATAAAAGCCAGCATACAGCACAGGAGAACATACCCGGGCACAGCAGCAGCATTAAATATCCACCCAATCAGGAATAAGCTGACAACCAGGCCGGTTAAGCCCCAGAGCAGCAAAGGCCTCCTGCCTGCTTTATCTGCTTTCCGGATAGCTACAAATGTAAACAGCACGTTTACGCCGCCAACAATGCTCTGGAAGAACAAGGCATTGTCGGAAGCCACACCTGCTTTTCTGAAAATTTCGGGGCCGTAGTAAATGATGGCGTTGATGCCGCTGAACTGCTGAAACAAAGCCAGCAGGATACCAACGAGCAGCGGGAAACGCATGCGCTTCCAGAAACCGGCTGTTGGTGCTGCTGCGCCGGTCCCCTGGTAAGCATGCAGCGCCTCCCACTCCTGCTCGGCCGATGCCTTGCTCCGGGTACGGAACAGGATGTTGCGTGCCTCGATGGTTTTGCCAACCTTGAGCAGGTAGCGTATGCTCTCGGGGATAAAAGCCAGGATAACAATGAACAGAACCGTGGGAACTGCCATCATCAGGAACATGCCGCGCCAGGTTTCCCGTGAAAACAACACTTCCTGCCAGCCGGTGGCTTCTGCATTTGCTTCTGCCGATGCTGCAATGCCCGCATTAACCAGGTAGGCCATAAAGATGCCCAGCGTAATTGCCAGCTGGTACAGGGCCACCAGCATCCCCCGCTTTGCTGCCGGCGCAAATTCCGAAATGTACATGGGCGCCACAACAGAAGCTATCCCTACTCCTATGCCCCCAATCATTCTGCCGAGCACCAGTATTTCTTTACTCTCTGCAAAGGCACAACCGATGGCTGAAAACAGGAACGTGATGCCGGCCAGCACCAGCACATTCTTTCTGCCCAATGTATTGCTCAGGAAGCCGGCCAGCAGCACCCCCATAATACAGCCCAGCAGGCCGCTGCTCACAAACCAGCCTTCGTAGACCGGTGTAAGGGCAAACTTGTTCCGGACCTGCTCGATGGTACCGGAGATAACCGCCGTATCGTACCCGAACAGAAAGCCACCAAGCGCAGGCGCCAGCGCAATAAGAAAAGGGGAAGCAGACAGTCCCATTTTCAGACGCCCCGATTTTTTAATCTCTCTGATAGTCGTCATCATAGCGCTCTATATCATCCTGTTGCCAATTCCCGAAGGCCACTTCCAATACCCGCACCGGCACCTCTCCCGGACAGCTTAACCGGTGTTTTTCATTGGCCGGTATCCAGATTTCGTCGCCTGCTTTGCATTCCATGAGCTTGTCGCCAACCTGCACGAGCGCCCCGTCGTCCAGCACAATCCAGAGTTCGGCGCGGCCGGTGTGCGACTGCAGGCTCAGGCGCTGGCCGGGCAGTGCCGTCATCAGGCTGACGGTGCAGTCTTCGTTGTTGGCGTATTGCTTAAAAGAGCCCCAGGGCCTTTCTACAAATTTCACGTCCGGTTTTTCAGCGGGAATAAATTTCGTTTCAAACATATCTTTTCCGGTTTAATGTCTTACATAAGCTTTGATGGTACCAATGGGCTGCCCTTTGCTTTCGCCGTAGGGACGAATGGTATAACAGCCCACCGAAGCGGGCACAATAAAGGTTTCGGCGTAATGGACCACGAATGGCTCGAAGGCGCCTACAGGACTCTCCACAATGGCTTCACGGCCTTCTACCAGGTTGAGCACGTTTACGCTTCCGTTTGTCTGGTGCAGCACCGGCTTGTAAAACCAGTGGCGGCGCGTTTCGATAAACTCCCGTTCGTGCAGACCTGTCCGCTCTTCCAGCCACCCGTTCCCTTCCGCTATTTTTTCTACCTGGTTGAGGAGCTGCTGCCTGGCAAATGTTTCGTTGCGGCTCCAGTCGATTACCTTTTTGCCATGTTCGATATTGATAGGCCGCGGCTTGCCGTCCAGCCCCAGGCGGCCCCAGTCCCAGAGCTTGAAGGTGAAGATGTAGGGGGTGGCGCTTATTTCGAGCACCATGCTGTTGGCGCCTGAACAGTGGATGGTACCAGCTGGTATGAGCACATGGTCGTGCTTCTTTACCGGTAGCTTCGCTACATACTCCTCAGCATCGAAGTGCCTGCCATCCTCCTGTGCTGCCTGCAGTTTTTCCAGGACGGTTTCAGGCGCTGCTCCATCCTTCAGGCCCAGGTATACAAAGGCATCTTTACCAGTATCGAGCATGTAATAGCTTTCATCCTGGGTGTAGTGCATGCCGAATTTCTCGCGGATGTATTCGGTGGTCGGGTGCACCTGCAGACTCAGGTTGCCCCCTTCCATGGTGTCGAGGAAGTCGAAGCGGATGGGGAATTCGTCGCCGAAGCGGGCCTGCACCGGCTCCCCCAGCAGCTGTCTGGATTGGTAAAAGACCAGGTTGATGGCAGGCGTTTCGAAGAGCACTTCGCCGAACTTCAGGAGCAGGCTGTTTTCTTCGGGCACGCAGTCGAAGCACCAGGCAAAGTTTACTTCCTCCCGGTCCAGGTCACAAACCTCCTTCATCCACTGTCCGCCCCAGGGGCCCGGGTCGTAGAACGGCACTACCCGGAACGGACGGCTGACGGTTTTTTCCAAGGCATACCGATACGCCTCGCCCGCCACCAGGTTTGGCTCCAGCGGGATGGTAGTGTCGAGTACATAATCCAGCCTGGTGAGCAGTTCTTTTTTATGCCGGTCGGCAACACGCCAGTCAACAAAGAAGCCGCGCTTGTATTGCAGCGATGCCTTCTCGCCTTTGTTCTGCAGGCCCAGGTTCGAAATTTCCTGGCGGCGGTAGCGCAACTGCAGTTCCCAGCGGGGCATGTCGGCGTAAATAAGCAGGTCAGGAGCGGTGGCCAGCAAAGCTGCGCCGTAGCCGTAGACGATTGTCAGTCCCTTCGCCTGGTGCAGCTCTTGCTTTGCTGCTGCCAGTGCGTCTGCATCAAAAAAATCGATGAGGTTCAGGCGCGTCATGTACCCAAAAACAGCGTCGTCGGTTACGTCGTTACAGGTCAGTTGCTCTATCTCCTGTTCCGGTTTGAACAGGTCACTGGTGCTGAAGTACGTGTCGGCGCAGAGTGGCTGCAGCAGCTGCTCCAGCAGTTCCTGCTCGTGCACACCCGGATAATAATCAACAGCCAACACAAAGGCTTCTTTGTTACGCGCCGGCAGTTGTTCCTGCAGCACCTTCAGCACCTTGTCCCAACCTGCTACCGCCTGTGCTGCTTTTTCGGGTACTTCCACATAAGGGTACTTGTCGTAATTAGGTAAGCGGTTTTTAAGATATTTATTCGGATTGTTCATCTTCGTAAGCTCCTGTTAAATTTTGTTCCTGTAACTGTAAACAGCCCCCATAATACCTGCGGCATCCTGCAGCTCGGTTACCTTAAAGCCTACCTTGCCCCAAGGCGTCCAGGCGTACTGGTGCACCTTTTCCTGCAGGTAAGGCAGAATTTCACGGGCGCTGTTCAGGATGCCGCCGCCCAGGATAATCACTTCCGGGTCGTAGGCGTGGATGTAGGTGATGATGGCGGCCGCCCAGATATCGAGGCTCTCCTCCTTCAGCTCCGTGGCCACCAGGTCGCCGTTGGCTGAGGCCTGGAACAGGGCCTGGTAGTCGATGCGCTGGCCCTGCAGCAGGCTGTCGGAGTAATTGGCATGTTCGGCTGCGCGTGCGGCCAGGTTCCAGGTAGCGGCTTCGGCTTCGGCACACCCGATGTTGCCGCAGGTGCACTGGCGGCCCTTGTAGTTCACCACAAAGTGCCCCCCCAAACAACCGGCCTGGAAATGCTTGCTGCGCATCAGCTGCCCGTTCATGATAACCGATGTGCCGATACCCGTGCCGATGGTCACCATCACCAGGTCGTCGTATGCTCTGCCTGCTCCGTATTTCCATTCGCCTACACTGGCCATGCGGGCGTCGTTGTCGATAAAGAAATCGGCGCTCCACCTTTCGCGGTAGTACGCCGCCAGGTTCAGCTGCGCAGCGTCGTCGTATTTCTGGTTCGTAGACAGCACCTTTCCCGCATAAGGGTTTACAATGCCCGGAAAAGCCATGGCCACCCCTTCCAGCGCCCGCACGTCATGCTGCTGCACCAGGTCTGCTATTGCTTCGTCTATCAGGGGCAGGTGCGGTTCGAGTCCTTTGATGGATTGCGCCGCAATCACCCGTGTATCCAGCAGCTCTTCGCCTGCTGTCAGCCCGATTTTGATGCGGGTGCCGCCGAGGTCTATGCCAATGCAATGCATAGCCTACAGGAGCACCGGCTCGTTATCACTGCTCTTCACTCTCCTGGAAAAGCCGTTTTTATCAATCACTTCATAATTGTGGCCTGCGTCGGAAGGCCAGCAGGCGCCAAAACGCAGCACGCTGTCGCCGGTGTTCACTACCCGGTGTGCGGTGTAGCCGGGGATGTAGTGCAGGCTGCCGGGGAACATACGCTCGGCACGCGTGTGGCGGTTACTATCCATGAGCAGCAGCAGGCCTTCGCCCTCCAGGCCCCAGTAGTATTCCGCCCTGTTCTCTACCGCATGCACATGGCCGCGGGTCATGAAGTATTCGTCTCCTACCGTACCGGGGTACAGGTGCGTCAGGCCAAAAAACAGCCCGCCTTCCGTGCCTTCTGCTACCGGAAGCCAGGCATCCACTTCGTAGACTACCTGGTCGCCGTCCATCTTTTCAAAAGCAGCTTCATCTTCAAATACTCCCTTTAGCTGGGATAATAATTTTACACTTCTTACTACTTCTGCACCGCTTAATAGCGCGTTCTGAAATATTGTTACCGGTGTTACTACTTCCATTACAGTTTACTTTAAATGCTGTTTATTTCCGGGCGCTGACACCGGTAAAGTTTTCGGGCAGCGGCGTTTCGTAAAATTTGTACTGGTCCTGTTTGCCTACTTTGAGGTAGCGGCGGCTGAGCAGCTTGTCCTGCCTGCCGTTTTCGGTGAAGGAAGTCTCGAGCAGGTAACCGTCCGCCGCTTTGGGCAGCTTAATGGTGTAAGGAATTTCAGTGCGGTCAGAGGCGGCAATGGTGACAGGTACAGTGTCCTTAAATACCGCTACCCCTTTTGAATTGAGCAGCCTGACGGTCACTTTACCGGCTTTCTGTTGTGCCACGTCGTTCACCGCCATCAGGGTAAAGTTCAGCTTTTCGCCCGGCGTGTGCGCGGGCTGTCCTTTGGCATAACGCTCGTCGGTGAGGTTGAGAAAGACGGTAGTCGGGGCGAAGCAGTGTTTGAGCCAGTAAAGGGCCGGCGACGGCGTAAGTTCTTTGATATCGCCGATAAACCAGTCGCCGGTATAGCCATAGTTGTTGGTGAGGTAGCAGAAAGCCAGCAGTCCGGCCACCTCTTTGTTGCTGCGCAGCAGTTCCGTTTCGCACTGCAGCCAGTAGGCCTGAAACGCCCTGCGCTGCTCCACGGTGCTGTTGCTGCCCATGTAGTGGTTGTACACCGGGATGGTAAGTTTGCTGGGGGTGCCGTCGCGCCAGAGCCATATCCAGCTGTATTCGTTTACCAGCTGCGCAGACGCTGACTTCTCCAGTTCCTGCACAATGTTGGGTTTGTAGTGCAGGTTGCCCAGCGGGTAAGGCGTGTCTTTTATTTCTTTGTCGTTGGGCCTGCCCAGGTACACGTGCGGCTCGTCCATTTCGTCATCAGTCAGCTGCGAGGCAGTCATGTAGCCGGCATCCCAGAAACGGGTGGGGTCCAGCTGCTTCAGTTCGGGTATCAGCACATTGCCCATATACTGGTGCGTGTTCTCGTTCAGGCCATCCCAGATGGCGATGCTGGGGTGCGAGCCGTCGGCCCAGACCCAGTCGGTGTACTCTTTTCGTATCTGGTCGTCCCAGCCGTGGTGTTGCCAGTAGAGCCATTCGTTCTGGAACAAAAGTCCATACTCATCGGCATAGTCATACCAGAAGTCCGGGGCAATGCTAACGCAGATGCGCATGCTGTTCCAGTCGAGGCTCTTGGGAATATCCACCAGCATTTTCTTCACCCACTCCTTATCCCAGACCAGGTTGCCGCAGTCCGGGTCTTCGAAGAAACGCTGCAGCGTAATATTGGAGCCGCGCAGGTAAATTTTCTCGCCATTAAGGTAGAAGGACTTGCCCCTGCGCTCAAAGTCGCGCATACCAAAGGCCCGCTCTACCCTGTCCGACTCCTTACCGCTGTGCTTCACCGTAACTTCGGCGGTGTACAGGAAGGGGTCATCGGGCGACCAGGCGTGCGGGTCCGGCAGCGGCATCTCCACGCTTATCTCGCCCAGCTGGTCGCGCAGAATATGCGAGGCACCCTGCGCACTAGCTACCTGTTTGCGGCTTTTCTTTTCATACACCTTTACCTCGTACTGCACGCGGTCGCCTTTGGGGTCTTTGGGTGTCTGAAAGATATTCAGGTTCCAGATTTTAGCCTTTACCGTTACCTTTTTCTCCTTCAGGTTTGGCAGGGCCAGCACCCGGCTTACCCACATTTTGTCGGTAAAGGAAAGCGACACGTCGTCCCAGATGCCGGGCAGGTAGTGTTCTTTTTCCTTATCGGTACCGCCTGCCGCATGGCTGGGCAGCCAGTAGCGGTCGGCTACTTTCAGCAGTATTTCGTTTTCCTGCCCGTATTTCAATGCCCGCGTCAGCACCACGTCGATGGGCGTGTAGCACTCCACGTAAGTGCCCAGGTCGATGCCGTTGACGAAAACCTGCGTAACGTACTGGCTTTTTTTGATGGTAAGCACCGCCTCGCGGCCCTCCTGCTCCTTGCCTACTTTTACCGTCCGGCGGTACCAGTTGTATTTAGGCGTGTAGTCAAGCTTGAGGATGTTGCGCGTGCCGCTGAACTCCGCCTTTTCCGGACGCTTGAAAAATTTGTCGTATTCCTCGATGCGCGGCGTGGCCAGGTGAATGAGCCCGGGCACCGGAATTTTACGGGTAAATTCCTTGGGCGGAAAAGCAGCCACCGTCTGCTCGAACTCCCAGGTCCCGTTCAGGTCGATGGTAGTCCGCGGCGCATTGGCCAGTGCCGGAAGAACCAGCAGCACTGCCATAAGAAAAGTCAGTAGTGGTTTATACATCATGCTACTTCTGAATATTTTTAACTTGTTTGATGCTTTGCAATTCCTTTTCACCTTTCCGCTACACACTTAGCCGAACTAATGACCTCTGGGGCTACCGTTTGGCAAATCCTTCCCTGAACCTGGTGATAATGTGCGTGGCCACCTGCACATCGTGCGCTGCAATGCTGCCTTTCTTTTTGCTTTCAGAAGACGCTGCAATCTGTTTGATGGCAGGCAAGGCGGGCTGGGCATCTTTTTCCATTGTCTCGAGCACCGTTAAGGCATGCACGCGCACAAAGTCGTTTTCACTGGTAAGGGATTGGGTAAGCACCTGCAGCACGTCCGTCTTTTCCCCCAGCCCATACAAAGCTTCGGCCGCCGCGATACGGACCGATGGTTCCGGGTCGTTCAGCAGTTTCGTCAGTTCAGGTTTGGCCGCTTGCGCCTGCCTGCCCAGGATAATACAGCCGTTTGCACTCCAGTACCGCACGATGGGGCTTTTGTCTGACAGCCGTTCGGTCAGCTGTTTCAGGTGCCCGGCATCACGGGTGGTAGCCATTTCAGCAGTTTCGAGTATTTTCTCCAGCGGATAAGCTGCGCTTCGCGCGTAATCATAACTGGTGCCTGTCTTGGAGATTTCCACCCGCATGGCCTCCGGAATAAAACCGGCATCCCTGCTTTGGAGCATCATATCGTGGGTGGCTTTGCGCATTTTTTCCAGCACTTCGCGGTACTTTTTGTCCCCGGCCAGGTTGTGGATGTTGTGCGGGTCAGCGGTTACGTCATACAACTCCTCGGTGGGCTTTGGCTGCCAGAACGCTGCTTGTATCGCATTTAAAGTTCCGGCCTTGTAGCTCTTTTCCCAGGACCCGATGGAAGGCGCCCGCCATAAATATTCGTTGCGCAACCCGTAAGGCTTATGCGGAAGGAAATTCCGTACGTAGCGGTATTTTTTGTCCCGGACAGAGCGAATCAGTTCGTCGCGCTCGTCTATTCTTCCCCGGAACGAGAAAGCAAATTCCTTTTCCGGGGCCTGTTGCTCTCCCAGGAAAGGCTTGCCCTGCATATGGCCGGGAACCCTGATGCCCGCCAGGCTGAAAATGGTTGGCGCAAAATCTATAAACGACACCACCCGGTCGGTTTCCGAACCGGGTTTACCGGGAGCCAGGTGGGCATATTTCTTCGGAAACCGGATGAGCAGCGGCACGCGTAGCCCGGAATCGTTCATGAACCGCTTGCTGCGCGCCAATACACCGCCGTGGTCGCTGTAGTAGAACACGATGGTATTCTCCGCCAGTCCTGCCTCTTCCAGCTCCCGGAGCAATTTGCCTACCTGCTGGTCCATGGCCTGTACTTTGTCGTAGTAGAGCGCCCAATCGTGCTTCATCTCGGGTGTAGCCGGGTGGTAAGGCGGAAGCTGCACTTTCTCCGGGTCGTGCTTCAGCGTGGCAGCCTGCCTGTGAATGCTGCTCTCATGTGACACGCTCAAATTAAATATGGCGAAAAACGGCTGCCCCGGCTGGCGGTTTTTATAGGTGGCCTTGTTACTGGATTCGTCCCATATCTTACGGTCCCAGAGGCCCGGCTTTTTGGCGATGTTATAATCTTCCTTGCCGTTGTTGGTGGTATAATAGCCCGCCTCCTGCAAATATTTGGGGTAGAATTTAATAAATGTCGGAATGGGATAGGTGCTGCGCATTTGTTCGGTGCCCATGCTAGTGGCATACATGCCCGTAATGAGGGTAGTGCGGGAGATGGCACAGGCCGGCCCCGACGCGAAAGCATTCCGGTACAGCACCCCCTCCTTTGCAAGTTTGTCCAGGTTGGGGGTGGTGGCGAATTTATCACCATAGCAACCCAGAAGCGGACTGTTGTCTTCACTCACAATCCAGAGGATATTGGGCCGGTCTTTGGTTTGCTGCGCCCACACACTCAGGAAGCATGCCATGCAAAAGAACAGAACAAACAAACTTCTAAGCATACCTTTCAGATTAATCGATTTTTTCTATTTCCTCTCTTTCGGATTTGTGCAGCATACCCCAAAAAAAGGTTCTGCACCTGCCACCATTGCCTCTGCTGCTTATTTATTGGCCAGGGGCTGGGGGTCTTTGTATTTCTGCTGCAGTTCCGCCAGCTCTGCTTTCAGTTTTGCTGCTACCTTTGCGTATTTCGGGTCGTTGTACAGGTTCTTCATCTCCTGCGGGTCCTTTGCCAGGTCATACAACTCCCAGGTGCTGATGGGGTCGTAAAAGCGAATGAGTTTGTACTGCGAAGTCCGGATGCCGTAGTGGGCCGTGAGCCCGAACGATTTGCCGTAGTAGTGGTAGTAGATTTTGTCGCGCCAGTTATTTACCGGCTGCCCGGTCAGTACCTGCTTCATCGATTCGCCCTGCATATCACCGGGTACCTGGATGCCTGCAAAATCGAGCAGCGTGGGACCGATGTCGAGGTTCAGCACGTACTCATTTACTTTTTGTGCCGGTTTAATGCCGGCCGGGTAGCGAATCATCATGGGCGTGCGCAACGATTCTTCGTACATAAAGCGTTTGTCGTAGAGGCCGTGCTCGCCCAGGTAAGCGCCCTGGTCGGAGGTGTAGATGATGATGGTGTTGTCGGCCAGGCCATTTGCTTCGAGGTATTGCAGCACCCGGCCCACGTTATCGTCCACGGACTTGATGCAGCGCAGGTAATCTTCCATGTACCGCTGGTACTGCCATTTCACCCGTTCTTCTGTGGTCTTGAGTTTGGCAAATTCCTCCTGTTCTTTCCGGTAGGCTTTGTTCCATACCTCCCGTTGCTGGGGCGTCATGCGGTTAATTTCCCGCATGTAATTCCTGGGCGCCCATTTTTCTCCCTTCTTCGGAGTGCAGCCATTGCAGGGCACTTTGGTGTCGTGGTCGATGTCCAGGTTGTTTCGCATACTGATCTGCTGCCGCTGCAGGGCCGGACGGTCCTTGTAATCGTCGTAGAAGCTGGCGGGCATCGGAAACTTGCGGTCGTTGAAGAGCTCCAGGTTCTCGAGCGGCGGCATCTGGTTGCGGTGCGGAGCCTTCTGGTGCAGCATCAGCATAAAGGGCTTCTGCTTGTGCGCATCTATCCAGCTTAATGCCAGGTCGGTGGTGACGTCGGTTACATAGCCGTTGTACACGGTGTCCTGGCCCATGTTGATGAAGCGGGGGTTGTAATAATCGCCTTGTCCGGGGAGGATATTCCAGTAGTCGAAGCCGTCGGGAGTGCTGTTGAGGTGCCATTTGCCCACAATAGCGGTGCTGTAGCCGTTTGCTTTCAGGAGATGCGGGAATGTCTGCTGTTTGCTGTTGAAACGGTCCTGGTTGTCGGTAAAGCCGTTGATGTGCGAATACTTGCCGGTCAGGATAACGGCCCTGCTGGGTCCGCAGATGGAGTTGGTCACAAAAGCATTCCGCAGCAGCGCTCCCTCCTGCGCAATCCGGTCGATGTTGGGCGTTTTAATCAGGTCCGGGCTGTAGGCGCTGATGGCCTGCAGGGCATGGTCGTCGGACATGATGAAGATGATATTTGGCTTTTGCTGTGTTTTCGCCTGCGCCTGTGCCGCCGGCACATGAAACAGAGAAGCTGCAACAGCGCCACCTATACAGGCCGCAACGGCACCTGCTTTTTTCAGAAAACGTAATCTCTTCATACTTCCGTTGTTTTAAAAAACTGAATTTTTTTGTCCCCCTTTGAAGCTAATCTTGTAGGGAAAAATTGTCTGTTTTGCAACCATTACCTTAGCTCGTTAACTGTGCAAGAACTGCTTCAAGTTTAGCGCAGCGTAACTTGGAGCTTTTCATCCGGCAAGTTTTCAACTTGCGTGTCTATAAAAGCTGGCATGCGCAGGCACGAAAGCTGAAAGCTTTCATAATAAAGAGCTCCAAGTTACGCTGCGCTAAACTTGAAGCAGTTTTTTTGCTTTTTTAGGAGCAAAGGCAATGGTCGCAGCTACAGATAAATTTCCCTACAAGATTAGCCTCCAAAGGGGGACACTGCTGCTAAAGCTAAAAGGTTTGCACTTTGTCGATTCGGTTAAATAAAGCAGCAGCAGATACCACCCGTAGTGCAAACCGCTGCTGCATTTAAAAGCTACTGCCTTTTAGCTGCGGCCGTGTTATTAGTGGGGAAAGAAACCTTCCGGAGAATCGTAGAACCCATCGGGTACAGCTTTTCGGTCTTCACTTCTCCGTTGGCCTCAAAGGTTGCCAGCAGGTAGTGGTGCGGCACATCCCAGGGGAAACTGGTGCTGGCAGAGCGGTTTTTAATTACTTTCAGACCGCTGTCTTTGGCTTTTGGGTTCACGACCAGTTTATAATCGCTGAAGATTTTTTCGGCTGCTGCTCTGTCTTTCGGAAACAGGTTGAAATGATAGAAGCCTTTGCGGAATGTCTTTACCGTGTCGCGCACCTCCTCGATAGGCAGGGCGTACAGCAGCGCCCCCTTGCGCAGGTAAGTATCGCCGTTTACAGCCCGCAGGGGCTTCACACTGCTCTCGAAGCTTACCGTAACCTTATCCCCTGATTTCCATTTTTTGGTGAAGATGTAGTAGCCGTCCCGGGTACTGGTGCTGGCGCCACCTGCCTTCACCTTCATATTATCGGCCCAACCCGGTTTGCGGCAGATGATGGAAAACTCGGCAGGTCTGTCTGTCTGTACCTTGAAAGTCACCTGGTTTTCGAAAGGGTAATTTGTTACTTCCTCTACTGTTACCTTAGCGCCATTCACGGTAGTAGTTACTTTAGACGGACCATAGGCTGTGGCCACCAGTCCTTTTTCGTCCTGGGTTTTCATCCAGAGGTTGCTCACAAAGTAAGGGTACAGTTTGCCGGCGTTCAGGTTGCAGCAGGCTGGGTTGTTGTTGGCCGAGTGCTGGTAGCGGTGGTTGTTGTGGAAAGCTTTTACCTCCAGCTTGTTGTCGGTAGAGAGATACGAGGTGCTGGACATATCGGCAAAGCGTGCGCCCTGTGCTGCATTAAACACAATATCCTCGATTTCATCGGCCAGGTCGGCCCTGCCCGATTTCTGCATACCGGAGAAGGTACTGATCACCCGTTCGGTCATGGTACAGAACTCATAGTAATTGTTCGGGTCGCCCGGGCGTTTCTTCACCAGTTCGTCACTCACCAGGGCACCGCTTGGCACCGTAGACCCGTTCAGCTTGTAAAAAATGTTGTCGAAGGCGGTCTTATAGCGTGGATCGTTTGTCTGGGTCGACAACCAGAGCACCGCCCGCATGTGCTCTACAATGTGGGCACCATGTTCTTCGAAAAGCAGGTCACGGTCGAGCAGTTTCTCCAGCTGGTTATCACGGTTGTTGGTAATTTTGCTGGTGGAATAGTCGTTGTAGAGCCAGAAGGCGAAGTCGGCATAGGCTTTATCGCCGGTAAGCGTGTGCAGCATTTCCATGGTTTCGATAAACATGAGGCCATGTGCTGTTCCGCCCCCGTTGTTTCCGGGAATCTGGAAGTAGGATTTACCCGGGCCATAGTGCGACATGGTCAGCTTTGCCGCTTTTTCTACGGCATCCAACACCTCTTTTTTCCCCGTGAACTCATAGTAGGAAATAAGGGCATTCAGGATGCGGCTTTGCGTCCAGAGCTCCCCGTTTTCGCCTTTGAGCATACTCAGGCGATGGCTTTTTTTGTAGATACCAATGTAACCGTCTTCCTCCTGGTGCTGCAGCACATAGTTCACAATGGAATCTGCTTTCTGGATCAGTTTCGGATTGCCGGTTATGAAAGCACTCCGCACCACCAGGTCGGCAAAGTAGCCTTCGTGTTCGCCCCACCACCAGGTTGTTTTCCGTATCGTGTAATCTCCTTTTTTGTCGATATCGAAGTTGGTCACCTTATCCGGCCCGAATACCTTGTGCTTCATGGTAGGCTGCATCTTGTCAATAGCAGACAGGTAACCCTGGGTCATGTCCCGTTCCACCAGGTTCCGGAGCCAGCCGCCTGCCTCCACTTCGCTCAGCCTTAAAAGTTTAAAACCTTTTAAATTTACCTGGTCGTCGGGCTTGAATGCAACAAGCCCGGCAAACAGCACTAACAAACCGAAAAGTATTCCTTTTTTCATAAGTATATATTAAAAAATTATGCGCGGCCTATCAGCCTTAAAAATGCCGGCTTACCCGGCAGCCATGTTTCTGCTACCACAGGTATAAGCTGCTGAACCTTCAGGACCAGCAGTAAAACAATATTAAGTATCCAGGCGCAGGAGGCTTATAACTATTTTAGTTTATGCTGTAACAATTGTGTATTGCAGCAAAAAGGCTAACAAATAGTAGCAAACCGAACAATAAAAAGAGGTACTCCTGTTATGCGCCTCTAATGTTTGCATGTTTTTACAGAAGATTCCGGCAACCCGATACAGCCACCTTTGCCTGCGCAAGAGACTACCCTGCTATAAAAGGAAAGCGGCTACCGGAATCCGGCAGCCGCTTTCCTTTTATGGCAGCATCTGTTACAGGTGCCGGATGTACTATTGAAGATTCGGATTGATATTCACCTCACCCAACGGAACAGGCCAGGTTTCATCCTGCCCCACCCTGAATGCTTTTTTGGTCACAAACCAGCGTTTTTCCGGATCTGCAAATGCGCCATCCTTTCGTAGGGTTTTAGCTGTTGGGAAAGGGGCTCCAAAAAACCTGCCTTGCAGCACTGTTCCTGCTATACCCCAGCGTAGCAAGTCCCAGTAACGGATGCCTTCGCAGGCGAGCTCATTTCTGCGCTCCCGGCGCAGTATAATGCGTAGTGCTGCCGGATCGGTAGTTGTTACCGGTGGCATGTTTACCGAGGCCCTACCTCTTACTTTATTCACGGTAGCGTCCAGCAAGCCCTGGTCTATGGCATCTCCAGCTTCCAGCTTTGCTTCCAGGTAGCTCAGCAGCACCTCTGCGTACCTGATAACGGGAATATCATTGCCGACCCGCTGCGGGTCACCGGCATAAGACTCCACCATATACTTTCGCAGCGCATATCCTGTGCGAGTAGCAGCTTTTGCATTTGTTACCTGGTCAGCAGACGTAGTTGAATCCGGGTGGCTCACATATTTTAAACCACCGAACGTAGCACCATTTACAAATATCGTGTAGCCAAGCCTCGGGTCCCTGTTCTTCCTGATATCGGTGTGGTCATACCTGGGATCTGAAAAGGAGAATGGGGTGCCATCGGTAAACTCATACGATTCCACCAGATTGCCCAGTGGGCAGAAGAACACCCAGCCTCCTGCCACCGCCATATGTGTTTTTTGCCTCAGGGCGTTGCCCAGCAGGTTCTCCACAAACACACTGCTGAAGATTATCTCGTTGCTGGTTTCATTTGAACCGTTGAAGAGGCTTTCGTAGTTGGGGTCTATGATATTGTCGTTAAAATCGATGATGGCTTTGTAGGTCTTTGCCGCATCAGCAAATTTACCGGCTGCCAGTTCCGATCTTCCCTGAAAAGCAAGGGCAGCCTGTTTAGAAGCTCTTCCAAACTCAGCGGAAGGAATGTCCTTATGACGGGGCAGGTCGGCAGCAGCAGCAGCAAATTCACTGATAATAAACTCGACTACCGCTTGTTTCGACGTTTTTGTTATGGTGTTGGCCTCATCTACGGTCAGCACTTTGGTTACAAGCGGTACCGCGCCGAAGTGTTGGGACAGGTAAAAATATTCTGCAGCCCGTAGAAAGCGAGCTTCAGCCACCATACGCTTAAGCTTTTCCTGAGAAACCGGGGCTTTTACAACATTTTCCATAAAGTAGTTACACCGGGCAATTTTGGAATAGCTGTTGCTCCAGTAATGCTGCAGCAATCCGTTGTTATTTACCAGCGTACCGTTTGTCAGCCTGTTCAAGGGTGAGCTGTCGCCTCTTCTGTCATAGGCATTATCGGTTGCCATTTCCGGAAAAAGCAATCCGGAATAAGACCACCAGTCAGTCGGATTTACATCTCCGCCATTATACCGGTGGTTTCCCCTGTACACACCCGTCAGCGCTAACAGCGTATTCTGCTCAGATGTCCAGAAGGTAGTATTGGAGAAACTGGACAGAGGACTTTTATCTAACTCCTTTTCACAGGAAACGGACACAAACAGCAGCAGCAGGAACAACGCCGGTACTTTGCCAAAACGATTTTTATATATCTTTTCCATACACATATTCATTTAAAAACCAGCAGTAACGCCAAAAGTATAATTAGCCATGATCGGATAGTAGTTGATGAACCCGGCATTGATTTCAGGATCCCAACCCTCCCTGTAGTTACTAAGGGTAAGCAGGTTCTCAGCACTAAGGTTAAAACGCAGGTTGGCCAGTCCTACTCGTTTAACTGCAGCAGCAGACAGCGCATAACTTAACTGTATGTTCCTTAGTTTAATGTACGATGCATCTAATACCCAGTAATCTGACAGCACGGTATTGGGGGTGCCACTGTTAGGCACCAGCTCGAACCGGGGATATTTTGCATCAGGATTCGGGTTTGCTTCTGTCCATCTTTCCTCCATCTGCCAGCGCTGCACATTACCATCGTTTGTAAAGAAAGCATGTCCGGCATGGTTGGTAAGGCGGCCCTGCACACCCGACACCGCCTGCACCAGTGCGTTTATACTGAAGTCCCTGAAGCTTCCGCCCAGTGATAAGCCATAAGAGTATTTAGGAATAGTGCTGCCAATGATAGTGCGATCATAAGCCGCGTTAACCACACCATCGGGTACACCGTCCGGTCCGCTTATGTCTTTGTATTTCACATCTCCCGGCTTGGGAGAAGGATTAATGGCAGACTGATTACTGGTTTTGGTATAGTTATCCACATCTGCCGCATCCACGTACAGGCCGTCTGAAATATAGCCATAGTAAGGCCCGATAGGATAACCAACAAACAGGTTAGAACCGTTGCCTACCATGCCATTTGGCTGAACGATATTGGCTATGCCAAGATCCAGCACTTCATTGTTGACGATAGAAAAATTGGCTGCCATAAAATAGTTGAAACTGCCGATACTGTTCCGGTGATCAAGTGTAAATTCCCACCCTCTGTTTTCCAGCGAACCGGAGTTTGTTCTGCCTATGCCAAACCCCAACACGTTAGAAACACTGGCGTTTGGCGAAACCAGGATATCGTAGGTGTAGCGGTTATAGTAGGTGGCGCTAAAGCCCAACTTCCCGTTCCAAAGCCCGGCATCCAGACCTACATCATATGTTCTGGTAGACTCCCAGTGGATGTTGGGGTCTACAAGTGTTGTGTTGGCAACACCTGTATTTACACTGTTGCCAAAGCCATAATTCTAGTTGGTGCTGAATACCTCCTGGTACGGGTAGTTGCCAATATTCTGGTTACCCAGTACGCCATAAGACGCCTTCAGCTTTAGCTCGTTCAGGAAATCAAGCCTGTTCTGCAGAAACTTCTCTTCCAGAATCCGCCAGCCAACTGCCACCGACGGGAAAAAGGCGTATTTGCGGTGTTTGGGGAAGCGGGAAGAGCCATCGTAACGCATGGTGCCTTCTGCTAAATATTTATTGGCGTAGTTGTATTTAACCCTGCCAAAGTAAGAGTCAAGGGCCGATTCGCCGGCACTGCCTCCGTTGGTCAGCCCGTCCACAGCGCCTGCATCCAGTACTGTAATGACGTTGCTCGGAAAATCGATTCTGGATGCACTTGTGTTCTCGTTAAAATAAGCTTCGTAAGAATGCCCTGCCAGCAGGCTGACAGTATGTTTGCCAACGTCGCGGGTGTATTCCGCTAACTGCTGCAGCGTTTTGTAGGTAGCATGTGCGTTCTCTACATGTAAGGTAGAAGGGCCCAAAAAGACATTGGCATTAAGCCGTTGCGTTGCCAGGAAACTATCTTCCCTTCCGTTCATTTGTGTGTAGCCGGCAATTGCAGAAAGCTTCAGTCCTTTCACTACCTCCCAGTCCAGCCTCATATTACCGTTCAGGTCGGTTGTTTTGTTTTGATAGAAGCCGTCGCTTTCAAGCAGCGAAATGGGCGTACCATTGCCCACTGCCCCCAGTCCATAATCTCCGTTGCTTAGTTTGGCCGGGTAAATGGCCGGGAACCGCACCGCCTGACCGATAATTCCCAGAGTTCCTTTCTCGCCTGCCGATACGGAGGCCGGGCTGTTTGGCTGGTGGTCGACTACATGTATGCTGGAGAGCCTGGTTGTAAGCTTTAAGGCAGAAGAAAGTTCAGACGTCAGGTTCAGGCGCAGGTTGTACCGGTTAAAATTGTTTTCCGGGATAATACCATTCTGGTACATATAGCCCATCGACAGTAAATACTCTGAACCTGCGTTCTTTTTAGCAACAGTAAAATTATGGCCGGTCTGCAGCGAGTTATCGTTAAAAATTTCGTCGATGTAATTGATGTTCGGGTAATTATCCGGGTCGCTGCCATCCTTAAACTTCCGGATCTCTTCATCCAAATAACCACCTGCGCCACCGCCGGTAGCTTCATTCATCAGGGTGGCATATTCCCAGGAATTAACAAACTTTGGAAAGTTGGTAGGCCGCTGAATGCCTGCATAAGCGTTATAAGTAATACTAAGCTTTTCGCTTTTCCCAGTTTTAGTAGTAATGAGAATAACACCGTTTGCTGCCCTCGATCCATATATGGCTGCAGATGATGCATCTTTCAGGACAGACACGTTCTCGACATCATTCGGGTCGATATCATTCATCGAGTTCACCGGTATGCCGTCTACCAGAATCAGGGGTGCTGCCCCTGCTCCGAACGAACCTACTCCACGTATCTGGATGCTTCCGCCCGGCGCTCCCGGCAAACCGGAACGCTGAATAACGGTTACGCCCGGCATCTGCCCTGTAAGTGCCTGTTGCAGCTGGGGGGTAGTTCTGTCGTTGATTTCCCGGGCGCCTACCTGAGAAACAGACCCAATCACTTCCGACTTTTTCTGGGTTCCATACCCTACTACAACTACTGCATCCAGGCTCTGCGATACCGGATGCATTTTTACATCTATCCTGGCCCTGGAGCCGACCCGGACTTCCTGCTCAGTATATCCGACAAATGAAAATACCAGGATGCTGCTTTCATTTATTACTTGTAAGGAGTAGTTGCCATTCAGATCGGTGGTTGTTCCTGTTGTGGTTCCTTTTATCCTGACACTAACACCTGGCAAGCCCTCTCCTTTATCGTCCTGTACCTGCCCGGTAACATTAACAGGCGTTTTTGCTTCCGGTTCAACCGGCATTCTCCTGATGATCACGGTTTTATTTTCGATCACATAGGTGAGGGGCTGTCCGGAAAAACATTTATCGAGCGCCTCCGGAAGGGTAGCATTTTCAAGAGTTAGACTAACCGGCTTTACGTCCTTCAGCATCTGAATATTGTACAGGAAGTTGTACCCACTCTGTTTCTTTATTTTGATTAATACCTGCTCCAGCGGCGAGTTCCTTTCTGACAATGTAATGCGCTGCGCATTACTGGCTGCACTTACCTGCAGTAACAGCGCAATATTAAGGATTAGGGTAAGCTTTGTTACAACCAACGGCTTGCCCGGAAAGCTGTTTATCAACTTGCTTATTGCGTGCGTATAAAAATTCATACATTTGTGTAGTTTAGGTTTAAATTGTGAGGGATAACATCAACAGCTATTCTTCAATGACGAATCTGACATGTACCAGGGGCGCGGCAACGTTCCTGGTACTTTTTAGCGGAAAAAGCTTCTGAACCTATGGCATAACCGTTACCCTCCTTCCTTCAATTTTATAGTGTACAGCCCCTGTTAGTTCTAACATTCTCAGAACTTCGGTTACATTTTCGGAGCGCGAAACCGTACCGGCAAAATCTTTCCCCGCCATATCGCCCTGGTAGGTAACATCTACATCGTACCACCTGGAAACTTTCCGCATTATACTTTTAATGTCTTCGTTATTGAACGTAAACAACCCGTTTTTCCAGGCTATAGCTTCTTCCACATCAGCGGCCCCTACCTGTATGTTTCCTTTTTCCTTGTTTAAAACAGCCCGCTGGCCCGGCTCCAGCAGTACCTTCTCTGCAGTGGTACTCACCTTTACAGCTCCTTCCAGAAGTGTTGTTTTCAGGTCTTTTTCATTTTCGTAGGCCATTATATTGAAATGGGTACCCAGTACTTCCACCTCCATGCCGTTCACCGCTACCTTAAATGGCTTGTCTTTATTTTTTGCAACTTCAAAATAGGCTTCACCGGTCAGCATTACCTTCCTGACAGAGCCCCTGAACGCCGCCGGAAACCGCAGGGAGGAAGCCGCATTCAGCCATACTTTCGTACCATCTGCCAGTACTACCTGGTACTGCCCGCCCCGGGGCGTCGCAATCCTGTTATATTGCTCTTCCTGGTTGCCTGTGCCGGCAGCATCTTTATAAGCAACCTGACCTTCGTGCAGAACAATCCTGACAGGCCCCTGACCGGGTAAGGTACCTTTCCGGGTATTATCCAGCTCCACTTCAGAGCCGTCTGCCAATGTCAGAATTGCTTTATTTGTTCCGGGAGCAATCTCTTCAGCGGCACTTTCCGCTGCATTGGCTATTTGCTCCTGCACATCTGGCGGCTTGTTTAACAACATATAAACGCTCCCGGAAAGCAACAGCAAAGCGAGCGATGCCGCTATAAACCAGCTCCTGAGCTGAACATCCTTGCCACGTTCAGGCTGATTAATTGTATCTTTCAGCCTGCTGTAAATCAAGTGTTTTGTTTCATCCTGGTCTCCCATCGCCTCGGTTTCCCAGGCCTGGTCTTTCAGTTCAAACTCGTCCTGCCAGTTTTTTAACAGTTCTTCTTCCCGGGGCGTACACCTGCCCGAAAGATATTTCTCATAAAGCTTTATATATTCGTCTCTGGTCATTGCTATGGCTGCTGCGCTTTCTACAGCTATAGAGACATATGCGCAGGCGCACACACATGTTTTTTTCAGATTTTTTTATTTTACACCTGAACAGCCTGGAGCAGTGGCTTTGGTGGCTCGTGGTGCAGAAAAACGAAAACCGGAATTATCTGTGAGGCCGGGATAATTCGCGGTTTTTCCAGGGTTCCAGCATGTGGTGGTTGCGGGGTAACAGACACTAAATTATACAGAACTGCAGGGAGTCGCTTTACTGAAGCAGGCTATGATTACGGGGCAAAGCCACAGTGCCCGCCTTTAATATATTCGGGGCAAATTATTCAAAAAAGCTTTTACGCACGAACATTAATTAGTATATTGAGATTCTTAATTACTCCCTGGTATAAACCAGCTGTATTAATTACTCTGAGCGCTTCGCATCATCCGGCAAACACAAAGCGCATGCACGGCAATTAAAATCTCTATATATATCTAGTGCGTATGTCATCTACTAAAACGGATGCTGCTTTATGGGAAGCTATCAGGCAGGATGATGCCCATTCATTTTCAGTTCTGTTTGACCGTTACTGGTCTACGCTGTTTACCACCGCTTTTGCTTACTGTAAAGACAGGGAAGCCTGTTCTGAAATTGTGCACGACATTTTTCTAAACCTCTGGCAAAAGCGGGGTCAGCTGCAGATCAGTTCATTCCCCCATTACCTGAAGGCCGCTACCCGCTACCATACTTACCGGCACATGCAGTCGGCAAAGGTAATTCCGCTGCTTTATTCTGAGGATCTGCATGCTGTCAGGGTGGAGAGCACCCACCACAGCGGAGAGGAAGAAATGCGTTATACGGAGCTGGAAAGCCAACTGGAAAATTCGTTGGAAAACCTGCCCAAACGTTGCCGTGAGATATTTTGTTTAAGCCGGAAAGAGGACTTAACCAACGACGAAATAGCTGACCGGCTGGGTATTTCGAAGCGAACCGTAGAAAACCAGCTAACGCATGCGTTGCAGCATCTCAGGCTGGTTCTGAAAGAACTGGTTACCTGTTTTATTTTGTTTGCACTTAGCCAGAATAGCTAGTGCAAACAAAATAAAAACAAGATTTATGACAGGATTGCAGGATTTTTTCCCGCTAAACAGGATAATTACAGCGCAGTAACACTGAAAAACCCACTGCACCTGCCACCACTCCCTCTGCTCCTCACAGCACCCTAGAGCGCCTTGGCACGACCGCCTTTGTCCACAATTTCCTGCAGGATGCGCTGCATCTCTTTTACCTTCTCCGGATTGGCGGCAGCTACATTTTTCTCCTCCCGCACGTCCTGCTTCAGGTTGAACAACTGCGGCTTTAACATCACGCCACCATCAATGTCCTTGTTCTTCATCCAGTCCGGCACCCTGGAACCCGGGGCAATGTATTTCCAGTCTCCGGCACGCAGGGCCAGCACAAAGGCTTCTTCTATGAGCGTTTCGCGGCCTTTGCCGGAGTGGCCGAGCCAGGTCTGGAGCATGTTTTCGCTGTCGGGAGCATCGCCTTCTTCCAACTCCTGCCCTGCCAGGGCTGCCAGCGAAGCAAACAAATCTATCTGGCTTACCAGTGCGTTGTTTACCCCGGGTTTTATAACGCCTGGCCAGTAAGTAATGGTGGGCACCCTGGTACCTGCCTCATATGCACTGTATTTGCCTCCCCTGAACGAGCCAAAGGGGTCGTGGTCGCCGAGCAGTTCCACGGCCTGGTCGGCATAGCCATCATCCAGCACCGGGCCATTGTCGCTGGTGAAGATGATGAGGGTATTATCAGCAACTCCCGCTTTTTCCAGTGCCTTCATGATTTCGCCTGTCACCCAGTCCATCTGCACAATAGCGTCGCCGCGTGGACCCATGCTGCTCTTGCCCGCGAAGCGCGGGTGGATGATGCGCGGCACGTGGATGTCGTGGAAGGAGAAGTACAGGAAGAAAGGATTGTCTTTGTTTTTGCTGATAAAGGTGCGGGCCTTCTGCGTGAGCACATCCGGAAAGTCTTCGTCTTTCCAGCGGGCTGCTTTACCGCCCGCCATATAGCCAATGCGGCTCACGCCGTTGATGATGGTCTGGCTGTGCTGCGTGTCGGCTTTCATCGATAAGAGATCAGGATGCGAAAGGCCGGTTGGCTCGTTTCCTACCTTCCCGGCATAACTTACCAGTATCGGGTCGTTCGGGTCCAGGCCCACGACGCGGTGATTTTCCGTGTAAACAGTTGGCACACGGTCGCCGGTGGCGGGGATGAGGAAGCTGTAATCGAAACCAATTTCGTTCGGACCGGGCGCAATGGAATCGTTCCAGTTGATAGAGCCATCGCCCAGGCCCAGGTGCCATTTGCCCACCACACCGGTTTTATAGCCTGCTTTCTGCAGCATGCCTGCAATAGTTGGCGTACCCGGACGAATCAGCAGCGGGGCATCGCCGGGCAGAATAGCCGCCTCGTTGCGGAATGCGTGTTTGCCCGTGAGCAGTGAAAAGCGCGAAGGCGTACAGGTGGCGGCGGTGCTGTGGGCATCGGTAAACCGCACGCCCTCCCGGGCCAGGCGGTCTACGTTGGGGGTTTCCACACCTTTTGCGCCATAGCTGCCCAGGTCGCCGTAGCCTAAGTCATCCACATAAATAACCACGATGTTGGGCTTTTTCCCTTTTACATTTTCGACATAGGCATTCTCCTTACCCGGACCGGAACAGGAAACCAGGAGTGCCAGGAGCATCAGGTACAGTAGTCTTTTCATGCTAGTTGTGTATGAAATCAAGTTGTTGCTTTTTGGTTTAATCATCGTCATCGGCAGCTCTTGCTTTATTACCTTTTCTGCCATTTGCCCTCCCGGTTGCCCGTGTCATCTCTCGCTCCTGCTGCGGGGTCTTGATGGTAGCCATGGGAGCTTTGGTGGCTTTCATCCAGGCCTGCAGATCTTGCAGCATTTCGTCGCGTTTGGCTGGGTTGGAAGCCGCTATGTTGTGGTGCTCGCCCGGGTCAGCTTTGAGGTTGTAAAGCTCAACCGCGTTATTTGTAGCGCGTTTGTCCCATCCGCCATCAAGTTGCCATTCCTCGTGGTACAGCATCACCTTGTAATCGCCCTTGCGCATCACGGTAACAGGCTGGGTTCGCCAGTCGTTGTTTCTGCCTCTGATAACGGGTCGGTCCAGGTAGCCCGGGAAATGCCAGAATATTTTATCGCGGGTAGTGGAGGTTTTCTGCCCGGTAAAAAGCGGCAGCAGGTTTTCGCCGTCGAGTTGGGTATTGGCCGGGAGTTTAACGTTAGCGGCAGCTACAAAAGTCGGGTAAAAATCAATGTTGGTGATGGGGGTTTCATTTACAGCACCTGCTTTTATATGGCCCGGCCAGCGGACAATAAAAGGTTCGCGGATGCCGCCTTCGTAAAAGGAGCCTTTGTTCCCCCTGAGGGGTTCCTGGATGGTATTCTGGGCGCCGCCATTATCGGATGTAAAAACTACCAACGTGTTTTTATCCAGTCCTTCCTTTTTGAGGTGCGCCAGCAGCTGCCCTACGCTGGCATCAAAATCGTAGATACAGGCGGCATACATCGGGTCTTTATTATATTTCCCTGGTTTTTTAGACTTAAATTTTTCGAGCGATTCCGGCCTTGCCTGGTGCGGACCATGAACGGCATGGTGCGAAACAAACGCAAAGAAGGGTTTATTTTTGTTTGCCGAAATAAAATCGCAGGCCGCCTGTGTGATTCCGAAAATGCCTTTGGGGTCGTCTGTTGCCTTAACTTTCCGGTTTTTCCAGTCGGCATCAGATTCCTTGAATATATCAAAACCGTGGTTATCAGGCATCGTTTTGGTTCTTTCGTCACCGATATGCCATTTGCCGAACTGACCTGTGGTATAGCCTCCGCTTTTCAGGGCTTTGGCCATCGTAAAGAAAGCAGGCTTGAGATAAGTTGTATTTGGAACCGGAGCCAGCCGCATTGCCTCTGTAGGGCCTTTTGCCGTGATGGCAACAGCAAATACACCATGTCTTGGGTTATACAACCCCGAGATCATACAGGCACGGCTGGGGGCACAGTTGGCACCACTGGCGTAAGCGTTTGTAAACCGCATTCCCTCCTTTGCCAGCTTATCGATATGAGGGGTTTCGTAATAATCAGCACCGTTAAAGCCTACATCCATAAAGCCCAGGTCATCGGCGAAGATCAGTACGATATTGGGTTTGTCTGATGATGCAGCTTTCTGGGCAAAAGCCGACTGGCGCAGCAGCAGGTTTATTCCCAGGAAAAGAAGGAGTGGTACTATCCGGTTTTTTGTCATATAATTTACATTTTACAGATGTTACGCTAGACGTTTTTTTGTCCCCCTTTGAAGGGGGTTGGGGTTGATTTACACCTGCGAACAAAATACTGCTGTACTGGTTGTAGTTCACATTTTTTCCTTCAGCCCGTGCATCATCCCCCTTACCCCCTTCAAAGGGGGACTTTTTCTTAACTTGTTATTTTTGCGTAACATTACATTTTCACGGCCATCACTTTGTTATTCTTGCGGCTCTCTTCGGCCATAAAACCCATGAGGTGCGACTCGATGGAGGCATCGATGGTAGAAGTGAGCAACCTGGGATTCTGCTGCGCCACGGCCTGCACAAAATCGCGCACCAGCAGGAAATCGCCGCCGCCGTGGCCGCTGTCTTTGTACTCTTCCACGTCCTCGGCTTTGGGCACCAACGTCACCGATTTGCGGGTGCGGAAGTCGGTGACCACCAGTTCCTGCATGTCGCCCACCATGTCGCCCATCGAGCCCATAACGCGGGTGCGGCGGCCGGCATAGGAGGTAAAGGCCTCCATGGAGAAACTGGCCGTGATGTTATCTGCGAAGCGAATGCTGGCGATGTAATGGTCGGGCTGGTCGTTCTCCATGCGGTAAACACACCGGCCGTAGTTGGTGGTATTCAGTTTCTCCATTATCTCCGCATCGTGTTTCGACTTATCAGGAGACAAGTCCAGTACCTTTACCCGGAAACTGCGCCGTTCGTAATATTCCTTAATGGCGGAATACGGGCACTCCCGCTCCACTTTACAGCCGTCGGTACAGCGGGCAGTGCTTCCTTCCGGGGCATTTTCTTTGCGGAACCACTTCAGGTCGCCCATGGCTACAATCTGCCTGCTGGGCTTATCGACCAGCCATTTGATAATATCGAGGTCGTGGCAGGATTTCCCCAGGATGATAGGAGTACTTTCCTTGGAATTATGCCAGTTGCCGCGCACGTAGGAATGGGCCATATGCGTGTGGTTGATGGGCTCCAGGTGCTGTACGCTCACAATCTCGCCGATGGTTCCCTGCGAGAGCAGTTCCTTCATCTTCACAAAATAAGGCGCATAGCGCAGCACGTGGCAAACGGCTACAATACGCCCGGTCTTTTTAGCCAGCGCCAGTATCTCGCGGCACTCTTTCTCGGTGGGTGCAATCGGTTTTTCCAGCAGCACATCGTAGCCCATCGCCAGGGCTTTCATGCAGGGACCGTAGTGCAGGTTGTCGGGCGTGGAAATAATAACAGCATCTGCAAATTTGGGTTGTTTGAAAACATCTTCCCAGGTATCGAAACGGTTCCCCGCTGTAATCTTATGGTCTTTGGCGTACTTGTCGTTACGGAAGCTGTTGGGGTCCGCCACCCCTACAATCTTTAGCTGCTGCGGAAACCTGGTGGCATAGCGGCCATACACCGTGCCCCGTCCGCCGGCACCCAACGTGATCGCGGTTACAGGTTTGGCCATGGTGGTATGCAACGGGTTTGGAGGCAAGCTGTAGGCATATTCATTTTTGCCCAGTTGGGCTAGCGTTTCGCCGCTTATAATGGTGGCACCTACCGTGATGCCCAGGGTTTTTAAGAGGTTTCTGCGGTTCATTGTTGGTTGTTCCTAAACTTCTGTTCTCGATGTGGATGGCTGTAGCTACCAGACAAGCTGTTACAGCAGCTCTATCAAAAATAGCGGAATCGGTACCGGCGGCTTATCACGATTGTGGCTATTCCTAAGACAATTGTAGCGTCCTGTAAAATTGCAGTGCAGGTGAAGGGTATGCAGCCGGTTTACAGGAGGAGCAGAGGCTGTGGTGACAGGTGCAGAAAAGAAATAAGCAGTTATGGTAGGGACAGTCCCTGCAAACAAAACAGCAGTACCTCCGGAAGAACGTCCTCCGGAGGTGCTGCTGTAAAAATCAATCCCAGCTTATTCTTTAATAAAGCGGGAGGTGTAGGTTTGTTTCTCGCCTGTTACCTTCACCACATAAATACCTGCTTTCAGCGACTTGATGCGCTTGTTCAGTTTCTCGTTGATAGTTGCCAGCGAGCCTTTTTGCGTGAACATGGTGTTGCCGTTACTGTCGAGCAAGCGGAGCGTCAGGTGCTGGTTCTCTGCTTCTTCTGCAACCGTTAGTGTTACCTGGTTTTTAACCGGGTTCGGGTACACGAATACGCCGCCGTTTTCTTTTACCAGCGTTACCATTACCGGTTTCCCGTAAACGTTGCTGCCATCATGGGCTGTTTTTCGGAGGCGGTAGAAGGACCTGCCGTAGTGCGGGTTGTTGTCGAAGCTTTCGTACAGCACGGGCGCATCAGCTTCCGGGTCGTGTGCTATCACAATGCCTGTTTCTTCAAACGTCTTCCCGTCTTTGGATCTTTCTACGGTATAAGAGGCATAGTCGCCTTCGGAGTCGGTGGTCCAGCTCAGCCTTACTGAATTTTCGGCAGGCGTAGCGCTGAAGTGCCTGGCATGTGCCTTCAGAATCTCCGATTTCATCATGACCATAAGCGCGTTGGCGTTAGGCCGCTCGGAGTTATCGGATGGGCGGTTGCGTGTTTCGTAGGTGCCGTCTTTGGCGCGCATCAGGAAGGTAGTGGAGCCGCCGCCGTCGAGGTTCGCAGCATCGGTGGCGCCAATAGCCTGGTAGATTTTAGACATATCCCGCAGCGATAAACCGGCAGAGTGACCTACCCGGCGTCCGTCTACCCACATGAACACCACATGCTTCGGACTCAGTACACCTACGGTAGTGCGGGGCTCAATGCTCTGGTCGATCAGGTGTTCGGTCATTATTTCGCCGTAGTGCACCAGGTAAAAGCGACCGCCAATAGCTTCTTTGAGTACGGAAGCCGTGGCATCGTAAATACGCTTGTCGCCTACCTCGGCTGTGCCGTCGTTTTTGATACCAAAGTAGAATTTACCTTTTGGAGACTCTTTGATGATTTCGCCGTTTTTATGCACCACGCCATCCGGCTCGCCTGTCCAGGAATAGTAGTCGCCGTTGCTGGCAGCCACTACCTGCCGTTTGCCGTTTGCAGCATTCTTATAAGGAATCATGTCGCGGATGGTCTGGCGGGCCCAGGTGCTTTTGTTGTAAGGAGTACCGGCCTCAATAGTTACATTCGGGTTGTTCAGGTTTACTTTCAGGAAGAAAAGTGCAATGGGCACGCCCCTGTTGCTGATGTAGGACAGGTTGGTTTCTTCCACACCCGGATAGCGCTGGTAGGTTACGTTTGATTTTATTTCGCGGATCAGGTTTGTTTTCTGCTGGATAAGCGAAGCGAATTCCCTGGAAGAAACATCCACGTAGGGTTTCTCCTTTATCGTACCCGGGGTAAAGGCTACGCCTCTGAATTGCGTTTTGGCCGGTGCCTGTGCCAGTACAGCTGGCGCATGGGTAGCAGCATCGAAGGTAGTGGAAATGGCGCCTTCGTCTGCAAATTTCAATAAGGCATTTCTGGTAACGGCATACAGCACGACATTACCGGCAACAATATCTCCGGTTAAGCCCAAAATATCATCAGTGGTACCGGCAACTGTTACAGCGCCTTTAGCCACCCACTGGCCTCCTTCGAACACCCACTTATAAAGGCTGCCCTCTTCGCTGTCGGTTACGTAGAGCAGGTCCGGTTCCGGTGTGCTGGTGTCATGGTCGAGCATGAGCATCTGGTCGGGCGATGCAGAAGTCGGATTGCCTGGCAACGGTGTACCTGCTGTTACGTTACCGGGTCTGTAGGTATAGCCTTCGCCTACTTTGCCTATTTTAGGACCGTTGCTGCCATCGCTGGTAGTGTAGTAAAGTTGTTCGTTGTAGATGTAAACGGAGTTATAGCCGGCGGCATCGTTCAGAATAATGGAGTCGTTTTTGGCGGCGGTTCCTACTGCTTTGTGCCTGATACCGGTGGCTGCACTGGAACCGACGTACCAGACACTGGCGCCGTTATGGGTAATGGCACCACGCGGATTAGCCAGGTTGGCTCTTACTCCCGTGCGGGTGTCGATGTATCCGTCGGGCGTAATAACGCCAATGGTACGCTGTGTGGTGTTGGAGTAGGTTGTCCAGTCGGGTTCTGTAATAGGTTTTGTATTGTACCCAATCATGGTCAGGAAATAGCCGTTGGGCGAGAGCGTAATTAATCCTTCCTTATGCCGGATACTACCCGATAAGATGCGGTTACCGCTGTCATCGTCGTCATCTTCGGAAGAAGAAGTGGTAGGCATCGCCAGCGACTGCACTTTGTTACCGGTCAAATCGAATTCATCAATAAACACCGGTACTGCCCGGTTGGTATTAAGCGGTGGCAAATTAGTAACGCCATCGCCGTAGCGGGAGATAACCAGGTTGCCGGGCACAAAGGCCTGTCCGAAGGCAAGGCTGCTACAGACAAAAGCTGCAAAAAACAGTAAGCGTTTTTTCATGCTGAAGAGCGTGTTTTTTAGTGAAACATAAATTGGAGCCATCATCCTGCCAAGCGGCCTGATGTTGACAGACAATATTAAGCTCCTCTTATATAAGCCACTATCACAATTGTAGAAACAACTAACACATATTAGTTAAATGAGTAAACTGACGAAACTTTATCTCCATAATAAGCGTGCCTGCTGCTGCTTATGAGGTGCAGAGGGTGTGGTGGCTGGAGCAGAACTGTTTTTACCTTGGCCTGCTGCCATCGCCTGGTCTTTATGCAGTGTTATGAATAATAAAAAAGCGCTTCAGGCCTGCTTTGGTAAACAAGCCTGAAGCGCAGCAAAGCATACTCCGGAGAGCGTGTTACAAGCTCAGTTTCTTAGCTTCCTTTTACCGGGAAAGTGAGTTTTCGGAGCGTTGTAGAGCCAAGCGGGTACAACTTCTCGGTTTTCTCTTTGCCATCTACCTCAAACGTGGCAGTCAGGAAACTGTAGGGCACATCCCATGGATAAGCCTTGTTGGCTGCCCGGTTACGGGACACCGACATGCCTGAATTTTTAGCTCCGGGTTTCAGCACCAGCTTGTACTTCTCAAAAATCTGGCTGGCCTGCTCCGGGTTCTGCGGAAACATGTTAAAGGCATAAAACCCTGGCTTAAACGTCTTCACGGTATCGCGGCGCTCCTGTATGGGCAGGCTGTAGAGCAGCGGGCCGTTCTGTACGTACGATTCACCGTTTACGGCCTTCAGCGCTTCTACTTTGCTGTCGAAGGTTACCGTTATTTTGTCGCCTGTTTTCCATTTACCCGTAACTACGTAATAGCCGTCTTCAAACTTTGTTGTAGCCTTACGGGCATTCACATTAGTCTTTGTTGCCCATTTTGGTTTGCGGAACAGCACCGAAAATTCGGCTGGTTTGTCTGTGGTAATTTTAAAGGTTACCTGGTTTTCGAAAGGATATTCCGTTACTTCGTTGATAGTTACGTTGGCACCGTTGATAGCAGTAGACACGGAAGATGGTCCGAAGGCGGTAGCTACCAGTCCTTTTTCGTCCTGGGTTTTCATCCAGAGGTTGCTCACGAAGTAGGGGTACAGTTTGCCCGCGCTCAGGTTGCAGCAGGCCGGGTTGTGGTTGGCCGAATACTGGAACCGGAAGTTATCGTTTTTAGGATAGGCTTCTTTGCGGTTGTCCATAGAACAATACGACAGCGCCGACATATCTGCCAGGCGGGCACCCTGACTTGCATTGAAAACCACATTCTCGATCTCATCGGCCAGGGCAGCGTTGCCCGATTTCTGCAGGCCTGAGAACGAACTGATTACCCGCTCGGTCATGGTGCAGAACTCGTAGTGCAGGTCCGGGTTACCGGCACGTTCTTCTACCAGCTCATCGCTCACCAAAGCGCCACTGGGCACTGTAGAGGCGTTCATCTTGTAAAAGATGTTGTTAAAGGCAGTCTGGAATTTCGGGTCTTTGGTAAGGGTTGCCAGCCAGAGCACCGTGCGGTTTCCTTCAACAATATGCACGCCATGCTCTATAAACAACTGGTCCCGGTTCAGGAGCTTGGCCATCTGGTTGTCTTTGTTGTTGGTGATTTTGCTGGTGGAGTAGTCGTTGTAGAGCCAGAGGCCAAAGTCGGCATAAGTCTGGTTGCCTGTATAGCGGTGCAGCATCTCCAGGGTCTCTAAAAACATGAGGCCGTGCGAGGTGCCGCCACCATTGCTTTTAGGCGCTTTAAAATACGATGCTTTGCCGGGGCCATAATGCGCCATGGTTAGTTGCACAGCCCTTTCCACAGCCTGCAGCACTTCCCGCTTTCCGGTAAATTCGTAGTAAGCCAGCAGCGCCCCCAGCATTCTGCTCTGTGCCCACAGCTCCCCGTTTTCGCCTTTGAGCTTGTTCAGTCGGATGTCTTTCTGATAGATACCGATATAGCCATCCGCCTCCTGGTGTTTCAGTACGTGGTTTACAATAGAGTCGGCTTTGTGTATCAGTTCCTGGTCACCGGTCAGGAACCCGTTCCGGATAATCAGGTCGGCCCAGTAGCCTTCATGCTCGCCCCACCACCAGGTTTCTTTCCGGATGGTGTAGTCGCCGTTCTTGTCGATGCGCATGTTCGATACTTTAGCAGGCCCAAACACATTGTGCTTCAGCGTTGGCTGCGTTTCTTCCAGGATAGAGAGGTAACCCTGCTTCATGTCGCGGAGCATCAGGTTCTTAATCCAGCCTTCGGGCTTTACTTCGCTCAGGGGGAGCAGCTTTAAACTTTTTGGACCGGCAGGCTTCATTTCGGCCGTAAACGAAGCAAAAATGGCGGATGTAACCAGCACGCCTGCTAATAGTACTTTTTTCATTAAAGGTAGTATGGTTAAAATAGGAGAAATTCAAATGCTTTTCGGTTTACTTCCGGAGTATTGCGCTGTGCAGGGTGCCGTCCGGTGCCTTAAAATCAAGGCCCAACAACCGGGCAACCACAGGCGCAACATCCTGTACCCCCATCTGTTTGATAACAACGCCTTTGTTTATACCGGCACCTGTTGCGATAAACCCGGTCCTGATTTCCTGAAAATCCGGGAAGTACCCGTGGGTACCGCCTTTCTTGGCGGGCTTTACGGCTTCCCCTTCCTGTGCCCCGCCATAGGCTACCCCTTTTGCAAAGGCCAGCGCCAGCACTGGCTCCGGATTGGCACCAACGGCATCCATTTCTTTCCGGTCTACCACCCGGAACAGCTTCTTCTGATGGGCGGGTAAATTTGCCAGCAGCTGCTGTACTTTCCGCAGTGTTTCAGTATCGTTTTTGTCTTTCAGGTACAGGAAAGCAGCACCGCCCGCCGGATGAAATTTTGCTTTCCAGCCGTTGTTACCGAGTAAGCCGTTTTGTGCCAGCCAGACGTTCGGCGAAAGGCTCGTGGTTCTGGTAACCATGCCGTGGTCGCCGGTAATAATGATGGCCGTCTGGTTTTTAATACCGGCTTTCTCAACCGTTTTCAGCACTGCCCCCACCAGGCTGTCGACCAGCACCAGCGACTCCCGGATATGGTTTCCATCTCTGCCATAACTGTGCCCGGCATGGTCCATCGACAGGAAGTGAATAGCCATCAGGTTGGGTTTCTGGGTGGCAATAATATGGTTCGCCATCCGGCCAACGGTCCTGTCTAAATTGTCGTGGTTGAAATCGGATCTTTTGAACTTCGTGTTGGTGGCCTTTTCGATATCATCCAGTAAGGTGGCCGGCGAAACAAGCGGACGTGTAATACTCAGCTGGTCTGTCTGCTCATCTTCATCTGCCCGGCGCACCGGGAAATTAAAATCGATCGGGGCACCTACGGTTACGGGCCACATAATAGAGCCCGATTTCATCCCGGCTTTTTTAACGGCATCCCAGAGCGTAGGTGTTTTGATATAGTTGCTCTCCCAGTACCACTGCCCTTTAGCTGCTCCATAAGGCGAATTGTAGTAAACGCCATGGCGTGCAGGCAGCGCACCTGTTACCAGGGTGGTATGCGAAGGGTAAGTGACCGACGGAAACACACTGTTCACGCCTTCGGCATAAACACCCTCGGCTAATAACTTTTGCAGGTTTGGCGCAGGCCACGAACTATCCCTGTAAAAATCAGGACGAAACCCATCGATGCTGATCAGGATTACATGTTTTGCCGACTGGCTGAAAGCAGACGCTCCAAAAACCAGGTACAGGACAACAGCTAAGTAAATTCGTTTCATATAAATCAGTTATTTTTTACGGGAACAAGTTCTACATCATCAATCCATACCTCGTCGCCAGGGTTTAGCTTACCAAAATAGAGCGCTAACTGGTAAGGACCGTTTCCCGGTATCCTGAAAGGTTTGGAAGAGGCAAGCGCTCCTTTTGCAGAAGTGTGTATTTCTTCGTCCACCACTTTATCAGCCTTTCCGTCCGGTTTTTCGAGCCGCAGGAAGAAGGAGGTGTTTTTGTTCGCTTTTGAGTTCAGCCTGACGACATACTCCTGCCCTGCATCCGCTTTAAAATTCCAGATCATGGCCAGGGCATTGGGTTTGTCTCCGGGTTTAAGCATGGTAACTTTTACGGCATTCTTTCCGCTCATTTTACCACTTGGGTCCAGTTCTACGCTGCCTTTTACGCCCTGGGCCTGCTTTACATTCCAGCCCCCCAGTTTGTCGTCGAAGCTGCCGTTGATGCTCCTTTTATAAACTTCCATGCGCACGTTGTACTTGCGGGTATCCATCGGGAAAGCACCTATGCTTTCGGCCCACTTATGCCATGCTTCGTACATGGAGTTTACCCGGTCCGGGTATTTAGCTGCCAGGTTGTTCATTTCAGAAGGGTCGGCATCCATGTCAAACAGCTCCAGGCTGTTTTTGGAGAGTTCCGCATCTTCTGCCGTCTTGGCTACCAGTTTCCATTTGCCGTCGCGCATGGCAATGTTGGCTTCGTGCTCCCAGTAAATTACGCCCCGGTGGTTTGTCTGCCCTTTAAAGTGCGGCGCCAGGCTTTTGCCTACCATTTGCGGAATCGCTTTCCCTTTGTAGACCTGTGGATAGCTGGCTTTGCCAAGCTCTACACAGGTAGCCATGATGTCGGCCACATGCCCGTATTCGTTCACGAACTTGTTGTGGAGCTTTTTATCGATACCAGCCGGCCAGTGTGCAATGAGCGGTGAGGCAATGCCGCCTTCGTAGGTGTAGTGTTTGTATTCTTTAAAAGGGGTGCTGCCCAGGTTGGCCCACTGGATGCGGTAACTCTCAAAAGTGTCTTCCTGGCCGTTTACTTCTTTGCTTTTCCCGCTGCTGATAAACTCGGCGCAAGCGCCGTTATCGCTCATAAACAGGATAAGCGTGTTGTCCAGTTGGTTCTTCTCTTTCAGCTTCTGCACAATGCGGCCGATGCCCTGGTCCATGTTATCGATCTGGGCGGCATAAATAGCCATACGCATGGCCATCTCGTCCTGCTTTGCCTTCGGCAGCGACTCCCAGGCTTCCACTTCGGCATCGCGCGGCGAGAGCGGTACATTTTTAGCCAGCAGGCCCAGCTGCTTCTGTTTCTCGTACCGCTGCCGGCGCAGCTTGTCCCATCCGGCTTTGTAGAGTTCCTTGTATTTGTCTATGTCCTTCTGCAGGGCGTGCAGCGGCCAGTGTGGCGCGGTATAGGCTACGTACATAAACAGGGGATCATTTTTGCGGGTAGCAAAATGCTTGTCGATGTACTGCACGCTGGTGTCGCTGATGGCATCGGTCAGGTAAAAGTTATCGGGCGCTTTGTACCGTTCGTTGTTGCTGTAGATAAAGGGCGTAAAGTAGTTGGCTCCCCCGGGGATGATACCAAAGTACTGGTCGAAGCCCCGTTGCTTAGGCCAGTTGTCGGTTACCATGCCGTTGATTTTTCTTTCGTTGGTCAGGTGCCATTTGCCGGTCATGTAGGTACCGTAGCCTGCCTCTTTCATTACCTCAGCGATGGTCACACACTGGTCGTTCAGGTTGCCTGCATACGCCGGCGTTCCCAGATCGGCAGCTGCCATCCAGCCCATCCCTGCCTGGTGGGGATACAAACCGGTCATGAGCGAGGCGCGGGTCGGGCAGCAGCGGGCGGCGTTGTAGAACTGCTTGTAGCGCACGCCCCCTTCCGCCAGCTTATCCAGCGTCGGGGTTTTTACTTCGCCACCGTAGCTTCCGATATCCGAAAAGCCCAGGTCGTCGGCCAGGATAACAATTATATTCGGCCGCTGTTGCGCTTTCCCGGTAAATGCCAGGCCACACAGTAAAAACAGCAGTGCCGTGGTCTTCACAAAGCTCTTCATATCCATAAAATTCACTTCAAAAAAATTTACTGCAGCTGTCACCATTTCCGCTGCTCCTTAGTTAGTCAATATTTTGTTCTGCACCTGCCACCATAGCCACTGCTCCGGCTTAAAGCACCACAAACACAGAAGAACGGGCCGGAACAGATTTGGAAAATTTATCTTTGTGCGCCCCTAAGCTTTTGGCACCGTACACCTCTTTTACAGTTTTGCTTCCTTTCAGGCCCAGGTCGCTCCAGTTGAGCGTAATTTCTTTGCTGGCGGTGGCGTCGCGGTTGAGGAGCAGTACAGCGTACCGTCCGTCCTTCAGCTTTTTGGCCCAGACCTCTGCTTTGCCTTCTGCTTTAATGCGATGGCCCTGCTCGGTCGGGTCCTGGTTGATAGCGATAGCTTGTTTGTTGGTAATAAGCTGCTTTTCTTCCTCCGTCATCACGCGGGGGTCGTTGCCTAAAAACAGTGGGGAGCTCATGATGCACCAGAGGGCAAAGTGCGCTTTCTGTTCTTCCAGGGTCAGCCCCTGGCTGCCTGTTACCAGCATATCAGGATCGTTCCAGTAACCGGCGCCTGCTCTTTTATAGTGCCTGTTGTTTTTCTCCACAATAGCCATTACACTGCCGGGCTTTTCCGAATCAAAAATAGCCCCGCCGGATTGTTTGGATTTGATATCGCCGGTGGTGCGGCCCATGTTCGTAAGTACCGGGTACCAGTCGAAGAACTGGTAGGCGCTGGCGCTGAGTACCATGTCGCGCCCGCTGTCTTTCATCAGCCTGCTCCAGGTGGCATAGGCCGTCTCGAGGTTAGTTGGTTTTTGCCAACCTGCTTTCCAGCGGGGGTCGTTGCGGGGGTAATCGGGTTGCTCGTCCATCGAGAAACGGCACTTATCCAGTTTTATAAAATCCACGCCCCAGTCGGCCATCTGTTTCACGTGAATTTCTTCGTGGCCCCAGCCTCCTACTTTGTCCATGCCGCAATCATGCGAACCGGGGGTCGTGTGCAGGCCAAACTTCAATCCTTTGGAATGGGCATAATCGGCCAGAGCTTTCATGCCGCCCGGAAACCTTTCGGGGTGCACCAGCAACTCCCCGTTCGGGCCGAGTTTGGTATCGCGCCAGCCGCCGTCTACCACCACGTAGTTATAACCGGCCTCTTTTAGTCCGCTGGCTGCCATAGCGTCTATCACCTCCCGGATTAATTTTTCGTTGATGGCTTCTTTCCCGAACCAGTTCCAGCTGTTCCAGCCCATGGGCGGCGTATTGCCCAGCTCTTTCCGTACCTGCGCCTGCGAACCTGTAAAAACGAAGGCCAGTAGCAGGGTGAATAAGATTCTCATGTTGCAGTGTTACCCTTTGTTATTGCTGTGTTACCGTCCACTCCTTTGGCGCCCTGAAACCTTTCCGGCCTTCTGCGTAAGGTGGCACTGTTACCTTCGACTGAATGGCATCGTATCTGGCAAGCGCTGCTTTCAGGGCAGCATATTCTTTCGGAAACTTTTTGGCCACATTCTCTTTTTCGGACGGGTCTTTCGCTATCTGGAAAAGCTGGTCTTCCTTTAACTCCATTTTCGGGTTCTTATCCGAAGCCGTAATCAGTTTCCAGTTGTTGTTCACGATAGCGCCGGAGCCGAGGTAAAAATTGCGGTCAATCTCCTGCTTTTTACCAGTCAGCACCTGAACCATGCTCATGCCATCAAAAGGATTTTTGGGTTGATCGTTTACACCCGCAATTTCCAGCAAGGTCGGCATCACATCAACATAGCCCATCACCTGGTTTATTTTACCGGAAGCTTTCATGCCATTGGGCCACCTGATTACAGCCGGTACACGCACGCCGCCTTCCCACTCCGTAAATTTTGCACCTCTCAGTTCTCCACTGGAAGAGCCGCCTATATGGGGCGCCGGGCCGTTGTCGCTAAAGAAAAGTACAATTGTATTGTCATCTATTTTCAGGTCTTTGAGCGTTTTCATGATTCTGCCGATGTTACTGTCCATGTTGGAAACCATGGCCGAATAGGTTTGCTCCTGGGTATTGCCTCTGCCGGACTTGCTCTCGGCTTCGTCGTTCTGATTGCCACCGAAAGCTGGTTTGCTGCTGTCGTAGCCGTACTGCTCCATGTCTTCTTTTTTAGCCTGCAATGGTCCGTGCGGGGCATTGTAGGCCAGGTAGATAAAGAACGGCGACTGCCCGTTGTAGCTTTTGATGTTGCGTATAGCTTCGTCGGTAAGTAAATCGGTGGAGTACCCTTTGTCGCGGCTCATACTAAAATCGTTGTGCCAGTCGAGGCCGCCTTCTCTTTTATGGGTAAAATAGTCGATCGCCCCGTTCAGGTGCCCATAAAAGTGCGTGAAGCCGCGGCTCATGGGGTGATATTTGATGTCGGAGTGGCCCAGGTGCCACTTGCCCAGCATCGCCCTGTTTTTGTAGCCCGCCTTTGCCAGCATCTCCGGCAGAAACACCTCGTCGCTATCAACCCCAAATTTAGACCAGGGTGGAATAACAGTGGTGCGCAACCCAAAACGGTCCGGGTAACGCCCTGTCAGCAAGCCGGCCCGGGTAGGCGAGCATACCGCCGCCACATAAAAGCGGTTCAGCTCCGTTCCCTCTTTCGCCAGCTGGTCGATGCTGGGCGTTTTGATGCTGCTGCCATGATAGCCCACGTCTCCCCAGCCCATATCATCGGCCAGGATAACAATAATATTCGGTTTCTTGCCCGACACCTGGGCGCTACTTCCAAACGCCTGCAAAAGCAGCAGGACCAACAATACGAAAAACCTGTTTATCAACTTCATATACATTTTTATCTTACAATCATTCTCTGGCTAGAAGAGCGGTATTAACTTTTTTTCCTATTTGACGCATTTTTCTTTTTGGGTGCGCCGGGTGCAGCCTGTTTTTCTGCCACGTCCTCATTTTTGTAGGGCACCGACTTCTGGAACCGGCCCGGTATAGCCTTAGCCAGTTCTGCAATAACCGGTTTCATAGCTGCTTTCGCGGCCACGTTGTGATGTTCGTAGGGGTCGGTCTGGTGATCGTACAGCTCTTCCGAACCATCCGGGTAGCGGATGTACCGGTATCGCTCGCTCCGCACCGAGGAGTAGTTCTCGCCGAATGTTGTTAAACCCGGGCGGTTCCACTGGTATTCCGGATTGTGCAGCACAGGTACCAGGCTCTGCCCATCCAGTTTCTGTTTAGGCGGTGTCAGGCCGCAGTACTCTACCAGCGTTGGGTAAATATCGATCATGTTGGCTGTCTGCGGGCAGGTATACGCTTTTCCGCCGGGCAGCCTGATCAGGAATGGCACGACATCGGCCTGTTCCCATAAGGTTTGTTTGGTCCAGTGGTCTTTGGTGCCGGTATGAAAGCCGTTGTCCGATGCAAACACTACAATGGTATTTGCTGCATAGGGGCTTTTATCCAGCGCTTCCAGCACGCGCCCCAGGTTCCAGTCGGCAAAAGAGGTGTTGGCGCAGTATGCTTTGAGGTAATCCTGCCAGGCTTCTTCCAGCGAAGTACCTTTCCTGGTTAACTGCTGCATCCCCTGCGACAAGTCCTTTCCCATTGGCGGCACATCCGCCAGGTCATTCTTCACATAACCGGGCGGCTTCGGGAATTTAACGCCATCGTACAGGTCAAAAAAACGTTTGGGTGCGGTATAAGGCGAATGTGGCCGGTAAAGCCCGTAATACATAAAAAAAGGCTTCTTATGCTGCTGCCCCAGAAAAGCAGTGGCTGCATCGGCATTTACTACATCCGTAAAGTCCGTATCGGGTCCTTCCCAGGGTTTTATATCCATCCAATGCCCCCTGCCGGTTTCAAAGGGCCCGTAGTTGCCGTGGAAAACCTGATTATCGAACATGTCTTTTTCACGTGTACCGGGCAGTTTTACATGGAAGGTTTTGCCGCCGCCCCAGGTGGTGTACCCATTCCGCTTAAACAGTTCCGGCATAGCTTCCACTTCGGTCAGCAGGCCGGAAGCGTTCCACACATCCGGCCCGTTGCGGTACACGCCCGTATGGTGCGGATATTTCCCGCTAAAAAAGGAAGCGCGTGACGGAACGCAGACCGGGGCTGCACAAACGGCGTTCTTAAAAACGTAGGACTGCGAAACCAGCTTTTCAATGGCAGGCACTTTGAGCACCGGGTAATCTTTTAAAAGGCTCCACATATTCATGTCGTCTACCACGATGAAGAGCACGTTTGGTTTCTGTGGCGGCGCCTGTGTATCCGGCGCCCCCCTGAACGCAGCCTGTGCCAGGCCAGTAAGCAGCAGGAGAAAAGGCAGGATGTGTGCGATTCGCTTTATCATAAACTATTGGTTTCCTTTTTTTGTCCGGATGGGTTTGCGCCGGCTTTTGTAGCTGCCACGAAGCGCTCTGCCCGTGGCAACGCCTAACAGGCATTAGCAATTGCACAAATATACTTCTTCCGGGAAAGCTGACTTATAATTATTGTGGCTTTTGCTGTCAGAATTGTAGCTGTTATGACGGATAGTAACAGGTAAAGTGTTGAAGAGCTGCCTGGTGCCCTGTTCAGGACTGTAAAAATTCTGCTGCTCCTGCCACCACAACCACTGCTGCTGTGCTGCACCGCTTACATCGTCTCTTTAGCCGCCAGTTTCTGCTCCAGCTTAAAGCCGGTGGTAAGGCGGATGTCTTTGGAGGAGCTGCCGATGGCTATTTCAAATTCGCCAGGCTCGGCTTTCCAGTTGTGGGTTTTGACGTCCCAGAAAGCCAGGTCCTGCGGCTGCACCCAGAAACCGACATTTTTGCTTTCGCCAGGCTTCAGGTACACCTTCTGGAAAGCTTTCAGTTCTTTTACCGGACGCTCCACCGATGCTTCTTTGTCGGCTATGTAGAGCTGCACCACCTCAGCGGCGGCCTGTTTACCGGTGTTCTTCAGCCTGAACTGGATGTAAAGCGAATCTTTTTCGCTGATAACAGGTTTTGAAATTTTGGGACTGCTGTAGCTGAAGGAGGAATAAGAGAGGCCATGCCCGAAGGGGAACAGCACTGGTTTATTGTAGCGTTCGTACCACCTGTAGCCCATAAAAACACCCTCGTTGTAAGGAATGTGCACCAGCTGGTGCGGCTTTACATGTTTGGCCAGTTCCTTTTTGCTATCTTTTTCGTTGCCCTTCCAGTACTCTTTGTAGTGCGAGTTTTCACCGTGCCAGTAGGGTTGGCCGCCCAGGTAGTTAAACTGCGGGTCCGGCGAATCGCGGAAGTCCTGCTCCAGCGTGAAAGGCAGCCGGCCCGATGGGCTCACTTTGCCGCTGATAATATTGGCCAGCGCATTTCCCCGCTCCTGCCCCAGGAAGAAGGTCCACAATACGCCTTTTACTTTGTCCAGCCAGGGCATGGGCAGCCCGTTGGCCGAGTTCACCAGCACAATTACGTTCGGGTTGAGGGAGGCCAGGCGCTCAATCTCTTCTGCTACGTCTTCGGGCGCTTCAAACGGCACATCGTAGCCTTCGCCTGCTTTCTTGTTCAGGCGGTACAGCACCACATCCGCCTTTTTCACCTGCTCGTCTGCAGGCTTTTCAATTACTTCGAAGTTTTTGCCGTACACCTGCTTCAGGCCTGCGGCGTAGTTGGTGTGGTCGTAGCCGGCTACAAAACCACTGCCCGTGCCGCTATGCAGTTCCGCCGGACCAGTCAGCAAAATTTTCTTCCCGGCCTTCACCGGCAGAATGTTGCCTTCGTTTTTCAGGAGGCAGATGGCTTCTTCGGCCACCTGCCGGGCAGTAACCTTATGAGCGGGTAAGGTGCTGAGGAGGCCCTGGTCTTTGGGGGAGCGGTCGTACACGCCCATCTCGAAGAGGGTGAACAGGTTGGGGTAAATCATTTTTTCCAGCTCCGCTTCCACTTCCGCTTTGCGGCCCGGATACCGCTGCACAAACTGCTGGATGTATTGCTTGAAGGTGATGTTGCCGGGCATGAGCAGGCTCAGTCCTGAACCTGCTACCAGGTACTGGAGGTCGGGGTGGTAGTTGGTGTTCTGCCAATCGGTCATGGCCACGCCGGTAAAGCCAAACTCCCTGCGCATCACGTCCATGAGCAGGGGCTGGTGCATGGAGGCCGGAATGCCGTTGATGGCGTTGTTGCCCGACATCATGCCTTTGAGCTTCGCCTGCTTCACAGCCGCCTCCCAGGGCGGCAGGTAAATTTCGCGCAGGGTGCGCTCGTCCAGGTCGCTGCTGGCAATGTGGCGGACAAATTCCTGGTCGTTGGCGATGAAGTGTTTGGCCGTGGCAATGACGCCCAGGCTCTGCAAGCCGCTGATGTAGTTGACGGCGATGGCGGAGGTAAGGAAAGGGTCTTCGCCCATGTACTCGTAGTTGCGGCCACCCACCGACAGGCGCTGCATGTTGATACCCGGCCCCAGCAGGATATCGATGCCGTGTATTTTACATTCCTCCCCGATGCTTTTGCCAAACGCTTTGGCAAGCGCAGGATTCCAGGTAGCTGCCAGTGCGATCATGGGTGGGAAAGAAGTGCTCTTATCGTCGCTGGCAATCGACTTGAGGCGGATGCCCTGCGAGGCGTCGGCCATGGTAGCTGGTCGCAGCCCCAGCCGCGGAATGCCCGGAAAGCCAAAGTTTACATGTCCGCCTGTCAGCCGCAGCTTTTCGTCAAATGTCAGGTGCTTCAGCACATCTTTCGCCCTCGCTTCGGGGCTCAGGTTGGCATTCTGGTACACCGCCCCAGCAGGAAAAGCTTTGAAGGCAGTTAATGGCTGCAGTTCTTTGTCGTCTATCCGCTGGGCGAATAGCGAGGAGGCCGTGAGGCAACAGGCAAGCAATGCTGGTAGAATTTTCATGGGAAGCGTATTTGATAAATCTTTTTGTCAGGGCTAAATTACACACCCCCGGGTACAGCCTTTGTAACAGAAGTGGCTATTGCTAGCATATTTGTAGACGGTCGTACCTGTAGCTGCTGCTCAAACGGCAAACCCGGCAGGTTTTTAAAACATGAGTGTCCGAAACCTTTTCTGCACCTGCCTCCATTGCCTCTGCTGCAAAAGCACCTGCAGCAAAGACCTCGCTTGTGCGCAGCTCCTGCGAGTGTCTGGGCCTTTGCTTCAAACGCTTACTATCTTGCTTTTAAAAAATTGCTTTGGGATTTACAGGAATGTCTCTTTAGCAGGCTTTTCTGCCGTCAGACACTCACAGGAGCTGCGCACAAGCGAGGTCTTTTGCCTGGTTTTATTTCTCCAAAAATGCCAAGAATTTGAAACCTCCCCTCTCACGCCAGAATCCCCTTCACCACCTCTCCCGCTACATCTGTCAGCCGGAAGCGGCGGCCCTGGCTTTTGTAGACCATGCGCTCGTGGTCGATGCCCATCAGGTGCAGCACGGTGGCCTGCAGGTCGTGCACGTGTACCGGGTTTTCGGTGATGTTGTAACCAAACTCGTCGGTGGCGCCATAGGTGAAGCCTTTTTTGATGCCTGCTCCTGCCATAAAAATAGTGAAGCAGCGGGGATGGTGGTCGCGGCCAAAGTTATCCAGCGTAAGCTTGCCCTGCGAATAGTTCGTGCGCCCGAACTCGCCGCCCCATATCACGAGCGTCTCATCCAGCAGGCCGCGTTGCTTCAGGTCGTTGATGAGGGCAGCCGAAGCCTGGTCCACTGATTTGGCCATCAGCTTGATGTCTTTGGGCAGGTTGGCGTGCTGGTCCCAGCCCTGGTGGTAGAGCTGCACAAAGCGTACGTCTTTTTCGAGCAGGCGGCGGGCGAGCAGGCAGTTGGCGGCAAAGGTACCGGGCTTTCTGGCATCCTCGCCGTACATGTTGTAGATGTAGTCGGGCTCTTTGCTGATGTCGAGGGTGGCGGGCACGGAGCTTTGCATGCGGTAGGCCATTTCGTACTGCGAAATGCGGGAATTGATTTCCTCGTCCTGCACATTTTTATATTGCAGCTGGTGCAGCTCGTTCAGGTGGTCGAGCATGCGGCGGCGGCTGGCCTGGTCCATTCCCTTCGGGTCGTTGAGGTAATACACGGGGCTGTCGCCGGAGCGGAAAATAACGCCCTGGTGCTCCGATGGCAGAAAGCCGTTGCCCCAGAGCTTGGCATACAGCGGCTGGTCCCCGCTACGGGCCCGCGACAACAGCACCACAAAGGCCGGCAGGTTCTGGTTTTCGCTGCCCAGTCCGTAGCTTATCCAGGAGCCCATGCTGGGCCTGCCCGCCTGCTGACTGCCGGTCTGGAAGAAGGTGATGGCCGGGTCGTGGTTAATGGCTTCGGTGTGCATGGACTTGATAAAGCAAAGCTCATCCACCACCTTCGCCGTATGCGGCATCAGGTCCGATACCCAGGCGCGGCTTTTGCCGTGCTGCTGAAACTGCGTTTTGCCCATCGCCAGCGGAAAAGATTTCTGGTTGGAGGTCATGCCCGTCAGGCGCTGACTGCCCCGAATGGACGCCGGCAATTCCTGCCCGAACATATCAGCCAGCTTCGGCTTGTAATCGAACAGCTCGAACTGCGACGGACCGCCGCTCTGGAACAGGTACACCACCCGCTTTACCTTTGGCGGGAAGTGTGGTAACACCAGCCGGTCGTTGTCGGCAGCCAGCAGCGATTGGGGCAATAAAGAAGACAAAGCTGCCAGGCCTACGCCTGCCATCGCGCCGCGGGTCAGGAATTCCCGCCGGCTCATCTGTCGTGCTACTTCATCGTGGTGGTGACACATGGCTTTCCTTTTTTAGCGTTTGATGATAAATTCGTCGAAATTCATGAGCGTACTGGCTACCACGGCGCAGGTGGCAACAGTGGCGACAGGCAGACGCTTGTCGCGCGGGTACTCTCCCTCCTGCAGCAGCTTTTCTGCGCGTGCGGGGTTGGCTTTGTAGGTTGCCAGTTCCTGCCGGTACAGCTTTAGCAGGATGGCTAGTTCCTCTTTCCGGGGATGGCGGCTGGTCAGGCTGCGGAAGGCATGGGTAATCTGCTTTTCCGGGGAGTCTCCTCCCGTCCGCACCATGTGCTCTGCCAGCACCCGGGCGGCCTCCACAAACTGCACATCGTTCAGCAGCACCAGGGCCTGCAGCGGCGTGCTGGTTTTCTGGCGCTGGATGGTACACATGTAGCGGTCCGGGGCATCAAAATTAATCATGGCCGGGTGCGGAGCGCTGCGTTTCCAGATGGTGTACATGCTGCGGCGGTAAAGGCTGTCGCCGTGGTCCTGCTTGTAGTTCATGTCGTTGCGCACGGCCAGCGCTTCCCATACCCCCGGCGGCTGGTAGGGGTGTACGCTTCTGCCGCCGATGGTGCGCACCAGCAGCCCGCTGGCCGCCAGCGCATTGTCGCGTATTATCTCAGCGGAGAGGCGGTAGGAAGGGGCGCGACTGAAGAGTTTATTGTCCGGGTCTTTGGCCTTGTGCTGCGGCGAAGGCACCGACTGCTGACGGTAGGTAGCCGACATCACCATGGTTTTGAGCAAGCGCTTCACATCCCAGCCGCTTTCGCGGAAGGTCACGCTGAGCCAGTCCAGCAGTTCGGGGTGCGAAGGCAGCTCGCCCTGGTTCCCGAAATCATCCGGCGTTTTTACGATGCCCTGCCCGAAGCACTGCTGCCAGAACCGGTTTACTGCCACCCGCGCAAACAGGGGCTGCTGTTCGCTTGCCAGCCACTGCGCCAGGCCCAGCCGGTTTTGTGGCAGGTTCTTGTCGAAAGGCAGAATGTAGCCGGGCGTGCTTGGGCGCACCTGTTCGGTTGGCAAATCGTACAGCCCGCGGTCCAGCAGGAACGTAGCCCGCGGCTGGGGCAGCTCCTGGTAAATCATCACTTCTTCCTGGTCGGTGAGCAGGTCGTTTTCCTGGCCCCGCAGCTTTACCAGTTTATGCTGCAGTTGAGCATAATCTTTGTCGATGGCCAGCACATAGTAGCGGAACAGCTTCTCTTTTTGCATTGCGCTAAGATCAGATGCAGGCCTTTGCAGCAGCTGCTGTAACAGGTTTTCCTGCCCTGCCAGTTGCAGCACCTCTAGTTCAGACAAGGCACGTTTATAAGCCCTGAACTCATCAAAAGCCACATCGGTAACCGATCCCCTGAACTCACGGCCCAGCATGAACCGCTGTACACCGGAGTTGTTCTTTTTATGCCGGGCATGGAGCAGGCTCTGCTGCAGGTTATCGTTTAGCACCTTTACCGGCACAAGCTTTCCATCAATATAGAATTTCACACCTTTGGCTTTGCTGCTGCCATCGTAGTTAAGCAGCAGGTGGTGCCACTGCTGCGTGGCCAGCTTTAGCGTGGTCCTTAACTCGATGCCGTTGGCGGGGTACACGTGGGTCAGCTTGATGGAGAGTGTCTGGTCTTCGTTCAATTCGCAGTGGTAGCCCCGCCACCCGTTCAGGTCACCGCCGGTTTTGCTGAACAGCGGTCCTTTTTCATTATTTTTAAACGTTTTCACCCACACACTGATGGCAAAAGGCTGGTGCCGGTCCAGGTCCAGCACCTTGTTGAAGGTAACGCCCATATCGCCTTCTACTTTTAAGGCCTTTCCGGATTTACCGGGTACCTGTACCGGCGCCTTGCCCTCTAAATTAGTGGAGCGCGTGGCCGTGAGCACCTGCGGCACAGGATCTTCTTCCTGCTTTGCCCTGGCACCAGTAACGGGCTTTCTTGCAGGTGCAGCTTTGCCCTTTTTTCCTTTTGCCACAGGAGCCTGCTTCTTAGGCCTTATCACCGGCAGGGTATCGTTGAACGAAACATAGCCCAACAGCCCTGCCTCCGAAAGCTTTTGCTGCTGAGGCGCTTTGGCGGCCTGCGTCAGCCACTTTTCAAACGAAGACCGGTACGCCTGCCAGTCCTGCGCCTGCTGCTCGAGCGGCGCTACCTGCGTATGGATGTAGGCCAGCAGCTTTTCGGTTTCGGCGTTGGTCAGAATCAGCGACGGGCTGGCCTCGCCGGCATAAGGCACTTCACCGGTTTCGTTGTTATTGTTGAAGAAGGCATAGAGCTGGAAGTACTCTTTCTGGGAGAGCAGGTCGTATTTGTGGTCGTGGCAGCGGGCGCACTCGGTGCTCTGGGCCAGGATGGCTTTGCCAAACACGTTCACCCGGTCTGCCACATACTCCACCCGGTACTCCTCGTCCACGATGCCGCCTTCCTGGCTCTGCGGGTGGTTCCGCAGAAAGCAGGTGGCAATGAGTTGCTCTTTGGTGGGATTGGGCAGCAGGTCGCCGGCCAGCTGCCAGGTTATGAACTGGTCGTAAGGCAGATTTTTGTTGAAGGCCGAAATTACCCAGTCGCGCCAGGGGTAGGCGTTGCGGTAGCCGTCGTCCTGGTAACCGTGGGTATCGGCGTAGCGGGCCACATCAAGCCAGTCCACGGCCATGCGCTCACCGTAGTGCGGCGAACGGAGCAGGCGGTCCACTACTTTCTCGTAAGCATCCGCCGATTTGTCGGCTAAAAAGGCATCAATCTCCGCCAGCGTCGGCGGCAGCCCCGTCAGGTCCAGCGACAGGCGGCGTATGAGGGTTTCCTTGCCGGCTTCCGGGTTGGGTTTCAGCCCTTTCTCTTCCAGCTTTGCCAGCACAAAATGGTCAACCGGATTGCGGACCCAGGCTTTTTCTTTTACGGCAGGAACAGTGGGTTTGGTGGGAGCTACTAAAGACCAATGGGGCTTAAAATCAGCGCCATCCTGTATCCATTTGATAAGGGTGGCTTTTTCTACAGCCGTCAGGGTTAAGTGCGACTCCGGCGTAGGCATCACCAGTTCCGGATCGGAGCTGACGATGCGGTGGTACACTTCGCTCCTGGCCAGGCTGCCCGCCACAATGGCTTTGCGCCCGCTTTCATCTGATTTTTTATCGAAGCCTTCCTGTAAATCCAACCGAAGGTCGCCTTTGCGTTTGCCTTTGTCCGGGCCGTGGCAGGCATAGCAGCGGTCCGACAGAATGGGTTTTACGTGGATGTTATAATCCAGTACCTCCGGCACCTGTTCCATGGCAAGGGCCACGTCGGCAGGCAAGTCCGGTTCTGTGCAGCTCCAGAGGCATAAGCAAAATGCTGCCAGGCAGGCTAAATTGATACGGTTCATAAGCTGGTCGTATTAGCAGATTCGCTTCCAAAATTCACTTCCAGTTGCTGGCCACGGGCTTTTTGCAGCGCTGCCACGCCCTGCGGCGTTACCCGGGTCTGCCAGAGGTGCACCGCCCGCAGGTGCTCAAGCGCCTCCAGCACGGGCAGGCTTTTGTCGGTGACGGAGGTGTTGTAGAGGTTCAGGTAGCGCAGCGAGGGTAATTTTGCCAGGTGCGCGATGCCCTCGTCGGTTACGGCGGTATTGTCCAGGCTCAGGCGGGTCAGGTGCTTTAGCTGCGCCAGCTGCTCCAGGGCTTTATCCGTGATTTGGGTGCCGGACAGGTCGAGCCAGAGGAGCTGGTCGCGGAGTTTGAGCAGGGCTGCCGCCTGGCTGTCCGAAAAATCCGGCACATTGACCAGGTTCACGCCCAGGGCGTTCTGCTCAGGTGTGAGAAAGGTAACGGCCATACCCATTTGCTGCAGTTGCTTTACATCGGCCGGACTGGCTTTAGGCGCGTTCAGACCGGCAAATTCGCTGTCTGCTGCTGCCACCATTCCCGCTGCTCCTGCTAAGCGGCTTGCGTGCAGGTCTGTCAGCAGCTGCTTTGTTGTTTCGTCTGCTTCTGCTTCGGCTACTGTCTTTTTAAAGTCGCCACCAGCCCGGGCTATCCACCAGTAGATTAGTTTTATTTCCTGCTCCGTTAGCTGCGGCTTGCCTTTGGGCGGCATGCGTTTGTCATCTTCTTCGGGTAACACCAGGCGGGCGTACAGGTCGCTTTTCTCCGCCTGGCCCGCGAGCAGGATTTCGCCATGCTTGCCGCCTTTGGTTATAAACTTTTCCGCATCGAGGCGCAGTTTTCCTTTCTGTTTGGTGGCGCCGTGGCAGTTGTAGCATTTCTGCTCCAGTACCGGCTTTACCAGGTGCTCAAACACTACAGCTTCCTGCAGGTTTTGAGGGGGTGGCGCAGCCGTCGTTACAGCAGGAGCCTGGCCCAGGAAGGCGTGCAGCGGCTGCGTGAGGTAATCTTCGCCATGCGTCAGGTTGCCGCCGTAGTGGCCGGTGGCAAACAGCAGGAAAGCCACCGCTCCCACGCCGGCAACTTGTAACCGGGTTCCGGTATTCCGGTTCAGGAGCAGGTAAATAAGGCCAGCGCCTGCCGACAGTCCTATGCCGAGCCACATGTGGGTAGCTACCGCTTCCGGGGCGTAATCGCCTTCCAGCGAGAGCGCGTAACCGACAAGCGAGGCAAACACGGCACTGCCGCAGCTTATGAGCCAGAGCATCGGAAGCAGTTCCCTGAACCGGGCGTACCGGTTGGTGAAGGCCAGGAAATGCAGGCTCACCGTCAGCATCAGCACGCCAATAGGGATGTGCACTACCAGCGGGTGCAAACGGCCTGCAAACTGAAGCAAATGTTCCATAGGTACGGTGTGTAAGTTCTTTTATATCTGTTAGCGGCCCAATGTCTTTAACTGCTATTTCGCAATGTGATTTTTTGTCCCCCTTTGAAGCTAATCTTGCAAGGAAAAAATTGAAATATTTTAAATGCCTATTGTTTTTTTCATTGTTACCTACCGCAAGTTTGAGCGCAGCGGTAACTTGTGGTCCTCATTAGGGCCAGTTTTCAACTGGCGTGCGTATAATAGCACGGTTAACCAGACACGCCAGTTGAAAACTGGCCTTATAAATAACCACAAGTTACCGCTGCGCTCAAACTTGCGGTAGGAATCGTTTATTAGTTACATTTTCCCCTACAAGATTAGCTTCAAAGAGGGACTTTTTCTTCACTTGTATTTTATGCGTAACATTAGTCATTAGCTTTAGGAATTTCCAGGTGTAGTTACAAACTACACCCAGAGCTCTGCCTGTTGTTTTTCTAAAGTTGACAGCATTGGTTAGCGGCCTCTCAGGCCAGGTAGCGTTTTTTCAGCAGTTCCATCATGTGCACATTTACCTCCCACTGGCTGGCCAAAGGCTCGCGGGAATAAGGTTTGGTGGGCATGTAGTTGGGCGGACCAAATTCCGGGGTGATGGTGAGATAGGGGCTGCCCCTGTGCAGATGCGCTGCCACTACTTTGTCCCACCAGGCCAGGTGGGCATTTACCGCCTTCTGCCACTCGGGCGCCCGCGGGTCGTTTACCTGCGGCCCCTGCTGATGCCCGATGCGGGCGTGTACGTGCTCGGTGCGACTAATGGCCAGTTCTACCGCCTCCTGCTGGTTTTCCAGCAGGCTCTCCGACACGTTGCACCAGTGCGAGATGTCCAGCGTCAGGCGCAGGTCGGGCAGCGCCTCTATGAACTGCCGCGTCACCTGGGCCGCGAAGCTGAACTTACCCCGGTGGGTTTCGTGGATAATTTTCACCCCCGTCTCCCGCGACACCCGCGCAGCCACCTCTATAATGCTCCGGTTCTGTTCAAAGGAAAAGAAGTCTTTGCCGGTCTGGCAGTTGATGAAAAGAGGTTTCAACGCGGCCCCGCTTCGCAGGATTTCTTCAAAAACCTTTTGGTGCACGCTTACATCCGACGGTCCGGGCAGGGCCATGACCACCAATTCTAACCGATATCGTTTTAAGGCCGCCAGCATTTCCTGCAGCTCTTTCTCGTTTTTGGGTGCCGGTGTTTCCACACCGTCGTAGCCAGCTTCTTTTACCCGCCTGCAGAACTCGTCCCAGGAGTCGGTGGCGCCCCAGCGGGGGCACATGAATTTCAGCTGCAGCTTCTTGTTCGGGTTCCGGGCATGGGCTAAAACAGGCGCCAGGGCCACTGCGCCGGTAAGGGCGGTCAGGAATTGGCGGCGGGAGAAGGTGGTCATAGCAGAGGGAATTAAGTGACAATAATTATTCAACAACTATTCTCCCGGTTCTGGAATTGCATCTTACCAGATACATGCCTTGCGTCAGATTTTTTGTATCGACGATGATTCGTTCTGCAGCGTCGGGAGTAGCAACATATTCCCGCACCAGGGCACCGGTAATGCTGTAAAGGGCAACCTGTACCGGTTTAGAAAAGGTTGACGTATTTAAAATGAAGCAAGCCTCCCCAGCTTTAACCGGGTTGGGGTAAACACCCATGGCCGAGGTCTTTCCTGATTTAAATTTCAGACCGGTTACTCTGCTTTTGAGCAGACCGGCGGTTACGGTACTTCCCTGGAATTCGTTGGCAGGCATGGCAAGCTGCAGGGAGGTGGAGTTGCCAGCAGGATTTTCAACAGCCGCTTCACCCGTGTACAAGCCCCCGATGGTTACCGTAACAGCACTGAGCGGCCTGGATTCGCAGTAAGGATTTGCAGCCGACACATACACCGAATCGTTTTTCCAGCGCACTTGTATGGCAGCAGGCTGGTCTGTTTCTACAAATCCCAGCCCTTCCGGCAAATCCAGCCGGGCAGCTTTGTAAAAAATTGCCTGCACAATCTTTTTATCCGGATCGGCTACAGCCTGCACGGTAGAAGTGTTGGAAACGACAACAAAGGGCGTATTATTTACTTTGCCGGTTAATTGCTCCAGGCTTACATTCGGGTAAACAGCGTAGGCATATGTGTCATCCGAAGGATAGTTGCCGTGCTGTATGTTTAACCAGGCCAGCGGCGTAGCGCCAACTGTTTTTACTTCGTAGTTTACATTGGTGTTGGTAATAAACTGGTAGCCAATGTTGTTGATGTGCGCCCAGTTCGAGGCGACGGGAGAAAGGGCCTGGTTAATGTCGAGGGTTGCCGGCGTGCCGTTTTTATCTACCTGGAACCCGCCTTTGTATTTTACCTGGTTTACCGTAGTCGCATACGGCACATTGTAGTTGGCTCCCGCTGTAATGTCTGCCCCCAGTGCCACAAAATAATCATCAAAATAAAACCAGGATTTAGCAGCAAACAAATTGATTTCATTTACTCTTTTACTGAACAGGAAGCCTGAAGCGCCGGTTTTCCCGTCAGATACGCCTCCAGCAAAAGCATCCAGGTTGTTCCCGTTTTTACCCCATTGTACCAGGGGCAGTGCAGTAGTAGCAGTTTTTTGGGGAGCGGTAATACCCGGCAGGCGCCGCCAGTTCATATCATCCCATATTTCGGAATATTCTGTGCCGGTGAGGTAGATAAAATTGACCCCGGAACCGGTATAAAAGTTATTAATACCTTCGCCATTGCCGCTCTCACTGCAGGTAGTCCTCGTAGAGGTCATGCGGGAGGTCGTAAAATAATTGGCTCCTTTATGCACCATGTAATCGTGCCGCCAGAACATCCTGTTGCCTTGCTGTACGTTGGCTTCGCTGGCAGCTGTACTTCGGCCCATCCAGTTGTAGAGTTCCTGCAGCTTTGGCTTTTGCGGCGTGTTGTACTGCAGCAGACTGTTTAAGGCTGACAGGCTTTTCTGGTAGCCATCGCTTGTCGCTTTCCTGCCCAGCTGGTGATGGTCGAACATGTTGCGGTAAACCACCCAGCTTATGCCTTCCAGGAACAGGTTCTCGAATATGGTCATTTTAGCAGCCGGTATTTCGAAGTAGGTGTTGGTGGTAAGGGTAATGAAATTCATCATGCCACCGATAAATTCTTTTCCGTAGCTACCCATGTAGAGCTGGCGCCCAAAGTCGATATGCTGCGAAAAACTATAGTCCGGCTGAATTCCGTTAGTCTTTTCCTGATTTTCGATTTTAATGAGGCTGGAAAGTATTTCTGATACTTCAGAAATGGCTGTTGCATTTTGGGTGGCAATAGCAGTAGCCAAAGTATATTTACAAATCTCAGAAGTATTGGCGGCGTCGGGCTCCGTTCTGTAGGAGGCCACTTTTTCAGGGCTCCACTCAAACATCAGATAAGACACCAGGCTGTTATATTCTTCCGGTCGCTGTGCTTTCAGGTCTGCTGACATCAACACAAAAGAGGGATACAAGGAATTTGCCCAGCCAATAGAGCGCCACCACCAGTTGGTGTCGGTGGGGTTATAAGTAACCCACCAGTTCCAGGCTTTGCAGTAGGCATCCAGCAGTTCCGGACTTTTGTGTTGTGCTCCGGGCGTTTGGTAGGCCCGGGCAATAGCTGCCATCTCGTTCAGGTGGGGGCGCGGCTCCCCGGTATCTTTGGTGGGCTGGACAGTAGGATACGTTACATTCAGGAAGGTGCCATCGCTTTTCAGGTTACCCAGGTTATAACTGCCGCCCGGGCTGTAGAGGCTGTTGTAGAGCCTGGCATACATTGTTTCGTAATCGGCTGCAGTTTGTGCGGCTGCCTGTGTAGCAGCGGTCAGCAGCAGAATGAACAAATACGCTATTCTGTAAAATGGATGCATAGGACACGATTCGTTTAACAACATGTAGGGAATGCGGCCGGCAACCGTTCAGCGGCGTTAAATTCCTCCGGTAGCCTTACTGAGCAGCGCTTTTGAAGAGCAGAAGCAATGGTGGCTGGTGCAGAAAAGTTTCCGGTTGCAGGGTGCAGTGGCTATGATAACAGGTGCAACCCGTTTTATTGAAAATACAAAGCCCCACCCTACTTTCGGGGTGGGGCTTTGTATGAACTACCAGAAAGATGCAGGACTACTCCTTTTAGTTATTCCTGGCCTGTGGTTTGGGCAGCACGTTGTGCTGCTGTGCCCACTCCAGCCATTTGGCCGCCAGTTGATCCACCATTTCAGGGTGCTTTGCTGCCAGGTTGTGAACCTCGGTGCGGTCGTTTTTCAGGTTGTAAAGCTCCCAGGGTTTGTTGTTCAGAGCAACCAGTTTCCAGTCGCCATGCCGTACGGCTTTGCGGCCGATATGCTCGAAGAACAGGTACTCGTGCCCCTGCCGCTGCTTGCCCTGCAGCACCGGCACCAGGCTTTTGCCTGCCATCGGAGTTATTTTGTTGCCTTTGTATTGAGCAGGATAAGTGGCGCCAGCCAGTTCGGTAAAGGTGGCCATGAAATCGAACACGTGCCCTACCTGGTCGGTTACGCTTCCTTTTTTAGCTTTGAGGCCCTGGGGCCAGTAGGCAATCATGGGCGTGCAGAGACCGCCTTCGTACGATTCCGTTTTCCAGTAGCGGAAAGGGGTGTTGGCTACGTTGCTCCACATTTTATCATGCGAGGCAAAGGTGTTTTCCGGCCCGGGCAGCACTTCCTTGTTTACCGGGTAAATGATTTTTTCGCCGGCACGCGTCTCACCCGGACGGTCGTAACCGGGGCCGTAGTTCTGGGCATTGTCGGAACTGGAACCGTTGTCGCTCAGGAAGAAGATAAGGGTGTTATCCAGTTCACCGGTTTCTTTCAGGGCTTTGATGATGTTGCCGATGCCCTGGTCCATGCGGTCTACCATGGCCGCTCTTACCGCCATGGCTTCGATGTCCCATTCCTTGTCCGGGTTATCCTCCCACTTGCGCTCTTTGTCCCAGCGCGGCGACAGGATGTTTTTATCTTTCGGGAACACGCCCTGCTTAATCATTTTTTTATAGCGCTCGTTGCGCACTTCATCCCAACCGGCGCGGTAGATGTCCCGGTACTTGGCAATGTCTTCGGGCAGGGCATGCAGCGGCCAGTGTGGTGCGGCATGGGCTACATAAAGAAAGAATGGTTCGTTTTTTTTGCTGAACTGCCGCACATAGGCCGAGGCGCTGTCGTTAAGGGCATCGGTGTAGTAGTAGTCTTTGGGAACCGTAGGTACAGGCTTGTTACCGTTTACCAGGCCAAAGGGGTCGAAGAAGTTAACCACGCCCCACATGTTGCCATAGTACTTGTCGAAGCCGCGGCTGGTCGGGTACTGCTCCAGCGGCGAGAACAGCGGGTAGCTTACCTGGTTGGCCTGCCAGCGCAGGTGCTCTTCTTTCGGCTTCTTCTCTTCGGTGTTGGACAGGTGCCATTTGCCTACCATGCCTGTCTGGTAACCGGCACTTTTCAGCACCTCTGCCAGCGTAACGGTGTTTTCGGTCAGGAAGCCCCGGTAGCCCGGTACTCCCTGGTCGGCATTCATGTTGCCGATGCCGGCCTGGTGGTTGTAGAGGCCCGTCATCAGAGCGGCCCGGGTGGGGCAGCAGCGCGAGGTGTTGTAGAACTGGTTAAACCGGAGCCCTTCTTTTGCCAGGTTGTCGAGGTTGGGGGTCTGTATTTCGCCGCCATAGCAGCCCAGGTCAGAGTAGCCCATGTCGTCGGCCATTATCAGGATGATGTTGGGCCGCTTGTCCGGAGAAGTTTTTTTCTGGGCAACTGCCGGGGCAACTGTTAGTGCCAGCAACAGCAGGCAGGAAATATGCTTTAATTTTACTTTAACTGTACTTCTGAACATTATTCGTAAATTTGATATGTATGCTTAACCAGGTATTCTCCAGCAGCAGCAATATGAGCAAATACTGCAGTAAAGCAAACAGCTGTTAGTGTTTTTTTGCCTGTGCCCCTTTTTTATTCTTTTTCGCGGCGCCTGCCCCTGCTTCTGAATCATTTTCTTCGTGCAGGGCTTTCTTCGGTTGCCTTTCAAAAGCTTTCATTTCTGTTTCCATCCCCCGGTCGCCCTGCTGCTTCATAAAAGAAGCCAGTTGTGTTTTCAGCTCCAGCTGTACTTTGCTGTATGTTGGCTTTCCTGCCAGGTTCACTAGCTGGTAAGGGTCATTTTCCACATCATACAACTCTTCGGCCGGACGGGAAACATAAAATTCAGCTCGCCTGGCATCTGCCGGTTTCCCGGTTTTTGCCCAGGATTCTACCAGTTTGCCGCTGGTAGCCACGTTCTGGAATTTGGCAGTTGGATTCAGGTTTTGTATATAAAGGTACTTTTCGGTTCGTGCCGACCGGATGGGATAAGCTTCGCTTCCTTTTATCACACCCCGGGTGGTGTGTACGCCATACACATAATCCCGGTGCCTGTCGGTTTGCCCCAGCAGCACCTGCTTAAAGCTGGTGCCGTCGAACGCGGCACTTCCGTTAGCATCTTTCCTGCCAGTCTTTACGGCGGCAGGGTCTCCGCCTGCCATATCGACCAGGGTAGGCACCACATCTACATATTGCGCCATGGCTTTGCTGCGGCTTCCGGGTTTGATATGGCCCGGCCAGCGGACGATAAAGGCCGTTTTAAGGCCGCTGTCGTAGGTGGTCCATTTGGCAAACGGAAACCCGGAACCTTGCTCGCTCGTGAACATCACAATGGTATTCTCTTTCTGGCCTGACCGTTCCACTATGTCCAGGCACGCTCCTACCAGGCTGTCCAGGTACGTTATTTCGGCATAGTACAGCGACAGTTGCTTGCGGGTAGCTTCGGTATCCACCATATCGTCGGGCACTTTAATTTTACCAGGAGGATAGGCTGCAGCACTGCCCCGGTTCAGGGGGCTGTGCGGCTGGTTGCTGGCCACCACCAGGAAATAAGGTTTATCTTCCGACTTCTTTATAAAATTCTCGGCCAGGCGCAGGTCGATATCCATTCCCTCGCCATCGTCGTGATCGCGGCCGCCAAGAAACTGAAACGGGAAAGAAGCCTCGTTGCCATAGTGTTTCTTCCCGAGGAGTGCTGTGTTATAGCCCAGGGCCTGCAGATGGTGGGCCACGCTTTTTGTTCCGGGATAAACCTGGCTGTGGTTCGGGTAAGCGCCATTGCGTACCGGGAACATGCCGGTGTAAAGTTGCTGGCGCGTTGGAGCACACATGGCAGTGGCGGTGTACATATTATCCAGGCTTACACCTTCCCGGGCCAGCCTGGCCATGTTAGGCGTTCGCACCTGCCTGCTCCCATAAGGTTCTATGTCGCGGAAGGTAAGGTCGTCGGCTACGATGAGCATGATGTTCGGCTGCTTTGCCTTTTTCTGCTGCGTTGGCTGGCCCAGGGCCAGGCCACCGTGCAGGAGCGCAACCAACAGCAACAACCCTGTTTTATAGAATTTGTACGGTTTCATTTTTCGTCAAGCGTGAATTGTAAATGTACTGCCGCTGCAGCTCCGGTTACTTATAGGGGTCTACCTCCTCGCCCTTGGGCAACACATGGTGGGAGTTCGCCCATTTATACCATTCCGTGTCCAGCTTCTTCACAATATCCGGGTGCTTACCGGCCAGGTCGTGGTGTTCGGTCCGGTCCTTGTCCATATCGTAGAGCTCCCAGTTTTTGTCTTCCAGTTTCTTCACAGCTTTCCATTTGCCCCACCGGATGGCGCAGTTGTTCTGGTGCTCCCAGTACAGGTACTCGTGCTGTTTGCCCTTCCCGTTTTTAAAGGCCGGCACCATGCTGATGCCTTCGGTAGGAATAATTTTGTTGCCGTTGTGGAAAGTGGCGGGGTATTTTGTGCCGGCCAGTTCCACAAACGTAGGCATAATGTCGATGATGTGGTGCGGCGTGTCGTACCATTTGCCTGCCTGCGCTTTAATGCCTGCCGGCCAGTAAGCAATAAACGGTGTAGCAATACCGCCTTCGTAGGTTTCTACTTTAAAGCGTTTGAAAGGGGTGTTGGAAGCGTTGGCCCAGCCCTGCCCGTACGATACAGCCCAGAACTTGAACGGGTCGTTTACTTCTGCAAAAGGCTTGCCGCCCAGTTCTTTGTAAGGCTCTGCACAGGCTCCGTTATCAGAGAAAAACAGGATGAGCGTGTTGTCCAGCTTCCCGGTCTGCTCCAGGTAATCGAGCAGTTTGCCGGTGTTGTAGTCCATGTTGTAGACCTGGGCGGCATATACGGCCATCCGGAAATCCACCTCTTCCTTCTCCTGCTGCGTCAGCTCGGTCCAGGGCCGCATCTCGCGCTGCGCCAGCCCCCATTCGTTTTTTATGAAGCCCAGCTCCAGCTGTTTCTTAAACCGCTCCTGCCGCACTACATCCCAGCCTTTCATGTACTTGCCTACAAATTGTTCGTAGTCTTCTTTTTTGGCCTGTAGCGGCCAGTGCGGCGCCGTGTGCGCCATGTACAGGAAGAAAGGCTTATCGTCCTGCTGCTCTTTAATAAAGTTGATGGCGTTGTCGGTAAAAGCATCGGTGTCGTAGAAGCCGGCCGGGAAGGAGTATTCTTCCGGTCCGTTGTCCGATGTTACGCCCCGCGGCGGATAGGGCTGCAGGTGGCTGGCTCCCCCGGATAAAATGCCATAGAACCGCTCGAAGCCCCGCTGCAGCGGCCACTTTTCTTTGCCATGCATGCCCACATGCCATTTGCCCGACATATAGGTATGGTAGCCTGCCTCCTGCAGCACCTCCGCCAGGGTAACGCTGTTGCGGTTCAGGTAGCCCCTGTAGCCATGCACGCCCCAGTCGTTTACGCCCTGTTTCTCCGGATCTTCGCCCATGTGCCCCACGCCTGCCTGGTGCGGCTGCAGCCCGGTGAGCAGGCTCGCACGGGTCGGGCAGCAGCGGCCCACGTTGTAAAACTGCGAAAACCTGACTCCTTTTTCGGCCAGCTTATCGATGTTGGGGGTTGGAATTTCTCCGCCGTAGCAGCCAATATCGGAGTAGCCCATGTCGTCGGCCATAATCAGGATGATGTTTGGCTTCTGCTGCGCCTGTACAGGCAGCCAAAGGACGAAGCTCAGGCAGAGCCCCGCAAGAAAAGTAGTTGAGATGTACGTTTTCATGAAATCTTGCAAATTAGCGCATGTTTTAACTGGTGCAGGCAAGCCTTTTTCCTGATACTGCCAGAAGCAGCCTTCCGGGGGAACTGCTGCTCTGCCCACCAAAGCCTTTGCAGCACAGGAGGCGGCATTGCAGCAGAGGCTGTGGTGGCTGGTGCAGCAGACCTGTAGCCTCCGGTCAGCATGCGTTTACTTCAGGCCTGGCAGGTACAGGTACTCCCCTTCTCCGGGTATGGAGAAGGGGCCGGGGATTAAACCAACTGTCCCCAATCCTGAACAAAAGAAACTAAACACATTAATTACCAGATAGAAACTGCTTTTCCAATGTTAGAGAAAACAGGTGTAAGGCTATAGCTAAGCACAATTTCGTTACCACCCGTGTACACATGGTTTGCATTGCCGGTAGCTACTTCGCGGGTATACCCCAGCCTGAACTGCTTCAGTTGCAGGCCACCGCTGAAAGTGTAGGCCAGTTCCTGACGGTAACCAGCGCCTACCCAGAATATGTTATTGTAAACACCTTTTACCTGTCCTTCTGCCACACCTTTATAGTTTGCGTCGTAGCGGTACATCCCATTCACAACCAGGCCCAGCTGGTCGGTAAGTCCGTGACGGAAACCGGCCTGTGCAATATGCTGCATGGCATAAAAATCTTCCAAGTATTTGCTGTCAGCGCCAGTACGTTGTATGGCATCCTGCACGGCGTAGCCTACATAAAAGTTCTGGCCTGCCAGGGCAATGCCCAGGTTTAAGCCATACCGGTTCTGGCTGTTGCTGCCGTTCAGCATGTTTTGGTAGCCCTGGTCGTTTTCTTCATTCAATACCAGTTTATCGCTGTTGAGCCTGATGTTGGTGTAGGTTAAAGAAGCGCCGCCGCGCAGCGAAAGTTTCGCGGTAAGCGGTACAATAGAGCTGTAGTTAAACGCATACTGGCTTTCCTTTATGGGGCCGAACGTATCGTGCAGCAGCGAAAGACCGAAGGCATTCTGCACCCCCTCCTGGGCCACGCTCAGCTGTGAGGCATCGGCTGAAAAAAGGGAATTATTTTTTATATCCGCCAGGTTCAGTTCACCGGAGATAAACATAGCCCGGGGCGCATCTTCAAAGTTTGTCCACTGGTCACGGTAAAAAGATTTTACCATGGAGCCTTCGTGTCCTGTAAGGGCAGGATTATAGATTTGCCTGAACTGCGAAAAGTTGCCGGTGTGTTTCCTGTTCTGTGCGTTGGCACCCAGGGAACAACCGATTATGAGCGCTAGGATGAAATACTTTTTCATAATTTCTTATTCTTTAATGATTGTTACCACACCTTTCTTAACCGTACTGATCTCCGGAATCTGAATCACATAAAAGTAAGAGCCTTTAAGTACCTTGCCCTGCTGGTTTTTGCCGTCCCAGCCTTCCAGCGGATTTGTGGAATGGAACAGTCGCACCCCATCGCGGTCGAACACCTCAACCGAAACCTTTTTGTAATGTTTTAAGTCGGAAATGAGCCAGGTGTCATTCTTCCCGTCGCCGTCCGGTGTGAAGGCATTTACAATGGTAATGTCCGGCCTTACCTGTACAAAGGTTTCTACTGAAATACCATTCGGGTTTATCGTACCCCTGTTCGGGATGATGGTTCCTACTACCGGGTAGCGCCCTGATATGTAGCCGTTGTAGTTAACAGCGCCTGCGCCCCACTGCATCTTCACCATTGCCTTCTCGCCTGTATCGTAGGTTACTTCCAGTTCTTTAGGGAAAGGGACATAGGTAAACGAGGTGCGCATCGGTACCTGCAAAACCGGCGCTGATGCCACACTAATGATTTCGGGGATAATGACCACAGGTTCTTCCGACACCACCATGTCGTCTATGTCAATAGTGGCCTGGTAGTTAGGGTTACTGGCAAACTTCAACTGACCGAGCGGCTTGGTGGGTGTTACGGCCTCGCCTTCATCAATAGCCAGCACCTGTGCCGTGGGCGTAACTACCCAAAGGTCCGAGGCGTCATCTGTCACGGCACGAACGCTTCCGTCAGGTGCTTCGTAACCAACCGGGTTACCGCTGTTGTTGATGTACCATATAAGGGTTACTGTGCCAGAAAAAGTTGCACTGGTTTTAGAACCAACATCCAATACAAACTCACCCGGATTAGCAGCAGGACTTACCACCAACCGCGAATGAATAGAAGCATTACCTGGTTGGGCTACAGCAGTAGGAAATGCATCGCCTACATAAAACTGAAAGCCGGAAGAAACGTTCGTGGGATTGTTGCTAATAGTTACCTCCATCGAGTATTTGATGAAGCTGCCCGGCTTACTGAACTGGTTACTTGTAAATCCACCCCTGTTAACACCAGAGCCGGTATTTTTAATAAACTGCAGTTTATTTGCGAGTGTGTTTACTTCGTTGTTCCCGTTAGCAGACAATGTAATGAACTGGTTTGGGCCGGAACCAACATAGGTTGTGTAGTCGGTAGAGGAGTTGAAGTCCTGGGAGAAGTAGACCTCCTGCGCACTTAATTTATAGGTGCTGAAAATGATCATGCTGCATAGCAGTAAAAATTTTTTCATGACGTTATATTTTATGTTTCAAAATAACTTTGAACTGGTTATAGTCCTCCCCGGTAACCTCCAACCCCTACAATGGAATCCGGAGCAGGTTTCCGGTAAGGAAGCAGGCAGCCAGGCAAAACCTGCTGCAGCTGCCTCCCGGAAAGGGAAATGAACAGATAATTAACTAACCAACACTTGTTGCAGCGAATAAGCCTACCAACCTGTATTCTGGTTCTGAACACCAACCTTCGGATTGTTAAGAATCTCATTGGTTGGAATCGGGAACAGCAGGAACTTCGGTACCGACACATTCAGGGCGTTTTCATAAACTGCATTGGATGTACTCCAGGCATTGTTTGCCGTCTGCCATGCCGGGAAAACAGTAGTATATTTCGGCTTTCTGAGTTCCTCCAGGAACTGGTGCTCGTACATGGTTTTGGTTGGATCCTGGGGGTGCTGCATCCGAACCAGGTCGAACCAGCGCTGCCCTTCGCCCAGCAGTTCCAGCCCGCGCTCATCAAAAATTTTCATTCTGAAATCAGCTTTGGTCATGGTAGTGGCAACCGGTAAGTCGGCCGGAACAGCACGCGGAGTGCCATCGGCTTTTCGGGCGCGGTCTCTTACTTTGTTAAAAGCATTGATCGCAGCGGCTGTAGGCCCGTTCAGTTCGTTCTCAGCCTCCGCCTTGATTAGGAAAATTTCGGCAAAGCGGATGATAAAGAAATCGTTGCCATGGTTTCTGTCGTCTTTCCCGTTCGGGTCGATGTATTTCCCAACCAGGGGCGTATTCACACGGGTGGCGCCACCTCCGTCAGGATACATCACCGTTACGCCGCCACTTGGATTTACACCTCTTGTGTAAAACGATACCTCGTTGCGGAAATCCATCTGAAAATCGACATCGCCGGGAGTGCCTGTTACATAATCGCCGGTACGGTAGAAATCGCCGAACCAGGGCATTACGCGTATCTGGCCGCCGCCGCCTGTATTCGGTGCACCCGTAGTACCGCGTGTATTCGCCACCATAAACCGCAGGGCAAATTCAGAACCTGCAGCCGGCTGTGCCCTGTTCTGCTGGTCTACCTGAAAGCGGATACCAAACAATACTTCGTTGTAGGCATTTGCTTCCTGCTGGAGGTCAAACAAACTTTTAAAGTTAGATATCAGCGTGTACTGGTTGCTGGAAATTACCGAGTCGGCATAAACTACTGCATTCTGGTATTGCGCTGTGGGGTCCTGCCCTCTGAGCGACAGCTGGTTACCATAGGTCAGATAGGCCTGCGCCATCAGCCCCTGCGCTGCGCCTTTGGAGGCACGCCCCAGTTCTGCAGCCGGAATCTTTTTGTATAACGGCAAGCTCTCGGAGGCCTTTTTGAAGTCTGCAAAAATCTGGTTATACACCTGGTCTACCGAACTCCTGGGGAGGTAAAAGTCACTGTTAATATCGGTCGCATTCAGGCGAAGCGGCACGCCGCCCCACATCCTTACCAGGTAGTAGTAAGAGAAAGCCCGGATAAAGTGTGCTTCCCCGTAGGCACGTTTTTCAAAATCCGGGTCCAGTTCCAGCTCGTCGAGCGTTTTTATCAGCGCATTGGCTGATGCAATGGAAAAGTAAAACTGGTTCCAGAAAGAGTTGGTGTTCCCCCCGCTCAGGGTTCGGTTTCCGTAAGCGCCATACTCTGAACCAGCACTCGAATACAGGTCGTCTGCCATCAGCGTGAGCATCATCATGCCCTGGAATTTAAAGGCCGAAGCATCGTTAAAGCGGGCATACAAGCCGTTAATAACCGCCTCTACATCTTGCTCATTTTTAATCAGGGCAGGGGTTGGTGTATCGAGCAACTCTTCTTCGATACTGCAGGATTGTACCAGTGGCATAAATGCCAGCACAAACAGGATTGGAATATATTTGAACAACTTCATTTTTTTATCACTTTAAGTTAGAAATTAACTTCTAAACCAGTTGAGAAGGTACGGGCCTGACCCATAGTACCTAAATCCACACCTCTGTTGATAGCCAGGTGACCGAAAGCGTTGATGTTTGGATCGTACCCGGTGTATTTGGTCCAGGTATGCAGGTTGGTTCCGGATACAAAAGCTCTCACAGAACGGGCGCCAAATCCTTTTGGCAGGTGGATCAGGTAACCCAGGTTCACATTCTGTATGCGCAGGAAAGAGGCATCTTCCACGAGCCAGTCCGGAACGCGCTGGAACAGCCTGGTACCGTTGGTAGTTACTTTCGGATACTTGTTGCTGGTGCCCTCGCCTCTCCAGCGGCCATCGTAGGCATCCTGCAGCAGGTTGTAGTTACCGGTAGTGTTGTTGATGCCTACAATCCAGCGGGTCAGGTTGATGAGCTCGTTGCCGTAGCTGCCAAACATGGTTACCCCCAGCGTAAAGCGCTTGTACGAGAAGTTGGTATTAAAACCATAGGTAAAGTCAGGGTTCGGGTTACCGATAGCGGTTTTGTCGGCATCGTTAATCTGGCCATCGCCGTTCAGATCCACCCATTTTACATCGCCAGGTGCATAAAGCGATCTGGAATCATCGTTTCGCAGCGCAGGGTCGGCCATAATTTCTTCCTGGTTCTGGTAGATACCGTCAGTTTTATAACCCCAGAAAGTTGAGATCGGCAGCCCCGGCATGGCCACGTGCACCGGCTGGCTCAGGAGTACAGCACCACCTGCAAAATAACCACGTCCGTATATTACCCCGGCAGGGCCCATATCAATTACCCTGTTTTCGAACTTGGAAATATTGCCGCTCACGGTAAGCCTGGCATCGCGGGAGCTGTAAACACTGGCAGTAGCTTCGATATCGATACCCTGGTTCATAACTTCACCCACGTTGGTAAAGTAGCTGCCATAGCCAGAAGAAGCAGGAAGCGCCAGGTTGATCAGCAGGTCCGTTGTGTTCTTGCGGTAGGCATCAATTGTTACTGTCAGCCAGTCGTCGGCAAAGCCAAAATCGACGCCAAAGTTATACTGCTTTGTTTTTTCCCAGGTCAGGTTGGGGTTCTCAAAATCGCTGGTTACATAGCCAGGCACAATCTCTGTCCCGATCACACCATAGTTTACGCCATAGTTAGCCTTCGTAGCACCAATGGCAATGTTTTCGTTACCGGATATACCGTAGCTGGCACGCAGTTTCAGGTTGTTAACCAGTTTAATGTTGTCCTTGAAAAAGTTTTCGTTCGACACATTCCAGCCCATGCCCACCGAAGGGAAAAGCTGCCATTTGTTTCCGGCGGCCAGTCGGGAGGCACCGTCGTAGCGGCCGGTGAGCATCAGGGTATAGCGGTTGTCGAAAGAGTAGTTGGCACGGCCCAGCACCGAAGCCAGCGCCCTGGTTTTGGTACCGGTGTACATACGGCCAGGATAAGTAGCCGTCTGCATGTTGTAATATATCATGGCGTTAGACGGGAAAGACATACCCGTAGCGCTGGAGGACTTGTTCTGCCACTTCTGGTAAGAGTATACACCAACCACGTTCACACGATGCTTTTTGGCAAACATCTTTTTATAAGTCAGGATATTATCGATCAGGTAGTTGGAGTTGTTGTTGTCGGCACGGGTACCGGAACCACCCGGAGCACTGTTACCGATAAAAGTACCGGTAGGATAATACAGCTCACGCAGCGAGTAGAGGTCGTTCACGCCGCCCCGTACGGTGTAGGTCAGGTTTTTGGTGATCTTGTAATCTAAGTTAACGTTAGTAACCAGCGTGCGCATCTGTGTTCTGTCCTTCACGAGCGTGGTAACCACGGCGGGGCTGTTTGCAAACTCTTCGTCCAGGGTACCGTCGTCGTTAAAACCACCACGCAGCGGGTTAAAGGCCAGGGCACCCATTACGGCAGAAGAACCCAGGATACCTGTCCAGTTCGATTCCTGCCCGTAGTTCCGGTCGGCCAGCGAGAAGTAAGAACGGATGCCAACTGAAATTTTCTGGGAAACATTACGCGTCAGGTTTACCCGGAGGCCATAGCGGGTAAAGTCGGCATTTTTCATAATGCTGTTGTTATTGGAATAGCTGCCGGTAATATAGTAGCTGCTTTTATCGTCTTTTCCGGAGAGTGACATCTGGTGCTGCTGCGATAAAGCGGGCTTGTAGATAACATCCTGCCAGTCTACATTAATGGTCCTGGAGATGGAATCCAGCTGATGCGCCACATACAAAGAGTCTTTTCCATCGTTCAGGTTTGCCTCGTTGCGGTAGTTCATATAATCGAGCGAGCTCAGCACTTTCAGCTTTTTAGGCACCACACTCACATCAAAGCGGTTGGAGTATACAACCCTGTCGCGCCCTTCTTTCCCGGATTTGGTCGTGATCAGCACCACCCCGTTGGCTCCCCTTGAACCGTAGATGGCCGTAGAAGAAGCGTCTTTCAGAATTTCTATGGATTCAATGTCGTCGGGGTTTAAGCTGGCCAGCGGGTCTGAGGGCGGAATTTCTGCGCCACCGTCGAGGGCTGCTCCTGCCATGGTCGCGCCAAAACCCGATTCGATCGGCTGCCCGTCTATTACCACCAGCGGCTGGCTGCTACCAGTAATGGAGGTCGTACCCCGTATATTAAAGGTGATACCGGAGCCTGGCTGCCCTGTGTTATTCATGATCTGTACACCGGACACTTTGCCTTGCAGGGCTTCCGGCACCGAGATTACTTTACTCTCGTTCACACCGTCCATACGGGCGGTACTGCTGGAGCCGGTAAAGTCGCTTTTCTGGATGGTACCGTACCCCACCACCACTACTTCTTCCAGGTCGGTTGCTTCCGACTTCAAGGTGATGTCAATCTGTGTTCGTCCGTCTACTTTAATTTCCTGTTTGGCATAGCCTAAGTAAGAAACTTCGAGTACGGCATTCTTTCCTGCTCTTATTGTGAAGTTACCATCCATGTCGGTTACAACACCCCTGTTGGTGCCCTTCACCTGAACAACCACGCCTGGCAGTGTCTCTCCGTCTGCAGATTTTACCGTACCCTTTACTTCATTGCCAGCTTGCTGATTGGTGCTGCCAGTTTTAACTACACCTGGCCCTTCGTCTTTTCTAATCCTGTTATTTAAATTCCCGTCGGCGTTATCGGCAAACGCCATGGCTGGTGCCTCCAGCATGCTCAGTGTGAGTAAGGAGACCATGAGTGGTTTAAAGTGCAGGTGATGTATCATGGATTTAATAAATCCATAAAACCCACTGCTTTTATAGTTTTGCATATTATTTAGACTTTAAAGTTAAAGATTAAGCAGACGGGAGACAGCAGTTCTTCCGCAATTTCCCCTGGATAAATTTAGTAGCTGAACTATTCCTTCTGTAGAACAACCTCATCCTTATACAGGGCTCTTTTTGTAGAATTCTAGCTATGCATAACACCTCCTTTCCTTTGTAGCGTTTATCTGCCTGATACTGGTTTGACTGAACCGGACCATGATCCTGTTACTGTTCGCCATCATAAATTCTGTTTTCTAACTACCTCATACCTGCCACCGATCGACTTTTTAAAATTCTTCGGAATTGCCCCGGATAACCTGCTGATCACGGGTTTCATTTCAGGTTTATGAACTACATTGTTGTTTTCATATGGATCTGTCTGATGATCATACAATTCCTGGCTGCCATCGGGGTAGCGGATGTACCTGTAGCGCTCATCCCGGACTGATGCATATTGTTCGCCGTAGGTGGTGAAGCCGGGGCGGTCCCATTTGTAGTGGGGGTTGTTCAGCACAGGCACCAGGCTTACACCATCCAGCTTGTGCTCCGGCGGGTCTAAGCGGCAGTATTCTACCAGTGTGGGGTAAATATCAATCAGGCTAACCGTTTGCGGACACTTGTATGCCCTCCCGTTTGGCAGGCGAATGAGCAGCGGCACGGCATCGGCCTGCTCCCAGAGGGTGGCTTTTTCCCAGCGGTGTTTGGTGCCGTTATGGAAGCCGTTGTCTGAACTGAAGACCACAATGGTGTTGCCGGCGTGCCCGTTTTTATCCAGGGCCTCCATAATACGCCCTATGTTCCAGTCGGCAAAAGAAGTGTTGGCGCAGTAGGCTTTCATCAGCTTCAGCCATATCTGTTTTTTAGTTAGCCCCTCCTTGCTAAACCTATTAAGCGAATCTACCAGGTTCCTGCCCATAAAAGGAATATCGTCCATGTCGTTTTCGGTATACCCGGGTGGCAGGGTCATTTCCTCGTCCTGGTACATGTCGAAAAAGCGTTTTGGCGCCGTGTAGGGCGTGTGGGGGCGCCACAGGCCCAGGTACATAAAAAAGGGCTTATCCTGTTTCTGTTCCAGGAAGTCGATGGCGGCGTCCACGTTCCGCACATCCGGAAAATCGCTGTCAGGACCTTCCCAGGGTTGTATCGTACTCCAGTTGTTGGGGCCGTACCAGTATTTCTCTTCACCAAATGGCCCGTAACCGCCTTTCGCAACCGGACGGTTATCAAACATTCTTTCTTCGCGCTCTTTGCCGATTTCAATATGAAAGGTCTTTCCCATTGCCCAGGTAGTGTAGCCATTCCTTTTAAAATTCTCCGGCAGTATTTCTATATCCTTTAAAAAGGTTTTCTCCCAGGGATTAGGGCTTTTGTTGTTGCTGTTTATATATACCCCGGTGTTATGCGGATATAAACCACTAAAGAATGCTGTTCTGGAAGGCATGCAGACCGGTGCAGCGCAGGAAGCATTTTCGAAATTATAAGACTGTGCAATCAGCTTATCAATGGCAGGTGTCTTAAGAACAGGATAGTCTTTTAAGACACTGTACTTATTCATATCGTCTACTACTATAAACAAAACGTTTGGTCTGCGGGCATCAGCTACCGTATCATGTGCTTTCTGAGGCTGCGCATAACCGCTCTTGCCCGAAATCAACAGAACCGCAAAACAAAGGTTAATAATTATCTTCATACTAACTAACATTTGTATTAATAGTAATAGACTTAGCTAACTACCTGTTTGTAATGAGCCTATAATCAAGGTAACTGACCTGCTTTGTATGAGTGCTCCGAAACAGTTTCCAAAACTACTTTGTTGATGCAGTTAGTTGCTACTACTATTGTAGAAGAGATTATAAATCTTGTAGCAGGGTGTAAGAAAGGGCATAAAACTTAACAAAACCGATAAAAATTAGCAACATACAGCTAACATAGCCTTTTTCGCAAGGCCCACTGCACAATCCCCTACTTCCTGTGTTGCAACGAATCCCACCACAGCGGCAGCCAATTAGCGGCGGCCTTTCCTGGTTCAGCCGACCCGGAAATATGCCCCAGGGCTCTAAAAACAGGTGCTGCGCCTTCCGCCAGGCAGGCTTTTCCTGGTATATTTTGGAGCATGCGGGCACCTGTTTTGAACGCTGCAGCAAATAATACTATCCTGCTTTTCCCCTGTCCGTAGCAGAACAGCAGCGACTGTGGTGGCAGGTGCAGCAAAGTATCCAGAACAGGTAGAAGCACTTTCTGATGCCGGCAAAACCGGATAGCTGTTCCAAAGCTGTTGCTATACACAGTCAGCAGGCGCTGCTCCTTTATATAGCCAGCCAGGCACATATTTCACATCGCGACAAAATTGCCAGGATTTTCCACATAATTGCTATGATGTATTCCGTCGATACGGTTTATTTGAATCAGATTTCCGGCTTTTAATAAGCGGCAGAAGACATCCCTTTTTCGCGCTCCCCGGAAGTAAAAGCTGCTCCCAGGCACCTTATTTTCCAGCGTTCAGGCAGCAGAGGCTGTGGTGGCAGGTGCAGAACACCCGAATGGCCAGGCAGGAAGAGGCAGGCACGGAAAGAGGTAAATTAATCGCGTGAAAAGACATTATCAGAATAAACTATTTATGCCTAACATCATGAACCAACTTAAGGAAGCGGCAACAGACACTGATTTTACTGTACCTTATCATTTTACGGAATGGTTACCAGAAAACCACCTGGCTCGTCTGGTTGTAAAGCTTACAAATAAACTCGATGCAAGTGTGTTCAACTGCCAGTTCCTGAAAAACAATACCACCACCTACGAGCCCCGTTTGTTACTGGCGCTACTCCTGTACAGTTACCTGACCGGGATGTTCATTTCCCGCTCAATAGAAGCAGCTACCTACAGTTCTGCAGCTTTTCAGTACATTGCAGGCAACCAGCACCCGGACCATGAGACGATAGCCGCGTTTCAGAAACGTTTTCTACCGGAGATAAAGGAGTGGGTTAAGGAAGTGCTGACTACCTGCAAGACCTTAGGAATCAGGAGCTGCTACCTTTAATGGGAAGATTACGGGCAGCCAGGTTTAGGTTGTGAGAAAACTACAGCTGTGTGTGGCCAGGTACTAGACCCAAACATCACCTTACCTCCCTGGACGTTAACTTAACTTCCGCCCCCTTCAGGGTTTTACCTTTCACTGTGAGTTTGATGTCGCCTGGTTTGGTAGTAGACTGCACCAGCACCACCAGTTTGCCATTAAACAACTTCATGGTGGGCAAATGGAACGGCTCGAGCGAGGTAGCGTCGCCGTTGCAGGCTGCCCGGAATTTCCCGTTACCACTCACCCGGAAGGTTAACTGGTCGCTTGACAAGGGGTACGGGTTTCCTTTTTCATCTACAACCGATACGGTTACAAAGGAAATGTCCTGTCCGTCAGCAGCTATCTGCGTGCGGTCCGGCTCAAGCACCAGCTTATAGGGCTTTCCGGCTGTCACCATTGTTTTTTCAGCTGCCGGTTTGCCGTCTTTGTCAAAAGCGACTACGCGCACCGTGCCCGGTTCGTATTTCACATCCATCCACATCAGGCGGTAACGGTGCAGCGGGCTTTCGTCGCTTTTGCGCTGCACGCCCATGCTTTTGCCGTTAATAAAGAGCTCGGCGCTATCGTAGTTGGTGTACACAAAAACAGGCGTTACCTGCCCTTCACGGCCGGCCCAGTTCCAGTGCGGAAGCATGTGCAGGGTTTCATCCTTTGTTTGCCACTGGCTCCGGTAGAGGTAGTAGCGGTCTTTGGGCAAGCCGGCCAGGTCGTTTATGCCGAAGTAAGAGCTGCGCGATGGCCAGTAGCTGTCGTAAGGCGTAGGTTCGCCCAGGTAATCGAAGCCGGTCCAGACGAACTGCCCGATTACCCAGGGCTTGGTGTCCTGCAGGATAAAGTCATCTTCCGGAATATTTGACCAGTTGCAGTATTCCAGGTCATAGGACGAAGATTGCCCGTTCGGATAAGTTATGTCAGCACCTTTGACTACCGGAAACTTGTACTCGCCCCGTGAGCTTACCGTAGAAGCTGTTTCCGAACCTAAGATGAACCCCTGCGGGAAGGCATTATTAGCTTCTTCGTATAAATGGGTGCGGTAATTCAGGCCCGGCACATCCAGCACGGCGCCAAAGCCGGAGGCCATCGTGGCTTTTACCTGGTCCATGCCTACTGTTACGGGACGGGTGGGATCTTCGCGATGGAAAATTTCCTGCAACCATTTGGCACGTTTTGCACCCTCAGCGCCCCGCTGGTCCGGAACTTCATTTCCGGAACTCCACATCACAATAGAAGGATGATTTCGGGTGGCATGTACCAGGTTGACGACATCTTTCTCGGCATCGGCCTGGAAGAAACGGTTGTAGCCATTCTTCACTTTGGGTTTTGCCCATTCGTCAAACGTTTCTGCCAGAAACATAAAACCCATCTCATCGCACAGCTCCAGCTGCTCGATGGAAGGCATGTTGTGGGAACTCCTGATGGCATCGCAGCCCATGTCCTTGAGAATCTGTAGTTGCCGGCGCAGGGCTGCTTTATTAACGGCTGCGCCGAGCGGGCCCAGGTCGTGGTGCAGGCACACGCCTTTGAATTTGCGCACCTGTCCGTTCAAGCTGAAGCCAACACCTGCCTGGTAGGCAATGGCCCGTATGCCGAAGCGGGTGGTGATTTCGTCTTTCAGTTCATTGCCCGCATACAGGCGGGTAACGGCGGTGTAGAGGTTGGGAGTTTCGGGGCTCCACAGCTTCGGATTTTTTACCGCTATGTTCTGCTCAAACTGGTTGGCGAAAAGCGTTTTCGCTTCATCTCTTGCCACTGTGTCGCCGGCCGCATTTACAATGGCAGTCACCAGGCGCACATTTTTTCCGGAAACTTTAGTTTTGATGTTTACTTTGGCCAGTCCTTCGGAAACAAAAGGCGTGGTGATATAGGTACCCCACTGGTCGATGCTTTCCTGGTTTTTTACAATTACCTGCACCTTGCGGTATAAACCGGCTCCGGGATACCAGCGCGACGACGAGCCTAAGTTTGACAACTGCACCGCCAGCGTGTTGGATTTACCGGCTACCATTTGCTTGCTGATATCGAAGTAAAAGTAATTGTACCCATAGTTCCACTCCCCCACCTTTTCGCCGTTCAGGTATACCCTCGGCTCACTCATAGCGCCCTCAAACAGCAGGATTACCTTCTGGCCCGGCTTGTAATGCGGCAGGGTAAAGTTGTTGCGGTACCAGCCTTCGCCAATATAAGGAAGCGCCCCGGTCCTGCCGGTTTTTTCGGTGGCTACCTTCTCGTTGTTCTGCACAATAGCTACCACCTGCTTGTCCACTTCCTTGTCAAAAGGACCGTAAATGGCCCAGTCGTGCGGCACGCTAACTGTTTCCCAGTTTTTGTCATTAAAGTCTTTCTGGAATGCCGTAGCACTCTGCCCCTGGTGAAATTTCCAGTTGTTACGAAGCTCGGTTGTTACCCGTACCTGGGCAAAAGCTAAATGAGAGAGCAGCAAAGAGAAAAATAACAGAACCTTTTGTTTCAAAAACATTAGCTGTACAGTTATATTAGCTGTAATTTAAACTTTTAAATTATAAAAAAATTCTTCCCGGAGTACCGTTGTGCCCCCAAAATAACGAATACTTTTTGTTTCATGTCGTTATTTCGATCAAAGAAATTCTTTGTCGCTTCCAGCAGGTCTTCGACGGAAGTAAAGTGCTTCCCCTGGGTTACTTTTCTTCGACCGTGCATTTCCCGTCCCTCTTTCAGGGAATAAAGGGCATGTTTTGGTTCTGCTGTGCCTGCCACCATACCCTCTGCTCATCGGCTGCCATGGATATTGGAAATGTTCTATTCTTGCACAGCAAGCTTTTCGGAGGCGCTGTGTGGCAAAACATTTGTTACCAGCAAAATTAAGCATTGTAGATTTTAAGCTATCCTGCATAATCCTGCTAATGAGGGTGCTGTTGGCAACCGGCAGGGTTTGAAAAGCAGATGCTCCGGTTTCGGTTGCGCCACGTGCCTGGTAGCTACCGCAGCGTTAACAGAGGAAGAGAATTAATTCAGGTGGGTGCAGCAAAAGGAGACGCCGTTAGCGTGCGACACGCTGAAGGTGGTCAGCATTTTCCGGATCAAGTTCGGAATCTTTTATTTTCCGGGAGCGACCGGAGAGGTTTGGTATTCAAGGCCTGGCATTCATAATGGTGCATCAAAAAATGCGATGGCCTGAAAAAACCACCGGTAAGCTGCTGCAATTCCAGGTGAGCGTAGCCTGCTGCGTGGCAACCGGTGGAGCAGGGGTAAGCGTGCAAAGAGTAATTATAAAATTACGCCGGTATTTGAAACTGTATAACTAAAAAAGACATCCGACCTGGCAATTAAACATTAAAAGCCAGCCCCTTTACTTCTTTATTCTTAGGGATGACTCCCGAATAATTAACTCAGATATTAAGGTGATTTTGTTGGATAACATAACTTCCGATGCTCCGCTTAACTGATAGAGCATATTCCGTACAGCCACTTCGCCCATTTCGTGACCGGGATAATTAATGGTAGACAAATTAGGTTCCACGAGTGTGGAGATGAAGTCGTTGTTAAAACCCACCACCGCAATATCCTGCGGAATCTTAATGCCCGCTTTTTTTAGTCTGGCCATACAGCTTGCGGCGCAGGTATCGTTCGACACAAAGATGCCGTCGGGTAGCTGCTCGAGTTTCAAAATTTGCTCTGCTGCTTCTGTGCCTGCCTGCTGGCTGAGGTTATTGACAATTATGTTGCTTTCGTTGAAAGGAATATCATGATCGATATGGGCGTACTTGTAGCCTTTCAACCTGTCGGAATAAACGTTCCGGTTCAGATTTCCTGTGATATGGATAATGTTCCGGCAGCCCTGCTCTATCAGGTGTGTCGTAGCCTTATGAGCTGCCTGTAAATTATCGATTACAATGCTGTTACACTTTTTATGTTCTGCCACCCGGTCAAAAAAGATGACAGGAATGCCTTTGTTGATAAAGGGCAGAAAATGATCAATATCTTTTGTTTCGTAAGAGAGCGACACCAGCAAACCATCTACCCTGCTGTCGAACATCGTTTTGGCATTGCGGACTTCTTTCTGGAGCGTTTCCTGCGACTGGCTGATAATAAGATTATAGTCAGCTTCGTTTGCTACTTTTTCCATGCCAGCCATTACAGTAGACATAAAAGGACTGTCTAATCTTGGAACGATTACACCAATCGTATTGGTCCGCTGCTTTCGGAGGTTACTGGCAAAAAGGTTGGAACGATACCCCATCTGACTGGCAGTATCACAAATCTTTTGCTTTGTTTTTATATTAACTGCCGGATGATCATTCAGCGCCCTACTTACTGTAGTAGGAGATATATCCAGTTCTCTGGCAATATCATAAATTGTAATTTCTTTTTCCAAGACTCAAATACTTATCGTAACAAACTCCGCAATCGATTGCAATATAAAAAAATATTTTCATTTCCTGCCACTGTTGCAGGTTCAAATTTTGAAACACTTTGAAAAATTTAATTTACGGCAAGACAGCCATTGTACCGAAAGCAACAGGGTAAATCATGCTTTAAAGGTATCTATCTGCCTATCTTAATTTTTTTCCGGAGGAAGATAAAAATGTTGAAACCGATTGCAAAAAATACTTTATATTTGCTTTACCTCGCACCACTATTTTACCTACAGCAGGAATAAAACGTATTGCACGGGGCTCCTTTCAATATAAGTGCTGTCGGCCTTAGCAATATACCAGGTGGAAGTTGGTTATTACAAAACATGTATGGCGCGCATGATTAACAAAGGCTAAATAAAAAGTTATGTTCACTTTTCATCATAATTAAGTTAAAGATAATGGCAAAAAAAATTCATTTCGGTTCCTCCATGATGATGTTGTCTGTAGTTGGTATTCTGGCTGGAGGGTGCCAGGAGCAGACAACTGAAAACCAGGCAGAAACAACTGCCGAAGCACCGGCAGCGGAACCTGCAGAACGGAAGTTCCTGACAAAACCGCTTGTTACAGACATGTATACAGCTGACCCCTCAGCGCATGTATTCGAAAACAAGATTTATATCTACCCATCCCACGACATTGATGCGGGCATTGCGGAGAAAGACGACGGCTCTCACTTCGATATGCGGGACTATCATGTGTTTTCGATGGATAGCGTAAATGGCGAAATCAAAGATCATGGCGTGGCGCTGGATATCAAAGATATCCCATGGGCAGGCAGGCAGCTATGGGCACCGGATGCCGCCTACAAAAACGGCAAATACTACCTGTACTTCCCGGTAAAAGACAAGGAGGATGTATTCCGTATCGGCGTGGCTACCAGCACCTCGCCTGCAGGTCCGTTTAAACCAGAGCCAAAGCCTATCGCCAATAGCTACAGCATCGACCCCGCCGTTTTCACTGACACTGATGGGAATTCCTATATGTACTTTGGCGGTATCTGGGGCGGGCAATTGCAGCGCTGGAGCAGTGGCAAGTACAACCCCAATGACGCGTATCCGAAAGACGACCAACCTGCCCTTATGCCTAAAGTAGCCCGCATGAGCAAAGACATGCTCAGCTTTGACGGCGAGGTGCGCGATGTGCAGATCCTGGACGAAAATGGCAAGCCACTGTTGACAGGTGATAACGAAAGACGCTTCTTCGAAGCGGCCTGGGTGCATAAGTACAACGGTAAATACTACTTCTCCTACTCTACCGGCGACACCCACAACATTGCCTATGCCATCGGCGACAGCCCTATGGGGCCCTTTACCTACAAAGGCGTATTGCTAAACCCGGTACAGGGCTGGACAAACCACCATTCCGTAGTGGAACACAACGGCAAATGGCACCTCTTCTACCACGACACCGAATTGTCAGGCAAAACACACCTGCGTAACATCAAGGTTACGGAGCTTAAACTCCGCCCTGATGGCACTATCGAAACGATAACAGCTTACCAGCAGTAGTTTTTGTTGAATGTATACAAAAGATAGCCTGCTCTTAAACAGGTTTTCGTTCTTGTATAAAGTCACGATAAAAAAGACGCCTCCAAAGCTCAAACTGCTTTGGAGGCTTTTTTTATCTCTTAACTATTTTTCACTATTACAGGAGCAGTGGCTTTGGTCGCAGGCGCAACTTTGCCGAATATGAAATTTTAGTTGGATAAGGTATATCCAATTATTACAGAAAATGTCTTATAATCAGAACTCCACTGCGTATAGTTACTTAGCACTTCTCTTGCTGTCAGGTATCGCGCTTCTAAACTATACCTGTTCTTGTATTTAAAACCTGCTCCAAAAGCCATGTTATTTCGTGTCCTGATTTCTAAAGAGCTTTCCATACCGCTATTGTTCCAGGAATAATCAATTGTTGAATTAACAGAGTTGATATCGTAAATAAAAGAAGCATTCATGAATATGCTGGAGGCGTTATTAAGATAGAAATAGTACCTGACACCTACAGGTATTTCAATGGATTTGTAGTCCACTTTTGCGGTAACTACCGTACCGGATGCATGTCCTGGCTCCGATACATTTTCAGTTTTAAAATACTGGTAGGTGGGCTCTACCATGACTGCCCATTTGTTTTTGTTGAACGGCAAAAAGTACTCGGTTTCAACGCCTAGCCTGAAACTGGCCTTAGCGCCAAAATCTGCTTCTCTTGCATCTGTATCAGAATGTTTAACAGACAGGCTACTGATATTTAAACCTGGCCTGAACGTCAGGTTTAAGTAATCTCTCTTTTGCTTCTTTTCGAGGTTGACATAGCCCGGGTCCTGGCATATATTATATTTCACAAAGATTCGCTCTAAATCCTTTTTGTCGTACGCAATGCCTTCAACATCGTTCTTTGAAATATCCTGACATTGTAAATCCAGGAAAAGCTGCTGCCTGAAATAATGGTTCTCTGCTACAGCATCCTTATTAAGCCGGTAATACTTGTGCACCAATTGTTGAATTTCGGAATCATTCATTTTATAGAAGAAACGGGTTAAGCTCCCATCTTCATAAATGAAAAGCGATGCCTTCCCTTCTACAAGCACCTTCAGGAACAATTGTTCTTCCTTAAATATCGGACTTCGGTCCGCACTCATAAACCTGATATCGTCGCTTGACCTATCTATGTTTACCGAAGCTCTGATGTATTTGAAGTCTCCCGGAATTCCGAATTCTTTTACAGACTGAATGTCTGCTTTTTGAGTTTTTGAATCCTGAGAAAGCTTATATTCAAACTGGGTAGGATTATTTCTCCAGTCAACATTTTTAATGAAGCAATCTTTCTTTTGGTTTTCATTGTTAATAAAATACCCCTGTTCAAAAGCAATTTGTGAAAAGCATTTTATACTAACCATAAGGGCAAATGCAAGCAGTAATAGGTGTTTCTTCATAAAAATTAAGTGATTTCTATCCCTGCTTTTTATTATTAAAAAAGGAAATTGTATTTCTGCTGCAAAATAGCCAAAAAATTCTTAATCAAAATACGCCACTACCGCAAATTAATCCTGTTGTCAACACGCGCTTAACGATTCGCTTTAGTAGCCGCCTGTTCCTTCATCAGCTTATTTGCCCACTGGATAAAATGCTTTACATTAGGTGCATCGGTATGGCCGCCGTCGTGCTGCCGCCAGGCCAGTTCCCCATCCAGTTGCCCGACATTGACGCTTGGCATTTTAGCAGTTTTGTAATCGTGGCCTACGCCTAAATCCCGGGCACCAAGAAGCTGAAAAGCTGGCCCGGCCGCTACGGTAGCCATGTAGCTTCCCTGCTGGTCGAGCCACCTGGCATCCCCTCTTTCAGGGATGCCGTAGCTGATAAAGGTAAGGCGGGGGGCGCACAGCGCAATCAGTTGGTGCGCATCCACCGGGATGTCGTTTGCTGTTTTGCTGCCGAAAGCAGCCTCTGCGGCGCCATATTTCAGAAAATTACCGGACATCCAATGATAGCCGCCGCTTCCGGTTAAGTTCTCCACGGCCTCCCCAAAATTACGCCGATGCAGCTTGGCGCCACCTTCCCCCGAAGAACCAATCAGGCCCATGTAAAAACGCTGGTCGAATGCCATGGCTACAAGGGCTGCTTTTCCGTAACGCGATACGCCCTCTATGCCCACGCGTTTGGCATCCACGGCAGGGTCCGTTTCCAGGTAGTCCAGGCCACGGGATGCTCCCCAGGCCCAGGCACGCAGGGCACCCCAATCGTCGGGTTTGCGGGGCTGCCCTTTGTTCACCAACCCGATAATACCCTTTGTCAGGCCCGCCCCGTTATCGGCCTGAATACTGCCGGGTTCAATTAAAGCATAGCCCCAGCCTGCTGCCAGGAGTTGCTGCGGCGTTGGCGGGTCGCCGTCCTGTGGCCCTCTGGCAGTGGCAGTGGTGGCTGGTGCAATAGGGTTATAAGCCGGGTACTGCTCAAACACCGCCTGCAGCGACGGGTCTGTCTTCACCAGCAACTCTTTTAAGGCGGCATTTATCTTCTCCAGGCTTTCCTTCGGCGGCTGTGCCGGGGCAGGCAGGGCGCTGCGGCCAAACATCATGAGTACCGGCACCGGCCCTTTCGCGTTGGCTGGCGTTACCACGGTCATGGCAATTTTCACGTCCAGCAGCGGGTATTCGGAATTATCCACCACGCCCTCCAGTTGCTTTGCGTTTACCGGTGTCCAGCCCACGTATTCTCTTTCGGAGATAAGTGTTTTCCAGGTGACTTTCGGTACATTCCGGGGTACCCTTCCGTATACTTCACGCTCGAAATCTTCTACTATCTCAGGTCGCCGCTGCTGCCACCACATTTCCGGAGTCTTTACTTTCTTCCCGTTCTTCAGGGTGAGCAGCTCCGGCAGGTTGGGGTAAGGATTGGCCAGCGCTTCGTCGTAGTTGGCATGGTTGGGAGCCGATTCGTCGCCACTTGGTCCGGGCCGCAACGTTTTGATGCCCAGCTGCTGCATCATCTGCTGGTGGTCCTGCTGGGTGGTATAATTAACTACCGGCGGATACTTACCAGCGGCACCGGTAGTAGCCTGCTGTGCCGAGGCAGATGATACTGCCAGGGCAAACAAAAGATAAAAGACTTTTTTCATGCGGGAACGTGCCATTAGAGTTACAACTTATTCATCTGTCCGGAAAGGAGAAGCAGGCAATCCTTCTTTGTTATAAAGGTTGGCGCCATAGGGATTATCGGCCCAGGCGTAGCGCACATATTTCGGATTCGGCACCTCTTCGCTCCACACCACCACTTTGTCTCCTTCTATTTTTGCATTCGCCCAGACAAACTTTTTATCCTCGCCAGCTATGGCAAACCAGGTAAGTTCTTCGTCGTCTATGGCTGTAAGCCCACTGCCGGTGTTGGTAAAGCTGATGATAATTTTATCGCCTTCTACTTTTGCAGACTGGTAAAGCGGACCTGATGAAACAAGATTCTTCTCGCCATACACCAGCTTCTGTGCCGCCAGCGCCAATCGTTCACCTACATCCTTTTTATTGTCGGGATGAATATCGTTCCACTCGCCCAGCTCTATGGTTACTGCCATGGCGGTGTTAGGCACAGCTAATGTCTGCAAGGCAGCCTCGCGCATTAAGGCCCAGTTGCTTTCGGATGGGGTGTAATTCACTTCCATAAAGTTTGGCAACTGCACATACAGGAACGGCAGGTTCCCTTGCTGCCATTTGTTTCGCCAGTCGTTTATGAGGGCCGGTAATAACTTCTTGTATTCGGCAGGATTTCCGGCATTACTCTCCCCCTGGTACCACAGGATGCCTTTGATAGCATAATTAACAGCCGGCGCCACCATGGCATTATAGAGTGCAGTTGGCTGGTTCTGGGCGTTTATCCCGCCACCACCGCCTCCACCGGAAGCTGGCTGGTAAACCTCCCCTACTTTATACTGCCAGGTGCCCTTCAGGTCGAGTGTTTGCCCGTTTGCTTCGATGAAATAAGGTTTATCAGGCACGAACCCACCTTTACCGCCATTGTTGGTCACCCTGACCACAAACAGGTTTTTTCCGGGTTTCAAAACACCGGCGGGCAGGCTGTACCTGCGCTGCGGGTACTGGTAAGTCGTTCTGCCCACCTCTTTCCCGTTCACATACAGTACATCGGCGTCTACAATCCTGCCTAAATGCACTTTTGCCGGTACGCCAGCCATAGCTGCAGGCACGTCTATCTCACGACGGTACCAGACCACGCCGTTCAGGTCCCGGATGCCCTGGTCTTCCCAGTAGCCCGGCACGTTGATGTTCTGCCAGCCCTTCGGCACATAAGCTGTATCAAACCACTTTACAGCACTGACAAGGCCTTTGTCCTGTTCCGGTTTCCGCTGGCTATTGGCTGCAGCTGCAGCAGCTTTCCTGCTCAGGCTATTCACGTAGCTCGTATCCCGGTTCCGGTTAATGGCAGCAACAGCGTTAGAAAAATCTTTCAGACCTTCTTCACTCATCCAGGCTTCGATGGGCGTACCACCCACACTGGCGTTAATCAGGCCAATCGGAATCTTATACTTATTGTACAGTTTCCGGGCGAAAAAATACGCTACCGCCGAAAACTCATTCACGTCCTCCGGGTTAGCCGTTTTCCAGGTAGCGGCGGCAGGCAAATCTTTGGCCGGGCCTTGCAGGTTGGTGGTGGTCGGAATCCAGAAATGTCGTATCTGGGGGTAATTGGCGTTGGCGATATCATCGGCATAGGTTACGTTGTGGAGCTTCATCTGGTGCACCATGTTCGACTGCCCGGAGCAGAACCACACATCCCCAATTAAAATGTCTTTCAGCGTAATCGTATTCTTCCCCTTTAGCTCCATGGTGTAGGGACCACCTGCTTTCATGGCGGGTAAGGTAGCGAGCCATTTGCCGTCGGCACCCGTTGTAGCTCTGGCCCGCTTCCCGTTAAAAGATATGTTTATTTTTTCGCCTGGCGTTGCCCAGCCCCATACTTTCAGTTTCGCATCCCGCTGCAGCACCATGCCATCCTGAATTAAGCTGGGCAGGGTAATATCAGCAAAGGCCGACGTGGAAAGCAACAGAAACAACAGCAGGAGTTTGGGAATCAGTTTTCTTTGTTTCATCAGAGTTGAATAGTATTTTAATTAACATGTAATACAAATGGTTTCCGCAGGCTTCTACCACCCCGCATTTACTTCCTGCCCTGGTTACAGAAGAGCAGCAGAGGGTATGGTGGCAGCTGCAGTATAATAACTAGTGCTGTCTAGTGCTGTTCCGGACATCCTTGTCCGGAACTTCTCTGCTGCGGACGTCCGCGTTTGTAGCAATTAGCTCCTTCGCAGACGGGGACACGGATGTCCCCTACAGAAAGCATTCGGACAAAGATGTCCGAAAGAGCGAGAACATACTTTCCCGTGAGCAGCAGTGGCTATGGTGGCAGGTGCAGCAGGATAACTTACCGGAACAAACCTGGCGGGTTTTGGAAACCCGCCAGGTTTACGTAACGCTGCCTGTACCCTTACTTCCCGCCGACACTTTTCAATGCAACTGTACCCGCTTCCAAACCGGCAGCTTCTGCTTTTAACCTGATAGTTCCTTTCTGGCCGGGCTTTGCGCGAACAACCACAAGGCAGAGGCCATTAAATGCATCGCGCTCGTGCGAAGGAAAAGGCACCAGGTTCGTCGCATCGCCATTGTCCGTTGCCACAATTTCGCCCGGACCCTCAACCGAAAACCGAAGTGCATTTTTGGCGTCTGGCACCGTCAGCCCACTTTTATCGGCTACACGCACGGTCACAAACGACAGGTCCTGCCCTTCGGCCTGGATTGTAGCGCGGTCGGCAGAGAGCTGAAGCTTCTGCGCTTCTCCTGTAGTCTTCACCACATCCTCTGCCCATTTCTTCCCATTTTTATAAGCTACTACTTTCAGCTCTCCCGGCGTGTATTGCACATCGTCCCAGCGCAGGCGGTACTCGTACTGGCCTTTTTTCTTCCGTCCAAGCGATTTTCCATTGAGGAACAGTTCCGCTTCGTCGCCGGAGGTGAACACGTGTACCGGCGTTACCTGCCCCACCCGGTCGGTCCAGTTCCAGTGCGGCAGGAGGTGCGCCATAGGCAGCTCAGGGCGCCAGTGTGACTGGTAGAGGTAGTAACGGTCTTTTTTAAAGCCGGCCAGGTCGATAATTCCGAAATAAGAACTGCGGGCCAGGTAGTAAGGCGTTGGCTCACCGAGGTAATCCCAGCCGCTCCACACAAATCCGCCAGCCACGTAGGGGTGCTTTTCCAGGGAGGCAAACACCTTGTCGGCCGAAGACCCGAAATCCACCGAATATAATTCGTAGGCACTGACCTGAATGCTTTTGGGGTCGCCGCCCAGTCCCTCTTTCACGGGTGAGCTGATACCGTCCGTAACCGGGAACAGGTACTCGCCACGGGAGCTGATGGCTGCTGCATTTTCGCTGCTGAGAATGACCTTATCAGGAAACTTATCGTGGAAGGCAGGGTACAGCGGGGAAGTTCGAATTCCCTTTAAACCGGCATAGGCGGGTGCATCGCGGATTCCTTCGCCCTGGTAATTGAGGCTGATTATGTCTACGACTGCCGGAAGCGGCATGTGGGGTTTGGCATAATTCATCGAGACGGTGGTCGGGCGGGTGGTATCCTCTTCCTTTACGATCGCGTTCAGCCGCCTGGCTACTTTTGCTCCCTCCTCATCGGTATACTGCTCCCCTACTTCATTGCCGAAGCTCCACATGATAACGGAAGGGTGGTTGCGGTCGCGGCGAACCAAGGCGCGCAGGTCCTGCTCGTGCCAGTCGGGGAAGATGAGGTGGAAATCGAGCGGCGGCTTTTTCAGCTCCCAGGCATCGAACTGCTCGTCCACTACCAGAAAGCCCATCCGGTCAGTGAGCTCCAGCAGCTCGGGAGCAGGCGGGTTGTGGGCCATCCGGATGGCATTGCAGCCCATGTCGCGGAGCATCTCCAGCTGGCGCTCGGCGGCACGCTCGTTAAACGCGGCCCCTAAAGCCCCCAGGTCGTGATGCTGGTTTACCCCTTGTATGTAAATGCGCTCGCCGTTCACGAAGATGCCTTTTTCAGCATCGAAGCGCAAATCGCGGATTCCGAAGGGCGTTTCGTACACATCCAGGGGTTTGCCCTGCACAGCAACAGTGGTAACGGCTACATAGCGGTTTGGGGTTTGTGTTGGCGGCGGCCCCCACAGTTTCGGGTTGGGGATAGTTACGGAACCAGAAATAGTTTCACTATTCTTTGCCTTAACGGCTGCTTTGGCAGGATGTATCTTTGCGACAGGCTTACCCGCTTTCTTACCATTGGCATCCAGCGCGTAAATTTCCGTGGCAACCTCAATGTTTTGATCTGAAGTGGCGTCATTATCCACCGTCACTTTTAAGTCTACTGTTGCAGCAGCCTTTGAAACCTTGGAAGTGGTCACAACCGTACCCCACTGCCCCACGTGCACCGGATTGGTCTTGGTTAGCCAGACATTGCGGTAGATGCCGGCACCCGGGTACCAGCGGGAGGAACTTGGCGGGTTGTCGAGGCGAATGGCCAGCTGGTTCTGACCGCCTGGTTTGATATACGGGGTGAGGTCGACGCGCCAGGAAGTGTAGCCATTCGGCCAGCCGCCCACCAGCTGCCCGTTCAGCCAAACCATGGCGTAGGACATGGCGCCATCCACATCCAGAAAAACAGATTTGCCCGCGTCGGAAGCCGGTATCTCCAGCTTCCTGCGGTACCAGGCCACCCCATGCACCGGCAGGCGGCCCATGCCTCCTCCTATCTCAGTGTTCCAGCCTTTGTAGAATGGACCTTCGATAGCCCAGTCGTGCGGCAGATCCACCTTCTCCCAGGCCCCATCGTTAAAGCCGGACTGCACAAACGGAAAATTATTTCCCGGATTCCCCTCCGGACGGGTGTAACGGTTGGCGGGGTCTTTCAGGAATGCGTTGCCCGTTGGCAGAATCCACGGTTTTAAAACGGCTTTGGTAGCTGCCACCGCCACTGCTTCGGTTGGTCTCGCGTCGGCGGGCCTGGCATCGTTGTCCTCTTTAACCTCCGGGCGCAAATCATAAATCAGGGAATCGGCATCCGCAGCTGAATTGTATTTATAAAATTTCCAGCCATCGTTAATCAGTATGCGTTCCCGGGCGGTCCTGTTTGCACCTGCAGCTACACTTTTTTTATTCGAAGCACTTGCTTTTTGCTGCGCGTAAAGCTGGTACGACTGAAGAAGTATAAAACACAGGAAAAAAGTTATTACCAGATGAGGGCACTTTGGGATTTTTAAACTCATTTGAATGTATATTGTGTAACCAATTATTATTCCGTGTAAAGCAACACTTTCCACTGCTTGCTATTTTTGCCGGAACAAAAAAAACAGCTTTACATAGGCTGCCAGGTTTTCTGCACCTGCCACCACAGGCGCTGCTCCCTAAGCTATTGTTACAACCAGTGTACGAGGCAAAGCAGGAGCGACCTGTAGTTCATGCACAGCCTGATGCTTAATGTATGAGCACGTTTAAGTACAAAAATGTAAATTATCCGGAGCTATTACAACCGCTTACCAGGTTAAACAGCCCTGAAAGAAAGAGGCAGGTGAGCAGCAACCCCTGCCACCCACTTACCCATATTTCATAACTTACTTCTGGCACAATTGCATTTTTTTATCTGCTGCACCGGTTACCATAGCCTCAGATGATAAAAATTTTGAAACATGGTATTACGAAATAATCCTTCACAGAGGAAAAACCGGTTAATTCACTACAACCTTTCAGGAAGAGAATGTTTCTCCGTTATGTATCTGAAGGATATACAATCCTGGTTTCACGTTTAAATTAAACTCGGACGAGGACCGGTTTATTTGCGCAAATTCCTTAACAACAACTCCTTTTCCATCAATTACCGTCAGTCACCTTGTCGATTCTTTCCAGGCTGTTTACCACGAATTTGCCGTTTGAAACAGGATTTGGGTAAACATCAAAAGTAACCTCCTGCATAGGCCTTAGAATTTTTGATTTGTATAACTTATTTAACTAAAAGGGGTAAGCAGCAATTATTATATCCGACAATGGAAGAACATAAACTACCATTCGTTATTTTTTCATCAACCCAAAAACCACCTCCGCACAAATCCGGCGCTCAAAAAAGCTCTCAAGGTATTACAGGAAGGTTTTTTTAAAAGAAGTTAGGACAACCTGCTTATTTGAGTTGTAAACATGGAAAAAATTTTCGAATATTACAACCGATTGCAGAAATCATCTCAAGCTTTTTTGTTCAATCAGAAAAACATTCTCTTTCAGAAGCAGACAGGCTTAGCGCAGGCTACCTGGAGCCACCTTACACAATGCTTCATCTTGCTTCAGGTATATACTTTTGTAGAAATAACAAAAGAACAACTTAGGAACAGGGAGAACGGATAGCGTAAAAACAAAAGAAACATAAACCACACATGAAATCGGTTTCAAATATTTAATGGCATGCTGTAAATGAGTAAAGCAATAACGATTTATGATATAGCCAAATGCCTGGGAATTTCACCTGCCACCGTAAGCAGGGCGTTAAACGACCATCCGGCAGTTAATGAGAAAACGAGGGAAGTGATATTGGCTACAGCTTTTTCGTTAGGTTATAAATCGAACTTAGTTACAAACAATTTAATAGCTTACCAAAAGACCAGCACCATTGGTTTGATACTGCCCGAGTTAAACAGCTATATCAGAAACTCAATTGTAGCAGGAATAGAAACAATTACAGCTGAAGCAGGTTACAAGCTTTTGTTAAGCCAGACGCAGGATTCACTGGAAAAAGAAATCCTGAATGCAAAGGTTATGTTTGACAGCAGGGTCGATGGTTTGCTGGTGTCGCTCTCTTACGAAACAAAAGATATTGAGCACTTCCTGCCATTTTTAGAAAACGACATTCCGGTTATCTTTTTTGAAGGGGTAATGGAACATAAAAAATGCCTGTGCATTGTGATCGACAATTTACAGGCAGCTTATAAAGCTACGACACACCTGCTAGAGCAGGGCTGCCGGAACATTATCCATATTACAGGTAACCTGAACCGGAATGTTTATTCCGACAGGCTGAAAGGCTACAAGTACGCGCATATCGATCATGATATTCCATTTAACGAGAACAACATAATCGTCAATAACCTCAGCCAGCAGGCAGGCACAGAAGCAGCAGAGCAAATTTTGAAACTCGAGCAGCTACCTGACGGCATCTTTGTGTCGAACGATACCTGCGCCGCAAGCTGTATGGCCAGACTGAAAAAAGCGGGGATCAAGATTCCTGACGATATAGCCATCGTTGGATTTGATAATGAACCCATATCAGAAGTAACAGAACCAAACCTAACTACTATAGACTATTCAGGCAAGGAAATGGGAGAAGTAGCAGCAAAAAATCTACTTGTGCTGATAAATAACCTAAACGGATGGCTGAATACATTTATTACTGATACTATTGTTCTGAAAACGGAATTGATGATCAGGGATTCATCCTTAAAAAGATGATCCAACAGCGTTGTAATACCTTTTAGTTAGTATTAAAGTATCTACTCCAATTTAAAACGAATAAAGATGCAGAAATTATGTTTTCTTCTTGTTTGCTTGCTTTGGCTCATACACCCGCTACAGGCTGACGATGGCTACAGGCTCTGGCAGCGCTACGATAGAATGCAGGATGCTGCCAAACTACAGCAATACCAGCAAACAGTAACCGGGCTATGGGTAGAGGGGACCTCTCCAACGCTTATTGCAGCAAAAAAAGAGTTGAGCAATGGCCTGAGTGGTTTACTGGGCAAAGAAGTTCCGGAAGTAAAGCAACTAACTCAGAACGGAACAGTTATAGCTGGCACGCCTGCCTCTTCCAGTCTGATAAGCTCTCTCAACATTAGCGAAAAACTAAAGTCTTTGGGCGAGGAAGGGTATCTGCTTTTAACAACCAATGCCAATGGCAGAAAAAGTACGGTCATTGCCGCCAATACCGATATTGGGGTGCTTTACGGCAGCTTTCATTTCCTGCGTTTGCTGCAAACCCAGCAAGACATAAGCAACCTTTCGCTCAGCAGCGCCCCTAAAGTAAAGCACCGCGTGCTCAACCACTGGGACAACCTCGACCGTACCGTGGAGCGCGGCTACTCCGGCTTCTCGCTCTGGGACTGGCACAGGCTGCCCGACTACATCGACCAGCGCTACATTGACTATGCCCGCGCCAACGCCTCCATCGGCATCAATGGCACGGTGCTCACCAATGTAAATGCCAATGCCCTGGTGCTAACCAAAGATTACCTGGTGAAAGTAGCTGCCCTGGCAGATGCCTTCAGACCGTATGGCCTTAAAGTTTACCTGACCGCCCGCTTCAGCGCCCCCATCGAAATTGGAGGGCTTAAAACCGCCGATCCGCTCGACCCGGCCGTGCAGGCGTGGTGGAAAAAAAAGGCGGAAGAAATCTACTCCTACGTTCCCGACTTCGGCGGCTTCCTGGTGAAAGCAAATTCGGAAGGACAACCGGGCCCGCAGAACTACGGCCGCAACCATGCCGACGGCGCCAACATGCTGGCCGATGCTGTTGGGCCAAAGGGTGGCATTGTGATGTGGCGGGCCTTTGTGTACGACGACAAAGAGCCGGACGACCGGGCAAAACAAGCCTACAACGAGTTCAAGCCGCTGGATGGTACCTTCCGCAAGAACGTGCTGGTGCAGGTAAAGAATGGCGCCATCGACTTCCAGCCGCGCGAGCCGTTCCACCCACTGTTCGGCGCCATGCCCAAAACACCGCTCATGATGGAGTTCCAGATTACACAGGAGTACCTGGGGCAAGGCACCACCCTCGCCTACCTCTCCCCTATGTATAAAGAAACGCTAGAAGCCGATACCTATGCCAAGGGCAAAGGTTCTACCGTAGCCAAAGTTGTAGATGGCACCCTCGACAACCACCAGCTCACGGGCGTGGCAGGCGTAGCCAACATCGGCACAGACCGCAACTGGACCGGCCACCTCTTCGGACAGTCTAACTGGTATGCCTTCGGGCGGCTTGCCTGGAACCACACCCTCTCCTCTGAAGAAATAGCCGACGAATGGCTCCGGATGACCTTTACCGGAAATCCTGCTTTCGTGAATCCGGTAAAAGACATGATGCTTGCCTCGCACGAAACGGTTGTAAACTACATGACACCGCTTGGCCTGCACCACATCATGGGCTGGTCGCACCACTACGGCCCCAGCCCCTGGATTAAAGACAAGCACCGCGCCGACTGGACCTCTGTTTACTACCACCGTGCCGATGAAAAGGGAATAGGATTCGACCGTACCAAAACAGGCAGCAACGCCGTAGCGCAGTATTTCCCGCCGGTAGAGAAACAGTTTGCCAGCCTGAAGAATTGCCCGGAAAAGTACCTCCTGTGGTTCCACCATGTCAGCTGGGATTTTAAAACAAATTCCGGCAGAAAACTGTGGGATGAACTGTGCCTCCGGTACCAGGCGGGCGTAGACGGGGTGCGCCAGATGCAGAAAACCTGGGCAACCGTAGAAGACCATGTAGACGCAGAGCGCTTTGAGCATACTAAATCACTGCTTCGGATTCAGGAAAAAGAAGCCGTTTGGTGGCGCGATGCCTGCCTGCTTTACTTCCAGACTTTCTCGAAGCGGCCCATCCCGCAAGGCGTGGAGCAGCCTGCCCACACGCTGGATTATTACATGAAACTTGATCCAAAATTTGTACCCGGTATTTAAAAATTCTTTCTATAAAATTTAACATGAGTAATTATTCAACCGCAGCATCTCCGGTTGCCATCGTAACCGGAGGAGCATCAGGATTAGGCTATGCTATTGCTGAAAAATTTGTAAAAAATAATATCCGGACCATCATCATCGGCAGAAACGAGGAAAAGCTGCAGGCAGCAACGCAGGCGTTCGGAGAATACGCCACCTACATTGTTTGCGACCTGAGCAACCTGGCCGAAATTCCGAAACTGGTAGCCGAAATTGCAGAACGCTTCGGCAAAATAGATATCCTGGTGAACAATGCCGGCATCAATCAAAAGAAGCCTTTTATGGATGTTACCGACGAAGATTTCCAGAACGTGATCATGACAAACCTGACAGCGGTATTCAGTTTAAGCCGTGAAGTTGTGAAGGTGATGGTGGAGCAGGGAAACGGAAGTATCGTTAACATCAGCTCCATGGCAGCGCAGTACGGCATTCCGAAAGTTATTTCTTATACAGCCGCCAAAACCGGTATCGAAGGCATGACCAAAGCGATGGCAGTAGAACTATCGCCGATGGGCATTCGGGTGAACTGTGTGGCGCCTGGCTTTATTGCTACCGACATGTCTGCCAAAGCCCTTAACAACGATCCGGAACGCAAAAACAAAGTGTTGTCCCGCACCCCAATGGGTAAACTTGGCGAACCAGCCGATGTAGCCGAAGCCGTTTATTTTTACGCCACACAAGCTGCCAAATACGTAACCGGCACGGTGCTGCCGGTAGACGGCGGCAACTCGATCGGATTCTAATATTTATCCTACCTCTTCCTGTTAAGTACTGCTGAAAGGAAGAGGTAGTTTTTCGAATAAAATAAACAAACGGTAGTTCGTATTAACAATTACCCCCCCGGAGCGCTACCAGTTCTCCAGGGGAGCTATCGCAGGGCAGGTACCCTGGTCAATCCTTAGATAATTGCAGCAAACAACATCATCTTATAAACTTATTTAACAACATCAACCAAAAAAGTAGATGAACCTAACAAAAGCTTTCATAATGCAAACGTTGGCATTTGCCTGCTTCGCAACTGCCTGCATTGACTCCAAACAAGCCCCTCCGGATCAGGCAACAGCCGGCATAACCCCAGCAGAACAGGCAATAACAACACAGGCCCCAACTGCAACAGCGCAAAAATCTTTAAAAGAGGCCTACAAAGGCGACTTCTATATTGGCGCTGCCCTAAACACCGGACAGGCATTTGGAAGAGACTCCAAAGCTGCCGAAATACTGGCAAAACACTTCAACAGCATTAGCCCGGAAAACCTGTTGAAATGGGGTTCAATCCATCCAAAGCCTGACACCTACAACTTCCAGCCTGCCGACAGTTATGTGGCGCTAGGACAGCAACACAACATGTTTGTGGTAGGGCACACACTGGTATGGCATAACCAGACGCCGAACTGGGTATTCGAAGATGAGAAAGGTAACCCCGTGACGCGGGAGGTGCTGCTTAAACGCATGGAAGAGCACATCAATACAGTTGTAGGACGCTATAAAGGCAAAATCCATGGCTGGGATGTGGTAAACGAAGCCCTTAACGATGATGGCACCATGCGCCAGAGCAAATGGTACAAGATCATAGGCGAAGACTTTATACAGAAGGCATTTGAATTCGCCCATAAAGCCGACCCGGAGGCAGAACTCTATTACAACGACTACAACATGTGGAAACCGGCCAAGCGCGACGGCGCCATCCGGCTGGTGCGCAGCCTGCAGGAAAAAGGCATTAAAGTGCACGGCATCGGCATGCAGGGGCACTGGGGCGTGCAGCCCGACAAACCTACGCTGCAGCAGATAGAAGAAAGTATTGTTAAGTTTGCTGACCTTGGCGTGAACGTAATGATTACTGAACTGGACATCGACGTACTGCCTAACCCAAGCAACCGGCAGGGCGCCGACATCGATGCCACCTTTGAGTTCGACGAAAAATACAACCTCTACACCACCGGGCTTCCGGAAGAGCAACAGCAGCAACTGACGGCACGCTACGCCGAAATATTTACGCTGTTCCGCAAGCACCGCGACAAAATCAGCCGTGTCACCTTCTGGGGTGTAACCGACCGCGACTCCTGGCTCAACAACTGGCCCATGAGAGGACGCACCAGCTATCCTATGCTGTTCGACCGCAACTACCAGCCTAAACCGGCTTTCGAGGCAGTACTACAGGCAGCAACTAAATTGCCTTAAGGGAGGCCGAGATTTCAGAAAACGTGCAGCTGGTTTCTCTCTACGGGAGGAGCTGAGGCAATGGTGGCAGGTGCAGCAAAGTTTTCCCATATGAGATTAGTCTCACAGAAGCCAAAAAGAACAATCAAATCATCAACAGGTTTATTTATTATCAAAATGGAGAACAATAATTTAACAGCAAAGCAGAATCTCCCTTACATAGCAGGGATCACGCTGGTCGCAACCCTTGGCGGCTTACTTTTCGGCTACGACACAGCCGTGATATCGGGCGCTATCGGAGCCTTACGGACTTACTTTAATCTTACGGCAGCCGAAACAGGCTGGGCAGCTTCCAGCGCGCTGGTGGGCTGTGTGCTCGGTGCGGCAGTAGCAGGCTGGATTGCCGATAAATATGGCCGCAAACCCGGCCTGTTGCTGGCGGCAGTGCTCTTCACAATTTCCGCCATCGGCTCAGCTATTCCTGAAACGTTTACCGAATTTATCATTTACCGTATTGTAGGCGGTGTGGGTGTGGGTATCGCCTCCATGCTTTCGCCTATGTACATTGCCGAGATTGCACCGGCGCACCTGCGGGGCCGGCTGGTTTCCTTTAACCAGTTTGCCATTATTTTCGGTATGCTGGTGGTGTACTTTGTGAACTACGGGATTGCCCTGCAGGGCGACAGCACCTGGATGGAGAACACCGGCTGGCGCTGGATGTTCGGCAGCGAAACCATTCCTGCTGTGTTGTTCTGTCTCCTGATGCTGCTCGTGCCGCGCAGTCCGCGCTGGCTGGCCATGGTAGGACAGGAAAATAAAGCGTTCCAGGTTTTAGCTAAAATAACAGGTCCTGCGAATGCAGAACAGGCTTTAACAGAAATAAAAGCATCGCTGCACCAGGATAAGAAGCAGGAAAAAGTGAAGCTGGTTGGCCAGGGTTTTGGCCTGGTCGTATTTATCGGCATTATGCTCAGTGTGTTTCAGCAGGTAACCGGTATCAACGTGTTCCTGTACTATGCTCCTGAAATTTTCAGCCAGTTAGGCGGCGGCTCTACCGATACTTCGCTGTTGCAAACCATTGTGGTAGGTGCTGTCAATCTGATCTTCACCGTAGTAGCTATCCTGACGGTAGACCGTATTGGCCGAAAGCCGCTGATGATGATTGGCGCGCTGGGCATGGGCGTGTGTATTTCAGCTATTGGTTTTGCAGCGTATCTACAGTCTACCGATGTGTGGCTTTTGGTTTTTGTACTGGGCTACATTGCCAGCTTTGCGCTTTCGCTGGGGCCGGTGGTGTGGGTGCTGCTGTCTGAAATTTTCCCGAACCAGATTCGTGGTAAAGCCATGGCCCTGGCAGTGGCTGCCCAATGGATTTCAAACTTTGCGGTAAGCCAGACCTTCCCGATGATGATGGACAACCCTTTCCTGCTCGACAATTTCCACGGCGGCTTCCCCTTCTGGTTCTATGGTGCCATGTGTGCGGTAACCATTCTGTTTGTCTGGAAATATGTTCCCGAAACCAAAGGTAAAAAGCTGGAGGAAATGGAACAGCTCTGGCTTAAAAAGGCTGCGCCTGCCAAAAAGAAAGTGGCTGTTGCCAATTAGGCTTTCAGCAAACTATTGCTGTTGGAACCGCCACCTTTCGTGCTGAAGGGTGGCGGCTTTTTTTTATGTCAGGAGCTGTTGGTAAAACACTGCAGTACCTACGAAAAACAGTCAAAACAGTCAGGTTTCAACAAAGCCTCCCCCCTATTCCATCGTATCAGGTATTACAGCTTAAAAGTTAAGAAAGATGCCACTGCAAACTATTGCTGCATTTATGCGCTAAAAAATTTACTGCACCAGCCACCACACCTGCTGCTCGTACAGGAAGTGCAATACACCTGGTATTTATTGCTTCGAAAGATTTATATCGAATTTGTATTTACAAGCTATCCTAAAACTTCTCTTCTTTTAGCAGCAGCAGGTGTGGTGGCTGGTGCAGCAAATAAAATAGGCTCAAATTTTCTAAAAATTCAGATCCGTTCAAGGAAGATACTTTATACGATTTGCTTTAACACCGTCCAAAGGCGACATGTAGTAGAGACGTGCAAAGACACTCTTGGGCTCTGTCAAGTTACTCAAAAGTTGAAGCGGTTTCAACTTTTGAGTAACCTGCTGTTTGGCATTTTTTCCGCATGTTAGCAAAAGTTAGTGTTTAGAAGGATGGTGTAAAGCGTTACACATATCTTTGGATGTACTGTTCATAAAATTTGTTTCAGCTTTTTGGAAAGCTAAAAAAATAGCGCAAGTAATAAGTATCCTGGTAAGGGGCTTACTACTTGCGCTTGAATTGAACAGTTTAAATCAGTAGCTGATTAATACTGTTCGATACAATCTGTTTATTTTATTAAATTCTTAAAAGCTGATCCGAAAATCAAATAACTGGTATTTCCGTTAATCGTACCCTCGTTTTGTCCCCACAAAAATGGCCAGTCGTCGTAGTTTTCGAAATGGTCAGGTTTCCGGAATAAGATACCTGGAGCAACATTACCCGGAATAAAGGAAAAGTCAGCCCGGTTATTACCGTAAAAAACTGCTTTTGGCCGGGTAGCACCCACCGTTGCCACCAGCGAATAATTATGATAGGGATGACAGCCAAATAAATAGTTAGCGGCCTTAAATGCATGGCTGGCCTCGATTATATCCGGGAAATGTTTACTGGCAAAGGCGATGGTCGTACCAAAGTTCATTACGTCTCCGCTGCCTGCCCAGTTTGTAAGGCCAATCGGCACGCCATACGGATTATTTTTTTCAAGATCGCCGATGTAAGCTTTGTACTTTACCACATACGGACGGAGCTTTTCTTTGTAGGATGCATCCAGGTGTGGGATAGCATCCAGTGCCGTTAGAAGGTTGCCACTTACGTTACTTTCAAGCGCAGGCCATAACAGTTCCTGGAATTTATCAACATATTGTTTTTCACCGGTTGCGATATAAAGCTGAAGATTAGTAGCCATATTGGCTGAACCGCCGCGTCTGCCAGCTCTGGTTGTATCCTTCGGCTGATTGGCGAGTAATTCCGTTGCCTCCTTCAGTAGCCTTTTTGACTGTTGCAATGCCCGTGCCGAAAGATCGTCGTTATATCCCTTCAAGGCCCGGCTTGCTGCGGCAAACATGGTGGCTGCCCGGAGATCGAGGTTGGGATTGCGGCTTGTAAATGCCCACATATCATCCTTCACGCCGCTCGACCGGCCGTCCGGGGCTACTTCGTAAGGCCCAAGATTGGGGTTGTAAGGAAGACCGTCTGTTAAGGAGGCTGCGTCGCCCAGGTGATGGTAATTATCGAGCACTGCGTTAGAAAGCGTTTGTGTCATGTGACCGACAATCTCTGCCTGGGCTACCAGGTTCAGGGTGCCGTGCTCGATAAACTGCAATACATCCGGCTTCCCATCCGGACGGTGAAGATCTACATATCGCTGCTTTTGATCAACAAACGTCTGATCGCGTAAGGGTTTAAAACTTTCCCATGTTCTGACAAAGTTCTGCACTACGTTAATGTTCGATCCGGTTTCGATATCAAAATCTCCGGCATCGAAAAAACCGCCTATGTTTAAGCCAGGAATCAATTCCAGCGGTTTATACTTCGTATCAGTTGTTGGGCCTTGTGCGTGAAGGTCGAAGTGATCGGTGTTTGGCGGAGCCTGCCGGTAACCTTCCTTGAAAGGCTCCCCATGCCACACCCGGTATGCCTCGTTTACGAACATGTGATTCATATGGATTGGAATCCAGATGTCGCTGGTGGCATCGGTAATCTTATTGTAGACGCTGTTATCAATTAAAAAATTATTGGTTCTGATGTCGCCATACTGGATGTAGTAAATACCGGGAGTCTTTACGGAAGAAAAGTCGAACTTCACATAATGGTATTTGTAGTAGTCGCCCCAGGGCACTATATTTCCGGTAAATACTTTGGTAGCTTTGCCGTCGTCGCCTACTTTGTATAACGATGATTTTGAGAGTGGTTTGTCCTGCTTGTCGAGTTCAATAACAGCTACTTTTGGTTGCGAAGGAAGGTAACCCACCTGGGAAAAACCGATATTTGGCTCTCTCTTCCAACCTTTGATAGCATTTGGTTCAACGGTCCAGGTCAGAACTTTGCCAGTTTTTCCTGCCGGAAGCATACTGCGCACTACAAACCAGCCGTTTTGTGCCAGCATACGGCCATCAAAAAGCATCAGGTCGGCATCCGGCGAGGTGATTTTCACTAAACGTTCAGGATCATCGGGTGCCATCAGAATGGTACGCCCGGTTTCGAGCGGGAGCGGATCAATAAATTTACCAGTCCCTCTGTCGTCGGACGTTATATAGCCTTTGAACTGCTTTGGCTTTTGACTGTTCGGCTTGGCTACGGTGTTGCCTACCACATAGCGCGGAAACCGGTTAGGTCGGCCATCCATTAAATAGGCCTTGTTCCAGTATTGCGAAGGCAGAAATTCGAGGTTAAATCCGGCACTCCCTTCCATTGCTTTAGGAAGCGGTTGATCCAGGTAAACAGCGATCTCCACCCCTTTCCCCTTTGCCGTAACAACCACCCGCGAATCAAAGTTATACTCTTTATACCGTAAGGTAGCCTCAATGGTCTTAGCGCCACCGTCTACCTTTCGGTTTAATACTTCCGGAATAAGATCCCACTGCTCTGGCGTATTCGAAAGTCTCACCGCGCCTCCTTGCGCTGTTCTAACGCCATGGTGAATCAATTCTATACCGGCATTCTTCTCATCATTAAAACCTCCGGTAAAAAGGTTACTGTACACCAGTACATTGACACCTTGGGTCTCAAAATATTCCTTATCATTGAGTTTTAAATCCTGGCCCGAAGCGTAGTTGAATGCCGCCAGTAGTAGCACGACAACTGATAAAAGGTTTCTTTTTTTCATATTTATTGGAATTTACCTACTAATAGCATAATTAACTATTGTCCTTTGCACTGCAAAAGCAAAGGACAATAGTTAATTATGCTCTGACTACTTTTTAGGCTGGGCCTTGAGAAATTTGTTTACATCCAGCCAGTGCATAAAAGCATCGAACCAGCGATTACTGGTTCGGTCGGGATTGCCCAGCCCAAAACCATGGCCGCCGTTCTGATAGAGGTGAAACTCGACTGGTATGCCCGCTTTGTACCAGGACTCAACCACGCCAAACTGACCGCGGAAGAGAAAGTCATCGGAGGCGATAGCATTAAACATGGGCGGAGCATTTTTCGGCACCTCCACTGGTCCCATACCGCCATAGATGGGCCCGATGAAGGCCAGTTTCATCGTCTTGGAGTTGAGTGTTGCGTGCATGGTAAGGCCGGCCCCAGCGGAGAAGCCGATCATCCCTAACCTGTCCATATCGACACCCCACTCCCTGGCTCGTTTTTGAATCAGGGCATAGGCGGCCTCCGCGTCTGCGAGTTGGTTTGACAGGTCTTGCTGCGGCCGGCTTGGCGGGGTTGCACCGGGCGAAGTGTTGGAAGAAGCGGTTGGGGCCGGGCGGGGTTGATTCATGGATGCCGAAAACTCATCGAGTGATTCAGGCGTTGGGTGGAGCCGGTATTTCAGTACGAATGCAGCAATTCCTTTGTCGGCAAGTGCCTTGGCAACTTCCCAGCCCTCGTTGTCCATCGAAAGCCACCTGAAACCGCCGCCGGGTGCCACGATTACGGCCGCACCTGTTGCCTTGCCCGGTGCAGGCAGGAAGGGGGTTAAAGTGGCAGTCGAGATATTCCGCGCCATCGGGTCACCCCACTGGCGGAACCAGGTTTCAGGAGCTTTCTGCCCCTCCACACCACCCGTACCAAGCGAAATGGCATTCGGCTCGGCAGGGGCTTTGAGTGGATAAATGGTACCATCCTGCGCCATTGCTGATGCAGAAAAAACTAATAAGAAGGCCAGAACAGACGTTTTAGCCAGTTTTACAGGATTGTAAGTCATAGTGAGATGGTTAGAAATTAACGTTTAAATATTTGGTATGATCACGACAAATAATGCCAAATCGCATTTACTATATACCTTATACCAAATCGTATAAAGCACCTTCCATTCATTGCCGAAGCTAAAATTCAGCTCAATTTTTTTTGCTGCACCTGCCACCACACCCGCTGCTGCTTCCATTAGGGCATATGTTAAATGTGATTTGGTATTACCTGCCAAGCAGCAGGCGTGGTGGCAGGTGCAGCATAATTTCCGATATCAAATTCCGACAAGTTGTGACGTCATCTATATTACTTTTCAAGAATATCTCCCTGATTATAAACCAGTTAAATTATAAGAAAAACAATTTTTTCGTGATTACGGCCCCGTTACTCATGTAACTTCGGACTATATACAAGCCCTTTAGGTTTTCGCTTTTCTGCACCTTGTGCCCCATGATGGTATAATACTCCTCGAACAGAACTGTCGGGGCAACATCTTCCTCTCTAATGCTGGTTACGCCGCCGCCTACGCCGGCATTAAGGCCATTCAGCGTTATGTCATCCAAAAAGAAATCAGTGGCAGGGGCAGCCAAGCCCCAGACAAGCTGCGTGGCCCCTGTAGCAAAAGTTGCCACGTTATCGGTATTGGAGGCAGCCAGGGTCCAGGTGGTACCGTCTCTGGAGTACTCAAACTTTAAACTCACAGTTTCTTTTCCGGATACTGTGGCACGGAACCACACCGGCACGCCAACACCCGGCGACAAATCGTTTACACTTACGTTCACCCTTGTTTCCAGCCCCGTTGCCGTGGACCTGTAAATCCTGAACTCGGTTTTGTTTTGTGCCTGGTTCTTATAGGCTAAAAACAGGTAACCTTGCATAATCCCCTGCACATAGCCTGTGGTTTCACCCCCGACATTCTCGGTATCGCCCCTCAGCAGAACGCCAATTTTATAGTCAACCCCACTTGAACCTAAGTGCTGCTTCCAGGTAACGGAGTAGTCGTCTGCATCTTTGGGGAAAAGGTCCAGGTCCAGCACACCTGTGGCGTTTCGTTGGCCGTTAGAATAAGGCCTTAGCATATTGCTGGTGTAGTTGTTGGCATCTCTGTAAGACACCACGCCTGCAGTGGCACTGTTCATATGGCCTACCGTGACACCTGTTGCCGGTGGAGAAGAGGCTGAGGTGGTCGCATTATCGCTTGAGAAATCATATACCAACGTGGGCACATACGCCGAAACGTAACCGGATACTTCCATGGTGGTTTCAGGCATCCTTTCCGAGCCGATGGTAATTTCATTCTTATATACGCCCACCGGCAGATTCCCCTTCATCCGGACGTAGACAGGTACAGACTCCACTGTTCCATTCACAGGAGTAATAGAAATTGAGGGGCTATAGGCAGCCGATTCCTGGTTCAGTGAAAGCTCAAAGCCTTCGGGGGCGCGAACGGTAAGGTCGCTTACCAGGGCGCTTCCCCATACCCGGAAAGACTGGGAAAGCGACGGGCCCGTGTTCTGCGCATAACTGAAGCGGTCGAAGTTTAATCGCGAGACAGCAACATTACCTGTAAAAGAGGCAATATTATCCATTCGCCAGTCAAAGTTATTCGAGCCTAATCCCCAAACCAGCTGTGCAGCGCCTTGGGTGTGGCTGTTGTCGGTATAGGTTGTGGCAGTTCCGCCCATCCAGTTTATGCTATCCTGGGAGCATTCAAAAATCAGCTGGTTGCCGTTGGCTGTTGCCCTGTACCAGTAAGGCTTCCCGCTTCCCAGCTGAAACGTGGTGGTATAAGCCGGCTTGGCTTCCAGCCCGGTCGGGGTAACTACGTAAGGCCGCAGGGTTACAGTGTTATCGGTGTTGTTTTCGGAAACAAAGAGGTATCCCTGCTTCAGCCCTTCTGCATATGTACTTGTGCCATTGCCCCTCATCAGCAAACCTTTTTTACCGCCGGCAGCTGTATAATATTCTTTCCAGACTACGCCATAATCAGTGGCCGCTGAATAGAACATATCCAGATCGGCTACTCCTGTTGCATTGGCAGTGCCTGCCGAATAAGCTTTGAAGGTATTGCTTGTCACACCTGCCGCATTGGTATAGGCTACCACACCAGCGGTGCCACTCCGCAGGGTTACCAGTTCTGCCGGAGGAGTGGCAGCGTTGGTGGTGGCCCTGTCGTTCTCGAAGTGGTAGACTCCGTTGTCGTTGCCCTGTGTAAGGACGATGTTGTCAATAACCAGGGAATAAGACGCAGCGCGACTGGCTTTGTACTCGATTATGTTCGTCCCAGCATTCAACTCTACTGTTTGGGTATTATACTCCCATGCATTTGCGGTAGTCGGACTGGTGAACGTGGGGGTGGCAACTTTTACACCATTTACATAGAGGTCCAGTGAACTAACATCACCGGCGACCGTGTATCTGGTAATCAGCTTATACTTGCCGGTACGCAGGGCCTGAACGGTACTCCGCACGCTGGCTGATGCACTGGTGCCAACCTGCAGGTAGCCTTGCCCGGTATAGTTACGGATGGACCCGCTGTAGCCACTGGTCGTGATTCCCTGAATGTTTTTATAGTCAAAGATTTCCCCTTCGTATTGGCGGGGGCCTGCGTAAACCGGCGGAGAAACAGGCGCAAGCAAGTTGGCCTGCGTATAAGCGGTTAAGCGGCCTGTTGCCGTGCCTGCACAGTTTATGGTGATGTCCAGCGGGCCGTTGTGCTGCACCGTTAAGGTGAATACGCCATTGGACCAGTTGCTGGTAACGATGCTGCCCTGGTGATTGCCCCTGTCGGTGTAGGTGTAGGTAGGCGCCGAGGTGCTTCCGTAAATCCTAATCACGTCAGTTTTCAGGCCGGTATTCAGTGCATTGTCGTGGTTGCTCAGGTAAAATGTAACTCTGTCAGCGTATTCCTTCATCACAGAAGCAGTGTACTGGGAGTAGGTCAGCTCCACTCGCTCAGCAGTGTTGTACTTGAAAGGGATGCTGGCGCTGGCGGTCTGGCCTGTCTTGAACGGGTTGTAAATGACCCAGCCGTTCTCATGGCGCCCGGCATAGAGGTTGCCTGTGTATTCCTCCGGAAAGTTGCTGTTGAATTCATCAACCTTGCTTTGGATGGTAGGCCAGCGGCTCGCATACGCTGACTGGTTTATTTTGTACTGGAAGGAGTTGGCCGCCTCGTCCTTTAGTTTAAACACGGTCGGGATGGTGGGGTAGCGGCCTGTTTTCTTGAAGAAGCTCTTGTTAAACTGAAGGTTCCCGTCGCCGTCCATGCGGTACAGCCCCTCAAACAAGGTTTCGGGAGAGCTGTATACCAGGTCGCTGCTGCCGGTGTTTACATCTTTCACCACCACATACTTCGTGCGGTCGATTACTTCCTGCCGGGTAGGGATACGCACCGTCCCGTCCAGAATCTTCCGGAAAATATCGACCGTTACGTTGATAAATTGCGGGAAGGTTTCCCAGTTCCTGGTCATGTAGCCGTCGGTGGTGGGTATTCTGTTTGTTTCCCGGAAGCATTGGGTCCAGATCAGTTCAGGACCATCCAGCATGGTGGCGCCTGTCAGCATCATGTGCTCCAGGTGAACTGCGCCTGCCGTTGCCATGGAGAAATTTTTATGTTCTCCATTGGCGTCAGTCCAGCCCGTGTCGTCGTAGCGGATGCCGTAGTTCCCGCTGTAACCTGACAAATAGGCTCCGAGGCAGAGGCTCTCCATATCGGATTGGTACGACTCCTGGGTGTATTTCTCAAACAGGAGGTAGTTCTTCGTGTAGCGCTCGGAGGCCGCCGCGAAAGCCGGGTTTTGCTTGAGCATGCCAATCGGGTTAATAGCAGGGCTCCACTGGTTCCCGCACCAGCTGACGGTCAGGTAGCCGCCGTATTTGTTGCTAAGCTTGAGGAGGTTCGCAAAATGGTTTATTCTGTCTGTCCACTTGGGCGAAATCGGGTCCTGGTCGTCGTATCCCCAGAACTGCTCTGCGTAATTGAATCCTATTAAGTTCGGATATTCCCTGTAAAACTCTTCATACACGGAGAGCTCGAAATCAGAGAACTGGGCATAGCCGCCACTGGAGTGCTGCACCATCGCCCACATCTGGTTCTGGGCGCAAACCCGAAGCCACGACTTCGCAATTTCATAGCCATACTCCGCAACCCGGAACCGGCTGGTGGCTTCATCGTGGCTTATGGACAAGGAAATGTTCATCACCACGTAAGGGCGTATGTCAACTGGTATCAGATTTATTATCTTCTGTGGGTCGGGGTAGTTCCAGGTATCGATATGAATAAGATACATGGGTTGAGATGGCGAAATAGGGCGTCTCAATGGCGTGTCTGCCTGAGCATCCGCATGTACCTGAAAGAAGAACCAAAGGAGCAGCAAAAAATGAAAATGGAATTTGCCTTCCTTCCTTTTACAAGAGTAGTCTTTTTTCATTTGGTATATACTTTAATTTATTGATAACAAATCAATTAAGCTTCAATCATATCCACCACCTTGCCCTTCTTCAGAATTCTTCCTTCCCCGACCGGCAACTCCACAGAAACCTGATACAGCGCAACTACTGTTCTACTGCACCACCAGCTTACGCACCGAAGTGTTTTTACCGTCCGTTACCTGGATGAGGTAAAGCCCGGGGGCAACATCCAGGTCGAGGGTAACAGTTGGCTGGTTCGTGACTTTCCGCTCCTTCAACAGCTTTCCGTTGAGGTCGAGCACCCGGATGTGGGTTGTCTTTTCTGTTCCTTCTACAGTGAACCTGCCGTTTGTGGCGGGGTTGGGATAGAGGCTGAAACTAATCTGCTTGTTCTCTTTCAAGGCTGTAATGACAGTAGCGGCTACATAGCTCCGGAGCCAGGTGAGGGCGGGGCGCTCGGTGCCGTCGGCGTAAACCAGCGGGGCGCCTTGTTCGGTTCGCCACATGCCGGGCCGCCAACCCCAGAGCGTAATTCCACGAACGGCAGGGTGTTCCCAGAAAATCGGGAAAATCCGCTGGTATTCTGAAAGCTGGTACTGGTCTGCCTGCGCCTGGCTGGCAGGAGTCTGGTTACTGGCCCTGTCGTCTACATCAAACTCTGTGATGTACACCGGGATGCCGGTAGCGGCGATGGTGTTCAGGTTGTTTAAAATGTTGGTGGACGATACCCAGCCCGTTGCAAAATAATGCCCCTGTATGCCTACCGCATCAATCAGGCCTTCCGCTTTCAATAAATTTATGATGCCCACATATTGCAAGGTTCTGCTGGAGCTGCTGGTGAGATTGTATTCATTCAGCAGCAACTTTGCACGCGGAAAAGACTCTCTTGCCATCCGGAAGGATGTGAGAATCCAGTCCCAGCCGGTGGTGCCGTTACTGCCGAGTGCTTCTATGTAATTGCCGCTGCCCTGGTCGTTGGCATCGCGCTTTCGGGGAGGGTCGTTGATGGGCTCGTTTACCACTTCCACCTGGTCTATGTCGGGGTAGCGGGCGGCAACGGCGGCAAACCATTCTCTTATTTCGGCCAGTTGCTCTGCCGCAGGCAGGTTTTCTATCCAGGCCGGCTGCTGGTTCCCCCATACCAGCACGTGCATCCTGAACGGCATATTGTTGCTTTTAGCCAGGTTGTAGGCTGCATCGAGTGCGCTCCAGTTCATCACGTTGCGGGTGCCTTCCACGCTGCCCCACTTGCCGGCATTCTCCGGCGACACCTGATTCCAGTTGTTGGTGTAGTTTGGTAACTGGGGGTTACTGTAAATGTTGCCCAGGAATTTGGGTTTGCCCTGGGCTATCGGTCCCGGCGGATTCGTGGTGCTGGTGTTATTGTCGAGGTTGGAGACTGTGTATACCTGACTGCTAAGTCCAAAAGCAAACTTATCCAGGTCCAGGCCGTCTTCGCGGCTCCCCCACTGGAATGTCTGCGTGAGTGCTCCGGCGGGAACTACAAAAGAAACGCCACCGCCAATCGATGATACATTCAGCCACTTCCAAACAAGCGTAGTAGCCGTGCCTTCGTGTGTTACCACATTGGAAGCCCCCGTAAAGCCTTTATTATCAATCTGGTTTATCAATACCCAATCTTCGGGAGTGGTAGCAGCCTTTGTCCCGAAACCCCTGCCGTAGAAAAAGCTGTCGTCGTCGGCGGCGCCTGCCCCTACGAGGACCCTGACATAAAGCTGGTATGTGCCTGCCGCCGGAAAAGTGACGGAGTAGGTGGCTATGCGGCTGGCCGTTTGGGGAGCAGTGGCAGGCGACGCAAAATTGGCCGTAGGGGTGAGGTACGTTACGCCTCCCCCCGTCCTGAGGTCCAGTACTGTGTCGGTAGTCCGGGTGCCGGACTCTGCCTGAACTATGACAGGGGCCGTCTGTGCCAATGCCGCCGGACTCGTAGCGATGAGCAACAGCACCAGGATAGTATTGTAGAAGTTTTTCAAAGGCATAGAGTTTAAATGGTTTGTACTGCGTTATTTAACAGCGCCAGGTAAGCGTTTAAAATGCTTTCCCACAAGTTCTTTTCAAGCTGAAAAAAGCGAAAAAGCTTAATGAGCTAAGCCAAACACCTGCAAAAATTAAAAGCTCATGACCACGGTTGTAATGGTTCTGGCTTCCATGTTGAAGGTTACCATTTTTTCATCGGGTGTAAGCGTAGTTGCAGCGTGGTTCGCCTGTACCGATGTGGTGTAGGAAACAGCTGAAGCGATAGTTGTTGGGGTTACCAAACGCACACCATAAACCGGTGTATTTCCCGGGTTTATAATCACCGCCACTATTTTGTTGTCGCCTTTGTAGGTGGTTATTTTGAGTCCGGAAGCGTTCATGCCTGCCTGGGCAGCTACTCTCATATAACCGGGTCTGACATACTTGGCATAATGCGACATCGCATAACCTCTCTTGAGTACCGCGCCCCGCGTATTTCCTTGTTCCCCGTCGCCTAGGAAAGAATAGAAGCGCCTGATATACCACCAGATATAGGCATTCCAGTTAAAGGACATGGCACTATGAACAGTTCCAAGCATATTAAGCGTCTCTTCCCAGATAACCGCTTCATCCCGGTTCCAGTTATTTATGTTCACACCGCTATTCTGGTTCATCAGGTATTCGGTCATCCATACTTCTTTCCCCTTTTGGGCAGCAAGCGGATAAGGCGCCAGTCCTCCTCCATAAATGTGCCCCCCCACAATATCCAGGTTAGCCGCAGCTGCAGGGTCATTCAATATTTTATCGGTATAGGATTGTTTGAAATTAAAGGATTCGGCAGCTACTAACTTGGCATCTTTTACAATGTGACCGAAGTTTTTCACAAAATTGTAAACCTGGTCAATTGTCCAGTCGCAGGATTCGTAACTCACCTGGTAGTCGGGTTCGTTCTGAATGGAAACAGCGTGAATGGTTAAACCTTTGGAAGCCATGTGCTGCACAAAATCATTCAGGTAATTGGCATAGGCTTCGTAGTTCAATTCGAGCAAGTGTCCGCCTACCAGGCTATTGTTGCTTTTTAAATTTGCAGGAGGCGACCAGGGACTGGCCAGGATGGTGGCGCCATATTTCTGAGCCTCCCGGATTGTCGCTTCCACCCACGGCCATTCGCTGCGTACCGGCGAAAGCCGCACACGGTAGATACTCAGCCCCAACTCATGCTCGCCTGTTCCAAATGCCGACTTAATTTCGGTTGCCGTCAGGAAATCGGTTCCCCACATCATGTTGCCGCCGCCGAATCCGGTTATTTTCTGAAAGGTTGTACTGGGGTCGATGTTGACATTAATATATTGGACTGGTTTGGCTGCCTGTGTCAGTTCAATTTCGTGGGTAATATCTCCGTCAAGGGCTCGCAGAATTAACTTTTGCCTGTTCTTGACAAAGGACTCGTTTTGCTTATACTTTACCGAAACCTTGGTTTGCGTAGCGCCCCGGCTCTTTACACCAGCAGTAGCGGGCGTAATTTGCTCAATGAAAGCGGCTCCCGCTACAACCTCTCCGGCACTCAGATTCCACTGCGTATGCGCCCAATCTATATCCAATGACAGGATACCACCATCCGCTGAAAGTTCCTGAGCAGGAAGCGAACCTGCTGCAAAAGAAAGGACTGGCGCTCCGGCTATTTCGTCGGCCTCTTTTTTGCAACCCAGCAGCAGCATTCCTATCCAGAAAAGCAAAAGGTATTTCCTGTTCATAGTTCTGAATCATTAAGTTTATTTTGCTTTAAGTGCCTGGGCAAAATTAAATTACCACATCTCTTACTCCTGTCATCCCGCAGGGATCCTGTGGGATGGTGTTGAATAAGTTGCTAAGCGCTACTATAAAATAATTATTCATTTGAAATTACGCGTTTAGCCAGCTGTTCAGAGACTTTCCCACAAGAGCCCTGCGGGATGACAACAAATGAATTTGTTAAGAATAATTTCGACCTCATACTTAGGACGATTTAAATTGATAGCCTGATGTGTCGTTCCTGCCGGCGCAAGTGACTAAGCAATTTCTTCTGCTGATTTTCCTGGGCTTGTGGAAAAATAGCTGAGTGTAGTTAAAAACTACACCCAGAGCTCAGAACATACCTGCAGAGACTGTGGTGACAGGTGCAGCCGCCTTATCGTTGCAGGTAATAATCATTATCAAACTTCTTCTTTTTCAGCACCCGCTGTACTGCCTGGATAATGTGCGCATCATCCAGCCCATACTTCTTCATCAGTTGCTCGGGGGTGCCGCTCTCGCCGAAGGTGTCGTTCACGGCAACATACTCCATCGGCACCGGGTCGTTCGTAATCAGCACCTGGGCAATGCTGTCGCCGAGGCCGCCGAGGCGGTTGTGTTCTTCTGCACTTACCACACACCTGGTTTTGGCTACTGATTTCAATATTGCTTCCTCATCGAGGGGTTTGATGGTGTGGATGTTGATAATCTCGGCACTGATGCCCATTTCTGCCAGCTTCTCTCCTGCTTTTATGGCTTCCCACACCAGGTGTCCGGTGGCGAAAATGCTGACATCGGTTCCTTCGTTTACCAACCAGGCTTTGCCTATCTCGAACTTCTGGTCAGGTGCGGTGAAGACCGGAATTACCGGGCGGCCGAAGCGTAGGTAAACCGGGCCATGATGTTCGGCAATGGCAATGGTGGCTGCTTTGGTCTGGTTGTAGTCGCAGGGGTTTATCACCGTCATGCCGGGCAGCATTTTCATCATGCCAATGTCTTCCAGTATCTGGTGTGTGGCACCGTCTTCGCCCAGCGTGAGGCCGGCGTGGGAGGCGCAGATTTTTACGTTCTTATCGGAGTAGGCGATAGACTGGCGTATCTGGTCGTACACGCGGCCTGTGGAGAAGTTGGCGAAGGTACCGGTAAAGGGAATTCTGCCGCCTATGGTCATACCGGCAGCGATGCCCATCATGTTGGCCTCCGCAATGCCTATCTGGAAAAAGCGCTCCGGGAATTCTTTGATGAAGTCGCCCATTTTCAGGGAGCCTACCAGGTCGGCGCAAAGCGCCACTACCTTTTCGTTTCTTCTGCCTGCTTCGAGCAATCCTGCTCCGAAACCGGAACGGGTGTCTTTCTTTTCGGTGTAAGTATATTTTTTCATGGGTATTTCTGTTTTGTTGCTGCGTTTTAAGTTGCGGCAGCGGATTGTTACTTTATTCAAAGACTATTTTTCAGAGAAAAATTTAGCTGCACCAGCGACCATTGCCTTACCGGCTGCTGAAGTAAATTTTGAGTACTGGTTTATCCCCCTTGGCGAAGGAGGCAGGGGGATTGATGGCTTCTGCTGTCCTATTGGCATTTGAGCGCCTCAAGTATGTTAATTCATTTTATTGCTTTAATTCTGCAGTACCGGGTCAATCCCCCTACCCCCTTCGCCAAGGGGGATTTTGTCGCTATGCTGCCTTTTCTGCTTGTCAGGTAACGTAACCACTCCTCCTTTTTCCCGCTAATTTTTGCCTCCAAAGAGCCTTTTTTCAGCTCGTGCTTTTGACTAATAATCCTCCAGGTTACACATCAACTGACCCAGCGCTGCCTCCAGCTGTTCGTCGTTTGGCGCTACGCCATGCCACTTGTGGGAGCCCATCATAAAGTCGACGCCGTGGCCCATGTTGGTCTGCATGAGAATCATGATAGGTTTGCCTTTGAAGGCTTTGGATTTAGCCATCTCCAGCCCCCGAATCACATCCTGCAGGTCGTTGCCGTTCATTTCCATTACATCCCAGCCGAAGGCTTCGAACTTGGCGCGCAGGTTGCCCAGGGCCAGTACCTTGTCGGTGGGGCCGTCTATCTGCTGGCCGTTCACGTCGATGGTGGAGATGAGGTTATCTACTTTGTTGTGCGGGGCGTACATGGCGGCTTCCCATATCTGGCCTTCCTGCAGTTCGCCGTCGCCGTGCAGCGAAAACACGAAGCTGTTGTCGCCGTTCAGTTTCTTGGTAAGTGCAGCGCCTATGGCTACCGACAAGCCTTGCCCTAAGGAGCCGGAGGCTACGCGGATGCCGGGCAGCCCCTCGTGCGTGGCCGGGTGCCCCTGCACGCGGGAATCAATTTTGCGGAAGGTCTTTAACTCATCTTTATCGAAATAGCCTGACCTGGCCAGCACGCTGTACCAAACTGGGGAGATGTGCCCGTTGGAAAGGAAAAACAGGTCTTCACCTTCCCCATCCATATTGAACTCCGGCTTGTGGTTCATGATGTGAAAGTACAGCGCCACGAAATAATCGGTACAGCCTAAGGAGCCGCCGGGATGGCCTGACTGGCACTGGTGCACCATCCGCACGATGTCGCGCCGCACCTGGTTGGCAATATGTTCTAATTCTTGTAATTCCATTTGTAATTTGTTCAATTTAAGATGAATCAGGTATAGCAATCCCGGGCAGCATAACAGGCAGGCTGTTATGCTGTCGGTATTGCGCAATAAAAGGGAAAGTTGGTACTATCTTAGGTAACAGCAGCTGCTGTTAAGGGGCTTTTACGGCTGCAGTAGTTTCATACACCGGGTCCTTGCCTTCGTAATGGAACCAGTCGAAGGATGCTTTTCCGGTAGAAGGCTTGCCTTGCGAGGTGGCATACACGCCAAGGGTTGCCCCCACAAAACCACCTGCCGCACGCGTGCTCAGGAAGGTTCCGTCTACGTTGTCCTTCAGCAGCGTCCAGTCGCCTTCCCTGGTGCCGTAGTAGAAAGCGTACTCTCCGGCCTGGAAATCAACTTTCAGGAAAAGTGGCTTTTTAGCGTCTTTTTTCCTGAGGGGAGCTTCTGCCAGTACCGATGTTTCAGGTCCGCCTTCTGTTGCCTTTTCTGATTTGCGCAGCTGCACCACTTCCTTGCCGTTGGCGATTGTCTTGCCCAGTGTGTAGTAATTTGATTCGCCCTGGAAAGCGACAATACCGGCAAACTCGTCTGCAGACGCCGGCTTGAAATCCATTTTCGTGCTGGCGTTTCCGTAGATGTGCTGCTGGCGCCTGGCCAGGTACGAAGGGTTGGCGTTACCGGAAATTGTTTCCGGCCTTACATCCAGTGTCAGGCTACCGGCGGGTTTGCTCAGGCTGTACCACTCGGAGCGTGGCGTGCGGAGCATCATCCAGTTCATCGGCAGTTTGCTTTCATTGAATTCATCCCGGTACGTAAAGTTACCGTTCAGCGGCAGCTTCGGGGTTTCGCCCAGGGGCAGGTTGGGCCGTTGGTAGGAGAACTGCACCTCCTCAAAGTCCGGGTTGATAACCGGCCAGCCATCTTTCCATTCTACCGGGGCCAGGAATGTTTCGCGGCCGATGTTGTAGTGGTCCTGCGGCGTGTAGGGGCGGGTAGCCAGGAAGACGGCCCACCACTCCCCGTTCTGGGTCTGCACCAGGTCGGCATGCCCGGTGGCAGAAACCGGGTTCTTGCGGTCGGCGGGCAGGTGACGCTGCGTCAGGATGGGGTTGTTCGGATTCGATACATAGTCGCCGTTCACTTTTTTGCTGCGGAGTATCACTTCGGAGTGGTTCACGCTCGTTCCGCCTTCGGCCGCCATCAGGTAGTAGTAGCCGTCTTTTTTGTAGATGTGCGGACCTTCAATCCAGACTGGCTTTTTAGAAATGTCTACGCCACCGTTTACCAGGATAACCGGCGCACTGGTGGTTTTGAGGTTTTTATAATCGAATTCCTGCAGTTTGATGGTGCGGTGGCCGCTGTAGAGCGGCTTGTTATCCGGTGCATCGCTGTTGTAGATCACATAGGCTTTTCCGTCGTCGTCGAAAAACAGAGAAGGGTCGATGCCATGCACATCGCGCAACCACACCGGGTTAGACCACGGACCGGCAGGATTGGTGGCTGTCACGACAAAGTTTCCGCCCCGGTCGATGAGGGTGGTTATCATATAATACACTCCGTTGTGGTAGGAAAGCGTTGGGGCAAAAATGCCTCTGGACACGCCGTGCCTGTCCAGGTTGAGCTGTTCCGGCCTGTCCAGGATGTTGCCAATTTGGTTCCAGTTCACCAGGTCCTTGCTGTGGAAAATCGGTACCCCGGGGAAGTAAGCAAAGGAAGAGAGGATGAGGTAATAATCTTCCCCTACCCGGCAGATAGCAGGATCCGGGTAAAAGCCTGCCAGAATCGGGTTCAGAAACTTCTGTTTGTCCTGTGCAAAAGTTGTTGTGCTGAACAGACAAAAGCAACAGGCAAGTAACAGGAATGCCCTTTTCAGAAATCGGTTATTTTGATTCATACTTCGAATAGTTTTAAACTACTTTTATTTTATTCCTGATTGCTGCCTAACACAGGCTTACCTGGCTCATAAAGTGTTTCCTGTGGTCCCAGGTAACTTAGTCTTAAACCACCAGCATCAATCACTATTTTCTGTAGTACAACACCTGGGTCTACCATCCAGAATTTAAGCACATGCTCGCCCGGCTGGCTCACTTTGTGGGTGGAGGTTTTAATGTTGATGTTGTTGGCTACCCACTGGTCCCAGAGGCGCCTGTTTCCTTTCTCATTCTCATGCATGTTGATGATTTGCGGAGCTTCATCATCGATTGAAACAGCGTAACGCAGTCCCTGTGTGTCGTGGAAGTTGAGCGTGGGTGACAGATAGGCGTGCACTTTTACTTCCTGTCCTTCGAGCAGGTGGATGCGGTACTCCAGGTGCGGACTATTGCCGCCGGGTGTCTGGCTTTTAGCTGTTACCGGGAAAGGCGTCATGGCGGAACCGGTGCGTCCCAGGTCCGGGAGAAGCTGCCATTTTACAGGACCAGCCTCTACGGCACGAGTGTAATTTGGCGCTTCTATGGAAATATAGCCGCTGTTCTCTACAAACGTTTTGTTATTAGCTGGCTTTTGTACTGCAGCGTTATTCACCACGGCCATTACAGTTACTTTCCGGTTGTCCGGTCCGGTAATGATAACCGGCACGCGCTGCACACCTTTTGGCACCTGCTTCCAATCTACGCTTACCCACAGGCGCTGCTCTTTGTCTACTTTGCCTTTCTGCATAGACAGCTGCAACCATGGCACTCCTGCCTGTGCCGTAAATTCGAAAGGCGTCTGGCCCTGGTTAAACACCTCAATGGCGTACGCCTGCTGCAGGTAAGGTGTAAATGCCGGCAACACCGCTTCCTTCTTTTCTGACGGCCAGGCTGCTTCTGAACCTTCTATGGCCACGCCCATGTCAGCTGCAACCGGCACTTCCAGTTGTTTTACTTCCGGCATCACGTCTTTCTCGGGCTGCTGCCAATAGGTGTAGCTGATGTGGGTCTGGTCCATCATGTGGTCCCATTTGCCGCCGGCCATTTCTTTGTTGTAGTAGCGCGACAGTTCGGCGTCTTTTTCAAACAGCTGTTTTACCCTGGCAGCCAGATCGTTTGTAGCAGCACGTCCCTGCCGGGCATACAGTCGGTTCCAACCGGTAGTGATGTGCAACTCATTCAGGTTGGCGCAGGCTTTTACCGGGTACAGCACCAGTTGGTAGTAAGCATCTTTGTATTGAGCAGGCAGCGTATTGTAAATCAGTTCTGCCTCGCGTGCCAACTGGTTGTATTCGGCTACTATTCTTTCTGCCTCATGGTAGTTCACCAGGCTATAGGTAGTTGGCGACAGCAGCTCAGGCTTACGGCGGCTGTTGTACTTGGTGTACTTGCTTACAATGTCGGCGATAGCATTGGCATGTTTTTCACCAAACTCACGCGCTGCCCACAGCTGGGTGTATTCCTCCAGTCGCTCCACCGGCCACTTTTCGGGGTTCCAGGCGTAGTTCAGGAAAAATTCAATGGGAAATTCCATTGGCTTGATATCGCCAACATTTACAATCCAGATTTTTGTGGCGCCGTGGCGGTAAGCCAGGTGCATCTGCTCCCACACCCGTGGAATAGGGTTTGTGTTCAGCCATTTATAGTTACGCGGACCGCCAACGTAGTCGTAGTGGTAGTAGATGCCGTAGCCGCCGGGATGCGGCTTGTCGCCGGGCTTGGGCAGTTTACGGATGTTGCCCCAGTTGTCGTCGCAGAGTAGCAGTGTTACATCGTCGGGCACGCGCATGCCTTTGTCGTAGTACTCCTGCACCTCTTTGTACAGGGCCCAAAGCTGCGGCGTCTGGTTGGCCGGTTTACCTGTTACGTCGGCAATAATTTTGCGCTGGTCCGCTACGATTTGTTCCAGCAGGGCAATGTTGCTTTCTTCCGACATGGGTTCGTCGCCATCGCCGCGCATGCCAATGGTGACGATGCTTTCTTTGTTGCCCATGCGCTCGATGCCCTCTCGCCAGAATTGCTGAAGGCCGGCAGCGTTGGTCTGATAGTTCCAGGCGCCCCCTTTGCCATAGCGTCGCCACTCGTCGTGCGCGCGCATGAGGGGCTCGTGGTGTGAAGTACCTATCACCACCCCGTACTCATCGGCCAGCGGTGCACTTAGCTTGTCGTCGTCGCTGAAGGCGCTGCCCCACATGGCTGGCCAGAGGTAGTTGCCTTTCAGGCGCAGGATGAGTTCGAAAACTTTGTCGTAGAACTTGTGGTTGAAGCCACCAAACTCTTTGCGGGACCATCCGGAAAGTGCGGGGGCTTCGTCGTTAATAAAAATACCTCTGTACTCCACCACCGGCTCGCCCTGGGTATGACGGCCCGGCAGCACATGCAGTTCCTGCTGTTGCTTTACCGGCACATCGGCCCAGTAATACCACGGCGACACGCCAATCTGTGCCGACAGGTCATACATGCCGTAGATGGTGCCGCGCTTGTCGCTGCCTGCTATTACCAGTGCCCTGTCCACACCACGCATCGGCTTTTCTACCACCTGCAGCAGGAACGTTTCTCTTTTTCCGGCAATACCTTTTACATCCAGCTTCTTATCCTTTACCAGCTTATCGATAACCGGACTTTTCCCCAGTGTGCCCACCAGCACGATTTCTTTTACCTTTGGCAGGTTCTTTCCTATTATAAGTTGTGGCTCCGCTGTTGTCACACGCTGAAGGTCGGCCTGCAGGTGCTTTGCTACCCGGATGACACCAGGAAAATCGGTTTCGCTTACATACAAAGGCGCAGGTTTGCCTGCCGTAGCCAGTGCAAAAGTACCCTTCCCTTTCTCAGTAGTTATATAAGGCTTTTCTCCATTCACCGCTAAAACTGCGGGAGCATTGCCCAGCAGGAATACGGCCAGCACAAGCAGCATCACTCCTGGTTTGGAAAGCAGCAGTGACTGTGGTGGCTGGTGCAGCGTATTTTTCAGAAGTGTCTTTACTAAAAGCATTCAATATTGGTTTAATAGGTTTCCTGAAACAACCCGCAATAGTTGCACGAACATTAGTTCAGGTGGCACATTGCAAATTTATTTATTCAACTATTGGCAGGAACAAATTCACCTTACATGTCTTATGTATCAGGTTACATTTGCACAATGGTATGTAACAAACATTTGAGCTAGTGTTACACAAGAGCTTAATTTCAACGAATTGGCGTTTTTTGCTGCCTGGCAAAAGTACCGGCGAAGCAAATGTTTTCTTACCTTATTGCGGCACAAAAATTCTGCTGCACCTGCCGTTATGCATGAAACCGGTTTGTAAATCTGAGCTCTGGAGAATGAAGCGGAACAGCCTTTGATGGAGACAGGTTCACAGTTATTCCAAATAGTAAAAAGGATATTCCATTACGATGCGGCTTTTAGCAGATGTTTCTGCAGCTAGCCCACAAGTTCCCTCAGGGATGACAGGAGGGAGAAAGATAGGGAAGCGAATAAATACTATTTGGTATTACTGTTCATCTTAGGCATTCATTTATCGGGTAATACAACCTAATGCCGTAAACTTAGGGAATTCTTGGGTGTAGCTAAAAACTACACCCAGAGTTCAGGCATTTGTTTTACTTTCGTTGACGGCATTGCAATACCACCTAATAAAGCGACCGCTCTATGCCCATTTCCAGCCCCCGCAGCTCGGCCAGTCCTTTTAGCCTGCCGATGGCGGAATAGCCCGGATTGGTAACCTTGTGCAGGTCGTCGAGCATCTGGTGGCCATGATCGGGGCGGAACGGAATGGGCTGCTCACGCTCACGGTTAATAGCTACTAATTCCCGCATCACCCCATACATATCCACATCGCCGTCCAGGTGATCGGATTCGAAGAAATTTCCTTCCGCATCTTTGCGCACGTTGCGCAGGTGCGCAAAGTACACCCTGTGTCCGACAGCCTTCAGAATCTCCACCGGGTTGTTGTGGCCGCCCGCTCCCAGTGAGCCTGTGCAGAAACAGATGCCGTTCGGCTTGCGGTCCACCCGCTGAATGATGTGCAGGAGGTCTTCTTTGGAACTGGCAATGCGCGGCAGGCCGAGGATAGGGAAAGGTGGATCGTCCGGGTGGATGGTCATCACGATGCCTTCTTCCTCGCAAACATCCATGATAGATTCGAGAAAATAGGCCAGGTTTTCCTGCAGCCCGGCATGGCCGATGTTCTTGTATATTTCGATGCTGTCGGTGAGCTGCTCCAGCGTAATGCTGCCTTCCGTGGGAACGCCCATCAGGATGATGTCGTGCAGGCGCTTCAGGTCTGTTTCGGAAGACTGCTTGTGCCGTTCTTTAGCTTTTGCTACGATAGCCGGTGCATAGTCCTGTTCGGCACCTGCTCTTTTCAGGATAAACAGGTCGAACACCGCCAGGTCTGCCCAATCGAAGTAGAGTGCTTTGGCGCCATTCTCCAGCTCCAGTTCCAGATTGGTGCGGGTCCAGTCGAGCACGGGCATAAAGTTGTAGCAGACGGTTTTAAGGCCGCAGGCTGCCAGGTTGCGGAGCGACTGACGGTAGTTTTCCAGGTACAGTTCGCAATCTGCGTTGCGGGTCTTGATAGCTTCGTGCACCGGCACACTTTCTACCACCGCCCAGGTAAGCCCGGCTTCTTCGATAATGCGTTTGCGCTCCTGTATCTCTTCCAGTTGCCACACTGCCCCATGCGGCACGTGGTGCAGGGCACTCACAATACCAGTAGCGCCAGCTTGTTTTATATCTTGCAAAGTAACCGGGTCGTTTGGCCCGTACCACCTCCAGCTTTGTAACAGCGTCATAGTTGTTCTTGTATGGTAATTGTACTTAGAGTCTGATTTCTGAATTGCTATTTCCTGATTTTGCAGATCTGGCTCTCATGTCCTCGCATGTCCTTCCTGTTCATCATTGATGCCCGTGCCGCTCCGCAGACAAATGAAGCCGCTTCTAACAAACACATGGCCATACCCAGACATAAAAATCATATTAAATTTTTAAAATTGCAACCGATTGCGAAATATAATCATAGCATGTAAACCAAATAACCAGCCACTCTTTTCCTATCATCAACCGTTCCTGTTCAGCACCTTCTTTTATTGCAAAACCAATGTACCCTCTACGGTCTTTTTACTCTTTTTCGTAGCGGCATTGGGCTGGCTGCCGCCTACGCTTACCTGCACATTACCAGGCAGGTGGTGCGCATAGCCGTCTTCCCCTATTACCGTCAGATCCTGCGGTCGGAGCGTAAACGTCATCACCTTACTTTCCCCTTTCCGGAGCGGGATGCGCTGGAAACCTTTCAAAGCCCGGATGGGGGTTCGGTACCCCGGTATGTCCCTGCTGATATATAGCTGCACCACTTCCTCACCATCCATCTTTCCTGTATTGGTAACCCGCACGCTTACCTGAACCGGGCTGTTTACTTTGCTCGTAGCAGGAACCTGTAACTGGTCATAAGAAAAATTGGTGTAACTCAGGCCATGACCGAAGGCGTAAAGAGGCTGCCCTTCAAAATACCGGTACGTACGGCCATCCATCGAATAATCTACAAAAGGTGGCAGATCGTTATCGCTCTTGTAAAAAGTTACCGGAAGCCGGCCTGCCGGGTTATAGTCTCCGAACAGTACATCGGCAATGGCAGTACCAGCCAACTGGCCGGCGTACCAGGCATTCACGATGGCCGGCACATTTTCGGCTTCCCATGGAATAGCAATGGCACTACCTGTCATCATGACAAACACCACTGGTTTACCTGTTGCTTTCAGGGCTTTCATTGCCTCCGTCTGTACCTTTGGCAGCAGGATAGAGGTGCGATCGCCGCCAGCGAAGCCAGGTTCGTCCACTTTCATTTCTTCGCCCTCCAACTGCGGCGATATACCACCTACAAAAATAATAGCGTCAGCATCTTTCACACGGTTGGCCAGGGCCTTGAAGTCAGTCCTGGCCATATTGCCGGCACGCAGGTGAACGGAAGCTTTTCCTTCAGCCTGGTAGTATTCCAGCACCAGGCGGTAGGCTTTACCTTGCTGCACAGGCAGCTTATAGGTCCTGGCGCCCCAGCGGTTGCGCGTCCAGGCATTGAGCTGCTCCTTGCCGTCCACCAGGAGGCGGTATCCGTCGTCGCCTTCAACTTCCAGCATAATTGAGCCTGTCGAGCTGGCTGTATAGTCGGTGGTGTAACGGGCCGAGAAGTTGTAGGCTTTCATGTCATTCACTACCGTTTCTCCTTCCTGCCAGTTGTGGGCTATGTTTGGCTCCTGGCGCACGGCCACCGGCTGGCCCTTCAGTTCCTTGTTATTAAAATATTCAGCCTTTACGCCAGGTTTACCCTCGAAGCTGAGTTGTTTGCTAATATCGGTGTAGACAAGCAGCGTGTCTTTTGTGAAGGTGCTGGCACGTTCGTACACCACTTGCGTGTTTGGTCCTACCTTGTTTCGGATGCCTTGCAGCGCTGTCACGATTTCGGACGGGGTGCCATTGTAGTTGCCGAGCACCGCGATGGCATTGTCGGCATTCGGGCCTATTACAGAAATCTTCTTCAGGTTCTTGCGCAGGGGCAGCGTGTTTTTATCATTCTTGAGCAGCACCATCGACTGTTGCGCCATCTTGAGGGAATGTGCTTTATGCGGTGCACTTTCCAGTACGCTTACCGGCGTTCGCGCATAGGCCACCAGGGCCGGCGGATCGAACATGCCCAGTCGGAACCGGATGGTAAACAGCCGCTTCACGGATACATCTATCTGCCGCTCGGTTATCTTGTCGTCTTTCACGGCCTGCACCAGTGCTTTGTAGGCGTCGGTACCGCAGTCGATGTCGGTGCCGTGCATCACGGCGTCGGCAGAAGCACTTGCAGCATCGGGGTGGGTTTTGTGGTTTTTGAAGAAATCGTCGATGGCCCAGCAGTCGGAGGTAACGTAGCCGGTAAACTGCCACTGGTTGCGCAGGATATCGTTCATGAGGATATCGGAGCCGCAGCAGGGTTGCCCGCGGAAGGCATTGTAGGCACACATCACACCGGCTACCTTGGCGTTTACCACCAGTTCTTCAAACGCTGGCAGGTAAGTGTCCCAAAGGTCGTAGTCGGAAGCGGTGGCGTTAAACACATGCCGCTCCGGTTCCGGACCGCTGTGAACAGCATAATGCTTGGCACAGGCTGCTGCTTTCAGGTACTTCGGATCTTCTCCCTGTAACCCACGCACAAAGGCTTTGCCCAGCATGGCTGTCAGAAAAGGATCTTCGCCGTAGGTTTCCTGCCCACGGCCCCAGCGCGGGTCGCGGAAGATGTTGATATTTGGTGTCCAGTAGGTAAGGCCTACGTAACGCTGCCCTGATTTTCCTTCTGCAATGGCTTTGTTATAAATAGCTCTTCCTTCCAGGGCCGAAAAATCAGCCATATGGTACAGGGAGGTGGTATCAAAAGTAGCCGCCATGCCGATGGCTTGCGGGTAAACGGTTACTTTATAAGGCGTACGCGCCACGCCGTGCAGCACCTCGTTCCACCAGTCGTAGGAGGGAATACCCAGGCGGTCGATGGCGGGAGCCGCGTTCAGCATCTGGGCTACTTTCTCTTCCAGGGTCAGGCGCGACACAAGGTCATTTACCCTTGCTTCGGTGGTGAGTGAAGGGTCCTGGAAAGGGTACTCGTACTTTTCTTTCTGTTTAATGGTAAATGCTACTGTTCCCAACACTACAGCCATTAAAAGAAACGACAGGATAGCTCTCATTTATTTGTTTTTACAATACTTATAAATTAATTCAGAATTAGTCTACTATTGTTGTGTTTGTTACTATGAAATAAAATCAGCTGCACCTGCCACCAAACCTGCTGCTCCTGTAAGCGCAGTTGCTTTTTCTTGCTGCACATCGGGGCAGGCCCCCTAAGCACACAATCACTTACTTGCCTCCCCTCCTGAAGCTGCCTGCTGTGTAAGTATTTTCAACAGCATGTGGCGTTTTTATCCCAGCTCTTACTTACTGGCAGAACCCTCCGCTACCTCTCTTTTACTAGGTGATTCGTCCATGAACAAATAAGAAGGTTTGTACCCGCCGAAGTCCACCACTATCTTTTCAAACACCACCCCAGGGTCCAGCGGCTTCAGCGTGAGCGTCTGCACTCCATCGGGTGTTTGCGGAATATCCAGCTTCACTTTTTTCTCAACAACGCGACGTGCTACAGTCGGGTAAAAGACAGAGTAAATATTTTTGGGGTCTTCGTTTAAATCGGAATTGAAATTTACAACTGTTTCCGGTCCGTTGTTAAAGCTAACGGCATACCTATGTCCGCTCAGGTTTTTAAAAGCCAGCGTGGATTTAACTACTACATGTACCGTGGCAGAACGCACCTCTGCCGGTAACTGCATTTTATACGAAACAGCGGCTCCTTCTACGGGTTGGGAATAAGGCATTACGGCAATGCCGCTCAAAGTACGGCCTACATAGGGAATAACCGTCCAACTGGCATTGGATGCCGGGTTCTTGAGGTCGTAGTAATGTTCCGCCTCGATGGCTACATAGCGGTCTTTCGGCGTAAATACATATTTGCCTTTCGCTTTCTCAGGCTCCTTAAGGCGGTGAATCTCCGGCAATTTGTCTGCCGGGAAGTTGTCGTTCCAGGAGGTGTAGCCAATGTGCTTCTGCGACATCATGTTTTTCCACTTGCCGCCGGACATCACGTTGTTGTAATCACTCATTAAGAAGGCATCCCGTTTAAACGTCTGCTCCACTTTGTTTGCCCAAAAGTTAGCTTCCGGATTTTTTTCGGCATACAGTTTATGATTCATTGCCTGAGCATAGTACATCTCATACAAATTTGCCATTGCCTGAACCGGGAAGAGAATCAATTGCTTGTAGGCATCACGATACTCAGGTTTAAGACTAACATACTGACGCAGCGCTTCTGCCTCTAATTTGAGATATTCGTCCGACACTTTTTTCCATTCGCCTGTTTCCAGGTTATAGGTATTGCGGTCAAGCATTTCTGGTGTCACCCGCCCGTTGTACTTGCTGTACAGGTTGAGTATGCGCATCGCTTCGTCGGCTTGCTCCTCGCCAAATTGCTGGGCACAGAACTGGCGTGCGTGGTCGAGTAGATTATTGGCGTTATACTGGGTTGGGTTCCAGGCCATATCCAGGAACAAGGTAATCGGATATTCCATGGGCTTGAGGTCGCCGACGTTGAGCACCCAAAGCTTATTTACGCCGTAATCGTAGGTCAGCTGCAGCTGTTCCCACATGTGCTGAATGGGCGTCACGTTCAGCCACTTGGTATTACGGGGCGCTCCTACATAATCCACGTGGTAATACATGCCCCAACCGCCGGGATGCTTGAGTTCCTGTTTGGTGGGCAGGCGGCGCACATTGCCCCAGTTATCATCGCAGAGCAGCATGATGACATCGTCGGGAACGCGCATGCCTTTTTCGTAATAATCGAGCACCTCCTTGTACAGCGCCCAGACCTGCGGCGTTTCTTTGGCAGGGCGTTTCGTGGTTTCGGCGATGATTTTACGCTGGTTTTCCACCACCTTCTCCAGCAGCTTTATATCCGTTTCTTCCGACATAGCCTCGTCGCCATCTCCACGCATACCGATGGTAATCACATCCTCTGTGCCTTTTACCCGCTCAATCCCTTCCCGGAAAAATTTATCCAGTACAGCCTGGTTCGTAGCATAATTCCAGGCACCGTGTTCTTTCCTTTTGCGGGTCCATTCCTGGTGGTTACGCGCCATCGGCTCATGATGGGATGTACCGATGATGACGCCCATGGTATCTGCTGTTTTGCTATTTAAGGGATCATCCTGGTAGAAAGCCCATTGCCACATAGCTGGCCATAAGTAATTTCCGCGAAGGCGGAGAATCAGTTCAAACACCCGTGCATAAAAGCGATGGTCACCATAGTCGGTTCCGTAGGTGTGCTTTACCCAGCCGGTCAGGGCAGGCGCCTCATCGTTCAGGAAGATGCCACGGTAGTTTACGGCAGGCTCGCCGTCGGTGTACTGCCCCGGGAGCGCGTAAATATTTTTGTTGGGTACCACCGGCACATCAGCCCACCAATACCACGGCGACACCCCAATTTGTTTGGATAGCTCGTACACGCCGTAGATAGTCCCGCGCTTATCGCTTCCGGCAATCACCAGTGCCCTGTCAATACCTTTCGCCGGGTTATCAACGGTGGTAATGATGAACTTCTCCCGCTTGCCGGCCAGCTCTTTCTTCTTGATTTTACCGGATTTCAGCAGCCCGTCAATCAGTTTGCTTTTCCCGATGGTGCCTACCAGGATAACTTCTTTGTTTCCGGAAGCTGCATTGAGAAGTACCGGCGCCTTACCGGTTACAGCCTGAAAGTCCTGCTGCAAACTGGTAACCGCAATCCTGACACCTTCAAAATCGCCCTGATCCAGAAGGATGGGAAGGGGATTACCTTCCTGCACCAGGGGAAGTGAATTGGCTTCTTTTGAAAACTTAACAAAAGGGTCGGCACTCCACGCTGGCAGGGCGAACAGCACCATCAATACTACAAAAAGTTGCTTCATCGTATTCATTTTCTTTGATGTTTTTTACTGGTCTGTGGTTTAACAGGCTAGAGCATCGTATAAGTGGAGAGTAAATTGTTGTACAGGGGACCAGCTCATTTTATGAAGTATAAAAGCAAAATATCTGGCCTTTTGACCTGTATCTTGCTTTCATTATCTCCCGTCTTACATCCAACTAACACTTATTTTCTTATTATTACAAAGCTACATAAAGAACCGTAAAATGCAACCGATTGCTAAAATCATCTGCAACAAACTGAATGAATATCTGCCTGTTTTCTTCTAAAAAAAATAGACTGCACCTGCCACCATTCCTTCTGCTCATGCAGCATCCAGAAATTGTCCATTTTTTTTCTTTCCAAACCAGAGCTGGTAATGACATTCATATGAGCAGCTTCTACGTCATCGGCTATCACTTAAAATTAAAGATGTATGATAAAAAGGACTGGCTGCCCAATATGAGCAGCCAGTCTTTTTTATCAGGATTCAGCAGAGCAATTACATTCTGTATCCAGGGTTTTGGTAAAGATCTTTTTCTCCTGCAGTCATTTCCAAAGCATCGAGCTGGCTTTGTGGAATAGGCCGCAGGTAGTGATACGGTTGAATGGTACGCGTTACCGTTACAGGCGTATGATCGCCATAGTTTCTGCCGGCAATCTCGTAAGTGGCAGCAAGTTCTTCCCATTTTTGGGTACGCACCAAATCGTACCAGCGGTAACCTTCGCCAAAATATTCACGCGAACGTTCTGCCAGAATGTAGTTGATGTCGATAGTTGCCGGGGTGGCAGCAATCATAGCAGCGCTATTATCAACCACTTTGGCAGTGTTGCCGTTGTTGTCCCAGCGCCACTTGCCGGCACGGGCACGAATAACATTAACCAGTTCCCTGGCGTTGTAACCAGCCTGCGTAGTTGCGCCCATCACAGCTGCTTCGGCCGCTACAAAGTAAAGCTCCGAGAATTTGGCGATGTAGAAAGGACGGGTACTGCCGGCATTCGGTTGTCCTAAACTGGTTTCAGAGTCATGGTCGGTACGGTGAGGACCGAGCTTCCAAAGTCCCGGGTATACAATTCGGCTAATGCCGCGGGGATGGACAACAAAATCGGATCTTCCAGGCAACTCTCCTGCACCTACATTACTTTTGCCTGCTCCACTTGGATAAGAGATTGCCGTTGCCGGTTGCTCATTTAAGAAGGTAAGTATGGGCTCACCTGGATTAACCGGCAGACTGTTTGCGTTATACACAACCTGAGCATTGATTCCTCCTTTAGGCCAGTTGCCACGGTAAACGGTTGTAAAGGTGCCATCGTAGCGAGAATCATTTGTTTTGTCGGCAAAGGTATTTGTAACTACACCGATGGTTGGAGCCATACGTATCCAGGGGCGACCTAAGGCTTGTGTTGCTTCACGCTGCACAGAACTTACAGGATTCGTCCAGTCTGGATTTAGTGCACTCCTGATATTGGTATAGTTCCAGGTCATCATCCAGCCGGCAAAGTTATCGGGGGCGCCGCCACTTCCAAATGTCAGGCTGCCTCCGTTATAAAATTCGCTTGTTTCCGTGTGGTCGGCGTACAGCAGCTGTTCTTTGTTGCGGTCATTTGTCGCTACGTTTACATCATAATAGGTATCCACTAAACCGAAAGGCCCTGGATTTTGAATAGCGTTAACAGCCACATCGTATGCCTGCTGAAAATACCACTGGGCATCATGCCCGTCAGGGTCGGTTCGGGGAGCCTCCGGATAAGTGGGGATATTGTTGGGATTTCTAAGCCACCAGCCATAGGTTAGGTAAGCTTTTGCCAGATAAAGGCGTGCAACCGTTTTGGTTACACCGCCGGTAACACGCGGGTTTACCGGCAAATCTTCAACCGCTTTGAGCAGATCCGGGAATATGGCTTTGGTATAAACTTCAGGCACTGTGTTGCGCACCGAGGTTCTCACCGGATTTGTATTGAACTTCAGTTCCCCTGCGCCCAGATCCAGGGGCACGCCGCCAAAGGTTTGTACCAGCATAAAGTAATCGAAGGCGCGGAAGAACCTGGCTTCGGCAATCAGCGCACCCGGAATGGTGCCTACTGCGGCAGCATTTTCAATAATACCGCTGGCGGTGTTAATGTTCGGAAATGCGGCTCCCCACAACACATCGGCGCGACTTGTGGTAGGAGTAATCTCGCCCTGACCGGAAAGGTCCATCACCAGGAAGTTTTGATCCGCACTCTGCGCGTAGGTTACTTCATCGGTACCTGTTTCGGTGGTGTTGTAATAGTAGGCTTGTCCGTAAATATAACGCAGGTGCGCGTACATTGAAGTTAGTCCACCGTAAACACCTTTTTCGGTTCGGAAAAAGTTGGGTTCATAAATACTGCGCGGCTGTTCTTCCAGAATATCCTCGCAGGATACCAGGAACAACGACATCATCAGGGCTGTGCCTATTATAGTTTTTATACGAAAACGATTCATCTTTATCATCTTTTTTAGAATGTAAAATTGAGACCAACCAGGTAGTTCCGTGTTGCAGGTGCGTTCGTGCCAATTGTTAGCAGTCGGCTTGGAGTGCCAGTGGCTACCGCCACATTTTCGTCGGCATATGAGTTAGTTTCGGGGTCCTGACCTGATTCTCTGTGGTAAGGCGAGAACATCACAAACGGGTTCTGAGCAGAAACATAGAGCCGCAGATTGTTGATACCGGCGTTTTGCAACCAACTGTTGCTGGTAAAGTTATAACCTAGTGATATCGTGCGCATTTTCAGGTAACCTGCATCAAAGTAACCCAAGGTACTACCATATTTTGGGTTGTCGCCGCTCATTAAGCCGCCTGGTTTTGGATACTTGGCACCTGTATTCTCCGGTGTCCAGTAGTCCACACTTACGTTCCCCCTGCGCCCGCTCATCATATTGAGGTAACCTGATGTTCCGTAGAGCGTGCTGATAAGTATACCGCCGCTTTGGAAGGCACCGACTGCCGTCAGGTCAAATCCCTTATAAGCTACACGGGTATTGAACCCTCCCTGGAAGTCCGGATTTACATCCATGATCTGCCGGTCCAGAGGCCCGATTTGCCTTACAGGTGTACCATCGGCATTGTAATCGCCTGTATATTTCACCTTGATCATACCTACATTTCCGCCCGGTTCCAGGACATTCAGATACGGGTCTCCCTCTTGCCAGAGGCCTATTTTCTCGTAGTCGTAGATCACATTGATCGGATGGCCTACAAACCACCAGTTGGATTCATCCCGCGGTTGTTCCGAAGCAAGTGCTACCAGTTTGTTGCGGTTGCCATACAAGTTAATACCGGCTTCCCATGTCCAGCCGTTGAGTTCGTCCAGTATCACACCGTTAAGCGACAATTCCAGGCCTTTGTTCTGGGTTTCCCCGATGTTTGCCACATAGCTGCCTACGCCCGATGTAGCAGGCAGACCTACCCGCAGCAGAATGTTATTGGTATTTGTAACATAATACTCTACAGTACCGGACAGGCGATGGTTCAGGAGGGCGAAGTCCAGGCCAAGATTCAATGTCTGGGAGAACTCCCAACCTAAATTAGGATTCGGCAGTTCGGTCACATATAAAGCGGTTTCATAGGTATCAGGACCAAAGTTGTAAGGCCTGGTACTTAAGCGACCAAGGGTAGCATAGGGATTGATAGATTGGTTGGAGGTTTGCCCATAGCCCGCACGTAACTTCAACATATTTATCAGGCTCACATCCTCCATAAACGACTCCCTCGCAACATTCCATCCGGCCGATACCGCAGGGTAGGTATGCCACTTATGTCCCGGGGCCAGCCTAGAGGAACCATCGGTGCGTAACGTAGCGCTCAACATGTAGCGGTCGTCGTAGGAGTACATAACGCGTCCCATCCACGACATTAAGCCACTCTGCCAGTAGTTTTGGTCATTCGGGTTAACGGTAATTTCGCCGGCAGCCTGCCCCAGGTTGTAAAATTGAAAGGCATCCGCAGGAATATCTCTTGCTGCAATACGAGAACTATTGAACCTGGATTGTGAGGCAGAGTACAACCCTACTACGTTCACGTTATGCTTTCCGGCGAAGGTGCGGTCGTAGGTCAGCATATTTTCAATTGTCCAGTCGTAGGTATGCGAATTGCTAATAGAAGCGGTTGAAGGAGTTGTAAGTGTAGCACTGTTTATTCCTTCTCCTGTATAGGCGCCACCGTGGCTCTGGCGGTAATTCAATCCAAGGTTGGTACGATATTTTAAGCCCTCAACTCCCGGAATTTCTACTTCGCCATACATGGTGTTATATGTTCCAAAAGCCCTGGTTTCGCTGAGCCATTGATCGCTTAAACCCTCTACCACCTCTCCTGTAATTACAAACTGCTCATCCAACGGCATCCTGATGGTTCTTTTCAAGGTACCGTCAGCATTGAACGGATTGGCAATAGGGGACGCACTTAAGGTTCCGTATAGCCCTATATTAGAACCCTCCGTAACATTGTAGTTATTGTAGGTAGTAAAGCCAAGCCGGAAATATTTACCTACTCCCTGGTCAAGGCCACCGCGCATAGAGTAACGTTTGTACTGCTGTGTAGGAATCACGCCTTCATCCTCAAAATAGCCCGCACTGAAGTTGTAGCTACCATTTTCGGTGCCACCTGAAATGCCTAAGTCGTGGCTTGACATTTTACCGGTTTTGTACAACAAGTCTTGCCAGTCGGTGTTTACGTCATCGGATTCATCCAATGCATTTGTAAACATACCGGCTGCCTTACGGAGCGCAACAAACTCCGGCCCGTCCATCATGGGATATTTGGCAAACACATCTCTTATACCATAAAAACTATTATAATTTACCCTTGCTTTTTGTCCTGCTTTCCCTTTGTGGGTTGTCACCAATATAACCCCGTTGGCACCCCGCGAGCCGTAAATGGCCGTTGCCGAGGCATCTTTCAGGATATCAACGCTTTTAATGTCGTTTGGATTGATATCGGAGATAGACCCGGCAAAAGGAATATTATCCAGTACTACCAGCGGATCGTTGCTGGCATTTAGTGAGCGCGTTCCGCGAATCCGGATTTGGGTTGAGGCGCCCGGCCTGGAGGATGTTTGCGCAAACTCCACCCCTGGCAAACGCCCCTGCAGCGCCTGTGTGATATTACCAGCCGGCACGTCGCGCATGGCATCTCCACTAATGGAAGCTACTGAGCCAGTTACAGCTTCCTGCCGTTGAACGCCATACCCAACTACGACCACCTCATCCAGCGCCCTGGCATCGGTAGCCATGGTCACATTAATCGTAGAGCGGTTGTTAATGGGCACCTCCTGGGTCTGGTATCCCACAAAAGTAAATACCAGTGTTCCTGTTCCGTTCGGCACCGTGATAGCATAATTACCATCAACATCAGTAGGGGCAGCGGTGGTAGTGCCTTTCAGCATTACGGTTACACCCGGCATACCCACTCCTCTTTCGTCTGTAACCCGGCCTGTTATATTCAGGTTGCCGGTTTGCGCCAGAGCCTGTAAACTTAAAAACATACAAGTTAAAAGCACAGAGGCAACTTGCATAAGCTTCAGTTTACCCAACAGCCTGGTATTTGCTCCTGGTTTTCTCGTTAAATCCCAATTCATAGATATATATTTATTTAAGTTTTGTGTTTAATTAATAAACTATAACAGTTATGACACTGATAACAGGAGGTGGAGACATTGTAAAGTTTATTATATCTTGAGTAAAGTTTTAAATTGTGCTACCTGATCTAGTATTACTGTTTTCTAACTGCAGCAGCATGGGCATCAGACCTTATGCCTGCAACGCCAACGTTGGCATTTTGATTTAAAGGAAAATCTCTACAGTATAAACTCCCTATATCCCACAGCATTTGTTGCTTTACCTTTGTTTATCTTGCCAAACGAAGCAGCTTTAGCAGCCATAGAATTGAAATTATTATTGTTATTTTCCTTAATACCCTCCATACACCTGCATCAAATAGCAGTTTCTGATGTTTTTAAATTCGGCGACTTTGGAAGAAATCTTTTTCATAGGCGGTATTTAAACTAACATTAGTTTGTTTTCAAACATAAACTTGGGAATTATATTTCATAATTGCAACCGATTGCAAATATTTTTTTACTATTTGAAACTTATCCTTACATTCAACATTAAAGCACTGCCATGTTCTACAGCCTTACCAATGCCTTTTTAACCCGGAAGCAGAAGCAGTGGCTGTGGTGGCAGGAGCTGCAGATTGCCTGAACCGGGATGGGGGGCAGATAATTGGGTAAAGCAGGTTGTTTCTGTTAAAACATAAAATCTGTGAATTCAGACAACCCACCTATCCCATACAACAGCAAATGTCACGAACCACGACATCAGTACCGGTCTCCTCAGAAAGTCAAATTTTAGGTGTAGTTAAAAACTTCACTCAACTACTCCTGGCAAGGGATTTTCCGGAAAAATATGACGCTGTCTATAACTTTCCTGTTGCCCAATATTACAATTATACTCTTCAAGTACCCGCTTTCCGGAGATAAGTTTACCAATCCCGTTTCGGCAGAACATAAAAAAAGGTCCGGCACAAGTCCGGACCTTTTTTTATTCATTTAATAAGACTTTCAAACGGTAGCTTCCTTTTTCCTGTTAGTATCTCCACCTGCTCTAGCCGCTGCTCATCCGTTTACAAGTACGGGTGCGTTATGTACCGGGGCAACTGCGAGAGCTGCGAACAGAAACTATTGAACCAAATTCTGGGGATGCGCATCGTTGGCAGAAGTGGCGTACAAACCAATCATAGCACCCGTGAAACCTCCTGCAACATTGGTAGAGAGAATGTCCCCGGAAACGGTTTCACCCACATTCACAAAGTCGGCTCCATTCATTGAATAACTGAACTGGTAGTTATCGCCATCCGCTTTTACCCGAAGCTGGATTGGCTTCTTCACATCAACTTTCTTACTGGCTATGATTTTAGATGTACCTTTCTCTGTTCTTTCCAGCACCAGGTAAACGTCTTTATCTTTCCGGGTGAGGCCGTATACGTAATTGAATTTTTCGCTTTGCAACAACGTGATACCCGCCAGCTCTTTTTCGGATGCTGGTTTAAAATCGAGTGTGGTGGTGTAGGTGAAGTTGTTGTGCTGTTGGCGGAGGAATAGCGTGGACGTTGGCTTCACTTCCTTGATGTTGACCGGTAAGGGGTTAATCTGCAATCCTTTTTTGGAAGTAGAAACAAACGCTTCGCGTGGTCCTCTTAAGCCTACCCAGCGGTAATCCAGTTTGTCGGAAGTAAAGTTATCGGTAAAGGTAAAGTTGCCGTTGGGGAAGAAACCTTCTTTCCCGGTCTTGTTTTCTACGCCTGCAGGTACTTTCAGCTTTGGCTCCATTGGTACAAGACCATTTTCGAATACAGGGAATTCACCAGACCAGTCCACAGGCAAAATAAAGGTTTCGCGGCCTATGTTTACGCGGTTCTTTTCATTGGGGCGGATAGCCAGGAACACGCCGTAATGTTTGCCATCAGGCCCTTCCACTAAATCGGCATGACCAGCCCAGTCTACTTTGTTCGCCCTGTTCGGGTTCAGGTATCTTTGTGACAGGATAGGGTTGCTCGGTGCAGGTTTATAAGGGCCTCTTGGATTGTCACTCACGAAAATCACTTCGCTGTGCCAGCCTCCTGTGCCGCCTTCGGCGCACATTAAGTAGTAACGCCCGTTCTTTTTGTATATATGAGGCGCCTCAATCCAGATTGGTTTTTTCTCAATGTCAACCCCACCGTCTACGATAATCTTATCGGTTCCGGGAATTACCTGGTCCTTTTCGACATCATAATCCCAAACTTTAATCACGCGGTGCCCCTGATACAGCTCTTTTCCTTTATCGGGCGCATCGTTGTGCACCACATAGGCTTTCCCGTTATCGTCGAAGAAAAGCGAAGGGTCGATACCGTCGAACTTTAACTTCACAGGATCGCTCCAGCCTTTCAGGGGGTCTTTTGTTTTTACGACAATATTTCCCAGACCACCGGCAAATGCGGTCGTGATCATGTAGAACGTGTCATTGTTTTGATTATACTTAATGTCTGGTGCATACACGCCGGCACTTATGCCCGTGTTGTGCACGTTTAACTGCGAAGGCCTGTCGAGCACATGGCCTATCTGCGTCCAGTTCACCAAATCTTTGGAATGGAAAATAGGCACTCCGGGGAAAATGGCAAAGGAGGAATGCACCATGTAGTAATCGCCGCCTTTGCGCGTAATAGCAGGGTCGGGATAAGCGCCTTGTATAATCGGGTTGTAAAATTCGCCTGCCTTAAGCGGATTGTCATTGTATACCTTATCGTTTCCTTCGTACACAGATTTTGAGAATACCGGGGCATTTTTAGCCACTTTGACGTTCTGGCTGTTTCCGTTGAACCCCATAAAAGAAAACAAGGCCACCAACACACACAGAAAAGCTACCCGCCTTTTTCCTGATGGCACAAATCCTGATTTAATTTTCATTTTTGTAATATTAATTGTTAATTCTTTATTGTTCCGATTTCTTTTTTTGTTCCTGAGGCTAAGACCTATTTCAGTTTTGCGTTGCAGGCGAAAATGAAACATGGCCTGAAGCGCAGGATCATTATTTACTTCAATTACCTTTTCTTTTTACCCTCATAACTTCGTGCTCAGAGGAGCTTTCTGTCAGAGCCTGACAACTGTTTTCCTGCCATTGTAGCTGACCACTTTATCGAACTTTTCTACCGCTCCATCGCCGACAGCTTTACCTTTGGAGACCAGGATAATATTAAACTTGCGGTCTTTCAGCATGCCCGGGTACTCACCTTTCCGGTCGTTAATCGTAAGGGTTCTTTTTGCGTTGTTCCAGTTAAAAGTAATTGTTGAATACACTCCTTTTTCGTAATTGTAATTGTCGTTTTCATCTTCGTATAGCGTAAATTCGCCATTGCCGCCTTCGTACACACGTATTTCAAGGTTATCCCATTTCTTCTCTGTGGCAAACTGCACTTTAGGACCAATCGGCAGAATAGACCCGGCTTTCAGGTACAAGGGAATCACATCAAGCGGCGTGTCCTTGGTCACCGTCTGGCCACCGGACAATTTTTCGCCTGTCCAGTAATCTACCCAGTCGGAGCCCTTTGGCAGGTAAAGCTTCCGCGACTTAATCGTGCTGAAATCTTCTTCCCTATCCTTTGTATACATGCCTGTTGTTACCGGGCAAACCAGAATGGATTTACCAAACATGTACTGGTCGTTGATGTCCAGGGCCTGTTTGTCTGCGGCAAAATCCATTACCAATGCCCGAATCATACTGGACTGGTTGGCGGTTACATCCCAGGAGGTGGAATAAATGTAGGGCAACAGGGAGTAACGCAGGTTGATGTACCTTTCGATGGCATCGTACACTTTATCGCCTTTTTTGCCAAACTGGTAAATTTCGCGGGGGGCATCGGCTCCGTGTGAGCGCATCATCGGGCTGAAGGCGCCAAACTGAACCCAGCGGGCATACAACTCCCGGTATTCGGGGTCCTTTAGTTTCTCTTTAAACTCCCATAGAAAGAAACCGCCGATATCGCTATTGAAATGCGGAATACCAGTCAACGAGATGTTCAACCCACCGGATATTTGGTTTCTAAGCGCATTCCAGGAAGCCACCACATCGCCTGACCAGGTGTTGGCCCCATAGCGCTGTTGCCCGGCAAAAGCCGAACGGGTAAGTATAAACACACGCTTATCGGATGAGACCTTGCGCTGATTGTCGTACACGCCGCCTACAGATACTAACGGATAAGCATTGCGCACCTTCTGGTAGGACCCGAGGTGGGTGGTGGACGGTTTGTTGTCAAAGTTATCGGGCTCTGTGGAGTCCATCCACCAGCCGTCCATGCCTAACTTAAACACGCTTTCATTCAGGTGCTTCCAGTAAATATCACGGGCTGCAGGGTTAAAGGCATCGTACACCCTTACACCGGAAGGATAATCCAGGTTTGGCGGCCATTTTTCTGAACCCGACTCAGGCCATGTTTTGAAATTGTATAGCGCGTTTAGTTTTTCTAATTCTTTATATTGTTTTGTATGAGGGCCAAACGAGGACCAGACGGATATAATCAGGTGCGCATTAAGCTTATGCACATCATTAACCATCTTTTGAGGGTCGTAAAACTCCGGGTTCAGAAAATCCATGGCATTCCAGAGGTAGTTGTTTCCCCAATATTGCCAGTCCTGGATGATACCGTCCAACGGCACACCCAGCTCCCGGTATTTTTGAACAACGCCTAATAGCTCGTTCTGGCTTTTGTAGCGCTCTTTGCTTTGCCAGTACCCGTATGTCCACAACGGAAACATAGGCGCCTGACCGGTGAGGCTGCGCATATGGGCAATTACACCATCGGCAGTACCGCCATTCATGAAATAATAATCGATGCCATCGCCAACTTCCGAGCTGAATGACGTTTCTTCCTGTGTATCAGCAAAATTGGTTGGAGAATAATTATCCCAGAAAACACCATAGCCTTTTACCGACTGGAAGAAGGGAACATAATCATCGGTATTGCCCTGGACCATGCGCAGTTTCACGTTTCGCTGTGACATTTTGCCCTGTTGCTGAATGCCTAAGCCATAAATGGGTTCACCTTTCGCTAAGACAAAGGCCTGAGTTACCTTGTAGGCACTCACGCCGGCATCGTCGAATTTGACAAACTGGTTCGGGGTTTCTTTTTCGGCCAGGAGTGTTTCTCCATCAGGTGTTTTAAAGGAGATGGCACCGCTGCTCAAGTTCAATACGACAAGCAGGTCTGCACTCTTCAGGGTTATAGCTTCTCCCTTTTGCTGTACACTGAAAGTTGTTTTTTGAGGAGCTTTGATAACTGACAGGCTCTTTTTATCAAACGTATCGCCCTGTGGCCACTTCAGCACCCGTACTGTGGAAGGGTCGTAAAACTGAACTTCCACCGCAACAGACTTTATCGCTGTTTTGATACCAGCATCTGTTTTTTGATACGACTGCCCTCTGCTGGTTAAGCTCCCAGCTAACACCAGGAACAGGAGCATGCAAATGCGTATTTTATTCATTTTCAAAATTTTGTTCAGGCCTGTGTAAACTTGATTTCCCGGGAAGCATGATTTGAACTCACTACTCCGAAAACCGCCAGTAGTCGAAGTACATGATATTGCTTGCTGCTTTTCCTTTAAAGACAAAAAACACATCATGAACGCCCGTTACTTTTTTTACATCGGTTGCTACCACGGCCCATCGGTCATTCCCGCCGGTAAGCGGCACATTTACGGTTCCGAGTAATTCTCCTTCCACACTGCCCAGCCTGATTTCCATGGATACATTGCCGTTGTGGGTTGTACCAAGCCTGGCGGTAAATTTTGAAGCGCCCTTCTTCCGGAAATCAACGTCTTTTACTTTGGTGTAAGCCCCGTTCCGCATGGCCGTAATGAAGACACCAACCTGTTCATTTTGCATGGATTTCACACCTTCAGACCAGGCCATTGTCTCCGCTTCGTTCATCACGTAAGGATTTAAAGTGGCCAGGCTTTTGGTGATTCCTTTCGTCATTTTCACAGGCTGAATTGTGCCGTCTTTTTTGAAGTCAACTTCTTCAACAGCGACAGAGCGGGTAAAGCCGCCACCGCCCGGCAAGGCCCCGTTGTGATAGAAGAAATAGGTTTTCCCCTTAAAATCTATCATGCCCGGATGATTTGTAAAACTGCCTCCTTCGGTAGGCATTAAAACGCCCTGGTACTTCCAGGGGCCGGTCGGGTTGGAACTGGTGGAATAACCGATGTGCTCCGGAATGGGGCCAGCGGCAAATAACAAGTAATAGAGTCCTTTGCGTTTGTAGAGCCACGGGCCTTCTTCGTAAGTGGTCGGCCTTTCCGGGTTTCCTTCGCGCTTCCCGAACGACTCAACGGTGTTGGGCACTTTCACGACTTCTCCCTGGTACGAAATCATGTCTTCGTTCAGTTTGACGTAGTAAAGATTCGGGTTGCCCCAGTATAGGTAGGCCTGCCCATCATCGTCGATAAAAACAGTAGGGTCAATGTCGCCTACGCCGCTTTGTACCAGCGGCTTGCCCAGCGGGTCGGTAAAGGGTCCGTACGGGCTGTTGGCTACCGCTACCCCAATAGCTCCTTTATTATCTCTCGTGGTTACCGGAACATACATGTAAAACTTCCCACCCCGTTCGATACATTGCGGTGCCCAGGCATTGATTTTTGCCCAGCTGAAATCGGAGTAGGCCAATATGGTGCCGTGGTCCGTCCAGTTCACCATGTCATCGGTGGTGTACAACTTCCAGTCATTCATCGTAAACCAGGTAGATTCGGCCTCGTCGTGGCTGGTGTACAGGTATAGCTTGTTGTTGTACACCATGGGTGCCGGGTCGGCTGTATAGGAAGTCTGGATAATTGGATTTTGCGCCTGGCTAAACTGAAGGGCAATAAACACCAGCAGAAGACTACCTACACTTTTTAACTTCATCATAAGTTGAAATACTACTTTATTATCATTTAACTATTTTATCGTATCTTGACATCTGCAGTGGGTATGGTGGCTGGTGCAGACTGAAAAAGTTGTTTTACTTCCTTTATGAGACAAGATTATCACTTTGTGTCTGTTCCTCCGGAGCCCTCTTACTGTCTTTTCCATTGTTAACTTTCGCGCTCCTCGGCCGCGCGGCCGCGTTTTCGCTTCCGTCGCTGTCTACGTGAACCTGCCCTCGCTCCGCTGCGGGCTGCTGAGCAAAGCTCAGCACCGGAACACGTAGAAGGCTCCTACAGCGAAAACTGGAAAAGTTTCTTCCTTCGAGCCTAGCAAAATAGAGATTACCAAACCATCAAGTGTCTCATTCTTAAATGGGAAAGGAAGTAATTCCTATTTCCGGGTAGTTAAGTTGCTGTCCGTAACCGGAACCAAGGAAGCAGCGAAACCACCTCTCCGGAGCATTTTAACATCTACCGAGTCTGATTTACTGATGACTAAATACCTGGTCGAGAACTCTTTATCGTGACTTCCGTCGGCTATTAGGGTCAGTTTGTATTTAACTCCCTCCGGCAGAAAATCAAACTGCACTTTTTTGCGCTTCTCCTTTTGCTCTCCATTGATACCTGCTATGTACCAGGACTTGCCTTTGCGCCTGGCCATGATTACCTCCTGCCCCGGATAGCCGCCCAGTAGTTTTGTATCATCCCAGGCGGTGGGTACGTCCCGGACAAATGTTTTTGCAGCATCAGGCAAGGCATTGTACCCTTCCGGCCTGTCGGCCATGTGCTGCAGGGCTGATTCAAACAATACACCCAGGGCCAGTTCATGCCCATAGGAGGTAACATGCGGGTACTGCGAGTTCGTGAAAGTGACGGGGGTATAATCCATGGCGCCCACCACATTCCGGGTAAAAGGAAGAATGGTATTGTGCGTGGGAGCAGCCATCGTAAAATCCGGTACATTATTATACCACTCTGCCCCTCGAACGCCTTCGTACGTCATCAGGTGCGGATAAGTGCGGGACCAGCCGCGTGGCACCAGGCAGCCATGGAAGTACACCATCATTTCGTATGTAGCGGCATCTTCCAGGATATCGAGGTAGTACTTTATCATATCCTGTTTCTCGCTCTCAAAGAAATCAATCTTCACACCGGCGATGCCCATCTTTTTTAGTTTTGTGAACTCTGCCACACGGTTTTCATGGGTAAGCATCCGGTCTTTTGGTGTAGCGCCAACCCAGGTATGATCGCCGCCCGAGTTATACCATATCAGGGGCTTTACACCTTTGGCGTGGATGTATTCCAGCGCATCGTTCAGATTGCCACCGTTGCCCATCGCATCCCATTCCCAGTCAAGGAGGGTGTAGGGCCAGCCCATACGGGCCGCCAAATCGGCAAACTGGCGCACCACCTGGTAGTCTTTTGTTCCGTGGTTATTGGACCAGTAATTCCAGGAGACCAGGCCCGGCTTTATCCAATCAGTGTTTTTCAATACAGAAGGCGTGGAAACGTCCTCTACCAAGGTGGACGCCACTACATCTGATAAACTGCCCATGATGATAACCCGCCAGGGCGACTGCCACGGAAGCGTAATCGTGGGTTCAGATGCACCCTTTCCGCGTCCGTCTCCCGGGTCAGGGAAAGTTGTTTTGTATTTCGACGGGGCTGCCTTATTGCTCAGTTTGGTGCCGCAGTAGCTGCGGTTCACATCAGCTTCGTGGATCAGGTACCAGGTGGTGCTGTCGGCATTCTCAAAAAGAGCCGGGTAGCCCCACTCCTGCTGCACCTTGCCGTCGGCAGCAGACGAGTAATAGCCTTCATTTGCCGGATTCCATTTTTCGAGCCAGCGTTTGGTGCCGTCCGGAATGTTGTAAGCCGTGAGTTCGTCTTTTACGGTATAAGAACCGCCTTTCTCCGGAAACTCGTACCGAAACACCACGCCATCGTTGTAAGCCCGGATGATGATGTTCATTTTAGACTTATCGGGCCGCTGAAACGAGGCTACTACTTCGTTGGCTTCGTTGCTTCGGTTGATGCGTTTGCCATGCACGGCAGTGTAGGATTCTTTCACCAAGCTGGGTTTACCGGCTCTCAAAAACTTCAGGTCTTTCGAAAAATCCTGGTCGCTGCGTACCAATCCCAAATCAATCTGCGGAATGGCTTCATGGCTTTTGCCATTTTCCAGGTAGCTGACCTTCAGAAACCATCCCCCTTCCCTGCTGTTGTTCTGGCTGAGCAACGCAACACTCACCTTTTGATTAGGTGAAGTAACTGTTGCCTGTTGTGCAAATGCCGAAAGTGTAAAAAACATGAAACTGACCACAGCACCAGCCATTTGCTTTATCGTAAATCCAGTCAGGTAGTCATTTATCATATTACTTTGCTTTATAATTCTCCCCTACCGCCTTTACCTCCGTTATCCGGTCTGTTATATGGAAATAGTCAAAATCCACGTAGCCGCCTGGTGTTTTGGTGGCGTAGTTAAACAGCCCGAAGCGGTAGCCCATGAAGTGCGGGATGGTGTAGGCCATCTTCAGTTGGGAGCCTATCTTCGTCCAGGTTTTGCCATCGAGGCTATAGTGGAAGGTGGCCACATCCCGGCGGTTGTTAAAATCACCTTCTGCTTTCAGGTATACCCTTTTCTGTTTAAGCGGCACGCTTTCTTCTACTACCGGACTACCCGATTCGGCGTTCACCATCACGATGGACTTAGCCCCGTTCTCGAACTTCACTCCCACCAGCCCGTACCGTTGCTGCAGCATGGCAAGACCGGCAAAGTCTCCTTCCTTCATATTGGATACATCAATAGCTGTGGAACCGGCGCTTTCAGGTCCGATGGTTCGTTGCGTCAGAGTATTCCGGGCGAGCAAAAAGTCATTGTCGACACGCCCGGTTTTCAGGCGCAGGTAGCCTTTCCGTTGTGTTACGGACCAAAGCTTATTGTCGGGATTGTGGTTCCACTGCCACACCAGCGGCAGTGCCGGTTCTCCTTTTTTGCGGGTAAATTCATCGGGAGCCACAATATTCGGAATCAGCCCTTTGCTGGCCGGCAGGTCAAGCTCATCGGATACCTTGCCATCCACACCCAATACAGGCCAGCCGTCTTCCCATTTCACAGGTACCAGGTACGGGATTCGGCCTACTGCTCCGTAGTCGCGGAAGAGGTAGGCATACCAATCGCCATTCGGCGTGTCAATCAGTCCGCCCTGCGCTACACCTTTATCCTGTAAAGCCACCCTGCCTTCGTAGGGACCAGTTATTTTATCGGCCCGATGCACAATAACGGTGCGCATGCCGCCTTTGGGCCAGGAGATGTTAAACAGGTAATACTTACCGTTTACCTTAAACAGCTGCGAACCTTCGGCAGGAAGGCCCACATTGGGGCCGGATGGTGCCGTTGCGTTTTCGATGAGTACCCGTTCCGTCCCCGGCTTTGTACCCGACAAGTCCTCTTTCAGCTCCACCATGCTGAGTTTGCCCGCTCCCCAAATCATGTAGATGCGGCCGTCATCATCAAAAAACAGCGTGTGGTCGTGCATAGAGGGCCTAAAGGAAATAGCTTTCCAAGGTCCTTTTTCGATGTCCTTTGTCGTATACACGTGTGTTTTACCGGTAGTTTGGGCAAAGGTGCTCACATAGTAGGTGCCGTTGTGGTACCGCAGGCTGCTGGCCCATGACCCTCTGCCGTAGGTGCTTTTCCCGTTTGCAAGTGTCATATCATCCACATCAGTCAGCACATCGTAAGCGTAACCTACCATTTCCCAGTTTACCAGATCTTTCGACTTCATAATCGGCAGGCCCGGGCTCATGTGCATGGTGGTGCTGCTCATATAAAAGGTGTCACCAACCCGTATCATGGCCAGGTCAGGTACATCGGCGTGAATAACGGGATTCTTTGCACCTTGACCTTGTGTAGGCAACGCTATAAAGAGATACACAAGAGTAAGGAATGCGAGTTGAAAGAGTTTTTTAATCATTGTGTTTTTGTTTTCTTTGAAGAATGCTACCGCGGAAAATTGCTATTCTCCTGTGTTCTGACTGAATGTGTCTATTCATGCCGAAAAAGATTATTCCATCGGCCCGATTAATTCTATAAAAGTCCCATCAGGGTCCTGCACCAGCACAAAGTGTGATTTCTGATTTAATGGTGTAGGTGTACTTCCCAGAAATTTAACATTTCTCTCCTTCAGCCTTTCGATGACTGGCTTTAGTGCTTTTACATTAATGGTAATGTACTGCACACCGGTGTTATCCTGGATAAAGTTTTGTGTGGGATGCGTTTCTTTTTTCCCGAAGTTCACCAGTTTCCATTCATTCGCTTCCGGGCTGTTCTCCAGTTTTAAAACGGTTACAGTAGCAGGTACTCCGTTCGACAGACCTGAGCGCCTGGAAAAATCTTCATTAATTTTAAAATCATAGACTTTAACCATACCTATACCGTTCATATAAAAATCTAACGAACGGTCCAGGTCAGACACCACCACACCTAAGCCAATCAGCTTACTGCTAAAGTTGGATTGCGCATGAGAAGCAAAAGTTATTAACAGTGCTGCTAGCAAGAAAGAAAATTTTAGAACGGACTTCTTCATAACCAGTATTTACTTTTGAGCTGAGGTGTTATTAGCCATTTCAGGTGTGACAATCCGGTAATTCCCGCTTAAGTGCATCAGGCTGAACAGGTACAGCAAGCCGTCGTAATAGGGGTCGAAATAGCCGTCGGCATAGGGCAGTTTGGCATTCCAGACTTCGTCCACCAATTTACGGTTCTCTTTGCTGTGACTGGTCCGGTTTACTGCGTTATAAAGTAATAGTACCTCGTATGCTATTAAGACACTCACAAGGCTGCAAGACGCTGTGATGGCTGTGGTAGCCTGAACGGAATTATATCGTCTTTTTATTGACCTGCTTTACCTGTTTACTTTTTTTCCCTTTTGAATTTGAGGCTTCTAACGACAGCATTTTTTCACCGTACCTTTTGCCCAGTTCCCTGTACCCTTCTGCCGTAAAATGCAGGCGATCCGGTAAGCCGGCACAGCCATCCGAAGAGATAACATGTGCGTTCGGGATGACAGTAGGGAGTGTTGCGATAATGGCGTTCATGCTGGCGCAGGCTCCGTTTTCTTCTGCGCCTACTACCTCCCCGGCTAACAGGGGAACGGAATTTGGCGGAAGGTTCAGGTCCTTGAGCAGGTTGTCGTAAACGCCTTTCACTTTTAAAGGCCATTGCGCATCGCCTGTATTTGATTCTCCCTGGTGCAGCAGGATTCCCTTAATCACACCATCCTTCTGTGCCAGCTTTGCCATCTCTACCAGGCGGCCATAGGGATTTTTGTCGTAAGCATTCAGGGCTGTCATCATCCAGTCAGGTGCTGTGGCCACATAGGACTGGTAAGTACCTTTCTCGAACAGCTCTATTTTGCAGCCGCCTACGGCCACGTTAATCACACCTACTTTTACATTTTTTGGTAGGCCGGCCAGCAGGGTTCTGCCAAAGTAATCTGCGGGCGTCAGGCCGGTGTTGCATCGGCTTAAAGGCGGAACAGCAGTATACCACTCCCCTTTCTTTCTACCCAGGTTCGGGCAATCCACTGCTTCCAAAACCCTGAACCGCTTATCCACCCCTGTAGTATCCTGGGGCTCGAATTTGGTATGGCCCTCCATGTTGGATTGCCCGAAGGCCAGGTAAATGTGGAAGTTCTTGTCCTGTGCAAAAACAGCTGTGTTTATCAGAAAAAGTAAAGCAACTAAAGGGAGTCTCATGATGCGTTTCATAATATAATTTTTTAAGACTTGTGAATCATACATTAACTGAGGGTGCAATGCCCTGTTTATTTTTTAAGGCTGATGGTATAAACACCACCTGCTTTGGTGGAAAGGTCGTACTCATAAACTTTTTTAAGCGGAGTACTTTTCATTTCTGCTCCGGATGCTGTTAAGGGTTCTTTTATGTCAGCTACCTGGTAAAAAGTATTCGTATTTGCGCCCTTTGCATTTTTCAGCCCTTTGCCTGTGAGCGGGTAATAGGACCTGATTCTGCAGTTGCCTCCCTGTGAGGACCGGATAGCCACTTCGCCTGGTTTGCTGTCCTCCCATTTCACATCCAATTCAAAACCTCCCCTGGCTTTGATGCCGCTGATGCTGCCTTTCTGCCAGGCGTCCGGTAAAGCTGGTAAAACATGGATGGCGCCGTCGTGGCTTTGCACCAGCATTTCGGCAATTCCAGCCGTGCAGCCAAAGTTGCCGTCAATCTGGAACGGCGGGTGTGCATCAAACAAATTCGGATAGGTACCTCCTTTCTGTCCTCCTTCCGGCTGAATGGAGGGCGTTAACTGGTCCTGGATTAGTTTCAGGGCATGGTTTCCATCGAGCAGGCGTGCCCAGAGGTTTACCTTCCAGCCCATCGACCAGCCCGTAGATTCATCTCCACGAGCCACCAAGGATGTTTTAGCTGCTTCAAACAGCTTAGGATGACGGTAAGGCGATATCTGGTTGGAGGGATAAAGCCCATACAAATGCGACACGTGCCGGTGGTTGTCTTTTGGATTATCCCAGTCGTGCATCCACTCCTGCAGCTGCCCCCACTTGCCTATCTGCATGGGCGGCAATCGTTTGATGCGCTCCTTCAGTTGCGCTGCCAACTCCTTATCCGTATTCAGAATTTCGGCCGCCTTGCTTGTTTTGGTGAACAGGTCGAAAAGCAGCTGATTGTCCATGGTAGTACCAGCCGCTACGGATGAGCCGGGATGAGCCGACGGCGCATTTTCGGGCGAAACCGAGGGAGCCACTACCAGCCATTTATGCTCAGGCTCTTCCACCAGGAAATCCAGGAAAAAACGGGAAGCTTCTTTTAGGATAGGATAAACAGAGGCCAGGAACTTCTTGTCGCCGGAAAACTCGTACTTGTCGAACAGGTGCTGCGAAAGCCAGGCGCCACCCATGGGCCACATGCCCCAGAAAGCGCCATCCACGGGTCCGTTGATGCGCCAGATGTCTGTGTTGTGGTGCAATACCCAGCCCTGGGCGCCGTACATATCCCGGGCTGTCTGGCGACCGGACTCGGAAAGCTCGCGGAGCATCTGCACCAGCGGCTCGTTCAGTTCGGTCAGGTTGGTAATTTCGGACGGCCAGTAGTTCATTTCCGTGTTGATGTTGACGGTATACTTGCTGTCCCATGCCGGTCTCAGCTGATCGTTCCAGATTCCCTGCAGGTTGGCCGGTTGGCCGCCGGGCCTTGAAGAAGAGATTAATAAATACCTGCCAAACTGAAAATACAGCGCTACCAGGTGCGGGTCGTTCCCTTTGCTGAACTGCTCGATGCGTTTATCCGTGGGCAATTTTACGGCATCGGTTGTGCCCAAATCGAGGCTCACCCGGCTGAAATACTTTTTATAATCGGCCACATGGTCTTTGTAAAGCGCCTCATACTTTTTATGCAAGGCTTTTTGCAGGTAGGCATCGGTCCGTTCTCCGGCGTTCCCGCTGATATCCTGGTAGTTATTAAAATTAGAGGCTATGGAAATGAAAATAGTAACGGCATCCGCCTGCTCCACCTGCAAAGCGTTTTCGTCGGCTTTAACCGTTCCCCCGGTGTTCTGAATTTTTGCCTTTGCCTGGAACTGTACCTTGCCCTGCACCCCCTCAAAATCTGATGTTTTCCCTGCCAGTACCAGTTCATCATTTCCTTTTACAGAGACACTGGCATTGGCCGGCCTGTCCATGGTAGCGGAGAAATTCAGCGCACCTGGTTTATCGGCAGCTATCCGCACCACAATAACCTGGTCCGGGAAAGAGGAAAAAACTTCTGTTTTATAGGTTACACCATTCACCCGGTAACGGGAAGATGCCACCGCCTTTTCAATGTCGAGCTCCCGGTAGTAGTCGGTAAAATTTTCGTGGTCTTTGAAGGATAGCTTCAGGTTACCAACCGTCTCGTAGGGCATGCCATGCGACGATTTACTGATGAATTTCTGATTGACTACGTTCTGGGCCTCCGCGTATTTTCCTTCAAAAATCAGCCTTCTTACCTCCGGCAGCGCTTCTTTTGCCTGGGGATTATCGTTACGATTAGGCTGTCCCGCCCATACCGTATTCTCGTTGAGCTGGATAACTTCCCTGGAAGGATTCCCGAATACCATGGCCCCCAGGCGTCCGTTACCTACCGGTAAGGCCTCCACCCACTGACGCGCCGGCTGGTCGTACCATAATTTTAAAGGAGCATTATCCTGCGCAAAACCCTTACCTACTATTGCCAGGCTTCCAATCATAAAGCAAATAATAAAATATCTCATCATGCTTCGGTTTATCTTTGCACCTGCGGGTCCTGCTGCTTTTCTTTAAACTCCACCCAGTCTACCTCTACCTTTTGAATATCTTTACAAACTGCCATAACGAGCATTACTTGCCTTTTTTCGTTCTGCACCTGCCACCACAGCCTCTGCTGCCTCTACCTGGCACTCGTCATGTTGCCTTCTTCTTTATTCACTAAAACAACCCCGCCCTGCGGCTGAATGGTTAGTTTCACTTCGCCCTTTTTATCTACTTTCAGCTTTTTCAGGTAACTGGTTCCATCAGGGTTATCGCCATAAAACTGCAATTCTTTACCTGCCAGCATCGGGAGTTTTATTTTAAGCTGGACAGGTTCCTTCTGGGCATTGATGCCGGCTACATACCACTCCCCCTCATGCTGCCTTGCCAGTACACAATACTTACCCGGATAGCCCTCGAGGAACTGGGTTTCGCTCCAGGTAGTGGGCACCTCTTTCATAAAGTTTATAGCGAAATCAGGTGCGTCCTGCAGATTGTTGGGTGTGAGGGCAAAGAACTGCACCGGGTTCTGGAAAAGCACGGCGGTAGCCAGCTGGAAGGCGTCTGTTGTTCTCCTATGGTTGCCCCCATCGTTGGTGCGGTTGTAGCGCTTGTTTAGTACTACACCACCGAACTCCATGCTGCCCATGGCATTCCGGATAAACGGATGCAGGGTAGCCTGAAACGCTTCCACATCATTGGCATGCTGGCTGAACATCAGGTTCTCCGAAGCAAGCACGGCTTCGCTGCCTACATAGTTCGGGAACATACGCTCCCATCCCCGGGGCAAGGTGGCTCCGTGGAACACGACCATTAACTCATTGTCATCGGCATCGGAAAGGATATCTTCGTACAGGCGCATGGTTTCCTGCTTGTCGCCCCCGAAGAAATCTACTTTGATGCCTTTCACCCCGTTTTTCTTCATCCACTGCATTTCCTTTTTGCGGGCAATGGCGGTGTTCATTTTATTTTTGGGCGTCTGAGGCGCATCGTTTACAGTACCGTTGGAGTTATACCAGAGAAAAACACCCACGCCTTTTGACTTGGCATAGGCAATTAACTCTTCCATGCGCTCGTAGCCAATCTGCTTGTCCCACAAGGCATCTATTAAGATGAATTTATATCCGAGCTTGTTGGCCAGGTCGATGTAGGCTACCTGGTCTTTGTAATTCATGCTGCGGTCCTGCCACATAATCCAGCTCCAGGTGCCTTTGCCGAATTCATATTTTACAGACGGCTCGTACAAGGGTTCTACCACATCAAACGGAATGGTGGTTTCTACAACAGGCTTCAGACTATTGCCCACCGTGATGGTGCGCCAGGGTGTGGTGGCTGGCAGACCGATGGCTGCTCCGGTGCTGCCGAACCCGTTGTTTTCCGTTTGGTCCGGGAACGCGATGGTGTAGGTGCCATCCGATGTAGGGTCGCTCAGGTGGGAGCCGCAGTACAATCCGCGCACACCCGTTTCTGATACCAGCGCCCATTTATCACCTACTCTAAAAAGGCATGGGAAGGTGTAGCCAAGCCCGTTTGCTGAACGGGCCGCAATATCCTGTTCCAGTTTATAGCCCTCTTCATAACTGGGTTTGGTCCGGGCAAAGCCCACCATGGATTTCGACTGCGGCGTAAGAAAGCCTTTTGCTTCCTGCGGGAAATTGAAGCCGGTTGCTTCCTTCTCCACCACCAGCGCCAGCGGCTCTCCGGATTCGGGTAGCTCGTACCGGAAAGCGATGTCGTTATTGCTCACCCTGAACTCAACCTTCAGCGGCTTGCCGTCTTTGTTTTTCAAAGAGCAAACCAGTTTGTTGGCCTCGTAGCGAATGTCGGAGCGCTTGGTCCTATCCATTTTATACACCTGCTCCACTTTTTCCTGCTCCGCACCTACCCAGCTAAGGTCAGAGGCGAAGTTCACCAGGTGGGTGGTCAGGCCTAAAGGCGAATTTTCCAGTACAGACTCTCCTCCGTAAGCTACCCGGTAAAAGGCCTGCCCGTTCTGGAGCAACACTTCTACCTGCAGCTTATTATCCGGGCTGGACACTTTCGCCTGCTGGGCCTGCGCCAGCACCGGGAGGAGCACCAGTAAATAAAGGAAGAGGTTAAATGCTCTGTTTGCGCTTTTTCTTTTCATCATGAGCTGGTTGTTGTTGAGCTGCCTCTATGAGGGCTCTGACTACAGATTTAGGTTGATTATTTCGGTCGAAGAGCAAGGGGTAATCTGTCCGGCCTCTCACAGGAAAGTCGTTTTTCCAGGACTGCGCATCATTTACGCCCCATACCGTTACCCTTTCCATCTTATCCTGATGCTTTAAAAAGAGTTTGAAGAAACTTACGTAGCGGTCGTTAAAGGCCACCGTCACTGAATCAGGAAGCCCGTTGGTATAAGGATTAAACCTTTGCTGGTATTCGAAATTGGTAGCCACATCGGCTCCTACGTTCCGTCTTGGAGAAGGAAGCGCCGAAATGTCCATTTCGGTAACCGAGATTTTCACGCCCAGTTCAGCAAAAGCAAGCAGGCTTTTCTCAAACTCCTCGATGGAGGGGTGGTCTAAACCTAAATGCCCCTGCATGCCGATGCCATGTATGGGCACTCCCTGCTGCTGCAGGTTCTTTACCATGGCTACCACACCATTTCTTCGGCCAGGCAGGGCCATGGAGTAGTCGTTGTACATCAGCTTCGCATTTGGGTCGGCTTCGTGTGCAAACTGGAAGGCCAGTTTCACAAAGTCTTCGCCAATAATTTCGTAAAACTTACTCTTCCGCCAGGACCCATCGTCCATGATGGCCTCGTTCACCACATCCCAGGTGTGGATGCGGCCCTTGTAGCGGCCCACTACGGTGTGGATATGGTTTCTCATCCGCTCAATCAGCACCTCCCGCGATACATCCTTGCCCTCGCTATCACGGAAAAACCAGCGTGGCGCCTGCGAGTGCCAGATGAGCGTGTGCCCGTTGACGTACATGCCATTTTGCTCCCCAAACGCTACAAACTTGTCTGCCTGGTCAAAGTAAAACTGCCCCTCCCGTGGCTGCACTAATCCACTTTTCATGATGTTCTCGGCTACAATGGCGTTAAAATGCTCTTTCACAACCTTTACGGCGGCAGCATCTTCACCTGTAATCTGCTGGGTGTTGAGGGCAGTACCAATGTAAAATTTATCTTTATAGGCATCCTTAAGCGTCAGTACCTGCGATTCCTGCTTTTGTTCCTTCAAGCCGGCGCAACCAAAAATAACAGCGCAAAGAATGGCTGCTATTGAATTATTCACTATTCCTCTTCTCTTCATTTTTTAATCATTTGCTGCTATTCGATTGATGCAGAAAAACTGCTGCACCTGTATTAACTTCCTGTATTAATTATTCCTTAATTACGTTTATGAAATGCCATACCTCAGATTTTATTTTTTCCTAAAACAGCAGCGCTTCCCTGAAACAAACATTAGTAATTTTTTCACAAAACAAATTTACCCATGTCGGCGGTTAGTGTAGCAAAAAGAGTACTACATGTCTTTTGTAGCATGTTACATGTAGCCGAAAAAATGTAACAGATGTTTATCAGGATGTTACATAAGGCCAAAAACAAGCCAGGAAAGACCTTTTTTACCATTTCAGCGTTACTGCACCTGCCACCAGAACCACTGCTCCTGGTTCCGATATAGTTACACGGGGAACAGTGGATTGCTCCCCTATTGTATGAGAAGCTTGCTCCTAAAAGAAAAATTATCACCTGTTATTTCCAGCAAATACATGCCCTGCTCCAGTCCTGTACTGATAAAGCTTTCGCCATACTGCAGTTGCTGCTGCCCGAACACCCGTTTTCCACTTGTGGTGTAAATGGTAATCCTGTAATTTTTAACAAAAGGAGAACGGAGTAAAACTGTAAAATTTCCATTCGTGGCAGGATTTGGAAAAATCTCAAAGGCCTTACTTATTTCATTATCCTTTATGGAAGTCGTATTACAACCAGCTACAGGAACATTGCTGTTGGCGTACTGGGCGAACCACTGCATTACCGGTGCTGCACAAGCTTCCCAATCACCATTGTAGGCCAGACCACCATTGGGATCGCCCTTATCCAGCAGGTTATCGGGGGCCAGCACATTCCAGCTTACATTCCCGGATTGATTGGCGATAAAATTCAGGTTTGCTCCAAATCCTTCCCCTCCTGCTGTTCCGGTTGTTGCCTTGCCCCAGGCGCCATAGCCTTCAGGCGCCCAGTCGGTTTCAGTAATAGCAATGGGAGCAATATCTGCAACCGGTTTTACATGCTCATTCCAAGCTCTTTGAAAAGCTTCGTAGTTCTGAGTACTACCCCAATAACCCGGATACACGTGTACTGCATACCCTATGTTACCACCTGTTATCGGATAGGTGGCATAACCTGCATAATGAGATTGCCAACCTGTGCCTGGTATCCAAAGTATATTATTGGCGCCATTATTCCGGATGATGTCTACCAGTGGTTGAAAAAAGTTTTTCAGAGCAGCAAAATGCGCGAGTCCGGTTTTTCCGTAAACACCATTTGTTCCCAGGATATCGACAGGTTCATTGGCTAACTCAAACATTACATGGTCGACATTCTTTAGCCCTGGGTGCTGCGATAAATAGGTCCAGATGGTTTTAAGATAGGCATGGTAGGCATCATTCACCGCAATACGCTCCGGACAAACGCCTGGTGGGCGCAGAATGACATACATTCCCCTTTCGCGGGCATGGTTTATCAGCGGAATAATAACCTGATCGGTGTAGGTTACCAACCGGTCGTAACTGAACCTGGAGATATCGTTTTCAAAAATTGGAGGCCCGGGCGTGTTGGTCCAATAAGGATCGATGTGAAGCCGGATGTAATTCAGGTACCAGCCATCGTTTGTGTTGGTGAGCCTGTCCATCACTGCTTTGTTATAATTCAGCGCGCCCTGCACATTGTAATTATCCCAGGTGCAATACCGAGAGCTAAACCCATACTGGCAGCCATTAAACCATGGACTTGGCGTAATGGCTATACCGTGCAGCACGACATTATTCCCGCAGTTATCTTTCAGATTACGCCCCTCCACATGCAGTGGCGGCAGGGGCATACCAGGCCAGGCCATCAGTTGCAAAGGGAGTAGCCCCAGTAGCACCGACAGCAATATCAAGTTGAGTTTTTTCAAAGCTTATGGGTTTAAGGTTAGCAAATTACAGTCAGCTGCGTATTTAGCTTTCCTATCTGACATTTGTGGAAGCCGGTATATCCAGGACAGTTATGTTGGAAAACTTAGATTTATCTACAGGCTTAAACAAGAGTTGGGAGAACATGTACAAATCGTTTTTCCACACTTTAAAGTCGTGGCCGCCCGGTTCTACATAAAAAATGTGAGGCACCTTATTTTGGTCCAGGTACTCATGTGTGCGGGTACTGATCCGCATCAGGTTATCCTCAGTTCCACAGGAAATCCAGAGCAGCTGTAATTTCTTTTTGGCTTCTTCCGGATTGGGAAGTAATTTATCCGGTGTCTTCGTATTAGGTGCAGACGAAAAGCCACCTACCCAGGCAAATTTATACAGGTTGCCTAAACCAAAATTCAGGGACTGACCGCCACCCATAGATAAACCTGCAATGGCACGACGTTTCTGATCTTTGTGTACAGGATAATTCGCTTCAATGAAAGGAATAAGGTCGTTAAGCAAATCCTGCTCAAAGGTGGCAAATGCCTGCACTTTGGTGCTATCGAAAATATTACCTACTGCCCGATCGTCTTTCATCGCACGGCCATTGGGCAGCACGACCAGCATGGGTTTGATCTTTCCCTGCGCGTATAGATTATCCAGGATTACTTGGGGCTGGCCATTTCGCAGCCACTCAAATTCATCACCGCCGATGCCGTGCAACAGGTATAAGACCGGGTACTTTTTCTTTTTCGAGTATCCCGGAGGAGTATAAACTACTGCTTTACGCTGTGAGCCAACTGTCTTTGAATTATACGTTACTGTGTCGAGTTGCCCATGTGGGATGCCTGTTTGTAACTTGTCAAACCCTTCTGGAGCTATCTTCTCGTTTTCCTGCGCCCAGGAACTAATTGAGAATAGAACAAAGCTTAGAATAGCAAGGAGTATCTTTTTCATAATTTTTCGGGATTTGTAGTGAGATTAGGAGGATAGGCTAATGATGTCATTTAGAATTTTATTGACGAACACATCATGGATTTACTATTACAATGATTAAAAATCATCCTATTTGAGGAGCAGAGACTATGGTGGCTGGGGCAGCAGAAAAGTTCTAAAGCTCTAGGCTAGCGAAATCTTTTACCTTGATTGGCGAACTAAAACTGATGACAATTTATAAATCTACAGCTCCTGTTACCACACCCACTGCCATAGCTCCGCTATAGCAATGATATTGTTACCCGGTTCAGCAAACACCTAAAAATAAGGGTTAGCAACAAGAACAGATTCGGCGAAAAATTCTATTCTTATTGCTAACCCTTCTAAGTATCAACAAAAAATTATTTAGCTTTCAGGGCATCTGCAAAACCTGAATAAGCAGGCTTTCTGGTAAGGTTTGCGTCAGATGTCCACATGCCAAGCGGATCAGCGGTCGAGGCTGGAGTTGGGTCAGTTGGTCGCCAAACAGTAATACCGTAGCGTTTAGCAGCAGGAATAATCTCCATGTACTTTTCAACCACATACTGATACATCTCTTTCTGAGCGGCATAATGTGCTTCAGTAGCTTGGTTTGCAGCAACACCCAACGCTACTTCAAGCTCAGAAACTTTAATCATTTTGCCGGTAGCTGCTAGCAACTGGAACATCTCCCGGATGGCGTCTTTATTCGAATCAATTCTGATACGCATCTGAGTTGCTATGCCATCCACTTTGGCACCCTGGCTTTCCAGGTATTCCACGTACTTGATAAGTCCTCTGGTTTTATCAAGGTTGCTATGCAGGTTATGATCGCTGATAAAGAGCAGATCACTGGCATTACCATGTTGCCGGGCAAGTTTAAAGGCTTGTACACCATAATCTTTACCTAAATAATCCTGCCAGTAAAACTCATCTGCAGCCATATTAGCTTTACCAATTCCGGTTTTCAGTTCATTCGGGTTAGTATCATCCATCGGGTCTTTCACCACAGTCCATGCTTTCACATAAGGTGCTGCAGTTTTCACCATACCGGAAATCCACTGCTCCATATGCCCGGCAATAATTTCTTTTTTCTCCGAAGGAGTTTTTTCTACGGACGTCGATGTGCCTCCTGTAGTGGCACCTTCCATGGCTAATACAACCTTGTCAATGTAAACCGTCCCAGCAAATTCACCGTAGCTGATTACTAAACGGCTTCTGTCATCTGCATTTATGGTAGTGGCAAGATCTACCTGTTTCCATTCTGTAGTAACACTCACCTGCCCAAAGCCGCTTGAGCTATAATTAGGACTCTGTATTTCAGGTCTTATGATACCTTCTGTAGTTCCTTTTACCCAAAAGCTTAACTTGTAAACTTTTCCATTCTGCAATGCTCCTCCGGGCAATTGATAAAGAGTTTGAACTTCCCAAAAACCACCGGTTTTAGAAGGGTTTGTAACAAAGAAGGCTTTTCCGCCCTGTACACCCTCTCCTGCTGCGGTTACTCCTCTTGTGGAGTTGTTTCCCCAGCCTCCCCAGCCAGTTCCGGTTTCAAAATCGCCCTCATTAACAAGGTTCGTGACTATTTTTTCGCCCTGGGTATTATACACATAAAAGTTTTTAGCATCCAGGTAATAGGTTACATTAGGTTTGTATCCTAAATCAAAATGAAGCTTGATTTTCTCTCCCTGGAAGTCCTTGATCTTAAACCTGATTTCTTTCCAGCTGGTACTGGTAGCAAACGTTTTAGTTGCTTTACCGGTCTTCATCCAGTCTATCTCAGGCGTATTATTAGCTAATCCTTCGAAAGCGATACGCCCCTCTCCCGGTTTATCAGACTTAATATAAGCAACCACTTCGTATTCTTTTCCGGGTACAACGGTAATCTCCGGAGTTACCAGTTGCAGGTCCTGAGGCTGTGATGAACCGGCACCTGATGTAAGCTTTATCGCTTTTCCTGCGCCCATACCTTCAGCATCAACAACAGAAACCCCGCTGGTTGATGTCCAGCCTTGCATCGTTCCAGTACTTAAACCGGAAAGGTTTAACGAGTTAACATACACAGGGGACTCCACAACCAAAGGAGCCAGTAAGCCCTTAAGGTAAGTAGCATTCTGGTTTAAGTGCCAGGTAAGTGCCTGGCCATAAACTGAGGCACCAGCATCTTTTGCTGTACCAAGCAATGTTTCTACATTACCCAGGCTCAGGCTTCCGTTTGCTTGTACAACTGCTCCGTGGTTCATTTCACTTCGCGGCGTAATTTCATCAAAATTCCGGTTGACCAGCCTGTACATTACCCCTTTCTGTACATATTCAGATAGAGCAACCCCCGCCCCTAACTTAAAAGTAGGATTAGCTTCTCTATTGATATAGGTTTTAAGATCGGCGTAGGCATCTATCTCTTCCTGTGCTGCAAAACTTGCCGGTTTCTCTACTTCAAATTCGAGAGGCTCCTGCTCACAAGCTGTCGCCATTGCCAGGCCAGCAACAAAAAGGCATGTTTTATATATATGTTTCATTTTTAGTTACTTTAGCTTTTTTATATCACTGTACTACCGGAGAAAATGTTTCAAATGCAACTCCACGGTTCCTCATCACTAAGGTATCAGTAGATTTTATCTGCATGTTCGCGAAGTCTACAGTATAATTCAGATAAATGGCATCGCGATCGACGTTACCCCAGCTGTTTTTTTCTCCTCTTTTCTCGAACTTGCCGCTACCAGTAACAGTGTATTCAGTTGAATTAGAAGATACTGTAATGTTACCTTGTTCATCAAATGTCAATATTAAATTAACATTGATATTTTTTCCATCTTTATCCTTATAAACTACCGGAAAATCAATTTTACTCAATGATTGAGTAGTCAATTTTACAACTTCATCAAGTTCAACATACTGTTGTTGTCTTACAAGCGTCTGGTCAAGTGAAGTATCTCCGTTCTTACCTTTGATCTCATCTTTACCCCTGCGTAAATAAAATCCATGCCATGGATTAATATATTTTACTGCATATAAAATAAAATCCTTAGGAAGAACACTCCATTCTCCTGCTACACCTCTCTTTGCATTCTGAACCAAAGGTTTACCAGATAAAATTGTATCTGCATTCACAACGTTTGTCATGCGCAGAGGGATAACATAATTATTCTGAAGAGCCAGCGGATCTGCGAAAAATTCAGGAGTAAGTTCTACTTCAACACCACCTATCAGTTTGCCTGCAGGAATAACAATTTTATTGGATGCCAACTTATAGTAGTTACTGGGCATTGCCTTTACTGCAGTTCCATTTTGATCAAACAATATACCTTGGGTAAGTGAATTATCAACCGTAAAGTCTACTGTAACATCTTTTTTATTGTCATACACACCTCCTGTTGTAGCCATTATCTTCACTCTGCGTTGATTGTCAAGTGAAGTATCCACAATATCTTCACCGAGCGTGAGGGTCCGCACAGGGTATTGATAAGCAAAATAGGTTGACTGATACTCGTAATCCGGGAATACCACTTCCTTATTTTCGCAAGAAGTAAGGAAGGCCAGTAAGGCTAAAAAATTAAAGCATATTTTTTTCATCTTTTATAACTTTTTGTTATATGATTATTTAACAGATGTAATAGGTTCTAACCTTCCTTACCACCCGTTGTTTTGTGTTAAAGCATTAAACTTCAGAATTTCGCTATATGGAATTGGGCCATGGTACATATAGTCAGTAAATATCCTTTCCTCAACAATGAATGGCTGGTGGTTTCCATCTACAATCATTACACCCCGAGCCGGAACATTGAGGTTTTCCTTCCACCGACGTAAGTCCCAGAAGCGGAACCCTTCAAAACTCAATTCTAAACGACGCTCATTTCTGATCAGTTCACGCATAGCTTCCTTATTACCTTTAACAGATTCCAGGTAATTATCCGGTTGAGTAATTCCGGCGCGTCTTCTGATTGCAGAAATAACATCATATGCCGAGAATCCAAAAGAACCGGTTCCCATAGGTCCCCACGCTTCGTTAGCTGCTTCTGCATAAGCAAGATATATTTCAGTATACCTGATACGTGGTTGATAACGTCTTTGCTGGGTGGTAGTCTGAGGATTAAGGTTAACATCCGGACGGAGTAACTTCCTTAAATAATAACCTGTTCGTGTAGAGGTTTCTACCCTGTTAAGAGCATCATTATTAGGAGTACCATCTGGATTAGTAAGAGCATCCGCAGCCGTCTCGATTATTGTATTGTTTACTCCTAAGGTACTTCTGTTCACAACAATATATTTTGCCAGACGCGGGTCTCGGCCAGCATAAGGATCTGAAGGATTAAAATTACTGGAAGCATGTGTTATTGGGTAACCATTGCTCATTGGAAATGCGTTCACCAGATTCTGCGTAGGATTTAGACGGCCATTACCAAATAAATCAGGAGGAAACATCTGTCGTTCAAGTGCATTACTTTCACCAATATCCGTTCTCCACAGAATTTCTGGTGGATTAGCTCCGGATGCCAGCCCTGCAAGTTCTGCCGTATTATTATACCAGGTACCGCCATTAGGGGCCAATCCACTTACACCCCCATTAAGCTGTAATACTTCTCCTGCAAATTTTGCAGCATCTTCCCAGGTGGTAGTGTTACCTGCACTATAAGCAGGGCTAGCGGCTAAAAGGGCAGCCTGCGCTCTTATCGCTTTTGCTATACGACCTGACATTCGCTGCCTGGCAAATTCACCAAACACTCGCCTGTAATTATCCAGATCATTTACATCATTTCCAGTTCTATACTTTTCAGGAACCTGGGATATATTAGTTATACTACTGTTCAGATTATAATCTAAAGGAAGAAGTTCTTCGGCCATTTTCACATCGCTGTAAATTTGCTGCATATTCGCTTCGAAGGTATCCCTGGGTTTATTAAAATCTGATTTTGGATCTTCCGGCTCCAGTAAAATAGGCACACCTAGTAATTGGCCATTAGACCATCCTGCATGATTCAGCAACAAATGATACATAAACAGCGCCCGCAGTCCATAGGCTTCCCCTTTCATCCGGTCATTGAACATAGCGCTAGCTTCTTGGTTTTGCGCCCAGTTTACCTTATCAGTCTCTTTTAGCATGAGGTTCAGGTATTGAATGGCTGCTTTCGAGTTTGTCCACTGGTTAAATGGATCCATGTTAGCTGCCCATTGCCCTGTAGCGGCCCTTAAATAGGCGCTGTTTACATCATTACTTACAGCATCATCCGTTGCAACATCATTGAAAGACCATGAGTTTGTTGGGATGCGATTATATGCATTTAGCAGAATTCCCTGCGCAAATATTGGCTCTCCGTACATCCCCTCAATCTCCCGTATGTTTTGGTTTGCAGGTTCGAACAAATCATCGCAACTGCTAAACATTACAGCAACTGTCAAAAAGAATATTATTTTCTTTTTCATTTCTCTTTTTTTAATTCTTATTAAAATAATGCTTTAACCCCTAGATTGTAAAATCTTGTCTGAGGAGCCCCCCCTACATTCATCTCCATCAACTCACGTTCTTTAGAGACTGTAAGAAGATTGAACCCACTAGCATACACCCCCATTTCGCGGATAAATGAATTCCCAAAGACTCTCTGAGGCAGGTCATAAGAAACCTGAATTTTAGCCAGATCGAATCTGTTGTTTTTGTAAAGCCAGAAGTCTGAATTGCGGAAGTTATTATTTCTTCCTAAAGTTGTCAGTCGTGGGAAAGTTGCTGTCTCTTTAGTTTCTTCTGTCCAGCGACCACGTACAACTTCAGAATACTTATCTTCGCCGGCTATCCAAAAGTATGAATTGTTCTTCATGGCATAAGCACCATAACGGCCAAGGCCTAAAGCAAAGAAGGTAAAGTTTTTCCATTTAGCAGTCAGGTTGAGGCCCAAAGTTAGCGGTGATCCGTACCAACCACCTCTTCCAAGAAATACTTCATCCTGTGCATTTATTATTCCATCACCATTCTGATCTTTGTACTTTAAATCACCTGGTTGTACCGGACCGAAACTCTGTTTGGGAGAACTCTCTATTTCATCCTGGCTTGTGAAAAAGCCTTCGCTTTGTAATCCCCAAATGGCATCCAAAGGTTTTCCTTCTCTATATTGATATTCATCTTCGAAAAATTCTGCTCGTTTAATAGCAGTGGTCTTATAGTAACTTCCTACAAATCCTACTGTCCATTCTAGTTCATTGAGCTTATTGTTAAGCCTCAGGTTATAATCGAACCCTACCCGCTGATCATCATTATAGTTGATATAGGGAAGAAAATTAGCATTTGGGAAACCTGTGACAAAATAACTTGGATACAAAACAGGTGTTTGTACAACATTACCAGTCATTTTATTTGCAAAAACCGAACCCTCAAAGTTTACCAGGTTATTAAATAATGATGCGTCGAGGCCCACATTTACTTCATCTCTCTTTGCAAATGTCAGATCAGGGTTAGCACCTCGTCTTGAGTCTGTAGTTCTGCTAAGCGATCCGTCTCTCCAGCCAAACCAGGATCCTTCTGTCTGGTTATAATTTTCTGTATACAGGTAATAGTCGTTAATACTCATGTCTGTATACAATCTACCAGCCGATGCGGTTAGCTTCAGGTTGTCTACTACCGATGAACCTTGCAGGAAATCTTCTTCACTGATTCGCCAGCCCAGGGATACTGTAGGCGAAAAAGCTTGTCGGTTAGCCTCAGGCAGTCTTGCTGAGTGCACCAAGGCACCATTGAAGTCTGCATAGTATTTATTCTTGAAATCATACCCCAGGTGAAGTCCCAGGTTTGCATTACTTGTCCTGTGGTACACACCAGAGTTAGACAACTGGAAACCATTAGCCACCAACATGGCTGAAATGTTGTGGTTATCATTTATCGTATTCAGGTAATTAAACTGACCGGAAAAGGCGAGGTTTTGCCTGAAGGTACTTCCAGAAACATTTTGATTACCTGTTCTTGCATCAGTACCAAACTGTGTTAAACTAGTGATCTGGTCATATCCTGCATAACTGTTCCAGGTTGGTGCAAATACAGCATAATCGTTGTTAAAGGATTGGGTATAAGAAGTAGCGTAGTCTAGCCCTATGGTGGACTCAAAGCTTAAGCCTTGCAACACATTGCTCAGGTTAGCACCAACTGTCGTGTTAAACTGGAACTGGCGGCTTGTGAATTGCGAGTTTCCTCCAGCGTAAATGGTTGCAAAGGGATTTGTTTGTTCTAATTGTGTACCACCTAAAACAAACCTGCCGTCAATAATATTACTGCTATTGTTTGCCAATATTAATGAGGCCTCATCATTGGCTTCGATCATACTTATCGGCACAAGTGGAGCAAACCTATTCGGGCGAAGTGTAGCAGCACTTTGCCAGTAATTAGTATTTACACCGCGCTGATTGTAGTAGATAGCAGCAGCATCAACTTTTGCATAAATGTTATCTGTTATACTTACATCTACATTACCGCGAACATTAAGACGGTCGTTGCTATTATGCTTAAGGGCTTCACCAAAGTTTAGCAAAGAGCCTTCGGTATTAAACCCAATATTAGTATAGTAACGGGCTTTTTGATTGCCCCCTGAGATTTCAACAGTTGCATCGTGTCTGTTATAAGTTTTCTTCAGGTATTCTGGTGAATAGAAATCTATACTCGGATATCTATAAGGATTCTCCCCAATGGCATGGTTATAAATAGTTGACTCTGAATACAAATCACTCAGCCCGTCATTACGGCGCGCTTCATTATACAGTGTCATATATTCTGCCGAGCCAAGATACTTAGGGTAGCTTTTTGGAACATGGATGCCACTATTTACCCTGCCTCTAATTTGCAGATCTCCTACCACTCCTCTTTTTGTAGTAATATACACAATGCCTTTTGCTCCACGACTACCATACAGAGCCACTGCTGACACACCTTTCAAGAAAGTTATCTGGTCTATTTCAGTAGGCATAACGCTACCCGCATCGCGAGGTACCCCGTCTACCAATACTAAATATTCGTCCATCCCCCAGATGTTGCCATGGAAGCCATTAGCTAATCCTTCCATATTTTGTAAGCTGGAGGTAGTGTAGTTTTTTTCCAGCATTTCCGACACGTCAACAACTGTAACTTCCGTGGTAAGATCCTTTTGGTCGACTTTTCGGTGTGCTACCTGTACCGGCCTGTTATATTGATCTAAGGCAATTGTAATTTCGCTCAAATCTGAGCTCGCTACAACTGATTTTGATTTATATCCCGAAGCGCCCACTGTCAGAATAGCATTAGGTGATGTACTTAAGGTAAATGCCCCCAGGGAATCTGTAACAGCAGTAATGCTATTATCCAATTCATTTTTCACTACAACACCTCGTAGCGGATTACCTTTAGCATCACGAACTACTGCCTGAATATTTATTTTATCAGTAGTCTGCGCGTGCATCATCACTGGTAATACAGTGGCAATCGCACCTAAAACTACCTTCTTATATATGTGTTTCATTATGTTCAGTTTTAAACTTTATTATTTAAAATCATAATTAGATTACCAACCTGGATTTTGATAAAGCTCCGGGTACATGTTTACATCAGCTACCTTCAAAGGTAACCAGTAGTGTTTATCACTGAACTTTCGTTCCAGAATAACCTGCTCTCTTAGGTTAGCTACTTTGTTTTGGCTTGGATCCTGCGCATTAAATGTACCTACCCTATCAAACTCTACAGACTTTTTAAGTGTATATGGGCTTTCGGTGAGTAATAACCAGCGGCGAAGGTCATTAAAACGGTGTCCTTCATATGCAAGTTCCACAGCCCGTTCACGTCTTAATTCCTCCATAAAGGCATCTAGCGAGCCAAGGAAGCTGGAAGCGACTTGTCCAACACCGGCCCTGTCACGGATCACATTTACGGCTTCAACTGCAGTCTTACTATAATTTGGAGCTTTACCGGTAGGAGACCCATATGCCTGCGCAGCAGCTTCTGCATACATCAGATAAACATCAGCTAAACGCATGTATGGAACTTTGATATGAAGGCTGTTACCGTAATCATATCCGTTATCATATTTGTTTGCAGTTATTGGAATAAACTTGTAAAGCAGGTATCCCGTACGGCTACCGGTTGCTACATTCCTGTATCTACCGCCGGTGGAAAGATCGGCATAACGGACAGTAGCATGGTCAGGAACACTCGTAGGTATACTTCCCTGCACAGTCTTTACGCCATCATACACAATATCATTATAAAAGCGTGGGTCACGGCCTTTCCATGGATACTCCGGATCATACCCGGAAACCGGATCAGCCTTTGTTATATCTTCAATAGGCAACCCGTTTGCCATTCCATAATAGGCTACATAATTAGATGTCGGCAAAAACTTTACATCTCCGTCAGCTAATATCGCTGGTTGATATTGCTTACTTGTACCCCAGTTTGATCCGTTTGCACCCCATGTAGGAGACCGGAAAATGGCCTCGGCAACAGTCATATTTGAAGTAGGATCAATAATACTTCCCGGCATTCTCCAGTTTTGTCCTGTTGTATAGAAATTACGGGAGTATTGTGCAAAAGGAAACAAACCATATTGAGTCTGGCCATTTTCTACCAGGGATAATAACTCACCAAATGCTTCGGCAGCTTTTTTGGCATATTCCTGGTTATAGGTACTATTTCCTGTTGAAACTTTATTCATCAATGGACTTGCCGCCCAAAGATAATTTTTCCCTAAATATCCCAGCGCCATGATCTTGTTGATACGCAGATCATTTTGTCCAAGCGTTTTTCTTCCTGCAACAGTATTATCCCAATTTATAGGCAGTAAGTCAGCGGCTTCCCTTAAATCTTTTGCAACTTTTTCAGCGCTCTCGTGGTAACTGAGTCGGGGCAATCTTAACGGCTCATCGGAAGGGAGTACGTAATCGATGTATGGAAGCCCTCCAAAATACTGAATAAATTGAAAATGGAACCATGCCCTGAAGAAAAGCAACTGACCTTTAATCAGTTTCTTCTCCTCTTCTGTTGCATCGGTCATTTTATCCAGGTTAGCAAGACCAAGGTTTGCTTTGCGTATGCCGTACCAGCCAAGTGGCCATAACCTCTTCGACATCCTGTCATTATTTGTACTACCGCCACCATCCATCCATCCGGCCCCCCAGCCATCATGTTCTCGCTGCCATCCCCAGAAATTTCCGTTATCAATTTTCACATCAAAATGGAAATCACGAGCTGTAGACTGTATTTCGTCTTCTCCCCAGTTCCATGAATTTGTCCAATAGGCATTGGTAAAATCAGGAATGGCATGATAAAGCTCTTCTGTATAGCCCTGGAAATTAACATAATTTTTAAATGCCTGGTCCGGAGATACTATAGATTCAGGGGTCCTTTCCAGGTAATCTTCGCAAGAGGCAAACATAATTATGCATAGTGCCAAGCTGCCTCTTACGATATATTTCAGATACTTTTTCATATTATTTATTTAATTAAAATGTAATATTAGCCCCAACATTATATCTTTTTACAGTTGGGTACGCGCCTTGTGAAGCCCATCCTGTGCCTGCAAAATTAGATTCTCTGTCGTCTGGCATTTTAGTCCATAACAGTAGGTTATTACCGTTTACAAAAAGTCTCACATTGTTCACACCTAGTCGTTTTACTAAATTAGAATCAAATGTATAGGCCACTTCCATGTTCTTCAGACGGACATAAGAGCCATCAAACATATACTGGGTACCTCTGTAATAGCCAGCCGGCGTAGAAAGCCAACGAGGCAGAGGTGTATCAGCATTTGGATTATCTTTAGACCAGTAAGTACCTTCGGCGTATACAACATTGTTTTGTCCACCTAAGCTACCAAATACCACCTGCCGTGTTACATTATTTACACCGTAGAACTGCGCAAAGCTGCTAAACCCTTTCCACTCAAAACCGAAAGTAGCATTGTAGGTGTTTTCAGGCGTACCCGAATGACCGTATGGAATAACATCCCGTGCATCAATCAAACCATCAGCATTATAGTCAATGAGATGGTAGTTTCCTGGCAATTTGAACCCATCATTCTGGTCATGCATTGTGCTGGCATAAAGTTCATCCCAGGTATTGTAATAATCATGATTTACATGAGAAGTAGCCTGCCCTATTCGTCTTCCTTCCTGCTTTTGATATTCAGGAAGCAACTGCGGATCGTCCCGTTCAATGATTTTGTTTCTGGCATGTGTCATATTCATATTAGACCACAAGCGCAACCCGTTCCCGAAGGTGTGGTTAAGGTTAAGCTCATACTCAAAACCCCTGTTGTGTACTTCTCCTAAGTTGGCTGTCGGAGCTTGCAAGCTACCCAGACTACCGTAGTAGAAAGGAATTGCACGCTGATTACCTGCTAAGAGAATATCTTCTCGCTTATCCTGGAAGAAATCTACGCTACCTCTTATTAGGCCTTTTAGAAATTCAAACTCAATACCTACGTTTCCTTTTGTAACTGTCTCCCATTTTAGTGCCGGGTTTCCAACTGCTGCCTCTCTGTACCAGACATATGGACTTTGGGCTCCTCCTTCTCCGACTGTGCCTAAATTAGACCGACCACCATATGCCCATTGTGACATAAACAGGTGCTGGAGGTCAGTTCCAGCATCGTCCCCAATTTGCCCGTAGTTGGCTCTTACTTTCAGGTAATCCAGAAAGCTGATTGATTTCATGAATTTTTCGCTCGAAATTAACCAACCAACGCCTGCTGACTGGAAGAAGGCAAAACGGTTTTCCGGGCTGAATTTTTCTGATCCGGTATAGGCCCCGTTGTACTCAAACATGTATCTACTGTCGTAATTATAAGTAGCCCTATACACCCAGTCTTCGCGATAGCTTGGAATCCGGCTACCCATGGCCGTTTCGTTACGGTTAAAAAGAGCCATGGATGTGATGTTATGCTTCTGCCCTATCTTAGTGGCATAATTAAGTTGTGCCTGGTAAAAAAGCCTACGCTGAGTAAACCTATTATCTACTAAGCCGCCGGTTGTTGTCCATGCTACAGATTCCCGATAATCAAACCTGTTGTTTGCATCAAAAGCCTGCCTGTAACTTTCTAACCCTGTAACAGGATCTATCCATTTTTCCTGGACAGTATTAAAACCTTCATCAATTCCTCTATCGACCTCAACAAAGGTATTATCAAAGGCAAGGGTACCGGAAAACTTCAGGCCTTTTGTAATGAAATCCAGCTTTTGATCCAGTGTAAAATCTGTGTTAAGGCGTGTAGTTGTATTATACCTGTAACCAGTGGTTCCTATTACTCTCATAGAGTTTTCTGCTCTACTGGGATTTGGCGCATAGTAGCCCCATGTACCATCAGAATATTGCGGATAAAATACATCAGGTGCATTGACGTAGGCAGAAATCCACGCATTGTATTCGTTCAGGTTTATTCTAGGCCTTTTCTGCACACCGTACGAGCCGGCAAGGTTACTTCTTAAAACGGTGGTAGGTGTTAACTGAAAGTCCAGGTTACTCCGAACGTTCATACGGTTATAACCATAACCACCCTCGTACCCTCTTTTATTATCATAAACTTTGAAGAGGTCATTTTCCTGCATATAATCAACAGCAGTAAAATACTTTACAAGCTTTGTACCTCCACTAACATTAAGACTTGCATTATAGGCCATTGCATAATCCTTAAACAATTCCTTCTGCCAGTCTATATTCGGATATCGTTGCAACTCTTCCTCATTAGCCGGGTTTCTGTATTTATCAATAATAGCCTGCGGACGATAATCTACCCAGCTTGCCGGCCTTACCGAAAGCTCATTCTCAATTACCCGGTTCCGAACCATGTATGTATCATAGGCATCGGCTTTACCTGGTAATTTTGAGGGTGCCTTCACAGTAGTCTGCACTCTTGCCCTGATAGTAGCTTTTCCTTCGGCACCTCTTTTGGTAGTAATCAGGATAACGCCATTGGCTCCTCTTACGCCATAAACAGCTGTAGCAGAGGCATCTTTCAGAACAGACACAGACTCAACTGAGCTTATATCCACCGTATTCATCGGCCTCTCTATACCATCCACCAAAACAAGTGGCTCTGCGCCCCTCAAGGAACTGGTTCCACGAATTACGATTCGGGGATCTTCTTCACCAGGCATCCCTGTACTAGCTGATGTAACAACACCCGGAACATTTCCTGTTAAGGCGGCACCAATGCTTTGCACGCCACCGGACCGCTCGAGTACTGCGCCTTTGGTTTGCGCAATGGCCGCAATCACACTTTCTTTTTTCTGCTCACCATATCCCACCACTACAACTTCGGTCAGCGTTTTAGTGTCGGCAGTCAGGGTAACATTAATCTGCGTTTGGTTACCTACAGTTACTTCCTGTGTTACATACCCTATAAAACCAAAAACCAATACCGATTCCTGGGAAGGAATATTAATTTTAAAGTTGCCATCAATATCTGTGACCGTACCAGTGCTAGTACCCTTTACATAAACACTTACCCCAGGTGCTCCCTGTTTGTCATCACCCAGGATTACCCTGCCGGTAACTGTCCTGCTCTGTTGAGAAATGGCCCGCTCATTAGCTTTGGGTATAGAATTTTCATCCAGAAGGTAAACTTCATCTGTGTTTTTTGGCTGGAAATTAATATCAGATGCCCATGATACTCCAACAAAAAAACACTGAACAGAAACCCCTAAAAATACATACTTTACCAGATGCAGGTTTTGTCGTAGTAATTTTTTCATATTATCATTATTAAATTTTAAACTATTTGAATGGCCCTGCCCGCTAATCTGGATCAACCGATTAGGTTACATACACCTGAATTATAGATTCAAATTCATCTAAGACTGTATAAAAGTATCTTTGATTGCTTTTTCAATGCTCTTATCATGCGCCAGTTTATGTCATGTAAAAAAGCGGTCTTTAAAGGCTGTCGCCACCTAAATCCCGACCAGATCTACATCCGGACGTTATTGAAACCAAGGAGCAAACACTGGGAACTAATGGTAGTTATTATCATATAAAAAATATTGAACCCCATCTTCCATCTAAACTTGTAAGATTTGCCTATAAGGGTCTAAATGTATAAACTATTAATTAAAACTTTGCAATCGGTTGTAATTTTATTTCCAAATATTTTCTCTTTCTCTTTATACATATCATCAAAACTTCTACCTACTTATAATTAAGCTAAAAACAGGAAATACCTATATATTATATGACGTTTCGGATTTTTAAAACCAATTCACTCTTCCAGGACTTAAAAACCGCCTAATCAACAGTAAAAAAAAGAACAGCACCTCTCACCTCTATCATTCATCCTTTTGTACGCTTTAAAGGGAGATATTTTAACCTAAATACTGAAATCGGTTTCAGTGCATTTCCCTTCACAAACTTTATATGCAGCAAAACGGGTGCGTGCCTATTTTTCTCTTATCACATCATGTATCCCCTTACCAACCCAGCGAAATAGTTCTGCTGCCCCTGCCACCATTGCCTCTGCTGCTCAACTTATGACAGCGGGTTTATGCACTTTTATTATTCCCTGATCCAACTTCTCATCTTCATCTTATTTCATCACTTCCTGAATCAACTCCACTATACATTTGCTGCATTACTTTCAGCACGATCAAGAGCAACTCAGGTCATTAATATCGACTGCTGCTTTAATGTATACTTTCACTTACATTACTCCTGTTATAGCACATAAAAACACAGACTAAATACATTCTACCCAAACGCTAACAGCGCCACTTTAAAGAGCTGCCTGGAATATTATTCCCGTATTAAAGCATCCGACTTTTATTCCTGCCATATTTTGTAGTCAAAACATATATAATCCCGGATATTTTGAAAAAATAACACGCTCTTATCAGTCACCTAACTAACAATTGTTCTTATTTTTCTTTAGCAAATATATCTTACTATTATGAATGGATGTTAGTCATATGCTACACGTCTTATATACCATGTTACATTTACAAAATTTTATGTAACACATCTTTATGCCCATGTAACATAATGGCCTAAATACAGCGTGCAGGCGGTTTTTATCAAGTAACGATTTAAGCCAGAGGCAATGCAGGTAACATTGTTTTGCGCGTAACCTATGGCCCAAAAAGTAAGAATATCAACCCTGCTCTGGAAAATAAACCCCTGTATTCCAGGTAAAAAAATTTGTGAATTCTTTGTAAATTGTGTAGTTTAATAGTTTTAGAGAGGGAAAGATTACTTCCCGGCAGTAAACTAATCTGAACAACAGTTTGTTGGATTCTAAATTAATTTTACATCTTGAATAGAGTTGTGTTGCTGCTCGAGCCTGCTATACATTTAAAAAATATTTTACTTTGAAAATAAAATACACGCTTTTTCTTCTATTCTTCTGGATTATTAATCACGCATTTTCACAGTCCGGGAAAATGTTCTCTGTAGATCTGGAACTCTCCAATAGTCTCATCTACCAGGTTTACCAGGATAGCAAGGGCATTATTTGGGTTGCCACTGAAGATGGGTTGAACCGTTACGATGGTTCCAAGTTTACAATTTACAAGCACGATCAGCAGGATCCTCATTCCATACTGAATAACTATGTACGCCTTTTGTTTGAGGACAGCAAAGGTCACTTGCTAATCGGATATTATAATGGTCTGCAGGTTTACGACCATGCTACCGATGCGTTCAAGCAAATTCCCCTGTTCCCGGCAGGTGGTGAGCAACTTGATGCCCACGTTATCAGCATAACAGAACGGCAAAATGGAGAGGTGCTTGTCGGAACTGCCGGCTATGGGGTATTCTCGCTAAAATTTGAAGGCACAGAGCCTAAAGTACAGCAAATCCAACAACAGATTCCGGCTAATTTTATCGACTACCTTTTTGAAGACAAGGATCAGAACCTTTGGATAGCTTCCCAGGACAAAGGCATTATCCGCATTGGCAAGAATGGCAAAGTAAAGTATTTCAATAGTTCCAAAAAGACACCCAGAAGTACCATTACCAGCATTTGCCAGGATAAGGAGGGCAATGTGTATCTGAGTAGTGTGAGCAATGGACTGTTTGTTCATAATAAGATTGCTGATGACCTTAACCACATCCCCTACCCCCCTTCTCCGAATTTATCTATCAGCACGTTATATTTAAGTAAAACGAATGAGCTCTACCTCGGAACCGATGGCGAAGGAATAAAAATCTATGACCTTAAGAAAAAGATAATAACTGATGGCAATTTCAATGTAGCAACCTTCGATTTTAAAAAATCTAAAGTCCATTCAATTCTGGAGGATCAGGCTGGCAACCTTTGGTTAGGTATTTACCAAAAAGGGGTAATGCTGCTACCCGCCACCGCCAGTAATTTCAAGTACATCGGCTATAAATCAATAAACAACAACACAGTAGGCTCCAATGCTATCCTTTCTGTTGTCGAAGATCATGAGGGGACACTCTGGGTTGGTACTGATAGCGATGGCCTTTATAGTATTGGTGCTAATGGAGAACAAAAAGCTCATTTTACCCATACAGACGATCCCGCCTCCGTATCTTCCTCCATCATGAGCATATACGAAGATTCGAACAAAGATCTGTGGTTGGGCTCATACCTGCATGGTTTGGCGAAACTGAACCGCAAAACAGGTAAATGTGACTATATCACTTCTATCCGGGATGAAAATTCCAACCCGGTAGAGCGGATCTTTAGTGTTGTAGAAGACCGGCAAAACACACTCTGGATCGCAACTATGGGAGCCGGCCTTTTCTCTATGGACTTACGCTCGCAAAAGGTTACCCAGTATGTAGCCCCGCCGGGCTCGAATAACGAAGGGGCTAAGAATTTCCTGCATAACCGCTGGATTAATTGCCTGCTGCTCACCAGCAAGAACAAACTCTACATAGGCACTTATGATGGAATTGGCTGCCTTGACCTGAAAACTAAAAACTTTGCCTCCACGCATGGCACCAATAATTTATTGCATGGCTATATAGTTTACTCCCTGCACGAGGACCAAAAAGGAAATATTTGGATAGGCACCTCAAAGGGCCTGCTGTACCTGGACACCAGCACCAGTAAGATAAAAGCCTATACAATGGAAGATGGGCTTCCCAGTAATGTTGTATCTGCTGTCAAGGGAGACAAATCCGGTAACATCTGGATCAGCACGAACTATGGTATTACAAAGCTTAACCCAAAAAACAGCAGCTTTATTAGCTATTACGCGAACGATGGCTTGCAGGGAAATGAATTTAGTAAAGGGGCAGCATTTGTAAATAACAGCGGACAAATCTTCTTTGGGGGGATTAATGGCATTACGTACTTTAATCCGGAAGAAATCACAAATACAATCTCCGCCTCCGGGAAAAAACTGGAAGCTCGCATCACAGGCTTTTATATTCATAATCAGGCGGTAAAGAAAGGAATGAAATCCGGTAAGTACGACATTGTAGATACTGCCGTGATGGATGCAGCGAATTTCCACCTCTCGCACAAGGACAATTCCTTCAGTATAGAATTATCCACGATAGACTTTGCCAATCCTGAGCGGATTACCTACCAATATTCCCTGCAGGATGGAGACTGGATTAACCTGCGACCGGGCACCAACACCGTTAACTTCACCGATATGGCTCCTGGAACCTATCATTTCAGGTTTAGGGCAAAAGATTATAGCCATTATTCTGCTATTAAGGAAATAGTAGTTGATATTTCCCCGGCCTGGTATTTTTCTGCCCTGGCAAAAGCTGCTTATTTGCTTATACTGGCCTTCGTGTTTTTGTTGGTGGTGCAACAGATACGCCACCGGCAGCGCACGCGTCTGAAGATGCAGGAGCACATGCACGCAAAGCAGATAAACGATGCCAAATTACAGTTCTTCATAAATATCTCCCACGAGATTCGCACACCAATGACCCTGATCATCAGTCCCCTGAAAAAACTGATGTCCGTGGACAAAGACCGGGAGCGGCAGAAGACATATGCCACCATGCATCGTAATTCTGAACGTATCCTGCACCTCATTAACCAGCTCATGGACATCCGTAAGATCGATAAGGGGCAGATGCAGCTGGCATTCCTGGAAACTGAAATTGTTGGATTCATAAAAGAGCTTTGTACCATATTCGAAGAACAAAGCCAGTCTAAGAACATACAATTACGCTTCCACCATAAAATGGAGCTGCTACCGGTATGGATTGATCCGAATAATTTTGATAAGGTTATCCTCAATGTGTTGTCAAATGCATTCAAGTTCACACCCGAAAACGGGAAAATAGATATTTACCTGCACACCGGGGAAAATGAAAGCGTGGCAAATGAATTGCGCCAGTATTTTGAAATAATCATTTCGGATAGTGGTATCGGTATTGCGGAAAGTGAGCAGGAAAAAATATTTGAGTGTTTTTACCAGGTTCAAACACCACAGAATCATTTTGTGGGAGGAACAGGCATTGGACTGAACTTAACCCAATCCATTGTAGAACTTCATCATGGCAGTATCAGAGCAGAAAACAACAAGGAAAGCAAGGGGTGCCGCTTCGTTATGCGTCTGCCTTTAGGCAAGGACCACCTGCAGAAAGAAGAGCTAGCAGAACCACTGCCTCTTGTTCAGAAACCTGAACCTGCCCTTCATGTTTTATCAACACCGGCAGATGATACGGATGAAGTGAAAGCAAAATCTAAAACCAGGAAACGCGTGCTTGTGGTAGATGATGATGAGGAAATACGAAATTACATTTGCCAGGAATTCGCTTCAGAGTACCACATGACGGCATGTGCCAACGGGAAAGAAGCGTTATCCATTTTGTTAAGCAAAACGCCTGATTTAATTATCAGTGATGTAATGATGCCTGAAATGGATGGAATTACCCTCTGCCGGAAAATCAAACAGAATGTGAATATTAACCATATTCCGATTGTTCTGCTCACAGCCCGATCGGAAGAGGAAGATAATTTAGAAGGTTTAGGGATTGGTGCTGATACCTACCTGGTGAAGCCATTTAACATTGAAATTTTGAAAAAGACGGTTGAGAGCCTTATAAAGAACCGCGAAATGCTTCGGAACAATTTTAGTGGCAACCAACAACAAAATACTAAAATCCAGAAAATTGCGATAAAGTCGGCAGATGAAAAGCTGTTAACTAAGCTCCTGGACGTCATCAACCAGAACATTGACAATCCTGCTTTAAGCGTTGAAATGCTAGCCAGTGAGATTGGTATCAGTAGGGTACACTTACATCGTAAGATGAAAGAACTAACAAACCAGTCAACACGTGATTTTATTCGGAATATCCGCCTGCAACAAGCAGCAGACTTACTCTCCAGTAAACATATAAATATTTCTGAGGTAGCCTTTGCTGTAGGGTTTACAAACCTTGCTTCTTTTTCAGCTGCTTTTAAGGAACTTTATGGCGTACCTCCAACGGCTTATATGGAAAGCCATGCAGGCAGCACGAAACAGTTGAAACCAGTTGAACTGTAACAGCCAGGATAGAAATGCGCTGGCTGTTACACCTGAGTAGTAAAGTTTATACCAATGTTCTTCTTTGAGGTAAACCGGTTTCCCCAGTCAAAGCTTATTGATTCCAGCAAAAGAGCTCGCTCCGGATCCAGGTTTTCCCTCTCCTGCCGCATTCGGCTGACCCACTTGCCCAACTTTGGGTCCTTGCTCCATTTTACCGGTACACGCGTATGCCCATGCTCCTGTTTAAATTCAAGCAGGCGATAAAACATTGTCTGCCACGGCACAATTATTCTGCGGTTCAGTGACCAGTCGAAGCCAATCTTATTTAACAGCTCTACCTTCTGTGTACTCAACTCCTGCTTTTGCCGCCTCAACCTGTACACCCATCTCGACAAATGAGGATTTGGCGCCCACTGAAACGGAACGCGTGTATGACCTGATCTGGTTTTGAAGTCGACCAGGGCCTCGTACATCTTCAGCCAATACCCCTCCTGCACACTCCACGGGAACCGGATTTCATTCAGCCGATCGATGCGCGCTTGCAAGAGCTTTCCCTTGTAGAAGAGCTTGCGCTGCCAGCTGGTCCAGCGCTGGAGCTCCGGATCTAGCTTCAGCGATACCTGGCATGTACCATGTTGCTGCCTGTAGGCCTTCAGCTTCTCAAAACTGTCGTTCCAATGCTTGTCATAAACTGATTGCAGCTTGCATTCTGTATTTTTGCTCCACACAAAACCCAACTGGTCCAGCTTCTTCCTCTTTGCTGCCGGTAGCTTACCTTTTGCTTCAAGTCTTCTTTGGGTAGATACCCATATGCCCAGGCTCCTGTTTTCCCTGTAGTTTGTAGAGACAAAGCTGTGACCAACAAGTCTTTTGTACTCTTTCAGTTGTTTATATCTCACCTCCCAGCTTCTCCTTTTCATATCTTCGCTGCTCCAGATAAAGCCAATCTCTTCCAGCCGCTTTAACCTGTCCTGTGGCAACTGGCCCTTTTTCCAGGAAACCCTTTGGCGCTCAATCCAACTTACAAGCTTCTCATGCCTGCACGGCACCCGACAATGACCATGCCTCCTGCTAAAGGAGAGCAGCTGCTGGAAAAACTCCTCCCACTGGGCTTCATACACATCCTGTATTCTCCAGGTAAACTGCAGTTCATTGAGCCTTCGCTCCCTGTCCTCGCTCAGCTTACCCTGCTTGTGCATCCTCCGCTGCACAACAACCCAAAGTGCCAGCTGCTTATCCATTGACCACTGCAGGGGCACACGGCAATGGCCAAAGGTTCTGTAAAAGTCTTTTAACCTCCAGAACATCTGGTTCCAGCGATGTTCCCTGCTAACAGGCATGTCCCAATCTACCTCCAGCTCATTTAGTTGCTGCAACTGAACATCTGTCAACAGCCACTTGTTTAGGATTTGCCGTATCAGCCAGTCTTTTAGCTGCTCATATTCCTTATCATCAGGCAGAACACAATGACCGGTCTCCCGCACGAAAAGGACTAACTGCTTATACATGGTATCCCAGGAATTAGCAGTGTATTGAAAGACACTGTTCAGCTCCGCCAGCCTCTCCTTTAGCTCAGCAGGAAGCATATACCTGATACGTCTCTGGATGCTTACCCACTGCGCAAGTTCTTCATCAACAGCACCTGTACTGAGCGGATTTTTTTGAACATGAACTTTCAATCTGCCATAGTTCTGATACCACTTCTCCAGGAACTCCCTGTTAAACAAACCTTCACCTTGATGTTCCATATTCACCCTTTACTTCAAGCAATTATATTTCTACTGACTACATCTTACATCTATTTGTATACAAAAAGTATCTCCAGCAACAGATAAGTGATGAGGAAAAACCTCATCTTCAGGATACTGAGTAACTATTTTCTCCGGAAGCCTAATGCATATAAGATCAATTTATGAAGCTGCTACCCTAGGTGAAGAAGTAGAAGACCTTCCCTTCTTCTAATAGAAACTTCATCAGACCTGTTGTGGCACACCAACTGGTCATGAGGATTGGTTCATAAAGCTTTTGTCTTGGCTTCCGTCACAATGTGCTGCAAGTGACCCCAAAACAAGACCGGTATGGTGGATTTTGTTTATGTTCGACAGATATTGGAAACATCTCTAAGCTGTTTTCACAGTTCCGCCCTCCCCAGCTCTCCTGCTTAAGTTTCTTTTTGACTACGAAAGGTCAACCCAAAAAACGTGTTAACTAACACACATTCGTAACTTCAACAAATATATTTCGCACCAAGAGAAGACAGGCATAATTATGTTACAAGTGTTTTATATCATGTTACGCTTATACATTTTCATGTAACATATCTTTAAGCAAATGCAACATGATAACTAAACATGAATAGGTAAACAATTTAACTGAGCCCCCAAAAAGCTATGGTGCTCCCAATAGTTTGGACAGCTAAAACGGATAAATTTAGAATGATTTGGTTAACATGTTTAATTTTTGAATAGTATCCTCTTTAGGAATCTGTTCTATACCGTAATATACTTGTGCTGGCGTGTTATTTCCCAGCGACTGATGAGGTTTTTGCTCATTGTGGAGCTTGAAATACCAGCTTAGCCCCTGGTGCAGTGCATGGCCATCCTGGTAATCGTAGAGGTAAATATGCTGATGTTTTACGTCTCTCCAAAGGCGCTCGATGAAAATATTATCCAACGCTCTCCCTTTACCATCCATGCTGATACTAACCTCCCGATTCAGCAGGTAGCCGGTGAAGTCCAGAGAGGTAAACTGGGAGCCCTGGTCGGTGTTGAATACCTCGGGGCGGCCAAAGACAAAAGCCTTCTCCAGGGCTGAGAGGCAGAATCCGGTGTCCAGGCTGTTGGTCAGCTCCCAGGAGAGCACGTAACGGCTGTACCAGTCGAGGACGGCCACCAGGTAGAGGAAGCCCTGCCGCATGGTAACATAGTTGATAATGGTGCTCCAGACCTGGTTAGGCCTCACAATGGGCACGTTCAGCAGCAGGTAGGGATATATCTTGTGCCCGGGGCTTGGCTCGCTCAGGGTAGGCTTGCAGTAGATGGCTGCAATGCCCATCAGCCGGTAGAGGCGGTGAATCCTTTTCAGGTTTGCCTCATGCCCTGCTGCCGGAGCCAGGTCCACATACGGCGGTAACCATAGAAAGGGGTAAGCAGGTACTGCTCATCCATCAGGCGCATGAGTTTGAGATTCTCCTCGCTCTCAGGCACCGGCTGGTAATAGTAGCCTGAGCGGGAAATACCCACAAGTTCGCTCTGCCTAGAAATACTTAAGGTGGAGAAGGGCTCTATCATGGCTCGTTTAGCGTGTAAGGTGCTAACTAAGCTTTTTTTAGCCATTCCAGCTCCATTTGTAGCTGGCCTATTTGCTGATAAAGCAGCGCTTCCTTATTTTGCTGCTCAACTGCTTGCTGCTGGTGTTTAGAGGAATGGGTGAAAAACTCCTCGGCCCCTTGTACCAGTTGCTGTTTCCAGGTGGAGATCTGTGAAGAAGTAACGCCATACTCCGAGATAAGCTGGCTGAGGGTCTTGTTCTCTTTAACTGCCTTCAGGGCGATTTTTGCTTGCCGCTGTGCTTTTTGTAGTTTGTCATGATGCTAATTTTAGGTGGTTTAGTTTAGCATCCTAATTTTAAACGATTTTACTGTCTAACTTATGGGGAGTACCATAATTTTTTTCTGTACATTATGGAGATATTAGATAGATTATTTATTTTTAAAGGTTTATTTAATTATAATATAATAATTCATTCATGCGTTTGTTAAAACTTTATTCTTTATTAGGGATAACCTTTTTTATTGTTTGTACCTGGGGTTGCCATAAAAATCATCTAGATGAAGAAGGGGCTACCGATGCTCAAGAACCTGGTTTATTTACCATCTTGTCCCCAGAACAAACTAACATAAGTTTTAACAATACTCTTATGGAGTCGCCGTATGTAAACATTATTGTTTACCATTATTTTTACAATGGCGGCGGGGTTGCCATCGGGGATTTAAACAACGATGGCCTCCAGGACATCTATTTTTCCGGTAACATGGTAGGCAACCGCCTGTACCTGAATAAAGGTAACATGCAATTCCAGGATATAACGTCCCAGGCCGGCGTAGCAGGCAAAAATAATACCTGGAAAACCGGCACCACCATTGCCGATGTAAACGGCGATGGTCTTCCGGATATCTATCAATGCTATTCTGGACTTTTATCTGGCGAGAGCCGCATTAACCAGTTATTTATAAACCAGGGGCCGGACCAGAATGGTACTCCCAAATTTATAGACCAGGCCCGAGAATATGGGTTAGATGATTCGGCTTACAGCACCCACGCCACGTTCTTTGACTTTGACCGGGATGGTGACCTGGATATGTTCCTGCTTAACCATAATCCAACCCCTCTTAATAACCTGGATGATATCACCATTAAAGAGATCCTGAAAAAACCGAACCACGATGTGCACGCCAAATTGTACCAAAACAACGGGGGCAAGTTTACCGACATCTCCCAAAAGGCAGGCCTGGCTAATTCATCTTTTTCGTTTGGTTTAGGGGCGGGCGTTTCTGATATAAACAAAGACGGCTGGCCGGATATTTATGTATCCAATGATTATTCTGCCCCGGACTACCTATTAATTAATAATAAAGACGGCACCTTCACCGACCAAACCAAAGACGGCATCGGGCATACTTCCTTATATTCCATGGGCAATGACATAGCCGATATGAATAATGATGCCCTGCCGGATATTTTCACTTTGGACATGCTGCCTGAAGACAACCATCGGCAAAAATTACTATTTGGCCCCGATAATTACGAATATTTTGAAATGCTTGTCCGCTCCGGGTTTAATCACCAGTACATGCGCAACATGCTGCATGTAAACAACGGCAACGGTACTTTTAGCGAGGTGGCGCAGTTAAGTGGCATCTCCAACACTGACTGGAGCTGGGCTCCTTTAATGGCCGACTACGACAACGATGGCTGGAAAGATATTTTTGTAAGCAACGGGTACCTGAAAGATTTTACAAACCTGGATTTCCTAAAGTTCCGGAGCTCATATATCCAGTATCTACAGGGCCGGCCAACCCCTAAGAGCATTAAAAATTTACTGGATAAGATGCCGTCTTCCAATGTTACCAATTACATTTACAAAAATAACGGAAACCTCCGGTTTAGTAATAATACCATAGATTGGGGTATTAATAAGGCCTCCAACAGCAACGGCGCTGCTTACGCCGATTTAGATAATGACGGTGACCTGGACCTTGTAGTCAATAACCTGAATGAAGTAGCTTTTGTATATCAAAACCAATCGGAAAAGCTCCTGAAAAACCAATACCTACAGCTTAAATTAGCAGGAAACGGTAAAAATACAGCTGGTATGGGTGCTAAAATCACCCTATACCATGCAGGCAAACAACAATATCAGGAACAAATAACATCCCGGGGCTTTCAGTCCAGTGTATCGCCGGTTATACATTTTGGTTTAGGCACAAATAAAACCGTAGATTCCCTGCGGGTAGTTTGGTTAAGCGGGAAGCAACAGGTATTGCAAAACGTAAAAGCTAACCAGGTGCTTACGCTGGAAGAAAAAAATGCTGGTTCGGTTTACAAACTGCCCTGGCCCAAAAGCCTTGCTTTTACAGAAGCGCCTTCGCCGGTACAATTTACCCACCAGAAAACCCCAATTAATGATTTTAAACGGCAGCCATTACTCATTAACCCGCTTTCGTTCTCCGGCCCTTGTCTGGTTAAAGCAGATGTAAATGGCGATGGCCTGGAAGATATATTTGCCGGTGGGGCAGCTGGCCAGGCCGGGAGCCTTTACCTGCAAGGAAAAAATGGGAAATTTATCCAAATATCAGCGGCCGCTTTTGAGGCAGATAAAAACGCCGAGGACACCGATGCTCTTTTCTTTGATGCCAACAATGATAAGGCACTTGATTTATATGTAACCAGTGGCGGGTATCACAATTTTATGCCCAAGGATCCGGCCCTGCAGGATCGGCTGTATTTAAACGATGGCAAAGGCAATTTTAAGAAAAGCCCCGACTCTTTACCTGCTATGTTAACCAGTACCAGCTGCGTACGGGCTACAGATATTAATGGCGATGGTGCATTGGATTTGTTTGTAGGTGGCCGCGTTATTCCGGGCCGATACCCGGAAGCCCCCCGCAGTTATGTTTTGCTCAACAACGGAAAAGGCCAATTTACTGATAACACCGCCGCCGTAGCCCCAGCTTTAAAAAACCCGGGTATGGTTACCGATGCCGCCTGGTACGACTTAAACAACGATTCTAAAGCAGAACTAATTGTAGTAGGAGAATGGATGCCGGTAACGGTATTTGCAAACAACAACGGCAAGTTAACGGATAATACCCAGGCCTACTTTGCAAAGAAATACAATGGCTGGTGGAATAAACTAACCATAGGCGATTTTAACCAGGATCAACACCCTGATTTAATTATAGGGAACCTGGGGCTAAATTCCCAATGCAAGGCCTCCGATAAGGAACCCGCCGAATTATATTATAAAGATTTTGATGATAATGGCGCTATAGACCCTATTCTTTGTTTTTACATCCAGGGCAAAAGTTACCCTTACGTTACCCGCGACGAATTATTCGATCAGATGAGCAACATGCGCACCCGGTTCCGGGATTACAACAGTTATGCCAGTGCTACCCTTAAAGAAATATTTAAACCAGAGGAACTAAAAGGGGCGAACCATTTGTCTGCTAATCACTTACAAACAGCTTATTTCCAAGGCAGTAGCAATGGGAAGTTTATAGAAAAGCCGCTACCTTTGCCGGTGCAATACGCGCCGGTATTTGCTACAGCTGTACTGGATTATAATAAAGATGGTGCGCCGGATGTGCTCATAGGCGGCAATATAAATAAATCCCGCTTACGGTTTGGTAAAACAGATGCCAATTACGGTATACTGTTACAAGGCGATGGCAAGGGGAATTTTAAATATGTACCGCAAAACGAATCTGGCTTCCGGGTGTTTGGAGATGTAAGGAGTATTTTGCCTGTTAACAACAGCGTTTTATTTGGGTTGAATCAACAGTCTGTAAAAGCATATAAATTAAAGTAATGAGAAAATTTTTACCCATCATTTTTATTTTAACTGCTCTTGTAAGTTGTTTCTCTCCGGGAAAACAAACAAAAAAAAACCTGGACTTTAGTACCGCACAAATTACTCAGGTTATAGATCAAATGACAGACCTGATGGTGAATGATGTTACCAATCCGCCCCTAGCTGCCCGCTTTTTTTCTTATGCAACCCTTGCCGGTTACGAGGTGGTTTCTCAGAACGACAGTACCTATAAAAGTATGTACGGTCTGCTGAATAACTACCCCCAGATTCAAAAACCGCAGGGAATAACGAATTACTCCCCTGAATTAAGTTCCTTGTTGGCCATGCTGGAAACTGCTAAAAAAATGCAACCATCAGGTGTTTTATTAGATTCCTTTGAAGTAAAGTTTTTAGACTCTTGCCGCCGCGAAGGCCTGGATGAACAGGTTATCGCTAATTCCCTGACTTATGCGCAAACGATTAGCAAAGACATTCTGGCTTATGCCAAAGCTGATAAATATAACCGCATCAGTAATTACCCCCGGTATATTCCGCAAGAAACAGAAGGAGCCTGGTATCCTACTCCCCCCGGTTATTTTGCTCCCGTAGAGCCTAACTTTAATACTGTCCGCACCCTTACCCTGGATACCTGCATCCAATTTATGCCGGCACCGCCCATTGCATTCTCTACAAATAAAAATTCTGTCTTTTTTAAAATGATGCAAAAAGGATATGATGATACCAGAAATTTACCGGAGGAACACCAGGTCATTGCCGCCTTCTGGGACTGCAACCCATTTGCCTTGCAAGATAACGGTCACCTGATGGCAGGCCGTAAAAAGATATCACCGGGTGCGCATTGGTTAGGCATAACCGGCATCGCGTGCAAAGACGCCAAAGCAGGTTTTGCCAAAGCCATGAAAGTACATACCATGGTTTCTATAGCTCTCCTGGATGGGTTTATAGCTTGCTGGGATGAGAAATATCGGAGCAACCGGGTTCGCCCCGAAACAGCTATCCGGAAATATATAGATCCTACGTACCGGCCACTCCTACAAACCCCGCCTTTCCCGGAATATTTAAGTGGCCATTCCACCATTTCTGCTGCTTCTGCGGTTATTTTAAGTTATTATTTTGGTGATAACTTTAAATACACCGATACCGTGGAAGAGCGTTTTGGTTTTCCTGCCCGAACATTTAATTCGTTTCAGGAAGCGGCCATTGAAGCTGGTATTTCCCGTTATTATGGAGGTATCCACTTTATGGATGCTATTGACAACGGTCGTACCCAAGGCCTGCAAATAGGTGAATGGGTGCTGGGCCAGGTAGAGCACAAAGCACAGTTAGTTGCTACGGTTAAATAACTTCAGCTTTTTCGTTAACGTTTAGTTGCAGCCTCTCATCTATCAGGGAGTGTACCCATAACTTTTATCTCTGGCCTCTGGCCACCGGATTAACAGACTTTTCAATTAGGATGGTTTCCTTCACCTCGTAAAACTTTTAAAAGCTTTTTAAGGTGAAAGTAAACTAAATTTTTCCGGAGGCCGAGGAGGCAATGCTGTACTATTTTTAGAGCATGTTTAAATTTTCTCTAAACTACTAAATTCTGTCATTCTGTTAGCTCCAGATGAGGTTGTTTGTTGAATCCTTAAGATGGCCTTGGAGCTACCTTATACCCATGATTCAGTAAAAAAGGTAGCAGAAGAATTGAAAGATAAGCCCGAATCACAGATTATGAGCCGCAAGGATAAAGCAGGAACGATGCAATGACAGAAAGCTTTTAAAAACAAAAAACTTTTCTGATTTATCATGGCTCCTACCAAATCGAAGTACTACCCAGTCGGCTATAATTTAATGCTTGGGAATCTGGCACAACAGGAAAAGGAGACAATTTGCATTGGATTACAGACACCCTATCAGCCGGAAGAACTGGTGCTCAACGAAGCTGTGACGGCCTATAAGATCTCTCAAGGAAACTGTTGCAGTATTAACTATGCCTACTCCCCTTTACCAAGGCCATTACTCTCTTGAGATTATCATTTATAACAAGTTCATCAGCTTCCAACTGCTCCCGGTATGCCAATTACACCTTCATTTGCATAATTCCCAAGTATGCGTTTAGAGCCTTACCTGCTTCTTTTGTACCGGAGGCTCGTCCGGCAGCGGCATTCCATCTAGCAGGCTCACATTCTCTACCGGTTGCCACTTCGGCACGCTTTCCGGCTATGGTAATTCTCAGGTAAACAGGCACCGGGCCTGTTTGATAGTTTTTGGGCTTCTTCAGGTAGAAGAGAAGGCTGAAATTGACTCTCATAATAGTGACCTTTAAAGTTAAACAAATGTAGCTTTGCAGTCACCTGTAGTCAAGATGTACAGCTATTGTACATCTTGTAAATCAGATGGTTATGTAAAATCTGGTGAGTAAAGAATAACCCTTAAATGACTCACCGAATCACTCACCTTTTCTTTGCGAAAAATCGAATAATTTGGTAGAGTTTTAAAAACAAAAAAGCCTGCAATCATTTGATTTGCAGGCTTTTAGCTGTTTTTGGTATCATTACCAGCAGAGAGGGAGGGATTTCTCCAACCTCCGTAAATATTTGATTTCCAGATATCTTTTATATATCTAATGCTTGGGTAACCGAATTTTCACCCTCACTCAAACAGTAGTATTTTCTCCATTCAAAATTAACAAAAAAGCCTTGAAATTCAATACTTAAAGAACGACAAGCAACTAAAAATTTCATCAAGTTTTAGCTACCAAAGACCTTTGACAGGAAAATCAGTTTGGTATTACCTGCCAAAATCATCCTGCACCCGCACAATATCTTCTTCGTCCGAAGGATGTTCGGCATCGGTATGCTGCCATATCTCTGCCAATACCCCCCACTCCTGCAGACCCACTAATCGGTGGCGTTCACCCTGCTGCAGTGTTATCAGGTCACCGGGATTTAGTACCTTTGTTTCCCCTTCTTCGTTAGTATCGCTGGTAACGACGCCCACCGTTCCCTGTACAGCTTTCCAGATTTCGGCACGGCGGTGGTGGTACTGCCACGACAATCTTTTGTTGGGTGCCACTACCAGAATTTTTGGGCTGAGTTTTCCAGATATCCGCAGGTTGTCTACCGACAAGCCATCGAAATATGTATCGGCGAACTGCTGTGCCTGGTCTTCGTTTATCACGAAGAAACCTCCCCACGGACGTGTCTGGTCCTTCTTATCTATCTGAAAACCCTGTGAAGCTAAGCGCTGTTCAATTTCCTTGAACAAGACTTCTTTCCCGTTTTCTGTTGTCATTTTATAATAGTGCTAAATAGGTGATGTATAGTATTGTCTAATTTTTTATTTGTCCCCACCTAATAATTAAGCTGGATAGTAACTATGGTGACAGGCGCTATTGCACTAAAAATTCTGCTGCACCACCCAACAAAGCCACTGCTCCTCGTTTTACTTCGTAATCCGGAACCAGTCAAAGTCAGCGTAGCCGCCAGTCCGGACATCAGGGCTGCTGGTGCAGAAAATACCGACTTTGGCTCCAATCCATTTGTCCGGCTGTGCTTTCATGGCTTTGCCTATGGATTTATAAGTGATGCCATCCTCGCTGTAGCTAAAGTTATAGGTGGCTTCGGGGGATTTGACCTGTACCCGCAGGTACACCTCTTTACCTTTTAAGGGTTGAGAGGCTATCACCACTTCTTTGCCATTGTTTAGTGCCTCCAGGCATGCCACCTGCGACACTTGGTACCCTTGTTCGCTTTTGGTAATAGACAGGTAAGAATAGTCGTTGCCCATTACGAGTAGTCCTGCTTTCTTAGTCTGCCACACATCCCACTCAATGTTCAACTCTACTTTGGTGGTGGCTGTAAAGTCAGGGGCAGGAAATTTCTGCAGCAGCAGGTTTGGTACCGGCCACAGGTTGGTGGCATCAGCTGGCATGGGCATCGCAAACAGGCGCAGGAATTCGTTACCGGGAAGCAAAGCGCTCCAGGTTACTTTAGGGTTTGCCTGCCATTGCCACTGCAGGCCCAGTGTATCAGAATTAAACTCATCTGTTTCGGATGGTGTGGCTATGGGATATGACCTTCCTACATTTGGCTTTTTATAGGTGGCCACAGGTTCGCCGATACCGTTGCCGTCTTTGTCTTCGCCCATAACAGGCCAATCGTTTACCCACTTCACGGGTTGCAGGTGCAGGATACGGCCGTACGCTCCCAAATCCTGGAAATGGATAAACCAGTCTTCGCCTGTTTTGGTATCGACCCAGGCACCCTGATGCGGGCCATTAATTTGTGTGCTTCCCTGCTCCAGCACTACCTTCTCCTCGTAGGGTCCATAGATGTTCCTGGCGCGCAACACCAGTTGCCAGCCGGTAGCCACTCCCCCCGCAGGCGAGAAGAGATAATAATAGCCGTTGCGCTTGTATATTTTAGGGCCTTCCACGGTATGGTGGTAGTCATGACCGGAGAAGATGTTTTTGCCTTCGTCTAAAACTTCTGTACCGTCGCTGCTCATTCTGTACATGGTGAGCAGGCTGTTCATACCGGCACGGCTTGCGGCCCATGCTATTGTCAGATAAGCTTTTCCGTCTTTGTCCCAGAACGGGCAGGGGTCAATCATACCTTTGCCCGCCAGCACCAGCACCGGCTTCTCCCAGTCTCCGGTGGGGTCTTTGGTCTTGACCATATAAATGCCATGGTCTGGGTCTCCCCAGTAAATGTAAAAATCCCCTTTATGATGCCGAATGGCCGGAGCCCAAACGCCATAGCCGTGTCTAGGCGTATCGAAGAAATCAGAAGGAATCTGTTTTTTGACGGCATGGTTAATCAGCGTCCAGTTCACGAGGTCTCTGGAGTGCAGGATAGGCAGGCCGGGCATGTTGTTGAAACTGGATGCTGTCATAAAGTAATCGTCTCCAACCCTGATCACATCCGGGTCGGAATAATCGGCATAGACAATGGGGTTTTTGTAAGTCCCGTCTCCCTGGTCCGCTACCCAGACTTCGGATACATACCTATTTGTGGCGCCTGCAGCTGTAGTTGCTACAGCATTTGTAACGTCGGAAGGTGCATCTGCTGTTTTGCAGGATACGAGGTTAGTTAAACCTACTACACCTGTAAAAACAGCAAAAGCAATCCTGTTAAGATAATTCATTTAAGTGCTTAAATTTAACTGATACCTCCTACCGTTGCGGGGGAGAAAATATTGCCGGGAATTCTTAACTAATACTGTTTCGATAGCGCCAGTACTAGCGGGCCATCCAGCCGCCGTCTACCAGCAATATAGCACCGTTCACGTAAGCGCCTGCTTCTGATGCAAGAAATACAACCGGGCCTTTAAAGTCTTTTGGCTCCCCCCAGCGACCGGCAGGGATGCGACTAAGTATGGCATTGGAACGTTCCGGGTCGGCACGCAGGGCTTCGGTGTTGTTGGTGGCAATGTAGCCGGGAGCAATACCATTTACATTCACGCCTTTAGAACCCCATTCATTGGCAAATGCTTTTACCAGACCAGCCACTGCCGATTTGCTGGCAGTGTAACCCGGTACATTAATACCGCCCTGAAAGCTGAGCAGGGAGCAGGTGAAGATAATTTTACCGCTGCCTCTTTCTGTCATGTCTCTTCCAAATTCGCGGGTGATGATAAACTGGGCATCCAGGTTTACTGAGATTACTTTATCCCACCACTCGTCCGGGTGCTCGGCCACTGGCTTGCGCAGAATCATACCGGCGTTGTTTACCAGGATATCAATAGTATGATTGGCTTTTACATCATTAATAAAGCTGTACAAGCCTTCGCGGTTAGAGATATCAACTACATATCCGGTAAACTTCCGGCCCACCTCCAGGACAGCTTTTTCGGTGTCGCCCCCTTTTATGGCTTCCACGTTAGAGGCACCTACTATATCGGCACCTGCTTCTGCCAGCGCAATAGCCATGGCCTGACCCAAGCCTGTGTCGCTTCCTGTTACCAGGGCGGTTTTACCTTTAAGTTCAAATTGGTTGAGAATACTCATTGTTGCTTTGTTTGTTATGGATAATTACAATATCTTGAATAAGAAGCCTTAATAAACCGCATGCAGGGGCTCGGCTACCAGGAAGGCCGCTCCGAATACACCGGCACTGTCGCCCAGCGATGGCTTCACCACGGGGGCTTCGAACACATGGTCGAAGACGTGCTTCTGCACTTCGGCTACACCTTCGGTGTAAATTCGGTCAATGTTACCAACTCCTCCGCCCACCACAATTACATCCGGGTCCAGGATATTGACTACCACACTCAAGGCCAAACCAAAGCCTTCGGTGAGCCGCTTCATGGTCTTAGTGGCGGCTTCATCGGTACCGTCGTCTGCCCAAGCAGCTATTTCTTTCAGACTACGCTTTTGCCCTGTCAGGTCGGAATAATAGCCTTCGAGCGCAGGACCTGCCAGAATGCTTTCGTTGCACCCCACCTTGCCGCAGAAGCATTGTTTTCCTTCAAAATCGGTCAGGTAATTATGTCCCCACTCCCCTCCGATGCCATGGTGACCGGATAGCACATGCCCGTTTACGACCACACCGCCGCCTACGCCTGTACCCAGGATGATACCGAACACCACCTTCGCTTCCGGGTATTGTTGTTTTACCACGCCCAGCTGTGTTTCTGCCAGGGCAAAGCAGTTGGCGTCGTTTGCCATCTCCAGCCTTATTCCAAGCAAGCGCTCCAGGTCCGCTTTAAAGGGCTTTCCGTTCAGGGCGGTGGCGTTGCAATTTTTCATTATACCTAATGATGGGACATTGATGCCTGGTGTACCCATGCCTATTCTATCAGGTTTGTAGCCGGCGGCCAGCATCATTTTATCCACCAGTTTCTTCACCTGGCCCATAATGTGCTCGTATCCTTTGTCTGCCTCGGTCGGAACCCTGTCCCGGAAAATGACAACGGGCTCCAGTGCTGACTTAAGAATAACGCCCTCCATCTTGGTGCCCCCCATGTCGATACCCCAGAGGTTATCTAAATTAAAATTGTCCATAGTACAGTATGCTGAACTTATTCTTTCTCTCAAAATCTTACTTCTAACGGCGAAGCGACACGTTTGGCAAAACTTGCCAGGTACTGGTCCCAAGCTTCCTTGGTGGTAAATTGTCCGCTCTTCTCCCAGCCAAAACCTGCATAATACACCAGCTTGTCGTTGGCCGGTTTGGTGATAACGTAGAGGTGGCTCTGGTCTTTGGTGTCTACCCGGTGGTCTTTAAAACTTTGCACGGCAGACGGAACCAGCACAACGCCTGTTCCCAGGAAGGAGTCATCCATGGGCTCCCAGTAGCGGAACCAACCCTGCTCCGGATTGCCTTTTACTTCTCCTTTTTTATCGTGCAGCGTGATGCCGATGGTGTAGTTGGGCACAGGCTGGTCGCTCTGCAACTGACTCTCGAAGCGCGTCAGGTTACTGCCCAGGTCCAGGCTGATGCGTTTTTTTTCCTGAATGGTGCGGCCATTGACCTGCCAAGGGGCGTAGGTCAGCTCAAACATGGTACGTATGGGACCTTCAGCAATCGTTTTGTAACCTGTAAAGTTTCTGGAAACATAGAGCGTGTCACCTTCCAGCACACCGATGCCGCCGATGCCCCTGCTCGCGCCCACGTGGTAAGGATCGTAGCCTTCGCCGTGGTCGATGTGATAGTAGCCTGGCTCCGGTTCATTCTTTTTGTACCAGTTGTTGATGATGGGATAGTCCACACGCTTCAGCCAGGCGTCCATGCCGCTGGTGAGGGTGCCGCCTTCTTTACCTTCTTCTACCAACTGCTGCGCCACAGGGCCGTAAGTACGGAAGGCAACACGGTCGTTCTCCCAGGTATAGTCGTCGGTGCGTTCGGGCACGAAGCGGCTGTAGGTAGTCAGTTTGCTTTTGGGTTGCCTGGCGGCTCCGTCTTTGGCTCCTTCTATCGTAAACTTCTTTTCTTCGTTGGCTTTGAGGCTTGCCTGGAAAAGGATTACATCTATGGTGCCGTCCTGGTCGTTGTCGATAGCCTGAGTAACGAGCAGGCTGTCAGTAGCGTCATCTTTTATGAGCAGGTTTTCTGCACCGTATTCCTGCAACAGTTTAGATACCTTATTGGCAGGCACGCTTACTGTTTCGGCGGTACGGTCCAGGTCGAGGTTGTTCTTGACGGTGAAGGAAACGGTGTCGCCACTCTGCTGCTGGCAGGCCGACAGGAGGGCTGCACCAAGCAAAAGACTTTTCCAGGGTTTCATGCGTTTGTTTCGGGGAATCAAGTTCATGTATGTCGGGTTCTTCAAATCTCTTTCTTAACTGTGGCCAGAAAGCTGGTCACCTCTTTAGTAAAAGCCTCTGGTGCCTCCATATTGGACATATGACCGGCATCTTTCAGCAAAATTATTTTTGCGTTCGGAAACAGGTCTTTTGCCTCGGCTTCTGATGTAGCGCTCCGCCCGGGACCGCCGTCGAGTTCGCCTATCAGTACCAAAACGGGAACCTTTATTTGCTGCTGTTTTAGTTTTGGCACGACAGCGTTACCCAGGAGCAGGCGTGGCTCTATGTGCAGAGGCTGCCAGGCTTTCCACTTGTAAATCATGTCCCAGAGCGGACGGCGCATCTCTTCTTTCCGGGAGCCGCCGGAGCGCATCAGGGCCTGAAACCACTCCCACTTGTTTACGTCAATGCCATTCTTTTTGTAAGCTTTTATCTGCTCCTGCCGCTTTTGCCGCTCTGCCTCCGTAATGGGTTGGTCGGAGCCGGTAAAGTGGTAGTAGATGCCGCTGGCTGCCGTCAGGGAGAGCAGCTTCTTCGGGTGCAGCGCCAGCATATCAGTGCCCACATAGGACCCCAGCGACAGGCCGACCAGGTGCGCCTTTTCGATTTTGTGGTGCTGCATGAGGCGGGTTAAATCACCGGCATGGGTGAAGGGGACGTCTTCTACAGGGTCGTCGGACCAGCCATAGCCGCGCATGTCGTAGCGGATGACGCGGTAATTTTTAGCCAGCTCAAAAAACTGCTTGTCCCACATGGTGCGGTTGAGGGAGTGGCCGTGCAGCAGGATGAGCGGCTCGCCTTGACCGGCTTCTTCGTAGTACAGCTTGGCATCGCCTACGCTCACCCAGCCACTCCTAACTATGCTGCTGTCCTGCGCTCTTTGCAGCACATCCCGCACCAGCAGCGGCAGCACCGGGCTGGCGTAAAAGGAGCTGAAACCGTCTTTCTGTGAGGCGACGCGCGTGAGGAAGAAACCGTACACGTTGTTCTTTTTATCGATCCAGGGATAAGCGCCGGCCCAGCTGGGACTGCTAAGCAGCATGGGTTCTCCTGCTGCATTTACTTCTTCGCGCCAGTTCCCCAGCCCGTAAATGTCTGTTCGGTCGGTTGCACGGGCATTGGCGACATATTCTCCTGCGGCTACTTTCGCGTTTTGTACCTGGTCAGCCTGTAGTTCCTGTATCGCTTTTTTAGAAAGAATTCTTTTGCCCTGAAATTCCCCGTCGTGCGTGAGCATGGAGAGAAAGTTCAGGTATCCTTTTATATCGGAGCGGGCGCCGCCGCCCAGCATCGGGTTGTGCCCGGGTGTAGGGTCTACGGGGGTAAAGTGCGTGTGGGGCATGTTCAGCGGCCGGGCCATTTTCTCTTGGAAAATGCTTTCCCAGTCCTGACCGGTTGCCAGCTCTGCCATCCGTCCGGCCACCTGCATAGCCAGTCCGCCATATTTAAACCTGGTGCCGGGCAGGGTGTCGGCGGGCAGGCTGACGATATGCGCCACCGATTCCTTCAGGGTCTGGTAATTGTCCGGCTGGTTTCCTTTAGGCTGGTAATCGGGGTAGCCAGCGGTGTGCGAGAGTAACTGCCGGAGCGTGGCCTGCCCCTTCTGGTCTTTAAACTCGGGCAGCCATTTTTCTACTTTATCTTCCCAGGAGAGTTTGCCTTCATCTACTACAGCGGCAATGGTGGCAGCTGCCAGCCACTTTCCGGCCGAGGCGATGTAGACTACGGTTTCGGGGGTGTAGTTACCGAAGTAGTTTTCGTACACCACCTGGTCGTCCTTTACCACGATGAGCGATGCGCCGGTGTAGTAGCCGTTATCTACCCAGCCCTGCACCTTGCGGGTAACAGGCGAGAAGTCGTATGGCTGCTGCAGCGTTTGCTCTACGACCTGTGTTACAGTACCCCTATCAGTCACTCCTCTTTGGGGACTGCAGCCCAGTAGCAACAGGCAGCTGCTCAGATAGAGGAAGGCATTTCTGGTGAGCCGGGGGTGTAACATTGTTTCAGGTGTCGTGATTTAACTGTTCTTCGTGCTGCTGCTTCTTAACGTAATGCAGTGTATAACAGCTTCATTTAAGTAGAGCTACTAAACGTTTAGTTTGGACAAACCAGAAATAAAAAATATGATTGAACGTGGTAGATTGCGGCTGTAAAAGAAAAGAACAGCGAACTTCAGCAATCTTGAAAGATAAAGCAGCCGGCAAGAAAGTAGTTCTTTTCTTACCGGCTGCTGTAACAATAATCTGTGCAACTTCAGAGCTATTGATGCTGGATGAGATTTTGTCTTTTTATCGTTTCCTTCTCGTCTGTTATATGCAGGATATAGGTGCCGTTTGGCAGGGTGCGTGTATCAAGTACAACTTTATTCACTTTGCTCGCATTTTTTCCCCTGCGTACAGCTTTACCCTTTTCGTCATAAAGTGTCACTTCAAACTGCTGTGCTTTTGTGTCTTCCGTAACAGCACCATCAGCCTCCTGCTGATAAGATACTACAAGTTCGTCCTCTGCGGGGTTTGGTGTGGCGGTGTAATAGTAGCCATAGCAGTTCCAAGAAGGCTGAACTTCTATATTTACATAGAAGGTTTCCCCATAGCCACAATTATCCAGATAAATCCGGACTGGAATCTGCAAGGTTCCACTGAAGTAGTAGTTGGGTGTTATACCGAAATAATTATGCCCTCCACTGGTAACACCGTAGTCATTCCCCGGCTCTACTTCAAACTGAATATTATATGTGGCATTTGAGTAATTGCCATAATCATCCCAGTAGATGGCATTTACTCCCCAGGTTTGCCCTCCACATATTGTTTCAGAGGAGAAAGAACTTTTAATATTTAATTTTTCAGTATGTTATAGTTTCTTGATAGATGTAACTTCGAATTTACAACCAAAACTTGTTCTTAAAACAGGTAAGGTCACCAGGTTGCAACAACTGCTTTTTTGTCCACTAATAATTACTTTCAATTCACTAACTTTATAGTCGTCACTGAGATTGCATGGCACCAAAATATTTTCAGATCCAACAATATATCCACCTCTGTTTAAACTAGCTGAGTCTGTTGTAATACAAAAGACATCATTAACAATAACAATTTTTCCTTGCTTATTGATGATTGTTTCTGCTAATACTTCATCCTTACAGCTTTGTCCACAAGCTATTTGCATAATAGGTTCCTCTGTCTTACAACTGGTTGCGAGCAGGAATATCATTATCAGGCACATTAACTTTTTGTTCATAAAATTGATTATTTTATAATTAAAATAAGATTCAAGGTAAACCGTATGACTTAAGCATTTTTTTAGTAAGATTACTTTAACTGCATTTAATCAGAGGATTAGTGTATTGTTCCACTATGACTACAAGAGAAGAGCAGAAAGAGAAACAGGAATAGTATTAAATTTTTTCTCATAGGATAAATATAAAGTACTGATTAAAAATATTACTTAGTAAAGCGGATATCGAACCGCCCCTCGCGCACCTCTACTTTCTCCCCATCGGCGTTCACGGCATCGAACCAGAAGGTGCCCGCGATAATTTGGCTATTATCGTCGAAACGGGTAATGTGCAATCCACCTTGGTGGATGCTGTCGGTACGATACTCGTTTATTACTCCACCTTTAATAATGGCAAAAGCTCCACATATCTCTCCTTCATCTTTGCAACTCCGTAACACATAGGACTTCCCCTCTTCGATAACTTTGTTGTTGGAGTTCATATTGAGCCCCTCTAGATGTTCTTTCGTTCTCATACTCCCTGCTATTCCAAGAAAGTAACCTTGCCGGGCCGGGTTATTGATGTACTCGTACCAGGCCTGCACATCCGGTCCGGCCAGACCTACGTTGTTGGGCACCCATGCCTTACCGTTCACCAGTGCGCCAATCTTCATCTTACCTGCCTGTGTGGCGGGTGGCAGCTTGTCAATTTCGTTTTCATGCTTCTTTTCGCAGGCGCTGGCTACCAGCAGCACCAGGAGGAGGTGTAGTAAGTGTTTCATAGGGCTAAAAAGGGTAGGGTAGTAATTGTATAATAAATGAACTTGTATATAAACAAGATGCTTTCATAAATTTATTCTCGCTAAATACAAAAACAATCCAAGTATCAATATCCAATATTTAAAAAAACATTGATATAATTTACTACTTTATCATCCCAGGAGAGTTTGCCTTCGTCTACTAAAGTGGCAATGATGGCAGCTGTCAGCCACTTTCCGGCCAAAGCGATGTAGGCGACGGCTTTCGGGGGTAAAATTACCGAAGTAATTTCGTACACCAACTGCTCGTCCTTCACCACGACTAGCGATGCGCCGGTGTAGTAGCCGTTGTCTACCCAGCCCTGCACCTTGCGGGTAACTGGCGAGAAATCGTATGGCTGTTGTGCTGTTTGCTGCACGCCCTGTGTTACAGCACTCCTATCAGCTATTCCTCTTTGCGGACTGCAGCCCAGCAGCAACAGGCAGCTGCTCAGGTAGAGAAAGGCGTTTCTGGTGAGCCGGGGGTGTAACATTGTTTAGGTGTCCGTGATTATACTATTCTTCGTGCTGTTGCTTCTTAACGTAAAACAGTGTAGTACAGCTTCATTTAAGTAGAGCTACTAATGGAATTTTAGCGCACCTCCTTTAGGAGTGTAATTAAGCGTGAAGTATCAAATTTAGAGTTTAACCTATTGGTCATAAGACGTAGCAAAAATGACTTTGCGTAAGCGCTAACCATATATAACCCAATATGATATTGAATGGGGTGGACATAACTCTAAGTTGGCATTATATTGGCAATTGAAAATAGGTTCACACCTCCACTTACTTATGAATATTCAGTATCTTAATTTGTCGAAAACACCATGATATATCATAATCATAAAAATGGCACATTGTAAGAGGATAGTATTTTTCGTTCTCTTTTAGGATTCTATAACTAAAGTAAACTTTGTAATTCAATCTTACGGCCTCGGGAAATAGGAATGAGTATCCATAGGTCGCAAAGTGGGATGGCGGGAAATTATAAAGTGTATCCGGCAGATTGTATGCCAGTAAAGTATCTCTGAAATCATTTGTTACAAGCACAAAGCCTTTTCCATCGAAAGATTCTTTGAGCGCAGTACACTGGTTAAATCCGATAATATAGCCTTCTCTTAAGTTAATTTCATTATCCGGAACCACTTCTTTATTTTTGCATGATATTGCTATTATACAGAAAAAAAAGCCAGAAACAATTTATTATGAATTTCATATTATGTACTTTAAAAATTTTCTATATACAATTTAATACATCATCATTGTTTACCTATTTTCACCAGCTTGAACACATTTATATAAAACGACACAACTACGTAAATAGTAAATAAGGAGCAGGTGTGGTGGCTTCTGCAGCGAAGTTATTATTTCAAATTCCGGCAAGTTCTTTCGCAGTCTATAAAAGTACAACTCATACACTCGTTAAAGCCAATTTTGAAAACATCTAAAGTACGAATTTCAAAAAATTGAGCCATTATTCGGTGTATTATAGTATTTTTAAAGATTCTGGTTGATAAAATTAAACAGTGAGTTATGGTACAGAACCTGTTATTATTTGCTATTTTTGAAATTAAACATCAATTCAGTTGTGTCCTGAACATTCAATTTTGATGCAACCTTTAAAAAATCGAAGTCAACATCTATAGCCTTACTTAACATCACTCCATGTTTTAGAGCTTGACTTGGCTTGATAAATTGATTTTTGATCTGTCCATGTGCAATTGAAGCAAACAAAAAGCACAATAGAAGTGTTGGGATAAAATTACTTACCTTCATTTGTTACACAAGAGTTTTTTGAGATGAAAGTAATTGTTATAAATGCCGAAGGCTCACATACATTATATTGTTTTCTTGGATAGCCACCATCTTTATATTTAAAATAAAACACAGAATCTGGTGAGAAATAAGAGTTGGGATTACCTAATGATTTTGCTAATAATGAATCTATACTTGCTACTACAGAATTTTTGTAAGTTTCACTGCTGTAAGTACTTTTCCATTCTTTACCAATCTTATGATCATCTGGAATTTGGATAACAACTCCCTCACAATATTCACCAATATATTTACCACGAACACAATCCGTATGTATTAAAGGTTGGTCTTTACAACTGAAAGCAAAAAGTCCAATAAACAAAATTAAATACACATTTCTTTTCATAACCTGTTTGTTAAAATTTTCTCTATTTTTTTATCAAAGCAAATCATTCGACACACTCCACAGGCTATTCGCCAAAGCAAGCGTATTTAACTTCATTAGTGTCCAAGTATAATTAAAAGGTTTTCAATTGGTTACAAATGTTATTTTCCGGCATTTGTATTTGTGTGTTGTTAAGTAGTTGATTAAGAGGTGTTTTTTCAAAAGCAGAGATAGAG